>CAWIDL010000032.1:0-313483 GCA_963834795.1 uncultured delta proteobacterium | reverse complement strand
TGGCCAGATTCTCATTTTTCGAAGTTCGTTTTTCGCGGTCCGTTTTCCGTTTCCATATCTAAATTGACGGGGGTGGTATCTTTGCCTTTCTCCCATAACTAAAAACGAAAAACCCCCACGGTATTTATTGCCCCCGCAGGGGGTAATCCTTGCGTTGAGGATGTCCCACCCAGTCGGAGGGCATGAGGATGCGCCGCAGATCCGGATGGCCTTTGAAGCGAATCCCCATCATGTCGTAGATTTCCCGCTCGTGCCAGTTGGCCGTGGACCACACCGGAGTCACCGAGTGGGCCAGCGGGGCGGCGTCATCGGTCAGCAGGGTCTTTAAAGTGATGCGGTTGTGATTCTTGTGGGAATAAAGGTTATAGACCAGCCCGAAGCGGGGGCTTTGGGGCAGGTAGTCCATGCCGGCGATCATGGAGAGATACCGGAGGGAGGTCTCCGGGTCATCCCGCAGGGCCCGGCAGATGTCCACCAGGCGTCCCGGCTTGACCACGATGGTGGTCTCTCCCCGGAACTCCACCACCTCCAGCAGCTCATCGGGGAACTTCTCCTGGAGCAGATTTACGGCGGCGTTCATGCGGCCTCCTCCCGCCGGGCTTGCAGGCGTTCCTGGTACTGTGCGGTCAGGAATGGATCTTTGCTGATCTTTTCATGGAGTTTCAGAATGCCGTACAGGAGACCTTCGGGCCGTGGCGGGCAACCGGGGACATAAACGTCCACCGGCAGGTATTGGTCGATGCCCTGGACCACCGCGTAGGAGTCGAAGATACCGCCGGAGGTGGCGCAGGCCCCCATGGCGATCACCCACTTGGGCTCGCTCATCTGGTCATAGACCCGCTGGATGGCCGGCATCATCTTCTTGCACACCGTGCCGGAGATGATGATCAGGTCGGCCTGGCGGGGACTGGCCCTGAAGGCCTCCATGCCGAAGCGGGCGATGTCGTAGCGGTTGGCCGCGGTGCAGATCATCTCGATGGCGCAGCAGGCCAGCCCGAAGGTGGCGGGCCACAGGCTGCTCTTGCGGCCCCAGTCCACTAGCTTCTCCAGGGTGGTGGTCAGGACGTTATAACCGAGGTGCTCTTCGATACCCATGCGGATGCTCCATGCAGGGTGGGCGCCGCCCACCATCTTTGGCGGGCTCGAGCCCGCCCCTCATGTAAAGGCTGGCGATTACTGTAGCCCGCCCAACTTTTTACGCTATTCCCATTCCAGGGCGCCCTTGCCCCACACGTAAACCAGGCCCACCACCAAGACGGCGATGAAGACCAGCATCTCCCAGAAGCCGAACCATCCCAGGAGCTTGAAGATCACTGCCCAGGGGTAGAGAAAGATGGCCTCGATGTCGAAGACGATGAAGAACATGGCGATGACGTAGAAGCGCACCGTGTAGCGGTTGCGGGCGTCGCCGATGGGGTCCATGCCACATTCATAGGGCAGGTCTTTGGCGGGGAAGTGCTTCTTTTTGCCCAGCAGTTCGGACAAGAGCACGATCACCCCGATCAGCCCGATGCAGATGAGCATGTAAACCAATACCGGCAGGTAGTTGAGCAACATACGTCTCGCCTTTGCTTAAGTGGTGGTCTGGCCGGAACCTAAGGTGAATGCTCTTTCGCCTTGCAGACCCCCAGGGGGCACTGGCCGTCCGGGTGGGCTACAGTTCCAAGGAGATATATTCAGCAAAACTCTTCATCTGGGGTACTGAGATCTTATCTTCCTTCATCCCTTCCAGATGGAGCTTGATGGCTTCCTTCATCCGCTTCAATACTTCTTTCCTGGTATTTCCGGTGGCGACACATCCGGGAAGGTCTGGGCAATAAGCCGAATAATTGCCATTGGCTTTTTCAACTATTATTAAGAAGCGTTCCATGTAATTTGCGGTAGGGGCGGGGTTACCCCGCCCCTACAATTTTTCACCTTCCGCCTCTAATGCGAATGCTCTTTCGCCTTGCAGACCCCCAGGGGGCATTTGCCGTCCAGGTGGGCCTGGTACTCGTCGGCGAAGCGCTCGATGGTGGTCTTGATGAAGAAGTACGGGCTCATACCCAGGGCGCAGTTGGAGGAATCCACCATGATCTGGCTAAGGCTGGTCATCCGGTCCAGGTCGGCCCGGGCGCCTCGGCCAGCGGCCACCTTGGAGATCAATTCGTAAAGCACCCGGGTGCCGCGGCGACAAGGCAGACAGAAGCCGCAAGACTCGTGCTGGAAGAAGTAGAGGATCGACCTCACCACGTCCACGACGCAGGTGGTGTCGTCCATGACCAACATGCTGCCGGAGCCCAGGGCCCCTTCGGCCATGGCCATGGCCTTGTATTCCATGGGGGTGTCCAATTGCTCGTCCAGGAAGAAGCCGAAAGAGGAGCCGCCGGTCTGGCAAGCCTTGTATTTGTGACCCTCACGCACCCCGCCGCCGTACTTGTCGATCAGCTGTCGCACCGTCATCCCCAGGTTGGCCTCCACGATGCCGGGTTTATTGACGTGGCCCACCACCTGAAAGATCTTGGTGCCTCTGGCGTCCTCGGTGCCTTTGGACTTATACCATTCGGAGCCGTGCATCACGATGGACGGCACGCTGGCCAGGGACTCGACGTTGTTGACGATGGTGGGCTTGTTCCACACGCCGACGACGCCTGGGAAGGGCGGTTTGATTCGGGGATTGCCCCTATTGCCTTCAATGGATTCGATGAGCCCGGTTTCTTCGCCGCACACGTAAGAGCCGCCGCCGGTCTGCACCTGGATGTGGAAGGAGAAGCCGCTGCCCAGAATGTGGTCGCCCAGGAGATTTCTGGCAGTGGCGTCTTCGATGGCCTTATGGAGGCGGTACATGCTGAGGTAATATTCGCCGCGCACGTAGATATAACCACCGCTGGCCCCCACCGCATAGCCGGCGATGGCCATGCCCTCCAGGACCCGGTGGGGGTCGCCTTCCATGAGGTAGCGGTCCTTGATGGTCCCCGGCTCCCCTTCATCGGCGTTGCAGACGATGTACTTGGGAGAATTGGGATTGGGCAGGGTGAAGGACCACTTGAGGCCGGTGGGGAAGCCGGCGCCACCCCGGCCTCGCAGCCCCGAGTCTTTGACGGTGTTGACCACCTCCTCCTGGCTCATGGCCAGGGCCTTTTTCAGAGCTTCGTAGCCGCCCTGTTCCAGGTAGGCGTCCAGGCTGAGGGGGTCAATCCGGTCTACGTTGGCCAGGAGCACCAGCTCATCGCCGCTGACCGGATAATCGCTCAGGGGGTTGGTGGTGCGGGGCAAGGTCCTATAGTCCACCGTCTTGCCGGCCCGGTAGTCGGCAATGATGTTTTTCAGGCGCTCCGGGGTGAGGCGGCCGAAGACCACCTCATTGATCTGCATGGCCGGCGAGACCTCGCAGACTCCCAGACAGGCGGTGGGTTCCAGGGTGAAGAGCCCGTCCCTGGTCGTTTCCCCCACCTTAATCCCCAATTCGGCCTGGAGCCCTTCCAGGAGGTCGTCCGCCCCCCAGATATGGCAGGGTGGGGATTCGCACATGCGAATCAGATATTTACCCCTGGGGGTAGGCGAGAACATGGTGTAGAAGCTTATGACCCCGTAGAGGTAAGGATATGGAATATCCATGCCCTGGGAGACAAGTTGCAGGGCCTCCATGGGTAGCCAGTTGCCGCACAACCCTTGCACGGCGTGCAGCGCCGGCAGCAATCCGCCTTTGACGGCCTTGTGCCGGGCTATGGCTTCCTGGATGGCGGAAACCTGCTCGGGGCTTAAAGGGGAGCTAACAGGACGTTTGATCTCCAGCATGATCGATTCCGTGGGGTTTAACTTGTGAAGGTTATCTTTTAATCCTGACTTTTTTAATCCCAATCAGTATCTCTGTCAAGCATTTTTTAGCGCCGGGTTTCGGACTGGGGGTTTCCAGGTGGGGTTGGGGGATTTGGCAGGTGAACCGCGATTCGAGCCAAACGGGCAGACCGGAAGATGCTCTGTATGTAGTAACCGCTGCCTTGAGGCAGGTCATTGAAAAATAACAAAAAACTTCGAAATCACCCGCAGGTTAGCGTGTCGCTAACTCAAGATTCGCACCCCTGAATTGAATACACAAGCGGGACGCCTAGGCTACCTGGACTTGGTAGCCTAGGCCTCTGGCCTGTGTAGTCCTGGACTTGGTAGTATAGGCCTCTGGCCTGTGTATTCAGTTATTAATGGAAGCATGAAAGGGGTTTCATCTTTATCCCCTCTCCCCCCGCCGTAGGGGCGGGGTTTCCCCGCCCGGGCGGCGAGACGCCGCCCCTACCGGCGAGGAGGAGAGGACAAGGGTGAGGGGGAATTTAATCTCTTTTTCGCTCCCATTAATACTTGGTGCGAAACTTGACTCGCTAAGTGGATCGTTTCCCCTTTACCGGTTACCAGCTCTGTTTGGTGGGCTCGTGCCCACCCCACGGGCCTTTGACTTGGTTTTCGCCCTTTACGGAAAACGGAAAACGGAAAACGGAAAACTATCAACCAACCGCTGACTACCGGTTTCTGCGCCCCAGGCCGGGAACCAAACCGCCCATGACCTTCAGCCAGGCGCCGCCCTCCCGCAGGACCATCCTGGCCAGGGGGAGATAGCGGCGCTGCCGCCAGTAATGGTGAAGCAGCCCCGGCGCCGGCAGCGGCTGGATCGCGATGCCCTGTCGCTGGAAAGAGCGGCGGAAGAGATAGTTGGCCCGGCGCAGGTGGAGGCGGTCGCTCACCAGGCCCACCGCCGCAACTTCCAGACCCTGGGCCAGGGGCAAGGTGTTGGCCGCCGAAGCCGCGGTATTGCCGCTGGCCTCTTCCAGGATCAGGCAGGGAGCCAACTCTTCCCGGAGCCCGGGCCCCCAGTTTTCCGCCACCCATTCCAGGGACCACCTGGCCATGGAGCGGGCTTCCGAAATGGCGCTGCCGGGTCTTGGGCCACCGGTAATCAGGAGATGACAACCGGGGTGCAGTTGCCGCCAGAGCTTAAGGGCATGGAGCAGGCGCACCCGGGCCACCCGGCCGGGCTGGCCCTGGGGGTTGAGGCGGGCCCCCAGGACGATGAGGACGGCTTTTTTTGCTGTTTTTGTTTTTTTTGTTTTTTTCGTTAGAGGTGGCTGGGGGCCCAGCTTTTTGGTGGTGGCCATCCAGAAATTAGAAGTCATTTCAAAACCGATTTCCGACGTCAAACTTGAATCCTCCAAGAGGGGTCAGGTTTGCAAATAATCACCCCCCTTTTTTAAGAGAACTATATACTTGACGCACATTTTCCTGATTAGTTCAAGGTTCAAGTTTCAAAGTTGAACATAGGCGTATTTAACCTTGAACCTTGAACCTTGAACCTTGAACTTTGAACCAAAAGCAAATGTGTGCATGAAGTATAATCCCTTTAGGAAAGGGGGATTTAAAATCTCCCGTATCCCAACCTTTTATTGGGTGAGAACATATTTGCAGCCTGAGACAGGTTTGGAAATCGGTTCTAAAACCCCAGCTTGTGGAGCAGCAGGACAGTGGCAGAGGCCAAAAGACAGTAAATCCCGAAGAAGTGCCAACGGCCCTGTTCCAGCCAGCGGGACAGCCACTTGAGGGCCAGCACCCCGGCGAGACAACTGAGGCCCATGCCCAGGAGACTGGGAAGAAAGAGGGCCAGGACGCCGGTGTGCGTCAAGGGAGAGGTCTGGGCCTTCAACAATCTCCAGACCTCCCGCCCAATGACCGGCGGGGTCAGAACCACGGCCAGGGCGAAGCTGAACTCCTCGGCCCTTTCCTTGGCAATCCCCAGCAGCAGGCCCAGGGAAATGGTGGCGCCGGAACGGGAAAAGCCCCGAAAGGGAAGGCAGACGCCCTGAATGACGCCGATCAGGGAGGATCCTTGCAGGCCCGATTGTTGGGGGCGGTCCCGGCGCCCGGCCCTAATCCCGGCATAGATGATCAAAAAACCCACCGCCGCCAGGGAGAGGCCAATCAGGTAGAGGTTCCCAAAAATGAGTTCGATCTCGGCATGGGGAGCGCCCTTGAGGGCGAATTTCTCGATCAGAAACTTCAGGGACAGGCCGACGACGCCGGTCATGACGGTGGCCACGGCCACCCGCCCGGCAATATTCCGGAATACCCGACCTGAAGAGAAATAGTTTTCCTTCCAGGCCCCCCAGAAATAGAGAATCACCGCCACCATCGTGCCGGTGTGCAACATTACCAGGAGCAGGGTCATTTCCGGGCTGGTGGGATCTAGCCGCATCAGTTTCTCGGCCACGATGACGTGGGCTGAACTGGAAACCGGCAGCAGTTCGGCGGCTCCCTGCACCAAGGCCAGCACCATAATTTTGATTAGTGACAAGAAGCAGCTCCCTTCTCAGGGGCCCCAGTCGTCGCCAGGACCGCTCAGGTCTATTTTAACCGAAAACCGAAAACGGAAAACCGAAAACTTCTTTTAAGCAAAACCCGTAGGGGCGGCGGTAATTACGGTTGTCGGCGCCGATTTTTACGCAGGGCGCGGGCGCCCGCCTTCCAGGGGGGCGCCCCTTTTTTGTCTTTTTTGTCTTTTTTGTCTTTTTTGTCAGAGCGCCGGGCCGGTTGGTCGAGGACCGGGAGAAATTCGACCAGAAAGCTTCCCGGGGTTTTTGGTAAAGGCGGTGGGGGCGCGGCTTGGGGGAGCGGCGGCCTTTTCTGCGGCGCCGGGGGCGAGGGGAGTTGCAGAAATTCCCGGGGCAGGCCGGCGGCCAGGAAGAGCTCCTCCCCGTATCCGGTAAAGGATAGCCCGGCCTGGGCCGCGGCCTGGGTCTGGATGGTGACCAGAACCGGCGTGGGGGCGCGGTGCTTCCCCAGCTTCAGGGCGGTATCCGGGGTGCGGGCCAGCAGGAGCTCCCGGCCGGCGGCCGCCTTAAGGCCCTCCTGCCAGACGCGCTCGTGCACCTTGGGAGAAATGGCCAGGTAAAGCAGAGGTGGGGGTGGCAACCCCGGGCGGCGCCGGGGCAGCGGCCCGGGCTGAAGACAGCGGATACGCTCCCCCTCCACCGCAAAGGCGGGGGGCTGCATCAGGGAGATCACCTGGTCCAGGTGGTGGCGCCGGACGAACCCCCAGCCCGGTTCGCGGCTCAGGGCCTGGTGGAGTTCCTTGAAGGGGATAAAGCCGTCTTCCGAGAGCACCAGGCCGAACTCGTCGGGGTGGTGGCCCAGCATATAGGCCAGCATCCGCGCCAGGGCCTCCAGTTGCCGGGGGAGCTTCATAAGGCCGGTTTTAGTTTCCCGTTTTCAGTTTTATGTCAGGCCGCCAAGGAGATCAAAAATTTCCTGAATAGAATCGCATCTAGTTTGGCATAGCCCCGATAATCGGCGGCCACAGGCCGCCCTAGAAAATCCCCTCTTCCTAAGGCTCATAGGGCGGGCTGTGCCCGCCGTCTTAACCAGCGTTCCCCATGAATTCCGGCACTTGGTCCCCGGGTCGATCTGCAAGTCTCGTGAATAAGGTCTTGCTCTCGCCAGGGACCATGAAGGCATAACCAGAAATGCAGAATACCTCAAACATAAAACAAAAAACAGGGAAAAAGAAGACCAACTGGCTGTTGACAATGATAGTTTAATGCGCTATATTAACAAGTTAAGGAAGTTAGCCGCATGGGCCAGGGCCATTTTCATCCGCAGCATAAAGAGCTCCTGAAAGAGGCGGCGGTAATCGCTGAAGAGGTGACCTCCGACTTTTTCAAGCTGAGTCCGGCCCACTGGCGCCGGGCCCGCTACGACATTCTCACCCTGGAGGGTTTGAGCCGGGAGGAGATTTCCCCCCATGCCCACGCCCTGGTGGCCAAATACCAGGGCTGCCCCCAAAACTCCTCGCTGCAGTCGGCAGGGTTCGATTTCTACCGGGTCTGTCTCCAGGATCACAATATCCTCAAGACCCTGGAAGCCAGCCCGCACCTCTCCCTGTTCCCCCTGTTGCTCTATATCATTACTCATGAACTGGTGCACGTCATCCGTTTCAGCCAGTTTCTGGCGCTCTTCGAGGCTTGCGGAGAGGAACAGGCCCTGGAAGAGGCCCGGGTGCACCACCTGACCCAAAAAATCTTGGCGCCCTTGAATTTTCTCGAATTAACTCCGGTAATGGGTTATTATATCTAGATAAGGCAAGGAGGTTGGCAGTATGCCGATTTACGAGTATCAATGCGTCGTCTGCGGGCAGGTGCTGGAAAAATGGCAGAAGTTTTCCGAGGAGCCCCTTAAATCCTGCCCGGCCTGCGGCGGTGCGCTCAGTAAACTCATCAGTTCCTGCGCCTTCCATATGAAGGGTAGCGGTTGGTACGTGACTGATTACAGCGGCAACCGCAGCAACGCCGCCGCGCCCGGCGATTCTTCCCAGGGAGCCAAAGACGCGGCCGCTTCCGGAGAGCCGACCAAGCCCAAGGAAGCGCCCAAGGAAGCGTCCAAGGAAGCCGAATCGGCCCCGAAGCCCGAAACTGCGGCTTCCACTAAAAAATTCAAGTAACGCACCTGCTAAGATTCCGCGGCGGGGAGAGAAAGCGAGCCAGCGGTGGCGGAAATTAAGAGCGCCTTGGAATTGGCCCTGGAAAAGGCCGAGCGCTACGGTAAGGCCTCCCGGGAGGAGATGGCCGCGGCGCAATATCAGGAACAGGGCCGCCAACTGGCGGTGAAGTTTCTCAAGGGGGAAGGCGATTTGGAAGCGGAGTTCAAGGACCTGCCCCCCCAGGCCCAGGAAGCGGCCAGAGTCGCCATTAAGGAAGTCTTTTTGCGCAACATCGGCCTGCCCCGGAATGGGGAAGGGGACGAACGCCTGAACCGGGCCCTGGCCGGGCTGATGCTGGTGGCGGTGCAAAAACGGGAGATGGCCCGCCTTAAGGGGGAACTGGAGCAGCTATTGCAGCAGTTCCTGCAGTTCCGCAATAATGCGGTGCAGCAGCTCAAGGCCAGGTTCTCCCAGGGCGTCAACCAGGTGCAGCGGGCCATGGAGGCCAAGACTGGCCAGAAGATGCGCATGGAGGCGGAGCATCTCCCCCAATTCCAGGAGGAATGGCGGCGGTTCTACGGCAGTCTCCAGGACCAGTTCGAGCCCATGCTGGACGGATTGAAGGACAGGATGCTGCGGGCCTGAGACTATTTCCGGCGGCCACAGGCCGCCCTATCTTTAATCCGAGGCCGAGATTTTTTTTAAAGGGCGGGTCACCCCGCCTTTTTTGTTAATCCTCACCCCAGGCCGCAGAGGCGGCGGAAATTGCCGCCCAGGACGGCCTCGGCCTGGACTGGCGGCAGGTTGAGCTGGCGAATCTTAGCCAGCTCGGTGGCTGGCTGGCCGAAGGGATAGTCGCTGCCGAATAGGAGGCGGCGGCTGCCGTAGCGCCCCAGGAAATCCTCGATTTCCGGAAGAGCGGCGGTGGAGCTGTCGGCGTAGGTTTGGGGGCGGTCCCAGGCCCCGGCTGCCCTCAGGGCGCCGTAACCGCCGTCCAAGGCCCCCAGATGGGGAATGACCACCGGCAGGTCGGGGGCCAGACGCTCCAGGAAAAACAGGGTGTTATCGAAGGATTCCTCCAGGAGGATGGGTAGGCGGCGCTCCCGCACCACCTGCAAAAACTCCCGGCAGCGGGGCTGGTCGTATTGATATCCCGGCTCGTCGGGATGGCGGTGCCACTTGATGGCCACGTATTCCGGCCCCAGCTCTTCCCAGGCAAAGTCGTTCCATACGAAAAAATAGGGATAAATCTCCAGGCGGACGGCGGCCTCGGCCGCTGCTGCACCTCCGGGCCGGGTCCGGCTGGCCTCCTTAAGGCTCAGCAAATAGGCATGGGCCAGGCGGCGGCAGGCGCGCCAGGCGGGGGTATCGGTGAAGCTGGGGTCGAGGCGGTCGTAAACGTCTTCCACCGGCGGGATGACCCCGGCCCCGCCGATGCCCGCGGTTCGTAGCAGGGCCTCAATCTCCTGCCAACGCCAGGAGACGTTCTGGATGCCGCTATGGAGATGGCAATCGATGATCTTCAAGGAGCCCAGCCGCAATCTTCAACAGGTAATGTGCAGGGCCGCAGCCAGAGGGCGTTGGCCGTCCAGTTCATTGATGCGCTGGCAGGCCTCCCCGGTTGGCCTGGCCACCAGCTCGATCCCCCGCTCCCGCAAGTAAGACACCAGCTCCGGGTCCAGCTCCATCCGGCCGTAAGCGCCGGTACCCACCACCAGCACCTGGGGGGCGGCCGCCAGGGCCTCGGCCACGTCGGGCAATTGCAGCAGGTGGGCCTCCAGGCGCCACCAATCGTGCTTGATGCGGCCCGGCCAGATGAGCAGATCGGTCCGGTAGCTCTGGCCATCGATGATCACGGCGCCGTATTCGTAATTGTCGATGTGCATAGTTTCTCCAGGTTGGTCGTCCAGCCCTATCCTGTGACCTGGGCAAGACCCCTAATTCGCCGCCCAAACGTACCTGCGCCCCAAGTATGGGAAATGGCCATTATGGGGAAAAATATGAAGCAGCGCTTCCCAAAGTTTAGTGCCCGGGGCCCCTCCAGGGGTCAAAGTAAGGCGGGGTAAACCATTTCTCCATACTGGGATCATAATCATACCACGACGGGGGCACGGGATGATTCCATTTTTCCCAGGTGGGTCCCTCCCAGTAATGAATCTGCCTGGCCTGCAACAGCAAGCGGCCGTCCTTCCGGCCCGCCACCACCCCGGCTACCGTCACCTTGCTCCTGGCCTGGTAGGTGGAGGGGTTTAGCCACTCTGCGCTCTCCACCAGGAAGGTGCCTCCGGAGGCGGCGCCGCTGGGAAAGAGGTGGCTGTCCAGGTCCCGCTGATCCATGGTGAGAAGGCTGCCCTGGTCCAGGGGCTGGACCGCAACCACTTCACCGCCCAAAATCTTCACCTGGCCCTGGTACTGGTCCGGATGGGCCGCAAGCTCGGCAAAGCCTACCTGGGGCCCTGCCTCCCGCTGAATGGCGGGGGAGATGGCCGGACCGCACCCGGCCTGAACCAACAAGACCCCTAAAATGAGCCAGTAAATCCTGAACATAACCGCCTCCAGATCGCCGCTAGCTTACTGCGACCTGCGTTACTGTTAATTATAATACCGCCAAATCCCCTGGCAAGAGCCGGCTGGCCTGGCAGCGACTCTCCCTTCTCAGGGGAGAGGGGATTTGCTTGCATCGGTATAATCGCTATTTATTTCCCCCTTCTCCAAAGAGTGGAGAAAGGGGGATTCTAAAATCCCCCTTTAAGATGAAAACACGTTATAGTATTCGACCTTAGGCTATTTGTCACCGCTGCAGTTTGAAAGGCCAGCAGTTGCGTCCTTAACTCCGTCCACTGTTTGACTGCGGATCACAGGAATGAACCCCTATAATGTTTCAGTCGTCGGAGAAGACGAACACATTGACTGGTGGGCCCGGCCTTTCCGAGGACTCCTTCACGTGGGCGACGAGATCCATGCCCGTAACCGGGTTTTTCGTTTCAAGCTGACCCGCGGCCCTGAGACCGTTGGGGAATTCCACGATGCTGAACAGCAAGTACGGCCGGTCATAGCCTTCGGGCAGGGCCCACACTCTGGTCCAGGTCAGAAGTTTGCAAGGTCCTTCCAACGAGAACTTATCCCAATCCGGGTGGACGATCCCCGAAGGGTCACGCCGGTTACTGCATTTCGCACAGAGCATCGTCGCCGGATAATAGGCAGTGCCACATTTAGGACACTTATAGCCATATATCCTGGGTTCCTGTTTGTCGTAGACGCTGAAATCGATCATACTTTAATCCTTGGCGCAGATAATAGTGATGACGTTGTTGGCCAATCCGCCGAAATTCACCGACATGCCATACCGGGGGTCCTTGACTTGCCTGCCTTTTTCCGCCTTGCCCCGGAGCTGGCGGACGAGTTCCACCACCTGAGAGACTCCGGTGGCACCGACTGGATGTCCCTTGGCCTTGAGCCCGCCCGAGGTGTTGATGGGCAGACGTCCGTCGATCCCGGTCTCGCCACGGCGTAAGGCGTCCACCGCTTTACCCCGTGGGAATAACCCGACCTCCTCACTTATGGCTAACTCCAAAATGACAAAGGGGTCATGGAGTTCGGCAAAGGAGATATCCTCCGGCTTGACTCCCGCCATGGCGTAGGCCCGTTCTGCTGAAAGTTTCACAGCTCCCATTTCGACCGGGTCCTTCCGGTTGTGCATGCAGTGAGTGTCCGTAGCCGACCCAATGCCGGCGATGCGTATGGGTTTCTTCTTGAATTTCTCAACAATGGGCGAATCCATGTTCACCAGGATCAACACTGCGGCGCCGTCGGAAACCGGGCATACCGAGAATAGGCGCAACGGTTCGGCCACGTAGTTGTTGACCACGTGCGCGTTGGGGCTGTCATGGATGGCCTCAATGGTGCAGGTTCCATCTATGTGCGCATACTTATTCTTGGAGCCGTTCTCGTGATCCTTGACCGCCACGAGGGCCAGGTCGCGTTCGGTGACTCCGTAACGTTCCATATAGAGCCGGGCGAACATCCCCCCCAGCGCCGGAAACGTCAGCCCCATGTCGTATTCAGCTTCGGGATGTCCCAGCGTGGCTACGCAATCAGTGGCTTCCCAGCCCGTCACCTTCCGCATGGTCTCACCACCCACGACCATCACCACGTTGGCCATCCCCGAAGCGATGGCCATATAGCCGAGTTTGACCGCGGAGGCGCCCGAAGCGGGGCCGTTCTCCACCAGTTCGGCAGCCGTCGGCTCGAGATCGAGCCGGCTTACGAGGGCACTTGCGATGCCGGTCTGGTGGTTTATCATGCCCCCGAGCATGTTGGCGACGAAGATCTGGTCGATTATCCGGCGGTCCTCAAGGATACCGGCATCGATAAGGGCATCCGTCGCGGTATATGCCATGATATCGACGAGATCATATTCAGAAAGATTTCCGAACTTTATGTGACCTATGCCGACAATGCCAACACGTGCTGTCATTGCTTACTCCTCTTGTAACCCAATATCTGCGGATATTCCTCGGGCATTTTCAGCCTATCGGCAGTGGCCAGAATGTTCGCCGGAACCGGCCTCGTGCCGGTGCACTTGTCCGCCTTGTGTTTTTCCCACAGCTTTCGGGTAAGGGCGTAGGTGGGAACGCCGCCCAGTTCGTGCCTGATGTTAGGAAAGCCTGAGGAGCGGTCCTCCAGCTCGTACTCGATCATCCACCGTCTGAAACCTATCGGACTTTCTGCGACGATCCAGACTTGGTCCTCGTTGAGATAATCCATGTGATGCTCCATCTTGGCCGCAAACAACTGGGCTCCAACTCTGAGTCCGCGGTCGACGGCAAGAGTATGCAGGCTCATGCCGAGATGATCGTCGACGTGCCGGCTCGTTACAATGCCGGCGATGACGCCGTCGATAGCACCGACGATCACGAACTCGTTGGCAATGCGGTAGCGGAACCAAGCGAGGAGCTCTGAAAACATGCGCGCGGCCACGACATCGTAATAATCAGTAGGAACCCCCAGGAGCGGATATACAGTGCCGAGGAGCACGCCGCATTCTTCTCGCTTTGCTTCACGGACCACCATGGTCTTACCATTGGCCAGCGTTATCGTTTTGGGAGGATAGGGGTTGAGTTGAATCTCTGGGGGTCGCAGTTTCATTTCAAGTGCATCGATAGCCATAATTACTTATTCTCCTTAGCTTTGTTATAAGCCAGCGGTTCAACATGCCGGCATCAGTTTATTGCCATGCATCTATTTTTCAGGAAGCCTTCAAGTAGATGTATGAGAAGCCGTCCTCATTTTTACCTGTGGACAGCTCAACTTTTTTTATGAAGTCCTAATCTTCTTCCTTTTCTTCTTCAAAAGCACATGGTGAAGGTGTAGGCTCTTCAAACGCACTGGCAGTGGTATAAAGGCGTATGGGCTTAATCCTGGTTTGGTTAACCCGCAATTGGAAAACATCAAACCGATTATACCTACCGATAATGTCATGTGCTTCCTTAAGAGTTATACTTTCGCTGATGTCAATATCGGCAATGGTAATGCCTTCCACACCCTCCACCGGTTTTCCCAAGATGTCTCCCGTAGGTCCGACAATCATGGAAGTCGGCTTGGCGGCATTTTCAAGCAACGTACGGATGTCAGGATTGCCGGCCGAAATTTGCTCGATGGCATCGTCGTCAAGCACCGCGTGACAAGCGATTACGAAAACTTTCCCTTCAAAAGCGTGGGCTGCTGACCGAAAGCGGGTAATGTCCTTTAAATCATAACACCCACCCTGCCCCGATTTTGACGCAGTGCGTCTAAAAGGCCAAGCCGGGGGGTAACACGCAATGTGGACCTGCTCTCCTTGGGCCAGCATAGCAAAGCGAGCGAGGGTATTGGTATTTTCGCCACATATTAACGTGCCAATCTTCCCGATTTCCGTAGCCACAGGACGCAAGTCAGAGGCATCGCCGGGACCCCAGGAAAGACATTCGGCCCAAGTTGGGACAAGCTTGCGATGGCGGTTAATCAATTTGCCGGTCCGATCGAACAAGAGTTGCGTACACCACATCGCCCCCATGCTGTAATCGCTCTTCTCCGTAATGCCGACCGACAAAAACACCTGGTTGGCACAAGCGATGTCGGCAAGTTTCCGTGATTGAGTGCTCGGGACAAGAACAGAGTTATCGAATAACCGCCTGTAGAAATCGTGTTGGTCGATCGGAGCATGAAGGATGTTCCAGACCGGAAAGGTCGGGATAAAGGATTCGGGAAAAACCACCAAGTCTGCTCCCAACGCCTTGGCTTCGCGCGTAAGCTTAGCGACCTTGTCAATGGTGGCATCCCGGTCCAGAAACACGGGGGCTGCTTGTACCGCAGCGGCTTTCAGTTTTGGATAGGTATCTCCAGGCATAATTCTTTCCTCCTTACGTTTTTTTGTAACATCATCAACTTCTTTAGCGGTCAATATTACTTATTCAGCGCCCAAACCAGTTTGGGAACGAACTGCCAACTCCACATATTTGTGAGCAGCGTCAGTATCTGAAGTGAATATCGAGCCCAAATAGGTGAGCAGGAACCCAATGGGGATACTAACGATACCGGGGTTAGCCAAGGGGAAAAGCGCCTGCTTGCCCATAAATTGCGGGCCTGTCAACACGAGGGTTACGGCTACGATGGTGCCACCTATCATGCCGATGACTGCTCCAGTGTTCGTTAGTCTCTTCCAGTATAGCGAGAAGATAATTGTTGGAAGGTTTACGGTGGCGGCGATGGCGAAAGCCAATCCCGCCAGGTAAGCAACGTTGAGGCGTTGGGCCGACAGACTGAAAAGAATGGCCAGAGTACCGATAATCACCGCAGAGATCTTTGCGGTTCTTACTTGTTCTGGCTGCGTCTGTTGGCCTCTCTTGACCACATTAAACCAAAAATCATAGGAAAATGCGCTGGCAGCGGCGATACACAAACCCGAAACGGCGGCGATAATCGTGATAAACGCCACTGAGCAGATGAATGACATGAGAAACTCACCGCCAAACGTTCCTGCGCCGCCACCGACCGCGCGTGCCAATAACGGCACCGTCATGTTTCCACCGGGATCCAGGCTCTTGATCACACTGGTTCCGACGATTACCGCCGCGCCGAAGCCGAAGATAAAAGTCAGAACGTGATACATGGCCATAAAGGTCAGGACCCAGACCACGCTTGATTGGGCATAAGCCTTGGAAGGCACGGTGTAAAAACGCATCAACACATGGGGTAAAGCAGCAGTGCCGAACAGCATGCTGAATCCCAGTGAATATCTTTCCCAGGGGCTCTTTAACCATCCCCCGGGGTTCACGTTATTTTCAATCCCTTTGGTATTCATGACTGCGCCAAACAGTTCGCTTGGGCTGAAATGGAATTTCGCCAACACCAAAATCGCCAGTATGTATGCACCTATTAATAGGAGCACCGCTTTGACGATTTGAATCCAGGTAGCCGCCGTCATTCCCCCAAAAGTGATATAGATAACCATTAACGTGCCAACAATAAGGATTCCCCAAGAAGCGGGAATTCCGAACAATAACTTAGCTAACGCCCCAGCAGCAACCATTTGCGGGATCAAATACGTTATGCATATAATCAAGGTGGTAACCGCCGCGATTGGGCGGATTACTCGGGGGTTCAGGCGGTAGGAAATCACATCGGCAAAGGTGTATTTCCCGGAATTTCTGACCGCTTCAGCGACTAGGAGTAAAACCACCAGATATGAAGCGAACCAGGTAAGAGAAAATATTTGCCCATCAATCCCCGACAAGGCGATTAAACCGCCTATTCCCAAGAAGGCCGCCGAAGTCAGAAATTCTCCGGTGATAGCCAAGCCGTTTTGCCAGCCTTTAATGGTTCTGCCAGCCGCATAGTAATCCGTAGCCGTTTTCATATAACGTGCGGATATATATGTGATAATTAGAGTTATTGTAACTAAGAATAAGAACATGTAAATGGCAAGATGTTCCATGTTATTCCCCCCTCTTCCTGGAAAATTGCTTAATTATTTCGTCCTCCAAGGGATATACATGCTTGCGAATGTATCGGAGGAATAATAAACCCGTTAACCATACAATTGGGAATATAAGCATTGAAAATATAAAATTAAAATTCAAATTCCCAATTATCATCGCGTCGGCTAAGCCTCTAAAGAACTGTTGTATGGTAAACAATACGAAGAAGAGCACAGAAAACCCTACCAATAGCGGGATCACGACACCGAATCTCTTGCGTACTATTTCTTTGTACAAGTTAGATTCGAATGCCTTGGCCCAGTAACCTTTTCCCGATTCTAACTCTTTGTCCCAATGGCCATGATTTGGTTGTTTCTTTCCGTTTTTTTCCATCTTCTTCACCCCTTTAAAATTTATGAATAGCATTGTTACTTAATTAGTAATTAAGCATGACGCTTTTATTTGCATTAATATAGGGTAATATTTTTGTATCGATTATTGCCTTTGCTCTAAAGAATATGGTACAATTAGCGTAAATATTTAGACAAATGGAGCAAGGCAATGCAACAGAAAGCACTCAGCCTGATGCAATTTCAGAAACGGTTTAGCACCGAGAAAGCCTGCCAAAAGCAATTGTTTCGCCTGCGCTGGCCTGAGGGGTTCCGGCGTCCCCGCTGCGAGCATCGTGAGGCCTATTTCCATCGCACCCGCCCATCTTTCGGCAGTGAAGGTTTTCTCGAGATCCGGGTTCAGCTTCGGTTGAGCACTAGGACCAGTCATAGTCTGTTCCCCAGTTCTTCGAAATTCCGCTTACGCCAGGGTGGATCCCAGCTGCGTGGCTTACCGCGATTGCGTGCGGGGAAAGCCGAGTTCGAAACCTTGTCGCCGAAGAGCCATATTCACCCCGATGGGTTGATTAATTGTATACAATATACAAAAAAAGAAAGTCAACGTTTTTTATCTATATTTTTTTTACTAGGTGTGTATAATTATTCATCATGACGAGCACATACAGGATCCGAAGCCCACTGCACGGCCGCGTAAGCACACCCCAGGCGATTTCGGGGGCTCTGCGGGTGGCGATCATCGAGGGACGCCTGCTGGGGGGCGAAGCGCTCCGGCAGGAAGGGCTAGCGCGCCAATTCGAGGTAAGCCGAATCCCGGTACGGGAGGCTTTGCGACAGCTGGAAACCGAAGGCTGGGTCGTTTTTCTGCCCAACAAAGGAGCCTCGGTGGCGCCGCTCAGCATTGATGAGGCGCTGGAGATCTACGAAATTCTGGCCGCGCTGGAATGCACCGCACTGCGACTGGCCATTCCCCATCACACCCTCGCTACCTTGGGGAGGGCCGAAGAAGCGCTGTACACGGCACCGGCCGCCGGAGTTGATAATGTGAACCGCAACAGCGACTTTCACCTGGCGCTGTATGCACCGGCAAAGCGACCTAGACTGCTTAACCTCATTGATAGGCAACGCCAGCGAGTACAGCGGTATTTGCGGCTGTACTTCGCGCTGCCGAAGTACAAAAAGCAAACGAAACGGGAGCATGCCGAGATCTTGCAGGCATGTGTGAAACGAGACGTCACTCGGGCCGTTGCTTTGCTGGAGCGGCATCTGTTGCAGACTGGGGAAATACTTGCCCACTACCTCGAAGAGCAAATCCAAAAAAGGAGTACTTTCCCCGCAGATAAGGCGCTCACGGCATTGCAGAAGGAAGTTGCGTTCAGCGAAGCAAAGTCCGTCTCGACCACAAATGAGTAGCGTTTCGCGTCTTACCCAAATGTGATTTCTGGCAACGCACGCCACCGCCACCCGGCGCTCCGCTCGTACGCATACGCCAAGGTGGGCCTAAGTAGCTGGTTTCTGGCTAATGGTTCTAGCCCTGACTCAGAACCTCGTTCTCCAAACGGGAGAGCATTGACTGGCTGACCCCGGCCCGATGGTCTTTGCCGATGGCCAGCCTGAGGGCTGGATCAATACGCAGAAAATCGGCGTCGTTACAATCCTCATAACCGGCAGCTATCTGGTAAACTCTTTGCTGCACCATCTGGATTAGCGAATGCCTGGTATGGGTTGATGATCTCAGGTCCTCCAGGCATTCCTCCATGGGGGCGATGATTCTGAAGCGGTCATCAATCTCTCGCAGCAGGAGAAAACCGGTATCTGAAGTGATTTGAGCGCCCTGAAAATCTATCCTGATAGCCCGGTTAAAATCCGGCCGAACCACCTCTTTCCGGCTTTCACCATTGATGAGCATCTTGGACCCCCCGAAATTGCCTGTTATTTCTCCTTATATCATATAGTTATGCTTATTTCAGGCAATTCTTGCGGCATAATCCAGGATAATATGTTGCTATCGTTGGAATTACAATGGTCTAGATTTTAACTGGGCGAAATTGTCAGGTTCTTCAGGTAAATTTTGTTGCCCGACACTACTGAGCGGATATGTTAAATTAGGGCCATGAAGCGACAGAAACAACCGGACCCGGAAGCGCGGGTGCGGCTCCCGGGGGTGGCGGTGGTGCTCTTCCGGCCGCGGCTGCCGGAAAACATTGGCGCCGTGGCCCGGGCCGCCTGCAACATGGGTCTTAAGCGCCTCATCGCGGTGCAGCCCCAGGACCTGGACTTCGAGCGCATGGCGATGATGGCCACTGGCCCGGCGGTGGAGCTGCTGACCCGCCTGGAAGTTTACGACGACCTGGCCGGAGCCCTGGCGCCTTTTCAATATGTGGTGGGCGCCACGGCCCGCCTGGGCGGGGTGCGCCGCGCCTTTTTCACCCCCCGGGAGCTGGCCGACAAGCTCATAGCATTGTCGGCCCACAACGACATCGCCCTGCTCTTCGGGCCGGAGAATTTCGGGCTCACCAATGAGGAACTCCCCCTGTGCCACGCCCTGGTGACTATCCCCACCGGGGACTGCTCCTCACTGAACCTGGCCCAGGCGGTGATGGTCCTGGCCTACGAACTGTTCACCGCGGCGAGGGATCCGCGGCCCCGGGGCGCGCCTCGCCTGGCCAACACCCGGGAACTGGAATCCATGTACGCCATGCTCCAGGAGACCCTGCTGAAGATCAATTTCATTTCCCAACAGAATCCGGAGCACTGGATGTTCAACGTGCGCCAGCTCTTCCAGCGCCACGGCCTGCGGGCCCGGGAGGCCCAGGTGATCAAGGGCATTTGCCGCCAGATCGACTGGTATGTGCGGAGCAGGCTGGCGGAAAAAAAGGATAGTCAGGGCTTATAATACATTAATTGCCTGGCAAACGGGGCCACTGCCTCCTCCAGGCGGCGCATCTCTTCCGGGGTCATGGGGACGAAGTCCCGGGCCGCGGCGGCAAGCCCGCGCACCTGCTCCGGGGAATCGGCGCCGATGACCACCAGGCTGACGGACTGGCTCAAGGCATAGGCCAGCAGTTCCCGGGTCAGGGCCTCCGGGTCCTCCGCCATCCGGGGCAGTTGCCCCCGGCACAGGACCTTCATGCCGATGACCCCGAGGCCACGGGTCTGGGCCGCGGCGGCCAGGGGCAGGAAGCTTAAGTGCTGCGGCTCCGCCGGGTTGACCGGCAGCAGCACCGTGTCAAACTGGTAAAGATCCAGGGCCCGCTTAAGCACCTCCGGGTCGTGGTGGCCGGTAACCCCGATGAACCTGGCCCAACCCCTCTCTTTGGCCTGGCGGAAGGCTTCGAGGGCCCCTCCGGGCCTTCCCAGGGCCTCCACTTCGTCCAGGGTGCGCACATCGTGCACCTGCCACAGGTCCAGATAATCGGTGTCCAGGTTCTTCAGGGTGACGGACAGTTGGGCCAGGGCCTCCCTGGCGGTGCGGCCGTGGGACTTGCTGGTGAGGAAAACTCGATGCCGCTGGCCCTTCAGGCCCCGGCCCAGATAGGCTTCGCTCCCCGAGTAGGCCCGGGCGGATTCGAAGTACCGGATCCCTGTCTCCAGGGCCGCGGCGATGACCGCCTGGGCCTCCTTCTCAAAGTCGTAGGTGCGCAGCACTCCTTCTCCGCCCAATCCGAGGATGGTGGCCTGGTGGCCGGTGTGGCCCAGGGGCCGCAATGGCAGGGTCATCAGGGTCTCTCTTTGGCGCCTTATTGTTCAGGGTTTTCCGTGGCTTGACAGGCGGAAGCCGCCTGTTATTCTAAAGATAAGATGCCCGCCTCCAAAGTAAAGTCCAACGCTCCCTATCCGGCCCTGGCCGCGGCCCTGGGGAAAATACCCGGGGCCAGCGGCGTTTACCTCTTCAAAGACAGCGGCGGCAAGGTGCTCTACGTGGGCAAGGCGGTAAACCTGAGGCACCGCCTGGGATCTTACCTCAAGGCCCCGGAGCGCCATGATGGCAAGACCGCCCTGATGCTGAAAAAAATGGCCCGGGTGGATTTCATTATCACCGCCACCGGCCGGGAGGCCCTGATCCTGGAGCGCAACCTCATCAAGGAGCACCGCCCCCGCTACAACGTGATGCTGCGGGATGACAAGAACTATCTCTGTCTGCGCCTTGATCTGAAGGAGGAGTTTCCGGCCCTTAGATTCGTGCGGCGCTTCCAGGCGGACGGGGCCCTCTATTTCGGCCCCTTCGCCTCTGCCGGCCTGGCCCGGGAGACCCTCAAGGTGATGAAACAGGCATTCGGGGTGCGCACCTGCAAGGAACGCCGCCTGGCGCCGCGCTCCCGGCCATGCCTGGAGTTTCAGTTGGAGCATTGCCTGGGCCCTTGCGCCGGCCAGGTGAGCTCCGCGGAATACGGCAAGGCGGTGCAGGAGGCGGTCCTGCTCCTCAAGGGGCGGAGCCGCAGTCTCTTGAAAAGGCTCAAGGAGGAAATGGACCAGGCCGCCGGCCTCCTGGATTTCGAGCGGGCCGCGGTGCTGCGGGACCGCAGGCGCGCCATCACCCAGACCCTGGAGCGCCAGGACATGGCCCGGCCCAGCTTCAAGGACCAGGATGTCCTGGGGCTGGCCCGGGAGAACGGCCAGGCCCTGGTCCTGGTGCTGGTGATCCGGGCCGGGCTGGTGACCGGCAGCCGGGAGTACTTTTTCCCGGAACTGCCCGCGGACGGTGATTTGCTGGGGGCCTTTGTCAAGCAGTATTATGCCGCGGGTCGGCCCTTGCCGGATGAGATGCTGCTGCCCCGGGAGATTGACGACCGGCGGCTGCTGGAGGCGCTGCTCAGCGAAGAGAAGGGGGGGCCCATGCGCCTGCTGGCGCCCCGGGCTGGCGAGCGGAGCCGGCTCCTGAACCTGGCGGCGGAAAATGCCCGGGCCGCCCTGAAACGGCGCCGCACCCCCCCCTCGCCCGAGGCGGCCCTGGCGGACCTGGAGGCGCGGCTGCATCTGGCCCGGAGGCCTGGCCGCCTGGAATGCCTGGACATCTCCACCCTCCAGGGAGAGCAAGCGGTGGGGGCCCTGGTGGCCTTTGCCGACGGCCTCCCGGACAAGTCCGGTTATCGGCGCTTTCGCATCCGGGGGGTGGCCGGCCAGGACGATTACGCCATGCTGCGGGAGGTGGTGCAGCGCCATTACGGCAAGGAGGGACAGGTGCTGCCGGACCTGCTGGTGGTGGACGGCGGCCAGGGGCAGCTCAACGTGGTCCTGAAGGCCCTGCAGGAGCTGGGTCTGGGAAATCTGGCGGTGGTGGGCCTGGCCAAGGCCGGGCTTAAGCGGGGGAGGGGGGAGGTAAAGGACCGCCTCTTTCTGGCAGGAAGGAAGAACCCGCTGTTTCCGCCGGCCAACTCTCCGGGCTGGCTGCTGCTCCTCAGGCTGCGGGACGAGGCCCACCGCTTCGCCATCACCTATCACCGACGGCGGGCCCGCCAGGAGATGGTGGAGTCGGTCTTGCAGCAGATCCCCGGCATCGGCCCGGTGCGGCGCCGGCGGTTGTTGCAGCATTTTCCACATCTGGAGGCGTTAAAGGCGGCGGCGGTGGAGGAACTGGCGGCGGTTCCGGGGTTAAATCGCCAGGTGGCGGAAAAGGTGCAGGATTGGTTGCGGGAGCATGGTTAACCGGGGTAGGGGCGGGGGGAACCAAGTCTCTGCAAGTGCGGCGAAGAAATGTAAAAGGGGCGACCCGATCACAGGCTGGAAGCCTGTGCCACTCTCGCTCCTTTTTCTCGTTCCCAAGCTCCTGCTTGGGAACGGAAATTTTGGCCCAAGCTCTGCTTGGGCAACGTCTCTTGTAATACGATGATAATTTCCTATCTCGTAATCCCTGCCAGGCGGAGCCTGGCCAAAAAATGGGTTCCCAAGCTGGAGCTTGGGAACCAGGAAATGGTGAATTCCCTGATAGGAGGAAAAAGATGTTAATTAATCCCGGGAACCTCATTCAAGATTTTGTTAATGATTTAATTAAACATTATGGTATCAATTTACCGAATAATGCAATAACACACAATCTTATTACAACTCCCCACACGCCACCAAGTTTGCCAAGTCGTACTTGTGCTGTTTATGTATTTTCCATGAATCCAAGAACTAATGCTCCGGCGGGTCCTAACCGAGTTTTAAAAGTGGGGAAGGTTGGTCCTAATTCCGGCGCACGTTTTAAATATCAGCATTAAAAACCTGGTTCTGCTATGAGCACTTTGGCAGGAGCAATTTCGAATCGTAGGATTCTATGGAACTATCTTGGAATAGGTCAGATTATAAATGATTATGGTTTATGGATTCAGCAAAATGCTGATAGGGACCATTTCTTTTTAAATCCCTCTTTAAATAATATCAAGGACTTACTTGAAGATTATCTTAAGGGACGACTGGGACCAGTGTTCGAAGGTTAATACTATTAACTATGCTATAGGAGCCGCCCCGATCACAGGCTGGAAGCCTGTGCCACTGTCGCCCCTACAATTCTTATGGGATTGGGGGAGGGGTTTGGGGAGGGGGGAAGGGCCACTTACAAAAAAGCCCTTAGCCCCCTCCCCAACAATTTCTCAATGCCCGGGGTCGGAGGCGTCCTGGTCTTGGATCTGTTCCTGGGTGAGGCCGAAGCGGCGGTCCCGCTGGCAGTAGGCATCCAGGGCGGCCAGGAAGGCTTCTTCCCGGAAATCGGGCCACAGGGTGTCGGTGACGTAGAGTTCGGTATAGGCGGACTGCCAGAGGAGAAAGTTGCTCAAGCGGTACTCGCCGCTGGTGCGGATCATCAGGTCCGGGTCGGGCAGGTCGGCGGTGTAAAGGTAGCGGGCCAGGAGGGCGGCGTCGATCTCTGCGGGCGCCAGCCGGCCGGCCAGGAGGTCCCGGGCCAGGGCCTGTACCGCCTGGACGATCTCGCTGCGCCCGCCGTAGCTCAGGGCCAGGGTCAGGACCATCTTGTTCCCCGTCCCCTGGGCGGTGGCGGCGATGATTTGGGCCAGATCGCGCTGCACCGCCGCGGGCAGTTGTGGCAAGTTGCCGATGGCCCTTAGGGCAATCTGATTTTCCTGCATCTCGGGGAGTTCCCGGTGCAGGAAACGGCGCAGCAGGGCCATCAGGGCCCGGATTTCCATGGCGGGGCGCTGCCAGTTTTCTTCGGAGAAGGCGAACAGGGTGAGGTAAGAGATGCCCAACTTGCGGGCCAGGCGAACTATGGTGCGCACCGACTCTACCCCGGCCACGTGGCCCTTGATGCGGACCAGACCCCGGCGCCGGGCCCAGCGGCCATTACCGTCCATGATGATGGCCACATGGCGGGGAAGCTTATTGCAGTCCGAAGGATAAGAATTATTGGGCAAGACTTACCTCCGGCCGTTCAGAAGGCCATGATCTCCTTTTCTTTTTCGGCCGCCTGGGCCTCCAGCTTCTTGATCCAGTCATCGGTGATCTTCTGGACTTCTTCCTGGCCCCGGTGGGCCTCATCTTCGGCCAGCAGTTTATCCTTCTTCATTTCTTTCAGGTCTTCGTTGGCCTCCCGGCGGAGGTTGCGCAAGGCCACCTTGGCCTCCTCCTCCATCTTCTTCACCATCTTCACCAGATCCTTGCGGCGTTCGGTGGTGAGGGCGGGGATGGGCAGCCGGATGATCTTGCCGTCGTTCATGGGAGTCAAACCCAGGTCGGATTTAAGGATGGCCTTTTCCAGGTCTCCGAGCACAGAGGGGTCCCAGGGTTGCACCGTGAGCAGCCGGGGTTCCGGGGCGGCCAGGGAGGCCACCTGGGAGATGGGCATGGAGGCGCCGTAGCAGTCCACCTTGATGCCTTCCAGCAGGACCACGGAGGCCCGGCCGGTGCGCACCCGGGAGAGGTCCCGGGCCATGGCCTCCAGTACCTTGTCCATCTTGCGTTTGGTCTCGTTGAGGACGTCATCTTTCATCGGGGGGTTTCTCCACCAGGGTGCCAACCTCCATGCCCAGCACCACTTTTTTCATGTTTCCCGGTTCCAGGAGTTTGAAGACGACGATGGGGATGTTCTGTTCCATGGACAGGGTGACCGCGGTGCTGTCCATGACCCGCAGGGACTTTTCCAGGACCTGGAAGTAGGTGAGCCGGGGCAGCATCTGGGCGTCGGGGTGGATGAGCGGGTCCCGGTCGTAGATGCCGGCCACCTTGGTGCCCTTGAGGATAAGCTGGGCGCCGATCTCGGTGGCCCGCAGAGCCGCGGCGGTATCCGTGGTGAAGTAGGGACTGCCGGTGCCGGCCCCGAAGATCAGCACCCGCCCCTTTTCCAGGTGGCGGAGGGCCCGGCGGCGGATGTAGGGCTCCGCCACTTCGTTCATGGTGATGGCGCTCATCACCCGGGTGGGCAGTCCCGCCTTTTCCAGGGCGTCTTGCAAGGCCAGGGCGTTGATGACCGTGGCCAGCATGCCGATGTAGTCGGCCACGGCCCGTTCAATCCCCTGGGCGCTGGCCTCCAGCCCCCGGAAGATGTTACCGCCGCCCACCACCACGCCCACCTGGACTTTTAGCGCCACCACCGCCTTGATCTCCAGGGCGATGGCCTTCAGGGTGGCGGGGTCCATGCCGAACTTTTTGTGGCCCGCCAGGGTCTCGCCACTCAACTTGAGAAGGACGCGATTATATTTTGGGGTCTGCGGCGCCATGGCGTTAGGTCATACACCCACCTGGAATCGGCTGAAGCCTCTGACCTGGAGTTCTTTCTCCATCTTCTTTCCCACTTCTTTGAGAAACTGGCTGACGGTCTGCTCCGGATTTTTCACGAAGGGCTGCTCCAGGAGGCAGACTTCCTTATAAAACTTTTCCAAACGGCCGACTACCATTTTTTCAATGATCTGGGCCGGCTTGCCGCTCTCCTGGGCCTGGGCCGCATAGATGGCCTTTTCCTTGGAGACGGTCTCGGCCGGCACCTGTTCCCGGCTGACCGCCAGGGGATTGGTGGCGGCCACCTGCATGGCCAGGTCCCTGGCGGCGGCCACAGCCTCAGGGGCGGCGTCGCCGCCGCTAAGCTGCAACATCACCCCGATCTTGCCGCCGTGGTGAATGTAGGCGGCCACCAGGTCGCCGCGATAGCGGCTGAAGCGGCGCACCTGGCACTTCTCCCCGGTCTTGGCGATGACTTCGTTGAGGTAGTCGGCCACGTTCAATCCGGGAGAGTGGGTGCAGCGCTGGGCCAGCAACTCCTCCACCGTTTCCATGGCGGCCGCGGCCAACTGCTCCGCCAGGCGGGGGCCCAACTCCTGAAAGGAGTCGGTTTTGGCGACAAAATCGGATTCACAATTCACTTCCAGGAGCACCCCGGACTGATGATCCGGGCTGACATGGGCCCAGACGCAGCCTTCGGTGGTGGTCCGGCCGGCTCGCTTGCTGGCCACTGCCAGGCCCTTCTGGCGCAGGTAGGCCACCGCGGCCTCCAGGTCGCCGGCCGTTTCCTTCAGGGCCTTTTTACAATCCATCATCCCGGCGTCGGTCCGGTCACGCAAGGTTTTTACCAATTCGGCGGTTATCTCCAAGTAATCTCTCCTTGCCACCCGGCCATTTTTTACATTGGGGAACGACCAGGCGGGAAATGGGAACAGGTTAACTCACCGGAGAACCGAGACGTTTTGCCGGTGAGCCTGCTTCCCCTTTAGGCCTCGGTTTTGGCCGCTCCCTCAGCGGAGACTTCGGCCGGCGGGGCCGGCGGGGCCTCCGAGGGTTCCGGGAACACGACCTCCGGGGCCGGGGCCGGCGCCGCTTCTGCCGTCAGGGCCGCGGCAGCCTCCTTATCCAACTGTCCCTGGAGGCGCTCTTCCGCCAGTTTTTTGCCTTCCAGCACCGCGTCGGCGACGCGGGCGGTGAGGAGGCGGATGGCGCGGATGGCATCGTCATTGCCCGGGATGGGATAATCGATCTCCGTGGGATCGCAGTTGCTGTCCACGATGGACAGCAAGGGGACGTGGACCTTGCGGGCTTCCATCACCGCGATGTCTTCCTTGCGGGGGTCCACCACATAGACGATATCGGGGAGGCGCCCCATATTCTTGATGCCGCCCAGGGAGCGCTCCAGCTTGGCCGCCTTCTTCTCCATCATCAGGACCTCTTTTTTGGGAAAGCGGCGGAGGGAGCCATCTTCCTTCATGGCCTCAAACTCCTTCAGGCGGGCAATGGAACGGCTGATGGTCGAAAAGTTGGTGAGCATGCCTCCCAGCCAGCGGTGGTTGACGTAGAACATGCCGCAGCGTTTGGCTTCTTCGGCAATGGCGTCCTGGGCCTGTTTCTTGGTGCCCACGAAGAGGACGAGGCCGCCGTCCGCCACCCGTTCCACCACGTAATTATAGGCGGTCTTGAAGAACTGGACGGTTTTTTGCAGGTCGATGATGTGGATGCCGTTTCTGGCCCCGAAGATATAAGGCGCCATCTTGGGGTTCCAGCGGCGGGTCTGGTGGCCGAAATGCACCCCGGCCTCCAGCAGTTCCTTCATGGTGACGTAAGACATGGGTTTTCCTCCGGTTAGTCCACCGCTCCGCCGCCGGCGGGGCCACCGCCGCCTTTGGCAACTGGCGCCGGCACCGGCCCGCCCTGGCGGGGCGTGAGTAATTTATTGCAAATCGAATTTTTATAACAGAAATATCAGCAAATCACAAGATATTTTGGCGTCGGCTAGTGGGTCATTTTGAAAAGGATCGACAATGACTAAATTTTAGTCATCGCCAATTTCAAAATCTCTGCATGGGGGGCTTTTGAAATCTTCTTGGGGGCTCAGGGGAAATCAGGGAGAAATTGCTGAAGGCCAACTTGTTTAAATTAGAAATAATTTAGCGGACTTCAAGGCGATTTCTTATTACGTGAAAAACCGACATCTTATCCTCTACCTTAGACCATCGTTCTATTTCTTCCAGACTTATCCTGTTATCTTTTGCAACCAATACTGCTTGCTCTAAACTTTGTTGATCTCCCCAATGATAATATGCAGCGAGTCTATTTTTAACACAATCAGTCGGAGAAATGATCCTTAATTCACCTGTGGGAAAATTTATTGTAATAACTTCTTTTACTGGTTCTTCCCCAGTATTAAGGGGGCCTGGTGGGAATTCCAAGAAGATATCTGTTTCAGGATTTACGAAATACTTATTTTTTTCATGAAATCCTATTTCCAAAAGGCTCTTTTTTTAATTTCTTTCTATCAATATAATTAAATTCAATGAAATCTAAATCAAGGGAAGCATATTTATTTTCAGTGTAAATTGAGACACAACTTCCCCCTGATAAGACAACATCAATGCCTCTGCGTTTAAGATGGCTACATATAAATGCTGCTAATTCTCCGATCGACATATCTTTGATTTGCTTCATAATGGCTTACCACTCCTCCTGGGTCTACGCCTATTCATTAAAAGCGCTTCACGCTCATTTGGGGGGTAAAAAGTTAAAGCCTTTTTGAGAAGGTTTTCGATCTCTGGCTTAAATACGTATCTTGGATTGAACGAATATAGACGAGTTCTCCCGGCAAAGCGGCTGTATAAAACCCCATCTGCTTCAAACCTTTCAAGTTTCCTTTGGATAGGAGTCAAATCTGTATTATAAAATCTCGCTATCTCGCGCGCGTACCCTTCTCCTCTCGCAAAAATAAAAAGTAGTGTTCTCTCGCCACTAATTGATCCGAGCAGGGGCGCCAACATTTGGATAGACCTCCTATATAGGTCATGCGAACTATAATTGAGGTCATATGACCTCTTATAGAGGTCAATATAACTCATCTTCCCAAAAATGCAAGGTGGAAAAAATAGATTTTTCACCCTTAAAAATTAATTTCTAATTTATTCTGCAAGTGTGGCTATTTCTCCCAAGCTCCCAACAAAGGTCAATCACTTTCGGCGGGTCCCAGGTCGGTGAACTCGAGGCGGCGCAGATCAGGGTAGCGCAGCAGGATGATGCCGGCGCCCAGGGCGGCCAAGAGGCCCCCTCCGGCGATGGTGGGTCCCGGGCCGGCGAAGTGGGCCGCCACCCCGTAAATGAGGCTGCCTATCGGGGCGAAGCCCATGACGATGAGCCCGAAGAGGCTCATGAGGCGGCCCCGCAGTTCATCGGGTACGTTGAGCTGCAGCAGGCTGTTGCCGGTGGAGAGTTGGGTCACCATGCCGAAGCCGATAATGAACATGAAGACCAGGGCGGCGTAATATGAGCCGCAGAGCCCCAGGCCCACCAGCCCCAGGAGAAACAGGGCCTGACCTGTCAGGAAGGAGGGCATGGGAGGGCTACTCTGCAGGCGGCGGGCCAGGATGAGGCCGCCCAGAAAGGCCCCCAGGCCGCTGGCGCCCATGAGGATGCCGAAGCCACTGGGCCCCACCCCCAGGGTATTCCGGGCCAGCATGGGCAGCAGCACGTAATAGGGCATGGCCAGGACGGCCACCAGGGTCATCAGCAGCAGGATCAGCCGCACCTCCCGCCTGGTCCGCAGGTAGTCTCCGAGTTCCTTCCAGGCGCGCCACAGGGGCGTCCAGGGCGCCGGCTGGGAGGGAGGCAGTTTGAGGAGCGCCAGGGCCAGGAGCACCGCCAGAAAGCTGGCGGCGTTGAGATAGAAGCAGTTGGCCATGCCCATGGCCGCGATCACCACCCCGCCCACCGCCGGCCCATCACCCGGGTGGCGTTGAACAGGCTGGAGTTGAGGGCAATGGCGTTGGGCAGGTCCGGCTTGCCCACCAGCTGCACGATGAAGGCCTGGCGCGCCGGGATATCGAAGGCCATTACCGTGCCGGAGAGGAAGACGATGAGGCAGAGGTCCCAAATCTTGATGAGCTGCAGGTCCACCAGCAGCCCCAGGGCCAGGGCCAGCAGCAATAGGGATGTCTGCGTAATGAACATCAGGCGCAGTTTGCTGGTGTGGTCCGCCACCACGCCCCCCAGAAAGGAGAAGAGCAGCACCGGCAGGGTTTGCAGGGCGCCAACCAGTCCCAGGTAGAGGGCGGAGTTGGTGAGCACCAGGACCAGCCAACTGAAGGCCACCGACTGCATCCAGGAGCCGGTGAGGGAGATCAGCTGGCCGGTGAAAAAGAGCTGAAAATTGCGATGGCGCAGGGCCTTGAAGGTTACGGAGTTTTTCATCTGAGACGCTGGCTAATCTTTCTATTTTAAGGAATGCCTCGGGCCGGCGCAACCTGGTATTTTTTAGCTGTCAGCCGTCAGCAGGAGGGGCGACAGTGGCACAGGCTTCCAGCCTGTGATCGGGTCGCCCTGCTTTCAGCAATCAGCCATGTAGGGTGCGCAGTGCGCACCCTACAGGAGCTGATTGCTATCATTACCTTTCCGCCTTGACAATTTTAGCGCCCCGGCCATAATAGACTAAATTTCTTAAGAAATGGAGAAGCGGGAATGTTTGTCCTAAGCAATCTGCTGGTGGCCCTGGCCAAGATCCTTGACCTGGGGCTCGCCATCTATATGTATATTATCATCGCCCGGGCCCTGATTTCCTGGGTGAACCCCGATCCCTACAACCCCATCGTCCGGTTTCTCTATAAGGTCACCGAACCGGTGCTGGCCTGGTTGCGGCAGCGGCTGCCCCTGGTCTATAGCGGCCTGGATCTGAGCCCCCTCCTGGTGCTGCTGGCCATCGTATTTTTGAGAAGTTTCCTGTGGGCCAGCCTCCTGGGCCTGGCCTACCGGATCTGCTGAGGACTAGCCTCGGGATGTCCACCTGGTTTTCGCCCACCTGCCAGGGCTACCTGCTGCGGCTAACGGTGGCTCCGGGGGGCCGGCGCACCGAGGTGGTGGGCTTGCATGGCGACCGTCTCAAGGTCCGGCTGACGGCTGTCCCGGAAAAGGGGGCGGCCAACCGGGAACTCCTGGCCTTCCTGGCTCGGGCCCTGAAGCTTCCCCAGGACGCCTTCCGTCTCCTGGGGGCCCGCAGCCGCAGCAAGCTGGTGGAAATCCACGATCTCTCCCCGGACCTGGAGGCCCGCCTGGAAGCCCTTCCAAAAAAAGTTCAAAGTTCAAAGTTCAAGGTTCAAGGTTAAGGGCAAACTTACTTCGAGGTGAAACTTTGAACTTTGAACTTTGAACTATCTCCATGTCCGCAGCCGTCCTTGACAAAGGAAGTGAAGATGATGACCATTAGGGCGAAAAATCATCCAGTGGATGAGGCTGGGAGTGGTTCGGCCGGAATGACAGAATATTATGAGATCTTGGGGGTCTCCCGGGATGCCTCAGTGGAGGAAATCAAAGGCAGTTACCGGCAGTTGGCTCTCAAACATCATCCCGACAAGAATCCCGGGGACAAGCAGGCGGAAGAGCAATTCAAGCTGATTTCCGAAGCTTACCAGGTGCTGTCGGATACCGAGAAGCGGGAGCTTTACGACCTGTATGGCCATGCGGGCGTGGCCGGTATGGATGTCGGCGGCTTCAGCGGTTTTGAGGATACCTTCGGCTCCTTTGGGGACATATTCGAGGAATTCTTCAGCTTCGGGAAACGGCCGGCCCAGGCCGAACGGGCCCAACCCGGGGCGGATTTGCGCCAGCGGGTGGTCCTGACCCTGGAAGAAGTGGTCCGAGGCCTGGATACCAGCCTGGAGGTGGAACGACGAGTCAGTTGCCGGCGCTGCGGCGGCAGCGGCTTGGAGCCCGGCGTCCAGCGTCAGAGCTGCCCGCGCTGTGGGGGCCGGGGCCAGGTTAGCCAGCCCCGAGGATTTCTGAAGATCTTCAACAATTGTCCGGATTGTCTCGGGGCTGGCACCCTCATCACCTCCCCCTGCGTCAACTGCGGGGGCGGCGGCACGGTGAAGGAAAAGAAGCAGCTCCAGGTGCGCATTCCGCCGGGGGTGGACAGCGGCACCCGCCTGCGCCTCCGGGGGGAAGGGGAAGCGGGCGTCAGAGGCGGCCCTGCCGGTGACCTTTACCTGGAAGTTCAGATCACCCCGCATCCCATCTTCTCCCGGAAGGAACGAGATCTCCGTTACCAGGCGCACCTCTCTTTTGTGGAAGCGGCCCTGGGCGCCACGGTCACTATTCCCACCTTGAATTCCAAGAAGCTCCTGCAAGTGCCAGCCGGCACCCAGCCCGGGGCTACCTTCCGCATCCCGAGGGAAGGGCTTCCGGGCCTCAGGGGCAAATCCAGGGGCGACCTGGTGGTGGAAGTGGCCCTGGAGACCCCCACCCGGCTCAGCTCCCAACAGAAGCGGCTACTGGAGGAATTCCTCAAATTGCAGGCTAAACCCGATGGCAAGCGGCCCAAGAAAAGGGCGGAGGAGGAGAGGTGAGTTTTGAGCCAGAATTACCCGAGTAAGATTTTCAGTCGTTGGAAAATCTACCTGCTTTAACAGGTAGTGGTTTAATTGGCCCCCTCCCATTCCTTCAGAAGAAGTTCACTTAAAAAATTAAAATCTTAACCCCGCACCCCGTAACTCAGGCGTACTTAAGCCGTCCAGCCTCCAGGGCCCGGATCTGGTCCCGCAGGGTCGCGGCCCGCTCAAAATCCAGCTTCTTGGCAGCGGCCTGCATCTCCCGCTTCAGGCGGGCAATCCGGGCTGCTGCTTCCTCCTCCAGCAGATAGGGGGCCGGGTCTTCGGCGGCCATAGGCACGGTGACATAATCCTGTTCGTACACCGAGCCCAGGACGTCTTTGATCCGGCTCTGGATGGTCTCCGGGGTGATGCCGTGGCGTTTATTGTAAATTTGCTGCAGGGCCCGGCGGCGGTCGGTCTCCTGGATGGCCGCGGCCATGGAGGGGGTTACCCGGTCGGCATAGAAGAGCACTTCGCCCCGGACATTGCGGGCCGCCCGGCCGCAGGTCTGGATCAGGGAGCGCCCGGAGCGCAAGAAGCCCTCCTTGTCCGCATCCAGGATGGCGACCAGGGAGACTTCCGGCAGATCCAGCCCTTCCCGCAAGAGGTTGATGCCCACCAGGACGTCGAAGACTCCCAGGCGCAGGTCCCGAATGATCTCCATGCGCTCCAGGGTGGTGATGTCGGAATGGAGGTAACGCACCTTAAGGTCCAGGTCCTGGTAGTACTCGGTAAGGTCTTCGGCCATGCGTTTGGTGAGAGTGGTTATCAGGACCCGCTCGCTCCGCTGCACCCGGGCCCGGATCTCGCCCAGGAGATCATCCACCTGGTGGCTGGCCGGCTTCACGGTGATCTTGGGGTCCATCAGGCCGGTGGGGCGAACGACTTGCTCCACCTCCCGGCCGCCGGCCTTGTCCAGCTCATAGGGGCCGGGGGTGGCGGAGGCGTAAATCAACTTGTGCACCCGGGTTTCGAACTCTTCGAAACTGAGGGGCCGGTTGTCCAGGGCCGAAGGCAGGCGGAAGCCGAAATCCACCAGGGTCTGTTTGCGGGAGCGGTCTCCCCGGTACATGCCCTGGAGCTGGGGGATGGTGATGTGGGATTCGTCGATGACCACCAGGGATTCCCGAGGCAGGTAGTCCAGCAGGGTAGGGGGTGGCTCCCCCGGGGACCGGCCGGTGAGGTGTCGGGAATAATTCTCGATGCCGTGGCAAAAACCCAGCTCCTTCATCATTTCCAGGTCGAAACGGGTGCGCTCCCCCAGGCGTTGGGCCTCCAACAGTTTCCCCTGTTGCTGGAACCAGGCGAGGCGCTCGCTCAGTTCCGCCTCGATGGCGGCCGTGGCCTGGCGCCGCACCAGGTCGGTGGTGACGTAATGGGAAGCGGGATAGACCGTGATCTTTTTGAGGCGGCGTAAGGTCTGGCCCCGCAAGGGGTCGATCTCCTTGATGGCCTCCACCGTGTCGCCCCAAAATTCGATGCGGATGGCCAGGTCCTCTTCGTAGGCCGGAAAGATCTCCACCCGGTCGCCCCGCACCCGAAAAGTCCCCCGGTGAAAATCGAGGTCATTCCTCTCGTACAGGATCTCCACCAGCTTGGCCAGGACCTCCCGGCGGTCCCTGACCACGCCCTCCTCCAGATAGAGGAGCATGCCGTGGTAGGCCTCCGGCGAGCCCAGACCGTAGATGCAGGAGACTGAAGCCACGATGATCACATCATTGCGGTCAAACAGGGAGCGGGTGGCGGAATGGCGCAACCGGTCGATGGCTTCGTTGATGGAGGCGTCCTTCTCGATATAGAGGTCCGCCTGCGGCACGTAGGCCTCTGGCTGATAATAATCGTAGTAACTTACAAAATACTCCACCGCGTTTTCCGGAAAGAACTCATGGAACTCGCCGTAGAGCTGGGCGGCCAGGGTCTTGTTGGGGGCCAGCACCAGGGTGGGCAGATTCACCGCGGCGATGACGTTGGCCACCGTGAAGGTCTTGCCGGAGCCGGTTACCCCCAGCAACACCTGATGGGGCTGGCCGTGCCTAACCCCCTGGATCAACCGGCGGATGGCCTGGGGCTGATCCCCTTTGGGCTGGAAGGGCGTGACTAGATGGAACTGCTCTGACATATTATTAATATCGGCAAAATTAAATATAACATTTTTTTGGGGTGGGTGGCTTGGCGCCACCCACCCCAAAAGGTTAAAAAAGTTGGGGGAGGGATTGTAAGTGGGCCGAGGGCCCTTACACTTACAAAAAACTCCCCCAAACCCCCACCCCCAATCCTCATAAGAGTAAGGGCGACCTGCTGGGTCGCCCCTATTTTTAAGCCGGGGAAGTCGGGCGCAGCCCGCCTTCCCCGGCTAAATTCTGGGGGTTGGGAGGGGGGCTTGGGGGGAGGGCAGGGGCCGTCGGCCCCTGGCCCCCCCCCAAAAAAACATCACACCTGAGCGATTATTTTGTCAAATTCCTCCACCGGCAGGGCGGGCGAGGTAGTAAAAGAGATGCCGGTCATTTTGCTCAGGGCCAGGGAGGCCTTCACGGCCGCCTCGATGCCGGGCAGGTTGACCACCAGCAGCAGGTCCATCTTTCCCAGCACGGCGTAAATCGCCTTCACTTCCCCGCCCATTTCCTTGACCTTGTCCCGCACCTTCTGGGTGCGTCCCGGGCTCATCTCTTTCAGGGCCTGGGCTGAGTATTTGCCAAACATCAGGAATGTGGCCATATGAAAACCTCCTTGAAGTTTAATAGCTGACAGCTATCAGCGGTCAGCAGTGAGCTAAAGCAAAAACCAATAACCAAAAAACAAAACCCAAAAACACAAAACCCAAAAGCTGATAGCTGTCAGCTATTAGTTAGCTCTTCACCCGCCAAACGGTCCCCTGGGGAGTATCTTCCAGGACGATCTCCATTTCGGCCAACGTTTTCCTGATGGCGTCGGCCCGGGCCCAGTCCTTGCGGTTCCGAGCCAGTATCCGCTCGTCGATGAGGCGTGCAATCTCTTCCGGGGCAATCTTCAGGTCCACGGCCTTCTGTCTCAGGGTTCGGACCATCTCGACCGGGTCGTCCTGGAGCAGATTCAGCACCCGGCCCAGGTCCGCCAGGGAGTGATCGGCCTCCCGCAGAACCGTGAAATAGCCCGGATGGTCTGAAGGTTCCTCCATCAGTCGGTTGATCAGTCGCACCGCGTCGAAGAGGTAGCCCAGGGCCTGGGCGGTGTTGAGATCGTCGTCCATGGCCGCCTCAAAGCGGGACCGCAGGGAAGCAAGGCGGGCGCCTGCCTCTGAGGTCAGGCTGGCCTGAAGGTCCGGGGAGGCCAGCGGCTTAAAATCCTGGTGGGGGCGGAGCCCCTCGCGGAGCCGGGCCAGAGTGGAATAAAGCCGCAGCAGGGCGGCCTCGGCCTCGGCCAGGGCGGCGTCGGAGAAATCGAGAGGGCTGCGGTAGTGGCCATTGATGAGGAAGAAGCGTACCACCTCCGCGGGAAAACGGGCCAGGACTTCCTTGATGGTGAAGAAATTTCCCAGGGACTTGGACATCTTCTCCTGGTTGAGGGTGAGCAGCCCGTGATGCAGCCAGTAGCGGGCGAAGGGCTGGCCGGTGGCCGCCTCGGATTGGGCCAGCTCGTTTTCGTGGTGGGGGAAGATCAGGTCCTGGCCGCCGCCATGCAGGTCGAAGGTCTCCCCCAGGTAGTGCATGCTCATGGCGGAGCATTCGATGTGCCAGCCGGGGCGGCCCGGGCCCCAGGGGCTGGGCCAGGCTGGCTCTCCGGGCTTGCTGCTCTTCCACAGGACGAAGTCCAGGGGGTCTTCCTTGTGCGGGTCCACCTCGATGCGGGCGCCCACCCGCATGTCATCCGGGTTCTGGCCGGAGAGCTTACCGTAGCCGGGAAAGCTGCGTACCCGGAAATAGACGTCGGTGGCGCCCCGGTAGGCGAATCCACGCTCTTCCAGGCGGCGGATCAGGGCGACGATCTGGGGCAGGTGGTCCGTGGCTCGGGGCTCCCATTGGGCCGGGGGCAATCCCAAGGCCGCGGTGTCTTGCCGGAAGGAGGCGATGTAGCGCTCGGCCACCTCCTGCCAGGAGGTTCCGGTTTCCTGGGCCCGGCGGATGATCTTGTCATCGATGTCGGTAAAATTTCTCACCCAGTTGACCGTTAGCCCCTGACGGCGCAAATAGCGCACCAGGACCTCAAAGACCACGCCGGAGCGGGCGTGGCCCAGGTGGCAGTCGTCGTAAACCGTCACTCCGCAAGCATAAAACCCCACTTTCCCCAGGGTCAGGGGCTTGAAGGCTTCCTTGTGTCTGCTTAAGGTATTATAGAGCTGCATCGAAGAAGGGGGTTGACAATGTCGATCAGATAAGCGAAGTCAATCCCCAGCAAATTTCCTGGCAGGAAAGCCGCAGGGGGAACCATGTCCGAAGTAATTAGTAAGATAACCAAAAACGCCCGCGAAGTCGTCTTGCTGTCGCTGTCCGAGTTTAAGGGCCACCGCCTCATCGATATCCGGGTGCACGTCCCCGGGGAGCAGGAAGGGGAATGGCTCCCCACCCGCAAAGGGATTTCCCTGGCCGTGACTCTTTATCCGGCCTTCAAGCAGGGGCTGGCCGAACTGGAACGGGCCTTGCTCCAGCAAGGTCTGCTGGACCCGGAAGACTTGGAACCAGAAGCCCCGGAATGAACCTGTAAGTTTGAAATATACCCCATCAGCACCGGCCAGGCAACGAAAAGGCGGCTGGGTCCAGGCGGCCGGCGGGGTGGGCGAATCAGGCGCGCCCGGCGGCGGACTGGCGTGGGCCAGTGGTAAAAGGCCAGTAAAATAAGCTACTTATGAGAGGTTTTCTTAACCGCAAACCGAAAACCGAAAACTTATTTATCCCCCGCGCCTTCCCCCAAGGCGCCGGAAATTTTGCGCGCCGCCTTGCTCAGGCCTCCGGGCGTCACTATCTTTAATGAAAAAGACGGTGGCCGCCTTTTTCGTTTTTTTCGTTTGAGGTGGCGGCCGGAAAGGAGCTCAGCATGACCTATACCGCCAAGGATTTTTCTTTTCTGTTGGGTATGAAAGGCTTTAGTGACACCTTGCTCAAGAATCATTTCACCCTCTACCAGGGCTATGTGACCAACACCAATAAGGTCCTGGACCTGCTGACGGCCCTGCTTAAGGACGGCAAGCAGGGAACCCCGGAGTTTGCCGAACTAAAGCGGCGCCTGGGGTGGGAATTCAACGGCATGCGACTGCACGAACTCTATTTCAGCAACTTGGGGGGCAAAGGCGAGCCCGCCAAGGCCCCGGAACTTACCAAGCGGGTGGAGGCCCAGTTCGGCTCCGTGGATTCCTGCGCCAACGATTTTATGGCGGTGGCCTCCATGCGGGGCATCGGTTGGGCCGTCTGCTACGAGGACCCGGAGACGGGTCTGATTATCAACCAGTGGATCAATGAACATGACGTGGGGCATCCGGCGGGCCTAAATCCCTTGCTGATTCTGGACGTCTTCGAGCATGCCTACATGACCGACTACGGCATCAAGCGGGCGGACTACCTCACCGCCTTCTTCAACAATGTCAAATGGGAAGTGGTGGAGCAACGCCTGCTTTGACCAGGGGTGGCGGTGGAGGGGTAGGCGGAGGAGATCGCCGCCGCGGCGAGCCGCTTGCCCCTTTCGCCTTTCCCAAATTATTGGTCCGCAGAATCCCGTTTTCCGCCGAAAAATCCTTTACAAGCCTAATGCCCTGAGGATATTTTTTAAGATAATCATCGGCAGTTCAGTCAGCCAGGAGAGAACATGCGCCGCACCGGCTACGTTTATGACGACCGCTACCTGTTGCACGATCCAGGGTCGTGGCATCCGGAACGGCCCGACCGGCTAAAGGCCATCCAGGCCAGCCTCAAGGGTAGCGGGGTTCTGGAATTGCTGATCCAGCTCAAACCTTACCCCGCCCCCCTGGCCTGGGTGGAGCGCCTGCATGATCCGGATTATATCCTGCGGTTCCAAGATGCCTGCCAGCGGGGTGAACAAATCTTTGAGGTGCAGGACTGCGGCATCAGCCCGGAATCCTACGAGATCGCCCTGCTGGCCGCGGGCGGGGTGATGGCCGCGGCGGATGCCATCATGGGAGATAAGGCCGATAATGCCTTTTGCGCGGTGCGGCCGCCGGGGCACCATGCCGAGCGGGACCGGGCCATGGGCTTTTGCTTTTTCAACAACGTGGCCCTGGGCGCCGTCTATCTCCTGGAAAACTTCGGCCTGGAGCGGGTGGCCATCGTCGATTGGGACGTGCACCACGGCAACGGCACCCAGCACCTCTTCGAGGCCGACCCCCGGGTCTTTTACCTGTCGCTGCACGAGGACCCGCAGTACTGCTACCCCGGCACCGGCTATCACCGGGAGGAGGGCAAGGGTCCGGGTAAGGGCTTCACCCTGAACCTGCCCTTTCCGCCCCGCAGCGGCGATGAGGAATATCTGGAGGCCTTGCAGAACGAGGGGCTGCCCCGCCTGCGGCAATTTGCCCCGCAGTTTGTGATGATTTCCGCGGGCTTCGACGCTCACTCCAAGGATCCCCTGGCTAATATGCACCTGACCCGGAGCGGCTACCGGGAGATGACCCGCCTGGTGCTGGATCTGGCCCAGGAAAGCGCCGGAGGCCGGCTGATCACGGTGCTGGAAGGCGGCTATAACCTGGAGGTTCTGGAGGAGTGCGTCGAGGACCACCTCAGGATTCTCTTGGACATCCCTCTGGATCATTCCTGATGAGAGGGGGGGCGTGCCCCGGTTTGGCTTTTTTTCCAGGGCGAGTTGGGGAACACCGGAGCTGCCTCCGGGGCGGCCTGAGCTTTTAGCGCGGCGGCCCCACGATGTCAAGAATCTCCTGAAAGAATTTTCTTGACAGTCAACCCGGGTGTGTGCTAGCGAGATTGCCATCCTATAATCAGGCGTAAATGCGGTGCTCGGGGCGACAAAGTTAAGATAATGACGGTATGGCGGGGGCCGGCCGTTTTTTTTGGGCCTGCGTCCCCCTGGCCGCTGCCGGCAAAGGAACCAGGGTTAAAAGGAGTGAGGAATGGCGATCAATAACGGTACGGTCAAGTGGTTCAACGAAGCCAAAGGCTACGGTTTCATCAAACGCGAGGACGGCCCCGACCTGTTCGTACACTACACCAATATTGCGGGCTCCGGCTTCCGCACCTTGAAGGAGGACGACCGGGTGGAATTCGAGGTAAGCGAAGGCCCCAAAGGACTACAAGCCATCAATGTCAGCAAAATCGACGCAGCCATCGCCGTGGAAGACATCGCCGTGGAAGAGTAGAGCCAGCCTGGAAGGCGACCGCGCCGGGAAGAAATCAACGAGGTGAGACGAGGCGTTGCAGATTATCTTGCAGGAGTTAAGGTAGTTAAAGAAATAATCATCCGCTTTCTGAAAACCAGGGGCGAGCCAATCACAGGCTGGAAGCCTGTGCCACTGCCGCCCCTGATTATTTTTTGAGGATTGGCTGCCCCTAAAAAAATTCAATTCATCCCGATTTCCTCATCCGTCAGGTAACAGGCGGGATCAGGGTCCCAGAGGTCGCCGCTCAGGGCCTCGGCCCGGACCCGGAAGTTGCCGGCGCAGACCTCCAACCAGCGGCAGCGGGCGCAGCGCCCGCCCACATAGCGCTTTTTGTCCTTGAGCCGGGCCATGAGAGGATTCGTCAGGTCGGTCCAGATCTCGCCGAAGGGGCGGCGCTGCACGTTGCCGAAGCTATAGTGGCGCCAGAACTGGTCGGCGTGCACCTCCCCGTCCCAACTGACGCAGCCGATCCCCCGACCGGAATTGTTCCCTTCGTTCATTTTGAGCAATTCCAGGACCTCCGCGGCCCTGCGCGGGTCTTCCTTAAGCAGCTTCAGGTAGATATAAGGGCCGTCGGCATGGTTGTCCACCGTGAGCACCTCGGCGGCGCGGCCGGCGTCGAAGATCCGGCGGGTGCGGGCGCAGATCAGGTCCAACAGCTCCCGGGTCTGGGGGTGGCTCAAGGCCTCGGCCACCAGCTTGGTGCCGCGGCCGGCATAGACCAGGTGATAGAAGCAGATGCGGGGAAGCTGGTATTCCTCCACCAGGTCGAAAATGGCCGGCACTTCCCGGTAATTGAGGCGGCTGAGGGTGAAGCGCAGCCCCACCTTGAGGCCCATCTCCCGGCAGTGGCGCACCCCGGCCATGGCCGCGGCAAAGGAGCCGGACTCGCCCCGAAAGCGGTCATGGACCTCCGCGGCGCCGTCCAGGCTGATGCCTACGTAGGAGAGGCCCAGGTCTTTCAGGCGCCAGGCCAGGTCCCGGCTGATCAGGGTGCCGTTGGTGGAGATCACCGCCCGCATGCCGTGGGCCACGGCCCGGTCCACCAGCTCAAAGAGGTCCGGCCGCAACAGGGGCTCACCCCCGGAAAACAGGACCACCGGCGCCCCGAAGTCCTTCAGGTCCCGGAGCAAATCCAGGGCTGCTTGATGGCTCAGCTCATCCTGGGCCGGGCCGGCGGTGGCCTGGGCGTAACAGTGGAGGCATTTGAGGTTGCAGCGCCTGGTGACATTCCAGACCACCACCGGCTTTTTATCCGCCGAGAACTGCAAAAGGTGGGACGGCAGCTCTTGGGCCTGGCGGCCCTGATAACGCAGGAGGTCGCCGGCTTCCACCGCGCCGCAATAGAGTTTGGAGACTCCTACCATGTCCTGGGGTTATTCCCGAAAGCGGGTCGTCTGGTAATGATCCCGGATCAGCCGATTGAGATAGGAGTCGAGATCGGCCAGGGCTTCCCGGGTCAAGATGAAGTGGTCCCGGGAAGTGCGGTCCCGAACCAGTTTCAGGGCGTAGGACAATTCCTCGGAGAGACGGTCGCAGACGGCTAAGGCGGAAATGCCGCCCTCCAGAGCCCGGCGCAGGATTTCATCCACCGCCTCTTCATCGAAATGGAGCTGGATGGCGTGCTCGTCAAAGAAGCGGTCCTCGAAGACCCGCACCTGGTCATGGAGACGGCCCATCTCCTGGAAGCAGGTCTTCAGGTCGCAGTCCCACTGATGGTAATGGTCCACCAGCAACTCCACCCGCTGGTCACTGAGGGGCAGCCGGTAGCGCCCCCGTAAATCCTCTTCCCGACGCCAGATGAATTTCTTGAGGAGGTCCCGTTCGGCCCGGGCCGCTTTCTGGAAGCGCTTGCGGATCTCCGGATCACCCGGATTGGCGATGAGCCTCTCCAGCTCTTCCTGGGATTCCCCCACCAATTCCGGGGTGACCAGCAGTTCTTTGATGTCTGTGGAGGGCAGTCGCTTTTCGAACTGGAGGAGGACCCGCTCAATGACGCTCACCAAACCCCGGGCCCCGGTCTTTTCCAGGGCCGCCTGGTTCGCCAGCAGGCGCAGAGCTTCGTCCTCGAATCTGATGTCAATCCCATAGGCCCAAAAATCCCGTTTCTTGCTGATAAGGATGGGGTTATTGGGGTTGCGCAGGATTTCGTAGAGGTCCCCGGCGGTGAGCTGCTCCAACACAGCCACCACCGGCAGACGGCCAACGAACTCCGACTCGAACCCGTATTGAATCAGGTCTTCGGCGGTGACCTGCTTCAGGAAGGCCCGCTCTTCCTCCCGGGTGGCCATCTTGCCATGGAAGCCGATCTTTTTCTTACTGAGGCGCTCCTTGACAATCTTATCCAGGCCGTTGAAGGCGCCGCTGACAATGAAGAGGATGTGACGGGTATTGAGGGTGCGCTTCTCCTTCTTGCCGGTGCGGCGGTAGTGTTCGATGGCCTGGATCTGGGACACCGGGTCGTGGGCCACCTTCAGATCCACCTCGGTCTCCTCCATGGGCTTCAGCAAGGCCCGCTGCACCCCGGTGCGGGAGACATCCGGCCCGCCCCAGGTGTGCGCGGCGGAGGCAATCTTGTCGATTTCGTCAATATAAATGATGCCGTATTGAGCCAGTTTCAGGTCGTCGCCGGCGGCGCATACCAGGTCCCGCACCAGGTCTTCCACGTCACCGCCCACATAGCCGGTCTCGGAGAATTTGGTGGCATCTCCTTTGATGAAGGGAACCCCGATCTTTTTGGCAATGAGTTTCACCAGGTAGGTCTTGCCCACCCCGGTGGGGCCGATGAGGATGATGTTATTCTTGATGGAGCCCACCCCCGGTTCCGGTTCCCGCCCCTGTTCCAGGGAATGGCGGATGCGATTGAAGTGGGTGCAGACCTTGGTAGCCAGGATGCTCTTGGCGAGGCCCTGTTTGATGACGTATCCGTCCAGGTAGGCTTCCATCTCTTCGGGCTTCAGGTCAAAATCGATCTTGCCGATCGGGTCCCCCTTGCCCTTGTCTTCCCCGTCCACCCGGGGTTTGGTGATGAGTTGGGGGGCCAGGACCTGGATGCGGCTGCCATATTTTTTGGAAAGGTAGTCGCTCAGCTCCTTTTCCAGTTCTTTGGGATCCGGGATCTTTTCCATATCTTTGAGGGTCGGAATCAAATAAATTTTAAAGATTAGAGTTAAAGGCAGATATCCATAGTTAACTAAATTATATCCATGTATGCCCAGGTTTGCAAGGTCAGCGGGGGAAGCCCTGCGCTAAGACATTAGTTCAAGGTTCAAGGTTAAAGGTTAAGCGGCCCCGGCTTGGCCGCCCCCAAATTACCAAAAGGGACTGGGGATGGCGCTCACCGGCATGCATTAACTGAGTGGGATCTCAGCCTGCCAGGGGCTGGAGGCCTTTTCAGTTTCAAGTTTCGAGTTTTGAGTTTCGAGTTTTCAGAAAATTTTTCTTGGCCCGGCGCCATAAAGGTGATACTCAGCTTCTCGGGGTGGTTTCCCCTCAGCGAGGGTGAGATGAACTCATTCCTGAAAGAGCTGGCCAAGGCGCAGCCCAACCCGGGAGGCGGTGCGGCCGCCGCCTTTGGGGCCAGGTTAGGCCTGGCGTTGCTGGAAAAGGTGGTGTGCCTGGAAGGCCAACGTCCAGTGAACCCCAAGGGTTATCAGGGGCTCGCCTGGGAAGAAACGCTGGCCCGGCTGCGGCGGCTGGCGGAACTCCTGCGAGAGCTCCAGGAGCGGGATGTTCAGGCCTATTCCCGGCTGACGGCGGCCCGGGTCGCGGGAGACGCCCAGCGCCTTACGGACGCGGCGCAGGAAGCGGTGAGCTGTCCCGAAGAGATCGCCCGGCAAGCCGCGGAGGTCCTGAAACTGCTGGCCTGGGCCGGGGAACGCTGCCGGTGGCACCTGCTCTCCGACCTCCTGGTGGGTTGCGAATTTCTGGGGGCGGCCCTCCGGGGGGCCCATCACATCGCGGGCGCCAACCTGCCCCTGGTCGGCAATGAAGCATCCCGGCAAGGCCTGGCCCGGAAACTCCGTCAATCGTGGCAAAGGGATGAGGATTTATACCGCCGGGTGCAGGGGGCGCTGCTGGCCCGGGGAAACGGTCTTGTCTGAGTTATTAATGGGAGCGGAAAAGAGATTAAATTCCCCCTCACCCTAACCCTCTCCCCCATCGGGGGAGAGGGGATAAAGCTGGAACCCCTTTCATGCTCCCGTTAATAAGTTTTGAGTTTTGGGTTTCGAGTTTTAAGTTCGCAAGTGAGATGAAGGGGAGGAGTTCATCTTTTCCAGGAAAAAGGTTAAAATAAAAAAAATAGCTGCCTCCAGGAAAATTAGTTCTGTTCCCGGCCCGAGGTGGTTTTTTCTCGAAACTCGAAACTGGGCGACCCCATCACAGGCTGGAAGCCTGTGCCACTGTCGCCCCTACAACTCAAAACCCGGAGGTTCGTATCCATCGCCCGTTTGGCAACCTGACGGGATTAAAATCCCACCAGTATCGCCAATTGGAGCGGCTCTACCGCCGCAAGGTGCCGCTGGCCTTGCTTCTCACCCCGGAGCTGGCCAGGCAACTGGCAGAAATCTCCCGCTCCCTGCACCGGCAGGTAGGGGTGCTCCTGGATCGCCAGGGCGTGGTGAGCCACGTCCTGGTGGGGGACGCCAAGGGCCTGGTTATTCCCCCCCTGCCCCGGGAGCGCGGCGCTAAGGGCCGCCTCAAGGGCCTCCGCCTGATCCATACCCACCTGGACTCCAGCATCCTGACCCGAGACGACTTGATGGACCTGGCCTTGCTGCGCCTGGACGCGGTGGCCGCGGTTACCGCCGGTGCCGATGGGCAGGCGGGGGCTATTCAGGTGGCCCACCTCTTGCCTCGGCCCCTGGACGGGCATAACTGGGGGATTATCGAGGCCTCGCACCCCGGGGCCTTGAGCCTCGATTTTGCCGCCCTGGTGGCTTCCCTGGAGGAAGAACTGGCACAGGTGGAGACGGCCGGGGAGGAGGGGAGGGGCCGGGAGCGGGGCATCTTGATCGGGGTCACCGGCAATAACCGGGCGGCCGCGGAAGACTCCATGGAGGAACTCTGCGAGCTGGCCAGGTCCGCGGGCCTGGAGGTGGCGGCCACCCTCATCCAGCGCCGGTCGCGCTTCGATCCCCGCTTTCTCATGGGCAAGGGCCGTCTTTCAGAACTGGTCATCCAGGCCTTGCAACAGGGTGCGGACCTGCTGGTGTTCGACGCCGAGCTGAGCCCTTCCCAGGTGCGCTCCATCACGGACTTCACCGAACTCAAGGTTCTGGACCGCACCCAACTGATCCTGGATCTCTTCGCCCAGCGAGCCCGCAGCCGGGAAGGCAAGCTCCAGGTGGAGATGGCCCAGGTGAACTACCTGCTGCCCCGCCTGGTGGGCAAAGGAGACGCCCTCTCCCGCCTGATGGGGGGCATCGGCGGCCGGGGTCCGGGGGAGAGCAAGCTGGAAATGGACCGCCGCCGCCTCAGGGACCGCCTGCACCGGCTGCGCCAGGAACTGGCCGGGGTGGGGGCGGAACGCCGGGAGCGGCGCCAGTCCCGGCGGCGCCAGGGCCTGCCGATTCTCTCCATCATCGGCTACACCAACGCCGGCAAATCCACCCTGTTCAATGCCTTGACCCGCGCCGGAGTGCTCTCCGAGGACCGCCTGTTCGCCACCCTGGACCCCACCAGCCGCCGCCTGCGCTTTCCCCGGGAGCGGGAAGTGATTATCACCGACACCGTGGGCTTCATCAAAAACCTGCCCAAGAACCTGCTGGAAGCCTTTAAGGCCACCCTGGAGGAATTGGCGGAGGCCGACCTCCTCATCCACGTGGTGGACCTGAGCAATCCCCGCTTCGTGGAGCAGATGGCCGCGGTGGAGGACATCCTGGGCTCCCTTAATCTGCAGGACAAGCCCCTCCTTACGGTCTTTAACAAAGCCGACCGGGTGGACCGCAATCTGGCCGGGGCGCAATGCCGTATCCATCACGGGGTGGCCATCTCGGCCATCGATCCGGGGAGCTTGCCTCCCCTCATCGCCCGCCTGGAGAACCAGGTGGAGTTTTTTTTTAGTTTGGCCGGCCGGACGGATTTGGGCAAGGGGGAACCTGAAAAGGCGGGGGGGTTGTGGGAGTGAGGCTTTAGCAGGTATGGGAAAACCCCGAAACAGGCAGAATTTTCATTCTGACCGAAGCATCATGACCTTAAAAAATCCGCGTTTCATTTGGATACCATCCAAATGCTAAGTACTGCAAGGCAAACACTCAATGCTGCAAGACCGACACTGATAACTGCCAACTTTATAGAAAAGCGGACCACTACCTGTGGATGATCTGTACATACCCGAAATCTACCCCACCAGCCATTTGCTTGAGTAATTTTAAGATCATAGTTTGATTTGGTGCTTATTCCCCCGAGTCTTTTTCTATACCAGCCGTTTAACACTATGGTTTTTTCTCCAAGGTCAATCTTCTCCCTTTTTGACGTATTATTGTACACCTCCCGAAAGTTAGGATCTATTTCGAGATACTCGCAATACACTACTTTTCTATTGTTTTTGTTTTTGATCTTAATGACCGACCGAGGAGGAAAACCCTCATTGGTAACCCAAGCCCACCCTTCATTCATTTCCATATGCATTGCAGCCAGCACTTTATACATAGCTCAACCTCTTGCAACATAACCCCCGAAATTAAATGCCATCATATTTGTTACATAATTTATATTCTGTTGGTCATCTGATATTCTCACATGATATATAGTTGTTCAATTTACCAGAAAAGTCAGATTAAATATTGCCAATAATATTTAATAAGGCATACTGTGCCTCTATAGAATCTGGTTCAAGGCGAATGACCTGTCTTAAAGCTTCCAAAGCGTCATCATATCGACCAAGTTTTCCATATGTTAAACCCAAATTATAATAGGCCCTCGCATGGTCAGGCTTTAGCTGAATACACAGTTCCAGAGCCTTTACCGCCATCTCATTTTCGTTTAGCTGACAAAACACAGTACCAATATTATAGTATATTTCGGGATCGTTAGGTTTAAGGGAAGATGCTTTCTTGTAAGCCTCCAACGCTTCAGGAAAACGACCGAGGTCTATGTAAGTTGATCCAAGGTTACCGTATGCCTCGGCATAATCTGGTTTGATATGAATTGCTTGGAGATAATTCTCTAATTCGTCCTGGTGATGTCCTAGTAGGCCGTATGCTCTCCCCAAAGAGAAATAAGCTTCAGCGTTATTGGGTTGAAGACGGATTACCTGCTTAAAACTCTCTATAGCTTGCTGGTAGTCGCCTGTGGCCTGTAGATAGGTTTGACCGAGCCAGAAGAAGGCCTCAAACTCATCCGGTTTTTGCTGGATAATTTTTCTAAAAACCTTAATGGCATTTTGGTAGTCTTCTTTAATAAATAAAAGATTATAAGCCTTCTCGTATAAGTCCTCGATTGTTTTTTTAATAAACATAAGATGATCCGAGATTATGCGGCAGCCCTGGCTATCGAGGCTAAATTTTTTTGGGGATTGCCAAGCCCTTGGAAAATCCCCTGGAGTTTCTATTCTTGGGGCGAATCCTCCCATCGGGGACATGTTAGCATACTTTTCATCTAAAAAAATTATAAGAGATTCCGTAAGATAGCTAATTACTCGCCAGGATCGACATATATTGATGCAGCGAGAAAATTAGCGCTATGATCGCCAGATGCGCGGTTGGAACCGGAAGACTCCACCATCTGCCTCAAGCAGCACCCAGCCGCAGCCGGCGGGGCCCAGCCCGGGGACGGAGCTGGCCGGGGTCCCCTGCAATGCCTGGGGGCCGGGCCAGGCAGTGGCGGGTAGAGAAAGGTGTAAAAGACGGTTTTCCGTTTTCCGTTTTCCGTTTTCCGTCAAAAAGATCCCGTCCCTATCATAAACTTCACTGACCCCTGGCCCCTGACCCCTGGCCCCTGCATTATGGGTATGGCCATGGAGGCAAAGGACCTGGCGGAAGCCGGCCAGCAGGGCCGCCACCTCGCGGCAGTCCGCGGTCCACTGTTGCCAGGGCCGATAGATGAGGTCCAGGGGGGCGTGGGAGAGGAGGATGAGGGGCGCTTCGTGGTCCATCCCGGCAAGCTGCCGGGCCAGGCGGTGGCGGCCGGGCTCCCCCACCCGGAAGAACGGTCCCCCGGGGCCCGGACACCAGGCGGTGTGCAGGCCTACAATCTGGAGGGCAGTTTGCTGGTTGCCGTTTCCGGCTTTACGTAAGACCTGGGAAAACCGGGGTTCCCCAAAGAGGCGGCGCCAGGGGGCGGCCCCGTCCGGCAGGCCGTCGCCCTCGCCCATGAGCATTAGCAGAGGCCCCGGCAGGCCGGCGAGGATCTCCTTCCCCAGGGCCAGGGCCCCGGGGTGGCCGCGGTGGGCCAGGTCTCCGGCGAACAGGACCAGATCGGGCCCGGGCTTGAGGGCTCGCAACTCCGCCACCGCCCGGGCCAGGGCCAGGGCCTCGGGGCGCCCCTGGTCAGCGTCTTTCAGGTGCGCATCGGCCAGAAAGGCCAGGCGCATCTCCGGGCCCCCGGCCGTCGCCGCGGCTGGGCGGAGTTCTTTATTAGGGCGGCTGAGGGCCCAGCCCCCCGCCAGTCCCAGAGCCAGACACCACAAGAATTCCCTGCGTTTCATTTGGGGTGGCCGACTTCCATATCCTGTTGAAAACCTTGAGCTATTGCCAACTTCTCTGGCAAATTCCGTTTTTTAACCACTAGGGTGCCGGCCATGATGTCATGGAGGGCCTGTTTCTTCTCGGTCCAACCGGCCATCATGAAGCCGACAAAGAGAATTAGGGAAGAGACAATTTTGCCGAAATATCTGCCGGTGGCCCTGGCGAAGGAGAGGCGTTCCCCCTGGAGGTCGGTAACCTTGAGGCCCAGGGCCATCTTGCCCAGAGTTGCTTGTTTGGGGGAAGACTCCATGAGGGCCCAGTAGAGCCATGCGACTAAAGTGCCGCTAAAATGCCTTATTCCGAAGGCCCCCCCGAATGCTATACCTCCATACCTTCCTGCATGGAGCCCGGCATGCACTCCCAAAATAGATGCCACCACGGTTGTGGCGCCCAGGACTACAATGGAAATAAAGATGCAATCAATGACAAATGCCACAAATCTTAGCCAGAAGCCCGCATATTTCACGGCGGCCGGGTGTCTTCCGGCGGTCCCCTGGACCTGCGGCTCCACGGCGGCCCAATTAAGGGTTTGGCCGCAGTATTGGCAGAAATTGGTCAACTCCGGCGCCTCCTTGCCGCAGGCTGGGCAGAACATATACTCCCTCCCCTAAGGATTTATCTTTAAAATTACAAAACTCCCTTGGTGGACGGCACCCCGTGGACCCGGGGTTCAGGCTGGGTGGCCATATCCAGCGCCCGGCCGGCGGCCTTGAAGATGGCCTCCAGGATGTGGTGGGTGTTCTCCCCGTAGGGCACGGTGATGTGCAGGGTCAGGCCGCCATGGACGCACACCGCCCGCCAGAACTCCTTCACCAATTGCGGGTCCATGCCGGCGCCCCCCGGGGAGAGGTGCGCATCCAGATGAAGGAAGGGGCGGTTGCTCAGGTCAACGCTGACCTGGGCCAGGGCCTCGTCCATGGGTACCCGGGCCTCCCCGAAACGGCGCACCTGGGGGCGGCCCTGCAGGGCCTCCCGGAAGGCGTGCCCCAGGCAGATGCCGATATCCTCCACGGTGTGGTGCTGGTCTACTTCCAGATCACCGCTGGCCTTGATCTTCAGGTCGAAATAGCCGTGGGCCGCGAACAGGTTAAGCATGTGGTCCAGAAAGGGGATGCCGGTGGCGACTTCCGACCGGCCCCGGCCATCCAGCTCCAGTTCCAGTTCCACCTCGGTTTCCCGGGTCTGGCGGCGGACCTTGCTCATGGGTGCCATGACACTGTTCTCCTTGGAGTTGGTTAAGCGATGCGCTGGGAGTCCTGGCCCCATAATAAAACTTTTCCCCGGCCACGGCAAATGGTAAAATTAATTCCGGATTTCCTCCCTGAACCAGGGGGGCAGCCGCCTGGCCGCTCATCGCGGCTCACGCTCCTGGATCTTGGAGGGAAATTCCCTTAAAAATTAGGATTTTTTATCGCGGCGCTCCGACTCTTTTCCCCAGAACCAGTGGGAAGGCGCGGGTCGATTAGCTTTTCCCAGGTTCTCTGCCAGCCAAATCACCTGCGGGCGGTAAGCCGCTACCGGCGAGAGAATGAGCAGAGGTGGCTCATCTCCGGATTTAATATCTAAATCAAGGAGAATGGGCTTTGCTTCATCCCCTGGCCTGAGGTTACCAATGATTAATCAGAGGCATACGCGGCGATTTCTCACCCTTACACGAAATACCAAAAATACCAAAAATATAAAAACCGTCTGGACCTGGGTGGCCCTGGTTTTTTGGACCGTCCAGGTCTTCCTCCCCCGCGCCTTGCTGGGGGCTGAACCGGCGCCCCGGGCCATTCTCACGGAGGACCGCCATGATTTCGGACAAGTCTTTGAAGACCGGGAGTTAAGCCATACCTTTGTAATCCGCAACATTGGCCAGGAGCCTTTGGAAATCCTGAAAGTGGACCCGGAATGCGCCTGCACCGTGCCCCGCTATAACAGCACCATCCCACCCGGCAGCCAGGGTGAGATTACCTTGACCATCAAGCCCTATTCGGTGATCCACCAGTTCCGTAAGGACACCCTGGTCACCACCAATGATCCGGAGACCCCGGAGTTCCATCTGATGCTCGCGGGAGACGCCCTGCCCTTCATCGAAATCCAGCCAAGCCACATTGTGCGGCTCAAAGGGTCATCAGGGGAAGAGGTGCGGGGCCAGGTGTTGTTCACCTCCCACCTGCCCGGGCCGTTTAAGATCACCGGTTATCGCACCAATATCCCGAATAAAATCGAGATAAGCCTGAAGGCGGTGCAGCCTGACCGGGTCTATCTCCTGGAAGTGAGTAACCGCAGCGGCAATTCGGGGCCTTACGCCGGCCTCATCGAGCTGACCACCACCTCAGCGCAGCGGCCCCGGCTCATCGTCCGGGTTTTTGGCGATATTTACCTGCCTCCGGCGGTGCACCAGTAAGGAGGAGTTCGTTCAGCAGATGGGCGGCGCAGGTCCTGGCCGCCTGGGTTAACAGCAGTTCCGTTTCCTTGGGGGCCGGCGCTCCCGGGTTGACCGGGGAGTTCAGCCTGATCCGATCCTGGAAGGCGAAGAGGATCTCTGACCCCCGGCTGACCTGCCCCTCAACCGTGAGCGCCGCGGTGATGCTGCCGGTGATGAACCTGAGGGAGGCTCCCCGGACCTCCAGCCGGGACACCGTGCCCCGGAGCACCGTGTCGCTGTGGGGGTCGACCTTGAGGCCGTTGGCCTGCAAGGCACGGGAGATCTCCTCCTGCAACAATGCCTGAAAGGTCTCCGGGGCCACCCCCCGGGCGGCTTGCACCGGGAAGGGCGAAAGGGCGTAAGAGGTTCGGGCCGCCGCCCAGCCGGGGGCCCGATAGGAGGCGGTCACATAACTGCCCGGTGGTAAGGTAATACCACCCACGGTGGGGGCCGGCCGGGGGGCGCAGCCCCCCAGCAGCCAGGCCGGAGCCATAACCAGGGCCGCAATCAGACCCAAGGAGGTGCGTTTCTGAATCCACATGGCCAACTGATTACCACAATCGGGGTCTCTCTGCCAAAAGAATTAACCGGTCACTTGCAGAAAGGAGGGTTTAAGAAGCTAGCAGTTATCAGTTATCAGGTATCAGCTAAAGGCAAAAGACCAAGGGCGAAAGCTAATTGAAGGATTAAAAAAAACCGGAAAATTTGGCAAAAGAGCCGGCAAAGAAACTGTAGCAGTGCGTTCCCAAGCAGTAATTCATGAGCCTTTAGCTCACCCGCAACGATGAAAAATTGGCAACTTTTCGGAACAGCCGTTCATGGGCCTTTGGCCTACCCATAAATTATGAGAAGACCGGTGGGGCGGGCGTCTCGCCCGCCACCCAGTCCGCACAGGTTTTTTTCGAGGGACGCCTGCGCCACCAATTCTTCACAACCTTTCAAGGCGGGAGCTTGGGAACGAGAATGAGTTAAGCAAACGCTAACCTCGCTCAGCAAAAAAGCAAAAAAGCAAAAAGCTGAAAGCTGATGGCTGAAAGCTGAGAGCTATTTGGCGAATTCTTTCCGACCAGGGCCCGCCTTTTTGTGGTAAGATATTCGGGGTTGGCCAGCCCCTCGCCTAAAGATGTTATGTACCAGCTCAAGACTCCGGTAACTCACAGCCAGCGGACCGGGTTGACCACCCTCCGGCGCATTCTAACTTTGACTGCCGTCCTGCTGGCGTTGCTCATTTTTGGGAGTCTGGGCTTTGTCTGGCTGGAAGGCTGGAATTTCTTCGACGCCCTGTACATGACGGTAACCACCCTGTCCACTGTGGGCTATGGGGAGGTTCACCCCCTCTCCCAAACCGGACGGCTGTATAACATGGGGCTGATCCTCGTCGGCATGGGGGTCCTGGCCTATATCATCACTTCCCTGGCCCGGGTGGTGGTGGAAGGGGAGATCAGAGAGGTCTTGGGGAGACGCAGCTTGGTGAAGAACATCCAAAAACTGAAAAATCATTATATTATCTGCGGCTTTGGCCGCATCGGCGAGATTATCGCCCGCCAACTGCATGATCGGGGCACCCCCCTGGTCATCGTGGAAAATAAGCCCGAGAACCTGAGCCGCCTGGAGGAGAGCGGTTATTATGTCGTCTCCGGTGACGCCACCCGGGAAGAAGTCTTGTTAGAGGCGGGCATTGACCGGGCCCGGGGTTTGGTGGCGGTAGTCTCCTCGGATGCCGACAATGTCTACATCGTCCTGTCAGCCCGCAGCCTCAACCCTGCCCTCTACATTGTGGCCCGGGCCGAGGAGGTGGGGGCGGAGCAGAAGCTGCTGCGGGCCGGGGCCGACCGGGTGGAATCACCCTATGAAATGGGGGGCCGGAGGATGGCCGGCGCCATCCTGCGCCCCACGGTGACCACCTTTATGGAACTGGCCCTGACCGAAGGGTTGGAGTGGAGCATGGAGGAAATCAAAGTCGGCGCTGGCTCGTCCCTGGTGGGGGTGGCCCTCAAGGACTCCGGCCTCCGCCAGAAGCTGGACCTCATCCTGGTGGCCATTAAGCGGGGCGACGGCGAGATGCTCTTCAATCCAACCCTCGAGACTCCCATCCTGGCGGGGGACACCTTGATTGCCTTGGGGATGCGCCGCAATCTGGAAGCCCTGGAAGAGCTGGCGAGATAGCTGTCAGCTGTCGCCCCTACATCTTCAGCGGAGTGAAAATGCGCCGCAAAAAGCGCTGGCAGCTACATCCGGAGAGGCCGGAGCAGGTTAAGGAGCTCAGCGCCCGGCACGGATTGCCGCCCCTGGTGGCCCGTATCCTCCTGAACCGCGGCCTGAACGGGGTAGAGGACATCCAGGCCTATCTGGACCCCACCCTGGAACGCCTCTATCCGCCCTTCGGGCTGGCGGACCTGGAGACGGCCGCCACCCGCCTGGGCCGGGCGGTGCGCCAGGGAGAACCCCTGGCCATCTACGGCGACTACGACGCCGACGGCATCACCGCCACCTGCCTGTTGCAGCAGTTTTTTACCGGGCTGGGGCTCCCCTGTTACAGCTACATCCCTGATCGCCTCCGGGAAGGTTACGGCCTGAAGGTGGGGGGTATGCAGGAGCTGCTTCCCAAGAGCCGCCTGCTGGTGACCGTGGACTGCGGCATCAATGACATTCAAGAGGTAGCCTGGGCCGGGAGCCAGGGGCTCGAAGTCATCGTTACCGACCATCACGAAGTCTCGCAGGCGCTACCCCCGGCGCTAGCTGTGGTCAATCCCAAGCGGGGCGGCCCCGATTATCCCTTCCGGGACCTGGCCGGAGTGGGGGTGGCCCTGCTCCTGGCCTTGGGGGTGCGGGCGGAACTCAGGGCCGAGGGCTGGTTCCGGGGGCACAAGGAGCCCAATCTGAGGCCCTATTTGGACCTGGTGGCCCTGGGCACCGCGGCCGACGTGGTGCCCCTCCTGGGGGAGAACCGCATCCTGGTGCGCCAGGGGCTCAAGGTCCTGGAAGAGAGCCGCCGGCCGGGCCTGGTGGCCCTGAAGGAAGTGCTCAGATTGGCAGGCCAGCCCATCTCCTTCCGGGACCTGGTCTTTCGCCTGGCGCCCCGGATCAATGCCGCGGGGCGTTTGGGCCAGGCCCGCTGCGCCCTGGAGCTGCTCCTTTGCGGGGACCTGGCCCAGGCGCGGCTCCAGGCCAACTATTTGCACCAACTGAACCGGCAGCGCCAGGCCCTGGAGGAAGCCGTGCTCAAAGAGGCCGCCGCCCTGGTCCGCCGGGAAAAATTACAACAGCGAGCGGTAATGGTGCTGGCCCAGGAAGGCTGGCATCTCGGAGTGCTGGGCATCGTGGCGGCCAGGCTGGCGGAGGAGTATCACCGGCCGGTGGCCCTGGTGAGCCTGAAGAACGGCAGCGGCCGGGGTTCGGCCCGCTCCGTGGAGGGTTTTCACCTGTTTAAGGGGCTTCAAGCCTGCGGGGAGGTCCTCAGCCGCTACGGAGGACATGCGGCGGCCGCGGGCTTTGAGGTGGCGGCGGAGAACCTGGCGCCCCTGCAAGAGAAGCTGGAGCAGGCCTTTGAGGAGCAAGTGGGCGCCGGCTCCTGCCTCCATCCCACCCTGAAGGTGGATGCCCAGGTGGAGCTGGCGGAGCTGAACCGGGAATTCTTTGGCCACCTGGAACGGCTGCTCCCCTTCGGCCCGGGCAACCCCGCGCCGGTGTTCGTCTGCCGGGAAGTGGAGTGCCTGGGATCCCGGGTGGTGGCGGAGCGGCACCTGAAGGTGCAGTTGCACCACCGGAATTGCGTCATGGAAGCCATCGCCTTCGGGCAGGCGGCCCATCATCCACTAACCGGGGTACAGGAGGTGGCCTTCAGCACCCGCCTCTCCCACTACCAGGGCCGCTCGATCCCGGAACTGCTGTTGTTGGATTGGGGAGGGCCCTAAGTTCGTAAAAATTGAGGAAGTCGTTTAAGCGACTTGAGGGCGGAAGATATGAAAAGAGTAGTGATTACCCCTTTAGTCCTCTTTTCACTCGTTCCCAAGCTCCTGCTTGGGAACGCAGATTTGCCCCAAGCTCTGCTTGGGGGAGTGTTTGCCTGATATTTAACTGCAACTTGATGTTCCTTTAGCAAAGCGGAGCTTTGCAAAAAAAGGGTTCCCAAGCAGGGGCTTGGGAACCAGATAAAAAACCCTTTCCCAACATCTCTTGCGATAGGGCATTTTCCTATCGCCAGCCAATTGGGTCGTACCCTTTCTGACGTAGACAGTCCTCAGCATAACGCTGCTGCCCAGCATCCAAATCACTCGATCCGAAGAGTCCACGCAAAAGACCTGCCGTGGCTCCGCCAGCCGCCCCGGCCGCAGCACCAAGTCCAGGACCTCCTGAGATTGCCCCCGCGACAGCACCAGCCGCTGCACCAACAACTGCGCCCCCTGCAGTTTGGCCGGCCATCTGCTTGCCCCGCCTAGCCCCTGGTCCGGCCTCGGCAGCTAGACGGATGCACTCATCTACATCACGCTGGGCAGCCTCTAGTCCTATTTCTTTGAGATGCTCATTGGGAGCCAAAATTGGGCGCTTAGCCGCACATGCAAGGCAGGAAGAAACAATTGCAAAACCTATGGCCAATCGAAAGAGATTGTTATGCATTTTTTAATTCTCGTCAGGTAGTGCTCATTTGCCTATTAGGCTGTTGTGGGCTGATATTTGTTATTACCATGTCACTAAGAGCTCAAGGGGCTGGGAAGGGGGAGGCGAGGTTTACTCGGTCGCCCGGCGCTGTTCTTCCATCCGCTCCAGGAGAAATCCGAAGGACTTGGTGCGGATGACCCGGCTGAATTGATTGCGGTAGTTTTCCAGAATGCTTACCCCGTCCACCGCCACGTCATAAAGCAGCCAGCCCCTGGAGGTGGAGTGCATGAGATAGGTTACCGGGATGGTATCATTGGTCCGAACCAGAGAAGTATCTACCCTGGCCTTGCCGCCGCCTTCCTGGCGTTCCTGCCCGTATTGGATGTTCTCCTGCTTGAGGAAGTTGAGAACCATGCGGGAGTAAGAAGCCTGGAATAGGTAACCGAAAGTACCGGTGAATTGCTGTCGTTGCCCCGCGCTGATCTGTCCATAGGTGGCCCCCAGAGTATCCTTAGCCATCATCGGAAAATCGAAATCTTGTTCAATGATCTGATGGATGGCCCGACTCCGGGCCTTGGCGTCCAGGGAAGCATCATTCTGGATCGCCATAGTCTTGTCCAGGATCCCCCGCACATAGGCGGTAGGGCTCTCAGCCCCAGCCCGGAGGACCCCTATCCAGATTACCACCAGAGTCAGGCTAATGATCGAGAGTTGCTTTTTCATCGGATTTTTTCCTCAAGCTATGGTGCAGCCATTGTCCTAAACCCAGATAATGGGCAACGGCTGGCTGCCCCGGTTCATAATCTTTTTCCCACAGACGGAGAAAGGCCGGCAAAATGCTCAGAGAAGCCACTAAAACGCTGAGGCTTCCCACCGTCGCCAATAGCCCCAGGCTGAAGATGCCCCTGTGTCCGGAGACCATCAAGCTCCCGAACCCCACGGTGGTGGTCAAGGCCGCCAGGGCCACCCCTTTGGCGGTACTGGCCGGCAGAGCAATGGCCCGGGTCGATTCCTCCAGCTGCCAGCGGGTCAGGATGATTATCCCAAATTCGATCCCCTCTCCCAAAATTAATGGCAGGAAAAGCACATTGGCCTGATTGAAGGAGAGGTTCAGAACCCACATCAGGATCAAGGTTAGGCCGGTCCCCACCACCAGGGGAATAAAGGCCAGCAGCGCCAATGTCAGGCTGCGGAAAAATATCACCAGCATGGCGGCAATGGCCACCAAGGCAATTCCTGCGGCGAAGAGGACGGAATTGCGAAAGCCCCTGGTAAAGACATAGAGGAGCACCGGATCCCCCACCACATTGGGGTCGACGCTCCAGAGACTATTCACGAACAGTTTCAGGGGTTCAAAATTCCAGACATCCTGGGAAGGAAACACCCTGAGTAGATAAGTCCCTTGCGGGCTGATGAACCGCTCCTGCACGGACCGGGGCAAATTCGCCTGTGTGGGCGGGGCTGAGTCCAGGGCTGATTTCGCATAATCCCGCAGCAGGCCCCATTTGTCTTTTAGATCCGCGCCAAAATCGTGATTGAAGTCGGCCAGGCGCGCCGCGGCCTGGGGATTCAGGTCCGTATTAAGCAGGGGGATGATTTTATTGATCAGCTGATGGGTCTCTTCTACCTGCTGTTTAGTGGCCGCCTCTTCTTGTCCCAAATTTTTGGCGGCTTCACCCACCTTAAAATTAATCCGCCCTAAAATGGCGGTCAATTCCTTGGGGTTGGCAGGCCTGGCCGTGGCGCCGGCAAAATTTACCGAGTTCAAGACCGGCTCCATCTCGGTCAAAATCCGGCGCTTCTCCCCCATCTTGGCGGGCAGAAAAGATAGCACCGATTCCACATGCGAAACCGTGGACAGCTTTTTCAACGCCTCACTCCTGGCCTCCAGCTCCTCCAGCGTCGCGGTGGCCAGGGCGCCGTAAGACGTGGAATATTTGGAACCTTCCAGGAGCTTGTTTTCCCACACCACTGATTCGGTTTTGGGATTTTGCAGATGCAGGGGATTTAAATCAAAGGGAACCTGTAGCAGACAGACGCCGCCCAGAGCCGTGATCAAGACCCCCAGCGCCACGATCAACCGGCGATGGGTCCAATGCAAGTGCAGAAAAGGGCTGGGGGACGCCGGACGATGCTCGGGAATTCCAGCCGGCGCGCATCTTTCACTGACCATGACCAGGGCCGGTACCAGCAACAGAGTGGCGACCAGCATCGCCACAACGCCCATGATGAGGATCAGCCCCAATTCGGCCAAGCCCTTGAAGCTCACAAAGGCCAGGGGCAAAAAGGAAACTATCGCCGCCCGGCCCGCATAAATGATGCCCGGGGCCGACCTGCGAAAAGTGCGCGCCAGGGCTTCGGCGCTGCAATGTTGGCCCGCTAGCTCTTCTTCCAAGCGGCAGAACCAATGGATGCCGTAATCGATAGTGAGCCCCAGGAGTAAGGGTGCAAAGACCAGCGAAAGGATATTCAGATGCCCCACCACCAGGGTAACCAACCCAAAAGTCCAGCACATGCCGATAATCAGCGCCATCCCTTCCGCCAAGGTCCGCTTCAGGCTCCGCAGAAAGACGATGAGCAAGATCATCTGGCTTAACAGGGATAACCAGGTGGCCAGGGTCACATCCTTCATGGCGCTGCTCATTTCATCCGATTGCAATGCGTCCGGTCCGGTAACCCCCGCCTGGATCTCGGGGAATCGGCCTTTAACCCGAGCCACCGCGTCCCGCAGGAGTTTTACATCCTCATGGATGGTCTTGTAGCCGTCGGGCTGCGGAGTAACCAGGAACATCAGGAATTTGTTATTCTCCGTAAAAAAGTAGCCCTCTTGGCTAAGGTCGCCCAACTCCTTGGGATAAAGGGCATTCAAGGGAGAGACATAAGGGTGGTTCCCTTCCAGGCTAAGACGCAATTCTTTGAGGCTGGCGTTTAAGAGGTCTAGGTCGGGCTGCTCTTGCCCTTTGTCTTCTGTCAGAAACCCGGTGAACAGATTGCCGATCATGGCCCGGGTCATCTGTTCGTTAACCAGCTTATAGAAAGTCATCAGGCCCGGCTCGGCAGCCAGTCCGGACAACAGATTTTTCTGACCCACCAGGTTATCTTTGAGCTTGATCAGGTCATTGGTATCCAAATAGACAAGGGCCCAGCGCGTGAAACTCTTCGGGTCCAGGCGATAAAAGAGATCGGGAAACCGGTCGGGATAGCGGCGCAACTCGGTTGCCAGGGCATCGGCGAATTTAGTGGTCACCTCGGGGTGGCCGTTTTCCACCACCACCACCAAGCCGTCCCGGCCTCCGAAAGCCCGATCCATTTGGTGGGTGAGTTGAAGGAGGCGCCTATCGCTGGCCACCAGGTCATTCCGGCTGGTGCGGATGGTCAGGCCATGAAAAGTATAATAGACTGCCACCCCGGCCAGCAACACGGAGACTACAATGATGTTCCAGGCGAAGAGTTCTATCCCCTTGAGAAAAATCTTGATACGTCGATTTAAGCTATTCTCAGGAAGCAAGCTCGTCCCTTAAGCGCAAATTCGGTTTTTTGGGGTAGCAGGCAAATCGGCCGGATGATGCGTGCACGCCTCCCCCAGTCCGGCCTGAGCCTTCTCTTGCGGATAGGATTCTCCCCCAAAATAATATTTTAACATAATCATCAAAGCACCAGGTTGTAAGGTAATTATGTAATTATTATAGGGATAAGGGAAAGCTTGTCCAGTTACTAGGGCGGCTCGTGGCCGCCGAACCTCAGGCGGCGTGCCTAGCACGCCCTGGGTGTCTGGTTAAAGGAACTCGAAACTCGAAACCGGGCGACCAGATCACAGGCTGGAAGCCTGTGCCACTGTCGCCCCTACAACTCAAAACTCAGAACTCATTCCTGCTCCTCCAGCTTTTTTAGCAGGCCCCGGGCTTCCCGGTGATCTTCCTCCAGGTCCTGCGGGCTGATGGCGTGGCGCCGGGGCTGCAAAACCTTCTCCAGCTCCTCTCGGGCCTGGGCCTTCCCCCCCATGGCCAGCAAGGTTTCCGCCAGATAGAGGTGGTTCGTGCTGTTGTCCGGCGCCAGGCGGACCGCGGCTGTTAGCTGCTCCAAGGATTTTTTCCGGTCTCCCACCGACACGGGCCAGCCGGGCGCCTCAAAATAGATGCGCCCCAACACCCGGTGGGCCCCGGCCTGGTCAAAGGTTTCATCCAGGGCCAGGGACCGTTCGAGTTCGTCCATGATTTGCGGCAGCAGTTTAAAGCCGCGGAGGCGGTTGACGTCGGCCAGACCGCTCAGATTCAAGGCCTTCCAGTAATGGCCGGCGACCCCGTCAGGCTGTTGGGCCACGAGTTTTTCGGCGTAGGTCAGACCTTTCTCATAATAGCCGGCCCGGGAGGCGTCGGGGGCCATATCCCCCAAAACGAAGCAGGTGCGCGCCAGCCGGACCAACAACAGCGGGGATCCTGGCAGCAGCTCTTCATAGAGGGCCAGGGCCTGCTGCGCCTGCTGGGAATCCAAAGCAGGGCTCTCCATCAGGGCGTCGGCCCGGGCCATTTTATCCGGTTCCGCCGCCTGGCCGCCGGAAGCGGACAGAAGCAGCACCATCATGGCCACCAAGCTGATGAGTGAGTTTTTCATCTAGATTGTCTCCGGAAATCTTTGCCGTGGTCAGTAGTGTCCGGCAAGGTTATTGCTTGAGGCAGGCAGTAGGGAGCCGTTTGAATCAGGCAGGCCCACTAGTGTCATGTCTCAGATCTTCCTTTAATAAAAAATGTCCTTCATCTTTAGGCCGTTAAATGTAGCCGCAAGCTTAAGCTTGCGAAAATCCTTAATAAAATGAGCGCAGGCTAAAGCCTGCGGCTACAAGAACATGCAGATATTTTTAAAGGTATTTCTGAAACATGACACTAGCTGATCATTTCCTGAAATTTGCAAGTTTTTTTCCCTCTCCCCTCGCAGAGGAGAGGGGATCTGGTTGCTCAGTATAATATGTGGATATCGTTGAAATTACAATGGTATAGAGTTTAATTGCAGGATAGTGTAAGTTTCTTCGTGCATTTTTGTTGCCGGACACTACTGAAACCTTCAGGCAGTGATTGCCAGGAAGCGGTCAATTCGTGGCGGCGACTGGCCGCCACCCTGAGGTATAAGTCCTTGCCCGCTCGCCGGTTCTGTGATAGAGGATGAAGTATACCTGCGAGGCCTAAAGGAGGAGCCATGGCTGGGGTCAATAAGGTTATCTTGGTGGGCAATCTGGGGGCGGATCCGGAGATGCGATTCACTGCAGACGGTACGGCGGTGTGTAAGTTCTCGCTGGCTACCAGCCGCAGATTCACCGGCAAAGATGGGCAGAAGCAGGAAAAGACCGAGTGGCACCGCATTGTGGTCTGGCGCAAACTGGCAGAGATCTGCGGCCAGTATCTGTCCAAGGGCAAACAGGTAGTGATCGAGGGCCGGATCGAGTACGGATCGTATGAAAAAGACGGGGTGAAGCACTACACCACCGATATCGTCGCCGAAAACATGCAGATGCTGGGAAGCCCGGGCGGAAACCGCCTGCAAGAACCGGAGGCGTCCTTTGAGCCGCCTCCCGGAGGCGTCCCGGAAGACGATATTCCCTTTTAAGTTTTTGGTATCGCAGGGATCGCGGCCACTTGCCGGGAAGGGAGCCGCACCCGTTTTTTTTTAGGGCCGCCATCCGCCTTTTTTTATGAGCTAAACCAGGCTGGGGCACAGTGAGCCTTGGTAAATCAACGGACCCTCAGGGAACAACTGCGGAAGCTGCTCCGGGAAGCGGATTACCCGGAGCTGCTGGCCCTGGCGGCCGCTGACCGGCGGGTTGGGGAGACCCTGCTGCAATTTCTCTATGACCCCCGGGACTTGCTGCACTGGCGAGCCCTGGAGGCCCTGGGGCGGCTGGCCGGGGCCCATCCCCGCCAGGTGCAGAAGCTCATCAGCCGCCTCTTGTGGCTGCTGAACGAGGATTCCGGCAGTTTTGGCTGGGGGGCGGCCGCGGCCCTGGGGGAAATCGGCAGACACCAGATATCCCTGGTGAACGAGATTATCCCCATGTTTATGGGTTTGCTTACCGAAGAGTTTTCCCGGGCCCCCATGCTCTGGGGCATCGGCCGGCTGGCGGAGCGGCACCCTTCGCTTCTGGGCGAAGTTTTGCCAGTTATTGTGCCTTTTCTCACAAGTACCGACTCGCAAATTCGGGCCCTGGCGGTCTGGGCCCTGGGAAAGGCTGGCTATTGCTGGGCCGCCGCCGAGCTGCAGGCCCTCACGAATGATGAAAACCCGGTGACCATCTATGACCGCGAAGAGCTGCGCCACGTCACGGTGGCGCAGTTGGCCAGGGAAGCCCTGGTTTCCCTGGAAGGGCGGGGCACCTGTAAATTCGGCTAATTCTCTCCGTGCGGTCTTCACCGGTTAACCTCGAATGGAAAGGATGATTTCATGTTGTTACTGATTCTGGGCTTTGCCATCGGCGTCTACGTGGGCTACGCGTACCCGCGGCAGGTGGACCAGGCGGTCGAGTTCGCCAAGAAGACGGTCAACGATCTAAAGGAAAAGTTCGGCAAGAAGGGCGACAGGCAGGGGTAAAGGTTTTTTTAAAGTGGGCGGGGATCAGATTTTGAGGGCGATGACCGTCCCTTGGCGGCCGGTGATCCGCTCCCGGCGGTAAGAGAAGAATTGCGTGGCGCCGCACCTGGTGCAGAGGCCGGCAAGAGCCAGGTGCGCCTCCTTAAGCCCGGCCGCCAGCAACTGATCCCGGCTGAGGCGCCAGAGGTCGAAGTAGTGGGGCCGCGTTTGGTAGGGCCAGAATTCAGGGGGAAATTCCTGGCGGAAGTGGCGAAATTCGGCGCAGCAGGGCCCCAGGCTGGGGCTGATGGCAGCGTACAGGTCCGCCGGCTGGCAGCCGAACTGCTTCTTAAGCCGGGCCACCGCGGTTCCCAGGACATTCTGCACCTGGCCGCGCCAGCCGCAGTGGATGTTGGCCACCACCCGGCGGCCCGGGTCGTAAATGACCACCGCCTGGCAGTCCGCCTGTTTGATCAGCAGCCCCACCCCGGGTTGGCGGGTGAACAGGATATCGGCGGCCTCCAACTCGCCGTCGGGCCTCGGCCGGGGCTCTCCGGCAACTACAACCTCCCGGCGTCCATGTTTCTGACTGGCGCTGGCCAGGGCCCTGAGCCCCAGCGCCTCCCGCACCCGGCGGCGATTCTCGGCTACCGCCTCCCGACGATCCCCCACGTTGAAGCTGAGGTTCAGACTGTCATACGCCCCGAGGCTCACCCCGCCCCGCCGGGTGAAAAAACCATGGGTCAATTCCGGAAAGGCGGCCAGCAGAGGGTTTTGGTAGCAGCTCAGGCCGCCAGACTCCAGCAAAAATTCGCTCATTGACGAGGTCAGGATAATTCTTTCATTCCTTAAAAGTAGTGTCCGGCAAGGTTTTTGCCATGAGGCAGGCAGTAGAGAGCTGTTTGAACTTGGGCATGCCCCATACTAATCATTTCCCGGAATTTACAGGCTTTTTCCCTCTTCCCTCGCAGGGGAGAGAGATTGGGTGGCATCGGTATAATATATGGATATTGTTGAAATTACAATGGGATAGAGTTTAACTGCGAGATAGGGTAAGTTTCTTCGTGCAATCTTGTTGCCGGACACTACCGATTGCTTAATTAAAATCTACTCCGCCGGCGGGTAAAAGGCTATAATCTCTTGACTCTTGCGCCCCTGGGTCCGGGCCTCCGGGATAATCTTTAGATTCAAGGACGAGAGGCATGGGTGGGCAGAATTTTTTGATAGTGCAGCATCTGGACTGGGAGGCCCCCGGGCAGCACCTATTGGCGGCCTTGCAGTCGGGCGGGATGACTTACCGGATACTGGAGGCCTGGCATGAGCCGGTGCCGGCAGTAGCCGGCTTTGACGGGCTCATCGTCCTGGGGGGCTCCCCCAATGTGGATGAAGAAGAGCAGTTTCCCTACCTGGCGCCCCTGAAGGAGACCATCAGGCAGGCGCTGGCCCTGGGTAAGGCTTACCTGGGATTTTGCCTGGGCCACCAGCTCCTGGGTCACGTCCTGGGCTGTCGGGTGGGCCCCTTGCCCAAAAAGTCGGTGGGCTTTATTGGCGGCGAACTGACCCAGGCAGGTCTGGCCCATCCGGCTTTTCAAGGGTTGCCGGCCCGCCCCCAACTCTTTAAATGGCACGGGCAGGGAGTAATGCCGCCCTTGCCCGGGGGGATTGACATCCTGGCTCGCTCCGCGGCGGCGCCGGTGGAAGCCCTGGGCCTGGCGGCCTCGCCCAGAGTGGTGGGACTGCAGTTTGACAACCACGTCGGTCCTGCCGACATTGAGAGGTGGCTGCAATTTGACGCGGCCTGGGCCCTAACCGACTCCGGGGCCGATGTCGCGGCCGTCATGGCCACGGCCCGATCCCAGGAAAGCGAGATGGGGCGGAATTTTCGCCGCTTTATGAGCAATTTTCTGCGCCTGGCGGTGCGCTAGTGAAGGCAGTTTTCTGTTTCCTGTTTTCTGCCTCTGCTAAAGGGCCTTTGACTTTGATTTTGCCTTTTACAGAAAATAGAAAACAGTATTCTAGACTGCTGGCGGCCCTTTGGATTGACGGAATCTGCCGTGATGTTTATCTTAGTGGGTGCAATTCAACCATGGTACAAGGATAAAACATGTCTTGGCTCTATCTCCTCCTGATTCTGGGAATGTTTTCGCCTGGCTGCGGCGAGCCGATACTCTATCAGAGATTCGATAAGGAAATCTGGGGCAATTTCGTCCATTTCCATGCCGTGAAGCTTGGCATGACCGAGTCGGAAGTGGCGGGAATCATGGGCCAGCCCGGGATCCGGGAAGATGGGGATTACCGCGGCGGCCACTATACCTTCTATTTTTACCTGACTCACAGCATGGATTTCGAGGATTCCAACACGGTGCGTGGAGGCTATACCCCCCTGGTTTTTAAGGAAGACCGCCTGGTGGGCATCGGCAAGCGGGACTACCGCCTGGCCGTGGACCGCCGCGACGAGGGAAAATTCCCCGGACTCCCCTGGGAGGGGGTTAAATGAGAGGCGCGTCTCTGGATCCTGTTTTCAGTTTTCTGTTTTCTGCCTCTGCTAAAGGGCCTTTGACTTTGATTTTGCCTTTCACAGAAAACAGAAAACAGTAAACAGAAAACAGACCCTAGGGTACGGATAATCCCCGGAGAGGGAGAGGTAAAGGGCAAGGGCGGTCCGGTGACCGCCCTTGCTTTTTAGGGAGCGCCTAACCTCAGGCCCGCGTCCCCGCCAAATGGCCGCAGGCGGCGCCGATCTCCCGGCCGCGGCTCTCCCGGATCAGGACCGTATAATTAGAGGCTCGCAGGATCTCCTGAAACTCCAGGAGGCGTTCCCCGGAAGGCGGGGAGAAGGGCAGTTTGGGGTGTGGATTGAAGGGGATGAGGTTGATCTTGGCGCGGAAGCCCTTCAGCAGCCGGGCCAGTTGCCGGGCCTGGTCCGGGGCATCGTTCAGGTCTTTCAGCAGGACGTAAGCAAAGGTGATGCGCCGGTGCCGTGGGAGGGGGAAGCTGCGGCAGGCGGCCAGGAGTGTGGCCAGGGGATAGCGCCGGTTGACGGGCATGAGCCGGTCGCGGGTGCGGTCATCCGGGGCGTTGAGGGAAACGGTGAGATTGGCCCGGGCCTCCCGCCCCAGGAGCGGGATCAAGGGGGCCAGCCCCACGGTGGACACGGTGATGCGCCGGGACGAGAAGTTGAGCCCCCAGGGCGCGGTGATCATGGTGAGGGCCTTAACCAATTGGGGAAAATTGGCCAGGGGCTCCCCCATTCCCATGAAGACCAGGTTGGTAAGGAACGGTAAGGGGCCGTCCGGGGGTTTTTTGTTAAGGATGCGGCGCACCGCCAGCACCTGGCCGACGATCTCCCCGGCCGTAAGCTGGCGCACCAGGCCACGCCGGGCCGTCAGGCAGAAGCGGCACCCCTGGGCGCAACCCACCTGGGTGGACAGGCACAGGGTGTAATGGCCTTCCTCGGGGATGAGGACCGACTCCACCAGCGAGCCGTCTCCCAGGGCGAACCTGAATTTCCGGCAGCCGTCGGCGGCCTCCAACTCCTGCTCCACCCGAAGCTGGCCGATGACGGCCCGTCGGCCCAGCTCCTCCTGGAAGCTCCGGGAGACGTCGGTCATCTCCCGGAAGTCGAAGACTCCCTTGTAGAGCCACTTGAGCAGCTGGCGGCCGCGGAAGGCCGGTTGGCCCCAAGTGGCCGTAAGCCGCTCCATGTCGTTAAGGGTGAATTCCTTCAGATCGATGGGGTGGGACATGTGAAGAAAAGGGGCCAGTGGTCAGTGGTCGGTTTTAGGGAAAAAGGGTCAGCGGAGTCCAGGTGCAAATTGGCTAACAGAAGTTACTGACATCTGGCCTCTCAGCGGCCATTGCGGTTAATGGCCCCGAGCCCGCTCCAGGGCTTCTTGCCGGGACTTGCAGCCAATGCACATGGTGGTCACCGGACGGACGATGAGACGTTTCTCGCTGATTTCACCCCCGCAAATCTCACAGTTGCCATAGGTCCCGTCATCGATGCGTTCCAGGGCCTCCCGGATCTTGGTGATGAGCCTGCGTTCCCGGTCCCGAATTCTGAGGGTAAAATTGCGGTCGGTTTCCAGGGTGGCCCGGTCGGTGGGGTCAGGGAAAGGGGCCAACGCGCTGGTCATGTCGGTCCTGGTCTTGTCGGCTTCCCCCAGGATTTCCCCGAGTCGCTCCTTTAAGAGGTTGCGAAAAAATTCTAGACGTTGCTCATTCATCGGTTAAACTCCGGCCATATCCAATTAGCTCAAGATTTCGCGGGAGGCCTGCGGTCGGTGGTAATCGCCGCTGGTTCCACCGCTTTTTTCCAGCAATAGCAACTCACCGATCACCAAGCCGCGATCCACTGCCTTGGACATATCGTAGATGGTAAGAGCAGCCACCGCCGCGGCGGTCAAGGCTTCCATCTCCACCCCGGTGCGGGCCTGGGTCTCGACCCGGGTCTGGATGCGCACCGCCCATTCCTGGGGTTCCAGGGTAAAATCCACCGCAACGAAGGTAAGGGGCAGGGAATGGCACAAGGGGATCAATTGAGCCGTGTTCTTGGCGGCCATGATGCCGGCGAGTCTGGCGGCCGCCCAAACATCGCCTTTGGGAAGGCGGCCGGCCTGGAGCAGGGGAAAGACCTTGGGACCCACGATGATGCGGCAGGCCGCGGTGGCGCGGCGCCGGGTTTCGGCTTTATCGGCCACATTCACCATACGCAGTTGCCCGGTCTCGTCCAGGTGGGTGAACTTACTCATATCCTACCCCGGTTCGCGCCTCGCTTCCCAGGCGAGACAGCTCTGCGAACCGCTGATTCTGTCCAATCTTGAAGTCATCGGCTGGGTTGACCACGATCTCCATCACCTGATCGCCCGGCAGCCGGCCGGGCCCCCCGGGGGCTCCGGCTCCGGGGAAGCGGAAAACCCAGCCGCTCTGAGCGCCTTGGGGGAGTTCCACCGCTCGGTAGCCGTCCAAAGTGGGAACCAGGATGACCCCGCCCCGGGCCGCTTTGGCGCAGGAGACCCGCACCTGGCAATGGATATCATTGCCAATCCGGGTGAAGAAGTCATCCGGGGCCACATGAATGACTACCTCCAGGTTCCCCGGGGGGCCGTTTTGAAAACCTTGGCCACCCTCACCGTGCAGGCGCAGGCGAGCGCCGTCAGGGATCCCCGGGGGGAGGCGCAGCCGATATTCCCGTTTGCCCGGAGTGGCGCCCTGGCCGTGGCAATGGTCGCAGGCCTGGGCGATAACCTTGCCGCTGCCGCCACAGCGCGGGCACCGCGGCCCGAAGCGCAGCAGTCCGGGTCCGCAATGGCTGCGACCGCGGCCCCGGCAGGCGGGGCAGGAGGCGTAGCCGCCTCCCGGCGCCAGACCGGTGCCCTGGCAGTGGCGGCAGTTAAAGGAGCGATCCACCTGGATTACCGCCTGGGTCCCGCGCAAGGCGGCCGCGAAGGAGATCTGCAAATCGTAGCGAAAGTCGGCCCCGGCGGATTGCCGCAAACGGGCCGAACCGCCGGAGATTCCAAAGAATTCTTGAAACAACTCAGCATCTTCAGGGAACCTGGGACGTCTAAGATTTTGGCAGGCGGTTCGAGAGCGGCTGCGGGCTTGCTGGATAGTCTGGTAAGCCTCCGCCAACTGCCGGAAGCGAATGCCGGCTTCGGGATCGTCCGGGTGGTGGTCCGGGTGGTGCTGGCGGGCCAAGGACCGGTAGCGCTGGCGGACCTCTGCCAGGGGGGCGTTGGGGGGTACTCCCAGAATGCGGTAACAATCCCGGATAATCATGGTCAATCTTGATCTTGCGTCTTTTCCGTCTCTGTGCCGGATATCAGTGCTTCCACCATGGCAGCTTTATCCGGATCACCGGACAGCTTATAGGCTCGCCGGGCAAAGCGAAATTTTCCCAGATCCAGGGCCCGCGTTGCTAATTGTTGCCAGGTGTGCGGGTCCTGGGGGACCCCCAGCCTGGCCAGCAAGTAGGCGTCCCCCGTCTCCAGGCAGTGATTTTTAATCTTCTCCAGTCCTTGGGAATCGTGGCCCTTTTGGAAAAATTCCAGGGCGTCCTCCCACCAGCCCAGGGCCAGAAACTTTTCGCCATACTCCCGGCAAGGTTCCGCTTTCAGCTCCTGGTCATTGAGGAGCTGCCGTTTCTTTATGCTGCCGGGCACTCCCTGGGGCAGTACCCGGCCCAGCTGGGGCGACTTGGACACCGGCTCTCTCCGTTTATGCTTAGTTTATAAAATATCTCCCCAGGCTTGTAAACCGCAATTTTCCGGGGGTGATGCCCCGGTCCCGCGAACCCTGGAAATGGTTTGACTTTCGGCGGCGCATTGGGTAAGGTAAATCTGCATTTTCGGCGCTACCCGGCGGCTTTCCGCGCCGTCCAGGTCTTTCACTGAGGTGGCGCCTATCTGCAGAGCCAACCGGAATGGGTTCCAGAGGATAGGCGGGGTCCAGCAACGGTGAATCTGAGGAAAGACCTGCATCTCCCTTAGAACCATGATTAAACGGATACTGGGGCGGTTTCGCCGGGAACCGGGCCTGCACAAGGCTACGGTCAGAATCGATTTTTACCCCCAGGGCCAGGTAACTCCGCACATCTTCTGGCACCACAGCCAGGACCCGGAATCCGACACCATCCCGCTGGTGATTTTCGGTTACGCCCGCATTTTGTTCGAATTATCAGAGATGAACGAGGTCCGGGTGGCCCGGGAATTGATGGTCTTTTTGGACCGGGTGTGCCAGCGGGTGCTGAGCGACGAAGGCCCTCCCCGACGCCCCCGCCTGCCCTTGGGGCAACTGCGCCTGGTCAACGACCAGGCCCTGCCGGCCCTGCGCACCTATGAGCTGGAGTTCTATGAACTTCCGGCGGACGGTTACCGCGTGGAATATCGGGGCAGCCTGGGGAAAGAGGGGTATTACTTGCCCGGCGGCTTTCTGGCCCTGCTGCAATCCTGCCTGGACCACCTGGGGGACCAGTCCCTCCGGCAACTGGCCCGCAGACTGGTCCGTCTCCACGGCTACTACCGCCAGCGCCGAGACTTCTGGGATGGGGGGGCGCTGACCTCCGGGCCGGCGTACGCCATGGGCGCCGAAGAAATTCAGCCGGAGAAGTCCGTGCCGGAGGTTTAAGCGGGGCGAAATTTCAGGCTTGTTGCCTTTTATGTCTTTTTTGTCTTAGCGTTCACCCGAAACTCGAAACTCAAAAGATTTTATAGGGCGGCCTGTGGCCGCCGATTTTTGGGGCTATGACGGCTGTGCCTCAAACCCCGGGTGCATTATCCTTCGGATAGCTAAGAAGGCGGGCACAGCCCGCCCTATTTTAAAGATCGGCCTCCAGGCTCAGCTTGCGTAGGGCGCGTCTCACGCACCAAAAGACGCGCGTAGGACGCGGCCTGCTTGTCCTCTATGCGGAGCCTCGGGAGATACTCGGTTAATAGTCCTTTGGACTGCTGATCCAGCCCCCTAGGCAGAAACCCTTTGCAGCAGGCTGGCCTTGAGGCGGTCGAATTCCTCGGCGCTGATCACCCCTTCGTCCCGCAGACGCACAAATCCCTCCAGTTCCTCCCGAAAGCGTTCCGGCGGCAGCCAGGGGCGCATTTCTTCGGCCTCGGCCTCCAGGGTCAGGGGGGCAGCCAGGGCCAGGGCTCGGGGCCGCCCCGGCAGGGCCGCGGCCAGATTCTCGGCGCCGGGATACCGCAAGGTCAAGGCGCCGCTGAGCAGGGAGACCTCCACGTTCTTGCCGTTCCTGGCCGCCTCCCGCATCAGGTCGTGAAATTCGCTCCCCTGAGCGGTCATCCTGGTCTTAACTGTCCGCCACCAGCGGTAGAGGCGCCAGCCGATCCAGGCGCACAGGGTGGCAAAGCCGGCGAACAGCCAGGAGCTCAAACCCAGCAAGCTGGTGAGCCACACCAGGAGGACAATGAGAACAAAGGGAATGGCAATGAGAAAGATCAGGAGGCTATAGAAGTTGGCCAGATTCCCCCAGGTGGAGATGGAGGCGTCCGGGGCATCCGCCTTAAATCGCGCAAAGAATTTAGCCATCTGAGATATCCGGTTTTGAGTTTCGAGTAGGGGCGACCCGCTGGGTCGCCCAGTTTCCAGTATCGAGAAAGGTTTTTGCTTAACGGGTTTATCCCTTAAATTTAATCACTTTTTCCGGGTTTGCAAGGGAAGCACCCGCCAACGCCTCGCCAGTCCCCGGGCAGCCGAATTCTTGCAGGTTGAGACCTCTGCTAAAAGTCATTTTGTCAATTATGAGATTCTTCGGTCGCTTCACTCCCTCAGAATGACAGGTAAAGGGACTTTCACAGAGGTCTCAGGTGGCTTTGCTGGTCTGGCTGCCTCATGACGCCGTCATCGCTGACCTACGATTTTTTTTCTCGTCCCCAAGCTGAGCTTGGGGACGCCCATGCTTCGCCAAGTCAAATTCGGTAATCATTCTCGTTCCCAAGTACAACTTGGGAACGAGTTGAAAATGTAGGGTGGGCACGAGCCCACCGATTTCTTAGAACCTCTTTAAATGAACCGTATTGGTCTTAAACCCCCTCACAGAAAAGCTAAACCTCCCCTAGCCCGCCCCGAAAAAGGCCCGGTAGGCCTTGAAGGTCATGTAGAGGTCGGCCTTGGAGGCCACCTCGAAGGGGGAATGCATGGAAAGCAGTGGGGTGCCGCAGTCGATGATCTCCAGGCCGTGGATGGCCAGGAACTTGGCGATGGTGCCGCCGCCGCCTTCATCCACCTTGCCCAACTGACCCGCCTGCCAGATGACCCCGTGTTCCTGGAAGACCCTGCGGAGCCAGGCCACATACTCGGCGTTGGCGTCGCTGGTGGAATACTTGCCGCCGCTGCCGCCGTACTTGCTGAGCCCCACCCCGTAGCCCAGACGAGCGGCGTTGCGCTTTTCAGAGACTTCGAGCCAGTCCGGGTCCAGGGCCCCGGTGACGTCGGCGGAAATGGCCCGGGAGGCCATCAGCACCCGGCGCCGGCCCTGGGGGCTTTCCCCCTGGCGCTCCAGGAGGAGTTCCACTATCTCTTGCAGGAGGCAGCTCTTGGCGGAAGTATTGCCGTCGGAGCCGGTTTCCTCCTTGTCATAGAACAGGGCCATGCAAGTATGCTCCGGCTCCTGGAGGTCCAGGGCGGCCGCCAGTTCGGCATAGGCGCAGGCCCGGTCATCCTGGCCGTAGGCCCCCACCAGGCTGCGGTCCCAGCCCAGGTCCCGGGCCGGGCCCGCGGGCACTACTTCCACCTCGGCGCTGGTGAAGTCTTCTTCATTGATGCCATAGCGCTCTTCCAGGAGTTTCAGAAAGTGGAGTTTGAAGCGCTCCTTGGTCTCGGTATTCCCCAGGGGCAGAGTGCCGACCAGGACATTGAGCTTTTCGCCCTCGAAGGCCTCGGTCACCTTCTTTTCCATCTGGGCCTTGCGGGCCAGATGGGGCAGCAGGTCCAGCACGGTGAACACCGGGTCCGCCGGGTCTTCGCCTATCTGGAGGTCCACGCTGGCGCCGTCGGCCTTGAGGATGACCCCGTGAATAGCCAGGGGCCGGGCCAGCCACTGGTATTTCTTGATGCCCCCGTAATAGTGGGTCTTTAGAAAGGTGAGGTCCGTGTCCTCGTAAAGGGGATAGGGTTTCAGATCCAGGCGGGGGGAGTCGATGTGCGAGGCCACCAATCGCAGTCCGGAGCTCAGGGGCCTTTTGCCCTGGACCACCAGGGCGATGCTCTTGCCCTTATAATTATAAAAAACCCTGGGGCCCGGGGTCCGGGAGCTGAGATCCACAAAGCCCCGGGCCTGGGCCTGGCGCACGATCTCCTGGACCGCCTCCCGCTCGGTCTTGGCCCGGTCCAGAAAGGTCTTGTAATGGTCAGCGTATGCGAAGATGGCCGCCAGTTCGCCCTGGTCCACCCGGTCCCATACCAGCCTGGCGGTTACCGCCAGGCGATCCCGTAATTGCTTAAATTCGTCTTTTTCCTGAACTTCCATGGTCCGCATCCCCTTATGCCGTTTTTATTAGGGTAGCACAGTATCTCGCCTGTAAGCCAGGCCAAGCCGCCGGGAATAATGAGCCTTAAGCTGCATTAATTTGCCCGGCTTATTAACTCAAGTTTCGCACCAAGTAACTGCGGATAATTACTTATTATTGTTTTAGAAAGAGATCAATAAAATGGAAAAGGCTCCAGATTTGTGGTAAGTTAAGATTGCGAAATCGTTAACGAAACCCACAAAAAAGGAGCCTTCCCTTGCATAACAGGAAAATCGTTCTCTTTCAAGGACAAATCGAAACGGCCCTGAAAAATTTCCGCGCCGAACTGGACCTGAGGATCAAGGAATTGTTTGCCGTGCTTCATATTCAAAGCCATCTGACCGGAGCCGGTATCCGCAAGCACGAAGGCTTCAGCCCCCGGCATCTCTTGTTTGTCCTTACCAATCTGGTGTTTCTGCATATCAAGACCGTCCATGACCTGGTCCACCGACCGCTCAAGTCCCTGTTTCAAGCCCAAAAAGACGCCTTCTACCGCTTCAAGAAAGCCGAATGGAGTTGGGGGCCTTTTTACCGGCGCTTCCTCGCCTACCTGGGCGGGCGGCTGCAGTGGTCCCAGACGGCCCGGGAAAACTGCTTCATCCTGGATACCTCCGCCCTCCCCAAACGGGGCAAACGCCTGGAAAATCTGAGTTTCGTCTACGACCACTCTCAAGGCAAAACCGTCAAAGGCTATGAGATCCTGACCCTGGGATTGTTGACGTCCCGAAACTTCTATCCCGTGAACTTCGGCCACCATTTCTCCCAAACCGCCCCCGTGGAGGCCGGAGAGGCCCGGCCCCGCAAGACCAGGGGAGATTTGGCCCAGCGTCTCCGCGATGCCAGGGAGTTGACCAAACCGCCCTGGCCTTGAAGATGCTTAAGGAAGCCCTGACACAAGGTATTCCGGCCCTTTACCTCCTGGTGGATGCCTGGTTTACTTCCCCCAAATTCTGTCAAGGGGTCAAGGACCTGGGCCTTAACGTCATCGGCCGCTTGAAGCGGGACCATACCCTCTACTATCGGGACGGGGTCGGCTCTACCCTGGACCAACTCTATCAGGCCTACAAACACCGGCTGGTCAAGGCGGCGGAATTAGGGCTCTCCCTTACCCTGGCACCGGTCCGGTGCGGCAATGGCCTGCAGGGCGCCATCGTCTTTACCAAAGGCTATAAAGAGCCTGATCTGGAAGCCCGACCCGGAGGCAAAATCAAGGCGGAGCCGCCTTGGGCCGCCTTTTTCACCACCGACCTTACCCTGACCGCCGTCCAGGTAGTGCAAAAATATCTAGGCCGCTGGTCCATTGAGGTGTTTTTCAAAGAAGCCAAGCAGCGCCTGGAGCTGGGTCAAGAGCAGGGCCGTTCCTTTGCCGCCCAGGTTTTCTCCGTCACCCAGGCCTTTTTCCGTTACAGCCTGTTGGCCTACCTCCTGGAGCACGATGAGCGGTCCCAGACCATCGGCGACCTCTTCCGCCAACTGGAAGAAGAGACCGGTAAGCTCACCTTCTTGGAGCGCCTGTGGCAATACCTTGTCACTTTCCTGAAAACCGTGCTAAACACTCTGGCCCAATTTGGTGATCCAGAACCCCAGTTTCGAGCTTATCTCAACGCTATCTCCAATTCTTTTAACCACTTTTCCCCAATTCAGGGGTGCGAAACTTGAGTTATTAAGAGTTAGAGAACGATCCCTAATAAGGAAATTGCCGTTCCCTGGCGATCAGGCCGATAACCCTGGAAAAATCAAGACTGCCATAATAATGACCCGACCGGACATTTTATTTTTCCATGATCTTGGTTTAAAACCTTCGCCTTTAGGCGAAAAGCTTGAGCATCTTATGAGAAAATGATACAATATTATTAAGCTGAGCCGCAGGCAAAGGGTCTCCAAAACGAGGTTCTTCGCCGCCTGCCGGCGGCTCGGAATGAAAAATAATTAAAACTTTCATTCATCTCCCTGCTTCAGTAGGGTCCGGCAAGGTTTTTGCTATGATGCAGGCAGTAGAGATCTGTTTGAATTCAGGCATGCCCACTAGCTAATCATTTCATGGAATTTACAAGCTTTTTTCCTCTCCCCCTTGGGGGTGTTGGGACCGGGGAGATGGCAGGGTGAGGGGGGATCTGGACGGCCGACGAAGCCACCCCTCACCTCTCTCCCCTCGCAGGGGAGAGGGGATTTGCTTGCATCGGTATAATATGTTGATATCGTTAAAATTACCAAGGCCTAGAGTTTAACTGCGAGATGGTGTAAGCTTCTTCGTGCAATTTTATTGCCGGACAATACTGTACCTGCTTAACAGATAGTGGTTTAATTCATAACATGAAATCTTCCGGGAAACAACGGGAGCGAGCAAATCCCGAGCCCAGGGAGTATCGGCTTGACTTGGAGAGGGAAAGTAAATAAATTTATCGGCAGAAACCGGCGAGAGTGGCGGAATTAGGCAGACGCACTGGATTTAGGTTCCAGCGGGCAACCGTGGGGGTTCGAGTCCCCCCTCTCGCACGCCCTGCGGGGGAGGCCGGCCCTAACCAAAAACCCTCAGAGACCTTGGGTTTCCGGGTTATGAGCCAGTAAGAGGGCCCGGCTAAAATTATTCGCCTCTCTGAATAATCAAGGAAGACCAGGTAGAAAGAGGTGGGCCTGCCCATCTTATCTGGGGGAGGGGGAGGAGATATATCCTCGCTAATGATCCAATGGAAAGAGATGAGACGATGACCGAGAGTGCGGTAAGAGTGGAGATGGAGAACCTGAGCGAAGTTAAACGGAGACTGCTGATCGAGGTGCCCCTCTCCAAGGTGACCGCGGAAGTGGAGCGGGCCTATCGGGACTTGGGCAAGCGGGTCAAGGTCAAAGGCTTCCGTCCCGGCAAGGTGCCCCGCACCGTCCTGGAGATGTATTACCATAAACAGATCGACCAAGAGGTGTCCGATACCCTGGTACGCCGTTCCCTGGGGGAGGCCTTAAAGGAGAAAGACCTGGAGCCGGTGCATCTGAGTTGGCCGGAGCCGCCCCCGGCGGTGGTGGCTGGTGAGAATTACCGCTACCAGGTGGAGCTGGAAGTGACCCCGGAATTCAAGGTGGAGGATTACCTGGGTCTGGAGGTGTCGGCCCCCCCGGTGGAGGTGAGCGACGCCGAGGTGGAGGCCGGGATCGAAGAGATCCGCCAATCCCATGCCCTGCTAAATCCCCCGGCGGAGGGCCGCGGGGCGCAGCAGGGCGATTTCGTGAGGCTGGATTACCAGGCCTATTACGCGGGCCAGCCGGCGGAGGGCGGCAAGGCGGAGGGCGCCTACCTGGAGGTGGGCAGCGGCAAGTTCAACGCCGAGTTCGAAAACCACCTCTTGGGTCTCAGGGAAGGGGCGGAGAGCCGCTTTGCGGTGAGCCTGCCGGATGACTTTGCCAATCCTTTGTTGGCCGGCAAATCGGTGGAGTTCCAGGTGAAGATTCATGAAGTCAAAGAAAAGGTGGTCCCAGACCTGGATGATGACTTTGCCAAGGGCCTGGGAGGCAATTTTCAAGGGGTGGCTGACTTGCGTGAGGCGGTGAGAGAGGATATCATTAAAGGGAAGGAGCGGATGCGACAGGCCAATCTGGAAAACCAGGTTAAGGATCAGTTGCTGGCCCGGACCGCCTTTGAGGCGCCGCCCTCCCTCATTCAGCAGGAACAGGAGAATCTCTTCCGGGAGCAGTGGAGTCGCCTGAGCCAGTACGGGGTAAAGCCGGCCGACGTGGACCAGACCAAGATGCTGGAAGCCATCAGGCCCCTGGCAGAGCGGCGGGTAAGGGTCAAACTCCTCCTGGAGCGCATTGCCGATCAGGAGGGCAATGCGGTGGACGACTCCGAGGCGGACGCCGCCCTGGCCAGGGTGGCGGTACAGCGCGGCCGGGAAGTCGCCGAGGTCCGCAAGTTCTATCAGGAGCATGACCTCATGGGGGCGCTGAAGCGACAATTGCGGGAGGAAAAGACCATGAAGATGTTGCTGGACCAGGCCATCCTCAGTAGCGGCCCCCAGCCTGCCCCGGAGGCCGAAGAATAAAATGCAACTGATTCCCATGGTAGTGGAGCAGAGCAGCCGGGGGGAGCGGGCTTATGATATCTATTCCCGGCTCCTCAAGGACCGCATCGTCTTTCTGGGCACGGCCATCAACGATGACGTGGCCAACCTGGTCATCGCCCAGTTCCTCTTTCTGGAAGCGGAAGACCCGGACAAGGAGATCAATTTTTACATCAATTCTATGGGAGGCATGGTGACCGCCGGGATGGCCATCTACGACACCATGCAGTACATCAAATCCCCGGTGGCCACCCTGTGCATGGGGCAGGCGGCCTCCATGGGGGCCCTGCTGCTGGCGGCCGGCGCTCCGGGGAAGCGCTTCGCCCTGCCGCACGCCCGGATTTTGATCCACCAGCCGTTGGGCGGCTTTCAGGGGCAGGCCACCGACGTGGACATCCAGGCCCGGGAGATCCTGCGGCTTCGGGAAGAGTTGAATGAAATCATGGCCCAACACACCGGCCAGCCCATTGACCAGATTAACCGTGACACCGAACGTGATTTTTATATGTCCGGCGAACAGGCCAAGAACTACGGCCTGATCGACGACGTCATCATCAAACGGGAAGAGGGCAAACTCTTCTCAGGACGGCCTCGGGAATAGAGTCCCGGGCCTGAAGGATCCGCCGGGAAGTGACGATAACTTCTTTGAGCAGGCGGAGCAGCATCGGATAGCCAAGCCCGGGAAGGCAAGCAGCGCTCAGGTTTGGGGAGGTCTAACCCTATGAGTAAACGCGGCATCGACAAAAATGCTGATCTTTTGTGCTCCTTCTGCGGCAAGAGCCAGGGCGAGGTGAAGAAGCTCATCGCCGGCCCCGGGGTTTACATCTGCGATGAGTGCATCGAACTGTGCAACGACATCATCGCCGAGGAGTACGAAAAAGACGAAGCCAGCCACGTCCGGCTGGCCATCCCGGAGCCGGCCAGCATCAAGAAGCAGATCGACGAATACGTCATCGGCCAGGAACGGGCCAAGAAGATCCTGTCCGTGGCCGTCTATAACCACTATAAACGGATCAACGCTGGCGCCAACCTGGACGGGGTGGAACTCCAGAAGAGCAACATCCTGCTCATCGGCCCCACCGGCTCCGGCAAGACCCTGTTGGCTCAAACCCTGGCCCGCATCCTGAACGTGCCCTTTACCATCGCCGATGCCACCACCCTGACGGAAGCCGGTTACGTGGGCGAAGATGTGGAGAACATCATCCTCAACCTGCTCCAGGTGGCGGATTACGATGTGGAGAAGGCCTCCCGGGGCATCGTCTACATCGACGAAGTGGACAAAATCGCCCGCAAGACCGATTCCCCCTCCATCACCCGGGACGTCTCCGGCGAAGGGGTGCAGCAGGCCCTGCTGAAGATCATCGAAGGCACCATGGCCTCGGTGCCGCCCAAGGGGGGCCGCAAACACCCCCAGCAGGAATTCATCAAGGTGGACACCACCAACATCCTGTTCATCTGCGGCGGCGCCTTCAATAGCCTGGAAGACATCATCGGGGCCCGCATCGGCCGGAAGGCCATGGGCTTTGGGGCTGACATCCAGAGCCGGGGGCAGCGGCCCCTGGGGGAAATCCTGGTGCAGGTGCATCCCCAGGATCTCCTGAAATTCGGGCTCATCCCCGAGTTTGTCGGTCGCCTGCCGGTCCTGGCCACCCTGGACGAACTGAATGAAGAGGCCCTGGTGCGCATCCTCAAGGAACCCAGAAACGCCCTGGTGAGGCAATACCAGAAGCTGCTGGAATTGGACCGGGTCAACCTGAAGTTCACCGAGGAGGCCCTGGTGGCGGTTTCCAAAGAGGCCCAGAAGCGCAAATCAGGGGCCCGGGGCCTGCGGGCCATCCTGGAGCGGGCCATGCTGGACCTGATGTACGAACTGCCATCCCTGAAGGATGTCAAGGATTGCCTGATCACCGAGGATTTCATCATCAAACATGCGGCCCCCATCCTGACCTACCGGTCGGAGGAAGGGGTGCCCTGGGATAAACCCGGGATGGCGGTGCAATCATGATCTTTCGCATTCCCAAGAATCGGATGCCGGGGGAGACGGAGCGGCGCCATCAGGTTACCGTGCCCATGCTGCCCCTGCGGGACATCGTCATCTTTCCCCACATGGTGGTGCCCCTGTTCATCGGCCGGGAGCGTTCCATCCATGCCCTGGAATACGCCATGGGTCTGGAGAAACATATTCTCCTCTGCACCCAGAAGGACCCGCGCAAGGATGAGCCCCGGGAAACCGAGGTTTATAAGCTCGGCACTCTGGCCTCCATCCTGCAGCTCTTGCGCCTGCCGGACGGCACCGTCAAGGTCCTGGTGGAAGGGAAAGGGCGGGCCGTCATCCGCCAGTTTCTGCAGAGTTCCCAGTTCTTCCAGGTAGAGGCTGAAGAACTGCACGAGTTTTGGGAAATCACCCCGGAAACCGAGGCGCTGCACCGCACCGCCGTCGCCGGCTTTGAGACTTATGCCAAGCTCAACAAGAAGGTGCCCCAGGAGGCCCTCCAGAGCCTGGCGGGACTGGATGATCCCGGGCGCCTGGCCGACCTCATCGCCGGCCACCTGTCCCTCAAGGCCGACGAGAAACAGGGGCTCCTGGAAAACCTGGACGCCAACCACCGCCTGGAGGCCGTCCTCACCCTGGTTAACCGCGAAAACGAAATCCTTCAGATCGAAACCCGCATCAAGAATCGGGTCAAGAAACAGATGGAAAAGACCCAGCGGGAATACTACCTCAATGAGCAGATGCGGGCCATTCAGAAGGAGATGGGGGAAAAGGAGGACATGGCGGGGGAAATCCGGGAGTTGGAAGGGCGCATCCGCCGGAAGAAGATGAACGCCGAGGCCACCACCAAGGTAAAGCACGAGCTTAAAAAGCTCAAGCTCATGAGCCCCATGTCCGCCGAAGCCACGGTCTCCCGGAATTACATAGATTGGCTGCTGTCTCTGCCCTGGTTTGAGCGCACCCGGGACAGACACAACCTGGAGGAGGCGGAAGTGATCCTCCAGGAGGATCACTATGGCCTGGAGAAGCCCAAGGAGCGCATCCTGGAGCACCTGGCGGTGCAGAGCCTGGTGAAAAAGATGAAAGGCCCCATCCTCTGCCTGGTGGGACCGCCGGGGGTGGGGAAGACCTCCCTGGCCAAGTCAGTGGCCCGGGCCCTGGAACGCAACTTCGTGCGCCTCTCCCTGGGCGGGGTGCGGGATGAAGCGGAGATCCGGGGACACCGGCGCACTTACATCGGCGCCCTGCCGGGAAAGATCATGCAGTCTCTGAAGAAGGCCAAGAGCAACAACCCGGTCTTCTGCCTGGATGAAGTGGACAAGATGAGCACCGATTTTCGGGGCGACCCCTCCGCGGCCCTGCTGGAGGTGCTGGACCCGGAACAGAACTTCGCCTTCAACGACCATTATCTGGACGTGGATTACGATTTGTCCGAGGTACTGTTCATCACCACCGCCAACACCCTCTACTCCATCCCCCCGCCCTTGCAGGACCGTATGGAGATCATCCGCCTGCCGGGCTACACCGAGTTGGAAAAGCTGCTGATCGCCCAACAGTTTTTGATCCCCAAGCAGTACCTCGCCAACGGCCTGACCGCGGAGAACATCCAGTTTTCGGGAAATGCCATCCTTACCATCATCCGGCAATACACCCGGGAGGCGGGGGTGCGCAACCTGGAGCGGGAGATCGCCGCGGTCATCCGCAAGGTGGCCCGGGAAGTGGCCGTTAAGGGCACGGAGCACCAGGTCCGGGTGAACAGCCAGGTGGTGGCCAGGTACCTGGGGGTGCCCAAATACCGCTTCGGGCGCACCGAGGAGGCCGATGAGATCGGGCTGACCACCGGACTCGCCTGGACCGAGTTCGGTGGGGAACTGCTGCAGACGGAAGTGGTGGTGATGCCTGGACGCGGCAAGCTGCTGATCACCGGGAAACTGGGTGAAGTCATGCAGGAATCGGCCCAGGCGGCCCTGAGCTACGTGCGCTCCAAGGCCCAAAACCTGGGCCTGCCGGGGGATTTTTACCGCACCATCGATATTCACGTCCACGTGCCGGAAGGGGCGATCCCCAAGGATGGCCCTTCCGCGGGCATCACCATTGCCACCAGCATCGTTTCGGCGCTCCTGAGGATTCCGGTTCGCCGGGAGGTGGCCATGACCGGGGAGATTACCTTGCGGGGCCGGGTGCTGCCCATCGGCGGCCTCAAGGAGAAGATCATCGCGGCCCACCGCCACCAGATCAAGACGGTGCTCATCCCCCGGGACAACGAAAAGGACATCAAGGAGATCCCGGCCCGCATCTTGAAAACGGTGGAGCTGGTGTTGATGGACCATATGGACGAGGTGCTCAAACGGGCCCTGGCCCTGGAGGACCCGGAGAGTCTCTTCAAGGCGCCGCCGCCGGTCCCGGAGCCGGCCGCCTTCTTGCACGCCGAAGTGCCCGCGGTGGAGGAGATCCAGGCGCATTGAGCGTAGGGTGCGCACTGCGCACCATGAACCGAACGAGAGCAGGAGAGGGCAGGGCGTGCTTAGTGGCACAGGCCTCCGGCCTGTGGGCTGGTACTGCTCACTGCTCGCTTATTAATGATGGGGTCCCTTATTCATCCCCTCTGCCCCGATGGGGGAGAGGTCTTTGCCTTTCACGGAAAACGGAAAACGGAAAACGGTAAACCGTAAACGATAGTCGCTTATTTTTCCCCTCTCCCCCGATGGGGGAGTTGTAGGATGGGCGCTGCCCGCCATTTTCCTTCTCCCTCTCACCTGCGAGAGGTGTTTGGACCGCGGAGATGGGTAACAAACGTTCGGGGGAATTTAATCTCTTTTGCGCTCCCTTAACTATTGACAGCCGGGGCGCCATGGGTGACTATTACCGGGGCGGGCGGATAGCTCAGCTGGGAGAGCATCGGCCTTACAAGCCGGGGGTCACAGGTTCGAGCCCTGTTCCGCCTACCAGGTTTTTTAGTTCAAGGTTCAAAGTTCAAGGTTCAAAGTTTGGTTGAATGCTGCGGAATAGATTCCTTGACTTTGAACTTTCAACTTTGAACTTTGAACACCCCAGCGGTTTTTTAGTTCAAGGTTCAGAGTTCAAGGTTCAAAGTTTGGTTGCATGCTGCGGAATAGATTCCTTGACTTTGAACTTTCAACTTTGAACTTTGCACACCCCAGCGGGGGCGTAGTTCAGTTGGTTAGAACGCCGGCCTGTCACGCCGGAGGTCGCGAGTTCGAGTCTCGTCGTCCCCGCCAAGTAAATTTAAGGGCTTAGATGAATTTCTAAGCCCCTTTTCTTTTGCTTAGAAATCCATTCGCCACACTATTCCCCACATAATCTGCCGAAATTGAGGTAAATGGGAATGTTCCATAAAGGCGAAAAGTGGAAAACCGCGGACTGGAGCTCCTGCCCCCTACCGGGTGCCTGAGCCGCCTGGAGGCCTCCATGAGAAAGTGACATCCGTTCCAAGCTTAATTCATTGAAATTAATGAACTATCATAAGGAACCCTGCTCAGCCGCAACGGGCCGCCACCTCCTAAAATTGTCTGAAAAAATTCCCCCAGGCTAAACCTAAAGCTTCCTCAGCTCCCTCAGATAGTAATCATGGTCACTCCACAAACATTTCCCAGTTTTCCCTATTAAAGTGATTCAAACTCTCTATCCTCCTCCTTCCGCCACAGGAGACATCGCCGGCCATTCCATGCCAAGTCTTTTTGCCATCTCGTAATCGTAGCTTGGACGCCCTTTGGGAGGAATGTACAGGGTCGAGATGTGCAAAAGTTGAGCATGGGGAAGTTCGGACAGCCGCAACCGTTCTATGGCCGGCTGACCGGCTGGGAGCTCAGGCGCATGATAGAAAACAACCTCGTGGTCTCCACCGTAATAGTTTATCAGATAATCAGCTAAAATATCTAAGCGATCACGGGCGGCCTTATGAGGGGGGGCCCAGATAGTCTCACCCAGGACGCCGACCTGCCAGAGGATTAGCCCTACGGACGTATCGAATCGGTATTTATAGAGAAGGAATGAAGTGGCCTCATAGCTTTGCAGACCCAGAGGTCCTGGGTCAATTCCCAAATCTGCGATTAAGTTATCCTCAGTCGAGATTCCCGGCAACATCCTAGCACTGACCCCTTTAAGGCGGGCGCGTCTGATCGATTCTCGCGCTGGGTAAGAAAACACACCGGGGTGACCATAAAAAACGGCACAGACATCCCCACTCTCTTGAAGACACGATAGAATCCGCTCCACCATTGCGTTGTAAGCTTCCAGGCGGCGTTTGCCCTTTTGGTAGAAACCATGCATCGACTCTGCAGTTGGATTTAGCATACGAACCAAGGATTCTGAAATTGGATCGGCGACAAGATAAAGAACTTTCGAGGCCTGCTTGATACACACCCGGGCCTCAGGTGTGGTCTGGAGCCCTCCACGAATCCCCAAGCCCACAACTGTAAGGCCGGTAGCATCCCATAAGCGTGCAGGCTCTCGGAGATCCCAAATATGCCAGTTGGACAGCGCGGCGCCAATCGGGGCCTCGGCGTCCACCTCTGGAGGAGGTTCAATAATCTGTTGCGTCGGCTCCTCCTCAGGGGGGGGCTCGTACTGAGATGGTTCATGAGGTTCCTCTTGAGGAGGTTCCTCTTGAGGAGGTTCCTGATGAGGTTCCTCTTGAGGCGGGGGGGACTGTGTCGGAGGTACTTGGGAGACTTCATACTCAGTAAAAGCCTCCTGAGAATGGGATTCTCTAGAAAGGTGCCCCCGCAGCTTCGGCACATTACCCTCCATGACGGCTTGACACTCAGATTCCGACAAGCTTGCTTCGATCATGATGGTATTTGGCTCAACCCTGAACTTTGCTAACATGTCGGGATCGGTGGCAAGCTTTAACAAGAAGTCTTGTAATTTCATGGCCTTTCCTCCCTTTGACTGATAGGAATATCTCAATCGTGGCTTTAATTTCTACCGGGGAAACCCTATTGCCTGTCGGCGAAATAACCAGCAATTCGAAGAGGCCGGGCGTGGTGGCGCGCCGTCGGGTCCCAGCCTCAAAGGCGATTTCTCACGCTGTCCTAGGGAGAAATCACAACACCTTAATGGATACGCTATAGCGCTCAATGATCGAGACATCATCCTGCCCCGAACCCCTAATGCTAAACCTCCCGATCAGCCCACCTGGACTGATAGGATCTGGTGTCGCTGTGGATAAAGCCGCTGCGATAATATCTCCCGATCCCGCCGTGGTAGAACTCCGGGATCTGCTCCGCCAGTGCGTACATCTGGTCGATGCTCAGCCCGGCAATCTGCCAGTCTGAGGCCCGGCAGTCTTGGTCGGGTAGATGGAAGCTGTGAGCCGCCCCGCCCACCGCAGCGTTATGGGCTGCGCACCGGCAACCGCAGGTGATCACCACCGGGGCCTTGGCTAAATCCCGCAACTTTTGCAAGGCCGCCACGGTATCGGGATGGATTGAGTCCAGGCCGCACCCGCAATGGCAGGCAAACTCAGACCGATTAAAGTTAGGCGCCATGTCTCCCATGCCCCTCACCCTCCCCTAATATTGGTATCTCTTTCATAGTCGCCTGTATAAGCGTGAGCGTGCAGCGGATTGCGTTGTCGGAATCGCAACGAGAGTTTGGCTTTCCTGGTAGACGAGCCAGGAGGCGAACTCAGCACAATCCCACGGGCCGTCCCACGTCGGGTTGTTTCCAGGAACAAACACCCCGAAGACGTATTGAAGAAATCACAAGACCTTAATGGATATATGATAGCGCTCGATGATCGAGGCATCACCCTGCCACTCCCGCCGCAGCTTCAGAGCAAGGTTAAAACTACCAGCGCTAATGGCTTGAAACTTAAAAATTCTTATTCCACCTCCACCTACGCTGGCTTTTGGGGCCAGATGAAATTCCGCTTTCTGAAATTCCAGGATCTTCCGATCAATATTATCAACTACCCACCTGTAACCAGTGGTGGGGTTCTCGTGGAGACTGACCGTGATTAGGTCACCTCGCCGGGCTTCAATCGTACTATCATTATCTTTATGGTTTAGTTTCAGAATAGACATTTTTAGATGTTCTCTATCATGGAAGGCTGGGCAGCGGCTGCTGATTCCGGCCAGAATCAGCAGGGACAGATTCGGGGCTATCGCGGCCTTATATTGGCGACCCCGGGGCAGAACCTTGGTCTGGAACCCGCCCTGCCTCCCCGGGACATTTAAGCTCCGCTTCGCCCAGCCCTCCATGGTAAACTGGCAACAGCCTATTAGCTATGAACTCATGGACTGACCAGTCGAATGGTCCAGAAATCATCGCTAAGATTGGAATCAGTCAGGTAGCCATAAGGCATAGTGAAATAGCCTTTCATCCCCCAACCGTCCCCCCAGGAATTCCTCACGATAAAACGCTGCTGGCTGTCGTCGTAACCTACCGCCAGCACCGCATGGCCTCCCTGCAGCGTCTCCGTCGCCGGGTTGGGCATCGGAACGATTCCTGTGTTCGCCACGGCCTGACTTTCGAAACTGTCATAAACTGAAAAGCCGAAGACAAACGGGTAGCCTTCGGCCAGGCACCCTTTCAACTGATTGGGGTCCTGGGTTAACGAGCTGTATTGCACTGCTCTATCTTTTACCGCATCTTGGTAGCAATTATCCGGCGGCTTCACGTTAAACTGTGAAATGTCGTAGGGCCATTCGGTCTCAGGACAAACCCCCTGGTCTCCCACACTCTTTATTCCATCCCGGATGGACGCGCCGCTATCGGAGTCCACAGTGCCTTCCATTGCCCGCTCATTGTAGTAAATGAACAGACGAGAGGGGATGAAATCCGACAAGTTCTCCTTTATCCGGTCAAACTCAATGGCGGCCGCAATGGCGTTCGCCGTGCAACTGCCCAGTTGGCCTTGATCATAGACGACTTTTGGGCATTGAGGACGAAGATCAACACTTGTCGGCAGGGTTTGCAAACCTCTTAATGAGGCAGCATACATGTGATCCCGATGATCTGGCAAATCAGGGATCCATCCATAATGTTTAATTTTGCGGATCATTGTTAATCCTCCTTGACCTGAGATTATGCGGCAACCATGGCCACGTTTGTCAAAAAACAATTAAAGAACCATGCATAGAGCTATTGTTGAGTTTGATCTGATTAAGACCTCGCTTGCACATCATTGCACCGACTATATTCAGAAGAGCCGCACTTATGCTTGTCCGTGCCGAAAACCTAATCTCGGATTTGCATCTGCGCTCGTAGATTAAGGGAAAACCTGTTTAACAATAGTAGTACCAGAACTGTTATCAATTTCATAAAGCGTGACCGTCGGAGGGGGTTGTTTCCCCGGTTCCACCCCCTTCAAACCTGCCGCCGCTGTTGCCATGCCGCTAAGAGCACTAATGGTTTCCGGAATCTTGGTGTCGGTTTTTTGGCCGATATTTGTCAGGATGCCATCTTTGAAAGCCAGGGAAAGGTCGGCGCTTCCATAACCGCTCTTTAACTTGGCGTAGACAGGCTTTGATAAGTCTGGTAAGTATTGAATTGAAACCTCCACCGGCTTATCCTTGTTTTCAGTTCGAGCAACAAGCAGGTAAGGCTTAGAATAGTAGAATTTAACCCCAGTCTCAGGGCCTTCGAGTTTAGGATCAGAATAGAATGCAAGCCGAGCACAACCCGATAAACCGACCGCACAGACAATTACCAGCAATCCTGCCAACCTTTTGATTCGCATTGCGTCCTCCTATAAACCAAGATTATGCCGCAGTCTCGGCTGCGCTTGAACCATTCTCCAGTAACCCAAGAAAATATAATTTAGTCAATAAATATCCACTCAAGAACCCACATGTTAGATAGTAGATTAATATTCCTATCGCAAAAATCTCCCCGTTTTTGAAGTTTCCTAAGCGGGGACTAGCGTATGCAGCGAAATTTGTTAATGAAGCTGGCAACGAGGCGAGTTGGGCCAAACCAGCCCCCACAATAACCTTGGTAAGCCAGTCGGATATTTGTTCGAGATTTGTGCTAATATTTTTCTTTCCCGCTTCTTCAGGTTTGGCAACGCCGAATATAAAACCAAGCAAAAGCCCACTGATGAGAAAGGCGCCGGCAAGCGTGGCAGAAACGCCAATTATTGGTAACCGTTGGGTCCAGTTTTCTGCCTGCAACGAATATAAAATTATCCAACCAGTTCCTATGCATATCGCAACCACGGTTAAAATGATCAGAAGAATTACTGCATTTCTTCTCTTTTCCGCACTAGTTGTCATCGTAGCCTCCTTATTTGGGATTTTCTTAGTAAACTTTAAGGCAACCTAATCAAAATTATGCGGTAGCTTTGAGGGCTAATGTACAAGTGACCTCAAGTCTTCCAGGCAATCTCCCAGGGGAGCGATGATTCTGAAACGGTCATCGAGCTCTCGTAGCAGGATAAAACCTGTGTCTGAAGTGACCTGGGCGCCCTGGAAATCGATCAGGATGGCCCGGTTAAAATCCGGCCGGATCACCTTTTTTGGCTTTCACCACTAGCAAGTATCCTGGAGACCCCCAATTTGCTAATTATTCCCCCCTATATCAAGTAGTTGTCCATATTTCCATCAAATTGCGCCGCATAATCCAGAATAAATTATTAACCGGAATTGTAAACGGAAAAGTGGGAGCCATAATAGTAATAGTCTGCGTCTCCGATTCGCTATTAGGCTCTCCATAGGCTCATCTGTCGGCTGCTGCTGGATCGGAACATTAACAGTGCCGGATTCATTCTATAATTAACGCTGAAATCACCATCTTAACTTGTCAAACATTTCTCCTTTATTGTGGTTATGAGGCCTTTTGGGTAGTGTTCCGCTATCCGCTTCACGATGCCCGGTTAAGTACAAGAATTCTTCATTGCGTCTCGCTATGGGGAATTCCTTTGTTGGTCAAGTAGCCAGCATGGCTGATCCCCAGCAGCGCCGTCATACCTGAACTTAAGTTAGGCAAATCTTTGATGACGTCTGGCATGGTGTAAAACATTTTAGCGAGGGCTACCGCATATGTAAGAACCAGGATAATCGTAAAGAAGAACATCTGGACCTTGGCCAGATCGAGGCAGGCGGCATTGCCGGTCTCCTCTCCCCCAAACAAATCTGACCAACTGGCGTTCTCAGGTTTAGTATTGACCACGATTAATCCCTTGGTCCCGAAATCTGCTATACCTCTTTGTGTAGCGAGTAACTTGAAGGTGCGAGTCTTTTCTTCCTCCTTGGGTTGCTTGGTTTCTTTGGTGCTTTTGATGAGGGGCGAGCCGACCAGGGAGGCGGTGCTGATGCCCATGAGAATCCATAATTCCGGCTGAAGCGCAATAGCCAGGGGATCGGGCGAACCTTTGAAAATATTAACCAAGGCGGCGGCGAGGTATCCTGAAAGGATCACCAACGTCCAAAGCGTCATCTGGAACCGGGAGAGGCTCATCTTATTACGGTTGTCAATGAGCAACCCGGAGGCCGAACCGGTGACGCCCAGACCGATGATTATGAAAACCAACCCCATGAGGACCAGTATGACAATCCAAGCCCATAATCCGGAGATGGGAGTAAGTTTCCAGCCGATTATTAAGATTCCCGCCATCAAGACCCAGAGGGCGGCGGTGTGCCAAGATGTCCACTTCGATTCATTTTCCATGAACCCCTTCCTTTCCAGATTCGGGACCAAAAAGTCCGAGTTGGCAATGCCGGGATTGGAGCTGATAAAGGCAACTAGCCAAACTCGGGTGGCGCATTCCGAAGCCTGTGGCCAAGAATATAATCCATAATCCTGAAAGCTTGAGCCTAGCGCAATTGGGAAAAGGCTCGGGAAGGCTGGAAATAATCCTAATTTTTGCGGAGAGAATGGTGTATCCTCCTGTAATTAATTAGAAGATACAATTAGTTAACGTTGATCACCGACCAGAATAAAATTACTGTATTGTTGGATGCAGGGTACTCAAAGGTGGCGGGAAACGAAGATTGGGTCAGATGCCCATAAGATATCAGGGGCAGCAGGAGATATGGCAGGAGGGCAAAAAGGCAAAACCGGGGGAACAGGTATGATGGCCTGCCGGCAAAATGACCAGCAATTCGAGGATATGGCATCCTTGCCAGTTCCTTTGGGAAATGCTCTCGGTCTGTTTCTGCTTTGCACTTAAAGCACGATTCTATGGTTATGTCACTTGTACAAAATAATTTACAGAAGCTGAATTTTGGCATGCATCATGTCGTCCGCCATGTGGTCTAAACTTTAAGGGCAAATTTTTCCTGCCTGACCGCCTCGGCCCCTTCTCCGGACAGCCGTGATCTTGCCACCCGGCTCAGCCCCCACCATCAACCGTCTGACCCGGCCCGGCCAAGGCGCCGCCCCACGGACCCATAGATTTTCGGCCCGGGAGGGCAACCCCGGGGACGGGACTCCTACACTCTGTGGCCCTGAACCGGTCGCATAAAATATCCAATTATAGAAGGCCCATTTATAGAGGCCCATCTTCCTCACCCCGGGATCAGCTGAAATCGACCTGTCAAGAGAAGCGGAAATTCCCGTGGTTTTGTGCTATAAGGGGGGTAGGTTGATAATCGCCCAAGTTAGTTGGACATGGCCATGATTGACACCTGGTATCATCTTGGGAACCGTCATCGATGCAGATGATTTCCAGCCGGTCCGCAGGGTATTCGGAGGCAATCACCGAATAGATGGCCTTTTCCACCATGGCCCCCTCATTGTAAGCCGGGATAATGACCGTGGCGGAGGGCAAGGACGGGGAAAGGGGATACGGCTTATAGCGCGCCCAGAGGATGGTGCGGAACACCTGAAAGAGCAGCACCGGCAAAGTGTAGGCAGCTCCCAGGGCCGGCACCAAAGAAGCATAGCTCTGGCGGTTGAGAAGCCGGAAATAGACCGTCAAGGAGCCCAACTTAAGGGAGATCGCCAGAAACACCAGCAAGATGACTGGCACCAGCAACTTGAGCCCCAGATCCAGCCACTGCATCTTCCGGGGAAGATTCTGTTTGGAGAACAAAGGCGGTGGAGCCGAACGCCAGGAGAGGGTGGAAGTCAGGTTGCCCATTGACTGATAAATTGTACCCTGGTGTTGACCTGCGTCGTCAAGCGGGGCCTGGCTTCACACCAGGCCCCTGGCCCAGGCCATTACAGCCCATAAGGCCCCGGTTATTCCGCCAGGACAAACTTGCCGTCTTTCACCTGGACCATAACCATGGAATCCACGCCCAGGCCGTTGTGATCTTCGGGAGTCAGATTATAGATCCCGGAAACCCCCACATAGCCCTTGGTTTGTTCGATGGCGTTTCTCAGAGCCTTGGGGTCGGTACCGGCCTTTTTCATGGCGTTGGTCACGATATAGATGGCGTCCCAGGCATATCCGGAGTGGGTGTTGATGGGGAACTGGTTGTCGTAATGATACACGTCCTTATACAGACGGATGAATTCCTGGATCACCTTTTTCTGGGGGTCCGAGTCGGGCAACTGGGCCGCGGCCATTAACTTGGTGGCAGGCATGCGGTCACCTTCGGAAGCCTTGCCGGCCAGTTCGATGTACTTGGGATCCGGCTGGCCGTGGCATTGGAACAGGGGCACCTTGATGCCCAACTGGGCTTTGTTCTTGGCCACGATGGCTCCGGCGGGACCGATGGTCCAGACCACAAGGGCCTGAGGATCGGCGTTTTTAATCTTGGTCAATTGCGCGGTCATATCGGTGTCGCTGGGGCCGAAGGACTCCTTGGCCACGAAGGTGATGCCGAAATCCGGCGCCAGCTTCTCCAGCCACACCAGGCCGTCCTTGCCGAAGGCGTCGGAGGCGGTGAGCAGACCGACTTTGGTCAGCTTCTTATCCTTGAGATAGCCAAAAAGCTTCTTCACCGCGGTGGAGGAGCGCTGGGGCGACTTGAAGACATAATTGAAAGACCCCAACTTTTCTCCCCCCATGATGACCGGATCGCCGCCCACGGTCATGAAAGTGGGCACGCTGGCCTCCTCCACGATCTTCTTGACGTTCATCCCTTCGGCGGTGGAGGTGGGCCCGATGATGGCCGCCACTTTGTCGGTGAAGATGAATTTCTTGGCGATGGTGGCCGCTTTGGCCGGGTCGCTCTCGGTGTCGCCGATGATCAACTCGATAGGCCGGCCGTTGATGCCGCCTCCCTTGTTAATTTGGTCCACCACCATATCGGCCACCAGTTTGGTGGGGGTGCCGATGTGGGCGGCGGGCCCGGAGAGGGCGAAGAAGGCGCCGAGTTTGATGGGCTCCGCGGCCTGGGTCCACAGGGGCATAAGGCAAAGCAAAGCCGCAACCAGGAAAATTCTTGCCAGTCTATTCTTCATGAGCCCTTTTCCTCCTTGGAGTTGGAAGCAACCATGGTTAGTTTTAGGGTCTTTAGATCAATTCAACTGCTCTTGATTAACACTCTATTGAGTCTGGGTAACGTTAAGCTTTCTTTTTCCGCGCCATAAGCAACAAAATGCAGTAGAAGACAATACTCCAAAAAACTGCATTAAGGATTAATGAGATATTTCCCAGCCGGGTTATTTCGTATTTCCAGGAAAGATAAACAAATGGCAGGGTGATAATGAATCCGAAGCCATACACCAGCGTGGAAATTATTTTATTGGCCAAAATGCCGGTGTGTACATCCTTGAAGGCAAGGGCATAATATAAATAAACGTTTAGGATAAGATAGTAACAAAGGCCAAAGATGGCGGCCTTGGCCAGTCTGCTGATATACATTGTGCTCCTTCTGATTCAGGGGTTAGGTTTGCAGCTTCGGCCTGGAGCAGACTCCTACCCCGGATGAGAATATCTCTTGGGGAGGGGGCGGCACCCTTGGTTCCCCCTCTCTACAACTAATGATAATTGTTCACCTATACCACAGAATCCTGGTGGCGGGTACATATTTTCATTTACCACAGAGACCCGGTGGGCACAAAGGAAAGTAACAATAGAAAAATCATTATTCTCTTTGCTCCTCTGGGTCTCTGGGAAGAATTTCCCTTGGTGTCTCGGTGGTGAGGTTGGTCAGTGGGACTTCTTTCCTTGCTCCCCATTTTCCTAATATTTTCCTTTACCACAGAGGCATAGAGGACACAGAGATTCTTGGCGCTCTTGGTGTCCTCGTGGTGAAAATCAAACCACCGAATCGGTGATCCGGGTATCAAAGACGCGCTGGCTTTTACGCTCCGAGCGCGGCAGGGCGCCGTAAGCCACCAATTCCACTTCGGGGGTGACCATAAGCTTGTGCCGGATAACATAACGGACCTCCCGGCCCAACTCGTCGGCCCGGCCCGCCTCCACGCTCTCGCCCCGCTCCACTTTCAAGTGCATATGGTCCCGGCCGGCTTCGTCCCGGGTCAGGTGGATCTGGTACTCGGAGCCCAAACCCGGGATCTCCGAGAGGATGCGGTCAATGCTGGAGGGATAAATATTCACCGCCCGGAACTTGAACATGTCGTCGGTGCGCCCCCGGATACGGGAGTGCCGGGGCAGAACCGCGCCGCAGGTGCACGGCCCCGGGATGATGCGGGTGATGTCCCGGGTGCGGTAGCGGATCAGGGGCGCGGCCTCCTTGCTCAGAGTGGTGACCACCATTTCGCCCCACTCGCCTTCGGGCACCGGCTGCAAGGTGTCGGGGTCCAGGATCTCCAGGATATAGTAGTCGGCCCAGTAGTGGATGCAGTCGTGGTGGGGGCATTCGATGCCGGTGCCGGGCCCATAGAGCTCCGTCATGCCGGGGATATCGAAGAGCTCCACCCCGCCGAAGAGTTCGGAAATCTTGCGCCGCATGGACACGGACGATCTTTCCGACCCGTAGATGACCTTTTTGAGGTTGATCTGGTCGGCGAGGCCCCGCTTGTTGACCTCTTCGGCCATGAGTAGGCCCATGGAGGCGGTGCAGCACAGCACGGTGCTTTGCAGGTCCACCAGGAATTCGCAGTGCATGTCCACGTTTCCCGGCCCCAGGGGCACGGTCATGGCCCCCAGCTGCTCCACCCCGGCCTGGAAGCCCACGCCCGCGGTCCAGACCCCGTAGCCCACCGCGATCTGCACCCGGTCCAGGGGGGTGACGCCGGCCATTTCGTAGCAGCGGGCGAAGAAATGCCGCCAGTCGTCCACGTCTTTTTGGGTATAGCACAGGATCTTGCGCTTGCCGGTGGTGCCGCTGGAGGCGTGGATGCGCACGATCTGCTCAAAGGGCACGGCCCGGAAGGGGAAGGGGTAGCCGTCTCGCAGGTCGTCCCCGGTGGTGAGGGGCAGCTTGCTCAGGTCAGAAAGTTCCCGGATATCGGCGGGGGAGACCCCGGCCGCGTCCAGGTGAGCCCGGTAAAAGCTGGAACCTTCATAGGCGTGGCGCACGGTCCACTTGAGGCCGGCGAGCTGGTGGTACTTAAGCTCCTCCACGGTTTTAAACGGCGGCATAAAGGTTTGCTTGCTCAAGTTCGGTTTCTCCAGTCTGATATTGGTGAATCCCGCGGCGCCCAAGCGGGACGCCGCCGGGTTGTGGGCGGAATCCGCGCCCAGAAAGGCGCGGCGCAGTTCCGGGTCCACCAGGAGTTGCTCACTTTGGCCCTGGCCCACGATGCGGCCGTTGGCCAAAAGATAAGCGGAGCCGGAGGCGGTCAGGGCCCGGGCGGCGTTTTGCTCCACCAGGAGGATAGTCACGTGGGCCCGGGAGAGCCGGTGGATGATGTCGAAAATCTCGTCGGTGATGAGGGGGGCGAGACCCAGGGAAGGCTCGTCCAGCAACAGGAGCCGGGGTTTGGCCATGAGGGCCCGGCCCATGGCCACCATCTGCTGCTCCCCGCCGGAAAGCGTATTAGCGTGCTGGTTGACCCGCTCGCCCAAAGGGGGGAAGCGGGCAAAGACTTCCTCCAGGCGGCGGGCCATTTCCGGGCGGCCGAGGCGTAAAGCCAGGGCGCCCAGCTCCAGGTTCTCCCGGACGGTGAGGTCGCCGAACATCTCCCGGCCCTCGGGGCAGAGGGCCACCCCCAGGGCGGCCATGGCCGCGGGGGACTTGCCGGTGACCTCTTGAGCGTCCAGGAAGATGCGGCCGCCGGAAGGAGGGACGAGGCCCATGATGGCCTTGAGCAGGCTGGTCTTGCCCGCGCCGTTGGCGCCCACCAGGGCCACGGTCTCGCCCGGGGCCACCTGCAAATCCAGGCCGAACAGCGCCTGGGCGGCGCCGTAGTGCACCGTCAGGTTATCGATGCGGAGCAAGGGGGCTGGGGTTGTAGCGGTCATAGCACTATAGAATTATAGATGAATCCCGGCCACTTGACCAGGGAGATTCTTGACGCCCGCGTTTCGAGCGGGAGGGGGTTGGCGGGCTGGGCATTTTAGCCTTGAAGAAAAGTGCCGAAAACTGGTATCCAGTAAGCCAGTGGGAATGGCAGGATGATCCCGGGGCGCGGCGGAAGCCGAGTTTCTTAAGGGAGAGGGGCCCAGCAGTTCGGAACCAGGCCATATTTCCTGCAGTTTAAGATGACCTCAGGCGGTGAGGCTCATGCGGCCCAGATAGGCCTCCAGGACTAAGGGATTGTGGCGGACCTCGTCAGGGCTCCCCGCGGCGATACGGCTGCCACCATCCAAGACCACCACCTGGTCCGAGACCCCCATGACCAATTCCATGTCATGTTCCACCAGGATCATGGTATTTCCATAGAGGCGCATCTGGCGGATGAGACCGGCGATCTGGGCGGTCTCATCGGGGTTGAGGCCCGCCACCGGCTCATCCAACAGGGTGAGCAGGGGCTGGGAGACGAAAGCCCGGGCCATCTCCACCCTTTTTTTGTCGCCATAGGGCAACACCCCCGCGGGCACGCCGGCCTTGTCCGCCAGGCCGAAGGTATCCAGGACCTCCATGGCCGTTAGCATAAGGCGGCGCTCCCGGTGACGCAACCCGGGGGGGCGGAGCAGGGCCTGGAGCATGGAGGCCCCGGCCTGGACGGTCAGGCCGCAGAGCACATTGTCCAGAACGGAAAGGCGCGGGAAAATGCGCAGGTTTTGGAAGGTGCGGGAGATGCCCATTCGGGCTACGCGGTGAGCCGGCACCCCGGCAAGGTTGGCGCCAGCGAAGAGGATGCCTCCGGCATCGGGCCGGGTGACCCCGGAGAGACAGTTCAGGAGGGTGGTCTTGCCCGCGCCGTTAGGGCCGATGAGGGCGGTGACTTTGCCTCGCTCCACCCAGAAAGAGACATCCGCCAGGGCCGGCAAACCGCCGAAATGTTTGGTGAGGCCAGATATCCGGAGGAGCGGTTGGCTCCGGATGTTTTCCATAATCATATTAGCCACCAAGACACCGGGGTGAATATCTTACAATTTTCAAATATTAGCTTCCGGCCGCCAGATGGCGACGGGCCAGACGGGTTTTGATGAGATCCAGCAACCCGGAAACAAATCCCTGGGGCAGGAAAAGGAGAATTATGACCAGGATCACGCCGTGGATGATGTCGTTGTAGGTTTCCAAGAAGTCCAACAAATGGGGCAGGAGGGTGATGAACGCCACCCCGAAGAGGGTGCCCCAGATGGAACCCATGCCGCCCACCACCACCATGATGACCAGGTCCAGGGATTTGAAGATGCTGAAGGCGTCCGGGTTGACGTAGCCGAAATAATGGGCGTAGAGGCTGCCAGCCACCGAAGCAAAGACCGCGGAGAGGATGAAGACCCGGATTTTCTCCCGTTTCACATCCACCCCGAAGGAAGCGGCGGCCACCTCGTCTTGGGCCAGGGCGGCCAAACCCCGTCCCACCCCGCTGCGCACCAGATTGAGGCATAAGGTCAGGGCCACCAGGGCAAAGGTCCAGACCAGGTAGTGGAACTTGAGGTCGCTGTTGAACGAGACCCCGAAAAGGGATAGCGACGGCACGCCCGAGAGGCCACTGGGCCCGCCGGTGACCTCATCCCACTGCACCAATATGCTGCTGATGACATAGTTGAAACCCAGGGTGGCCATGGCCAGGTAATGGCCGGAGAGCCTGAGGGTGGGAACGCCCAGGATCAGCGCCACCAGGGCCACGGCCGCGGCAGTGAGCGCCATGGCGGGCCAGGGCGAGAAATGATAGGTGGCGGTGAGGATGGCGGAACCGTAGGCCCCCAGGCCGAAGAAGGCGGCGTGCCCCAGGGAAATCTGGCCGGCATAGCCGGTGAACAGGTTCAGCCCCAGGACCACGATGACATAGAGGCCGATGAGGTTGAGGATGCCCAGGTTGTATGGGTTGCGGACCAACAGGGGGGTAAGGACCAGGACCAGAGAGAGGAGACAGACCAGCAGGCCGGTGCGGTGGCGAACGACGAAGGTTTTGATGGTCTTAAGGGTTGGCACGCCGCGCTGCCTCCACCCCCGCGCCAAAGGCCCGGAAGTTCGATTCCCGGAAACGGGCCGGGGACTTGTCGGTGATGACTTTTTCCATGAGTTGGGGGTCGCAGAACAGGGCCCCTTGCCCCACGGCGTATCCCAGGAGGATGAGGTTGGCCACCACGGGCGCCCCCAGTTGCTGCGCCATGGTCCGGGCATCGAGGTGCCAGTAATCGCCTGGAGTGTCGGAATTGACGAAGCGCGCCGCGTCCGGCTTCAGGTAGAAACCGTGGACGGCTAGGTTTTTCAAGGTGAGGAAGAGCCCCACGTCCGCGGCGCCGGCCAGAATCAAGGACCCCCGGAAGGGACCCACCTTGATCATGGAGATGACGGTGCCGCCGCGTTGGGCCATGCCGTGGGTCTCGGAGGTCAGGACCGGGAAGTGGGCGGCAAAGGCGGCTTCCGCCAGCAGGCGGGTGAGGGTGAGGGCACCCTGCCCTCCCAGGCCGCTGACGATGATCTGCTGTTTCATGGCCGGTCCTTGGGGGAAGCCGTGATGGACCCGGCCGGGCAGACGTAGACGCAGAAGCCGCAACCGATGCAGCGCTCGCCGTCGATGACCACCTGGTCGGTGGCCTCATTCAGGGCCAGCCCGGGACATTCAAAATCGTCCAGGCAGTGCCGGCAACCGGTGCAATCCTCGGTGACGCACATCTCGTAAGCCGGCTGGGCTTTTCTGGTGTCTTTGTCCAGGAGGCAGGGATGCCGGGCAATGAGCACCGCCACCCCGCCCGCTTCGCTCCGGCAATACTGCTCCGCGTCTTTTAAATGGGAGGCGAAGGCCTTAAGGTCGTAAGGGTCGCACTCCTGTAAGAAGCGGGCGCCGCTAGCCCGCACCAGGTCGGCGATGAAAACCCGGGTCGCCGGCTCGCCCATGGCGGTGAGGCCGAGCTCCGGGGTGGGCTGGTGGCCGGTCATGGCGGTGGTGGCGTTGTCCAGGATGACCAGGATAAAGCGGGCCCGGTGGAACACGGCGTTAATCAGGGCCGGGACGCCGGCGTGGAAAAAGGTGGAGTCCCCGATGGTGGCCACGATGGTGGGCAGGTCGTCACCAGCCGCGGCGTAGGCGTGGTAAAAGCCGGCGGCCTGGCTGATGCCGGCGCCCATGCAATGGCAGGTGTCCACCGCGCCCAGGTTCATCCCCAGGGTGTAGCAGCCGATGTCGCTGGGGAAGATGCCGTGGGGGAAAGTCTCCCGGATGGCGTAGAAGGCGGCCCGGTGGGCGCACCCGGCGCACAGGGTCGGCCGGGTGAGTTCTCCCTGGGGGCCGCCCAGGGCCGGACTGAGCGGCAGCGAAAGGGCGCGCTCCAGGACGGCTTGGATGACTTCGGGGGTGAGTTCCCCTTCATTGGGTACGGCTTGAGAGCCCCTTCCCTGGACCGCGGCGCACGCCAATTGGGTTTCGATGACCGGATAGGTCTCTTCCAGGACCAGGACCTTTTGGTAACCGGAGTCAATCTGTTGGATAAAGCCCCGGTTAAGGGGATAGGGCAGGGTTACCTGATAGCAATCGATGCGGCCCAAGAGCCCCAGCTCCATGAGGACATCCCAGGCGTGGGCGAATGCCACGCCCGAAGCGATGAGGCAAGTTCCGGCATGGGAGCCGTCCCCGGGCGTCAGGATGGGGGCAAACTCGTCTGCGGCCGCGAGCTGCCGGATTTTTTTATTAAGGAGGCGGTGCAGTTCCCGCAGGTATTGGGGGGTGGCGCACCAGCGTCGGGGATTCTTCTCGAAGCGGGCCGACCGCGCCAGGGGCTCGGGGGCGGCCAGGGGCACATTCTGGCGGGCGTGGCAGACCCGGGTGGTGGGGCGGAGCATCACCGGCAGCTCGTATTTTTCGGAGATTTCGTAAGCCCGGCGAATCATCTCTTTGGCTTCCCGCGGGCTGCTGGGGTCCAGTACCGGCACCTTGGCGAACATGGCAAAGAAACGGCTGTCCTGCTCCGTCTGGGAACTGTGGGGGCCGGGATCGTCGGCGGAGATGACCACCAGGCCGCCCTTGACGCCCAGGTAAGCGGAGCGCATAAAGGGGTCCGAGGCCACGTTGAGGCCCACCTGCTTCATGGAGACCGCGGAGCGGCGGCCGGTGTAGGAATTGGCCAGGGCCACTTCATAGGCCACCTTTTCGTTTACCGACCACTCGGCGTGCACCGGGGCGCCGGTCTCTTTGGCAAAGGCCACCACCGCGGAGAGGATCTCGGAAGCCGGGGTGCCGGGATAGGAGGCCACGAGGGTGACGCCGGCCTCGATGAGCCCCCGGGCGATGGCTTCGTTGCCCATGAGGATGCGTTCGGGGTTCTGCTGCGTAGCCATAGTTCCGCGTCAATCATTAAGTTAAACACACATATCAATGGAAGGCTTGCTTAACATGGCCTTCCTGGCGTTTCTTCTCCCCGGCCCGCGGTCAAAAGTGATGAGTTGTCCCCTTTAAAGTGCCGGTTAGGCCTCTCCCCCCAGCAGACCCCGGGGGCGGATGAACAGGACCAAAAGGAGCACGACAAAGGCGATGACGTCCCTTATAGGCGCTGCTGATATAGGCGGCGCCCAGGCTTTCCAGGAGCCCCAGGAGCAGCCCGCCGGCAATAGCCCCGGGAAAGGAGCCGAACCCACCCAGGATGGCGGCGGCGAATCCCTTGAGTCCCAGCAGCACCCCCACGTCATAGCTCAAGGTGGTGATGGGGGTCACCAGGCAACCGGCCAGGCCCCCCAGGGCGCCGGCCAGGGCAAAGCTCAGGGCCTTGACCTGCCCGACTTTAAGGCCCACCACCGCCGCGGCTTCGGCATTGGCCGCCACTCCCCGCATGGCCAAACCCAAAGAGGTCTTCCGGAAGAACAGAACCAGGCAGACGATGGCCACGGCAGTAAGCGCCAGAATCCATAAGGTTTGTGGGAGGATCGTAGCGCCGAGCCAGCGGACCGGCTCTTCTCCCGACAGCGACGGCACGGCCATGCGGTTTTTGCCCCAGATGAGCTTCATGACTCCCCGCAGGATGATGGAGAGGCCGATGGTCAGGAAGATCAGCACCAGGCGGCTCTGGGAGCGGGATGGCTGGAGGCCCAGGACCTCGACCCACCAGGCTATTAGCGTCACTCCCGCCACTGCAACGGGCAGGGCGGCGGCCATGGGCAGCCCCGCGGCAAACAGGGCACTGAACAGCAGCATGCCGCCCAGGGAGACGAAATCCACCTGGGTGAAATTGACGATCCCCATGGTGTTATGCACCACTCCGAAGCCCAGGGCCACCAAGGCGTAAATCGCCCCGCCGGTCAATCCGGCAAAGATGAACTGCACGAGGTCGCTGAGAGTCCCCATGGTTAAGGCTCGAAGAAGGTGCACCCCCTAGGGGGCGTTCGGGCGCCGAGGCCGGTTCTTAAAAATTCTAAAATATCCGAAGGTTGCGGGGCTGTCAACCACCACCACGGCAAGCCGTCCTGAGACGGTTACTTTCACCTCGAAGCAAATAGTCTTGTCAGGCCCGTTGCATTAAAGTAATTTAATCGTAAATGGAAGAGGAAGTAAGCATTGCCGGGGCGGAAGCAAGCCTGGAAGGCCGGCTGCTGGCGGGAGACGGCGGCGGGGGGGTGGTCATCACCCATCCCCATCCCCTGTTTGGCGGGAGTATGGATAACAATGTGGTCTGGACCGCAGGGCGCGCCTTTGCGGCGCGGCGGTGGACGACGTTGCGTTTTAATTTCCGGGGGGCGGGGCGCAGCACCGGCAATTATGGCGGCGGCCTGGCGGAGGTGGCGGACCTGGCCGCGGCCCTGGATTTTCTGAAGACCAGAACTCCCGGGCCCCATTACGTGGTGGGCTATTCCTTCGGGGCCTTCGTGGCGGCCCGGGCCATGCTAAATGGTCTTAACGCCGATGGAGTCCTTTTGATTGCCCCTCCCATCGCGTTTATGGATCTGGCTTTTTTACCGGAGGTGCCGGCACTGAGGCTCATTGTGGTGGGGGACCGGGACGAACTCTGTCCGCTGGCAGATTTGCAGGCGCGGCTCCGGGAAAGCCGGGGCACGCCGCCGGAGCTCAAGGTCATTGCCGGAGCCGACCATTTCTTCGACGGGGCCGAGGAGCAGCTCTTTAAGGTTTTACGGGATTTTCCGCTTTAACACCACACTGAACTTATCCTTGAGTTCCCGCCTTACATCCCCAGGCAATCCAGCACCCACAAGTACTCCCGGTGCAGGGAGTCCAGAAGGTCGGCCTTGAGTCCCGGGGGCAGCCACTCCCAGGTGTAGGTTTCGATCTCCAGGTGCCGGGTGAATTTATTTTCCTGGAGCAACGCCAGGACCGCCCGGGTTTCATCGTGGGTGGAGGCGAGGTGTTGGTACCGGTCCACGAAAAGGGGCATGTGGTAATGGATGCGCCACTGCCGGTCCGGCGAAGGGGACAGCAAAGGCAGGGCGGCGGCCAGATCCCGAAATTGGGTCTGGCACCTGTGGCCACGGTGGGCAATGACCTGATGGAGATAGGGGGACCGGGTAAAGGGCTCCAGTTGCCGGGCCAGGTCCGCCCGCTCCTGGGACTCGTGGGGGAGCAGAACCTTGAGGCCCGCGGTGATCTGGACCTTGCCCACCTGGATGCCATTATCGGCCCAGGCCGCCAGGGCCGCCCCGGGGTCTTCAAACTCTACCGCCAGGTGGCAGGTATCAAGGCAGACCCGGATATAACCTATCAAAAAAACCTTGCCATCTCATTAAAATCATGTTAAGATAAAATCATGATTTGCCTTGCCGATAAAGCTAAATTACTGGGCCATGACAGGATTTAGGGAGGCAGGGTTGATCGCTGCTCGTCCAGTCAAGGCGTGGCATCTTGCGGCGTCTTAGGCTTGACAAGGCGAAGCATGGCAAAAGAGGCTTGATCTATCTATTTAGATTGAGCCTCTTTTATTTATGGTTGCCCTTCTCCTACCCTTGGCCCTGGGGAGTTCCCACCACTCTGCCCCCGGTCCTGGGGTCCAGCATGCGTAATGTCCTCCGCATGGCGCGCCCCACTCCATCCAGCTTGGCCATCTGGCAACGGTCAGCTAGGCCCCGGCCCTCCCCAGCCCCCCCCAAGCCTGGAGGATTTGCGGCCCTGGAAGGCAACCCCGGGGATTGGAGTCCCGTCCCCCCTGGTCAATATGATCTCCCTGAAAATTTTTCAATCTTTCAAAATTACCAATCCAAATTCCATTTACAAAAGTTTCTGAGATACGAATCATATGGAAAGATTAGCGGAAGGGCGTATAGTGGCAAGCTAGTGCGCATCGACCTTCATCTTGCCCCCTCGGATTACTTACTTGCGGTACCACCTGCGAGGGGAACCACGAATAGGAGACTGGCTTGGATTTTCAGCGAAAACGAACACCAGGGGCTTTTTAGGAACTTGACTTTGCACATAGGAAATAGCTTTGGCAAGTTAGCTGTTCAGACCATACCGGAAATTTCTGCTTTCTTCCTGGCTCCCCATTATCGAGCAGTGCTGGCCTGGGGTCCTTAGGCTCCCCAGCAGTGAGGTATCTTGGTTCTGGGGGTGTGGTATGCTCAAATTTTTAACAAATTCCTTTTTAAGGAAGCTTGTGCTATCATGGCGTCGACGAGAGGATTCGGCTTCAAGAACAAAAATTTTGGGGGATTTTTCCTGGGCAAAGAGCTCCCCAAACCCATTTTTGGATTGCGGCGGCCCAGGTTGCCGCATAATCTCATTTTAAAATATATTTGATGAGGTGTCCTCCGGTTGGGCAAGGACTGTATTGAGGCCGGTCATGTCCATGAAGCTTCCCAGGCTGATTTCTTGCTCCTATGTCTGCTCACTTTCTTGCTAAAATCGTCCAGATCTCTAATGAAAATCGGAATGCCGAAAGAAATCTCCCCGATCCTTTAACCAAGAGGATGGCGCGATGAAGAAGAATAAAACCCGGGAAGGGAAAAATACAGGCACGCACGTGGACATCGCCGCCCGCAAGCAGGCAAAGGCGGCTTTACAGGAAAGCGAGAAACGTTACCGCCTCCTGGCCGAGAATGTCTCAGATGTCATCTGGACTACGGATCTGGACCTGAAATTTACCTATGTCAGCCCCTCCTCCAAACTTATGGCGGGTTACCCCCCTGAGGAAGTCATGGCCATGAATTTGGAGCAGCTACTGACCTCGGCCTCCCTGGAGTTGGCCAAGAAGACTTTGGCTGAAGAGTTATCTTTAGAACAACAGGGTGAAGACCCCCAGCGCTCGCTGACCTTGGAACTGAAACATATTGGCAAAGATGGCTCTCTCATCTGGACTGAGGCCAAGGCCACCTTCCTGCGGGATTCTCAAGGGCGCCCGGTGGGCATCCAGGGAGTGAGCCGGGATATCTCGGCGCGCAAACGGGCGGAAGAGGCATTGCGCAAGAGCCAAGAAAGCCTGGCCAGATTCAATGATTGTTTGCTTGGTTTTGGAAATGATTCAGACAAAAACATCCAACGGCTGGTGGAAGTAGGAGGTGAGATTTTAGGAGCAGATTGCGCTCTTTACAGCCGCCTCCAGGATGACAAGCTCTTCTCTCTGGGCCAGTGGCAGACACCACCGGATTATAAGGCGGTGGATCTCGCCGAAGGACGCATCTGTTTTGATGTCATACGGCAGAGCCCTGATATGCCTTTGGTGGTCCGCAACCTTCAGGAAAGTCATTATGCGCAAAGTGACCCTAATGTGATGCGGTTTAAGTTACAGACATATATTGGGACCGCGGTTCATTGTCAGCAAGTCGCGGTGGGGGCGATTTGTGTAGTTTATCAGGCCGACATCGATCCGAACCAAAACGATTTGTATCTCTTAAATATTATCGCCAACGCCATTAGCGTGGAGGAAGAGCGTAAGCGGGCGGAAGAAGCGCTACGGGAGCATTTGTATTTCTTGCAAACCTTGATCGATACCATCCCAAGTCCCATTTTCTATAAGAATGTCGAAGGGATATATTTGGGATGTAACAAGGCACTTAGTGATTTTTTAGGTTTGCCAAAAGAAGAGATCATTGGCAAGTCGCTTTATGACGTATATTCTAAAGATCTGGCCGACAAGTACTCTGAAATGGATGCGGCCTTATTCCGGCAGCCTGGGGTTCAGATCTACGATTTTTCTATGGACCGTGCGGATGGCACCAGACGTGACGTCAATTTTCACAAAGCCACCTACTCAACTGCTGATGGCAATCTGGCCGGGTTGGTGGCTGTGATGATCGACATCACCGATCGCAAGCGGGTGGAGGAGGCTTTACTTAAATATGAGTTCATAGCTAACACCTCCAAAGATTACATGACGTTGATCAACCCCAATTACATTTATGAGGCGGCCAATGTCGCTTTTTGCCAAGCGCACGGCAAGACCCGGGAAGAAGTGGTGGGAACCAGCGTGGCCAACATTTGGGAGGAAGATAGATTTAAAAATAACATCAAAGGATATCTTGACCGATGTTTTACCGGCCAGACGGTGGAATCCGAAGGCTGGTTTGAATTCGGGAAGAGGGGCAGGGGGTGCTTTAATGTCTTTTACAGACCATATTTTAATGGGGACGGGACGGTGGCTTACGCCGCGGTGGTGAGCCACGACATCACGGCCCGGAAGCGGGATGAGAAAGCACTGCGGGAGAGCGAAGAGAAGTTCCGGAACCTTTTCAACAACTCCGGAGTCGCCATGTTCAGGACAAGGCTTGACGGATGGGAGACCTTGGACATTAACGAGAAGTTTCTGGAGATTGTAGGAAGGACTCGGGCGGAGACGCAAGGAACGCCCTCGGTAATATTATGGGAAGAGCAAAAAGAGCGCGACGAGATGGTCCGAAGGCTTGTTGCAAATGGCCGCGTGTCGGAGCTTGAATTTAGAATGCTGGACAAACAGGGAGGAGTAAGGGACTGTATTACGTCCCTGGTGCTTTACCGGGAACAGGGGATCCTGGAAGGGACTATTATCGACATCACCGAGCGCAAGCAGGCTGAAGAGACCCTCCGGGCATCAGAGGCCAAGTACCGCTCCTTGATCGATAACGCCAGTGACGGGATTATCCTGGCTAATCTCGACGGCAACATCGTGGAGGCGAACCGAAAAATTGAGGAGTTACTGGATTACAGCAAAGCAGAACTCTTATGCATGAACATGTCCCAAATTCACCCGGAAGAAGACTTGCAGGAATTAATGGCTGACTTTCAAAAAGTGGCGCGGGAAGGCGGTCCTGATGTCTCAACCACTATGATACTGCGCAAAGACAAGACAAAGGTCCCGGTTGAGATAAGCGGCCGGAGGGTTGAATTCGGCGGCAAAACTATGATGCAAGGGATCTTTCGAGATATCAGCGAGCGGCAGAAATCCGAAGCAGAACGTTTAAGGTTCAGCAAGCTGGAATCCCTGTCTACCCTGGCTGGCGGCATAGCCCACGACTTCAACAATATTCTTACTGTCATACTTGGGAATATTGGCCTGGCCATGCTGTATAGCAAGATAGGGCCTAAGGCTCAAGATAAGCTGGCGAAGGCAGAACAGGCTTGCCAAAGGGCACAGGCCTTGTCTGGGCAACTGCTCACCTTTGCTAAGGGTGGGGCACCGATTAAAAAGATTGTTTCTATTGCTAATTTAATAATAGAGTCAGCTAGTCTATCGTTATCCGGTTCCAAGTCTCGCTGTGAAGTGTCCATCCCTGACAATCTCTGGTTAGTGGAAGCCGATATAGCACAGATCAATCAAGTTATTGGCAATTTGCTAATAAATGCTGATCAGGCCATGCCAGAGGGTGGAATTATCAAGATAAAAGCGGAAAATATTTTAGTGAAAGCCAAATCGAAGTTAACTATATCAAAGGGTAAATATGTTAAGTTGGCCATCGTTGATCAAGGGGTTGGCATCTCCCCACAATATTTAGATAAAATATTTGACCCATATTTTAGTACCAAACAAAAGGGAAGCGGATTGGGCCTAGCGACGGCTTATTCAATTATTAAAAATCATTCCGGGCACATACAAGTAGAGTCCCAGGTGGGAGTTGGCACCACCTTTTATATCTACCTCCCAGCCACAGACAAAGGAGTTCCTGCCGCTGAACCGGAAACGGTAAAACCGACTATGGGGCAAGGGAAAGTCCTGGTAATGGACGATGAAGAAATGGTCAGAGAAGTTTTAGGCGGGATGTTGAACCGGTTGGGCTATGAGGTAGATTTTGCCAGCGATGGATCTCAGGCAATAGAAAAATATGTCAAAGCGCAGGAGACCCATCAGGCATTTGCTGCGGTAATCCTGGATCTAACCATTCCCGGGGGCATGGGAGGCAAGAAGGCCATAAAGGAGCTTCTTAAGATCGACCCCCAGGTGAAGGCTATAGTTTCAAGCGGCTATTCAGATGACCCGATTATGGCTGATTTCCAGAAATATGGGTTTACTGCTGTTATTGCCAAGCCTTATAACGTTGCAGAACTGGGTAAAGTATTAAACGACGTCCTCACTGGAAAGGAATAGGCAATCGTTACGATTTGTAGTGACATCTGAGATAAAAGATCCCTGCTATTGAAAAATGGGATAAGAATGTAATTTTTTTTAAAGTCGAGATGACCCATGGAAAGGGCAATGAGAATATTGCTCCTTGAAGATTCGGCCACTGATGCTTCCTTAATGGAGTATGAACTGCGCAAGGCAAAATTAACCTACACTTTAAAACAGGTACAAACCGAAGAAGCGTTTGTTGCAGCGCTTGACCATTTTAAACCCCATCTGATCATCGGCGATCACCGGTTGCCTTCCTATGATGGTCTGAAAGCCCTGGTTTATGTTCAGGAGAATCACTCGGAAATACCTTTTATTTTCATCTCCGGCGTCGTGGGCGAAGATAAGGCGATTGAGTCGCTGAAGCTTGGGGCTAAAGATTATATTTTGAAAGATCGGTTAACCCGCCTGGTACCAGCAATGCAACGCGCCTTACGGGAGGTTGAGAATTATCGGGAACAAAGAGAGGTCTTTCAGAAATTTGTAAATCTGGCAAACTTCCCCAGTGAAAACCCGAACCCGGTGTTGCGAATCGCCCGAGATGGAAAAATCCTCTTTGCTAATCAAAGCAGTTCACAACTACTGCAATTTTGGGGCTGTGAGATCGGCCAACAACTGGCGGATGATCCCAAAAAGTTTGCCTTGGAATGTCTGGCTTCTGGTCTGAAGAAAGAGATCGAGGTAATTTGCGATAATATCGTTTACTCGCTGATGTTACATCCCATCAATGAAAGGAATTACCTCAACGTTTATGGGACCGACATCACCGAACGGAAGCAGGTTGAGGCAAGGCTGGCCAGACTCAACGTCTGCTTCCTTGGTTTCGGTAATAATTTCGACGCAAACATCCAACAGTTGGTGGAAGTTGGGGGCAATCTTTTGGGGGGAACCTGCGCGCTTTACAACCGTCTCCAGGGTGATAAACTCTTCTCCGTGGGACAGTGGCAGACACCGGCGGATTATCAGGCGCTGGATGTCGCGAAAGGACACGTTTGTTTTGATGTTATTTGTAAAAGGGCCGATAACCCCTTGGTGGTCCGAAACCTGCAGGCAAGTCATTACGCGCAAACTGACCCTAATGTGAGGCGGTACAACTTAGAGACTTATATCGGGGCTGTGGTCCATTGTCAGCAAGTCGCGGTGGGATCCATGTGCGTGGTCTACCAGGCCGATATCGAGCCGGCGCCAAACGACTTGCTTTTCTTGGGCATTATCGCTGCCGCTATTGGCGTGGAGGAGGAGCGCAAGCAGGCGAAAGAAGAACTCCAACGGCTACGTCGTCAGCAGGAACTAATTTTAAACTCAACCTGGGAAGGGATTATCGCCCTGGACCTGACCGGGAACCACACCTTTGTTAATCCTACAGCCGCCAGGATGCTTGGTTATGAAGTAGGAGAGCTTCTAGGCCGGCATAGTCACCTTGTTTGGCATCACTCAAAAGCCGATGGCACTCCTGCTTCAGAAGAGGAGTGTCCGGTCTATGCTGCCCTTCGGAAGAGTGAGGCTTATCATGGCCGAAAGGAGATTTTCTGGAGAAAAGATGGCACTAGCTTTCCTGCGGAGTGCTCTTTCGCCCCCCTTCTTGAAAATGGTGAAGTCAAGGGAGGCGTGGTCACTTTTAAAGACGTCTCCGAACAGAGTGAGGCCGAAGAATTATCCCGGAATCTAATGTCGTGGTCGCCGGTTGGAATTTACATCCTCGCGGATAAAAAGTTTAAATTTGTCAACCACTGGTTCCAAAACGCCATCGGCTATAATGAAAAAGAATTATTAAATTTTAACTTTTGGAATTTAGTCCACCCCGAAGACCGCGAGGCAGTCAGAGCAAACACCTTGAAGATGTTACGGGGAAAGACCTCTATCCCATACAAATACCGGGTCATTGCAAAAGGCGGGAAAATCAAGTGGATTATGGAGACGGTCGTTAAAATCCAATACATGGGGAAGACAGCCACCCTGGGATCTTTCATTGACATCACTGAACAGAAGCAACTTGAAGACCACTTTCGGCACGCACAAAAGATGGAAGCTGTGGGGAGACTGGCGAGAGGTGTGGCCCATGATTTCAATAATATGTTGACGGTCGTCCGATGGTACAGCGACTCCATTATCAATAAAACTAAAGCAGGAAATCCCATCCATGGCCATGCTAAAGGAATCTTGCAAGCGGCCACCCGGGCCATAGCCCTGACCAACCAGCTTCTGGCCTTTAGCCGTAAACAGGTCATGGAACTCCAGGTTTTGGATCTCAATGTCGTAATCAAAGATATGGAACCAATGCTCAGGAGTTTGATTGGCGAAGATATCGCCATAGCGATGGTTCTTGACCCGGAGTTATGGGCCATTAAGGCCGATTCCGCGCAGATGGGGCAGGTTATTATGAACCTGGCGATCAATGCCCAGGATGCCATGCCCCGCGGCGGCAACCTCACCATCGAGACGGAGAACGTTTATTTAAATGCCGCCAATGCCAATAAGCACTTGGAAGTGGTTCCCGGCAACTATGTATTGCTGGTAGCCAGTGACAATGGGATAGGGATGGACGCTGAAACCCGCAGCCACCTTTTTGAGCCCTTTTTTACCACCAAGAAGGATGAGAAGGGTACGGGGCTGGGCCTGGCCATGGTGTATGGCATCGTCAAACAGAGCGGCGGCTATATCTGGGTTGATAGCGAGCCCGGGCAGGGAACCACGTTTAAGGTTTACTTCCCGAGGGTCGAAGGAACAGTTAAGCCCCTGAGGGAGAGGAAAGCCCCGACAAAAGTGTTACAGGGCTTGGAGACAATTTTAGTGGTGGAAGATGAAGATATGTTGCGGGATTTGATTTGCGAGACCTTGGGAATGCACAGGTACAAGGTACTGGAGGCGCGTGATGGTTCTGAAGCCCTGCGGGCCGGGGAACAGCATGAAAAGCCACTGGATCTGTTGTTAAGCGATGTCGTGTTGCCTAAAATGGGTGGGCGCGAGTTGGCGGAACGTCTATCGCGTTCGCATCCGGAGATGAGGGTGATTTTTATGTCAGGCTACACCGAAAATGCCATCGTCCATCATGGGGTTTTAGATCCAGATATTAACTTTATCCATAAGCCTTTCACCGTAATAGAACTCCTGAGGAAAGTGCGAGAGGTGCTGGCTGGATAGCTAGCGAAGACTTAAACCACATTATTTGCGATGGGAAAACCAATGAACCATTATAAGATTGTCTTGGCCGATGATCACGTTTTGGTACGTCAAGGAATAAAAGCCCTCCTAGAACAGGCTAAAGATCTTGAAGTAATTGGAGAAGCCCGCGATGGTTTGGAACTTCTGGAACTCTTAAAGCGGGTTTCTCCTGATATGGTCATTCTCGATATAGCCATGCCAAATCTTCGAGGCATAGAAGCTGCCAAAGAGATAAAAACGTCTTATCCAAAGCTCAAGGTGCTGATGCTGACCATGCATAAGGACATGGAATTCTTGGAGCAAGCGCTATCTGCCGGCGTTGATGGTTACCTGGTTAAAGAAGATGCGTCCAAAGAGCTCTTTTTTAGCATTGAGACAATTCGCTGCGGTGCAAATTATATATCCACTATTCTTACACCAGAATCACAGGGTCTTCTTTTCAAAAAATACCGGGAAAAGGGCGCCAAGCTCCCGATAGAAACCCTGACTACCCGCGAAAGAGAGATCTTAAAGCTTGTGGCTGAGGGAAAAACGAGCAAAGAGATCGCCGGGCTCCTATTTATTAGCCCCCGTACTGTCGAAAAACACCGGTATAATATTATGCAGAAATTGCACCTCCATAAAAGCGTTGACCTGGCAAAATACGCTCTTAGTAAAGGATATACCTCTCCTAACCCCTAGTCCCCCTTAGACCCCGCGGGCCTTCTTATCCCTACGCAATCTTACGTATTTCCACCCAGGTATTTCTACTCCCGTTAGTGCATGCCCATCGAAGTAAATCTCCTGTTTAAGTAGGTTTTTAGGCTGTTATGGATTCGATTTAAAAACAATAAAGATTGCCATGAATAGTATATTCTTGTAAGTAACCACTACCAATTTAAATAAGTATTCCTACCAATTGTCATTAAATTTCTTTAGTCTTAAAATCGAGCCATGATTAATCAACTATAACCGGCTGGCTACTATAAGCAGGGTCCGAGATCACTTATGGAAGGAGGCTTGCTTAATATGGAATCGATGAGGCCAGGCAATAAAACCTGCCCAGGGGCAAAGGGAACAGCCTGCGAGAATGATAAACCAATCAAAATCATTCTGGCCGATGACCATCTTATCGTTCGCCAGGCCCTTCGCGCTCTCTTGGCGGCGGAACGTGATATGGAAGTGATAGCCGAAGCAGACAATGGGCGCGCCGCCCTGAGACTGGTGCAGAAGCTCAAGCCCCAAGTGGTGATCATGGACATTTCCATGCCTAATCTGAACGGCATCGAGGCCACGCGCCAGATATTGGCCGAATCTCCCGAAGTTAAAGTTATAGCCTTGTCGATGCATTCTGACAGTCTCTTTGTCTTAAACATGCTGAAGGCGGGAGCAAAGGGCTACCTGCAGAAAGATGGCGCCTCGGTGGAAGAGCTAATTAAAGCCATTCGCACGGTAGTGGCCAAGAAGACTTATCTCAGTCCCGGAGTTTCCGACATAGTGATCAGCAGCTTTGTTAGCCAGTGGAATAACATTCCGTCAGGTTTTTCCATCCTATCAGTCCGGGAACGGGAAGTACTGCAACTTTTGGCCGAAGGCAACACTACCAATCAAATCGCTAACAGTCTTCACGTAAGCTTGAGGACCGTAGAGAGTCATCGCAAACAAATCATGACCAAGGTGGGGATTCACAACGTAGCTGGCCTCACGAAATATGCTGTCTGCCAGGGATTAACCACCTTGTAAGTCCGAGGGGACCGAGTTTTTTACTAGAGGGTTGCCATAATCCTGGATTATGCGCAAGAATTGCCTGAAATAAGCATAACTATATGATATAATGAGGGATGAAAATGGCAAATATTGTTATGCCTATCATCAAAATCGAAGATATGATCGCAGGCTTGAGGCCCAACAAAGTTCTGAACCTGATATCAATAACGTTAATAACATTAATGATTATTTTTGCATGTAAATTAATAATCCATCTCTTTTCATCAAATGTAACCCCCTCGAGTGATGAAATCACTACAATTCTTGCTTCTTGTATGGCTATCAATATAGTCGCATATTTAATATTGCGCAAGCACCAGTTACTCGTGAGTAACCTGACACACTGCCTTGACATGAAAGGGGCAAGTTTCAGACACGCCAACAATAACTTACGTCATGAAATCGCGGCCCACAAGCGCTTTGAGGCGGATTTGGCAAGTTTACAGAGGAGTGAAGAGAAATACAGGTTGCTTGTAACCCAAATCCCGGCCATTGTTTTTAAAGGCTACGTCGACTGGACGGTTGACTTCTATGATGACCGGATTGAGACTATTACCGGCTACAAAAAGGACGACTTCAATTCTAAGAAAATTAAATGGTCTGACGTCATCATAGGAGAGGATCTCAACGAAGTAAAGAGGCAGTTTATGGAAGCTCTTAAAGACAACAAGAGATACGTGAGAGAATATAGGATAAAAGATATAGGGGTAAAGGTTATTTGGATAGAAGAAAGGGCAGAGATATTCTGTGATAAAGATGGCAGGGTTGATTATATAAGCGGTTTTTTTGATATCCCCGAGAGCAAGGAGGCCTAAATGGGCTGGTGGCCTTGGATGCGGCCTCCGGCCAACTGATGCCTTATTGCGAAGGAAGACAAGCGGCGCCTGATCATCGACGTGGATTCCACTACTAAGGATCTGGTGATGGCAAATAGGAGGGGTGAAAGGATTGCCTAATTTACATAAATCTCCCCATTCACCTTATTTCACAAAGGGTATCTGTGTATGTCAAGAATCCATTTAAAGCAAGTAACCCAAGAAAAATTCGAGCCCGAAGGCAAGGCCGACTTTCTGCTGCAACCCCAGTCTCTCAAGGATCTGGGTTTGCCTGAGATTTTCCTTGCTAATCTTATATTAAAGCACTCTTTTTATCTTGATCTCTTTTCTCTGTCTGATATGGTCGAACGGTTAAAGCTTTCAGCCAATATCCTGACCCATCTTTTGGAATATCTCCACAAAGAAAAGTATGTGGAAATGCGGGGTGCAGATCCTTTCAAACCTTCAGGTAGTTCCTTTAGCTTTTTCTCTAGATATTCCCTAACGGATGGGGGCAAGAAGCGTGCAGCGCAACTTTTAGAATACGACGCTTACGTTGGTCCGGTGCCGGTAACTCTGGAAGATTACTGGAATCAAGTCGCGAGACAGTCCATCAGGTTGACCACGCTAACTCCTGAACGGATGAATCAAGTCTTTCATGATCTAGTAATTTCTTCGGAAATTATGGAACTGCTCGGACCGGCAGCGGTTAGTGGCAAACCTCTATTCCTTTACGGGCCGTCAGGTAATGGAAAAACCACCATGGCCCTCAGGCTTGGCCAGATATGGAATGACGCCATCCTAGTGCCCTATGCCATCTTGGTAGAAGGTAATGTGATTCGGGTTTTTGATGAAATTACTCATCGTCCTACGGAGCTCCCGCCCTCAGGGGGAACGAGGTCCGATCCCCGCTGGGTGCGCTGCCAGCGACCAGTCGTCGTAGTGGGTGGCGAGTTCACCCTGGATAAGCTTGAACTGACCTTCAATTCCGATCTAAAGTATTATGAGGCTCCTCTCCAATTAAAGGCCAATAATGGCATGTTCCTTGTGGACGATCTCGGTCGCCAGAAGATTCCACCCCAGGATTTGCTCAACCGTTGGATAATTCCTTTGGAGAATCGACAGGATTTCTTGTGCCTTCATTCCGGGCAAAAGTTCGCCATCCCCTTCGATCAATTCATAGTCTTCGCCACCAATTTGGAGCCACGCACCCTATTGGAGGAGGCGTTCTTAAGACGTATCCGGTCTAAGGTTAAGGTTGACTATGTGGATCGGGAGCAGTTTTTTGAGATTTTCCGCATTGTTTGTAGGCAAAATCAGCTGGAGTTTGACAGGGAGGCAGTCGAATACCTGTTAACCAAGGAATATGATGGAGGCAAACGTTCGTTTGTAGCCTGTCATCCTCGTGATCTAGTAGAACAGATTATTGATTATTCCAACTTCTATCAACTTGAGCCCGAACTCACTCGGGAAAATATGGATCGGGCATGTCGGATCTATTTTGTGTTTTAGACTCTCTTTGTCTTGAACATGCTTAAGGCAGGAGCCTCAGGCTACCTCCTGAAGGACTGCGCCCTGGAAGAACTGGTAAACACAATACGCACGGTGACGGAGGCCCGGAAGACCTATCTCAGTTCGGGCCTGTCCACCTCCGTCATTTTGGACTCGGCATTGGAGAAATAACCGGGGGAGCACCGGCATACAGGAACCAGCCCAAGGCCTGGCCAGTTCCCGGCTTTTGATGGCACCTTTCCCGGCCCAAACGTTGAGGCGTCTACTGCGCTATAGATTACGCCTGAGATAGGCGGCAAAAGGAGAATCTATCGTGGGTCCGATAACTTGCCCCCCAAAAAACTGGTCCACATGTTAAATTAGAGTAATGGACCAATGGGAGGCAAGGGGATGAGCAGGAAGCGTTACAGCCCGGAGCACAAAGTCCGCCTTTAGGACTTTCACTAGCTGCTATGATCCGACACTTATCACAGGGCCAAAAACTTCCCATATCCATAATTTATGTGCTCTTGGTGACCGCCCACGCCGCTTTTTCTGTCGTTTTTCGGCTACCGTTGTCCCCACGCCCATGGGGGTGAAGTTTCCTCGGTTATCGCTCCCAGAGGGCAGGCGCACCTTCAGCGTCAACGGCCTTGGGTGATAGGTTCGTCTCCCTCGGCCAGCAGTCGCCATCCCCGACCCGGGCCCCCGGCGTCCACCATGCAGCAACCGCTCGCCGTGGCCCCTCCCCGGCGCCGCCACACACCCTTGAGGATTTTTCGGCCCTGGAAGGCATACCCCGGGATGGGTCCCATGCCCCCCCCTGTCTAATAAGCTCCGTCCGTAAATTTTTCCCAAAATACTTTTTCCGGACTTTGATCAGGGAAAAATAGCAGCAGGTCCCCCCCGGTGATGGGACCCAACCCCAACAATTTTATTGGAAAAGTTTGGTCTGACGCCGGGAGAGCCTTGTGAATGTCAAATACTCCCTGGCGCGCTTGACATTCCTTACCCCTATTATTAAATGGAGAGTATCTGGAACAAGCTACCCCTATCCCCAGGAGGGGAGCCATAGTTCTGTTTTTGCGTGGATAGTCGGGTTGCCTGGAGAGAGGTGGCTCGGCTTTTTGTTTCCCCAACCATTAACCGGCTCCAGGGTGAAAGGTTTATCCAGTTTTGGTTTAAGGAGACATCGATAATGAAGAAATGCCCTTATTGTGCTGAGGAGATACAGGATGAGGCGATTAAATGCAAACACTGCGGCAGCATGCTCGAGGGTAGCTCAAGCAGTCCGGATCATGGCGAGGAAATCCTTGCAGATGTCGCTGCAAATTTTTTTCGAGGAATTGAGGTCGTCGGTGGGAGATTGAAAATCACAAGCCGCCGTGTGTTATTCGAAGCTAGTGAAATTAACCTTCAGGAACAACCTGCAGAAATCCTTGCTAGTGAAATTAACCTTCAGGAACAACCTGCAGAAATCCTTTCAAATGATATAACAGAGGTCAGCAAGCTAAACACAATGGGAATCATACCTAATGGCTTGTTAATTCGAACAAAAGGGGATATCAATTATAAGTTTGTAGTGTGGAGGAGAGGAAAGCTGATTGAGCTAATCAATTCTCGGCTCTGAAAGAAATGGCAACAATGATTTTATTTTGATGTCCTGAATCAGACTTGATTTGACAGTATCCCCGCAGGTTGGTTTCTGTATCCTTTTTCCGTTAACCCGCCGCCGTCCCCGTCGCCTCCGGCCCCTGGCATCCATCAGGGGTCAGCCGCCTGCCGCGGTCCCCCCCCGGCGCCGCCACCAGCCTGAAGGATTTTCGGCCCTGAAAGGCAAACCCGCGGTGGGACTCCTACCGCCCCGCCGTAGTCAATGCCTTGTCCGCCAAATTTTTCATAATTTCTTTTTTCAGCCCCCCCTGGTATGGGCCCGGACCAAAATTTTGATGAAAAATTCTCCCCGATAGGCTGGGCATCTATGCCCGTAGGAACACCTCTGCAAATGCGTCACACATTTTTTGAGAGGCGATTTTTGAAAGGCTTTCCGACATGGTGACGATTATGAGAATGCGCTGCGCGATTCTCACAATCGCCTATTACATATGGAAAGATTAGCGGAAGGGCGTATAGTGGCAAGCCAGTCGCTATTCTTGGTAGGCCCTCTTCAGCGCAACATCAATACGCTAGGGGTAGGAGCCAGGGCTTTTTCCCACGGCCGAAGGTGGTACGTACATGTGGCCTCGGCTTTTCCTCTATCGCACCACTACCGATCAGTGCTGGCCTGGGGTCCTTAGGCTTATCAGCTAGATAGCATCTGGTCGCCGAGGGATTTGTATGCCCGAACTCTGGGGAAAATTGACTTTCCGCCCAAATTTGCGCTATCATGCCCTCGACGAGAAAATTTGGCTTCGAGAAGAGGATCGTTTTGAAGCCTTCCCTCGGGGCAAATGGTCCCGAAAACTTCGTTGTGACAGAAACAGCTATAGATGCGGCATAATCCCAGCCAAGGTCAGATGAGCACTTCGAGATAGGATCTACAGGTTACAAAACGTGAGAAAAAGGTTGTTTTACGGCATCTTGCTGGTTGTTCTTTTAGGGGTAGGAACCGAAATGGCAATCCGGGGTGAATGGCTGAGGTTGCCGGAGGACTGGTATTATGACCTTTGCCATCAATTAGCTGGTCGACGATATGAGCCCCGGCATGTAGTTATCGCGGCCATCGATGACCAGACGCGGCTGGAACACCAGGATGAGCCTCTGGTATTTTGGAGCCCCCACTTTGCCCGGGCGATTGCGGTCTTGCGACAGGCCGGGGCCAGGGTCATCGGATTGGATTTTCTTTTTTCCGTCAGCGCTGAATCTTGGCTGAAAAGGCTGAAATTGTCCGAAAGCGAACAGAGCCGCACCTATGACTTGCCCTTGCGAGAGCAACTGGCTTCGGGGCAGGTGATTCTGGCTGGCGACCTGGCCTTCGACGCCGACGGTAAAGAAAAGGCCCTCCTGCCACTCCCCGATTACTGGGGGGCTCTGCCGGAAAAACTGGACGATGTGGGTTTGGTCAAGTTCTTCAACGATCCTGATGGGGTGATACGCCGGATGCTAACGGCCATTCCCACGGCTGAGGGTGAGGCGTGGGTCACCTTTGGCAAGCTCTTGGCTGAGCGGGTGGCAGCCGGTGGCGCCGGCCGGAATTATCCTCCCCTTTCTTTCATCGGTTTCAGCGGCCCTCCGGGCACCATCCCCCGGATTTCATTCCGGCGTCTGCTCTTACCCGGGGCGGAGCAGGATCCGCAGATCAGGAATCTCAAGGACAAGGTGATCATCATTGCCTATGAGCCCTCCGGAATTCAGGATATGCACCAGACCCCTTATGCCCGGGGGTTTCTGAATATCCCGGCCCGCTTGATGAGCGGAGCGGAAGTGCACGCCAACATCGTGGAGACCCTGCTCACGGGTCGCGTCCCCCGGCCGGTTGCCACCCCTTATCGGCTGGTTTATCTGATAACGGTTCTCACCGTGGGGACCGTACTGTTTTTCAGATTAGCCCCCGGGCCGGGACTGGCGGCCCTGGCGCTGCTGGCCGTGAGCATCGCAGTCTGCGCCTTCGTACTTTTCCTCAGCAATCTGTTGCTTCCCACCGCTAGCCTACAGCTGGGCCTCTTGATTGGCTACCTGGGGGTGATGGGGTTGAGGCTCACCGGCGAAGAACGGGAGCGGACCCGATTGCGGCAAATCTTCGGGCGCTATGTCTCCGAAGAAGTGGTGGAGAAGCTGCTGGCCACGGGAAGGCAGCCTGACCTGGGAGGGGAAGCCCTCCAGGTGACCGTCCTCTTTTCCGATATCCGGAATTTCACCACGATGTCAGAGTCTCTGAGTGCCCATGAAGTGGTGGAGGTTCTCAACACCTATTTCAGCCGGGTGTGCGAGCCTATTCTGGAGCAAGGGGGCACGGTGGATAAGTTTATCGGCGATGCGGTCATGGTGGTTTTTGGCTCGCCGGCGTCCCACCCGGACCAGGCCCGGCGGGCCATCCGGGCGGCCCTGTCCGTGGCCGAGAAGGCTCGGGAGTTCCGCGCCTGGATGGAAGGCCGATTCCCTGACCGCGGGCTGCTGGACTTCAGCATCGGCATCGGCCTCCACACGGGGGAAGCTGTGGTGGGTAACATCGGCTCGCCCCAACGATTTGAATTCACGGCCATTGGCGATACGGTGAACACGGCCTCGCGCCTGGAGGGCCTGACTAAAAAGTTGGGATGGACCATTGTTGCCAGCTCCGCTACCATCGAAGCGGCGGGCCCGGGAGTGGTGACCGGTCGTCGAGAAACTCTTCAGGTTAAGGGCCGTCAGGAACCCATAGAGGTCTTGGAGGTGAAAGGCCTGGAAGAGGTCGAAAGTAGCGAGGGGAAATTCTATTACGGAGGAAAGAGTGATGACGACCACCATTAAAATGAGCTTTTTCCCAAAAGGATCCGTCTGGCTCGTGGCGCCCGCGCTCCTTCTGAGTGCCGCGGCCGCGCCGGCCCAGACTTCATCTCCCAATATGGGGCTGGTGACCAAACTCTCCGGTGAGGCCACCTACTGGAATAAAGACGACCACAAGCAACCAACCCAGGCCCAGGCCTTTATGAAGGTGCGCCAGGGCGATCACCTCAAGCTTGCTAGGGCCGGGCTCGCTGCAACTGCTCTACTTTGCCAGCGGCCGGCAGGAGACCTGGGAAGGCCCGGCAACCGTAATTGTCGGAGATCTGGAGAGCGCCGCCGCGGGTAATAAAAAACCGTTGCCCCAACCGCAGGTGCTGATGTTATCCACCAAAGTTACCAAACATATAGAGGGGGCGTCGCTCCCACTCCCCCGTTCGAACTTGTCGTCTTCGGGGGGCACCACCGTCAGGGGCGTTAAGTGCCCGGGCCCGGAGAAAAGACTGGCACCGCCGCCCCTCTCTACTGAAGACCGGATTAAGATAAAGGAAGCAGAAAAAATCTGCCAGGACTTGAGGAAGAGAGTGGAGGCCGATGACCTCACTCCGGAGCTGTATTTCCTGGGGGTACTGGCGGATTATAAACAATACCCAGAAATGGAGAAGCTAATTAATACCATGCAGATAAAAAGACCAGGAGACCCAGCTCTGAAGGATCTGAAAGACTGGGTCCACTCCCAATCTGTGTCATCCAAATAAGCCACCCCCTAAGTCATGAGAGTGGCTCGTTTCTTTCCACCCCCAGAATCTGCGAACCAAGGAGTTGGTATGTTAAAAAGCTACAAGAAAATATATTTTGAGGAAAATTTGTGCTATCCTGCCTCCCACAAGACAATTTGGCTACAAAAGAGGAAACGTGCCGGGGTTAATCGGTGAAAGAGGTCCGAAAACCCGGTTTTTGACTGCTGTAGCGAAGGCTGCCGCATAATCTCAGGCCAAAGGAGAAGATAAAAATGAGCAGTAAGTTCAATTTCAAGCTGGTGGCACTCTGTACTATATTGAGTGCTATGCTGGTGGTTCCCGCGCTGGGCCAGGGCAAAGATGAGGCAGGGGAACTCAAGAAATCCGGAGAGATGAAAACTGAAGGACAATTGGAACCTCAGAAGAAAGAATCCGGAGAGATGAAAACTGAAGGACAAATGGAACCTCAGAAGAAAGAAAAGATAAAAACTAGGGGACAAATGGAACATCAGAAGAAAGAATCCGGAGAGATGAAAACTGAAGGACAAATGGAACATCAGAAGAAAGAAAAGATAAAAACTATGGGACAAGTGGAATAGGATCCAAACGCACCGGTATCTTGCAGAAAGGTCTTTCAGACTCTCCGGCCCTGCTGTTGGGGTTGAATACCCGGCCCCAGGGCCTTAGTGCCTTATTGAGGGACCTCAGCAAACCAATACCACTTGCACATCAAAAAAAGGAGCGTATTATGTGGAGACGAGCTCTTGTCCTTTTACTGATCGTCCTGGCCAGCGCTGGCTGCGCTCTTGTACCTCCCCGGAAACTCCCCATGGACCGGGAAAATTATCTTGATGCCGTCTCCACCTCCTGGAAGGAACAGCTCCTCACCAATCTGGTTAAACTGCGCTACGGCGACACCTTGACCACCCTCGAAATGACCTCCATCAACACGACTTATGCCCTGGATTCTCAATTATCCGCTAATTATCCGGTGCTCTGGAATTTCCTCCATTCGACGTACCCGCAAAGTAATTGGACGGGTGGATGGCGCAATGCGGTCACGCTCGGCGGCAATGTTACTTACCAAGATCATCCTTCAATCGCCTACAGCCCCATCAGGGGCGAGGCGCTAGCGAAAACCATGATCGAGCCGATACCCCCCTCCAAACTTTTAAAAAGTCTCCAGACCGGCTGGTTAGCGGATTACATCTTCCCCTGCTGCGTCAAAGCCATCAATGATCTTCGAAACCGCAGCTCATCAGGAAATATTAAAGAGGACCCTAAATTTTTTGAATTTGTTGAGCTATGTCAATATCTCAAGAAATATGGGGTCATTCGGATCACTATCAAGGAACCGGTGGACCCAAAGGTAACGAAAGTGCCGGAAAAATATGAAGTCACCCTGCATATGACCGGGCAAGGGCAGGATAAGATCGTGTGCGGAGAGGAACCGGCCATGAAGGCCGGCAACAGACCCAAAAAGGGGAAGGAGACTGGGGAGGCGACGCGTAAGAAAGATAATGGAACGAAGGATAGCGAGATCGGTGATGGAACGAACGATAGCGCGATTGGTGAGTTGGTGTTAGATACGCAGCGCGGCTGACGAGATGGATAAAAATCCCGGTTATTACTTGACTGAAGAGGACAAAAAAGATAATGAAAAATTTCAACATAAAATACAACGATTCAAGAACCTCCTGTGGTCCAATCATCCACCCCTGATTAAACTTACCTGTGGAAGATACGAAGTATACAAAATCATCGATGGAAACCAAAACCCTCCGCAATCATACCCAGACTGCGAAAAAATTGTCATGCAAACTCGCTCAATTTACGAAACCCTCAATATGCTCTCCATGTTCATCGATGTGCCCCTTGAGGACCGTCCGGCCAATGAAAATGAACACCGTGCGAGCCTGAGTAAATTGGTTGGAAAATCATTGAATGGACAAGTAAACCAGAAAATGTTCATCATTTACTCTAATAAACATCGCCCTAGTGATGCCTTTGTCGCTGTGAAGCATGGCGACTATTGGTTCTATATCAAAAACACAGACTATGATTCTAAAGATATTTTTACTTCAACAGAAGTAATCTTATCCATGTTTGAGACCGGCACCACACAAGGAACACCAGTGCTCACCTTGCCAGTGCAATGATTAACCGCAGACAGATTGCCATCAAAGAATAGCCACCAGGAAGGCAATTCGGGTTTATGCTATCATGCTGACCAAGAGGAGGAAGGCCGCCGACATGGATGGCGTCTTGGGTCTGAGGTTCAGGGAAAGGACCCGGAGCCTTGACGTAGGGTAGACGAGATCCAGCCGTTCCATAGTCCCGATTTAGTAGGCTGTTATTTTAGGAAAAAGGAACCAATCATGGGCCGAGGATGGAGCTTTATATCCGGTGCCTTGCTCGTTTTATTGCTACGCTGTTCGCAAAGATGTGGGACAATTACTGTGCTAATGCTGAAGTATGAAGGCTTCAAGTTGGCTGATACTGGCCTGAAGGTGGAATGTGCACGTGGCTTTCGGTTTTCTCTGGCGCACCATCACCCGCGGTGTCTGCCTGGTCTGCTATGCCTGGAATTTGTTAAAAAAGTGATTACTTAAAAAAATTATAGCCTTCCACGATGGAGGGAGCGATGATGAAGGCCAAAAGCAGAATTAAACTCAGCGGTCTCTTGTGCCTGACGGTGTTGACCGTCTTTCTGGCGGCCACCGCGGCTGCCCAAACTTCCTTGCCCGACGTGGGCCTGATCACCAAAGTTTCCGGTGAAGTCACGTTCTCGAATAAAACCGAGAACAAAGAGCCAGTCAAGGTGCAGGCCTTTATGAAGGTCCGCCGGGGGGACCGACTTATGCTTCCGGAGGCGGGGTCGCTCACGCTGCTGTACTTCGCTAGCGGCCGCCAGGAGACCTGGAAGGGGCCGGGAACTTTAATTGCCGGAGATACGGAGAGTGCCGCCGCCGGCGGCCAGCAACCGCCGTCCCCGCCGGAAGTAAAGATCCTACCGGTCAAGGCGAGCCGGCAGATGGCGGGGGCGCCGCCGGTCCTGCTTCCTGCCAGCCTCAGCAAATCCGGGGTCATCCAGACCATGGCACCCACCTGCCCCGCACCGGAAAAGGCGGCGGCCCCGGCGCCGCTCTCCGGAGAGTCCCAGAGGAAGGTCAAGGAAGCGGAGATGCTTTACCAGGAGTTAAAGAAGGGCGCCGCGGCCGATGATGTCACCCCGGAATTGTATTTCTTCGGGGTTCTGGCCGAGTATAAGCAGTTTCCGGAAATGGCCAAGGTGGTGGACGCCATGCTGCAAAAACGGCCGGGGGATGCCGCCCTGAAGGACCTTAAGGCCTGTGTCCGGTCTCAAGCGGCTAGGGGAAAATAGTCAGGGGCCCCCATCACCCGCCCCCCAATGGAGGACAATATGCGTTGGATCATCTCTGTTTGCCTTTGCCTTACGCTCCTGGGGTTAATGGGACCTCCTGGCTATGCCGCGAAAATAGGTCCCGGTGCCGCTCCGGCCACCCAGGCTGCCGCGGATGAAGAAATGCCCGCCGCCGGCCAGAAGCCGGAGGCGGCCAAGGTCAAGGAACTGCTTAAAGAGGGCAATAATTATGTGGACAGTAGTATGTTCTTACGCGCCCTCCGCCCGTTCCAGGAGGCCTTGAAGCTCAGCGAGACGGCTCTGGGGCCGAACCATCCCCTCACCATCGCCAGCATGGCCCGTCTGGCCTGGTTATATTCTCAGCTCGGCTCCTTCGACCAGGCCCTGCCCCTGGCCCAGCAGGCCCTGCAGCGCAGCGAGAAGGCCTTGGGGCCGGAACATCCCCGGACCGCCCAAAGCCTGATGGTCCTGGCCTTTGTTTATGGGCAGATGGGGGCGCATGACAAGGCCCTGGCCCCGAGCCAGCGAGCTTTGCAGATCAGCGAGAAGGTCTCGGGGCCGGAAGGCCCGCAGACCGCGGCCGCCCTGAACAACCTGGCGACCCTTTATACCCAGATGGGGTCCTATGACCAGGCCCTGCCCCTGGCCCGGCGCGCCGCCGAGATCAGGGAAAAGGCGTTGGGACCGGAAAACCTCTGGACCAATGTGAGTCTCAGGAACCTGGGATTTCTCTATCTGGCCAAGAAAGATTACGGCCAGGCGGAATCTACTTTCCGCCGGGCCCAGGGTAGGCAAGGCGACCTGGGGATGGTGGAACTCTACTTGGCTACCGGCAAGTACGATTCAGCACTGAGCCTCTTGACTTCTAAACTTACTCCCATGGCTTGGAACCGGGCCCAATACCAGGCGCAGTATTACACGCAAAAGGGGCTGGCTCTCAAGGGGTTAGGAAACCGGCCCGGGGCGTTTGCCGCCTTCCTGGAGGCCATTAAGAATATCGAAGGGCTGCGGTCTCGAACTTCGGGGGAACGCACCAGTTTCTTCGAGTCCGGCCTCATGGGCGGCTATTTTCGGGCCTATCGGGGTATGACGGAGGTTTTGGGGGAGATGGCCCTAAAAGGCGAGCCTGCCCCTTCGGGCTTGCAAACTTATGGACAGGACCCCGCGGCCGCGGCCTTCTATTTTTCTGAGGCCATCAAGGCCCGTTCGATGCTGGAGGCCCTGGCCGCCGGGGCGGCCCGGGTAGCCTCCCAGTTGCCCCCGGACTTGGCAGCAAAAGAAAAGAGTCTCCAGGAAAACCTGCAGGAGCTAGAAGGACAAAGGCTGGAACGGATGCAGGAACGTGGGTTCCGTGACCGAAAAGAGGAGCCCGTCCTGGAATTCCAGTTAAAACAGGAGGCCCTGCAACGGGAAATCGATGGGTTTGTCACCGAGCTGCGCCGCCGGGAGCCTCGCTACGCCGCCATGGCCTACCCCCAACCGTATAAGGCCCAGGAGCTGCCCCTGAAGCCGGGAGAGGTGCTGCTGGAATACGCACTGGCGGAAAAGGAGAGTTATTTATTCCGGGTGGAGCCCGGGGGCAAGACCCAGGTCTTCCATCTGGCCGTGAACCAGGAGGCCCTGGAGAAGCGCCTGGGCGCCATGCTGGCGCCCTTCCGCCAGAGCGTCCTGCGGCGCGAAGATTTATCCCGCTTTTCCATAAACGATGCCGCCGCCCTGTATCAGGAAATCCTGGCCCCGGCCCTGGCCGGGGTGAATCCAGGCACCAAACTGATCATCGTGCCGGACGGCGCCCTGGGGGCCTTTCCCTTCGAGGCCCTGGTGGTGCAGGCGGGATCGGATTGGGGTAAATGCACCTTGGTGGGGGACCGCTGGCCTGTCACCTATTCCCAATCCGCCGCCATCCTGGCCCTGAACCGTCATTTGGGGACGACCCGCGCCACTCAATCACTCTTTGGCCTGGGTGATTGCATCTACGACAAGGACAGCAGCCGCTATCTGGCCTATAAGGCGGGGAAGGAAAAGGCGGGGGAGATCAAGCATGCCGGGCCCGAGAAGGCCATGACCATGGCGGCCACCGACCGGGGCTGGGGCCGGCTGGAGTTCCCGCCGCTCCCCGAGACCCGCCAGACCGTAACGGAACTGGCGGCCCTCTTCCAGGAGAAGCCCCAGCCGCCCCAGGTGCTCCTGGACGTCAACGCCACCGAAACCAGGGTGCGCCAAACGACTTTGAGCCAGTATCGTTACCTGTTTTTCGGCACCCACGGGTTTTTGGCGGACAAGCTGTCCGGGGTGCAGGAACCCACCCTGGTGCTGACCCAGGTGGAGAATAAGCCTCCCGATGACGGTTTTTTGAGCTTCAGCAAGGTGCTGCAATTGAAACTGGACGCCGACATGGTCACCCTGGCGGCCTGCATGACCGGGGTGGGCCGGGTGATGCAGGGGGAAGGCGTGCTCAACTTCGCCCGGGCCTTCCAACAGGCCGGGGCCCGCAGCGTCATGGTGGCCCTGTGGAATATCCCGGTGGACGAGTCCCTGAAGTTTTACCAGACCTTTTATAAAACCTTGAAAGAGGGGAAATCAAAGAGCGAGGCTCTGAAGGTCGCCCGCCAGGAAGTGCGGGCCAAAGAACCCCATCCCTACTTCTGGTCGGGACTTATCTTGCACGGCGAGGGATGAGTTCAATATACCTGCTATGATCCGAAACTTATCACAGAGCCAAAAACTTTCCATATCCAGAATACATGTGCTCTTGGAGGCCGGCCCCGCCACTTTCTCTGTCGTTTTTCGGCTACCGTTGTCCCCACGCCCGGGAGGCCAATGTAACCACGGTTATCACGCCCAGAGCGCAGGCGCACCTTCAGCGTCAACGGCCCTGGGTGATAGGTTCTTCTCCCTAGGCCACTCGCCGCCCACCCTTGCATCCTCGCCACGACTGGCCTGGGGGCTCGCCCCCTGTGGTCCCTGCCCAGGTTTAGAGTCGAAAAGGGGAACCCCGGAGACCTGGACTCCCTCCACCTTTGGTCAATATGCCCCATCCGTGACCATACGCTTGGCTGGAGAAAGCGAGACTTCAGGCGGGGGGCGACAAAACGGTCAGGGGATCGATGAACCGGATGGCAGGATCATGGCTCAGGTTTTGCCAGGTTAACCGCGCGGGGGGCAGGGGAGCAGGCAGCCAGACAAAGGTGACGTGCAAGTGGGGAGGAATGGTGGGGTTTTTGCCAAAGGACCGGGAGAGGGTGGCGACTATCTGTCCTTCCGCCACTTCTTGGGAGGGGGCCATGGATGCCAGGGGCTCAGTGTGGCCATAGATGGTATAGAGCTGGAGGCTGTCTTCAGAAAAGATCTCATGGCTGAGATAAATTGATTTTCCCAGAAAATCGCCGGCAATCTTTACGATCTTCCCGGCAAAGGCAGCAGGTATCTTTAGACTCAGGTCCACCACTTTAGCGGCGCCCAGGGAATCTTGAAAACCGCAGAGGTCCAGGCCTTCGTGGGCCATGGCTCTCTTCTTCCCATCACCCCACCATTTTTCCCAGGAGCCGAACAACATCCCCGCCTGGAAGAGCCAATGATCAAAACCGTCCATCAGAGGTTGGTTGCTTGCCAGCAAATAGTCAAAAAACCTGCTTTTAGGGTTATTCAAGTCTGCCATGAGAGGGTCGTTAATTATTTTAACGGAAGCGGAAAAGAGATTAAATTCCCCCTCACCCTAACCCTCTCCCCCATCGGGGGAGAGGGATAAAGAGGGGACCCCATATACGATGCTCCCATTAATAACATTATATATTACTCAGAGCAAAAAATTGATTAACCTTGGATTTCCCAAAATTCCATCTCCCTTGAGTGTAACTGTGAAAAATTAATCTATTTCACGCTCCGATTAATATCATGAGAGTCCGTCAAAGATTATGTATATACCGGGTAACTGAAAAAAGCAAATGTAGCCGCAGGGCCCAAGCGTTCACCGCAGAGAAGCAGAGGACGCGGAGACGGGCAACTGAAAAAGGCAAATGTAGCCGTCTATTGTTAACACTCTCAAATGATTTTGGGTGGACCGGAGGGGACGAAAATTGGAGGGAAGCAACCCCGGGGATTGGAGTCCCGTCCCCCCTGGTCAATATGATCTCCCTGAAAATTTTTCAATCTTTTAAAATTACCAATCCAAATTCCATTTACAAAAGTTTCTGAGATACGCATCATATGGAAAGATTAGCGGAAGGGCGTATAGTGGCAAGTTAGTGACGCTTTTAATTCACCTTTCAATAGCCCAGGAAAAATCGTTTTCGGGAAAGCATTCTGAAGACAAACGATTGACACTCAGGGAGGAGTTCTTAGCATTAATTAACCCATCAGTTAGAAAAATTCTTGAAGAGAGGCCTATCACGATAACGCGGCAGGTCCACAGGCAAGGCGGGGCGAGAAGATAGTTGTGGGAAGAGAGCCCCAAGCATTCAAGGCCCGTCTCTGGCGGGGCAAGCCCGTGCGGCGTATGCACGTGATGGTGAAGCCCACGGGGCCGCTCTGCAACCTCCACTGCACCTACTGCTATTATCTCTCCAAGCAGGTCCTGCTCACCACGGAAAACCGCTGGCGCATCACCGACGAAATTCTGGAGGCCTTTATCCGCCAATATTTCCAGGGCCAAAACTACCAGGAGGTTGTCTTTTCCTGGCAGGGGGGAGAGCCCACCCTGCTGGGCCTGTCCTTCTTCCGTAGGGTTGTGGAGTTGCAGCAGCGCTACTGCCCGCCCCATGTCCGCTGTGAGAACGACCTCCAGACCAACGGTACCCTCCTGGACGAGGCCTGGTGCGAGTTCCTGGGGGAGCATAATTTCCTGGTGGGATTAAGCCTCGACGGCCCCAAAGAACTGCATGACCATTACCGCAAGGACAAGACGGGGGCAGGGAGCTTCGACCGGGTCTTCCGGGCGGCCCGGCTGCTTAAAAAACACCGGGTCAACTTTGCCACCCTGAGCTGCGTGAACCGGCTGACCGCCAGGCAGCCGCTCCAGGTCTATCGGTTTCTCCGGGATGAGGTGGGCGCCAAACGCCTGCAATTCATTCCCATCGTCGAGCCCGTGGGCTTTTGGTATACGCCGCCGCAGTACGGGGGCCAGCGGCTCCTGCCGCTGGATGGTTCTCCCCAGGCACGGCCCGGCCATCCCGAGTCCATCGTGGAGGACTGGTGCGTCGATCCGGATGACTGGGGCGAGTTTCTCTGCCGTATCTTCGACGAGTGGTACCGGAAGGACCTGGGACAGATCTACGTGCATTATTTCGAGGCCGCGGTGGAGACCTGGATGGGACACATCTCGCCCCTGTGCACCCAGGCCCCCATGTGCGGCAAGGGGCTGGCCCTGGAGCACGACGGCTCGGTTTATGCCTGCGACCACTACGTCTATCCCGAGTACCGCCTGGGCAATATCCTCGAACAACCCCTGGAAGACCTGGCCTATTCAGAGGGCCAGGAGCGCTTCGGCAAGGGCAAGGAAGGAACCCTCCCCGAATACTGCCGGCGCTGCGAGTATGAGTTTGCCTGCTTCGGCGGATGCCCCAAGAACCGCTTCCTAAAGACCCCCGAGGGCGAGCCGGGGCTGAACTACCTGTGCCGGGGCTGGAAGCAATTCTTTTCCCATATCGATCCCTACATCCAGAGAATCGTCCGCAGCCTGGGCGCTCCGGTGGTAAAGGAGGCCCGCAGCCTCCTGGCTTCGAGTTGGCGGCCGGAGAAGCCGCGATGAAGTGGGAAATGGCTTCCCTGGAAGATGGCTACCGGCAGCTGCGGATCGAGACCCACTGGGACTTTTTCCTGTCAAAACAGGCATCTACATGCCTGATAATTTCAAGGGCTTGGACAGAAGGCCCCTTGGCGAGTTGACATAAAATGGCGAAAATTTCGCCATGTATTTTTGCCAGTATGATTTCAAATTTGAGAGTTTGAATCAAGTAAAAGTTCATTTGCAACCCTGGGGATTTCGACCCAGGGCTTTTTCATTTTAACAGATTTCCATATTCGAATCATATGCAAAGATCTCAGGAGAGCGGCTAGTGGCAAGTGAGCAACACAAGCATCTGGCGCATACGTGCCCTTGACTACGCACATAGGAGCCTTAAGGTAATCTCCATGGAAAGGATAAAGTTTAGGAATTAATTGGCAAAAGGATGTCAATAGCCCCACCGTTAAAGGAGGACACCATGAACGCCTCTTCGGGAGCCTGGCGGTTAAGCCGGCGGTCCTGCCCTGCATTATAATAAAAACCGGATTTAGATTGGGCTAAATTTTAATAATCATTAACCATAAGTCTATGAGGTGGTTACCATGAGCCCGAATCCGAAAGGTACAAGATTTACCCGCCGGGATTTCGTGAAGACCGTGGGACTTACCGGGCTTGCCGTTGGGACCGGCACGGTGGGAGCCCTCGTCGCGCCGCAGTCGCCGGCCGAAGCCGCCAAGGCCGAAGCCGCCAAGGCCGCTCAGGAAGTTTTGCCGCGGCCGGAGCCGCCGTTCCGCGGCAAGATCGGACGCACTACCAAGGACTCCAAACCGGATTTCCCCAAGGAGGTGCGGGCCCCCAAGGGAGCGCCCAACATCTTGCTGATCATGACGGACGACGTGGGTTTTAGCGCCGCCAGCACCTTCGGCGGGCCCATCCCCACCCCGACCTTGGACCGGCTGGCCGCCAACGGCCTGCGCTTTACACAGTTTAATACCTGCGCCCTCTGCTCGCCCACCCGGGCGGCGCTGCTCACCGGGCGGAACCATCATACCTGCGCCACCGGATTAGTCATGGAGACGGGCACCGGCTATCCCGGCTACAATACCCTGTTGCCCAAGAGTTGCGGCAGCATCGGCGAGGTGCTGAGGCAGAATGGCTACAACACCTCCTGGTTCGGCAAGGACCACAACGTGCCCGATTGGCAAGGCAGCCAGGCTGGGCCCTTCGATCTCTGGCCCGCCGGTCTCGGGTTCGAATACTTTTATGGCTTCATCGGCGGCGAAACCGACCAGTGGCACCCGGCGCTCGTCGAGAACACCCGACCGATAGAGCCTCCATATAATGATCCAACCTACATCCTGGACCGTGATCTGGCCGACCACGCCATCGCCTGGATTCGCGAGCAGCACGCCCTGGCGCCCGACAAGCCCTTCTTCGCCTACTATGTCCCGGGTTCGACCCATGCTCCAATTCATGCGCCGAAAGAATGGATCGCCAGGTTCAAGGGCCAGTTCGACCAGGGGTGGGATAAGTTGCGCGAGGAAACCATTGAGCGGCAAAAAAAACTGGGCCTCATCCCCGCCGACACCAGGCTGACGCCGCGGCCAGAGTCGATCCCGGCGTGGGACACCCTGGACGCCGGCCATAAGCGGTTATACGCCCACATGATGGAAGTGTATGCCGGGGCCCTGGCGCACTGCGATTACCAGATCGGCCGGGTTGTTGACGCGGTCGCGCAGTTGGGCGAGCTGGACAATACCCTGATCATCTACATCCAGGGCGACAACGGCGCCAGCTCCGAAGGCACCCTGCAGGGTTTGCTAAATGAGATGACGTTCTGGAACGGCATCCCTGAAGACTTCAATGAAGTGCTCCGCCGCATGGACGATCTCGGCGGGCCCCTGACCTACAATCACTATCCCGTAGGCTGGGCCCATGCCCTGGATACGCCGTTGCAGTGGGTCAAACAAATCGCCTCCCATTTCGGCGGCACCCGCAACGGCATGGTCATCTCCTGGCCGGCGCGCATCAAGGACAAGGGCGGCATTCGTTCTCAGTTCCACCACGTCATTGACATCGTGCCTACCCTCATGGAAGCCACGGGCCTCAAGTTTCCCACGATGCTGAATGGCGTGAAACAGAAGCCCCTGGCGGGCGTGAGCATGATGTACACTTTCGACCACCCGGGGGCCCCCAGCCGGCACAAAACGCAGTATTTTGAGATCATTGGCAACCGCGGCATTTATCATGACGGCTGGATGGCCAGCACCACCCCCCTGGCTCTGAACTGGGTACCGGGCCCGGAGCCTAACCCCGACGATTTTAAATGGGAGCTTTATCATGTGACCAAGGACTTCAGCCAGGCCAACAACCTGGCAGCCCGGTACCCGGCCAAACTCAAGGAACTGAAGGCGCTGTTTGACCGGGAAGCGTGGAAGTACAACGTTTACCCGATCCAGACCTCGATGCTTGAGCGCTTTGATACGGCGATTCGGCCCAGCCTCACCAGGGGGCGCAGCGAATTCACCTACTTCCCGGGGATGGTGCGTATTCCGGAAGGCGCCGCACCGGACATTAAAAACAAGTCTTTCCGGCTCACCGCGGAAGTGGAGATTCCTGAAGGCGGCGCCCAAGGAATGCTGGTGACCCAGGGCGGCCGTTTTAGCGGCTACGGCCTCTACCTGCTGGACGACAAGCCCGTCTTTCTCTATAACCTCGCCGGGGTGGCCCGTTACCAGGTCGCCGGCAGGGACAAGCTTCCGGCCGGCAAGCATACCATCATGCTGGACTTCAAGTATGACGGCGGCGGCATCGGCAAGGGCGGCATGGCCACCCTGACCGTGGACGGCCAGAAAGCCGCAGCAGGCCGCATCGAACGGACGCTGCCGTTCCGCATCTCCCTCGATGAGACGCTGGACATCGGCGAGGACACCGGCACCCCGGTCTCTGAGGACTACGCCGCGAAGATGCCCTTCAAGTTCACCGGCACCCTCAAGAAAGTGGTCATCGACATCGGTCCGGAAAAGCTCAGTTCCGAGGATAAGAGAAAAGTCGAGGAAGCCCGGGAGCTCGCGAAGAGCGCCATAGAATAAACTTCCCGATAATGCCCGCTAACTATGGGTTTTGGGCTTGGTGCCGGCCCTCATCCTTGCAAAGTATTAGATGTCTTCCTTCCTGCTGCGATACGTTGTTAGACCGAAGGTAGGAAGCAAATAGAATATAACGCTTATTGATTTTGCTCCGATCAATATGCTATAATTAATTAAAATATATAGCGAATTGGAGCAAACTCATGCAACAGAAAACGCTCAGTCTGCTACAATTTCAAAAAAAGTTTGGTACCAAAAAAGCCTGTCAGAAACAATTGTTTCGGTTGCGTTGGCCCGAAGGCTTCAAGTGCCCTCGCTGTGGTCATGCGGAAGCCTATTTTCACCGCACGCGCCACTTATATCAGTGCAAATCCTGCGGCTACCAAGCTTCATTGACAGCCCGTAGGGCGGGAAAGCGTAGCGCATCCCGCCTTTAGCATTATCTCATCTCTATATTTCGAACGTTATCATCTGCCGCCCATTCTTACGTTATATAAATGTCGCATTCCACGTATCGGTGAAAGCTTAAATAGGTTTCGGTCAAGAGTTTCCGGCGGCGTTCCAGCAGAGTGACCGTGAAGAAGAACGTGCCGCCAGGAACAAAGGCGCGAATATATTGCGGCATACGTTAGGCCTTACCCAATTGCTCAAGGCGGGATGCGTTTCACTTTCCCGCCCTATGGCAAAAAATAGGGACCAGCAAGTTTACACAATATGTATATAACAAAAATCGCCCATTGCAAACTCACTCCTATGATCCGACACTTATCACAGGGCCAAAAACTTCCCATATCCATAATTTATGTGCTCTTGGTGACCGCCCACGCCGCTTTCTCTGTCGTTTTTCGGCTTGCATTGTCCCCACGCCCGTGGGGGTAAAGTTTCCACGCTTATCGCTCCCAGAGGGCAGGCGCACCACCAGCGTCGACGGCCCTGGGTGATAGGTTCTTCTCCATAGGCCACTCGCCGCCCACCCTTGCATCCTCGCCACGACTGGCCTGGGGGCTCGCCCCCTGTGGTCCCTGCCCAGGTTTAGAGTCGAAAAGGGGAACCCCGGAGACCTGGACTCCCTCCACCTTTGGTCAATATGCCCCATCCGTGACCATACGCTTGGCTGGAGAAAGCGAGACTTCAGGCGGGGGGCGACAAAACGGTCAGGGGATCGATGAACCGGATGGCAGGATCATGGCTCAGGTTTTGCCAGGTTAACCCGCGGGGGGCAGGGGAGCAGGCAGCCAGACAAAGGTGACGTGCAAGTGGGGAGGAATGGTGGGGTTTTTGCCAAAGGACCGGGAGAGGGTGGCGACTATCTGTCCTTCCGCCACTTCTTGGGAGGGGGCCATGGATGCCAGGGGCTCAGTGTGGCCATAGATGGTATAGAGCTGGAGGCTGTCTTCAGAAAAGATCTCATGGCTGAGATAAATTGATTTTCCCAGAAAATCGCCGGCAATCTTTACGATCTTCCCGGCAAAGGCAGCAGGTATCTTTAGACTCAGGTCCACCACTTTAGCGGCGCCCAGGGAATCTTGAAAACCGCAGAGGTCCAGGCCTTCGTGGGCCATGGCTCTCTTCTTCCCATCACCCCACCATTTTTCCCAGGAGCCGAACAACATCCCCGCCTGGAAGAGCCAATGATCAAAACCGTCCATCAGAGGTTGGTTGCTTGCCAGCAAATAGTCAAAAAACCTGCTTTTAGGGTTATTCAAGTCTGCCATGAGAGGGTCGCTGATTATTAATGGGGGCGTAAATGAGATTATCTTCCCCCTCACCCTAACCCTCTCCCCCATCGGGGGAGAGGGGATAAATAAGGGACCCCATATAAGATTCTCCCATTAAGAATATTACATATCAGGAGTGTCCGTCAAAGATTATGCATAGACCGGGCAATTGAAAAAGGCAAATGTAGCCGCCGGGCCCAAGCGTTCACCACAGAGACGCAGAGGACGCGGAGACGGGCAACCGAAAAAGGCAAATGTAGCCGCAGGGCCTCTTACAAAAAAAACCAAAAACCAAAACCCTGCACCGGCTTAGGCTGGAAAGCCTGCGGCGGCAAAACTTAAAGCAAGGCACAGGATACAATTTATCTAACCAAAAATCACCCTTAGGACAAGGGAATTTATGCGACAAACTTAGGATTAGCCTGGGGAATTTTTATCAGACAATTCTTGAGAGGTGAGGGCCCTTTGCGGCTGAGCAGGGTGACTACTGAGTATCTCTAATTTCAATTGCTTAAACTCACCGGATCATCAGGCGCTGCCGCGATAGGAAGTCTTGTCACAGCTTGGCAGGCACGGAGGTCACTTTTTCATGGAGGCCTCCAGGCGGCTCAGGCGCTCCTCCAAACAGGAGAAGGAGGCGTGAGGCGGCGGCCCTATTTGGGAAGGCGCCTGGAAGGCAGGATTGCCGGTCCACCAATCGATGCCGATTTCCCGGGCCTTGTCCACCGAGCAAATTACCAGGCGGATCTGCAAGCTGAGCAGTTCCACGTCCACCAGTTTGATCTTGATATCCCCGGCAATGACAATGCCCCGGTCCAGGATCCGCTCTAGCAGGTCCGCCAGGGTGCTGGATTGCATGGCGTGGGTGATGACTGCCTGGCGTGCCATGGCTTCACTCCTTGAACAGCCGGCCCAGGGGACCCAGGTCGAGTGAGAGGTCTGCTTCCTCCAGGCCAAATTCCTGGCGCAGCCGGTTAATTTCCTGAGCCTGGCGCATCAGGGTATCGCCCAGCCGTTCAATCTCTTCGGGGCTGAGGAGGTCGGCTTCCATCCTGCGGATGGCCTGTCGTTCCAGGAGTTCGTGGAGGAGTTTCACCAGGGCCAGGACCAGCCGCCCCAGCCCATGTTTCACCTGGTCTTTATCCAGGTTTAGGCGGGACGGGGAGGTTTCAGCCCCTGGCGGCCATTCGCCTTCCCGGGGCGCCAGCAGCCGGGCAAAGATGCCGGGAGAGGCGCATTCCACCTGAGAGGGTCCGGAGACCCTGGTCGGTTCGTTCTTCAATGAATCTGCTCCTTGACGAAGATGTGCCGCCGGGCCCCCTCAATGGAAGTGATTACCAGCTGCAGGCCCAGATACAATAGATCCACGTCGGCCACGGAGACCAGCACTTCTCCGGAGACCACCGCTCCCTTGGTGAGAATCCGATCCAGGGCCTCACACAGGGAGAGATGCTCCTCCTCCTCTTCCCAGGCCGACCCGGACCTCGGCCTGCTCTCCGGTCTTATTGCAGGTCTCCGGGTGGCAGAACCTTTCTCGCCTGAGCCGGTTGATCTCATCACTCCTCCTCGTCGGCCCCGATGAAGGTCCGCCGCTCCGGAAGCCGCTCCAGTCGGTCCAGGAGCTGCTGTTCCCGGCCATCGAACTCCTCTTCGGCAATCCTGCCGGACTCCAGCATCAGATAGAGTTCCCGCAACTCCGCGGTGATCAGGTCGCCTTCCCGGGCCGACTCCTCCTGGCTGGCGTCGCGCACCTTCTCCGCCACCCACATGATCCCCTTAATCGGGGACAACAAGATATCATCCAGTAAGAACATTTGCTGGCCTCAAAGTTTGAGGTTGAGGTTTACAAAGCTGGCTGCTGGCCAGGGACCGCTGTAATCGAAAGCGAAATTGTGATCAAACCGGGAGGCGGCCTCGAAAACCCCGGCCTCGAATCTGGCCTGCGCCTCGGGTTCACGCCCCACCAGGCAGGCCAGGTTCAGCACCTCTCGTTCTTGCCGGCAGCGGTTGCGCTTGCTCTCAAAGCAACAGGGAGCCATGATCTCTTCCACCTGGTCGGCGCAGGCTTCCCGATCCTCATGGAGGAGACGCTCGAACAGGCGGCCAATCTCAATTTTGTTTTCCTGGGTCGCCTCCCGGTTGGCGCTAAAAAATTCATCCCGCAGGGCCCGCAGTTCCGGATGGCTGCTGACAAAATATTCGAAGATGTTGGGCACCTCCCAGACGACCCGCAGCCCCATCTCCAGCTTGCCGGCCAGCCGGTGCAACTGTTTCACCAGGACGACCTGGTGGCGGGCTAACATGTTGCGGATGGCCCGGTCGCCGCCGGCGATGACGCCGAAAGAGATGGGCAGCATGGCTCCGGCCTCCTGGAGGCGTTTGAGCACTAGCTGGTGGGCGGCCAGGTTGGCGCGCTCCGGGCGAATCCTCCGAGGGGGCACATCGCTGACCACCGCGGCCACCGGCCCATGGGCCAGGGGGTAAACCAGGCCGCCGTTGATCCCCCAGGGCCCGTAATCCCTGGCTGCCGCGGCGGTTACCACCGCATACAGATATCGGCCCCGCAGACTTCCATCTTGGGGGTTGGCTTCCTGGGGCTGGTGGTTGCGAATCTTCCGGGCCGTGGCGGACTCAGCTTTCATGGACGATCTCCTCTTCGGGGGCGGCGGCCGGGTTAGACCCTGGCCTCCGGTCGGCGGTTAACTGCCGGGGGACCCGGGATCGCCGATTTTACGCATTTGATGTGGCCTTCCACCGTCTTGAGCAGCAGGAGATGGTGGCAGACGTAACACTTGATCTCCCCTTCATAATCCTCGTAGGCCTCGTCGATGTCGAAGTTGAAGCCGCACTCCAGGCAATTGATCTTCATGTTCGCTTCTCCTTTTTTCTAACGATTTAAATGATCCCCTGCCCTTTGCAGTGATTGCAATAGAACACCCCGGTTTTCCCGGTCCCCCGGCAGCGGGGGCAGGGACCGGCCCCGGGACGCACCGACACCACTCCCACCCCGTTGCAGGCCAGACAGCGCAGGTCGCCGCGGGCGCAGCCGTTGCCGCCACATTCGAGGCAGGTGACCACCGGCGGCTTCACCTTTACCCGCCCAGCGGCGGCGCACACCGGGCAGCGGCCAGGCTCCCCGTATTTGGGGTCAAAACCGGTCCCCCGGCAGTAGCCGCAGGTGACCGTTTCCAAAAATATCAGTCGCCGGCCCTGGCGGCCCTCAATCTTGGCTAACCGGGCCAGGACCTCCTGGGCGTACTCCATGAACACCTCACCGCCAGGCGCACCCTGGCCTGGGGCGGCAGCACCCGGCACGGCCCCGCAGCCCAGAGAAAGTGACTTTGCCACGCCGCCAGCCGCCGACCATGACATTCCCGACGGCCGGCCAGCCTTTCCGCCTCCCCCTGGAGTCGGCAGGCGTCCTGCCACACCCTGGAAACCCCGGTGCAACAGGCCAGGGAACGGAACCCTTTGACGTTAAGGCTGCGACGTACCTGGCCGGAGTCCTTCACCGTTACCATCCCTTCACCCCCTTTGGCCGGATGCCCTATCCTTAATACCTGATCTTCTGGCCACCCCGCATCTTGGCGATCATGAGGGGGACAGCCACCCCGGGGGGCTGCTCCATCATGAGCAGCAACGCCGCCTTCTCCTTCTCGATCTCCTGGAACCGGATATCGATCTTTTCCATGGTCTTCAGGGCGGCGACCCGCTCCCGGGTCCGCCGGACCTTCTCCATCTCCAGGCAACTGATCTTGAGGAAGGCCCGGTAAGGCAGGGAAACCCGGTCCACCCGCCCCGACAGGGTGGGAATGTCCCTGAGACCCTTTCTAACATCGGCCATCTCGATTTCCTTTTCGGCTAACTTTCTCTAACTCTTTAATATCCCCGGCCTAGTTACGGCCCCGGGACTGGCACACCCGCTTCACCACTTCCATGACCTTGTCGGGCATGAGGGACTGGCCTGCCCGGGTCACCTTGGCGGTGTCGATATTCAGCACCTCCAGGCAGGTCTGGACAAAGATCGGGTCCGACAGCCGGGCCTCGGACTTATGGTGGACCAGCATCTTCGCGATGGCGATGGCCGCCCGGATGGTGGGCCGGTGGTTGTTCACCCCCACCTCCCGCAACTCCCGCACCACCTCCACGATGGTTTCGGACTCATCCCGGGGAATCCCTGATTTGGCCACAGTGATCTGGACCTCCGTCTCCCGATCGAAATGATGCAGGCTGAGGGTGATGAGCCGGTCCATTAAGGCGTCCTGGGTCTTATGGATGCCGGCGTACTCCTCGGGATTGGAGGTGAAGATGGCCCGAAAATTGGGATGGACCACCATATAGCCCTCCCCGGAACGGCGCAACCTCGGGAGGTTAAGAATCTTTTCCGAAAAAATGCTGAGGAGGGCGTTATTGGCCTCTGGGCGGGACCGGGTAAACTCGTCGTAGATTAGGGTGTCACCATTCTGGCAGGCGGTGGTGAGGCGGTTGTCCACCCAGATGGACTTCATCTCCTCTTCGCTCTTCATCACCGAGTGGATGTAGTTGTCGATGAGTTTAAATTTACGGTAGCCGGCGTCCCGGCCCACCAAATCGGAGCTGCCGAACTCGGCGTCACCGTGGAGCAAGGTGACCGGCTGGCCCCGCAGAGCGGCCACGTGGAAGGCCAGGGTGGTCTTGCCGGTGCCCGCCGAGCCGCAGAAATGCACGGGATAGCCCACCTCCAGGTAGGCCAGGGCCCGCCGGCTTATCTCCTGGACATAAGGGGTCTGGACAAACTCCTCACTGGCTTCCGGGACTATGGTGTCTTCCTGGGGCTGGACCCGCACCACCGGCGCCAGGGCCAGACCCTGCAGTTCATCCCTACTCATGGTTGCCGCGCTCCTTTAAGGAAATTGAAGGGACCCGGAGTGGCTCAGGCAGACGAACCAGCACCGCCCCGGGTCAATCTTCCAGCCAACCACGACCACGACAGGTGAGACAGGCCATGGCCGCCGCCGAGGGATCATTTCCCGACCCCCGGCAGGTGGGACAGGGGAGGGTGGGGCCCCGGGGGGCCGCCACCATCCCTTTGCCTCCACAAACAGTGCAGGTGAGGGTCTTCACCGCCCCGGTCCCCCGGCAATGGCGGCACGGGCAGGAGGGTGCGGGCTGCCGCACCCAGCCCCGGCCCCCGCAGACGCAACAGGTGGACTGCCAGGACATGATCCCGAAGGGATCCTTACCGTGACCGCCACAGAAGGCGCAGGGAGTTTCTGGCAATAACACCGGCGCCACCTCCTTCCCCTGATTATTTTCCCTTTTCCGGTTTCTTCGCTTCCTTGGCCCGGCGTTCCACTTCGGCCAGGGCCGCGGCCCGCCGCTGGGCTTCTTGCTTTTCCCGGTGCAGCCGCTCCGCCTCGGCCTTCTCCGTTTTTTCTGCCAGTGACGGCCCAAAAAAGGCCCGGCGGGCCCCGTTTAAGTCGTCGGCGGTTTCCTGCCGCAGGGCACTGACAGTGTTTTCCAGATGGGAGAGGAACTGTCGCCGGATCGTCCGGCCCTTCCTGGCCATCTCGGCATGGCTGCGCCGGAAAGTGGCCTGCAGATTGCCCACCCGGCCCTGCACCTCGCCCACGAAGGCCCGCCGCAGGGCGCCGTTCTCCGCGCCCATCTGCTGCAAGGCCTGACGATGCCCCTGTCGCAGATGAAACACCCGGTACTTGAGATCGGTTACGAAGCTCAGGCGGTCCGCCCTGGCAATCTTGGCCAGGTGGGTCTGCGCCTTTTTCGTCTCCGTCCTCAGCTTCTGCACCACGGCCTTCAGGGTCCTGGTGTCTCGGGCCAGCTTCCGGCACAGATGCCCGCGATCCTGGCGCCAGCCTCCGATCTCCTGGCAAAGCCTGGTCATGTCTTGGGTCAGATTACCCATATGGGGCTCCTTTAAGAATTTTCTGCGGTCGCTCCCTGACAAGAGCTTAACCCCTTCCCCGGGAGGGGGGCACCCGCCGCCCCACCCGGGATCAGGGCCAGGCCTTCTTAAGCGGGAGCAGCCGCACTGGCAGTTAGACCGATGGCCTCGGCGTACTTCAGGTAGGTCTCCACCGAGGCGATGACCACGCGGGCCTCGATGGAAAGCAGTTCGATCCCCACCAGCGACACCTTGGCCCAAACGTCAATGACGATACCCTTGTCCAGAATGCGGTCCACCACTTCCGCCAGGCTTGAGGAATCCGTGGATTTCTGTACCTTTGCCATGGAGAGGTCCTCCTTTCTTTAGATTTTGCCGGCAGCGTCTGCCGGCTTGCCTATAGGGATTGCGATTTCCATGCCAGCAGGCTAAAAAATCATGCCGGATAACATACTGTAATTACAAGTTAAAATGTGGCAGGATCTCGCTATCCCCATTTATATGCGCGGTTTCTATGGAGGGCGCTCCCTAGTTCAGGGAATCCTTGCCATACCATCCAGAAATTTAAGAATCTCCTGATGATCAAAAGGCTTGGCGACAAAGCCGCAGATGAGCCCTTCGGCCATCGCCTCCTGCACCGCCACATCGTCCCGATAGAAATACCCGGAAACCATGACAATGCGTATCCCCGGGACCAGCTGGCGGAGGCGCCGGGCCAGCTCCAGGCCGTCCATGTCCGGCAGCTTGGCGTCCACGAAGGCCAATTGGTAGGAGTCGGCCACCCGCAGGTATTGCAAGGCCTCCAGGGCTCCTAAGGCCTGGTTGGAGGAGATGCCGTATTTATCCAGGAGGCGCGTCAGGGCCCAGCACATATCGGGTTCATCGTCCACGATCAAGGTAAGCGCTGGGGTTGCCTGGGCCACCTTCACTCTCCCACCTCAGCCGAGGGGCAGCCGCACCAGGAAGGTACTCCCCCGGCCCACCTGGCTCTCCACCTCGACGGCGCCGAAGTGCTGCTGTACGATGGAGTAAGTGATGGAAAGCCCCAGCCCGATCCCTCGGCCCACAGGCGACCGGGTATAGAAGGGGTCGAAAATCTTGCCAAGGTCTTCCGGGGCAATGCCCCGGCCGGTATCGGCCACGCGTACCAACGCCTCTCCCTCCCCTTTTTCGAGGGTAACGGTTATAGCTCCCCCCTGGGGCATGGCGTGGAGGGCGTTGAGGTAAAGGTTCATGAAAACCTGCTGCAGCAGGCTGGCGACCCCGTTGCTGATCACGGGCTCCCGGGGCAGGCGGAGCTCTATGGCCACTTTTTGCAGCCTGGCCTGGTTAGCCACCAGCGCCAGGGGCTCCTGCAGGGTGGCGGCCAGATCCACGGGGGCAGTTTCCGGGGGCTCCGAGGGGCGGGCAAAGCGCAATAGATTTTCAATAATATTGGAGGCCTTGTGAATGCCACTTTGCAGTCTTTGGGCGCATTCCTGGATAAACTGCGGGGTAAGGCCTTCCTCCAGGAGGAACTGGGCGGCAGAGGAGCAGATAGCCAGCGGGTTGCGGATTTCATGGGCGATGCCCCCGGCCATGACTCCCAGGGCACCCAGCTTCTGGGATTGCATCAGTTGCGCCTCCAGCTTCCGTTGCTCCGTCTGGTCCCGGCCCACTGCCACCATACCCACCGCCTGGCCCAGGTCGTTTTTCATGGGTGAGCAGACCCAGGAGACCTGCAAGCGGGAGCCGTCTTTTTTCAGGAGTTCCCAGGACCCCAACCTGGTGCTGCTGGTATAGCGCAGGTGGGATAACGTCTGCCGCACCTCCTCCCGGTGGTCCTCGATGAAGAACTGGAGAAAGGGGGATTCCGACACCTCTTCGAAGGCGTATCCGGAGATCTTTTCAGCCGCCGGGTTCCAGGTGAGGATCCGCCCTTCGATGTCGGCGGACAGCACCATGTCGCTGGCGCTCTCCACCACGCTGGCCAGGTGCCGCTCCACCCGGCGCACCTCTTCACTGAGCCGCACCTGCTCGGTGATGTCGTCCATGAGCAGCATGACATTCTCCACCTTCGCCTTCCAGGTGAACGGCAGGATGCGGTAATAATAGATGCGCAGGGGAATGCCGGGCGCCCGGTAGGTCAGGCGCTCCCCGCCGGTGGGCTCCCCCCCTAAAAACACCTGCTGCATGCGCCGGGAGATGTCCATGTAATCCAGAATCACCGGGGGGAAGACCTCTTCCAGGCGCCGGCCGATGGTATCCGCCAGGGAGAGGCGGCTCCTTTCCAAAAAATTGCGGTTGGTGGAAACTATGCGAAGATCCCGGTCGATGAGGAGCACCGACGAGGGGATGGCGTCCAGCAGCATGGCGTAGAGCTTCTGGTAGCGGTCTTTGCAGGGAGCGTCGTTTACCTCGGGCATCATTGCTCCTCCAGACCTGAAGTGGGCCTCTTAAGCGGCGGGGCCGCCAGCACGAAGTTGTAAGGGGGCCAGGGGCCGCTGAGCAGAACCGCGCCCGGGCCTTGGGCGCTTAGGCCACGGGCGACCTCCCGAAAGGCGCCCTGCGCCGGTCTGGGGACCAGGAAATACATGGATAGCAACCGGCCTTGGGGAAGCCCCCGGGATTCTCTGCAATGGCGTCGATAAAGTCCAGTCAGAGCCAGGCAAACCTTCTCTGCCAGGCGGTCTGCTTCCCGGTCCTCCCGGTCTTCCCGGGCAAAGCCCCGCTTGCGGGCGTTCAGGTAAGCCAGACCTGATTCAGCGCTTGCAGCGCGGTCTTCCTCGGCGGGTCCTCCCGGGGTTCCCCAGGGCAGAAAGATGCGGACCCCCATCTCCACGCAGCCCTGGAGTCCTTCCAGGAGGGCCTCAAAGTGGGTGCGGCGCTCCGTCAACAGGCGCTCCACCTGGGAGGCGTCCGGCAGCAGATAGCCAAAGCGGAAGGGGATGGCGGTATAATGGTTGTGGCACCATTCTATGATGCGCCCGTAGGTTTGCAAGGTCTCGCGGTCCGGATTCAGGTCGGCGCGGCGGCAGTGGGATACCGCGGCGTGCAGGGAAGCGCGGCCGATGGTCATCAGGGGACGCCCGCCCACTCCGGTCAGGAATGAGGGAACGGCCAGCCCGGCCCCAGGAAAGATGCAGTAGAGCAACAGTTCCATAACGTCGATATCGGGTGGCTCTGGTGGTGGCGGCGCTCAGTCGCGGCTGAGGGCCGGGGCGAAACTGAAGGGCGCCCAAGGACCGGTGCTGGTGAATATCAGCCCGAAAGAGGCGCCCATCCGGTTGGCCCGTTTGAGCCGCACCCTGAAGGCGGCCAGTTGAGGGCGGGGCACCAGAAAGGCCCAGTTGGCCACCATTTCCTGTTCCCGCCCGGTAGTTTCCCGGGGCAGCAACCGGCGTGGGCAAGAGGCGGTGGCGCTTTCCCGGATAATCGTCCGGGCTCGCCCCAGCGCCTCTTTAAGCCAGGGGCGCATTTGGCTCTCCAGGTCGGCCCGGAGCCGCTGCTCCCGGAAATATCGCGCCCCGGGAGGCAGGGCGTCCAGCTCCGCTCCCTGCCCGGTGCGGGCCTGGGAAAAGAGGCGCTGCCGGGCCCGGTCCCGATCCAGGAACCCTTTGACCGCCCATTCCTCCCTGCCAGCCACCGCGTCCCAAAAGCCGCGGATGGCCTGGCGGTGCCGCGCCAGGCACTGAGCCAGACTATCCCGGGAGGAAAACAGGGTGCCGAAAGGCAGCGGCAAGACCGGAGAGTGGCGCATCAGGCCGCCGATGACCTCTTGATGGCGTGCCAGCCGGGGAGCCAGCCAGGAGAGGTCCTGAAGGTTGGCCTCTCCCCCGGGGCCGCAGAACTCCTCCAGGGCCACGGGGCTCAGGATGGCGGTGATCTCCCGGAAGCGCTCTGCCGCCAGGGCCGGCAGCCCGTCCACCCCGGCGCCTTCCAGGGGCAGCAAATAGGTGGCGGGAACCAGGCAAAAGAGGTACAGGGCTTCACCGCCGGATTTTTGGTTAAGGGCCGCTGGCGCCCCCACCGCAAGTTCGCCGGTTAGGATGCTTTTTTCCAGAATCATCTCCATGCTATTGGACCTCGCTCAGGGCGGCCTCCAGATCCTCCGGAGTGATCAGGACCGCTGGGGTGGCCGCCTTCCGGCCCGGAGCGGCGGCCACCGCTCGCCGCACCGCCCTGAGGGCGGCCCGGTGGCAAATTCCCCCGATCTCGGCGCCGCTCAAGCCTTCGGTACGAGCCGCCAGCCCGGCCGGGTCAATTCCCGGAGTTAATGGCTTCCCCCGCAGGTGCACCTGGAAGATCTGCCGGCGATCCGCCTCGTCGGGAAGGGGCAGTTCGATGATCTCATCGAAGCGTCCCGGCCTTAGGACCGCCGGGTCCAGAATATCCAGACGGTTGGTGGCCCCCAGCACCAATACCCCCTTCAGCTCCTCGATGCCGTCGAAATCCGCTAGAAACTGGCTCAGCACCCGTTCCGACACATGGGAATCGCTGTTCCCGGCGCTGCGGATGGGCAGCAGGGAGTCGATTTCGTCAAAGAAGACGATGCAAGGGGCTGCCTGCCTCGCCTTGTGGAACACCTCCCGCACCCCCCGCTCCGATTCCCCCACATACTTGGACATTAAGGCCGGCCCTTTTACCGACATGAAGTTCACCCCGCTTTCGTTGGCGAAGGCCTTGGCCAGCATGGTTTTGCCTACTCCCGGAGGCCCGGAGAGGAGGATGCCCTTGGGAGGCCGGATTCCCGCCTGCTCGAAAAATTGGGGATATTTCAGGGGCCACTCGATGGCCTCCTGGAGACGCTGCCGCACCGTCTCCAGACCTCCCACGTCCTCCCAGCGGACGTCCGGGATTTCCACAAACACCTCCCGGATGGCCGAGGGCTCCACGTCTCGCAAGGCCGCCTGGAAATCGTCCCGGGTCACCTCCAGTTTGGCTATCTGTTCGTAGGGGATACTGCTCAGGCCAAAATCGATGTCCGGCATGATCCGGCGCAGGCAGATCATGGCGGCTTCCCGGCACAGGGCCTCCAGATCGGCGCCCACATAACCGTGGGTGATTTCCCCCAGATGGTTCAGGTCCACGTCCGGGGCCAAGGGCATGCCCCGGCTGTGAATCTCCAGGATTTCCAGGCGGCCGTGGCGGTCGGGGATGGGGATGGAGATCTCCCGGTCGAAGCGGCCCGGCCGCCGCAAGGCCGGGTCTAAGGCGTTGGGAATGTTGGTGGCGGCGATGACGATGACGTTCTGGCGCCGGTTAAGGCCGTCCATCAAGGCCAGGAGCTGGGCCACCACCCTTTTCTCCACGTCCCCGACGGTTTGTTCCCGCTTGGGGGCGATGGCGTCCACTTCATCCAGGAAGACGATGCTGGGGCCCTTGCGGGAGGCTTCTTCAAAGATCTTGCGCAGGTGGGCTTCGCTCTCTCCATAGAACTTGTGAATCACCTCCGGACCGCTCACCGAAAAAAAGTTGGCCTCGGTGGCGTGGGCAATGGCGCGGGCGATGAGGGTCTTCCCGGATCCTGGTGGGCCATGGAGCAACACCCCTTTGGGCGGGTCGATCCCCAGGCGCGCGAAGACCTCCGGGTAGCGCAGGGGCAGCTCGATCATCTCCCGGATTCGTTGCAACTGGGGCCGCAGTCCCCCGATGTCTTCGTAGGAAATGGCCTGGGGCCGTTCTTCCACCCGCTCCTTACCCACTACCAGGGTGGTGGTGGGGTTGATCATCACCGGCCCCTGGGGGGAGGTGCTCTCCACCTTGAAGTCGGCCCAACGGCTGCCGAAGAGCACCGCCCGGATGCGGTCCCCGGCCACCAGGGGCAGACCGTCCAACAGACTGCCGATGTATTTCAGATCCCGCTCCCCGGGAGTAATGGTCATGGGGGTCAGGAGCACCCGTGCGGCGGCTTTAAAGGGAACCGGCCTTACCCGGACGGATTCATCGATCCCCACCCCGGCGTTTTCCCGACTCAGCCCATCCAACTGGATACGGGACTGGCCCCGGAGTTCCTGGTAAGCGGGCATGGCCTTGCATACGGTCTGCCTTTTCCCCGCCACCTCCACCAGGTCTCCGATAGCCACCCCCAGTCTCTCCAGGTCTTCCGGCCCCATGCGAGCCATAGCCCGTCCCACGTCCTTGCTCAGGGCTTCGGCCACCTTCAGTTTCAGGGGAGTTTCCTTAGGTTCAGGCATCCATCTTCTCCTTGATGAATTGAAACCATCTACAGAATCGCCATGGGGATGATCCCATCGTCTCTAATTCCTTTAACCTGACCTCGACAGCAGGCGATGGGCGATCAGTCAAGGCTCATTAATCTGCTCCGCGGACCGGAAACCGAAAACCGCAAAACTGCATCACTTCCGGCATCTGATCTCCAGGATGCCGTTATTGCAGGTGATCTTCATCTTGTCCCGGGGATAGATCTCGGGCAGGAGCAGTTCCTTGCGGTACCTCTTCTCGTCTCTTTCCGCGACAATGGTAAGGAGATCGCCTTGCGCCTCCAGACGGATGTCCCCGGCCCGGATGCCGGGCATCTCGGCGATGATCAGAAGGTGGTCCTTCTCTTGAAAGATATCCACCACCGGCTCCCGTACCTCCTGAACCACGGTTTCTCCGGACTTTGTATCCCGGCGCAGGTTGCCAAAGGGCTCCACCCGGACTTCCTCGCCCTTGAGCCCTCCCATCCGGACGTTGAAGCCATAAATTCCCCGGAGGCCCTCTTTGGTCTCAAATTGGCCGGATTTTTTCAATTGTTCCCCTTTTTCAGCCAGGTCTCCCAGCTTTTCCACCAGGTTCGCCAGGCCCTTGAACATGCTGCCGACGCCGGTGCCCCATTCCGCTTCCCTTTTCGGGCTCTCTTCCTTTTTGGTCATGTTCCCCCTCAGAGGTAATTGATGCCGTGCTGTTTGACTTTCAGGTGCATGGTCTTGTAATCGATGGAAAGCATCCGGGCGGCTTTGGCCTTGTTGCCATGGGTTTGCTGCAACGCCTGGGTGAGAACCTCCTTTTCCACCCGGTCCACATTGAGGCGCACGATCTCCTTGAGGGAGCCGTCTCGCCAGGAGGCCTCCGGCGCCCGGGGAGGCATGGACTGCGCAGGCGCCCCGGTCCCATTGATATTAAGATGGCCCGGGGTGATGAGGTCCCTGGCCAGGAGTACCGCCCGGCGGATGACGGAGCGCAACTGCCGGACGTTGCCCGGCCAAAGGTAAGAGGAAAGGGCCTCCAGGGCGCTGCCGGAGAACCCTTTCACTTCCTTGTGGAGTTCGGCGTTGGTCTTGTCAAGAAACCGCCCGGCCAGGTAGGGAATGTCTTCCCGCCGGTCCCGGAGAGGCGGGAGGTGGATGCTGAATTCATTCAGGCGGTAGTATAGGTCCCGCCGAAAGGCGCCAGCCGCCACCACCGCTTCCAGGTCCTGATTGGTGGCGGCCAGCAGCCGGATGTCCACTTTCAAGGGGATGTTGCCTCCCAGCCGCTGGATCGTCTTTTCCTGCAAGACCCGGAGCAGTTTGGCCTGGGAGCCCGGGGGCAGGTTGGAGATCTCGTCCAAAAACAGGGTTCCTCCCCTGGCTATCTCCAATTTGCCTAATTTCTTGGCGTCGGCGCTGGTGAAGGCCCCCTTCTCATAGCCGAACAGCTCGCTCTCCAACAAGGCCTCGGGGATGGCGCCGCAGTCCACCGCCACAAAGGGGCCGGCTGCCCGCGGGCTATACCGGTGGATGGCTGCGGCCACCAACTCCTTGCCGGAGCCGGTCTCGCCCAGGATTACCACGGAGAAATCGGAGTGGGCCACCCGGTTGACCTCGGTGATCAGCCTGCCGACGGCATCGCTGGGCCCCATGGACTCCTTGAGGCAGCAACCGCTATCTCTATCCGGCCCGACCTCGATCCCCCTCCGGCGCTGCCGCTCCCCCAGGGCCCGGTGCAGCAGGCGGATGACCTCCCGGTGCTGGAAGGGCTTGGCAAGATAATCGTGGGCCCCGGCCCGCATGGCCGCCACTGCCTGGGTGACCCCGGCATAGGCGGTGATCATGATTACCGGCAGGTCCGGGTCCATCTCCCTGGCCTTCTGCAGCAGCTCCAGGCCGTCCCGGTCGGGCAGATGCACATCCGCCAACATCACCTCGGCCCCCCGGAGGCGCAACAATTCCAGGGCCGAGCTGCCGTCCGCCGCCGTAAGCGGAGTGAACCCCTCCTTGCGGACCAGGCGCGCCAGGATCTCCCGGATATCCTGGTCGTCATCGACAATCAATACCCCTGAGCCCATGGGCATTTGGCTACCTCCATGAGATAATAAGCTGAGCACCTTGCCTCTCCCCAGGAAGCCCCCGGCCTTGCAGGGCGGAGGGGAAGCCTCGCAGCAGGATTTCAAGTTTCTCTTAGGAGACCAGAAGGCTCCTCAGGCTCCGCCAGTCTGCAAGCAGATGGAGACATGACCCGAAACCACTCTTAAGGTGGCCAGGGCAAACTTTCTTTAATGGGAAACTGCCCGCTCCCGGAAGCAGGCCCCGGCCGGGTCAGGAAGCATGAGGGGAGATACCAGGTTCCGGACGGGAGCGCACGCCACCATGAGCCGGCTGCCAAGAGCATCGGCTCTATGCCGAAAAACTTAATAGGTTATCTATTTTTCTGACCCTTTTTGAAAATTCTCCCTGCACATATATCAAGAATAGTGCCAACGACCCCTGAATTAGATAAAATGTGTGATATTAGGAGGATATGTTAAAAGGCAGGCAATCTTTAAATGAATAATTCCAATTTTTTTTTGAATTTATTCTTGTATTATAAGAATTTCTTATTCGGAGAATTATATTCAAGTTTCGCACCCCTGGAATGAATACACAGGCGGGAAGCCTAGGCTACCTGGACTTGGTAGCCCAGGCCTCTGGCCTGGGTAATTGGTTACCTGGTGCGAAACTTGAGTTATAAGTCCTCCAGAGACCCAAAGGCCGCTCACCCCGGTTCGAGTGCTGCTGAGGGCGCCGCGGAAACCCAGGGGTGGCTAACCACGGCCAATAATCGGGAAAAATTAGGCGGGCGGGATAATCCCCAGGTGTTCTTGACGGCCTGGCATGATATATTTCTCATCCAAAGGCGCCGAGACGCCAGGGAACTACGTGGGAATCCGGGTTCGACCCAGAAGGAAACGGCTTTAAGACCGGCTGCCAGCCAGGTCAGCCCCAGGGTGGGGCCGCGGGGGAGTCCTCATGTCGGCCAGGCGGAAGATTGACAAGATTCTGATCGCCAATCGGGGGGAGATCGCCTTGCGCATCATGCGCTCCGCTCAGGAGTTGGGCCTCAAGGTGGTGGTCATCTATGAGGAGACCGACAAGGACGCCTACCATATCATGCGGGCCGATGAGGCGGTGTGTATCGGCCCCGGCCCCCGGAAAGATTACCTGGATATCGGCAAGATTATCGAAGCGGCCAGAGAGACCGGGGCCCAGGCGATCCACCCGGGCTATGGCTTTCTGGCGGAGAATGCCAACTTCCCCGTAGCCTGCATCGACGCTGGTCTGGTGTTCGTCGGGCCGCCCCCGGAGGTGATCCGCAGCCTGGGGAGCAAGGTGCTCGCCCGCAAGACCGCCCAGGAGACTGGCATCCAGGTGATCCCCGCCACCGCCAGCCTTCCCCCGGGGGCCCCGGGGGCGCGGCAGGCCCTGGATTTCGCGGCTGCCAACGGCTATCCCCTCATGATCAAGGCCGTTTCCGGCGGCGGCGGGCGGGGGATTCGCCAGGTGGAGGATGAGAAGCAACTGCTGGCCGGTCTGGAACGATCCCGGGCCGAGGCCCTGATGTCCATCGGGGACCCGGCTATCTATCTGGAAAAGCGGATAAACCGGCCGCGGCACGTGGAAGTGCAGGTCCTGGCCGACGGCTACGGCAACGTGGTGCATCTCGGCACCCGCAACTGCTCTATCCAGCGCCGCCACCAGAAACTCATCGAGGTCGCCCCCGCCGGGCTGGCGCCGGCCCTGCTGGAGGAAATCTGCGCCGCCGCGGTGCGGGTCGTTAAGAATGCCAATTATCTCAGCGCCGGCACGGTGGAGTTCCTGGTAGAGCCGGACGGGGCCTACTACTTCCTGGAAGTGAACACCCGCTTGCAGGTGGAGCACACCGTAACCGAGATGGTCACCGGCATCGATATGGTCCGGGAGCAACTCCTCATCGCCATGGGCGAGCCCATCAGCTTCAACCAGGACCAGGTGGTGGAGCGCGGCTGCGCCATCGAGTTGCGGATCAACGCCGAAGACCCTAAGAACGACTTTCTCTCCAGCCCCGGCGTGGTCCAGGTCTACCAGTCCCCCGGCGGCCACGGGGTCCGGCTGGACGGGAGCATCTACCAGGGCTACGAAATTACGCCCTATTATGACTCCATGATGGTGAAGCTCACGGTCTACGGCTTCAACTGGCGGGAGGCGGTAGACCGCATGTCCCGGGCCCTCAAAGGGTTTCTGATCATTGGGGTGAAGACCACCATCCCCTACTTTCAGCAGATCGTCCAGGAGCCGGACTTTATCGCCATGAAGCTGGATACCGCCTATATCGACGAGCACCCGCAACTCCTGGATTATCGGGAAGAGGAACGCGAGGTGGACAAGATCGCCCGCCTCATCGCCGAGATCAACGCGCATGGCAAGAACCCTTATGCCCAATGAGGGTGGAAACGAAGTTCAAAGTTCAAAGTTCAAAGTTCAACTCTAAAAACTCGAAACTGGGCGACCCAGTGGGTCGCCCCTACAACTCGAAACTCGAAACTCGAAACTCTTTTTGAGGCATGAACCATGGAGCCGCGCATAAATAAAGGTATGGAGCCGGCGGCCATCCTGGAGACCTTGCGGGGGGTGGACGGCTATTACCTGTGCAACAATGAGCGGGACGTCTCCCAGTCCGACTTCAAGAACCGGCAGATGCCCATGACCAGTGTGCGGGTGGCCCCCGCGGCGAGGCCGCCGGTTTTTTCTCGGTGGAGGTGAGCGGCGGCGCCTCGGTGCACGTGGACCTGATGCGGCGCCAGGTGAACCCCTTCCAGCGGTTGCGCATCATCCGCAAGGCCATGCCCGGGACCCTGTTGCAGACGGTGGTGCGGGGGGCTTGCCTCTTCGGCTATCGCCATTATCCGGAAAAGGTCATCCGCCTGGTGGTCCGGGAGTTTGCGCGCTACGTGGACGTTTGGCGGGTCTATGATTTTCTCAACCATGTGCCCAACCTGATCCCGGTCTTCGAAGAGGTGCAACGGGCCGGGCGGCTGCTGATGCCCAGCATCTGCTTCTCCACCGGCAAGGAGCACACCGACGCCTACTACGTGGCCAAGGTGCGGGAGATCCTGGAGGTCACCGGCCCGGACGTTATTGTCTCCATCAAGAATTACGCCGGATTGGGGACTCCCAAGCGTCTGGGCGGGCTGGTGGCGGCCCTGAGCCAGGCCTTTCCGGGCGTCATCCTGCACTACCACGGCTGCAACACCGACGGCAACGACATCGGCCGCATGAGCGCCGCCATTCTGGCGGGGGTGAAGCTGGTGGATGTGGCGGACCACGGTTACGGCGCCATCTACGGCCAGGCGCCGGCCCTCACCCTGATCCAGGCCCTGGAGGACTACAACAAGAAGGCCGTGGGAGTGGACCTCCCCTCCCTCATCAAGTCTTCCAACCTGCTGCGCCAGGAACGAAAGATCTATGAGCCCTTTGAGAGCCCTTTCCGGGGCCACGACCCCACCGTGGCCTATTATAAACTCACCGGCGGGGCGCTGACCAGCGTCTTTGAACTGGCGGACCAGGGCGGTTTTCTGGAGCGAACCCCCGAGATCCTGGAAGAGCTGGCCCGGGTTCAGGTGGAGCTCGGGAACTGGTGGGCGGTGACCCCGGGCTCCACTATCCTCTTGACCACCGCGATGCATAACGTCCTCCACGGCCGGTACCAGCGGCCCTCCCTGGACTTGAAGAACCTGCTCCTGGGTCGCTACGGGCCGCTGCCTTTCTATGAGCCGGAGCCCTGGATCTATGAAAAAGTCCTGGAGTACCAGCGCCATGACGGCAAGAAGTGGCGGCAGATCCTGGCGGAGGAGCGAGGCCCGGTTCCCCCGCCGGAACCCCAACTGGAGCGGGAGCGACTCTCCTTAGAGAAGGAATTGGGACGTCCGGCCTCCTTGGAGGATCTGGCCCTTTATCTGTTGTTTCCCTTTGATGCCACGTCGTATTTCAAGTTCGAGGCCAAATACGGCAAGACCTGGCTGTTGCCGCCGGAGGCCTGGTTTCGCCGGGGCGGCTTCAAGGACGGCGAACACCTCAGCTTCACCGACGAATACGGGGTGCCCCATTACATCGAGGTCATCGCCACCCGGCGGGAGGGGGGCAACGTGCTCACCACCCTGGTGGTGGACCATATCTTGCGCACCTTCAGTGTCCAGGTGGAAGGCCGGGAAAGTTCCGCGGCGGCCGTTTAGCCGGTCGGCGAATCCTAAAAGCCTCACCCACCTGGATGCCCCAGGGGAAACTCAGGGAATTCTCGATGGCCTGAGGGGAGATTTTCTATACCCTTAAAGGAGGCCCAGATCCTGGCTTGTCGGGGTTTAACTTGGTTATAGGGCTCCAAAAACCTATTTTTTCGACTGCGGTGCCAAGGCGGCAGCATAATCTCAGATTAAATCGCCAGATAACAAATCTATACTTTTAGATAGACTATAAATAAGAATACTATGATTATTAAAATGTAGAAATTCTCCCTCTTATACAAAAACAAATACCGTAATTTATGAAAATCATTCCAATTTTAAAGGGGATGATTTCCTCCTTTATCTGCCACATCACGTTAATATTTATATAAATTGCTCCTCCTTGTTTTTCGAACCAGATGAACTTATTTTGTGATTATCTAAGTGGGTTGGCGAAAAGGTAGACAAAGGAGAAATCGATGAGAACAAAAGTGGGTTTGTGGATTGACCATAGAAAGGCTATTATCGTGGCTGTTACGGACAAGGGGGAAGAGATAGGACTGATCATATCGAAGGTTGAAAAACAGCTCCGCCGTTCTGGTGATTCACCTCTTAAGGGTCCCTATGAACCAGAGCAAGTACCGGCACAGGATAGCCGCCAGAGAAGGGTTACGGGACATCTCAATATTTACTACGATGCGGTAATTGCGGGTATTCGGGATGCAGAATCTATTCTGATATTTGGTCCTGGTGAGGCAAAGGGCGAACTGAAAAGGCGTCTTGAAAGAGACGACCTCGGTGGACGCATCGTGGGTATTGAAACAGTTGACAAGATGACGGATCGTCAGATTGCTGCGAAAGTTCGACAGCACTTTCCAACCTAGCGTTCGGCAATTATAAAACAGGGAATGCAAACCGTTTTCTTCTGTATAATTCGAGATTATGCGATACCCTTGTTCACCGCATTCCAAAAACGGTTTTGGCGACCTTTCTTTCCGAGTTTAACCCCGAACGTTATACTATCTCAGGAATGAGGCCCAGATATTGACCTCATTCCTAAGATTTGACAGTCGTTTTGAGGAGCCAGGTATCGGAACGTTTACTTAAGCCCGCGCCTTCTTCCTCCCTCCCTCTTTTCCAAATCCTCTATCTTTGGCCATCTTGCTCCGCTGCGCCGAATACTCTTTGCACACCAGAGGATATTTTTTGGGGTCAAGGCCAAATTGTTTATGGTATTCTTTTGGCAATAATCCATGGGCTTTCTTGATATGTGCTTTCAAAGTTCGACATTTTTTGCCACATTCCAGACAGACCACAAATTTTTCTGTAACGATGTCTTTCAAAGGTATCGACGGTTTCTTTACCACTTTGGCTCCTGGAGCTTTTTCAGAAGCCATGATCTCTGGCACCACACCGGATTCCAGAGAAGACAAGACGCCGTAGATCTCTTTAATTTCTTCGACTAATTCCCGGGTGGATAATTCGGTCATAGATGCATGGGAAATGACAACCTCTGCCGTTAATTTCAAAATTTCAGTGGCCATGGAAATTCTCCTTTCTCTTTGGCGTAATGGATAAATCGATGTAAGGATGTTATTATTTTTTTAGGTTCATTTTGTCAAGGAAATTATGTCAATGCACCGGAGCCAGGGTAAGGTCAGCACCGAGGTATTTGGGTTCAAAGGCAGGTATGCCAATATTTCTGAAAAAATAACTGTTTTCATGTTTTACTTTTGCAAACCTGACGTCTTTCCGGGCGAGCGGCTAAGGTGCGGACCCGGCTCGATTTTTCCGGGCCAATTTAACATTAGGGCCTGGGCGCCGGGACTGGATCATGATGGCCTCCTTCGGCGCCGGCCTCTCGGCTTACGCCCTCCTCTTGCGGTCATCCTGATCATGGGCCTGATGGGGAATTCTGGCGCAAGCCGCCACTGCCGCGGGGAATTCCACCAATATTTATATGGCATTATTTGCGCATAAACAATATAATGTATATGAAAGGTGAACGATTGAGGTTATCCCCCCTCCTTGATTGATTCATCCCTTTCGCCAAAGCAGGCTGGCCGGAGGTCCACCCTTCCTCCGGCCAGTTTTTTGCGCGCCACCTAAGATCTTGGTCGGAGCGGGGTGGCCGCCCAGGGTGGGAGGCAGCTCGGAGAGCGCCTCTGCGACGGGGCAATCTGCTATGCGGCGGCCGCACTTATTCTACCGCGGGGCTGGGCTCGTTGGTCTTGAGGGCGCCGATCCTCTGAAGGCAGTCCTCGGCGCTGAGGCGGCCGTAGAAATAATCCTGCAAGGCCTGGAGGAAGGGGTTGGCCGCGAAAAACTGCTGCATTCCCAGGCGGTCTCCCAGGTCGGGGAGAGGCAAAGGGATTTTGAAGTGGGCGGCAATTTCCTGGAAGACTTCCAGTTGTTGGATCTCGGCCTGGCGCATCTGCGCTTCCACCTGGAACAGGAGTTTCCGCAGGCGCAGCAGATAATCATCCCTTTCGCGGTATTCCCGGACTTTGTGCCTCAGAAAGTTGAGCTGTTGCTGTCTGGCCAGGGTGCTGTAGGAGATGACTTTGCTCATCGGCGGGGGCCTTTCTCTGCCTGGAAAAGTTCCTGAGTTTGTGGGATACCACCCTCTGGTAGCCGGTTCCCGCGCCGCCGGGGGCGGCGGCGCTACATTTTCATGATTTACGGGTGAGCCCAGGGCTCATAAGCGACTATTGGAAAAATTATCATCCAACCTTGCAGATTCAAGGCAAAAAGGTTAATTTCGTCAAATATGAAAAGCACGGAGATACCCAACTTCGCCAAAATGGGGGGCCTGGTGCCCGCTATCGCCCAGGACGCGGCCAGCGGCGAGGTGCTGATGCTGGCCTTCATGAATGAAGCGGCCTGGGTCGAGACCTTGAAAACCGGTGAGGCCCATTATTTCAGCCGCAGTCGCAACCGGCTCTGGCACAAGGGCGGCACCTCCGGCCACGTGCAACGGGTCAAAGAGATCTACCTGGATTGCGATAACGATACGGTCCTCCTGAAAGTGGAGCAGGTGGGAGGCGCCGCCTGCCACACCGGTTACCGCAGTTGTTTTTACCGCCGCCGCCTGGGGACCGGCTGGGAAGTGGTGGGCTCGCCAATCTTTGATCCCAAGGAGGTGTATCGAGGTGGCTAAACTGCGACTGGGGCTCCCCAAGGGCAGCCTGGAGAAAGCCACTCTGGAGTTGTTTCGCCGTTCCGGCTGGCATATCCAGGTGAATGGCCGGAGCTACTTCCCGGACATCGACGACCCGGAGATCAGCTGCTCCATGTGCCGGGCCCAGGAAATGAGCCGCTACGTGGAGAACGGCACCCTGGACTGCGGTATCACCGGCAAAGATTGGATCATGGAGAACGACTCCGGGGTGACGGTGGTGGCGGACCTGATGTATTCCAGGTCGAGCCTCAACCCGGTGCGCTGGGTGCTGGCGGTGCCGGCGGATTCGGAGATCAGGACTCTGCGGGACCTGGCGGGCAAGAAGCTGGCCACCGAGCTGGTGAATTACACCCGCCGCTATTTCGAGCAGCGCCAAATCCCGGTCGAGGTGGAGTTTTCCTGGGGGGCCACCGAGGCCAAGGTGGCCGCCGGCCTGGTGGACGCCATCGTGGAGGTGACCGAGACCGGCAGCACCATCAGGGCCCACGGCCTCAAGATCATTCACGAGCTGTTCCAGAGCAATACTCAGTTCATCGCCAACAACCAGGTGTGGGAAAAAGACCCGGTCAAGCGGGAGAAGATGGAGGGTCTGGCGGTCCTGCTCCTGGGGGCGCTTCGGGCCGAACGCATGGTGGGCCTGAAGATGAACATCCCGGAAAAGCAATTGAAGAACATCGTGGAGCTGCTCCCCAGCCTGCTGGCCCCTACCATCGCCAGCCTCTATGAAACCGATTGGTATTCGGTGGAGGTGGTGGTGAACTCCTCCGAGGTCAGGAGCCTCATCCCCCATCTGATCCGGGCCGGGGCCCAGGGGATTGTGGAGTATCCGCTGCATAAGGTGATTTGATTTATCCGTTAATGAATCGGGATTAATGGGAAGGATAAAATGAATGAAGATCTAGAACTATCTGCATGTAGTCCGACACCCATTAATCCCGAAGGTTTCAACCCTATGGTAGAATTGCCCTACGGGTTGCAAAACGGGCATATAATGCTGGCAATGAACGATTTTTTGGGGTTCTTGGGATTCGTCAACGAACAACTAAATACGAGGCAGATTTCCCGCTTAGAATCAATCTTAATGCCTGCCAATTTCAGCAGTATAGTGGGTGAATTTATTAAAATGAATATCCCCGGATATTGCCAAACCCTTGCTATTAATGGGAGCAGAAAAGAGATTAAATTCCCCCTCACCCGGTGTCGTCCCCCATCGGGGGAGAGGGGATAAAGCTGGAACCCCTTTCATGCTCCCGTTAATAATAATCGATACCATAATGGTCATCCTGATCTAATTCCCTCAGGCAGATTTCCAGGAGATTCTATTCAGCACTCTGCCGAAGGGATTGAAATTAAAGCCTCGCGATATTTAAGTAAAGGAGGATAGCAACATGGCAGAACGCCCCGGAGCAATCACCATGAAGGGCAATCCCCTGACCCTGGTGGGCCGGGAAGTGCAGGTGGGGGAGAAGGCCCCGGATTTTGAGGTTATCGCCAACGACTTGAGCCTTTTCCGGTTTTCTTCGCTCAAGGACAAAGTGGCCATTATCTGCGCGGTGCCCTCCCTGGACACCCCCACCTGCAATATCGAAACCCGGTGGTTCAATGAGGAGGCCGCCAGGCTGGGGCCTGACGTGGAAATCCTGACCATCAGCATGGACCTGCCCTTCGCCCAGAAACGCTGGTGCGGCGCGGCGGGTGTGGACCGGGTCAAGACCTACTCGGACCACAGAGACGCGGCTTTCGGCACGGCTTACGGGGTGTTAATCAAGGAATTGCGCCTCCTGGCCCGGGCCGTGTTTCTGGTGGACAAGGGGGGAGTGGTGCGTTACGTCCAGCTCGTCAAAGAGCTGTCCAATGAGCCGAACTATGACGAGGTCTTGCAGGCGCTAGGCAAGCTGACCTGAGAAGGGGAATGACCAGGGAGCGCATTTGCCGCACGTTTAATCAGTGACTCGGAAGCAGATTAAGAATTAAAGCGGCGGGAGGGTAGGGCATTATCGCCTTTTCCTTTGGGGGGAGGGGTTAGGGGAAGGATGAAAGATTATGGGGGGAGGGCCAGGGATTTCATCCCTGCCCTCCCCCCATACCCCCCTCCCAACCCGTATAAGGGGAAGGGTGGCACAGGCGTCCCGCCTGTGCCGCACCGGCTGCCAGCCGGCGCCACCAAAAAGTAGGGGCGACCCGCTGGGTCGCCCCTACGAATGGCAGAAGAACCGAAACCGCAGAATCTAGTTATATATTTCTTCCAAATTCCGAAATTTGGTTATCGTTATAATTGACCTATCATCAACTCCGGTAACTGGCATTAATCCGTATGTAGTCCTCGTTGAGGTCGCAGGTGTCGTAGTAGTCGGAAAAGGTCCCATGGTGCAGGTGGATGGTCAGGTTGAAGGCCCCGCTGCGGATGATCTTTTGGGCCCGGGCTTCCGCCTCCGGCCCCAACCCCTGTCCTTTTTGCACCACCAGGGAGTCGCCGTAGGAAATCTCCACCTGGTAGGGTTCGAAGCGGGCCCCGGAGCGGCCCAGGGCCGCCATGACGCGCCCCCAATTGACGTCCGCCCCGGCCATGGCGGTCTTCACCAGGGAGGAGAGGGCCACGGCGCGGGCCGCCTTCAGGGCCTCAGCCGCGGTGGCCGCCCCCCGCACCTCCACCCGGTAAAGGTGCCGGGCTCCTTCGCCGTCGGCCACCACCTGGGAGGCCAGATCCCCCATCACCTGGTTGAGCATCTCTCCCAGGGTGGCCATGGCAGGCCCTTCCTCCCGGACCGGGGGATTCCCGGCCCGGCCGCTGGCCAGCAAGAGTACGGTGTCATTGGTGGAGGTGTCGCCATCCACGCTGATGCGGTTGAAACTGAGGGGCAGGGCCCGGCGCAGTATTTTGCTGAGGATTTTAGGGAGAATGGCCGCATCGGTAAACAGGAAGACCAGCAGGGTGGCCATATCCGGATGGATCATGCCGGCCCCTTTGGCCATACCGGCCAGGGTCACCTGGCGGCCATCGATCTCCTCACGCAGCAGGGCGGTCTTGGGGCGGGTGTCGGTGGTCAGGATGGCCTCGGCCACTTCGGGGAAACCCTGGGAGTGAAGTCGGTCCACCAGCCTGGGCAGGGCCCGGGTGATCCTGTCCAGCGGCAGCGGTTGGCCGATAACCCCGGTGGAGGCGGGCAGCACCAGGGGTTCCGGGATCTGCAGCAAGTCGGCGGTAATCCTGGCGCTCTCCCGGGCGTCCGCCAGCCCCGCGGGGCCGGTGCAGGCGTTGGCGTTGCCGGCGTTCACCAGGATGGCCTGGGCCTTGCCCCCCCGCAAGCGCTCCCGGCTAAGGAGCACCGGGGCCGCCTTGACCAGGTTGGTGGTGAAGACCCCGGCCGCGGCGGCGGGGGCGTCCGCGGCCATCAGGGCCAGGTCCAGGGCGCCGGTCTTCTTGAGACCGGCGGCGGTGGCGGCAAAGCGGAATCCTGGAATAATCACGGCTCACCTCCCAGGAAAATTTACCACAGGGCAACAGAGAACCAAGAGAAAAAATAGAAACACCGGCGGGACGCCGGCGCCGCTGAAGCTATTTAATCCCGCCCCGGTTCGTAGTGCGATTAGGGGGCGACCCAGCGGGTCGCCCCTACTTATGAGGGTTGGGGGAGGGGGTTTGGGGGAGGGGGCAGGGGCCTTTGGCCCCTGGCCCCCTTCCCCAAGACCTTACTTCCCGCAGCACTTCTTGAATTTCTTGCCGCTGCCGCAGGGACAGGGATCGTTGCGGCCGGTCTTTTTTTGCTGGCGCTGCTGGGATTGGGGGGCGGCGCCGTCGCCGCCGTGGCTGAAGAACATGGGCTGCTGCGCCGGCTGGGCCTCCTCCGGAAGTTCCTGGTGGGGCTTGACCTGGAGGTGGAAGAGGGTGCCCACCATCTCCGCCTGCATGCGGTGGATCAGGTCCATGAACATGTCATAGCCCTCCCTTTGGTATTCCCGCAAGGGGTCCTGCTGGGCGTAACCCCTCAGACCGATACCGTCCCGCAGGTGGTCCATGGAGAGAAGGTGGTCCTTCCACTGGTTGTCCACGATCTGCAGCATCACCCGCTGCTGCAGCCAGTGGAAGAGGTCCGGCCCGATCTCCTCGCCCCTGGCGGTAAAGCGCCTCTCTACCTGTTCGAGGAGATATTCACGCAGATCGCCGTCCAGGTTGGCCAATGGCGGATGGAAGCCGAACTGCCGTTGGAAGGTGGAACCCAGGCCCTCCAGGTCCCATTCTTCCGGGAGCTTGTTGCCGATGTATTCCTCCACCATCTCCTCGACCAGCTCCCGGGACATATCCAGGATATCCTCCTGGAGTTCCGCTCCGGAAAGGATCTGGCGGCGCTGGGCGTAGATCACCTCTCGCTGCTTGTTCATGACGTCGTCGTATTCCAGGAGATGTTTGCGGATCTCGAAGTTATGGCCTTCCACGCGCTTCTGGGCCTTTTCGATGGCGTTGGAAACCAGGCGGTGCTCGATGGGCTGGCCGTCGTCCATCCCCAGGCGGCCCATGAGGCCCTTGATGCGGTCAGAACCGAAGATCCGCAGCAGATCGTCTTCCAGGGACATGTAAAATCGGGAGGTGCCTGGATCGCCCTGGCGGCCGGAGCGCCCCCGCAGCTGGTTGTCGATACGCCGGGATTCGTGGCGCTCGGTGCCCAGGATATGGAGCCCGCCGGTGGCCACCACCCCTTCCCCCAGGACGATATCGGTGCCCCGGCCAGCCATGCTGGTGGCAATGGTCACCATGCCCCGTTGGCCAGCATGGGCCACGATCTCCGCCTCTTTTTCGTGTTGTTTGGCGTTCAGCACCTCATGCTTGATGCCTTCCCGTTTCAGGAGGCGGCTCAGATGCTCGGATTTCTCGATGGAAGTGGTACCTACCAGTACCGGCTGGCCCCGTTGGTGGCAATCCTTGATCTCTTCCTCCACCGCCCGGAATTTCTCGTCCTCGGTCTTGTAAATGACGTCGGGGTGGTCCAGGCGGACCATCCTCTTATCGGTGGGAATCACCATCACTTCCAGGTTGTAGATTTTTTTGAATTCCTCCGCCTCGGTGTCTGCGGTACCGGTCATGCCCGCCAATTTATGGTACATGCGGAAGTAGTTCTGGAAGGTAATGGTTGCTAAGGTCTGGTTTTCATTTTCGATTTTGACTCCTTCTTTGGCCTCCAGAGCCTGGTGCAGGCCGTCGGAGTAGCGGCGGCCGGGCATGAGGCGCCCGGTGAACTCGTCCACGATGAGGACCTGGCCTTCTTTGACAATGTAGTCCACGTCCCGCTTAAAGAGGTTATGGGCCTTGAGGGCAGCCTCGAGGTGGTGCAGGGCTTCGATATTCCCGGGATCATAGAGATTTTCCAGGCCCACCAGCTTCTCGGCCCTTGCCACTCCTTCTTCGGTAACCAGCACCGAGCGGGCCTTCTCGTCCACGGTGAAGTCCTGGTCCCGCTTGAGCTGCCGGCCCACCCGGTCCAGGACGTAGTAGAGCTGGGTGGATTCCTCGGCGGGGCCGGAGATGATCAAGGGAGTGCGGGCCTCGTCAATCAGGATGGAGTCGACTTCGTCCACGATGGCGTAATGGAAATCCCGCTGGACATAGTCCTCCAGGGAGAACTTCATGTTGTCCCGCAGGTAGTCGAAGCCGAATTCATTATTGGTGCCGTAGGTGATGTCCGCGGCGTAGGCAAGGCGGCGCTGTTCATCGTCCAGGCCATGGATGATGGTGTCCACCCGAAGCCCCAGGAAGTTGTAAATCTCGCCCATCCACCGGGTGTCACGTTTGGCCAGGTAGTCGTTCACCGTGACGATGTGAACCCCTTCGCCGGTGAGGGCGTTGAGGTAGGCGGGCATGGTGGCCACCAGGGTTTTGCCTTCACCGGTCTTCATTTCGGCGATTTTACCCTGGTGCAGGACGATGCCGCCGATGAGTTGGACGTCGAAGGGGCGCAGGCCCAGGACCCGGGTAGAGGCTTCCCGGGCCGCGGCAAAGGCCTCGGGCAAGAGATCGTCCAGAGGCTGGCCACGGTCCAGGCGCTCTTTGAACTCCGGAGTCTTGGCCTGCAGGTCGGCGTCGGAGAGGGACCGATACTCCGGCTCCATGGCGGTGATGGCGTCCACCAGAGGCGCCAGGCGTTTCAGTTCCCGCTCGTTTTTGCTGCCGAAGATTTTTTTAAAGACAAAGTCAATCATATGTCAGGTAGGATTTTATCCCGGCCCCTTGGCGCCCTGGCGTAAATAATTATATCTCTCACCAAGACGCAAAGCATGCAGTTAGGTTATTTCAAATTTTCCAGTTCCAGGAGCATAGGAATTTCGTCGCAGTCGGGATATTTAAGACAATCTCCGCAATCACGCCAGATGATTTTTGGAAGATCATCTTTGCTTACTTCCTTAAAACCAAACCGTTTAAAAAAACTGGCATTTTGGGTGGATGTGAGGACGAAGACACTTTTTAGTCCTAGATAGCGAGCTTCTTCTAGACACTTTTCCATCAATAGGGAGCCAATACCTTTCTTGCGTAAATCTGGCAAGACCCCCAAAGAGCAAATTTCACCGAGATCTTCCCAAAAAATGCGCAGGGCGGCGATGCCACGGATATGTCCCTGATCCCTTCGATAAACAAAAAAATCCCGCACATGGTTGTAAAGATCCGCCATTTTTCTCGGCAGTATGTCCGATTCTGCTTTCTTGGAAAAATTCACCAATAAACGGTAAATTTCCGGGACTTCCTTAACGTGAGCCTTCCGAATTTCAGCCTTTGGATTCATTTTCCTTTTAGAGGGTTACAGGTACCCGTCGGTTAAGATATAATCCTTAAAATTAATGGCGGGGCCGGAGGCCAGCCTTGGCATCCAAATTTATATTATATCATTATTTCAAGGGTAGGACCACATGACCGTCATTGCCAAAGACCGATACGTGGTCCTGGAATACCATATGCGCCTCGATTCCGGGGAACTGATTCGGGGCAGCGCCGAGGCGCCGGTCTATCTGCAATTCGTGGCCGGCTACGGCGAGGTTCTGCCCGGGCTGGAACGCCGTCTTTGGGGCCTGCGGGAGCAGGAGGCGGTGGAGTTCGTAGTGCCCGCGGCAGAGGCCTTCGGCACTTATGAGCCGGAAAACATCCAGGTCTGGAGTCCCAAGGTCTTTCCGCCGGAGATGGAATTGCGGGTGGACCAGAAGGTGCTTCCGGCCAATCTGCCCTTCCCGCCGGAATATCCCCTGACCATCAAGGAAGTAAGGGAGGACGCCGTCATCCTGGATATGAACCACCCCCTGGCCGGCCACGATCTGCACTACCAGGTGCGGGTGCTGGAGGTGCGGCCGGCGACCCCGGCGGAATTGGAGCCGCTGAAGCAGTGCAAGTCCTGCCGGGAAGAGACGAGTTGCGGGACCTGATGGGGAGGGTCAGTTTTGAGGATAAATCGCGCCAGGCCGGCAAGGCGCATAAAAAAATAAGGGGTGCGCCTTTTTTTTAGTGCGCACCCCAGGTTTCGCCGCTTCTCAGGACTCGGCCACCGTAATGGCTGCCGAAGGGCAGACTTCGACGCAGCTCTCGCAGCCCAGGCACTCCTCTTCGTTCACCGGGTTCGCCTTGTCTTGCAGCATCTCAAAGACGCCGACGGGGCAGACGTTGACACACTCTTCGTCACCGCTGCACTTATCCGTATCGACTTCCACGCGAAAAGCCATTAAACCTCACCTCCTTGCCTTTAGTAACGGGCCGCTCTTCCGGATGGCCGAGTTATACCAAGCTGCCGTCAACCGGTTCTTTTTCTGTAGGGGCGGACCCGCGTGTCCGCCCTATGGTGGGCGCACACATGGTGGGTGCGCCCCTACCAAAGATTCTTCTACTTTTGATGGCAACTTGAGAAACTCTGCGAAAGTCCCCACTTTTGTCATTCTGAGGGAGCGAAGTGACCGAAGAATCTCATAAATACGAGGACATATGAGATCCTGCGCTTCGCTCAGGATGACAAAGTAGCTTTTCGCAGAGGTCTCAACTTGGTATTAGGCCCAATGGAGGTGGCCCATGGCAGTTCACTCCATTTTAAGTCGGCGACCGGCCGGGGTCAAGTAACTCCGAAGGCGAAAATTCCAAGAATGGGGGTAGCGCCGCGAAGGCCGGGAGCGGCTGGCTGTCCTTACCGCGGGTTAGCGGGATTGGGAGCTGCGCCGCTCCAGCCCAAGAGAAGCCGGGCGGGCAGGAACGCCTGCCAGGGCGAGGGCTTGCCGCTGGTACTCCCGGGCGCAACGCACCAGGGCCGGGGCCCATTGGGGCGATCCCAAGGCGTGGAGGTGGGTGTAAGTGGCCAGGACGTTATGAAGGATGAGGCCTTCCCGCTGCCCCCCCATACCGGTGCCCCGGGTGAGCCGGAAGGCCATGGCGGCCTCGGCTGCCGGTTCCGGGGAGATTTGGGAGTAGTGGAACTCATGGCCCCGGAGCCGGGCCCCCAAGGGGAAGAACGGGTTTTCCCGGACCACTTCCAGGGTGGTGTAGCCGTGGCCCTGGGGTCTTTTTCCCATGACAAAGTCGTAGGGGAAAAGCCCCACCATGGGGAATCTTCCTCCCTGGACCTGGATGTTCTCCCCCAGGTACATGAGGCCGCCACATTCGGCATAGATGGGGAGGCCGGCGAGGGCCGCGGCCTTGACCGCATGGCGGAAACTGAGGTTATCGGCCAGACTCTGGGCGTGGGTCTCGGGAAAGCCGCCGCCGATATAGAGGCCGTCGAGTTGGGGAGGCAGGAGGGGATCGTCCAGGGCGCTGATCTCCACCAGTTTAGCGCCTTGACGCTCCAGGGCCTCCAGGTTTTCCGGATAGTAAAATTGAAAGGCGGAGTCCCGGATTACCCCGAGGGTTACCGGCGTTCCCGGGCTGGCCCCAGGAGAGAGGTAGAGGCCAGGTCGCCGCGGCAGCGGCGGCGCCTGCGTCGCCAAGCGCCAGAGGCCCTCCAGATCCAGGTAACGCTGGGCCAGCTCCTTGGCGGTGCAGATGGCCTTGAGGGCAGCGGCGTGCTCCTGCGGGGGCACCAGGCCCATGTGCCGTTCCGGAAAGACTGCACACTTGAGACGGGGAATGGCCCCCAGCACCGGAATGCCGCAGTAGCGTTGGATGGTGCTCCGCAGCATCTCTTCATGGCGCGGTCGGGCCACCTGGTTGAGAATCACCCCCCGGAGGGGCACCTGGGGGTCGAAGTGCTGGCAACCCAGCACCAGGGCGGCGGCGGTGCGGGTGGTCATGGTGCAGTCCACCACCAGCACCACCGGAGTGGCCAGAAATTTGGCCAGCTCGGCAGTGCTATAAGTTCCCTGGGCATCCAGGCCGTCGTAAAGACCGCGGTTGCCTTCGATGAGGAGGGCGTCTGCCTGGTCGGCATGGCGGACCACCATGGCCATAATCTGGTCCCCTTCCATGAGGAAGGGGTCCAGATTGTGGCTGGGGCAGGCGGCGGCCAGGGCGTGCCAGGCCGGGTCGATGTAGTCGGGACCCTTCTTGAAGGGCACCAGGCGCCGTCCCTGGTCGCGCCAGGCGGCCAGCAGCCCCAAGGTCAAGGTGGTTTTGCCCGCCCCACCCCGAAGGGCGGCCAGCAGCAGGCGGGGGCAGTTCATCAATCTCTCTTTGCCGCGCCTTCTTCGTGGGGGATCTCGATGAAGCTCCCACCGAAGTAAGTGTAAACGCAGCGACTGCCGTCGATCAGTTCCTTGATGGCGAACTTCACCATGGTCTTGTCCTGGTCAGGATGCGCTTTGAGAACGGCCTTCTGCAGGTCCATGGCCTTGAGCTGTTTCTTGCCCTGGGCCCCTTTGACCAGGTCGTAGATGAATTCCACCAACGCTTCTTTGGATAGTGCCATTTATCCCACCTGCTTAGAATTTAAAATGCATCGACGTCCGATAGGTATCATAAGCCCAGCGGTAGTCGTCGATGTGCTGGAAGGTGAAGGGAATGTCGCATACCTCGAAGAATTTCTCCCAACCGATACGCTCCACCCATTCGCCGACGCGTTCCCACTTATTGGCGCCTTCGGCGTACTTGGTGAGGATCTTGCGGATGGACTGCACCACTTCCGGCCAGCGGGGCGGGTTGTTGGGCAGATAGGGCACCGCCAGTTTGGAGAACATGGGCGGGGTCTTGGAGTTGGAGACCTTGCCGCCCACCAGCAGGGCGACGCCGCCTTTCTGGGCGTCGAACACCGGCAAGGCCGGGCACATGGTGTAGCAGTTGCCGCAGTACATGCAGCGCTCTTCGTTGATGACTACGCTCTTCAAGGTCTTGTCCGGATGAGGCCGGATGGCGCCGGTGGGACAGGAGGCGATGGTGGTGGGAATTTCGCAGAGATGGCGCAGCCTCTCGTGATTCACCTTGGGCGGGGTGCGGTGGATGCCCAGGATGGCGATGTCGGAGCAGTGCACCGCGCCGCACATGTTAAGGCAGCAGGCCAGGGCGATGCGCACCTGCGCCGGCAGCTTGTGGCTCCCGAAATAATCGAACAGATCATCCATTACTGACTTGACGATACCCGAGGCGTCGATGGCCGGGGTATGGCAATGGACCCAGCCCTGGGTATGGACGATGTTGCTCACCGAGTGGCCGGTGGCGCCGATGGGCACGCCGAGCTTTTTGCAAGCGTCCTTGACGCCGGCGATCTTGCTCTGATCGGTGAGCAGAAACTCGACGTTGTTCCGGCTGGTGAAGCGCAGATAGCCGTCGCAGAATTTGTCGGCAACGTCGCACAGTTCTTTGACGAAGTCGGTGGTTACGAGCCGGGGAGACCCACCCCGGACGGAATAGACCTTGGCCCCGGACTCGGATACGTGCACCAGCACCCCCGGCTCCAGGATCTCGTGATATTTCCACTTGCCGTAGTTCTCTTTGATAATGGGAGGCAAGAATTTGTCAAATTTCGGCGGTCCAATATCAGTAATACGCTCAGCCATTGTCTTAATTCCTCCTTATCTAATCGCCCCTAAGTCAGCTAAGGGACTTGAATGGGCGATGACCTTACAGCTTGATGTATTTGCGGCCCGCGGCCTCGGCCTCGAAATCTTCCGCATGCCAGAAGAAGAAGGGGTTGGCCCGGGGGGCCCGGATGGTCTGCCGGGGCGGTTCCAGGCCCACAGACTGGAAGAAATTCCGCATGCCCAGGCGCAGCATCAACTCACCGGTGCGCTCCCGGTTCTTGCCATGTTCCGCCCACCATTCATGGATCTTGCCCACCAGCTCCATGAATTCGTCATAGGGCGCTTCCATGGGCATGAAGGGCACGATAACCCAGCTCATCTGGGCGCCTTCCAGGATGGGGGCGTGGGAGCCCAGGAGCAGGGTGGCGCCGGTTTCGGTGCCGGGCCGCAGGGCCTGGGGCATCAGGCTGATGCAGTGCATGCAATGGTTGCAGTTCTTGTTGTCGATGGCCAGCTTCTTGCCGTCATAGCTCATGCAGATAGTAGGGCAGAGGTCGGTGACGTCGGCCTTGATATCCAGCCTGGCATAAGGGGTGCCGCCGGCCCGGGGTTTCAGTTCGCCGGCCGCATAAGCTGCCACCGCAGCCTGGTCGATGCGGATGTCGTCCTTCCAGACGCCGATGACGCTCATATCGGCCCGGGCCACCGCGGCCACGCAGTCGTTGGGGCAGCCGGAGCATTTGACCTTGAACTTATAGGGGAAGGAGGGGCGGTGCATATCGAACTGGAAGTTCTGGGTGACCTGGTAGCACAGGTCCATGGTGTCATAGCAGGAGTATTCGCACCGGGCCTTGCCCACGCAGCAACTGGGGGTGCGCATGGCGGAACCGGAGCCCCCCAGGTCCCAGCCCTTGGCGGTCAGTGCCGCAAAAGTGGGCTCCAGCTCATCGGTGGTGGTGCCCAGGAAGATCAGGTCGCCGGTGGAGCCGTGCACGTTCAGGACGCCGGAGCCGTGCTCGTCCCAGATGGCGCAGAGCTCCCGCAGGGCCTGGGTGGTGTAGAACCAGCCTGAGGGCTGGTTGATCCGAACGGTATGGAAGTGCGCAACGCCGGGGAATTCGTCCGGCAGGTCGGAGTAACGGCCGATGATGCCGGAGCCATAACCCAGGACGCCCACGATGCCGCCGTGCTTCCAATGGGTGATCTTGTCTTTATAGGAGCGCTCCAACTGCCGTAGTAAATCCCGGGTTGCCGGCTTTTTGGCGGCCACCCGCTTCAGGTCCTTGACGAAGCTGGGCCAAGGTCCGGTTTCGAGTTGATCCAACAACGGGGTATCGGACATGTAACTCTCCTCCCTCTCGTAATGGTCCCCATAGGGCTTATTCTTTTTTTCACAAAATCATTACTATCCTAATTATTTCATAACATCGCAAGACATTTGTCAACTAAAAAATTGGAGCCTAAGATGCCTCCAGGAATTGCAGCGGTCCCAGTTCCTGCAAGGCCTCGGCGCACCGGGCCACCGGCCCCATCACCAGGATGACCAGGGACTCGGGGTGCAGATGCTCGTGCGCCGCCTGGGCCGCGGTCTTCAGGGAAACGCCGCGAATTTGGTCACAATAACCCTGCAGATAATCCCGGCCCAGGTCGAAGAGATCGATGGACAGCAGCTGGCGGCTGATGCCCCCGGGGTTCTCCAGGCCCAGGGGGAAATGACCCACGTAATAACTCTGGGCCTCCTCCAGTTCCTGGGAAGTGAGCCCCTGTTGCCTTAAGTCCCGGACCACCTGGTCGATTTCCTTCACCACCGCGGCGGTGTTGGCCGCCGGGGTGAAGGTGGAGATGATAAAGGGGCCCGGGGCCCGGCGAAAGGAGAAGCTGCTGCGGATGCCGTAAGTGAAGCCCAGATCCGAGCGGATGCGGGTCATGAGGCGGGAGGAGAAGCCGCCCTCCCCCAGGATGTAGTTCACCAGCTTCAGGGGGAAGTAATCCGGGTGGGAGCGGGGCAGGCCCAGGTGCCCAACCCGAATCTCACTTTGGGTCAAATCGGGGCGGTCCAGGAGATAGATACCGGGGGAGCAGAGCTTAGCAGGCGGCGCAGTGAAGGCCTGGCTGGCAGGGCCGCCGCCGCTCCAGGAGCCCCAGAGGCGCCCGGCTTCCCTAACCATGGTGGCGAAATCCACCATGCCCACCGCCACCAGGGTGGCGGTCCCGGGAGTGAACTCCCGATGATAAAAGCCTTGCAGATCAGCGAGCGAGAGGGCCTCCAGGGTCCTCAGGTCGCCCGGCGCCGGGTGGCCGTAAGGCGAATCCCCGAAGAACAGGCGCAGGTAACGCAGACTGGCCATCTCCCGGGGGTCCTGCAACTGTTGCACCAGCTCCGCCCGGCGGCGCTCCCGGATCAGCAGGAACTCATCCTCCGGAAAGGCCGGGGTCTGGACGATCTCCGCCAGGGTAGCCAGATGTTCCTCAAAATCCTCGGCCAGGCCCCCAAGAGAGATCAGGGTGGCGTCAAAGCCGGAATGGCCCGAGAGGGTCGCTCCCCGGGCTTCAATATCCTGGGCCAGTTGCAACTGGCTGCGGCCGGAAGAGCCCAGGGTGAGGAGCTCCGCGGCCCAGTCGGCCACCCCGGCCTTGCCCGGCGGGTCGGTCTCGGAGCCCCGCTTGGCCATGAAGGTGAGATTCAGCCAGGGCGCCCGGGCGTACTCTACCCCCAGGAGGTTCATGCCGTTAGGCAGGGTAGCCTGGTGGATTTCGGGGATATAGTTTGCCATCTTAACTCCTGTTTTCAGTTTTCGGTTTTCGGTTTTCGGCAAAAAAATTAATGATGGCAGCAGAATCCTTCAGAGGCGCCTTAGCAACCTCAACAATCACATCGATTTAGACTCAATACGGTTCATTTAAAGAGGTTCTAAGGAATCGGTGGGCAGTGCCCACCCTACATTTTCTCGTCTTCTTGTCATGTTGAGCGAAGCGAAGCATCTCGCATTTAGAGATTCTTCGGTCGCCTCCGGCTCCCTCAGAATGATAAGAAATGACCTCGTATCAACTTGGTGCTTAAGTGAACAGCATTAATCTTAATTCCTGTTTTCGGTTTTCGGTGAAAGTCAAAGTCAAAATCAAGATCAAAGGACTTTTTTCAAGTTTTAAAATTGAAAGTCTATACCAGTTATCAAAAAGCCGACTTTGGGCATTAGAGTTATTACAGTTTAAACAAGCACTTACCGAAAACCGAAAACCGAAAACCTTAGGCCAATGGTCCCAGCCCCGCACTCTCCTCCGGCGATACCGGCTGCAGGGTGACCACGGTGCGGTTATCGGAGCGCAGGTAGGTCTGGGCCACGCGCAGGATGTCCGCCTCGCTGACCGCCTCGTAGGAGGCCAGGATGCGGTTAGCTCGGGAGGCGTCGCCGGTCTTCAGGTGAAAGAGCCCCGCCAGCAGGCCCCGGAAGAAGTTGTGAGAAAGGCTTTTAACCATTTGGGCCCGCAGCAATTTCTTGGCCCGGGCCAACTCCAGGGATTCCACTCCGTCTCGGCGCAGACGCTCCAGGGACTGCCACACCTCCTCTTCCAGAGCCGTCAGGGGGGCGCCTGGGGCGGCCACCGCCACCACCACCATGAGGTCGGGATCCTGGGCCGAAAAGGGCAGGGGGGCCAGCTCCACTTCCAGGGAGGCGGCCTTGCCGGGGCGGACAAACTCCTGGTGAAAGCGGGAGGCCTTGCCGCCGGTGAGGATGATGGACAAGAGCTGCAAGGGATAATGGTCCGGATGCCCCATGTCCACCACATGGTAGCCCGCCAGCAGGGCCTCCACCTGGGAGACCTTCTTGACCACGGCGCGGCGTTCGCCCCGCTGGGGCGGCTCGGTGAAGAGTCGCGGCGGCGGCGCCCCGGGGTTGGGGATAGCCCCGAAGTAGCGGGCCACCAGGTCCCGGGCCTGCCCGGGGTCGGCGTCCCCGGCGATGACCACCGTCAGCTTGCCCGGGTGGTAATGGCTGCGGTAGTAGGCCAGGCAATCCTTAAGGCTCAGGTGGCGCAAATCCTGGTCCCAGCCGATCACCGGCCACTGGTAGGGGTGCTGGGTGTAGGCGGTGGCGAACAGCTCCTCCTCCACCAGACCCAGGGGACTGTCCACGCTCCGCAGTTTGCGCTCGCTGATCACTACCTGCAACTCCGGGGCGAAGGTGTCGTTATCCAGCTTCAAGTGCAACAGGCGATCCGCCTCCAGCTTGAGCCCCAGCTCCAGGTGCTCGGAGGGCAGGTTTTCGAAGTATGAGGTGTGATCCCGGGTGGTGAAGGCGTTGATCTCGCCGCCCCTGGACTGGAGGATGCGGGAGAACTCTTCGGGCCCCCGGGTCTCGGTGCCCCGGAACATCAGGTGCTCGAAGAGGTGGGAGATGCCGGTGATCCCCGGCAATTCGTTCCGGGAGCCCACTTGATAATGGAGCTGCAGGGAGACGATGGGGAGACTCGTGTCGGGCAAGACCAGGAGGGTGAGGTCATTATCCAGGGTGTCTTGCACCATGTCGATTCCCGGCTGCCAGGCCGCCGGCGCGAACTTGGGGGATGGGGTCACGGGTTCCTCCTGCCGATTTTTCGCTTCCCTCGCACCGCGTGGGATGCGCTTGGATTGATAACGTGTTGCGATCTCGTTTGCGATCTCATTCCCAAATTAAACTTGGGAACCAGATCGGAGAGATCCGAAAGATCCCTCTTATGGAACAGGGCGAGGGGGTGGATAGCCGCTCCAGTGGCGCAGCAGCTTCTCATCCACTTCCATGATTATGGGCGTCATTTGGGCAATGGGAATGGTCTGTGGGGACTCGCCTTGGAGGACCCGGCGGGCCAGGGCGGCGGTCTCCACCCCCAGGCGGCGGTAGTCCAGGGCCAGCCACAATAATGCCCCCCGGTGCGGTCCTTCGGGATAGCCGCTCACCACCTTGACCTTGAGGCGCCGGCCCCAGTCCAGCAGCAAGGGGGCGTAGCGGATGGCGCTGGCCGCGGGGGGGAGATAGATCACCCGGGCGCCGCGGGCCAGGAGGCGTTCCAGTTGGGGGCGATCCGTGGCCGCTTCGCGGCTTTCCTCGATCAAGGGTTTGATCCCCAACCTGGGAGCTAATTGGCCAAATTCCTGGGCCAGGTCCGCCGCCACCCCGTCGGTGGGATCGTACAATAGACCCCAGGGGGCGCTCCCCAGGAGGCCGGAGCCCTCTTTCAAGGCTGCTTCCAGGGGGGGCGGCGAGGCGATGCCGGTAACGTTCCCCTGATGATCCTCGGGATGTTCCGCCGCATAGGCGGCTTTGGTGAAATAGGGATTGGCCACCAGGGCGAAGACCACCGGGGTGCTCTTCTCCACCGGCGCCACCTGCACCAAGGCCGGAGTGCCCAGGACCACCAGCAGCCGGGGCTGGAGCTGCCGCGCCCGCCGCAGTTGCTCCCGGATTCCCCGGTCGGAGGCCGGGGCGCACACCACTTTCAGAGGAAGGTCCTTCAGGTTTTCTTGCAGGCCGGCGATGGCCTGGCGCATCCGAGGCGAATCCGGGGAGCAAAAGATGACGATGGGATTCTGCCGGGAAGGGCGGCAGCCCCAGGTGGCCAGCGCCAGGGCCAGGAAAAGGATCAGGAGCTCTCGGTTTTGGGTTTTCGGTTTTCGGTATTTGCATCTCTGGGTTGTAATGGCAAACATTATCGAACCGATACCGGTTAATCGGTGCGCCTCACCGCGGTTATTAATCTTCCCTCAACCGAAAACCGAAAACCGAAAATGAGACCGCCTCTCAAGGGATGATTTTTCCAATCCGGTCCCAGCGCACCTGGAATTGTCGAGTGTCCCAGGAGAGGTGGTGGATCAGCCCATTCAGTCCCCCCAGGAAGCTCGGGAGGAATTTTGGTTCCCCGGGAGGCCCCTTCCAGGAGAAATAGATGATCATGGCCTTCCCCTTGAGGGCGTCCATGGTCACGAAACCCCAAAAACGGCCGTCGAAGCTGTGGTCCCGGTTATCGCCCATGCAGAAATAGCAGTGCGGAGGGACCACCACCGGGCCGTAATTATCCCGGGGCGCCTGATCGGCCGGGATAAATTGCTCCTGTTCGCCGCTGTCTTTGAAGACTGCCTGGGGTATCTTGAATTCCTGGTCGTTAATGTAAACTTTTTTATTGATAATCTGCAGCTTATCCCCGGGCAGGCCGATAACCCTCTTGATATAGTCTTTTGATTCGGTATAGGCCGGGTTATCGCGGTAGATACTGGATGGCGGTTGATTGATATAGTCTTTGCTGGGATCCAGGGTGAAGATGAAGACCACCACGTCGCCCCGCTTGGGTGTGCCCAGGGGCATCATTACCCGGTTGGTGAAGGGATTGCGGATGCCATAGCTTAATCTGTTTACCAGGAGGTAGTCCCCCACCAGCAGGGTGTTTTCCATGGACCCGGAGGGAATGGAAAAGGCCTCGAAAAGAAAGGCCCGGATGATCAGGGCCAGGATAATGGCGATGCCCAATGCCTCGCCATACTCTCGGAAGATGGATTTATCCGGTGGACGCGGGCGCGGGGCGGATTCCTGAAGTTTGGCGGACAACGTTTTCATTTCCCTCGGATAATGGTAGTGGGGCAAGCGGCTCTGGGCAGCGCCTGGATCCCTTAATCCATGGGTGCGAATTGATCCTGGGGGGCGCCGCACAAGGGGCAGACCCACTCCGGGGGCAGTTTTTCAAATGGGGTGCCGGCAGGGACGCCGTTGTCCGGGTCACCCTGGGCGGGATCGTAAATATAACCGCAAATCTGGCACTGATATTTCTTCATAATGGACTCCTTTCTCAGGGGTATGCGACCCGGTTGAGTCTCCGGATCAAGGCCGGTGCGGCCGCGAAGGACTCGAGATGATGGGCCGCCTGGAGACGGGGGTTGCGGTAGGCCACCAGGGCCACCCCGGCATTGGCGGCAAAGTCCTGGTCCACCTCAGAGTCACCGATATAGATGGCCTCCCGGGCCTTAAGACCGAAGTGGCCCAGGATGCGTTCAAAGGATTCCGGATGCGGTTTGGGGTGGGAGACGTCCTGGGCCGAAATCACCAGGTCAAAGCCATCGGTCAAACCGTGATAGTGCAGCACCGCTCGGGTGGTGGTAGTGCGATTGGTGGCCAGGGCGGTGAAACAGGCGGGGCGCAAAAAGTCCAGGAATTCCCGGAGGTGCGGCTCTTCCACCATCATCGGAATAAAGGGCTGGTAATCGAAGCTGCGGGCAAAATCGAAGACCGCCTCCAGGCGGGGATAGCCCTGGAAGAGATACTCCAGGGATTTCTGGACGGTATGGCTGTGGACATAATCCTCGGCCTGGGAGCTTAAGCGCGGGCGCTCAAAACGGGCCAGAATGGTATTATAAAAGGCGATGTTGGCCTGCCGGGAGTCGAACAAGACCCCATCGCAATCAAAGGCTACCAGCTTGATCAAACCACGTGTCCCGGAATAAATAGAAATGAAGGCATCCCCACCTTCGGTGGGGGCGGAAACTCTGCTCAGGATCAGGATTTAACTCATGACATGATAGGTTAATTTGAAATCTCCGGGTTGTCAATAGCCCATCCGCCGGAGCTGGACCGGGTAAGGATGCCGGCAGGCTGCACCGGCCAGAGGCTCATGCTACCAGGTCCAGGTAGCCTAGGCGTCCCGCCTGTGTATTTTCAGGAGCGCGCTCCCCTTAAAAAAGAGCTTTTCCCTTGATTTTCAGCGGGGTTTTTCCCAGAATGCAGGAATGCCTACTACTTCCGAAAGCTCGCGGCTCTCGGCCCTGAGAAACCTGCTGTCGTCCCAGGATGTGGACGCCATCCTGGTCTGCGGCCCGGAGAACCGCCGTTATCTCAGCGGCTTCAGCGCGGAGGATCCCGACTGGGGATTGCTTCTCATCACCCAGGCCGCGGCGTTGCTCATCACCGATTTCCGCTACCAAATTTGGGCCCGGCAGGAAGCCGCGGCCTTTCGGATTGAGGTTTACCGCCAAACCCTGGGGGACAGCCTGGCGGAGCTCCTTAAAGAGTTGGGGGTGCGCCGCCTGGGTTTCGAGGCGGCCCACCTTAGCTACCGGCAGTATCAACGGCTGAGCGCCGCCGCCGCGGCCACGCAAGGCCTCCGGGTGGAGTGGGAGCCCCTGGAAGGGTTGGTGGAAGAGCTGCGGGAAACCAAGGCGCCGGATGAATTGGCGGCCATGCGCCGGGCTCTGGAACTGAGCGAGCTGGTCCTGCGCCGGGTTGCCGCGGCACTGGCCCCGGGGAAGACAGAGCGCCAGGTGGCCTGGGAGATTGAAAAGGGTCTGCGAGAGGGGGGGGCGGAGGCCCTGGCCTTTCCCCCCATCGTGGCCGCGGGGACCAACAGCGCCCGCCCCCATTACCAGCCGGGTGACCGGGTCATCGAGGCCGGGGAACCCATCATCATCGATATGGGCGCCCGGCTGAACGGCTACTGCGCAGACCTCACCCGCACTTATCTCCTGGGACCTCCGGATGAGCGGTTCCAAGAGATTTACACCCTGGTGCGCCAGGCCCAGGCCCGGGCGGAGACGGGGCTCCGGGCCGGGATGGACAGCCTGACGGGAGACGCCCTGGCCCGGGAGGTGATCGCCGAGGCGGGCTACGGCGAGGCCTTCGGCCATTCCCTGGGCCACGGGGTGGGCCTGGCGGTGCATGAAAACCCCTCCCTGAACCCGAACCCGGAGCGCCGCACCTTACTCAAGTCCGGTAGTGTATTAACGGTGGAGCCGGGCATCTACCTGGCGGATTGGGGCGGGGTTCGCCTGGAGAATATGGTGTTGTTGCAGCCGCAGGGGGCTGAGGTCTTGAACCGTTATCAGGAGTTTTATAGATGGTGAGAGGGTGTTATCCTGGCCCCCTAATATCTGTTTTTGCGCCAATAGGAGGACATCAAATGATTATTTTCAGGGGGGCGCACCAAAGTTCATCCTGATCCGATCTGGTTCCCAAGTTTAACTTGGGAACCAGATCGCAACCGGGCCGTGGCCACCGCAGACCAAAAACCCTCTTCGTTGACATTTCCGGGGATTCTGGTAATTTTGGCCCCACATGGAACCCGGCAGCATTGTAGAATTTTTCGAGGAAAAGCGCATCCTTTGCGGCGTGGTCTTGGAGCTCAAAGGGGAGCGCTTGCATGTCCTGAGCCAGAACGGCCGGGAACTTACCCTGCCCCCCAAGCGTCTCTTGCACGCCGGGCCCTCTCTGCCCCTGAACCGATTAATCCGCCAGGATTTGCTGAAGCGCCTGGAGGAGGCCGCCGGGAGGCGGGAAGTCCTGAAGGCCGCCATTAATCTCGAGGAGCTTTGGGAGCTGCTGGTCCCGGAGAACCATCCCGCCACCGTGACGGAGTTGGCCGAGCTGTGGTTCGGCCGCGCCTCCGCGGATGAAGTGGCAGCCACCGGTAGAAGGCTGCGGGAAGATCGGCTCCTCTTCAAGCTCAGAGACGAGCAGGTCGAGGCCAACCCGCCGGAGCTGGTAGCCCAACTGCGGCAGCAACAAGAACGGGAAGCGGCCCGGCGACGGGAACTGGCGGAGGTGGGCGCCTGGCTGCAGGCGGTCTGGGAGGGGCGGGAGCTTTCCAGGCACTATCCCTGGCGGGAATCGGTGGTGGCGCTACTGCGTCGGATGGCGGTTAGCGGAGCTGAGGCCCCGGATTATGACCAGGGTAAGGCTTATCTGGACCAGGCCGGCCTGAGCGCAGGTGCGGCCCCTTTTCGGCTGCTGGTGCGCCTGGGAGTCTTTGATGAAGATGAAGACCTGGAATTGCACCACCTGGAAGCGCCAGTGCAGTTTTCCCCTGCGGCCCTGTCTCAGAGCCGGCAACTGGCCAGTTCACCTCCTGCCTCAGACCCATACGCGGCCTGGCGCCGAGACCTGAGCAACCTTTCGCTGATCACCATCGACGGGGAGCACACCCGGGATTTCGATGACGCCCTCAGCCTGGAAGAGCTCCCGGAGGGCTGGCGTCTCGGCATCCACATTTCCGATGTCTCGACCGTGGTCCAACCCGGCGCCCCCCTGGATCGGGAAGCCGGGGAACGGGGCAGTTCCATCTATCTGCCGGAACGGCGCCTGCCCATGCTGCCGGAGGAGATTTCCGAAGATCTTTTGAGCCTCCTGGCCCACCGCCAACGCCGGGCCCTGAGCTTCATGGTGACCCTGAGCCCGGAGGCGGAGGTCCTGGACTGGGCCATCGAACCCAGTCTCATCAAGGTGAGCCGCAGGCTGACTTACCACGAGGTGGAGGCCCTGATTCAACAGGACCGAACCCTGGCGGTTCTCTCCCGGTTGACCCGGAGGCTCAAGGAGGAGCGCCTGGCCCGGGGCGGCTATGAGCTGCAACTGCCTGAGGTTTGGGTGATTTTCGGCCCCCAGGGGGAGTTGCAGGTGTCGGTGGAGGACCAGGAGACTTCCAGCCGCCAATTAGTAGCGGAGGCCATGGTGCTGGCCAATTCCCTGGCGGCCCGCTTTCTGGCCGACCGGGGCATCCCCGCGATCTATCGCAGTCAGCCGGAGCCCCGGGAACCTATCCAGCCAAAGGAGCACAAGGATCTGTGGGAATTATGGCGGGACCGGCGCAGTCTCAGCCGGGTGGTGATGGGCCTTTCGCCCCTGCCCCACTGGGGTCTGGGGTTGAGCTGCTATACCCTGGCCACTTCCCCTATCCGCCGCTACCTGGACCTCTTGATCCACCGCCAGCTCCTGGCGGCCCTGAGCGACGGCCCGCCCCCCTATCGCCGCCAGGACCTGGAGCAAATCCTGCCGCTGCTGGAGCCGGCCATGCGCCGGGGTGGAAAGCTTAAGGCCCGGCGGCTGCGCTATTGGCTGCTGAAGTACCTGGCTGCCCGGCTGGGACAGAAGAAGGAGGCCCTGGTGCTGGAGTCCTTGCCCCACCGCTACCGCCTCATCTTCCCCGACCTGTTGCTGGAGCTGTTTATGGCGGCGCCCGCCGGTCTGAAGCTCTCCCCCGGGGACACCGTCCTGGTGCGGCTGGACCGGGTTTCACCCCGGGAGGACCAGATCAAGGTGTCGCTGGCCTAGCAGGTTGTTGAAAAACGCGTTTTTATGTCATCCTGAACGAAGTGAAGGATCTAGAACTAATTAATATGACTAGATTCTTCGCTTCGCTCAGAATGACAAATTCTCAATTATGGGAGTTTTTCAACAACCTGATAGAGGGCCGGCAGTAACGAGATGAGCCCCTGAAATGCCGTCTAAATTAGAAATTAGGATCGCTGACCACTCGGGTCTTTAGGTAATATCAGAGGTAGATAAAAGATAGATATGAGTTGGAGATCAATAGCAATATCATGGAAGGTGGGGAGCAAATAGATAGCAGGTATACGTGGTATGTGCATGTGCCCTCTGCTTTTCCTCTGGCTCACCATTATCGGGCGGTGCTGGGCTGGGGTCCGTAAGCTCCATCGCGTTGAGGTATCCTGGTTCTGATGGGCAGGTATGCCAAAATTTTTGAAAAAATACTCTGTCTTGCTGGTGGGTTGACAGATTCACGGAAAATTATGCTATCATGCCATCGCTGAAAGGAATTGGCTTCAAGAAGAGAACTTTGAGGGATTTTCTCCGGGCACAGAGATCCTTTAATACCATTTTTTGACCGCAACGGCCAAGTCTGCCGCATAATCTCGGCTTACTCGATCTCCTACTGCCGGGAATGGACGGTCTGGAGGTCTGCCGCCTGCTGAAGGGCGAGGCCCGGACCCGGACCATTCCCGTCATCATGCTCACCGCCAAGGGGGAAGAGGCGGATATTGTCAGCGGCCTGGAGTTGGGGGCGGATGACTATCTCCCCAAACCCTTCAGTCCCCGGATCTTGCGGGCCCGGATCAACGCGCCCCTCCTGGAACAGGCCCTGGTGAACCTGATTGACAACGCCGTCAAATACAGCCCCGCGGGCAGCGCCGTGCAGGTGGAGGCTCTAAGGGACGACGCCGAGGTGGTGGTCCGGGTTCGGGACCAGGGGGTAGGCATCGAGAAGAGTCAACTAGACCGCATCTTTGAACGTTTCTACCGGGTGGATGCCGGACGCAGCCGGAAGATCGGCGGCACCGGCCTGGGATTGGCCATCGTCAAGCACATTGCCCAGGCGCACCACGGCCGGGTGACGGTGGAAAGCACCCCGGGAGCGGGGAGCCTCTTCTCCTTGCACCTGCCGGCGGAGTAATCCCGGATAAGTGAGGCACATGAAGGGGGCGGATCATCCCGTAGTAGCGAGGAAGTTCTTGTAATGAGAATGGAGCGAAGGGGATGAGTCAGCTCACAGGGAGTTGGGGCCAACCAGATGAATTGGGAGGAGCTTTAGCTGTCTGTGTCGGCTTGAAGTCGGGAGGCTTCAGGAGTAAGGCTGGCACGAGCCGTATGAGCCGAGAGGTTCACGTACGGATCTGTGAGGGCGTGGGGGTGAGATTCCCCCACGCTACTCGACGCCGCGTAATTTGTAAGAGCTTAAGATACCGCAGCAATCGGGGCGGCTATTCCCGGGAGGGAAAAAAATAGACCCCGGTGGCCTGGGACACCGCCATGAGCCAGGCCGCGGGATCAGACTGGCGGTGCAGCAATTCCTGCCAGCGCGTCTCAGGCAATAAGTAATCCAGCGGCCCTTCTCCCGGTTCGGGGAGGCGCACCTGACCCCAGGCGTAATGCAGAAACTGGCGATGTTCCTGAAAAGTTTTGGACATGTTAGCCATTGCTTTTGATTGGCGAGCGAAATCTTGGTCTGCGATCTCGATTGTGATGCTTTAAGGTTCTTTAAGGTTGAAGCTTGTCTATGATTGTGAAATAATCTACATGATTAATGCCAGAATTTCTCCGCGGTTGGGTTTCAGAAAACCCTTTGATTATAAGGCTATGGTCTAACCTGCTGCGATTTAACCCTTTGGTTTGAGCCTTATTGCCCTGGAGCCCAACGGAGGTAAGGGATACCTTGACGCCATACCGGGAGTCTCCCGACTCGCGGCCGGCTAGTCTGCCGCGCCTGCTGGTAGTGTGCCTCCTTAGCCTGCCGCTCCTAACGGGGACCTGGGGCTGTAAAGGCGGCCCAGGGCCTGCGGCCCACGCCATCTGCATCGCCGGTTCCACCTCGGTGCAGCCCTTCGCCGAGAAATTGGCGGAAATCTTTATGCACCAACACCCGGAGATGCGCGTCGACGTGCAGGGCGGCGGCTCCAGCGCCGGCATCCACGCCGCCACTCAGGGGGCCGCCAACCTGGGGGCCTCCTCCCGGGAGCTGCTCGGCCCGGAAAAGCAGCTCATCGAGGTCCCCATCGCCTATGACGGCATCGCAGTCATCGTTCATCCTGCCAATCCCCTGAACGACCTTAGCGTCGCCCAATTGAAAGAGATCTTCATGGGCAAATTGACCAACTGGCGGGACTTTGGCCTGCCGCCCCGAGAAATCGACGCCATCAACCGGGAGGAGGGCTCCGGCACCCGGGAGGCCTTTGAACACCTGGTGATGGGGAAGGCCGAAGTGAGCCCCGCCGCCATGGTGCAGGACTCCAACGGCGCGGTGCGGGAGATCGTGGTGGGCGACCCCAACGCCATCGCCTATATCTCCGCCGGCCTGGTGGACCACCGGGTTAAGGCGTTGACCATCGAGGGCGTCGCTCCCACCCCGGAGAATGTCAAGAATCATACCTATAAATTGCGGCGCCGCTTCCTGTTGGTCAGCCGGGAAGCCCCCACCGGCTCTTGCCAACAATTCGTCGATTTCGTCCTGAGCCCCCCGGGCCAGCAAATCCTGGAAAAAGAAGGCTTGGTGGGGGTCCAGTAATGCAACCGGGCAAATTCATCGAACGGGTGCTGTTTCTCCTGGCCCTTTCTTCCATCAGCTCCCTGGCCCTCATCACCATCTTCATCTTTCTGGAAGGCGGGCCCCTCATCTACTTTGCCGGCCTGAAGAATTTCCTGGCCTCCAGCCACTGGGCCCCCACCAAGGGCCACTTTGGCATCCTGGCCATGATCGTCTCCTCCCTGCTGGTGACCCTGGGGGCCATGGTCATCGGGATGCCCCTGGGTCTGAGCTGCGCCATCGTCCTGGCGGAATTCTCCCCCACCCGCCTGAAGCTCGTCCTGAAGCCCACCCTGGAGCTCCTGGCCGGCATCCCCTCGGTGGTCTACGGCTTCCTGGGCGTGGTCTGGCTGGTCCCGCTGATCCGGGACTACCTGGGCGGGCCCGGGCTATCGCTCCTGGCCGCGGCCATCATCCTCGGCATCATGATCCTGCCCACCATCATCAGCATCTCCATTGACGCCCTCAGCGCGGTGCCGGCCCTCTACCGGGAGGGCTCCATCGCCTTGGGGGCCACCCAATGGCAAACGGTGCGCCGGGTAGTGCTGCCCGCGGCCTCTTCGGGCATCATGACCGCCATCATCCTGGGCATGGGCCGGGCGGTGGGCGAAACCATGGCGGTGATCATGGTGGCGGGCAATGCCCTGAAGCTGCCCGACTCCATCCTGGACCCGGTGCGCACCCTCACCAGTAACATCGCCCTGGAGCTGGGCTACGCCGCCGGCCGCCACCGGGAGGCCCTGTTCGCCACCGGCATTGTTTTATTTGTAATCATCATGATCCTCAACCTCTGCGCCACCCTGGTCACCCGCCGGAGGTAAACCGCCCATGCGTCTGCCGCCCCGCACTGTCCAAACTTTGATGAAGACCCTGCTGTGGGCCTTGACCGGCTTTACCTTGCTCATCCTGGTCTTCATCATCTTGGACATCTTTATCAAGGGCCTGCCCCAGGTGACTTCCGGGTTCCTGTTCCACGAACCCCGGGACATGGGCCGGCATGGCGGCATCCTTTCCACCATTGTGGCTACCGCCTACATCACGCTCCTGGCCATCGTGCTGGCTACCCCTTTTGGGGTGGGGACCGCCATCTACCTGACCGAATACACCCGGGAAGGCTGGACCACCCGCATCATCCGCTTCGGGGCCGAATGTCTGGCCGGGGTGCCCTCCATCATTTTGGGCCTGTTCGGCTTTGTCCTGTTTGTCATGAAGCTGGGCTTCGGCTGGTCGGTGCTCTCCGGCGCCCTGACCCTGGGGATCATGGTGCTACCCATCATCATCCGCACCTCGGAGGAGGCGATTAAAGCGGTGCCCCAGGCGTATCGTCAGGTCTGCTTCTCCCTTGGGATGAGCCAGTGGCAGACCGTCACCCGCATCGTCCTGCCCGCGGCACTGCCGGGAATCACCACCGGCATCATGCTCAGCGTCGGCCGCTCCCTGGGGGAGACCGCGGTGCTGCTGTTCACCGCCGGCGCCGCCCTGCGCACCCCGGTGACGATTTTCGACTCCGGCCGCACCATGGCGGTGCACTTCTACATCCTGGCCCGGGAAGGCCTCTCCATGCCCAATGCCTACGGTACCGCCGCAGTCCTGGTGATTTCGATTTTAGCCATCAACCTGGCGGCCTATACCATGATGCAACGGCTGATGAAGAAATATTCGTGAGTAGGGGCGAACCTTGGGTTCGTCCCAAACAGTCAGCTATAGGGCGGTCTGTGGCCGCCATAGGAGGCGGGCACGGACCCGCCCCACCTTGAACTTTTATGACTGACCAACCCCAAGCCAAAATCCGGGTCGAACACCTCTCCCTCTACTACGGCGATTTTCCGGCCCTTGCCGACCTGTCGCTCACGATCTACTCCCGGGAGATTTTCGGCCTCATGGGGCCGTCCAAGAGCGGCAAGAGCACCTTTCTCAGGGTCCTGAACCGCATGTGCGATCTTATCCCCGGCGCCCGGGTGGAGGGCGGCGCCTGGCTGGACGACGAAGACCTCCTGGCCCCGGATTACGACCTGGTGCGCCTGCGCCGCCGGGTGGGGTTGGTGCTGAGCAAGCCGGTGCCCCTGCCCCGCTCCATCCTGGAAAACCTCACCCTGGCCCCCCGTCTGGCCGGCAAAAAGGACCCGGGGGAGCTCGCCGCCCTGGCGGAGGCCAGCCTCAAGACGGCCCAGTTATGGGAAGAAGTCAAGGACCGTCTTCAGGATTCGGCCCTGAAGCTCTCCGGCGGCCAGCAGCAGCGTTTATGCCTGGCCCGCACCTTGGCCATGGAGCCCGAAGTCATTCTGCTGGACGAACCCACCAGTGGCCTGGACCCCATTTCCACCTCGAAAATCGAAGAAACCTTGTCTCAATTGAAAAAGCATTATACTATCATCCTGGTGAGCAACAACACCAAGCAGATCGCCCGGGCCACCAACCGCGTCGCCTTTCTCCTGATGGGGAGCCTGGTGGAGGTGGGCGACACCCAGCGTGTCTTTACCGTCCCTAAAGATAATCGCACTGATGACTATATCTCCGGCCGCTTCGGGTAACGTCCTACTCTGCCCCCTCGAAGGGCTCATCACCCTCCGGCATCTCAACCTCTATTACGGCGACTTTCATGCCTTAAAGAACATCAATGGCGCTTTTCAGCGCCGCACCATCACCGCCCTGATTGGCCCTTCTGGGTGCGGCAAATCCACCTTACTGCGCACCCTGAACCGCATGAATGACCTCATCAAAGGGGTGCGTATCGAAGGCGAGGTGATCATCGACGGGCAGGATATCTTCGCCCCGGAGGTGGACCTCACCCAACTGCGCAAGAAGGTAGGCATGGTCTTCCAGCGGCCCAACCCCTTCCCGCTGTCCATTTACGACAACGTGGTCTACGGGCCCCGGCTGCATGGCCGGCCTAAGAAATCGGCACTGGACGCCATCCTGGAGCGCTCCCTGGAGGCCGTGCAGATGTGGGTGGAAGTAAAGGACAAGCTCAAGGCCTCGGCCCTGAGCCTCACCGAGGAGCAGCAGCAGCGCCTCTGCATTGCGCGGCTCCTGGCGGTGGAACCGGAGATTCTCTTGATGGACGAGCCTTGCTCGGCCCTGGACCCCCTGGCCACCCTGCGCATCGAAGAGCTGATGCAGGAGCTCAAAAAGCACTACACCATCATCATCGTTACCCACAACATGCAGCAGGCAGCCCGGGCCTCGGACGACTCGGGCTTCATGCTCCTGGGCGAACTCATCGAATTCGGCTCCACGGACCAGCTCTTCACCCGCCCCCGGGATATCCGGACGGAGGGTTATATTACCGGGATGTATGGGTAAACTTAAACCGAGATTATGCCGCATCCATAGCTATTTCTGCCCAACGAGGTTTTGGAGCCTCTTTGCCCGAGTAAAATCTCCCAAACGGTCCTCTTCTCGAAGCCAAATTTTCTCGTCGAGGGCATGATAGCGCAAATTTGGGCGGAAAATCAATTTTCCCCAGAGTTCGGGCATACAAATCCCTCGGCGACCAGATGTTAACTGGCTGATAAGCCTAAGGACCCCAGGCCAGCACTGATCGGTAGTGGTGCGATAGAGGAAAAGCCGAGGCCACATGTACGTACCACCTTCGGCCGTGGGAAAAAGCCCTGGCTCCTACCCCTAGCGTATTGATGTTGCGCTGAAGAGGGCCTACCAAGAATAGCGACTATCTTGCCATTTCCTGGAATTATCGCTGAAGCGGTAATAAATCCGGATATGATCTGGATATTGGAAGTTCTTATCTTCGTATAAATGGTGGATCCCATCAGTCATTTATGTGTCCCTGGCACATGGCATGTCCTTGCCTGACCGCCTTGGCTCTGAACCTCTGGCTCCTGCCAATTTTCCCCCAACAGGCGCTGACGATAGCCACAAGTGACCTGGCGATTCCCTTTGGTATCCATTCTACATGGCAAACCAGTCCCAGAGATTCGATGAGGCGTTGCTCGATTTTCTTGATTTGCAAGAACCCAAAAATCCACTTAGCAAAAAAAATTCATTATCCTGTCAACCAAGCGCCTCCCCATGCGTTGTAAGGAGATAGTAACCAGCATGAAGCGGCATTATATGTGGGAGGAACAAATAAATCTTAGAGGAACATGAGATGATCGTCTTCTTTGGCGGCTTGGTCACGGGCATTGTCATCTGCTGGATGGGTGTATCTCTTTTGACCATGGCCATTCTTCGGAGCCGGGAAAAGCGACTTCGCAAGGCCGTGTCTCATCGGCTATCTAACCTTGCCACTGTTGACTATTCCCATTCTTAAAAGCCAGAAGTGAGGCTTCGCTTAAGGATATGGGTCGGATGTATGATAGTACAAGGATGTTTGAAATATCAACTAATTTTTCAAATATTTTAATTTAGTTTCAAAACTCTAAATTGGCTTTTGTAAAGTATCTCTCTACATATAAGAATAAATAAGATAATACCAAATAAAGATAAATGAAACCGTGTGAAAAAGAAAGTATAATCAAGAATAAAAATAGCAATAGAGACATCTGAATAAATACAATATGATGAAGATAAACCATTTAATGCCATTGTATATTTTTGTTTTCTTAATCTAAACATATTAACCCTCAAGATCTTCCTGAAATTTATATTGGAATTGACATTTTGCAAGAACCCAAAAATCCACTTAGCAAAAAAAATTCATTATCCTGTCAACCAAACGCCTCCCCCTGCGTTGTAAGGAGATAGTAACCAGCATGAAGCGGCAAACTACTAAAAGGGAGGCAACAGATGAAGAGAATCGTAGCGGGAATTGTGGCCTTGACTGCCATCTTGTGGGGAGCCCAGGCATTTGCCGGAGATATTCAGCAGGATGTGAATGACCTCCGGCATGACCGGCAAGACACTTGGAAAGACAAAAAGGACATCCGGCAAGACCGGCAGGACCTGGGGAAAGACGAGCAAGATACCTGGCAGGACCGCCAAGATATTGTGGGGGACCGGCAGAAGCTCCGTCAGGACATCAAATCAGGCAATCAGGCCGCCGCGGCAACCGACCGGCTCGACCTAAAGAGGGATCGCCGGGACCTCAGGAAAGACCGGTGGGACCGCCGCGCCGACCGCCGAGACCTGCACCGGGATGTCCGGGATCTGCGCGGAGACCGGAGGGACCGACGTTGCGACAGGGCTGACCAGCACCGCGACGTGCGCAACCATGGGAAAAGATGGGCCAAAAGATAGGCAAACCGGGAGAGCGGCCAGCCGGCGCCTGCCAGCAGCGCGAGACGGGGGGGGTTGAGCCAAGTCCCGACCCCCGTCAAAATTCTGGTTTCCGGGAAGTCCGGGGCGTAGACAGCCTTACCTTGCAGGCGATCAGTATTCTTTATTAATCTGGGCCAGCTCCAGCACTAGGGAAAAAAGGGGTTCGGGCAGATAAGGTCTGGTATGATCTAGAATCGACAGAAACCCGATCCCAGGCGGCAGAACTTGATCCATGGAGCAATTCCTCAAATCCGTTGAGCGGCGCGCCTTTCGCATGGCCGAGATCGCCACAGGAAGCAGAGATGATGCCCTCGATGTGCTCCAAGACGCCATGCTTGAATTCGTCCGGGCCTACGGCCATAAACCCGTGGAGCAGTGGAAACCCCTATTCTACCGCATCGTCCAGAATAAAATCAGGGATTGGGGCCGGCGTTCCAAAGTCAGGAAGATCTTCGTGACCCTCCTCCCCAGCCGGCGCCACGGCCAGGACCGGGAGGATGAAGATCCATTACAGACCATAAGGGACCCGGAGACGCCGGACCCTTATCGCGGAGCCAAGACTGGCGAGGCCATCAGGCGGCTGGAAGCCGTATTAAGGGATCTTCCTCCCAGACAGCAGCAGGTCTTTCTGCTCCGTGTCTGGGAGGGGCTCTCCGTCAATGAGACGGCAACCGCCATGGGTTGCTCCCAGGGCAGCGTAAAAACTCATTACTCCCGGGCCATGAACACGTTACAGGAAGGCCTTAAGGATACCTGGCCATGAACCGAGAACCAGACATGATCGATCACATCAAACGCCACCTGGATGAGAGCGTCGAGGACCTTGACGCGCTTACGACGGCAAAGATTGCCGCGGCGAGAGCCAGCGCGCTCCGGGAAGGCACGCAGAAGCGCCTCCCCTGGCGCTGGCCGGCAATCGGCCTTGCTACCGCGGTGGCAGTGTTCCTGGCCCTCATGAGCACTTTCCGTTCGGCCCCGCCCACACTCACGGCGGAACAGCGGGAAGTGCTGGCAATCATCTCATCAGAAAAGAATCTGGAATTTTTTAAGGACCTGAAGTTTTACGCCTGGCTGGAAAAGAACCGGGATGTCATGAAGGGAGGCTAGGTTGGCGAGGCGCCAGGTGGTAAGTGGAAGCAATAACAGAAGAAAATAGACCACAGGACCGGGACAGACCATGCACCCAATTACCAAGGCCATAGCAGCCATCTTAGCCTGCCTGCTGATGACGCTGGGCGCTGCCGCGGCAGCCAGCGGACAGAACCCCGTGCCTGCCTGGAGCGAGCTATCCCCGGATCAGCAACAACTTTTATCATCCTTCAAGGATAAGTGGAACTCACTTCCTACTGGCCTCCGCGAGCGCCTGTCAAACAATTCACGTAAATGGCTGGACCTGTCTCCGGAAGAACGATCTATGGTACGTGAACAATTCAAGCAGTGGCAGCAGACGCCCCTAGAGCAGCAGGATCGCATCCGGCAAAGTTATGACCTGTACCAGAGCCTCCCCGAGGATCATCGGCAGCAGGTAAAGGATTGGTGGCGGCGGTTTCGAAACGTGACGCCGGAAACCCGCCGGGAAATTCAGGAGCAGCACCAAATCAAGGAGCCCGAAAATCACCCAACGGTCCGAGAACAACCCCAGAACCAGCCGCCGAAGCCCCCGGAGGATATGGTAGACCGGCGCCCAGACAGTTTGCCAGGACGCCACCAGGAAATGCGGGAGCGGCGTCAGCACCTGTCGCCGGAACAGAGGCAAGCATTACGGGCGCGCCTCCATAACCTGTCCCCTGAACAGAGGCAAGCATGGCGTGAGGAACAGAGGCAGGAAATGCGGGAACGGTGCCAAAAAAGGGCGCCCGCAAGGAGTAAAAAAACGCCCTAAAGCTGCGCGCGCAGCTCAAGCGCAACGTCAGGTTGTCTGCTTCCGCATGGTGGTGGATTTTTTTCTCGTTCCCAAGCTGAGCTTGGGAACGTCCTCTATTAACGCCAAGCTAAGCTTGGGAGTCATTTTCGTTCCCAAGTGCAACTTGGGAACGAGTTGAAAAGCGCTTTGGCAACGGCATTAATCAGCGCTTGCGGCTGGGCGGCGCCATAAATTCTGGCCCCACCGGATCCCTAATGGTTTCCTGGAGGATTTGGTCAATGGCGTGCATGGCGGTCTGATCCAGGCGCCAGCCAAAAATCTCGGGCAAAGGGTCCATCTGGTCAGGCCTTCTCCCGCCCCCGAGGTAACCAATGAATATCAGGAAAAGAACAAAATGCTTTCTTTCCCATTTCAGAGTCGTTGCCTATGCCCTCTTCAGTGTGGTCGAAAAGAGGTCCTAATTCCTGGGAATGGCAGGATCGAGTCCGAATTATAGAGTTCGTACTGAATAAATGATTCAGTACGGGAGGGCTAAACCTTGAACTCCTTCAGGCTTTTGGCAATTTTGCCATCGGGCCGCAGGACCGGCTCCAGAATTCCTTCACTATGCAACGCCCAGGGAAGGATTACTTCCGAATGGCCACCTCGACCGCCGGCCACGACAATTTCCACGTCCCTGGAGGAGCGGGTCACCGGGATGGGGTGCATCTCATCAAACCCCGGGGGACGGACCGGCACCAGGCCGCGGTTCCTCACCATGGGAGCCTGGTGATAAGCATAGGTATGGATATGTTGTCTGATCCGGTCCTTATCATAGCCGTCCCGAGCCAACATCTTGGCGTGGTCCGGGGTAAGGACCAGAATCAAGGGGCCCGGGATATAGGAATTATTGGAGCCCAGCGTAGTGCAACAATCCGTCAACGTATCCAGTAAGTCCCCCCCGTTCAGGCTCAAGAAATCAATGATGTCATGAGGGGGTTCGGCTTTTAAGACATAGACGGTGGTAGTCTCCGCATCATAGTGCTCCTCATTCATCGTGCTCCACGGGGTTAGTTTTGGATCCTCGGCGAAACAATAGGTATATTCCGCCTGTGACGCCAGACAATCCAGATCGCAGACCCCCGGGACCGAGCGGCAAACGTTGATGATGACCAGGTTAACGGCCCGGCCGATGGTGGCGTTCGCTGGGAATCCGGGGCCCAGGCATCCCTGGCCGCCATGGATGCCAATTTCCTGCGCCAGAGGCCCGCTCACCAAGACGAGATTGCCGCCGGGATGGGACGTGGTGACGGACTGCAGGAAATTATACTTCGGGTTGGCCAGGGCCTTGAACGCGGTGACGAGCACCGGCATATGCCCGGGTCTGCAGCCGGCCATCACCGCCGCCACCGCCACGTCCCTTACGGTGAGGTTCTTGCCGCTGGGACCGATCTCCCGGGCCAGAATCAACTCAGGATCGAAGGGGCAAGACGCCATCATTTTAGTCAGTCGCGGCGGGGTTGGTGGAATGATGGGCAGTCCGTCGCCCAGATGTTCAGCGTTGAGGTAGTCCATGATTTCTTCCAGGAAACTGCCTGGTTCTTGCAACTTTTCATCCGTGATTTCAAGCTGCAAAGGCAGCAGGCCGTTTTCCGCCGGCGCGGCCTTATCCAACTTGAAGTGGAGATCGGCCCGCTTACTGACTTCAGGGGGAAGCGTCAAGGATTCCATAAGGCAATCGATTTGAGAATCCACCTGGGCGACGACTTCCTCTTTGGTGCTGCCTTGATAAATATCCAGGGGACAGAGGCAAAGCCGCCCGGCCCGGTAAAAGGCAACGCCTTCGGCCAGTTCGGCGCCTGGGCTGGCGGTGATATATACGGTGGGGATGCCCAGTTTTTCCAGGGCAATCGTGATAACGGTCGTGGCCGGAGTAGTGCCCATATCGCCCAGGGCTGTTACTGCCGCCACCGGCTTTACCGCCGCCAGCTTTTTGGCATAATTATTGAGGTCTTCGGTCGTCTTGCCCCTGACCGTCTCGCGAAAGTCAATAAAGTTAGAGATGCCCCGCAGCCGGAACAGTTCCTTTATCCGTGGAAAAATTTCGGTGTAGTTGCAAAATTCCAGTTTCGTGTTGTTGTAGAAAACGATGGGGCCTTCCTGTAATTTTTTCAGCGTCACTCTCGGGGCCATAATGAGTTGTGGCCGTTCTTGTTTTCCTCTCGGGTCCACGATTCCTGATATTTTTGGCATCGTTTCGTCCTCTCCTCATAAACTACCTTTGCTGTGTAGGGATCATCAAGGCCATTCCCTCGCCCCGTTCCCTTTGAAAGAGATTAAAAGTTTAATCTTAACGGTCTTCCCCAAGAGGGTTGATTTCTACTTTGGCAGCGGCCCTTGAGTTATCTGCACCAGATCGGCCGGTCTTACCCACTTGGCAAAGGCCGCTTGGACCTGCTCGGCAGTCATCGCCGCATAGTTTTTAGCGGCGGTAATCGGTTCATCAGGCGGCAAGTCTAGAATTGAGCGTTTGATCAACCCCTTAGCAATGCTCTGCAAACTGGATTCGGACAGTGGGATTCTCCGCAGCAACATCAATTTTGCCTGTCGTAATTCGTCGGGATTCACCATTTGGGATTGCATCTCCATTAAATTACGCTCCACGATGCCATGGACTTTGGCAACATTGTCCGGATCGCAGGCATACTCAATGGCATAGAGGGCGCGGGTCTGATGGGCTTGCAACTCCACCTCCACGGAATATACGAGACCGGTTTCTTCCCGCAACTCCCGGTAAAGCCGGGTAGCATAAAAGCCACCTCCCAGGACGTGGTTACCCAGCACCAGGGCGTAGTAATCCGGATTGGACCGTGTCAGTCCCAGGGTTTCTGCCAGGTCGACCTCATCTTGCACCCGGCTGGCATCGGGTACGGCCACAGAGGCAGAGGTGTTGGGTGGTATAGGCGGTAACAGGATGTTTGGTTTAGGACCGGAAGCCGTCCATTGTCCAAAGTATCGCTCGATTACCTGTCTTGCCTGCTTAGGGATCACCTTGCCGATAACTACAATAACGGTCTGGTCTGGTCGAAAGACCTGCGAAAAATAATCTTTGACATTCGCCAAAGTTAACCTGGAGACAGTGTCCGGGGTGGCCTGGCGCAAGGTCGGGTCGCTTTTTGGATATAAAGCCGCTTTGAGTGCCCGGCTCGCCAGATAATCGGGACTTTGGAGCTTGCCCGCCACGGTATCGGCTACCTGAGTGCGAACAATGATGAAGGCGTCCTCCGGCAGAGCCGGATGGAGTTCGTTATCCGCCAAAAGCTGCACCCCGCGCTCGAAGTGGTCGGACAATACCTGTAAAGAAAAAGAGGTTCCGGTGGAGACTTGCGCCGCAATATCATCCAAGGCTTTCTGAAAGGCCAACCGATCCAGTGAGGTGGTGCCGTATGAAAAAAGCTGGTCCAGTGCCTGAGCAATGCCCTCCTGCCCTTGAGGCTCCTGTAAATCCGGCTGATTTTTAATATGGCCGTAAACGCTGATCGTGTTGCTGATAGATTCAGGCTGAACAATTAGTTTAATCCCGTTGGGCAAGATGCTCACCACCGGGTGAACGGTGGAAGTTGGAATGGACAACCGCTCCAAGAAACTCTTGGCCCACTCGGGCAGGGTAACGGTTTTGCCAGGCTGCAGATTGAAGGATTCTTTGCCGCCAAAGCCTTTGGCGGATATGGGTTGGCCGGAGGCCTCGGGAGTAAGGATGGCCACCACCGCATGATCGAGATCCAGATATAGGCGGGCGACGCGATCAACGTCTTGCACCGTAACCTTGGTAATGGCCCGAACGTCGTCCGCGGGAGACTGCCGGCCTTCCACCGCCAGAGCTTGGGACCACGTCATGGCCAGCTCGGACACCGAATTTTTTTGTTCTTCCAGTTGGGCCAACTCAAGGTTTTTGGCAGCTTCCACCAGATCGGCGGCGATACCCTGTTGAACGCTTTTGGCTAAGACTTCTTGGACCTCCTGAAGCAACTTCTGAGGATCGCCGCCCTTAGGGAAGGCGGCCTCCGCATAGGCCAGCCCGGCCTCGGGGAGAGTGCTCAAGGCAAAGTCGGTGTTTAAGGCCTTGCCCGCGGCCGTCAGGGCATATAGGTCCCCCCGTTGACTGCTCAAGACGTCGGCCAGCACTTGGGAAGCGGCATAATCAGGGCTGGTATAGCCGGGTAAGCGAAAAGCGACAACGACCAACCCGTAAGGCAAATCCGTGTTCATCTCGATCTTTTCGGCCGCTAACGGCTGCAGCCGAACCTCCGGCCGGGGGGGCAGATTTTTTCTGGGAATATCCCCGAATAATTTCGTTACGCTAGCAAGCGTTTTTTGGGGGTCCACATCCCCGGTGATCACGAGAATGGCGTTATTAGGGGCGTACCAGGTATCGTAAAACTTCTTGAGCATGGCGCCAGTGGTCAGGTCGAAAGAGGCGCGAGTGCCCAGCGCATCGAGAGCATAAGGCGTTCCCTTGAACATGGTCGCCAGGAGTTTAATATAAAAGACATATTCAGGATTGGAAAGATCCTGGGCCACCTCCTGCTCAATCGCTCCTCGCTCCTGGTTCCAGAGTTCGTCACTGTCGAGGACGCCATGCATCCGAAGGGCCTCGATATGCAAGGCCACGTCCAGATCCTCGGCCGGAACGGTAAAAGCGTACTGGGTGACCACCTGCTGGGTATCAGCCTCGAACTCCCCACCCATGGCTGCACTGATGGCAGCCAGCTGGCCAGCCGGAAGCCCGGGACTGCCGCGAAACAGCATGTGTTCCTGAGCGTGGGCCATTCCTGGGAAACCTTCCGGAGCCTCGTTTGATCCGACCAGATAATTGACCATGGTCGTGGCCACGGGAGCGATGGGATCTTTAATAATCACCACGCGCAGGCCATTGCTCAAAGTGGCCCGCAAAACGGCATCTTGGTTTTCCCCGGCGCCACAGGCTAATAATGCCGCCAGCGAAAGGATCACGATCACTTTCCATCCGATGTCCGCCAGCCAGTTCAGATCCAGTCGTTTTCCGAATAGCATGTCACCATATCTTTTTTGAGATGGATAAATTGCCTGGGTTCCGGGATTGAGATAATCCACTCCTGGATATAATCACTTAAAAACTTCTTGTCTTTCTTTCAAACGGAAAAGAGCCGGAAATCTTGGGTTCTGGTTCACTTTTAGCTACCATGGGCTCCACTGATAATCCCGCCTTGATCCGATAAAACCCCAAAAAGCCGAAAAATCGGCGGCTGGCCATGGGTTTTTTGGGGGCCAGGGTCCCGCGAGAATAAGTGGCTTCGTCCGGCGCCGGCTTTTTAAAAGAGAATCCTGAACGAAGTGAAGGATCTCAAGTCACTAAAAATATGAGATTCTTCGCTTCGCTCAGAATGACATTTTTGGGCAGACTGGGGTTTTGCAATAGCTTCTAGTACTACTACGTTAAGTTAAGAATCATCCATTATGATTGGACGCCAACAACAAGGGCAGAAGCCAAGCTTCATTATGAGCATGCGTTGCAGTTCCCTTTTGGCGCGTGGGAGGGTCCACCCAGTAGTTTTTTTTAGCCCGGAAGCCCTCCAGAACCAGAAAGGCGAAAGCCAGCATCGTCAAAGTCACGTGATGATGCCAGCCAGCCCAGGATCGCCCTTCAAAATGGTCCAGCCCCAATTGATCTTTCAATTGCTGGTAGTTTTGCTCAATCCACCAGCGTATTTTGGCCCAATAGAGCAGTTCCTGCTGCGTAGTGGTTTCCGGCAAGTTGGAGAACCAATATTTTATGGGCTCAGGCTCTGGCCGTGGCCATTCGCTGAGAAGCCAACCGACCGGCTCCGTCGCCTTGCCGTTAAAATAACCGATGGCGGGTTTGACGCGGATGGCTGCGAAGCGGCCACGCATCGGGCCTTTTGTCCCTTCCCGCCAAGTGATGTCTTCCCAGGCGTCCTCCGGCAGCAGTCGCGCCACCTCACAGATTTTGCGGGGACTGGGCAAAGTGCGGTCGCCTTTCGGCGGCCGTCCTTGGCCCGAGTAAGTCGGGGGCTTGGCAACCACCGGCTCGGTCCAGACCGTGGTATCCCGGGTGATTCCCATGACGTAATGGTAGCCTCGTATTTCCAGCTCCCGCCGGAATTCCGTCGCCACTCCGTAACCGGCATCGGCCACTACGACCTGGGCAGGCAAACTCCACTCCCGGGCTTGATCCAGCATCTCCAGCCCGATCCGCCACTTATGCCGAAACGTTATGTCCTTGGGGATGCCGGCCTTCTGTCGCCGCAGGCCATCTTCCACCCACGCGGCCGGCAGATAAAGCTGAAAATTTACCGGGAAACAGCCATCGTCAGTGGCATAGTTCAGACTTACCGCCACTTGGCAGTTGCCAATCTTACCCAAGGTGCCGGAGTATTGCCGGGCCACCCCCACGGAATGCGCCCCCTTTTTGGGAAAACCGGTGTCGTCCAAGATCCAGGCACCACGACCGGAAGTCTGCTTTATCACGGTTTGCGCCAAGACCCGGCGGACCGCCAGCCAGTCCCATGGACTCTGATTGACAAACTGCTGCACAGCCTGGACGTTGCCACCAAAATGGGCCGCCATCCCCGCCGCAGTCTTTCGACCTCCTTCCAGGAGCAAGCCCTGGATATAAAAGGCTCCCCAGCGGCAACGTTCGGACCGGCCCAACAAGGGCAACAACAGCTCAAGAAAAGCCTCCAGGCGACCTCGGGCCTCAAGCAATTCTTCTCTGTCCATGCGACCCAGGCTCGCATACTAGAGAATGTTTGTCAAGACTTAACGGAGTAGTACTAGTAGCGGCAATAGGTAATGGTGTCTTTTTCGAACTCGATACTGACTTCTTCGGTGAGAGAGGCCCGCATTTTGGGCAGGATTTCAAAGATGGTGTCAGTGGTAACGCGATAATCCCGCTCGATAAGCAGTTCCTGTTCGAAAGCGAACTGGGCTACTTGCTGGAAGAGATATTCGATATCCGCGGGGGTAAAGCGCGCCGTCATCTTGACGATCCGCTTTAAATCGATTTCCCCAGTATTGAGCCTGGAGAGATAGTATTTCAGGATAGTGGCTCTTTCATCTTCGTCCAGCCCTCCCACGGGGATGATGCAATCAAATCTTCCCGGACGCAGCAGGGCGGGGTCCAGTTGCCGGATGTAATTGGTGGCGCAAATCAGGAGGATATGGTTCCCCTGGCTTTTGAGCAGGGGCACCTGTTTGAGAAATTCGTTGGTGATGGACTTGTCCACCCGGCTGGCCTCGTCACGATTTCCCGCGAGCTCTTCAAATTCATCGATAAAAATGACGGTTTCCTTAAGGGTGCGAGCCTTTTCCATGGCCAGGCGCAGATTGGCCCCCACCTTTTCGATGCCGTCAACCATAAGCATGCTGGGGGCAATTTCGATGAACCACCAGGAAAGGGCCCCGGCGATGGCTTTGGCAAAATGAGTTTTGCCGGTGCCGGGAGGTCCGAAAAAAATGATGGCTGTGGGAGGGACGACGCCGTGCTTTTTGGATAGATTTTCCTGGGTCAATGGCAGAATGATTCTTTTCTGCACGATCTGCTTGGGCGGTTGGGAATCCGCAATGGTGTCCCAGATTTCTTTGCTGATGGTCAGAGCGCCCATTTCCTTTAAAAGGTCTTGCTGTTGATAGGCGAGGTATTCCTCTCGAGCTTGCTCCATATTTTCCAGGAAGTCGATGCACGCGACCCGCAGGCCCACATCGCGCCCGAGTTTTTCAGACATGAGCCATTTATGTTGCAAAATCCTGGGCCACAGATCCGCGGCAGCCTCCGGCTCCAATCTGGCGCCGCTGCACTCAAATATTTTAGCGGCAGATACTTCCGGTGCTAAGAGATCCGTCAATTCTTCGTCCATGATTTAACGCCTCGCAAGGTATGGCATTTTTGCCAGCCAGAAAAAACCCCTAGTTATCGCCAAGGTCATCCTGAGCATAGCGGATAAGCTAGTATTTCCGATAATTTGAGGAAATCCGCTTAGCTTAGGGAGTAAATAAATCAGGTCTTGCCCTAGCTTCCAGTCTCGTCTCTCGCGACCACCCCCGAGGTCCGGAAGGCAATCGGCGCTAAGGGGCTCTGCCCCTCGCCGTCTCTTTGCCGAGGGAGCCCCACAAAAGGGGCCTCTCTTAATTCCTGAAGTGCCAGAACTTTAAGGTGAAGACTCGGGAGTTTGCCCAGGGTCAGGGTTTGCAAAGATTGGCTGGGATATGCTTAGGTGCTTTTTAATATATCCCATTTCCTCTCGGGCTGCAAGTTATAATTTGGTTAGAGCGCCTCTCGATGACTGTGGGCGCGCCCCAGGGGCGAGGGGCTGGCATCGCCGCCCATGGCGCCTGGTTCGAGGGACTGGAGGCTGAATCTGATCTCCCCCTGGAGGGGGAGAGGGCAAGGGTGAGGGGGAATTTAATCTCTTTTCCGCTCCCATTAATACTTGGTGCGAAACTTGACTTTAATGTAGTGGGTTTAATGAGTCAAACCAGGGAGACCTTGATTTCGCTTTCAAAATGATCCCAGATCGCCCTGGGTAGAGCGATCTGGGAACTTGCAGCGGTAGGAGAACTACTGCTAATGTTTTTCCTCATGAGGAGGAGGTGTCCCAGGTTTACCAGCGCTGGGAGCCGGGGCTTTAGGAGAAAATGCAGTACCGGTGGCCCCTTGGGGACGATAGCCAGTACCGGTGGCCCCTTGGGGACGAACGCCAGTACCGGTGGCCCCTTGGGGACGAACGCCAGTACCGGTGGCTCCTTGGGGACGATAGCCAGTACCGGTGGCCCCTTGGGGACGATAGCCAGTACCGGTGGCTCCTTGAGGACTAACGCCATGGAATCCTTGATTCCAACCTCCCCCCTGGCCGCTATGGTACCGATTATAAAAATTCTGGTCATAGTGCTGACCAACCTGGTGTCCGCGCCATTCAGGATGCTGTCGCTCAAAATTATTCCAGTATTCAGGATGTCCCTGATACCACGAATTCCAGCCCGACGCATACCAGTTATTGGGTCTTACAATATAGACCTGAGGATATGCGTAATACGGGGCAAATCCAATTTTAGGGCCGAAAAAGTATTGCAGGATTCCATTCAAAAACCAATCACCTTTGTAAAAGGTCCAGGGCGTATTATTCCCAACATACGGTGTCACGGCAATATTCTGGGTCGGGTGTGGATAGTAATAGCCCTGAGCGGAAGAAGGTCCAGACATCGCGCCGATCGCGCCTCCAGCCAGCATAACTACCAGTACCAAAAAAAGAATTGGCTTTTTCATGGGTACCCCCGCAAGTGTTTTTTGTTTGCGCAATGGTCTCTGGCGTGGCTCCAAGCCTGAGGCTCTCCTTGCTTGGACCCTAACACCAAAGTTGCCCTTGTCAAGCTCGCCATCAAAATGGTGGTATCAGCCTTTTCCCAGGTTTCTTTTTCCACCGCGCTGCATAATCAAGGGTAAATCCGCCTTATCATGAGCCGAAAAACTAGCCCTTGAAAATGCCTGATCTGATATATTAGATGACCCTAAGTCTGAATAAGTTAACTTGCTTATTACCTCTGCCGGCGCTTCTCCAGGAAATCCTCTAAACCCCGGATGACATCCGGATTCGTGCAGCAGAGGGAGTAGCATTTGGCCTCCAGATCCAGGCCCTAGAGAGAGGACTTAAGCCGCGGCCTTAGATTTCCTCCCCCTTTGATCAGAATAGTGAGCCGGGAGGCGTGAGCAGGCAGCGGCCGGTTCTGGGACCCCCCATCTTTAAATGCGCCTTACTTCCCCTGGACCACCGGCCTGTTATGGCAGGCCTGGTAAACATCATTGATGATCTGAGCCGATACGTTCTCCATGGCCTGGCTCATCCCCTGGGCCAGGCCATGGGGGGTCTTCTGAACCAGTGGCTCCACGGTCCGATAGTTTCTCTGGAATACCACCCTTTGCGGCATTAGCTCCTGCACCGTATCCAGAAGGGTAACATTAATGGCCAGGGAGGCCTTCCAGCCATCGGGTTCATCGAGTTCCTGGAACTCTTCTACCGTCCCTTCCAATTGGTAGCGGCTGTTCCCGGAGTTGGGGCCAAGAAACACCCCCCGGAACAGCCGGGAGTTCCTCAGGTCTCTGATGAGATAGTCCGTTACCAGGTACCCGGGGTTGACCCGCCAGCGGTTGTAGCGGTAAACGTCACTTTTATAAGGGCTGGGCCGATATACCATATCCGTGCTGTTATAAGCTTGTGCCACTGCGAACTGCTCCACCGTGAGGTTCTTATCGAGCTGGGGGCGGGCCCCAATCACTGGAGAGGAGTATTCCAGGATATATTTCTCCACCGCATTGGGCGGTTTTCCACATCCCGATAACAGGGAAATCAGGAAGAACCAGGTCATCAGGGTTATCACCAGACGGTGCGGCCTCGGCCAGAGTTTAAGTTTTCTCATCCGTTCACCTTGAATTATTCATTCCATCTTTTCTTAGGCGGTTTGCCGAAAAAAAGATCCGGCGGCCGCTCCTTGAGGCGCTCCAGGAATTGCTCCAGGGAGGCCGAGGCGCGCTGGAGATTGTCGCTGAGTGCCGCCGCATCCAGGGCGACGGCGCGGTATCGGGAAGCCGTTTCCGGAAGCTTCATGGCCTGTAAGTCTTTCTTGACACTGGCAAGGAGTCCATGGATTTCCTTGATGGAATCCCGTGTCCCACCCAGAATCTCGTCCAGCTTTTTGGCGCTGACCTTCTCATCGAACCGGCCGGTGAGCCTATCCAGATTTCCCGCAGTGCCATGCAGTTTCGCCATGATTCCGGTCATCTCCTTGCCCTGGAAGAAGTTTTCGATAGCCTTAGTCGTGAGCATGACTTGGTCGGAAATGCCTTTCGTGTCAATCTGTTGGAACTTTTCCAGGATGACGTTGGCTGCGGCCAGGAGACGCTGGATCTCGGAAGGGCGGGTGGGGATTATGGGATATTCGGAGGGGAAGTCAATTTTGGGCGACAGGGCTCGCTCCTCGGGTGTGGGCTGGTCAAGCCCAATGAATTTTACTCCGGTGATGCCCGCGGTCCTCAATTGGGCCATGGTGGTCTTGGGTAAATCACCCCGTAAGTTGATCTTCATGACCACCCCAACCAGTTTATTATCGGGCGCTACCTGAATCCTCTCCACCCGGCCCACATCTACGCCCCGGTATTTGACGCTGGAATCTGCCTGCAGGCCCTCCACCGATTCGTCGAAGTAAGAGACGTACTGTGTCCCCTTCTGAAAGAAGCTGCTGGCTCCCACCCAGATGATGGCGGCCACTGCTAATATGAATCCGAGGATCACGAAGAGCCCCAGGATAAAGTCGGTAGATTTTCTGGCCATATTTATGGTTCCTTAAGCTGGTTGCTACTAGAAGGCTTTCGGTTAAAGAAGTTTTTCACCCGCGGGTCCGGGGAATGCTCCTTGAGGTCCCGGGGATCGCCTTCGGCGATGATTCCCCTGGCGCTCTTATCCAGCATTATCACCCGGTGGGCAATAGCAAAAATTGACTCCAGTTCATGGGTGACCACCACCATGGTCGTGCCCATCCCGGCATTGAGGCTTTTGATCAAGATGTCCAGTTCCGCCGCGGTTATGGGATCCAATCCGGCCGAAGGTTCATCAAAGAAGAGTATCGAAGGGTCGAGCGCCATGGCCCGGGCCAGTCCCGCTCGTTTCGCCATTCCCCCGGAGATCTCTTCGGGCAGGTGGTTTTCATACCCGGCCAGATTCACCAGGGCCAGTTTCATCTTCACGATGAGATCGATAGTTTCATCATTCAGGTCGGTAAATTCCTGGAGGGTTAAGCCGACGTTTTCGGCCAGGGTCATGGACCCAAAAAGGGCGCCGGATTGAAAGAGTACCCCGAACCCGGTTTTTAAGGAATGCAGCTTCCTCTCATCATCCGTCATAATATCAATGCCGTTGAGCAGCACTCTCCCCGCCGCGGGTCGATAGAGGCCGATCATATGTTTGAGCAGGGTGGATTTGCCGCAGCCGCTTCCTCCCAAAATCACCAGGATTTCACCCCGGTTAACCTGGAAGCTGACCCGTTCGAAGACGGTGTTCTCCCCAAAGCGGGCAGTGAGCCCATCCACCACGATGATAGGGTCTTGACTGGTGTTTCCCAAGGAGTTTCCTTTTGGCGGACCCTTACAAAAAATACAAAAGATACAAAAAAATGGGTTTTGCTGAATCCTCGCTTAAATCCAATACGGTTCATTTAAGGAATTGGTGGGCAGTGCCCACCCTATACATTTTTTGTCATGCATCGCGAAGCGAAGCATCTCGTATTTAGAGATTCTTCGGTCGCCTTCGGCTCCCTCAGAATGACCAAAGAAATGACTTCGCATCAGCTCCTGGTGCTTAAATGAACAGCATTCCGCTTAAATCCCCAAATATTGAAAAGCCAGGGCGAAGGCCGAGTCCGTGACAATGATGAGAAACAGGGCGGTCACCACCGCCGAGGTGGTGGCGGAACCCACCGCCGCGGCCCCCCCCCGCACCTGAAAACCCCGCTGGCAGCCGATGCCGGCAATGAGCAAGGCAAAGACCCCGGCCTTCAGGAGGCTGAGGATGATATCCAACAAGGTAAGGCTGGTCTGGGTCTCCTTCAGGTAAGAGTAAGCCGTCAGGTCCAGACCCATGATCCCCACCACCAGGCCGCCGGCGATCCCGAAGATATCGGCGTAAACGGTGAGGAGGGGCACCACTACCAGGGCTGCCAGGACCTTGGGGAGCGCCAGAAACCTGATGGGGTCGAAACCCATGGTCACCAGGGCGTCCACCTCCTCATCGACCACCATGGTGCCGATTTCCGCGGCAAAGGCAGATCCCGACCTCCCGGCTACCAGAATGGCCGTCATGATGGGACCCAGTTCCTTGACCATGCCAATGGCCAGAAGAGAGGCCACGTAAATATTGGCCCCGAATTGCTTGAGCTGCAGCGAAGACATGAAGGCGATGATAAGTCCCAGGAGGAAGCTGAGGAGGCCCACGATGGGGAGCCCATCCGCCCCCGCCCTTTTCATGTAGAAGGATACGTCCTGCCACCGGATCGAACGAGGGTGGAGCAATGCTTGCATCAGGCTGATGAGGAGCGCTCCCAGAAAAGTCGTCACCTCCACCAGATCTTTAACGAAATGCCGGCTTTCCTCACCCAGTTGCTCCACCACATTGCCGCTTACCCGCTCCCTGATCAAAGGAGGGATCCTCAGGGCTTCCGGATCGATGAGGCCCATGATACCCTTAGTCTTCTCGGTGGGATTGACAAACTTCAGGGGCACGGACCTGGCCTTGGACTCGCTCTCGAGCTGTAAAAGCTCCAAGGCTCCGGCACTGTCGAGATATTCCACCCCGGCCAGGTCCACGGTCAGTTTGCTGGGGGTCATTCTTTCCAACAGGGCCGCGACCTCCGAGTTAAAGAGGCTCAAATTTTCCAGGGCGATGCGGCCGGAGATGGCGAGATTGAGTTCCTGACCTTGCTGGCCGGCCACTTTAAAGCTGAAGTTGCGACTCGGTTGGGAGGGGTGGTCCATAGCATCCCGGAAAACGCCAGTCCCGCAAATTGACTCTTCTGGGCCTGCGAATCTCGTACCAGGTTGAGTTAATTATTAAAATCCAGAGCCAGGAACTCTTTATCGGTCAGACCCCACCTGTGCAACGCTTCCGCCGCGTCCAGGCTTAGGCCCAGCAGCCCTATCATCTGCCCCTCATGGAGGAGCGGGGCAGCAATGATATAAATCTCGGAGCCGTCCTGCAAAAAGAAGCGTTGTTGGGAGATTCTCCGGCTTTTCAGCACCTGATCAATCAAATCATAACCGGAGAAATTAAGGGTCCCCTCTTTTTTCTCGGGATACCTTGCCAGGATGTCTCCATGCTGGTCCAGGACGCCGATCTGGAAAGGGCACATGCGGCAGAGTTTAATAGCCGGGTCGGCCATTGCCAGAAGAGCCTTATTGATGGCTGGCACGTCCTGTCGGGCTACCGGTCCGGGCAGCGGCGCCGCCAGCCGCTGGAGGCAGGCTTTGACCTCTTGCTTAAAAGAGGCCGCGGCGGGACTCAAGGGTGGTTCTTTGGCGGAACAGGCGCAAAAAATCAACAAGATTATTAGAAAAGGGCGATTCAGAAGACGACCGGGGCTAAATTTTTCGGGGAGATTACCGTGTGCCATTTGCCTCCACCTATCCCACTCTTAATTTGCCTGAGGGCCCACCAATGAAAATAATTTTAGCACCTTTTTCAGCCTGGCCGCTAAATCGGCGGGGCGCAGGGTAAAGCCTGCGGCTACGGAATCGCACCTGCCCCTGACCGCGGCCCCTCAATGCTCACTGCTCACTGCTCACTCCCCAAACACCCGGGCGAAGATGGCATCGACGTGGCGCAGGGAGCGGCCCAGGTCGAAGATGACGGCCAGTTCCGCCGGGGTCAGATGCCGGGAGATCTCCGCATCATTCTGCACCAACGAGGAAAACTCGCCTCCCTGCTCCCAGACCTGCATGGCCGGGCGCTGCACCAACCGGTAAGCCGCATCCCGGCTCAGGCCTTTGCCAATAAGCGCCAGCAACAGGCCCTGGGAGAAGATCAGGCCGTGGGTGAGGTTGAGGTTCTTGATCATATTTATCGGGTAAATCGTGAGATTCTTTAGCAAGCGGGTCAGGCGGGCCAGCATGAAGTCCAGGAGCACGGTGCTGTCCGGGGCAATGAGCCGTTCCACCGAGGAGTGGCTGATGTCCCGCTCGTGCCACAGGGGCACGTTTTCCAGGGCCGCCAGGGCATTGGCCCGGAGCAGCCGGGCCAGGCCGCACAGGTTCTCGGACAGAACCGGGTTGCGCTTGTGGGGCATGGCGGAAGAGCCCTTCTGGCCGGCGGTGAAGAACTCCTCGGCCTCGCGCACCTCGGTGCGCTGCAGGTGGCGGATCTCCAGGGCCACCTTCTCAACGCTGGCGCCGATCAAGGCCAGGGTGAGGAAGTATTCGGCGTGCCGGTCCCGTTGAATCACCTGGGTGGAGATGGGCGCCGGGGTAAGCCCCAGGCGGGCGCAGGTCTTGGCCTCCACCTCCGGGGGCAGGTGGGCAAAGGTGCCCACCGCGCCGGAGAGCTTGCCCACCGCGATAGTTTGGCGGGCCGCCGCCAGACGGGCGCGTTGCCGTTGGAATTCGGCAAACCACAAGGAGAATTTCAATCCCAGGGTAATGGGTTCGGCATGCACCCCGTGGGTGCGGCCCACCATGGGCAAATCCTTAAATTCATAGGCCCTCTCTTTCAGGACCGTAAGCAGCTCATCCAGATCGGCTTGCAAAAGGTCGGCGGCTTCCTTCAGGCGCAGGGCCAGGGCGGTATCCAGTACGTCCGAGGAAGTGAGCCCGAAGTGGAAATAGCGGCCGTCCTCCCCCAGGCAGGCGGCCACCTGGTCCACAAAGGCGGCCACGTCGTGATGGGTCTTTTCTTCCAGGGCCAGGATCTGCTCCACGTCGCAGGTGGCCTTGCTGAAGGCCCGGGCCGGCGCCTCCCGGGGGATGATGCCGCACTCCGCCATGGCCTCCAGGGCCGCCACCTCCACCTGGAGCCAACTGGCATATTTGTTCTCTTCGCTCCAGATGCGGGCCATTCCCTTGCGGCTGTATCGGGGAATCATGTCTCACCTCAGAGGAGTCTATCCGATTTTTGCAAGTAAGCGCCTCCGTGATTATAAACAGAAGCGCCTGATAAGAAAAGAAGATTGACGGGGTGAACTTAAATAGATAACTTTCTTGACATCCAGAACCTGTTCATGCGAGACCGACATGGCCGATTGGGGGGAAATCTTCGAAGCTCCAAAAATGCAAGGGCTTCAGCCCAACCCGGAGTTCCTGGCCCTGCTGCCGGAGCTAAGACTGGCAGGCTGCCGCCGGGTCCTGGATGCCGGCTGCGGCGTGGGCCGCCACCTCCTGCCCCTGGCGCAGGAGGGCTTCCAGGTGGTGGGGGTGGACCGGGAGGCCTCGGTGCTCCGGGTTCTGAATGGCCGTCTCCAAGCCGCCGCCTTATCGGCTCCGTTGCTCCAGGCCGATCTGCGCCGTCTGCCCGTAGCAACGCGCCGCTTCGATCTGGTCGTCAGCATCAATGTAATCAATCACGGAGATGCCGCCACTTTTCGGGAATATTGCCGGGAGCTGGACCGGGTCTTGAAGGTTGGTGCGCATCTGTTCATTTATGTCTCACCCCGGGAGTTCGCGGCCAGGGTGATGCTGCCCGGGACCCGGAAGCTGGAGCCCGGCACCCTGGTGAACATCGCCACTCCGGACGGCAAACTGGTGCACCATTTCCCCACTCCCCGAGAATTAAAGGCGCAATTCCCGGGCTATGAGCTGCAGCGCCTGGAGACCATCCAGGCTGCCATCCCCTTCATGGGCAACGTGGAAATGCCCCAACTCATCCTTTATGGACGGAAAGGATAGCCGTATTGAGCGGCCTGTAGCCGCCAAAATTCGGCGGGCACAGCCCGCCCTAGAAGCTGTTATCTGTTTTCGGTTTTCTGTGAAGTCAAAGGCAAAATCAAAGGCAAAGGCCCCCTAGCAGAGACAGAAAACAGAAAACGGAAAACAGTCTTCTAAAATCCTGTGCCATTAAAGGCCCTCTTAGCGAAAGCTTTAAAATGCGCCGCACAGGCGGGACGCCTATACCACCAGGTTTTGGGGCCACTTTTGAAAGCCTGTCAGCCTTCTCTCGGTCGATTAATACCTCGGGAGCTTGAACCGCAATAAGGCAAGATGGCCTCAGAAAACAGAAAACAGAAAACAGATTTTGGGCATGGCCCTTCTAACCATGGCTGAGCAAGAAGAATCTCCAATCCTGGTGCAACGCCGGGGTGGCCTGTTAAACCTGGTCCTCAACCGGCCTCGGGTCCTCAACACCCTGAACCTGGAGATGATCCGGCGGCTGCGCGGGCTTCTGGATGAGGCCCGGGAGGACGAGGGGGTAAGGCTGATCGTCCTCTCCGGCGCCGGTGAACGGGGCTTCTGCGCCGGCGGCGATCTGAAGGAACTGGCCCGGGCCCTACAGGGCCGGGCGCCTTTCCTGGCCGACGAGTTTTTCCGGGAAGAGTACGACCTGGACCTGCTGCTTCACCAGTTTCCCAAACCGGTGGTGGCTCTGGCGGATGGCATCACCATGGGGGGCGGCCTGGGTCTGGCTGCAGGCGCAGACCTGGTAGTGGTCACGGAGCGCAGCCGCATGGCCATGCCCGAGACCAGAATCGGTTTTTTTCCGGATGTGGGCGCCAGCGTCTGGCTGCACGCCCGCTGTCCCCCCGGCTATCCGGAGTACCTGGCCCTCACCGGTTACGAGGCGGTGGGGGGCGAATGCGTCCGTCTGGGACTGGCCACCCACCTGGCGCCATCCCCCCGTCTGATGGACCTCCTGGAGGACCTGGCCAGGATCTCCGGGCGCCTGGCGCCGGGATTTTTGGTAAGAGAAGAGGCGGTCAGGCAGATGAGGGGCTGGCTTCCGGCCTACGCCAAGCAGGACTTGTCGCCCCGGCCGGAGTTGGACGCCTGGGTGGCGCAGCATTTTGCGGGTAAAGAGAGCCTGGGAGAAATCCTGGCGTCCCTCAGTCAGTGCAGCCCGGAGCTGGAAATCTGTGGGGAGGTATTGCGGCATATGTCCGAGCGCTCCCCCACGGCCCTGGCCCTGACCCTGAAGCTGCTGCGGGCCAACCAGGGGCGGCCGCTGCCGGAAGTTTTCCGGAGGGAGGCCCGGGCCGCCCACTTCATGGTGCAGCACCCCGACTACCTGGAGGGCATCCGGGCGCGCCTCCTCGACAAGGATGATCAACCCCGCTGGCAGCCGGAGCGCATCACCGACCTGGGTCCACTGGAAGTAGATCTGTAGAGGTTTCCGCTTCCCAGGAAAACAGAAAAGAGAAATCGGCACAAAACCCTTTATCGGGAAAAAAACCCTGTAAAATTAAGGACCTTATGTAACTTGGCTCAGTGGAAGGTCCCGCCCCGGCGGAGACCGTGGCGGCGACTTGCGTCAGCGAGCCGATTCCGCTAAAATTTAACTAGCATATGTCTCAGAAAGATAAAACCCTGCGGATAAAACGCAAACCTACCCGGGCCATCCGCATCGGCCCGGTGCAGATCGGCGGCGGCGCCCCGGTGGTGGTGCAGTCCATGACCAACACCGACACCAGGAAGGTAGGCGCTACCCTGGCCCAGCTCCATAGATTGGCTGCGGCCGGCTGCGAAGTGGCCCGGCTGGCGGTGCCGGATCAGAAGGCGGCCCGGGTCTTGGGGGAGATCAAAAAAGAGAGCCCGCTGCCCCTGATTGCCGACATCCATTTCAATTATCGTCTGGCTTTGGCCGCCCTGGAGCAGGGGGCCGACGCCATCCGCATCAACCCCGGCAACCTGGGGGGAGAGAAGAAGACCCGCCAAGTGCTGGAGGCCTGCCGGCAAAGGGGCGTGCCGCTGCGCCTGGGGGTAAATGCCGGCTCCCTGGAGGCGGACCTGCTGGAAAGGTATGGGGTCCCTACTGCCGCGGCCCTGGCGGCCAGCGCCCTCCGCTGGGTCAAGAAGTTCGAGGACTGGGGCTTCTTCGATTTCAAGATTTCCCTGAAATCCTCCGATGTCTTGGTGACAGTGGCGGCCTACCGGGAGGTCTCGCGCCTGACGGATTATCCTTTGCACCTGGGGGTGACCGAAGCCGGGGGGCTGATCGCCGGTACGGTGAAGTCCGCCCTGGGGATCGGCATGCTGCTGGCCCAGGGCATCGGCGATACCATAAGGGTTTCACTCACCCGGGACCCGGTGGAGGAGGTGCGGGCGGCCTATGAGATTCTCCGGGCCCTGCACCTCAGGGAGCGGGGGGTAGAACTGATTTCCTGCCCCACCTGCGGCCGCTGCCGCCTGGACCTCTTCTCGCTGGCGGAGGAGGCGGAGCGCCGCCTGCTGGCGGTGACCACCCCCCTCAAGGTGGCTATCATGGGCTGCGTGGTGAACGGGCCGGGGGAGGCCCGGGAGGCGGACATCGGGGTGGCTGGAGGCGCCGGGGTGGGGGTCCTGTTCAAAAAGGGCCGCAAACTGCGCCAGGTGCCGGAGAAAGAGCTGCTCCGCGCCCTGCTTGCGGAAGTGGCGGCCCTCACCGGTGAGGCGGTGGATTTGCCGGAAAAGCAATAACCAAAACGAAGTCTGAGATACCTGCCGGGAATCATCCTGAATGGAATTTTATCTTTCCTCATCATTATCCTGCCATTCCTAATCCTGCCGGCTTCTCTATTTCATTTCCGAACATTGGAAGGATTGAAATAAAGGATGAATTGATTTACCTTGAATTTACTTACTCTAGTTTCGCACCAAGTATTAATGGGAGCGGAAAAGAGATTAAATTCCCCCTCACCCTTGCCCTCTCCACCTTGTTTGGACCGGGGAGATGGGAAAAAGCTGGTAAATGCAAGGAAATGATTAGCTAGTGGGCATGTCTAAATTCAAACAAATCTCTGCTGCCTGCATCATAGCAAAAACCTTGCCGGACACTACTTGAAAATGCCTCTCCAAACCAGGGCTATTGTCAATGAAAAATGACAGCTTGCTAAAATTTTTCTTGACAAAAGAGCTGAAAGTTCTTATTGGATTATCTAATTAGCCAACACTCATTTTAAATAATGGCGGTTAGCTCTATGGATAAAAAAATCATTTTTTTGATGGGCTTCCTCATCGTCATGGTTTGGTCTGTGGGGGGCTTGTGTATGGGAGAGCAGCCCGCGCCCTCGCAATCCGCCGCCCCCCCGATGGCTGCCGCGGAGCCAGCCGCAATCAATCCCTGCGACCCTGAAGCGCCCCAAGGTTGGCCCCGCAAGTATACCGGGATAATTAGAAATGGGACGGGGGTTGAGGTTTCGCTCTATTCGGGCAATAGCGACGGCGTTCTTATCATTCCGGCCCATAGCTGGATCGAATACGATGCCTGGCTGCGCCATTTCGATCTGACGGCCTATTCTGAAGGCAAGCCTTATTGTTGCCTGAAGATCTGCGCCAATCCCGAAGCCTATCCCTTCATGTGCAGGAAATACGATTTCATGGTGGAGATTTGCAATGCTTATGAGAAGCCCGGCCAGGGGAAGACCGGCTCTTCAAAGAAGCTGAAGAGGCGTGTGAGACGCGCCGTGAAGGCGTTGGGCTAGGGAAAGCTCAACCAAGCAGATCCGCTATCTTTAATTTTGCGGGGGAAGCCCGGATCGGGGTTCCCCCGAGTTTTTTTTTCGGGCCACCTGAACTCCCGGTCGTTTCAAAAACGGGCGTGGTCAGTCAGGTAGGGGCTCGCCGCCCTGGAAGCCTGCCGGCTCGGCCATCTTATACCAAGTTGCAGCCTCGTTGGTTCTTTTGGTGTAGGGTGGACCCGTGTGTCCGCCCCTGGGTGGGCGCACACCTGAATGCGCCCCTACAAAAGATTCTTCTACTTTTGACGCCAACTTGGTATTACACCGGCCTGGTAACGGGGCGGCAGAGATTTTGCCGGATATCCAGGTAGACTTCGCCGTAGCCCGGGGAGCCCAGACGCAGGGTATAGAAGGCGTTGAGCATCAGGCTGGCCACCATAAGGTTGGTGAAGAGGAGCTGGGGGGCGCCCGCGGCCATGAGCTCTTCACAGGAGAGCTCGGCGGGGTTGCGGTCCCTGGGCTGGGCGATCTCGCGGTGATAGCGTCCCAGGGAGGGGGTCAAATCCCGGCCGGCACGTCGGAGGTAGAGCTGGACGTTGCCGTCTTCGTAGTCGTTGCCCCCGGAGATCAGAGTGAGGTCCCGGAGGGCCGCGGCGTACCCGTCCACGAGGTGGCGGGAGGCGTGGTTATCCACCATCAGGAAGACGATGTCTCCCTCCCTAATCAGGTAGTGGAGGTTGGCGGCGGTGAGGTATTCAGGCACAGCCCGCAAGGACATTCCTTCGAACTCCTGGGCCAGCTCCCGGGCCTTGACCTCGGCCTTGTTGCCCGGTCGGGTAAAGGCCTGGCGAGGGGCATTGGCCCGTTCAAAACGGTCGCCGTCGATAAGGGTGAGGCGGGTCCGCTCCCCGGAATATTGCAGGTAGCGGCAGAGGAAGGGCAGCAAGGCGCAGCCGATGCCGCCGATGCCGATGGCCTTGATCTCGGTAGTGTTGCCCATCTGAGGTTCCGTTTCTCCGGGCGCCGACCCTGGTATCGTTATCACCCTCCCCCCAACCCCCTTCCCTCTCAGGGAGGGGGAGTTTTTAGGGCCAATATATAACAGCGGGAGCAAGTGATTAATTCCCCCTCACCCTAACCCTCTCCCCCTCGAGGGGGAAAGGGGAAAAGAGCCAACCCTTGGAATGCTCCCTCTCCCCCCTTGTTTGGACCGGGGAGAGGGCAAGGGTGAGGGGGAATGGAGGGGCGACGAAGCCACCCCTCACCCGGTGTCGTCCCCTCGCAGGGGAGAGGGGATTTGGTTTCATCGCTATAATATGTTGATATCATTGAAATTACAATGGTCTAGAGTTTAAATGCATGATAGTGTAAGCTTCTTCACGCAATTTTGCTGCCGGACACTACTGATATTGGCCCTAAAAACTCGCCCTCCCTGAGAGGGGAGGGGGAGGGGATAAAAGCAATTTCTTTTTTCAAGGTTTCTCTGAAAGCTACACTAGCAAAAAAAGCAAAAAAAGCAAAAAAGGGGAAAAAAGCAAAAAAAGCCAAACCGCCCCTTCAGGCGCCGAACTCGATGGGACGGGGCAAGGGGGTTACCTTGTCCTCCACCTCCCCGGCCCAATCCTCGGCCGGTGGCGCCTCAGCCCAGGGGATGGGATAGGGGGAGATGAGGTGTTCCGGGGGCAGATAGCCGCGGTAGCCCTGGACTACCACGGAGCAAGCAAGGCTCAGGTCGCCGTCGAGGTTGCCCACGGTGAGGTGAAAGCCGTCTTCGTGGCGCTCGTCGGCTTCGTCGCGTTGCGAGTGGAAGGCCTCAAGGCCGGCGTGGCTGTGGATGGTACCCAGGCGGCGATGGCCGGCGGGGAAATCCCGAACCTGATAATCGCAATGGCCGCCCCCCACGGTCTGGTGGGGGATGACCAGTTCATAGGAGTGGCCGGCCTGCCGCCAGGCCAGCAGGGCTACGGCTTCGCTCTGGTGGCGGGAATACACCGCCCGGAAAAAAGCCACCGCCTGGAGCAGCAGGCCCGCGGGCAACGGGGGGCCGCAAAGGCGCACCTCCGGTTCCTGGGGAGCCAGCCAGGGTATGCCGGCGGCGGGCACCACGGCCTGGAAGAACGGGGTGCGTTTCACCAGAAAGAGGCCCTGCCGGGTGAGGAGGTAGTAGATGGGCTCCTCAGGAGGGGGAAAATCCTGGTCTTTCAAGTAAATGGGCAGCATAGCAAACGGCTTTCGGTTATTGGTTTTCGGTTAATAACCAAGTACTTGATTTCTTAAATATGGTAACGTTTCTTGCCGACCCCCCCTCACCCCAGCCCTCTCCCTCCGCCGGGGGGAAAGGGAGCAAGGGTTGGCTCTTTATCCCCTCTCCCCCTCGAGGGGGAGAGGGTTAGGGTGAGGGGGAATTAATCACTTGCTCTCGATGTTAATAAATACGTTACCGGATTGATGAAATAGGGTACTAAGCTCGAGCCGGGAGTCCGGAAGAAGCTGCCAGACCTCCGCACTAGCTCAGTTGCTAAACCTGGGAACACCATAGTTCTAATCACGATATTGTCAAACCCCCGGTGCCTCAGAAGATTTTTTTGCTGTCCAGCAGCAGGGTAACCGGGCCGTCGTTGATGAGGCCCACTTCCATCATCTGGCGGAAGCGGCCGGTAGCCACCCTTAGACCGTGGCCGGATAGCCTGGCGGCCAGCTCCTGGTAGAGCCTTTCGGCCAGCTCCGGAGGCGCCGCCGCAGCAAAGGAGGGGCGGCGGCCCTTGCGGCAATCCCCCAGGATGGTGAATTGGGAGACCAGCAGCACCTCGAAGCCGGTGTCCAGAAGGGATAAGTTGAGGAGGCGCTCTGCCCCTGGAAAAACCCTTAGATGGGCCAGCTTTTGAGCCAGATAGTCCACATCGCCGGGGCCATCGTCAGCCGCCACCCCCGCCAGGACCAGGAGGCCCTGCCCAATCCTGGCCACTTCCTCTTCGGACACCCGAACCCAGGCTTCTTTGACCCGTTGCACCACCGCCCGCATGGCAATAGCTCTCAGCTTTCAGCTATGTGGGGTGCGCACTGCGCACCCTACAGGAACCTGCCCCTGCCGGCTGCCGCCGGAAGATCCGGGGACGTGGTTTGGCAAGGAGCCGGAGATCCGGGAAAAAGCTGCTGATAATGTATAATATTTTCGCGGACAGTCGAAGGGAAAACCCACCCCAGTCTTTCGGCTCATCGCGGCCTCAGATTAAATTTCCATAATCGAAAATTCGAAATTCAGTTTTTTTTACCTGCTCACCGGGAAAAATTCGCCGCCCCCTCAAACCATTGGTTTTCTGTCCATTTCTATGTTAGGATACTGCAAAATCCAAAATCCAAACTGCAAAATCGAAACTCCAGACTCGAAACTCATAACTCAATCATGGTTTCCCCGCCCCTTCCCCAAGCCCGTTTAACCATCCCCAACCTCATCACCCTTACTCGCATTCTCCTTACCCCGTTATTCATCATCTTTTTGATCGAGGGCCGCTATCGCCAGGCCCTGATCGTCTTTATCCTGGCCGGGTTGAGCGACCTGGCGGACGGCCTTATCGCCCGCTGGTGGCAGCAGAAATCCCGTCTGGGGAGCTACCTGGACCCCCTGGCGGATAAGCTCCTGATGTCCACCAGTTTCGTGACCTTAAGTATTTCCCGGTTAATCCCCTCCTGGCTGACGGTGATGGTCATCAGCCGGGACGTCATTCTGGGCCTGGGGGCGTTGATCCTGCGCCTGACGGATTATCCCCTGGTGATCAAGCCGTCCCTGGCTGGCAAATGGACCACCACCGTGCAGTTGCTCACTGTGGGCCTGGTGTTGCTGGCAAAGGCCAAGTTATGGCATCTGCCGCCTGGAATTTTGACCGCCTTTTTTTATATCACCGGCGGCCTCACGGCCCTTTCCGGCATTCACTACATCTATGGGGGGCTCAAACTGGTGTCCCAACAGGCTGAGGACCGGCAGGATAATGATGGCTGAAGTCATCGATCTGGAGCGCTTCCGGGCCAGGATGGCGGCGGACCACGGCTTCCGTTCCTGGCTGGGCCGCTTTAATGAGCAATTCGGCCCCGAAACCAGGTTTGAGGATTTGAGTCCTGCAACCCTCCTGTATCTGGCCAGCCCCGGGGAAGAGAACCTCTACGTCTTTTTCGATCTAATCATGGGGAGCAGGGGCCTGGGCGGGTCGCTGCGCTTCCGTCTGGATGACCTGGAATACGCCGTCAAGCTGAAGATTATGGATACCGCCTTCGCCTTGGTGGATCGGGTGAGGTTTGAGCTGATGCGCCGCCTGGGCTGGGTGGAGGCGGTCCCCGGGGGGGAGCGCCCCATCATCCAACTCGTGGAAGAGGCCTGGCGCCGGCAGGTGGAATTTGCCCGGGAGATTCCCCGCCTCTCCACGGACCACCCGGATTATCAGGCCTATACCCGTCTAAACCACTTGGACCGGGTGGTGTTCATCCGGAGGCTCATCCCCCGGGCCGTGGACACCTTCCGGGAACGGCTGGTGGCCGGGAATCAGGGTTAACTCGAAACCCCGCCGCCAGCGCCGGCTGCCGGGTCCTTTGCCGGGAATTTTTTCAAGGGCGCCGTCGAATTTTCTTCCGCAACAATTCTTTTCTTCTTTTCTTCTTTAACAAGAGAATTGTTTTCCCCGCCAATAATTCCAGGCGCTAGAAGCTATTGCAAAACCTGATTTCACTGTCATCCTGAACGAAGTGAAGGATCTCAAGTCACTAAAAATACGAGATTCTTCGCTTCGCTCAGAATGACATTTTTGGGCAGACTGGGGTTTTGCAATAGCTTCTAGTGTTTGGCAGCCTTACCGTCCCGGTCTAAGCCTTTCTATCCAATTGCCACCGCACGGTCCAACCCAGGTGGCGCAAGACCAGAGGTTTCAGCAGGCACTGTAGGTTTCCGATCTCCTGGGCCTTCGCGCTAATATTCGCCTCGCTGTATCCGGTGGTAAGAAGAACCAGGAGGTCCGGGCGTAGCTTAAGGGCGGCCTCAGCCAGGTCGAGCCCGGTCATCAACGGCATGGTCAAATCGGTAATCAGCAGGTCAAAGGCCTGCGGCTGAGCCTGGAACTCTTCCAAGGCCTCGGGGCCGCTGGTAAAGGCGGTGACCCGGTACCCCAGGCCTTGCAGAAACTCCTTGCAGATCTGGACGATGGCGGCTTCGTCATCCACCAGGAGGATATGCTCCGTGCCCCGGGGGATGGGCCCGGTCATGGGGGCTTCTGCGGCTGAGGGGCTCTGATGGATGGGGAGATAGACCCGGAAGGCGCTGCCTTTCCCCAGCTCACTGGAAACCCCGATGGCGCCGCCCAGGCTCTGGACAATGCCGTGGACTGCGGACAGGCCTAAGCCGGTGTCCTCATCCATTGGCCTGGTGGTGAACAAGGGATCGAAAATGCGCTCCAGGGTCCTTTGATCCATGCCGCGACCGCTGTCCTTCACGGTGAGTCTAAGGTACGGCCCGGATTTCAGCTCAACGCCGGGTTTGGCCGGACCGGCCTCCAGGCGCACCGGCTCCAGGCTGATTTGCAGAACTCCGCCCGTTTCCCGCATGGCTTCAAAGGCGTTGCTGCTGAGATTCATCAAGATTTGGCTGACCTGCACCGGATCGGCCAGCACCAGGCCGCACTGAGGGGCCAGATTTTGGCGAATCTCAATAGTGGCGGGCAGGGAGGCCCGCAGCAGCTTAAGCGACTCCTTGACAATGGGCAGAATCTCCAGCGGCCTGGGTTTCAGCTCATTTTGGCGGCTGAAGGCGAGAATCTGTTTGACCAGGTCTCGGGCGCGGTCCCCAGCCCTTAAGGAGGCTTCCAATTTACTGATAATCTTCCCGGCCTCCGGCATTGTGTCCAGGGTCATGCAGGCCAGCTCCAGATAGCCTATCATGGCCCCGAGGACATTGTTGAACTCGTGGGCGATCCCGCCGGCAAAGGTGCCCAGGGCCTCCAGCTTCGCCACCTGGTGAAATTGGGCCGCCATTTTGGCCTGGATCTCTGCGCTGCGTTTACGTTCTGAGATGTCCCGGGCGACGCTGAGGATGACTTTGCGGCCCTGTAAGTCAATGACCCGGGCGTGGATTTCCAAAGGCAGGACTGAACCGTCCTTGCAAAAGCACCTGGACTCGAAAAAGAGTTCCCCCTTGCCCTGCAGTTCCTTGAGTCTTTGAGGCCAGCTCCGGGCCATTTCCGGGGTAATGAGCTGCTGCAAATTTAATCCCATTAACTCTTCCCGGCTGTAACCGCGGCTTCGGCAGGCGGCTTCGTTGACCAAGATAAAATTGCCTTCATAATCGGAGACATAGATGGGCTCAGTGACCAGGTCCAGCAGCTTCCCCTTCAGGACCTGCTCCTCATTGGCCCTGGCCAATTCCCCGGGGCCTGCCGCCACCCGGCCTGGCGGATGCTCCCGGTAGCCCTCCAAGACCCTGGAAAGACGCCGGGTGTGCAGCAGGTTGGCCACCCGCACCCGCAACTCGAATTTGTTGAGGGGGGCCAGGATGATCTCATCCACGCCTTCGGGGAGATGGGGCCTTCGCAGGATTGGGTCCCCGGGTGAGGCAATGAGGAGAACGGGCAGAAAGACCGGTTGCTCGGATCTTTTCCGCTCCCCCAGCCCCCCTTCTGGGCGTCCCAGATGAGGGGAGTCCAGTATGGCCAAATCGAAGGCTGGGGGCTCCGGAACCGCCTGTTCGGGGACTTCCAGGTGATAATCCCGGGCCAGCCATTGCCTGAGGAGCGCCCGGGTTTCCGGGTCGGCCAGCAACAGGAGAATGCGGGAAGCTTTGCCAACCGGGTTGGCAGGATCAAGGGATTTTTTTGGTTTCAAGGTCCGTTCCCAGTGAGCAATTACTGACGTCTTTGTAGATTAATTATAGGCACCATGCAAGGAGCCTGCCATCATCCGGCTCGCGGCGTTTAGCACCCGGGCGCCATGGCGAGCGCGGTGACTAATAATTATTTTTTGGATACGGTTCGCAAGGCAAGCAAAAAAAATGGCGGGAGATGCATAAGCGGTGAGAGGCTGCCTTAAGCGAGTCTGTTGGCCAGGGCGATGAGGGCTACGGCGGCGATATTATTGGGTTGGAAGATGGCGATGGGTTGTCCGGAAATTTGGGACATGGAGCAGGCTTCCACGGAGTAAGGCACCGATCCGAGAATATCGCAATTCAGGTGCGTTTTGATATTTTCCAGTTTCATGGATATGGGCAGGACGATACGGTTGGTAATGACCGCGCCGATATTGGCGTCCCCCAGCCCCCAGGATTTGAATAATTCCAGCAGGGTCTTGCCGGCGCGCACCGAGAATTGCTCCCGTTCGCTGACCAGAACTACATAGTTGCAAAGGCGGATGGCGCTGGCAAAGGCCTCAGAAGGGTAGCCCGGCAAATCGAGGATGACATAATTCGCCAAACCCGCCAGCATCTGGATCAGGGCGGCAGCCCGGATGGGGTCGATTTCGGTGAAATCCTCCGCCTTTTGCGGCCCGAAGAGGAGTCGCAGACCGGGGGACGAATTGTAGAGAAACCGTGATAAATCGGTGGGGGTCAGGGAACCGGGCGCAAGCTCCAACAAATCTTTCAGATTGGACTCCGGATTTTGGTTTAACATCAGGGAGAAGGTGCCCCGGCCGGACTTGAGCTCCGCGGCGATCACCTGGTGGTTCTGTCCGGCCAGCACCGCGGCAATGTTCAGGGCGACCGTGCTGGTGCCGACTCCGCCTTTGGCGCCGGTGAATCCGATAATCTTTACCGGCTTGGGTTGCTGGGCCTCCTGGAAAAGGCGTCTGCCCTTTTTCTCCTCCTGATATTTAATGGCCCGCACCAGGGGCAACATCATCTGTTTGATGGGGGCTTGTTTTTCCACATAGTCCCAGGCGCCGTTTTTCATGGCCAGCTCGGCGCCGTTTTGGTCCCCCGCCACGGTGATGATGATGACTTCCGGGCTGTCAGGGATCTCCCGAATCTTGGGGAGGATTTCCAAGCCGTTGCCGTCGGGCAACTGCACGTCGAGAAAAATTACCTCATATTTTCCGGAAATGGCGGTTTCCAAGCCCTTTCCCAGGGTGAGGACGTAGGAGACCTGATGCCCCAGGTCCGTGACCATTTGGGAGAGCATTTCACAAAACATCTCATTATCATCGATGATCAATACGTTAGCCATAAAGATATCCCGTTGACATTAGCGGTCAGCGGCTTAAAGCACCAGCTTCACCGCGGCCAACAGCCCGAAATTAGTTCCGCATAAGTACGCTCTCTAAGGAGACTTTAATCCGGCGTTGCTCCGGGCCGGTTGGGGACGATCTCCCTCGGAGATTCTAAGAGGCTGTAAAGAGTCTAACTTATTAATTTTGCATGACTACCTAAGTTTACAGACGTTATCGGATAATCATTTCCAGAATCCAATCCATCAATGTCTTCCCCCCCCATTAATTGAAATAGCGTTTCCTATTACATGTCCATTTATAGTAGAGGTCCCATTAATGGTTATCGTACCATTAGCAGAAGGAGCATAACAGATTACACTTGAAGTACCACTCCCAAAGCCATCCTGGCCATTAATTGTAATTTGGCCACCTGACGAATAGAGAAAGACTTGGTTGGAACCGCTAATAGATGACGTGCCATTCACAGTTATATTGCCGGTCGCCAAAATTGCTCCTGTATCAGTAATCTGCCCGTTTATTGTCACATTACCATTTACATACATATTGCCGGTTATATTCATGCTGCCATTAAATGTTTGATCAGTATTATAAGTTGTAGCAGCAGTACCTATTATCTGCTGAGTATAGTCAGGCATGGAAATATTTGTTACGCCCCCATATTCTGGAATATTAACACCATTCTGGCTTATATCCTTCAGCGTGTCCGCGCCAACAGAACCTACATTCATGGAACCATTTAGATTTACCCCCTGCGCACCTTCGGCCCTTTGTGTAATAGTAAGGCTTCCATTAAGAGTTAATTTGCCATTTGAATGTGCCGACCCCTGAATCTTTTCAGTTCCGTTAATTGTTAAGTTGGTATTTGAGAAAATGGTATAATTAAAAGGCCCGCCCGGATTACTCTCCAGCTTACTCACCAATATGGCTTCTGCGTATGCTGTCAGACTGACAGTTGAAATGCCCAACACAGTCATGAAATATGTTGGCACATTATTGGTCAGGCTGCAGTTAGTTTCCGGAGCATTAGCGGGATTTTTAGCGGCATCTTGAGTAAAAGTCACCGTAGCGTTAGTCGGGGAGAATTTATTAGTGGTGAGGAGAGAATTTGCCTCAGTTTTTGCCTGGGCCTGGCCTGTCGGTATTGGCAGCGCTAATTGTAAGCAGCCGGCACAGACCGCGGCGTCCACGGCGTTTTGCATTTGGGTCCTGACGATTACCAGATTTCCCACGTCCAGGGCCAGTCCGAGAAATCCAATCAGGACCGGCAGCATTATTCCCACCAATAACCCCACGCTTCCTTCCTGGTTTTTCCGGAATTTTTTTATCATAAAAAGACCCTCCTTTATAGGAGAACCTATTCCACGTACATAGTGCACGTCCCTATTACAGGGTAGGGATTACTTGGGAAGAAGGCGCTAATTATCGGGGTCATGATGGTCACATTGCTGGTGACTGTGACCGTAACGTTACTTCCGGAGGTTGGGGACGCTGGACTCTCGCTGACAGTTAACTGGTTGCCATAGGTGGTCTGAAGCGCTGTGGTAATTTGCTGAGAGGTCTCCTCATTAACAGCAGCCAACCGCGCCCCTTGCCGGGCCGCCTCGTTAACAATATCCATTTGAAAATATAAATTTCCAAAGTCGAAGATCCCACAGATAATCAAGAGTAAGGCCGGAATAACCAGGGCAAATTCCACCGCCGCCGCTCCACCCTCGGAATCCTGTTGCCAATGCCGCTGGCCGGGTCGAATTCGCCTCATAATGCACCAATTCCGCTCCCTAAGATCGGCGCCAGCAGACCTGACTCCACGGGCATGCTCCCCCGCTTGCCGCGGAGGAAATTCCTGAGGGGCCGGCCTTGGGGTGGGAGCGCGGTTGCCGCTTCCTTCTTTTGCCTGGATGAAATGAGGCCCTTGATAATCCGCATCTTGATGCTCCCCGCCAGCTATTTCAGAATGTTTCTGGATATCCTGAGGGCTCCCGGCCCGAGGATGACGATGAACAGGGCCGGCATGATAAAGAGCATCATGGGAAACAGGATCTTTACCGGCATTTTCGCGGCGATCTCTTCAGCCTTCTGGGTTCGCTGCATCCGGATGAAATCGGCATGGGTACGCAGGGCTTCGGCAATGCTGGTCCCCATCTTCCCCGATTGCAACATCAGGCTCACCAAAGACTTGATGCTCTGCACCCCGGTGCGCTCCGCCAGGTTTTTTAAGGCCGTTTCCCGGGAGCTGCCGGTGCGCAGCTCGGCATTGGTGAATTGCAGTTCCTTATAGAGGTCCTTGGATATGCCCCTGACCTCGTCGGCCACCCGCACCAGGGTGGCCTGCAAAGCCAACCCCGCTTCCATGGAGACGATCATCAAGTCCAGGACATCCGGTAAGGCCCGGTCTAGGCGATCTTGCCGCCGGCGCAACGAAACCCGGAGAATATAGTTAGGCAGAAAATAGCCGGCCCCAGCCAGGAGGCAGCCAAGCATCAAGCTGGCGCCGACGGCCTGCCCGCGCCAGATATTGAGAAACATGAAGGGCAGGGGCAGGAGGAAGGCGCAGAGGGTGCGCAGGCCGAAATAGATGGCCGAGGCATTGGGATGACGGAACCCGGCTTGATAAAGGGTGGTCTTGAGTTCGGTCCCCTGGGTTTTGTCCTTCAAGGTCAACTTCCCGAGATTGGACAGCCAATCCAGGAAGCGCTTTTTAAAGGAAAGAGCGGCGGCGGTTCTTCCCCGGAGGTGCGGGAAGTCCTTCCCGTCGGTGCTGCGATATCGCTCCCTCATGGTCCGGCGTTGGTAATTATAGGTAGCCAGTCCGTAAGTGAGCAGGGCGAAGCTGATGAAGGTGATACCCATCATCACATATGGATAGATCTGTTGACTCATGGTCTTTCCCGCTATTACACCTTGATTTTAATAATTTTACTCATCCAGAGGATTCCTATGCCCATGCTCAAGATCCCGCCCATCAGCAACCGGTGACCCTGGGAATCGGTCAGCAGCAGCATGATGTAATCCGGGTTGACAAAATAGAGGGTCAGGAAGATGCCCACGGGAAGCATCGCCAAAATCAGGGCGGAAAAACGTCCCTCGGCGGTGAGGCCCTGGATCTTCCCCTTTAACTGCAAGCGGGCCCGGATAAGTTTGCCGATGTTCTCCATGATCTCCGCCAGGTTGCCCCCGGTCTCGCTTTGGATCGAGACGGCGGTAACAAAAAACCGCAGGTCCTGGCTGGCCACCCGATCAGCCATACGGTGCAAGGCTTTATTCAGACCAAGCCCCAGGCGTTGCTCCTCGAAGGCGATCTTCATTTCCACTCCCAGAGGAGAGCCAATCTCAGCGCTCGCCATTTCCATGGCAGACTGGAGGGTGTGGCCGGCCCGCAGAGAGCGGGATAGCAGGTCCATGCCTCCCGGCATCTGCCTCTCCAGGCGGGCGGCCTTACGGTTCCTTTTGATCCGCAGGTAGAGGTATGGCGCCGTCCCCAGGGCCACGGCGAGGACGATCCGCCAATAAAACGCCTCGAAGAGGGACCCGGCCAGGTAACCCGCACAGGCCAGGATTCCCGCCACACTGAGGAAGGCCTCGGGAGGGCAAAAGATGTCGGCCTGGTATAAGGTGCGCTGCAAGTTTTCCACCTTGGCCCAGCCCAGCACAGCTTTTAACATAAACAAGAGCGGGCTTGCCGGCGACTCGTCCTGGGGCTTGAAGAGGCGGGCGTCAACCAGTCTTTTCCCGCTATTTCCCAAGAACCGTTGGTTCATCTTATGGTGGCCCATAGGCCGCACGAAGGAGAAATAAAACCCGGATAGAAATAAGGCCAATCCCGCTAAGACGCTGGACATAACGAAGAAATACTGAGTCTCCGGAGAAGCGGTCAAATAATTGATCAGGGCTTCCATAGGGGTAACCTCTCCTCCTTAGCAGTTAATAAGCGGATGTTCCAGGTCCGACAGGGGCTCGAATATATCTGGCAGCGGCGCCCCAAAGAGCCGGCAGCGCGCGGCAAAGTGGGGCATCACCCCGGTGGGCCCAAATCTTCCCAGGATCCTGCCCTCATGGTCCATACCGTGCCTTTCGAAGACAAAGATATCCTGCATGCTGATCATGCCGCTCTCCATTCCGGTAATCTCAGAGAGGCTCACCAGCCGGCGAACCCCGTCGCTGTGGCGCGCCAGTTGGATGACGACGTTCAAGGACGAGGAGATCATCTGCCGCATGGCCTTCTCCTGGATGTTGATGCCGCAGAGGGAAATCATGGTTTCCATACGCAGCAGGGCGTCCCGGGAGGTGTTGGCGTGGATGGTGGTCATGGAGCCCTCATGGCCGGTGTTCATGGCCTGAAACATGTCGATCACTTCAGCGCCGCGCACCTCATCAACGATGATCCGGTCCGGCCTCATCCGCAGGGCATTGCGCACCAGGTCCCGCTGGGTTATCTCTCCCTTGCCTTCCACGTTGGGCGGCCGGGTCTCCAGGCGGCAGACATGTTCCTGCTGCAGTTGCAGCTCAGCGGAATCCTCGATGGTAAGGATGCGCTCAGAGGACGGGATATAGCCGGAGAGGATGTTGAGCAGGGTAGTTTTGCCGGCCCCCGTGCCCCCGGAGATGAGGATGTTCAGTTTGGCCACCGCAAGGGCTTTGATCACTTCGCCGATTTCCGGGGAGAGGCTACCTTTTTCCAGCAAATCCTCCAACTTGGGGCGTTGGACCGCAAAGCGCCGAATGGACAGTATGGGGCCGTCCAGGGCCAGGGGGGGGATGATGGCATTGACCCGGGAGCCATCGGGAAGCCTGGCATCCACCATGGGGGTGGACTCATCGATGCGGCGCCCCACGTTTGAGACTATCTTGTTGATAATTTTCAGTAAATGCTCATTGTCCTGGAACCGCACAGCGGTGAGCTCCAGCTGCCCGCGCCTTTCGATGTATACCTGATCATACCGGTTGACCAGGATGTCCGAGATGGTGGAATCCTTCAGCAAGGGCTCCAGGGGTCCGAGCCCCAGGATCTCAAATTCCAATTCCTCTACCAGGCGGGCCTTTTCACCCAGGTTCAGGGGCTCGGTCTCATCTTCCAAGAGCTGGTTCAATACCTGGCGAATCTCCTGGGCCATCTTGGCCTGTTCCAGGGTCTCCAATTGGGCAAAATCGAGCCTTTCCAGCAGGCGATGGTGTATCCGGCTCTTCACCGCATAGAGGCGGACTTCCCGCCCCGGGTCCCCACTGCTCACTACGCCGGTTCTGGGCTTGACTCCCAGCAGAGCCAGTTCCTGGAAAGCCGCCGGGCGAATTTTCATCAGTGCCATTTTTCTATCCTCTTATGCAGGTGCCAAATAACTAAAATATCCAGAAACGCCGACGCGCTGCCGCGCCATCGGCGCCTTTCACTTCTCCTCCGTGGAGGCGGATGATCTTTTGGGCCACCTCCTTTAATCCCAGATAGAGCTTGGAACGGGGTCCCACCTTCGCCAGTGGCACTCCCTTGTTGATTGCCTCGATCAATGGCTGGTAATCGCGGGCGAGGATGGCCAGGGGCGGTTCACCTATGATCATTTCCAGTTCCCGCATTCCCAGGTCATTGCCCTTGTCATAACGGTTAACCACCACTTTGAGTTTTTTCCGACCCTGGTCCCAGTCCTTGAGCGTGGGCCAAAGTTTCCTCAGGTTGCGGATATTGGGGACATTGAGCTCGGTCAGCATCAGTACCAGGTCGGCCTCCTGAAACACCCGGAAAAACAATTCATCAAATAAATGGCCCAGGTCCACCACGATATGCTGGTAGAGCCCGCGCAGAATGCTGAAGATCTTCCCCACGCCTTCCAGGTCCAGGCTATCTTGCTCCTTAAAGTCCGAGATGCCATGGAGGATATCCAGATTATTCCCGTAAGGTTGCATGATCCTCTGGAAGAATGACTGGTCCAGGGAATCGAGATTGTGGATTACATCGACCAGGTCGTAGGTGCTGTCACGGTCCAGGAAATTGCCGATATCGGGGAAAGGGCGGCCCAGATCCACCAGGGCGTAGCGCTCCGCGCTTAGCTCCTCCAGGGCCACCGCCAGATTGATGGCTATGGTGGTGGTGCCGCTGCCGCCCTTATGTCCGGTAACCGCCACTACGGCGCCCTGGGCGTGACCGGTGGCCTGGCGCTGCTTGGAGAGCTGCACCCGCTGCAGCGCCCCTTCCAGCACCTCCCGGGTCAGGGGCAAGGCAGAAACTCCCGGACCCCCAACTGCATGGCGCGCATCAGAAAGTCCGGTTCCAATCTCTCGGGACAGGCCATTACCGGGACCTGGGGAAACTTGCGGCACAGGGCCTCGATCCACTGGGGCGGGGTGGTAAGGCCGTTAAGGTAGACCACCACCGAGTCCGGCGGGGTCTCCGGGCCCTTCCTCAGGAATGCCGTCACATCGTGGAATTGCTCGGTGGCCTCCACCAGAGGAAGATTATTCAGCAAATCCGAAAGAGGGGCGAAGGGAAGGCCGTCCGCGTAAATAATTGAGATATTTAGTTTATCCGTGTCCATCGTCTCTTGGTTTCTTGGCAACAGCCTCAGCGTAGTGAGGCTACCGGAAAACTAAAGATTGACCCGGGAACGCGCCAGCCCTTTGATCACTTCCACATTCTTCCGGTTGGGAGTCGCCCCCTTGGGAGCCTCCTTCTTTTCGCTGTCGGAGCCGAAGAGATTCGAGGTATCCACTCCTCGGGTCGCCAGCTCTGCCACATCGTTGCGGTTTCTCAAGGCCAGGCGGATCTTGCCCTGATTGCTGGCCAGGTTCATGATCTCCGCCTGTGCCGTGGTCAAAACCAGGGTTACGGTGTTTACCACCGCGGGCTTTTCATCCCGACCCTGCTCCCAGGTTTGGCCGGCGCTCAAAACCACGATATTTTGCAGGATGGTTTTGGAAAAATGGTCCGTGGAACCGGGCTTGGCCATTTCCATCAGGACATCCACATGATCGCCGGGATGGATGAAGCCGGCCACCCCCGAAACATCATCGACCCGCACCGAGAGAGCCCGCTTCCCCTCAGTCAGCAGGCCCGCTAAACCGGCGGCAGCCCCCTCCCGGGGTTAGCCTGGTGAGCAAGATGGGCTCTCCGGCGCTCACGGGCGTGTTAATGCTGCGGCCCTCTAGTTGGACCGGGTTGCCGGCGGCCTTGGGAGGAATCAATTCCCGAGGCCAGGTAGCGCTCTTCACCATCGCCTTGGTGATGATGGCGCCGGGGGAGATGTCCGCGGCGGCGACCATCACCTGGCCCACCGATTTGGCGGCCACCTGGGTTTGAGCGGAAATATAGTGATGGACTGAATACATGGCGGCCAGTCCCACCAACCCGGAAATCGCCATAAAGATGGTCCCCTTAGATAAATTCATGATCGGTTCCTTTTACCCGGTTCGCCGCCAGGGTGACTCGGGCGCCAATGATGGTTAAGCTCCAAAGGCGGCAGCCGTGATCCTCTCGCCCGTCAAGGCTTATGGTCTACAGGTCCCTTCCCTCGCTCCTTCGCCTATTCTTCCTAGGCGAGGCGGCGGAGGGGAGGCCGGGTCCGGAGGACTGATCCCCAGGACCCGGGACAGTCTGATCATGCGAGCCACGCATTACGTTCCCACACGGGTGGCAGCGCTGTTGAACTTGCTGCTCAGGTTAGCGCCCAGGGTGAATCAAGGCCACCAGCAGGCCGTACTCCACCGCGCTGGCTCCCCGGATTCTTCACGGAAAAACCGCTCGACCCTCTCCCTGAGCAGACCTCCTTACAGGGTGTAGTCCCCTGGAGGTCTAGATTAACTGGCGTTGGCGATTTGAGTGGCTACCGTGTTGAACTTGGCGCTCAGGTTGCTGCCCAGGGTGGTGACCGCGGTGATGATCACCACCGCGATCAGGGCTACCAGCAGGCCGTATTCCACGGCGGTGGCTCCGGACTCATCCTTCATAAACCGCTTGATTGTTGCCATTTGGATACTCTCCTCTCAGGTTACAAGGCGATCGCCGCCTTGGTTTGGTGGGGTTACCCCCCGCCGTTGACCCCTGGCCGCTGCAACTATCAGGAGGCAACGGCTGCCGTATTGAATTAACCGCTCAAGTTGGTCCCAGGGTAGTCACCGCGGTGATGATCACTACGGCGACCAGGGCTGGCAACAACCCGTATTCCACGGCGCTCGCTCTCTCCTCATTCCGGAAAATTTTTGACAACGTCCCTCCTTTCCGTTCTCCCGGGAGAAATACGATTCCTGGGAGCATTACTGGCGAGCTTCGATATGGTTACCATCAATAATAAATATGCCAAACCCCGATTATTCTAAATTAATTAAAATATCCAATAGTTATCCACAGGACTCGATAATTCGGGCCAAACCCGTCAACTGAAATAGAGAGAAATTCTTGGGGAATGAGAAATTTCTCATGAATTGAGAATGCCGGCCCTTGGAGACCCGGCAGCCTTGCGGAGGATTTGGGAGGAGGTGAAGAAGAAGATAGCAGGTGGTGGAAAAACTCCCGAAATGGGAACATTCCAGGCCAGGGGACAGTTTGCCAACAACCGGCTAAGGGGATTTCAGGTTTAATTTCTCAAATATCGTCAAGAGTTATCCTGGCTCATAACCCCGTCTTGATCCAGGCCAGGATCCTTTGCCGCAAAGTGGCGACCCCATCACCGCGGGAGCTCGCCTTATGTCGAACCAGGGCCAACCTGTCTTTGACTTTCATCGTCCAATACAAGGGTGAGTCCATCAACGCCTGCAGGTCCGGAAGCGCTGGCCTCTTTGGTTTGGGTTCCATAAGTAGGTACCATCCTCATTGAACTTTTGTCTTTAACCTGAGTGTTACAAAATACATGCCGAAGATTGGCGCCAGCTGGCGCCAGCTGGAAAGAATGCCATTTATGTGGCGGAGGAAGGTTTCTCACCGGCCCTGGCGCCACGGCGCCGGGAGGGCAAGCGACGATTCTCCAAACCGAAAACCGGAAACCGGAAACTCCAAAAAAAAAGTCCGCCCCGCCGGAGCCGGCAGGGCGGGAAGGTCCCCTGGAAGTCCGCTTATGGCCTTCTGGAAATGCCGTTTTTCTTTAAGAGGGCGTAAAGGCGGGGCAGGGATAATTCGGAGATGCGGCAGGCCTCCTGGACATTGCCCGCCGTCCGGGACATCAGATCGAACAGGTAGTATTTTTCCGCTTCCTCGATGGCCGTTTGGCGGAAATCATGCAGTCTGGGCAGGGTCTTGGACGCGGCCCTTTCTCCAGTGCCGTTCCCGCCAGCGGCGTCGGCGGAGGGTTCCTTGGCCACCGCGGCCCGGGCTACCTTGATGCGGATTTGGCTGGGCAGGTGCTTGGGAAATAAGTTGGGTTCATAACGTGACTCAGCCAAAGCACGGTCCAGGGTATTGAACAGTTCCCGAATATTTCCCGGCCAATCATGGGCCAGGAGGGCCTCCAGAAATTCCGGGGCAAAGCCCTTGGGTCCGATGCCCCATTTTTCGCAAATGCGCGCGGTATGGAACAGGGTCAGATCCTTTAGATCGCCAGAGTGGTGGCGCAAAGGCGGCAAATCCAGGGTGATGGCTCGCAAACGGAAAAGCAGGTCACGGCGAAACAGGCCTTTGTCGGCCAGTTCATCGAGGTCGCGATTGGTGGCGGCCACCAGGCGGAAATCGCTCTCGGTCTCAAATCTGCTGCCCACGGGTCGAAAGCGCCGTTCCTGCAGCACCCGCAAAAAGGCCTTTTGTATCTCTATGGGGAGTTCGCCCACCTCATCCAGAAACAGGGTACCGCCATCCGCTTGCTTAATCAGGCCCACCTGGGAGCGATCGGCGCTGGTAAAAGCCCCCTTTTCATGTCCGAAGAGGGCGCTCTCCACCAGGGAGGACGGGAGGGCGGCGCAATCCACTACCACAAAACCTTTGTCGGACCTGTGGCTGTTGTGGTGGATCGCCTGGGCGAACAGCTCCTTGCCAGTGCCGGTCTCGCCGTAGATCAGCACATTGGCGTCGCTGTCGGCGGCCTGGGCCACTAAATCATAGCAGGCCCGCATCTGCGGGCTTTGTCCCACAATTCCTTCCAACTTTAAAGCCACCGACGGTTTTTTGAGCCGTTTCTCCTGCCGGTACTGCAAGGCTCGGACCAAAGGCAGGGAGATTTGTTTAAGGGAGGACTGCTTTTCGATGTAATCCCAGGCGCCCTTGAGGATGGCCAGTTCGGCCCCATCGGGATCGCCGGCCCCGGTGATAACGATGACCTCGGGAGCGGAGGAAGTTTGCCGCACCTGCGGCAAGATCTCCAACCCGCTGCCGTCGGGCATGCGCACATCGAGAAAGACCACGTCGAAGGCCCCGGTGGTGGCCAGCCGCAAACCTTCCGCCAGGGTTGGGGCGCAAAGGCTCTCCTGGCCCAGGGTTTGCACCATTTCGGAGAGCATCTCTCCGAACATCTGGTCGTCGTCGATGATCAAAACTCTTGCCATAGGTGGTCTTTCCACCAGCGAGTCTCCTGACCTGCCGCTTTTCTGCCGATCAGCATCCCATGCTACCCAGGATTGCTTGGGGTTCCGGTTGGCTTCTATAACCTTGCTAACTCCCTGGGCCATCTATCATCTCCCGGACCTTACACACCAGGTCCATGGGCGGAAAAGGTTTCTGGATAAAGGGCAGAGCCGCATTCAGCAAGCCGCGAATCACCATGGAGTCCTCCGTATAACCCGACATAAAGAGGATCTTCATTTCCGGGTGCAGCGGCGATAGGAGTTCGGCCAATTCCCGGCCGCTCTTGTGGGGCATCACCACGTCCGTCAACAACAGGTGGATGGGGGCGGCATGACCTTTGACCAGTTCCAGGGCCTCCGTGGCGTTGCGGGCCGTCAGCACGTGATAGCCGTGCATCTCCAGGGCCTCCTGGATCAATGGCAGGAGAAGCTCCTCATCTTCCACCACCAGAACGGTTTCGCTGCCCTGGCGGGTGACGCCGGAGACGCACTGCTCCGAAGATTCCTCCAGGGAATCTTCAATCTGCGGCAGGTAGATCTCGAAGACCGTGCCCCCTTCCGGCTGGCTGGAGACCTCGATGTGGCCGCCGCTCTGCTTGATGATCCCGTAGACGGTGGCAAGCCCCAGTCCGGTACCCTTGCCGGACACCTTGGTGGTAAAGAAGGGATCGAAGATATGAGCCAGGGTTTCCGGGTCCATGCCCAGGCCGTGGTCGATCACCGAAACCTGGATATAAGGACCGGGCTGGAGCTCGGGGTGGCGGCGGGTAAAGGTTTCGTTCACATAGACGTTGGCCGTCTGCACGATGATTTTGCCTCCCCTGGGCATAGCGTCCCGGGCATTGATCACCAGGTTCATGATGACCTGTTCGAACTGGCCCGGATCGGCCTTCACCGCCTTCAGGGCCTGGTCGAGAAGGATGACCAGGTTGATGTCTTCGCCGATGAGCCGGCGCAGCATCGCCTCCAGGTTGGTGATCACCGTATTGAGGTTGGTCACCCGGGGCTGCAGCAATTGCTTGCGGCTGAAGGCCAGGAGTTGGCGGGTCAGGGTGGCGGCCCGCTCCGCCGATTTAGTGATTCCTTCCAGGTGGTGGAAGATGGGATCTTCCTCCTGGAAAGACATCATGACGATCTCACTGTAGCCCATGATGGCAGTCAACATGTTGTTGAAGTCATGGGCCACTCCGCTCGCCAACCTTCCTACCGCCTCCATTCTCTGGGATTGCAGCAGTTGCTCTAATGCCTCGCTCTTTCCCATCTTTTCCTCGACCTGCCGCCGCTCGGCAACTGCACGCGCCATTCGCTCATCGATTTCGACAACGATGTCCTGGCGTCGAAGGGCGGCGCGCAGGGATTCGTTTTCCAAGGCCATCTGGGCGGCCTGGGAGAGATCACGACCCAGGGCCAGTACGGCGATCACCTCATTATGGTGGCGGTTGACCCCGTCGTCGGCCAATCCCTGTCCGGCGCAACTGTAAAAACCCACCATGGGGACCTGGGGGGCCAGCTCCATCATGCCGGAGATCTCCTCGCCGAGGCGGGACCCCAAAGTGCGGCTCCTGAGGGCACAGGAAAAGACCAGGGCCAGCCCCGGGTCCATGATGGAGCCGCGCAGCAGGGCCTTGCGCAGGGCTTCGCCGCCGGCCGCCACCGGGTGGTCGTGAGCGGCTGGCATCAAGGTCAAGCAGGCGGCCTCGGGCGGCGGCTGAGTGAAGCGCACCCCGCCGCAATCGGTAAAGCAGGTGGCCACGTTGATCTGGCCGGAAGGATCAAGGATCCCCAGGGGCCGCCCGGTGGTCAGGGCCAGGTGCTTCCCGGCCAGGGCATCCCGGGGGAGCTGCAGCATGCGGCAATAGACGTCGGCGGCCGGCTGGCCGTCCAATTCCAGGACCTCCAGGCCCCGGGCCAGGGTGACCGTGGCCCGGGGGGAGGTGGGCCGGAAGCCGTGGGCCAGGGAGATGCCGAAGGTCAGGCTGGTCTCAAAGACCGCCACCAGAATGCTGTCGTGGTAAACCTCGGCGCCCGAAAAGACGTAATTGCCTTCCAGGCCCCAATCATCCGCGGCGTTGCCCCCCATGATGGGGAGCCGTCCCTTGGAGAGGCGCTCGAGGGTTTCCAGGATCTGGAAGCTGCGGGAATCGGCAGTGTGGGTGGCGCCCGGGGAAAACAGCAGCGCGAAGGCCGACTCGCCCTGGCAGCTCAGCAGCGACCCAATGCCGTTCTCCGGGCCGGAGAAATAGGGGGCGATTTCCGGAGCGGCGATCGCCTCAATCACCGCCCGCTGCCAGTCCTGGGAGACCCCGCGGCCCACTGCCACCTTCACTTGAAGATAAGGGGAGGCCAGCGCCAACACCACCACCGCCCGGCGCTGGACGCCGTTGCAGATCTCTCCGGCGGCGCTGGCGCCAATCAGCGGCGCCGGGCCTACCACCTGGCGGATCCCCCGGAGCAAAGCCTCCGGGTCATAGTGGGGCGAAGCGAACACCTGGACCAGGGAAAGGGGGTGTTCCTTGATGGCCTCCAGGGCCTGGCGGGCGGCTTTTTTGCCAACCGCTAGGGCATCCTTTCCCTTGGCCATTCCATAGCCGACTTCCAGATTCGTTTGCACCATTGAAGATCCTTAAGAGCACCGGGAAATGGATCAGCCTGCTCCATCGGCCCGTTTAAACACCAGACCGTCTACCCGATAGTTATCTGTTATTGAATATCTGAGCCGCTAACCATAGAATCGGCAAAAAATCTTGGCGGATAAGAAAATTATTGTCAAACGTATTGCAAGAGGGATACCAGAATTTTCCTGGGCGCCAGGGGAATTTAGAGAAAATCGGGTGGCCTGGGGGAAGTCTTTAGGTGAGAAAGGCGCCAGATATGGACCCGGCGCCTAAGTAGCACTGGTTAAGGTGGCGGCACAGCCCGCCCTGGGAGCTGTTATCTGTTTTCGGTTTTCTGTGAAGTCAAAGGCAAAATCAGAGGCCCCCTAGCAGAGACAGAAAACAGTCTTCTAAAATCCTGTGCCACTAAAGGCCCTTTTACCTAAAGCTTTAGACTGCGCCGCACAGGCGAGACGCCTGTGCCACCAGAAAAATGTTCATCTGCCCGCAAACCGGACCAGAACCCCCTACCGAAAACCGAAAACCGAAAACCGGAGAATAGGGCGGTCTGTGGCCGCCGATTATCGGGGCTAGGCCCAAATATATTCGATTCTATTCAGGAAACCCTTGGTTTTTCACGGTGGTTACCTGGGGTTGGCCCGGGCAAGGGCAGGATACCCGGCCGGCCCCGAAAAATAAAAGTGTGGGTCAGAGACCCAAGCTCGTAAATTTTTGGGTGCGCCCGCGCGGACGAGAGGTTTGCCCACTTTCCACCGCATCCGGTGTCGGGGCAGGCTTATTTCCCCGGCAGTTTGGGCAGCTCCGTCAGGGCCTTTTGGATCATGGCATCGGGGTCCAGCTCGATATCTTGCAGTTGCCCTTCCAGGTAAGCGTCGTAGGCCGCCAGGTCGAAGTGGCCGTGGCCCGAGAAATTGAGGACAATGCATTTAGGCCGGTTGGTCTCCTTGCACACCCGCGCTTCGTCCACCGCCGCCTTGATGGCGTGGGCCGTCTCCGGCGCCGGGATAAGGCCCTCGGTTTCGGCGAAGAGGCGCGCCGCCTCAAACACGAGGTTCTGGGGATAGGCCCGGGCTTCGATGACCTTTTCGTGCACCAGCAGGCAGAGCAAAGGCGCGTCGCCGTGATACCGCAAGCCGCCGGCATGGATGCCCGAAGGCACAAAGGAGTGCCCCAGGGTGTACATCATGATCAGGGGGGTGAGGCCGGCCGTGTCTCCGAAGTCGTAGGTGTAAGTTCCCCTGGTGAGGGTGGGGCAGGCGGTGGGCTCCACCGCAATGAAGCGCCGGTCCTTGCCCTGCAGTTTACCCCGGACAAAGGGAAAGCAGAAGCCCGCGAAGTTGCTGCCCCCACCCACGCAGCCGATGAGGATATCCGGCTCTTCGCCGGCCAGGGCCAGTTGCTTTTTGGTCTCCAGGCCGACGATGGTCTGGTGCAGCAGGACGTGATTGAGGACGCTGCCCAGGGAGTAGTTGGTATCGGCGTGGCTGGCGGCGTCTTCCACCGCTTCGGAGATCGCCATCCCCAGGCTGCCCGGGGTTTCCGGGTCCCGGGCCAGGATCTGGCGGCCCGCCTGGGTGCGGTCCGTGGGGGACGGGTAGACGCTGGCCCCCCAGATATGCATCAGGGAGCGGCGGTAAGGCTTCTGCTGATAGCTCACCTTGACCATGTACACCGTGCATTCCAGTCCGAAAAGGTTGCAGGCCAGGGCCAGGGCGCTGCCCCATTGCCCGGCGCCGGTTTCGGTGGCCAGCCGTTTGATGCCCGCGGCCTTGTTGTAATAAGCCTGGGCCACGGCGGTATTGGGTTTATGACTGCCGGCGGGGCTCACGGACTCGTTCTTATAATAGATGCGGGCCGGGGTGCCCAGGGCGGCTTCCAGATTGCGGGCCCGGTGCAGCGGGCTGGGCCGCCATAAATGATAGATGCGCCGCACTTCGTCGGGAATGGGGATCCAACGCGCGGGGCTCACTTCCTGCTGAATGAGTTCCATGGGAAAGATGGCGGCGAGGTCCTGGGGCCCGATGGGCTCGCCGGTGCCCGGATGGAGATAGGGCGGCAGGGGCGCGGGCAGATCCGGCAAGAGATTATACCACTCCTGGGGCATCTCCTGCTCGCTCAAGTGGATTTTATAAGACTCCATATCATCTCCCCCTAAGGCTCTCCCGTGGGGGAGAAGGGATGGCAGGATAATTCGCATCCCCCCATCTTTACTAAAGTGGGGGCAGACGAATCATTGGCGCGCCCGAGAGGATTCGAACCTCCGACACACGGATTCGTAGTCCGTTGCTCTATCCGGGCTGAGCTACGGGCGCACTTATTACTCTGGTCGCCAGGAAGGGTTCCCTAACCCTGACAAAAATTTTATAACCTCTGCCAGGGCAAAGGTCAAGGGTGAGGGGCCAGGTGAGGTCTGGTAAGGGGTGGGCACTAGTGTGAAACTTCATAATTGCTATGAGATTTCAAACCACGGTTTTTTAACCTCCCTTTGAAAAAGGGGGGCAGGGGGGATTTAAAATAACCTCCCGAAATCTCCCTTTTCCAAAGGGGGACTTTAATACCCTTTGGACTTAGGTTTTCACTTGATTTAATGCCATACTATTTGCGGAGCACAACACTAGCCGCTCATTAAAGCGGCACGGCAAATTAACCGTAAACCAAAGGCGGCCTTGCCCGCGCTAACCAAAAAACCCAGGAGGAAGCCGTCATGCCCTACATTCCGGCAGCACAGAGAAAGCTCTGTGATGGACTGATCGATGAGCTGGCAGGCTGCATCAATCGGCTGGCCCGGGAGGACGGCGGGGAGGGGGCCTTCGCCGGGCTGTTGAACTACGCCTGCACCCGCCTGGCCTTGCAGGTCGTTCGCCGCCGCTGCGGCGGGATGCGCTACTGGCTGATCGCCATGCTCAGCGGTATCTTCACCAACCTCGGTCAGGAATTTTATCGGAGGCTGGCGGTCCCTTATGAAGACCGACAGCTGGCCAGGAGCGGCGACGTGGATCTATATGCCGAGTATTTGGCGGAAATAGAAAAAAGGGGGTAAAAGCACGCGGGTCAGGAGGCAACTCCCGCCCGCAGGCAAAGGCCGCGGTTCATGGGCGGGGCCAGATAACGGGCGGCCACAGGCCGCCCCTACAAAACCGCATGAAAAGGCGTGGTTTATGGAAGTAGGGGCGCCCTTAATAGAGATTATGGGGATAGAGGTCCAGTCTGGCAACTGGCAACTGGCAACTGGGAACTGACTAATATCCGTCGCCCTTAATAGAGATTATTGGGGTCGATGTCCAGGGTAAGGTTCAGGCGGGCTCGGGGAAGAGGGCGAAAGAGGCGGCGCAGGTGGCCTAAGGCCGTGGCCAAGGCTGGCCGGCCGTAGCTTTTCAGGAGCAACTGCCAGCGGTAGCGGCCCTGAAGACGGCTCAATCCCGCCGGGGCCGGCCCCAGCACCTGCACCCGGGACCGCAGCTGGCCGTCCCGCTCCACTTCCCTTTTCAAGGCCACCGTCAGTCGCTGGGCCTCCCGGGCCACGGCCGCCTCGAAGGGGCCGTCGAGTCGAGCCAGGGCCAGACGGGTGAAGGGCGGATAGCCCAGCCGGCGTCGAATCTCGATTTCCCGTTCATAGAAACCGACCCAATCCTGGCTCTGCACCAGTTGGAAGAGGTAATGCTCCGGATGGAAGGTTTGCACCAGGACCTTCCCGGGGGCCTCACCCCGGCCTGCCCGGCCGGCCACCTGGGAGAGAAGCTGGAAGGTGCGCTCTCCGGCGTGATACTCGGGGAAAAAGAGGCTCAAATCCGCGGCCACCACCCCCACCAGGCTGACCCGGGGGAAATGGTGGCCCTTGGCGATCATTTGGGTGCCCACCAGGAGGTCAAGGTCTCCGGCGGCAAAGCTCTCCAACACGGCGAGGGCCCGGCCGCTATGGGGGGCGGTGTCCCGGTCCAGGCGGGCCACCCGGGCCCCGGGCAGCAGGCGCCGCAGTTCGCTCTCCACCTTCTCGGTGCCCACCCCGTATTGCTTGATGGCGGTGGCCTGGCATTGGGGGCAGCTCTGCGGCACCTCCTGGCTGAAGCCGCAGTAGTGGCAGATGAGGCGGTCCTCTCCCACTTGATGGCGGGTCATGGCCACGCTGCACTGGCGGCACTGGAAGACGTGGCCGCAAAACAGGCAAAAAAGGGCCCGGGCATAGCCCCGGCGGTTTAAGAAGAGCAGGGCCTGCTCCCCCCGGGATAACACCCCTTCCAGGGCAGTCAGCAATGGCCGGGAGATGATCTTCATGGCCCGTCCCCCCCCCGCTGGGCCCGCAGATCGACAAGGTGAATCTCCGGCAAGGCCTGGGGGGTGACCCGGCGGGACAGGTTGAGATAGCGATATTTGCCGGTGCGGGCCAGGTGATAGGTGGTTATCTGGGGGGTGGCGGAGACCAGCACCGCGGCCGCGGCCGCCAGCTTGGCCCGGTAGAGGGCCACGTCCCGGGCCTGGTAGAGCAGGCCGCCTTCCTGCTTGTAGGCGGAGTCGTGCTCCTCGTCCACCACCACCAGGCCCAGGCGGGGCAAGGGGGCGAAGACCGCGGAGCGGGCTCCCACCACCACGTCCACTTCTCCCAGCATGACGCGGCGCCACTGGTCCAGGCGGGCGGCCTCGGAGAGGCCACTGTGCAGCAAGGTGACCCGAGGCCCGAAGCGGCGCCGGAAGGCCTGGGCCACCGGGTGGCTCAGGGCGATCTCCGGCAGCAGCACCAGGACCTGGCGCCCCCGGGCCAGGGCCTGGGCCGCCGCCGCCAGGTAGACCTCGGTCTTGCCGCTGGCGGTTACCCCGTGCAACAGAAAGGGGGAGAAGGAACCGGAGGCGATCCCCCGGATAATGGCAGTGAGGGCCAGCTCTTGCTCCGGCGCCAGGGGCAGGAGAGCTTCTTCCGGAATCCAGGGGTGACTCTCAAGGGGGTCTTGCAAGGCGGGGCGCCGGGAGAGAACCACCAGGCCCCTGGTCTCCAGGCGGCGCAGGACCGGCAGGCATCCGGGAAACAGCGGCCGCAGGTCGCTTACGGCAACTGCTGCTCCGGCTTCCTGCAAATGGGCCAGCAACGCCCGGCTTCGGGGCCGCAGGCGCGGCAGGGGCGGCGCCGCCGCCGGCGGAACCGGGGCAACCCAGGTCTCCTGGCGGCCCCCGGAAGGCCGGGCCCCCCCGGGGATGATACGGCTCAGGGCCTCCCCCAGGGGATACTGATAATAGTCGGCCAGCCAGCGGAACAGGGGCACCATCTCCGGGCCGAAGCGGGGGACGTGGTCCAGCAGCTTCTTGAGGCGCCGCAGCTTAACCGGCGGGGCCTGCATCGCCGGGGCCAGGAGGTAACCGGTCACCGTCTGCCGCCCCACCGGCGCCTGCACCAGGCTTCCCACCCCCGCGGCCGCCAGCTCCGGCGGCCGCCGATAAGTGAGGGTCTGGGCCAGGGGTAGGGCCACCGCCACTTCCCAGAGATCGGCGGCTTCTGGACCGGTCTTAATGGAGGCAGGCGCTGCCGACATAAGAAAATTGACGAAAGATTTGGCTAATTATCCGTTGGAGAGCTTTTTTTAACCCAGAGGTCATTGGGCGGATATTCCCGATTCTGGAGCGAGGTTATCCGGGAAACCCTCGGAATAATCGGATTGCAAGCCGAAGAGGTCGGCATAGGCGGCGGTTACGGCGCAGCAGGTGACCGGTACGCTGACCAGAAGGCCGACGAATAAGGCGATGACGCCTAACAGGTTGACCAGCACCAGCAGCAGGAAGAAGCCAAACATGCCGAACCAGATGGGGTTGACCGCGCCCCGGCTCAACTCGAGGGCCGGCCAGAAATCGAGGCGGCGATCCACCACCAGAGAGGTAGCGAAGAGGTAGCTCACCATTAAATAGACACCGGGAATAATCAGGAACAGCGTGCCGATCCCGGTGAGCAGCCCTCCCACCAGGCCCGTCAGCAGCAGGGGGACGAAGAACCGGAAGCCCAGGAAGAAATCGCTGAATTGAGGGCTGCAGCCCTGCAGCATCTTGGCGCTGACGATAAAGTACCCTATCAGCAGCACCGGGGAGACTGCGCCGCTGGCCACCCAGCCGAGGAAGGGGATGATGGCTAAGGCGATTTGAATCAGGAAGTAGACCAGGGAGAAGCCGATAAACCCTCCGGGATAGCGTTTAAACAGCTCCCAGCCCGTCTTCAGGTATTCCCCCAGTGGCAGAGAAGAAGTGGTACGTCTGGTGGTGGGCTCGGGCACACCGGGCAGCTTGGGCGCCGCCTGCCCGCAGTTGGGACAAACACTGTCAGTCTTCAGCATCTCCTGACCGCAATGGGGGCAATGGAGAATGGTTTTGCTCTTTTCTGATGATTAAATTGTTTACCTGAACCGCACGCGATGCTATCAGTTATGGGAGCAAATGGCAAATATTATCAGGGAGCGGCATCTCTGAAGCTCAGGATGCCGGCCGTGTTATTCAGGGAGGATCAAGTCATGGCTCTGGTTTCCGCGGATTTCCAATCCGAGACCATCGGCACCATCACCTTCAATAATGATCGCAAGCGCAACGCCTTGAGCGGGGATTTCATCCATGAACTCATCAAGGCGCTGAACGACATGATTTACCATCCGGCCCGGGTTGTCATCTTGCGGGCCAATCCGGGGGCGGCGATCTGGTCCGCGGGTCACGACGTCAGCGAATTACCCAAGCAAGGGCGGGATCCGCTGTCCTACAACGATCCGCTGGAGCAGGCCATCCGTGCCATTCAGCGCTGTCCGGCGCCGGTGATCGCCATGCTGGAGGGCAGCGTCTGGGGGGGCGCCTGCGAGCTGGCCTTTGTCTGCGACATCCTCATCGGCACCGAGAAGACTTCCTTTGCCATAACTCCGGCCCACCTGGGAGTTCCCTATAACCCCACCGGCATCCTGCACATTATCAACATGATAGGCCTAAACATGGCCCGGGAGATGTTTTTCACCGCCCAGCCGGTGGCGGCGGAGCGGGCCCTCAGGGTCGGCCTTCTCAATCACCTGGTGCCGGCCGCGGAACTGGAGGATTTCACCTATACCCTGGCCCGGGAGATCGCCGGGAATTCTCCCCTCAGCATCTCGGTGATCAAGGAGCAGTTCCGCCTGCTGGCCAACGCCCTGCCCCTGAGCCCGGAGACCTTTGAGCGCATCCAGGGCCTGCGGCGGCTGGTCTATGACAGTGAGGACTATCAGGAGGGGCTGATGGCCTTCCTGGAGAAAAGGAAGCCGGTTTTTCGGGGGAAGTGAGGGGGGGTAATGGACGGTCTTGTAGGGGCGGGTTTTAAACCCGCCCCTACAGGGCGGACACGTGGGTCGGCCCCTACGAAAAACCATGCGAAGCCACCCCGCACCCTATCCCTTACAAAAAATCCCCCCGCCGCTAGGTGGGGCGGGCCTCCGTGCCCGCCAACCAGGGCAGGCAGGGACGCCTGCCCCACCCGAAACGCCGCCCCTACCGGCGAGGGGAGAGGGGATTTGTTTGCATCAAGGGCCAGGCCTCAAAGAAAGGGATAAGCAGATGAAGCGCAAGCGGGTGGGCATCGTCATTTTTCCGGAAGTGGAAGTCCTGGATTTTTGCGGACCCTACGAGGTCTTTACCGTCACCCGGTTGGATGAGGCCCGGCGTCGGGAAGAGCCTTCCCCCTTCCAGGTGCTGCTGGTGGCGGAGCGGGAGGAGGCGATCGCCACCGCCGCGGGGATGCGGGTGCTCCCCGACTGCGCCCTGGCGGCCTGCCCGCCCCTGGATATTCTGGTGGTGCCCGGCGGCTGGGGCACGCGGCGGCAGATGCAGAATGAAACCCTCATTGATTGGCTCGCCCGCAGGGGCAGGCAGGACTGCTGGACGGGCGCCGGGCCACCACCCACTGGCGCTCCCTTAAGGTGTTGCGGGAGTCCTTCCCATTGGTGACCGTGGAGGAACAACTGCACGTAGTGGAGGATGGAAACCTGCTCACTTCGGCGGGCATCGCCGCGGGCCTGGACCTGGCCCTGAAGGTGGTGGAGCGTTATTACGGCGAGGGTGTGGCCCGGGCCACGGCGAGGCACATGGAATATCGTTATCCGGAAGATAATGCCCGGCGGATTTGAGGCGCAGACCTTCGGCAAATCGGAGTCAGATTAGGTTTGGGATGCAGGACGAAAATTTAAAAACCGGTATGCTCTGAAATTTAGATATGAAACCCAGATAGAAAATCGCTTATTTTGGTTGAAGCTGCGCAGATAAAGCAGTGAGTTTGCCGTGGGCGATTTTTGTTATAGAGATATTGTGTAAACTTACTGGTCCATATTTTTTGCCGTAGGGCGGGAAAGCGAAGCGCATCCCGCCTTCAGAAATCGGCAATTGGGTAAGGCCTGACTTATGCCCCAATATAACCGCGCCTTTGTTCCCGGCGGCACGTTCTTCTTCACGGTCACGCTGCTGGAACGCCGCCGGAAACTCTTGACCGAAAACATTGATAACCTTCGGGGGGTGTTCAAGGCGGCCCGCCGACGCCGACCATTTACGATCGAGGCCATCGTTATTTTGCCCGATCACCTGCATTGCATCTGGACTTTGCCTTGCGGGGATGCGGATTTTTCCGCCCGCTGGCATGATATCAAAGCACGATTTGCAGCACAAATTTCCAGAGGGGCAAGGCTTTCAGAATGCCAAAGGCGGGATGCGCTTCGCTTTCCCGCCCTACGGGCTTCAATTTCCGGAACCTTCATCCTCAAGTCCTCTTAGGAACGGCCAGTGACTGATATGCCATAAAATCTATTTGGTGCGCGCAGTGCGCACCCTACAACAAAATTTCAAGGGGCACGGCTCGCCGTGCCCCACAATTTATGGGGGTTGGGGATGGGGGTTTGGGGGAAGGATTGTAAGCGGCCGTCGGCCCCCTAGCACCTTCCCCCAAGTTATTTCTGCCTTTCTTCCCTACTTCCGCCGTTCGCGGAACTGGCGCACCTGGTACATGAAGGCTTCGAGGCGGGTGCGGGTATGGCTCTGTTCCTGGCCGTCATAGGCCAGGTTGAGGAAGGGGATGTTGTCGTGGTCCTCCCGGAAGCGTTTGAGCAGGGAGTTGACCACGGTGCCGGGCATGCAGGTGAAGGGCATGATGTTCACCAGCCCCGCGGCCCCCTTGCGCACGAAATCCCGGGATTTGCCCATGCTCAGGATGGCCTCGCCTTCGAAGGAGGGGTGCAGGTAATCTTTGGCCATTTCCAGGACTTCGGCGATGGAGGGCTCCCGCAGGTTCTTGATGCTGCCGTGGAAGATCTCTTCCAGGCGGTGCTCCACCTTTTTCTGCACCCGGTCCTCCAGGCAAAACTTCAGGTAGCGGCCGTAATGCCGGGCGGTCCAGGCGTCATGGCGGGAGGAGTGGGTAACGTAGAGGAGCCACTCTCCGATGGGCGGCATCCAGACCTCGCCTCCCAGGGCCTCGATCTCCCGCACCGCGTTTTCGTTGGAGAACTTGTTGGCCCGGGTATAGATCTCGCCCACGATGCCGACGATGGGTTTGCGGCCATTGGTTTGCATGGCCAGGTCCTCGAAGGCGCCTCGGGCATGGCGGAGCACGGCCGGCAGGTCTTGCCGGTCCCGGACCGTTTCAAAGGTTTTTTGTAAGTAGTGCTTATAGACTTTGTCGGATTCGCCGGCATAACGTTCATAGGGCCGGACCTCCCGGAGTTTCTTCTCCAAAAGGTCGATGGCCACCACGCCGTTCCAGACGATACGGGCGTAGTCTTGCCCCACCATGCCGACTTCCTGATACATGGTTTCGCTTTGATCCGGAGAATAGACCGGAACCTGGGGGTAGCCCAACTCGTCCAGGATGAGGCGGTGGAAGCGGTGGTACTGGCCGAAGCGGCAGGGGCCGTTGGCCGCGGGCATAAAGAAGGCGCTGCGGTCGGGATCGAAATCCGGGCGGCGCAGAAGCTTGGCCAGGTCACCGGTGGTGAGGATCAGGGGATAGCACTCCTTGCCCGAGGTGAGGCGGCGGCCCAGCTCCAGGGTCTCTTCGTCGGAGTCCGGCAAGGCCTCGGCCTCTCCGCCGCAGGCCTGGAAGGCTGCCACCAGGGCCAGGGCCTGGTCGGTCATGGGTGGCAGATAAATCTTGCGTTTCAGAGAGCCGGTCACGCGGTAGCGATAGGGGGAGAGCTTCTCCGCGGCCGGCGCCACCTTGACGTTCTTCAGGCTGTCCAGAAAGGCCTCCAGGCGGGTGATGGCCCCCACGTCGGAGGAGTGTTCGTCGATTTCGATCTCCAGGTAGGGCTTGCCCCGCATGCGATCCTTGAAGAAGTGCTGGATGAAGGAATCGGGGCCGCAGCCGAAGTTGGTGATGAAGATGCCGTAAAGCCGCGGATCCCGGCGGATGTGCTCCGCAACCCCCAGGATCTTTTGGCCGAACCGCCAGTACATGGGCTTGATTTCGTCCAGGTCCTGGACCTGGTCCACCGGCAGGAAATCCATGGGCAGGGCTAAGACCCCCAACTGCCGCAGCTTGCGGTGCAGATTGAGGTTCATTCCCGGGTCGAAGGCGTTATAGGGGCGGCCGATGAGGACCATGAGGCGGCCGTCAGGCGGAAGCGACTCCAGGATCTCCCGGCCCCGGGCGTGGAGGCGGTTATAGTAGGTTTGTTGGGCGGCGATGGCCTTTTTCATGGCCCGATTCACCCGGAAGGGGGAGACTTCCAATTCTCTCCCCAGACTCCGCAGTCCCTGGCGCAGCCGCTTCTCCCCCCGGCCGAAATAGAGCACCGGGGTGAGGACCCTGGCGCCGTAGGCGGCAAAATCGATGGCGCTGGGCGCGGTGTAGCACAGGGACTGGGCCATGGGGCAGACCACCCCGGCCCGCACCTCCGGGTCGGGGTGGGGCATGTCGATGACGCTGGGCAGGAAGATGCGCTGCACCCCGGCCTTGAGAAGGTCCAGGAGGTGGCCGTGGGCCACCTTCACCGGATAGCAGGGCTCCGCCGCCAGGGCCTCCATCCCCTCATTGATCACTGACTTGTTGGTCTTCTGGGAATAGACCACGGTGAAGCCCAGGTCCTCGAAAAAGGCCCGGAAAAATGGCATGAGCTCCTGGAAGAACATAGTGCGGGGGATGCCGATGGCGCCCTGCTTGCCTTCCTGGGGGGGCTCGGGCCCGTAGAGCCAGGCTTCCCGCTCTGCCAACAGGTCAACCAGGTCCACCTTCTTGCGGGAGGCGGCGACTTCGTATTTTTCGCAGCGGCTGCCGTAGAACAAGGGCTGTTCCCCCTCGATCTGCACCTGGCGAATCTCGCAGTGGTTGGCGCAGCCCTGGCACTCAAAGGAAGTTATGCGATACTGGCGGTCGGCCAGGTCGAAGCCCTTGAATTTGGAGGTTTCCCAGTCCCGCTCCCGCATGGCCAACAGCGCCGCACCGATGGCCCCGGTGACGTCGTGGTGGGGCGGCACGGTGATGGGCTTGCCGCAGACCTGCTGGAAGGCCGCCACAATGCCGCGGTTGGCCGCGGTGGCCCCCTGGTAGAAGATGCGTTTGCCGATGGGGCGGTCCTCGGCCACCTTGTTCAGGTAGTTCTGAACAATGGAGTAGGAGAGGCCCGATACCAGGTCCTCCTTGGCGGCGCCCCGCTGCTGATGGTGGACGATGTCCGATTCCATGAATACGGTGCAGCGTTCCCCCAGGCGCACCGGGTTGTTGGATTGCAGGGCCAGGCTGCCAAACTCTTCCCGGATGGAGATGCCCAGTTTCTCCGCCTGCTCCTCCAGGTAGGAGCCGGTGCCCGCGGCGCACACCTTGTTCATCATGAAGTCGACGATGGCGCCATTGCTCAGGGAGATGAACTTGGAGTCCTGGCCGCCGATCTCGAAGATGGTGTCCACCTCCGGGTCGATGGCCGCGGCCGCAGTGGCCTGGGCGGTGATCTCGTTGCGTACCACGTCGGCGCCGATGAAGTCTCCGGTGAGGTAGCGACCGGAGCCGGTGGTAGCCGCCCCCAGGATCCGGACCCGGTCCCCGATCCTGGCGCCTACCCGGCGCAGGCCCTCGGTGATGGCCTCCAGGGGCCGGCCCGCGGTCATCAGATACTCCCGGGCCAGGACCCGGCCCTGGGAGTCGATGACCACCACGTTGGTGCTGATGGAGCCCACATCGACACCCAGGTAGCCTTCCGCCACCCGGCCCGGCGGGATCTCCTCCACCTGGTAGTGGTCCGGCCCCAGGAGCGGCGGCGGTGAGAGGGGCGGAAGATGCCGGGTCGGCTCGGATTCCTCCTGCAGGTGCCGGCGCAGGGGCGAAAGATCCAGGGTGAAATGGGGCGGCGGGTTTTCCCGGGCCACCAGGACCGCGCCCACCGCGCCCAGGCTGCAGAAGTGGGGCGGGATGAGGAGGCCGGTTTCATCCAGGCCGAAGACCTGGCGGAAGGCCTGGCGCACCCCCAGGTTGTGGGCCACTCCTCCCTGAAAGGCCACCGGCGGGGTGATAGTTTTGCCCTTGCCGATATTGCTTTTTAAATTGCGGCCCATGGCCCGGCAGAGGCCGGCGATGATCTCAAAGTCCGGGGTGGCCCCCTGCTGCAGGTGGATCATGTCCGTCTTGGCAAAGACGCTGCAGCGCCCGGCCACTCGGGGCGGGGTAGTGGACTTCAGGGCCAGTTGGCTAAATTCCTCGATGCTGTAGCCCAGGCGATGGGCCTGCTGATCCAGAAAGGAGCCGGTGCCCGCGGCGCACATGGTGTTCATGGCGAAGTCCTGGATCACCAGATGGCCGTTAACTTCGGCCACCAGAACCATCTTGGCGCTCTCTCCCCCAATGTCAATGATGGTGCGGGCCTTAGGTAGGAAATGGTGCGTCCCCCATCCCAGGGCGATGACTTCGTTGACGAAGAGGCCGCCCAGGATCCCAGCCAGGACCTTGCCGCCTATGCCGGTGAAGGCGGCCAGGCCGCAGCGCCCGGCCGGAAACTGAGCTTCCAGGGATTCCAGGAGGTTAAGGGCGCTGCGGTAGGGGTCCCCCAGGTGACGGAGATACTCTTCCAGAATCACCTGCCCTTGACCATCCAGCACCACCAGGTTGAGGCTAACCGAACCAACGTCCATTCCCACATCGAATCTATCCACCATATTCGAAACCCCCGAAGGCGCGGATCGAAACTGTTTTCTGTTCTCTGTCTCTGCCAAGGGGCCTTTGAATTTGATTTTGCCTTTCACAGAAAACAGAAAACAGATAACCGAAAACTGCCTTAACAACCCGGCATTACAAGCTGATAAAAATCTTGGTCATGATAGCAGGTGCAGAAAATTTGGCCTGCTTGCTCCAGGCGCTGGAGCTTCTCTTGCACCAGGGGCAGGGGCAGGGCCAAGACCCCGGCCAGATCGACGGCGGTCATGGGCCGTCGGGCCAGCATCTCGGTCAGAGTTGCGTCATCCGGGGCCGCGGCCGCCTGGCAGGCGCCCTCATAGGAGGCGATCACTTCCACCTCGCCCTCCAGGCCACAAGCGATGGCCGCCAGGGCCTCCAAAGATAATGGCTGGGCCTGGTTCAGCACCCCCGGGCGCACCGCGGTGTTGAGCTGCACTTTGTCCGGGGCCAGGGTCCGCAAGGCCCGGCGCAGGGCCTCCAGATCCTCCTGGGAGTCGTTGAGGCCCTTAAGCAACAGCACCTCCAGCCAGATAGGGCCCGGATATTCCCGGCGGAAGGCCTCCAGGCCCTGCAACAGCCGGCTGAGGGGATAGCCTGGCAAGGGGCGGTTGACGGCCTGGAAGGCCTGGTCCCGGGCGGCGTCCAGGGATGGCAGCACCAGGTCCGCGGCCTTAAGCTCGCGGCGCACTTCCGGGAGGTGGAGCAAGGCGCCGTTGGTCAGCACCGCCACCGGGATGGCGGTCAACTCTTTCAGGCGCCGGATGATGCCCCCCATCCCCTGGTTCAGGGTGGGCTCGCCACTGCCGGCCAGGGTGATGAAATCGAGTTCCGGAGCGCTGCCCTCCAGGTAGGCGCTCAGCTCCGCCACCATGGCCTCCGCCTCGTAATCGAAGCGGGTTTCCGTCTGGTGGCTGGTGGGGCCCACCTCGCAATAGATGCAGTCAAAGGGACAGGTTTTCCGGGGGATCAAGTCCACCCCCAGGGACCGCCCGAGGCGGCGGGAAGGCACCGGTCCGAATAGATGGGAATGGGACATGGTTAAAAACAACCCAACTGGCACAGCTCGATTTTGATTCCGAGTTTGTCCAGGAGCTTTCCCATTTCCTGAGTGGAAATGGACAATTCCTCGGCCAGGCGAAAGGCCGCGGCGCAGGCAATTTTGCCCTGGGGAGCCGCGAGCCGGATTTTCGCCTCCAGTTCCTCCGGGCTCATGGATCGTCTCGTGAACCTCACTCATAAAATATAGCCGAGGGGATCATAGAAATCAAGACGTTCAGGGAGGAGGAGCCCCAGGATTTCCAGCCGGGCGCCTCTCAGAAGCCCTAATCTTGTTCTGGTGTAAGGGCGGACCGGTGTGTCCGCCCTTGGGTGGGCGCACGCATGGGTGCGCCCCTACCACAGATTTTTCTATGTTTGACGGCAACTTGGTAGAGAGTTGCGCGGATGTTCTTTGGGCTTCCAAGATAATCTCTCTAAATGGAAATACAAGAAATACGCTGCCTGTCAGGGAGGCAGACCCGGCAAAACTCCCAGCAAGATTTCCGGGAACCTGTCCATGCCAACATATAAGGCGGGGCGGGCCGGCGTACCAGGTAGGACGCGTCTTACGAGTCGTTAAGGGTAGATGCGACGCACCCTTACTTTGACTTTCCGGTGCGGGCTCATTAACTTGTTTAGGTAGCGTGGGCACTCTCCACCATAAGTTGGCCCGCCGGTTGGAGAAGATGGGCCAGGCCCACCTGCGTGACGTACCAACTTGCAGCATAAAAGCTTTGGAGGGGCGCCATGCTGGAGGTTATGCCGGAAAGCGAAGGCCCGCTCCTATGGCTGCGGGCCAGGGAGCGGCTCACCGTCCAGGATTACCGGGAGGTCTTCGTTCCCCGCCTGAGAATGGTTATCCGGGAGCACGGCAAGGTGCGGCTCTTGTTTCATCTGGACCCGGACTTTCGGGGCTGGACCCCGGGGGCCTGGTGGGAGGATGTCAAGCTGGACCTGAAACACCGGGGCGACTTCGAAAAGGTGGCCCTGGTCGGAGCCTCTTTTTGGGCCGACGCCCTGCTGAAGTTATTCGCCCGTTTCATGCCCGGGGAGGTGCGCACCTTTTTGCGGGAACACCTGGCGGAAGCCTGGATCTGGATCCAGGAGTGAGGCAGGAGGGTAGAGACTGACGTTAATCTTTAATCAAGTTGATATTGCAGGTCTGCAATGGCATCCAGTCTCTGATACTGGATCATGAGACTTCCTTTGATCAGCGATTCGAGTTCTCTAAACCTTTGGTTCTTTTCATCCCGACGGTCCCGGTCCTCGATTTTGCCGGCCCTGGGGTGGTCTTGCCTGACCTGGGGCTGCGCCTCAGGCGGGCCGGCCGGCTGCGGCTCGCACCTCGGGCTCCCGGGATTAAAGGTCAGTAGCGCCAAAATGGCTGCGGCCAGGGATATCTTAATAATATTGGTCGGAGTTTTCATAAGACGCCACCCTGAGTATGATCCGGTCTTGCTAAGAGGGAACCCGGGGGAGCAAATGGCCATTCCCTCATTTTTTGCAAAATAAGAACAGATAGCTCCCTCTGCCATTGGCAAAAATACCTATTTCCCCTTGGGCAAAAGTGCCCAATAGCTATCAGCAGTAAGCGGTCAGCAGTCAACTAAAGGCAAAAACAAAAACCCATAAAATCCAAAGGCTGACGGCTTACCGCGGTAAGCTGACAGCCGCCATCGCCAGGGCGCCCCAATCACAGGCTGGAAGCCTGTGCCACTGTCGCCCCGTGGGTGGCGGCCACGGGCCGCCCTATCTGTTTTCTGTTTTCCGTCCGTGCTCAGGGGCCTTTGAATTTGCTTTTAATTTTCACAGAAAACGAAAAACGGAAAACCGCCTTTTTCGGTTTTTTCAGCGCAGTCGCAGGGCCGGGCTCAACCGCCCATGGCGTGACGATAATTTATGGGGGGGGCAAGGCTTGTGCCACGAAAGGGCAGGGGGGCGGGCGTAATAACTGTCAGCTATCAGCCATCAGCACTCAGCTAAAGCAAAAATCTGAAAGCTTAAAGCTGAAACCGCTCACAACTAATGAGTATTGGGCAGAGTAAGGCGGCGGGCACAGCCCGCCCGATAAGCGGTAGGGCTAGGGGATTTTATAGGGCGGCCTGTGGCCGCCGGGCCATCCACAAAGGAAGGCAATAGCTTAAAAGCAAAAAGCAAAAAGCAAAAACCAAAAACCAAAAACCAAAAACCCGAAAGCTGATAGCTGAAAGCTAATCGCTGACAGCTAATAGGGTTTACGGTTAATTTTTCCTGGCGTGTTCCCGGATGAAATTGATGATGTCGCTGGTGTTTGTGCCCGGGGTGAAGATGGCGGCGATCCCCACCTGTTTCAAGGGGGTAATGTCCTCTTCGGGGATGATGCCGCCCCCCATGACCAGGACGTCTTGAATGCCCTTTTCCTTGACCAGTTCCATCACCCGGGGAAACAGATGGTTGTGGGCCCCGGACAGGACGCTCATGGCGATGACGTCGGCGTCCTCCTGGACGGCTGCCGCGACGATCTGCTCCGGGGTCTGGCGGAGGCCGGTGTAGATCACCTCCATCCCGGCGTCCCGCAAGGCGGCGCAGATCACTTTGATTCCGCGGTCATGGCCGTCCAATCCGGGTTTGGCGGCCAGCACCCTGATTTTTCTCTCTTCCGGCATCTCGGATCTCCTTATAGATAGTTCAAAGTTCGAGGTTCAAGGTTAAGAGCCCTAAGCCCTTCTCACTTGAACTTCGAATCCTAAACTTTGAACTTTGAACTAAAATCTTAGACCATAGCCGGGGCTTCGTATTCGCCGAAGACCTCCCGCAGGGTGTCGCAAATCTCCCCCAGGGTGGCCAGGGTCCTCACCGCGCTCAGGATAGGGGGCATGAGGTTGTCGGCGCCCTGGGCCGCAGTCTTGAGTTGGGCCAGGGTCTGGCGAACCATCGCGTTGTCCCGGGTCTGCCTCAGTTCCTTAAGGCGGGCCTTTTGTTTATCCTCCATCTCGGGGGCCATCTTGAGGAGGGGAATCTTCTCTTCACCTTTCACCTGGAAGCGGTTCAGCCCCACTACCACCCGCTCGCCTTTTTCAATCTCCTTCTGGTAGCGGTAGGCGCTGGCGCCGATCTCCCGCTGCACAAAGCCCTGTTCGATGGCGGCCACGGCTCCTCCCAGGCGGTCGATCTGGTCGATATACTCCTGAGCCTTGAATTCGATGGCGTCCGTCAGGTTCTCCAGGTAGTAGGAGCCGGCCAGAGGATCCACGGTGTCGCTCACCGCGGTCTCATAGGCAATGACCTGTTGGGTGCGCAGGGCCACCTGCACCGCGGTTTCAGAGGGCAGGGCCATGGCCTCGTCGAAGGAGTTGGTGTGCAGGGATTGGGTGCCGCCCAGGACGGCGCTCATGGCCTGGAAGGCCGTCCGTATGATATTGTTCAAGGGTTGCTGGGCCGTCAGAGAGCAGCCGGCGGTCTGGGTGTGGAAGCGCAGCATCAGGGAGCGGGGATCCTTGGCCCCGAAGCGCTCCTTCATGATCTTGGCCCACAGCCGCCGGGCGGCCCGGAACTTGGCCACTTCCTCCAGGAAATCCAGATGGGAGTTGAAGAAGAAGGACAGGCGCGGGCCGAACTCATCCACCTTCATGCCCGCCTTAATGGCCCCCTCTACGTAGGCGATGCCGTTGGCCAGGGTGAAGGCGATCTCCTGCACCGCAGTGGAGCCGGCCTCCCGGATATGGTAGCCGCTGATGCTGATGGTGTTCCATTGGGGGACTTCCCTGGTGCAATACTCGAAGATATCGGTAATCAGCCGCATGGAGGGCCGGGGCGGGAAGATGTAGGTGCCCCGGGAGGAATACTCCTTGAGGATGTCGTTTTGCACCGTCCCCCGCAGCTTGTCAAAGGCGACCTCTTGTTTTTCCGCCACCACCAGGTACATGGCCAGGAGCACGGCGCAAGGAGAATTGATGGTCATGGAGGTGGACACCTGGTCCAGGGGGATGCCCTGAAAAAGGCGCTCCATGTCCCAGAGTGAGTCGATGGACACCCCTACCTTGCCAACTTCCCCCCGGGCCAGGGGGGCGTCGGAGTCATAGCCGATCTGGGTGGGCAGGTCGAAGGCCACCGAGAGGCCGGTCTGGCCGGACTTCAGCAGAAAGTGGTAGCGTTCGTTGGTCTCCTCGGCGGAGCCGAAGCCGGCGTATTGCCTCATGGTCCAATAGCGGCCCCGGTAGGCGGTAGGCTGCACCGCCCGGGTGTAAGGGTATTGGCCCGGCACCCCCAATTTCTGCAGATAGTCGAAATCCGCCATGTCCAGAGGGGTATAAACCCGGGCGATGGGGATCCCGGAGGTATTGACGAACTCCGCCTTGCGCTCCGGAATCTTGGTCAACACCTTGGCCACGGTCTCGTCATACTTGGCCTTAGCGGCCTTAACTTCTTCTAATTTATAGGGATCGCACATGCCGCCACCTCACTAGGGGATGTTAAGAAAATCATTCAGGGGGTAGGAGGCCACGGAAAAGGGTTGGAGCCACCGGCAGCCGGACCAGCCATTAACAACCCTTCTCTAACCGAAGCTATCCTTCGCCAGGATTACTTAAGGGCTCCCCTCCCAGGTTTTCCGCTAATTCTTGCCTGCCGCCCAGGATAATCCAGACCGGGGCCACCGTAAAGCTGCGCCTCTCAACGGGCATGGCTGCCAGGCAAAGGTGAATAGGTAAGGAAATTCTGCTCATTTCCCCGACCCCGCTGCCGGACCCGGCCATGGTAATGGTTGCAGTATAGCGAATCGCCGCAAGGCTGAGAATCCAGGAAATTGTGATTCTCTTGTCAAAAAGATTTTTACAGGGAAGGACCATTATTAGCGGTCAGCTTTCAGCGATCAGCTTAAAACAAAACCTCGTTTGTCTTTTGCCTTAGCTGACAGCTATTACTGCTGCCCGCTGACCGCCGCAAGCTATTAAATTCAGCTTTCCTCCTCCTGCTCCAGCTTGGCCAGGGCCTCAAAGCGGATATCCAGCCCCAAGACGCCCTGGACCTCTTCCTGGTCGTTGAGCACCGGCACGCTCACCGTGATGCACAGGGCCCCGGTGAATCGGGAGGTGTAAAAATCGGAGACAAAGACCTTGCCGCTCTTAATGGGCTCGATGAACCAGGGGCGGTTGGATAAGTCTTCGTCCAATTGCATCTCCGCATATTTGGCCCGGTAAACAATATGGGTGATGTTCCGGGTAACCTTGCGGCCTTCCGTGTTGGTGACGTACATGAACTGGATAAAGGGGAATAATTCCAAGGCCTCTTGCAACACCGGCTCAATGACCTCCGGACTCATGGATCTAATCTCGGACCGCTGGGCCAGGTCTTCGGCCAGGTGGGCCGCTAAGGTGTGGGCCTTGGCCTTGAGCTGGTCGAACTCCGAGACAAAGAGCTCCGGGAGATACTTGCGGGTCAGCTTCTCCATCTCCTCAGTGGAGATGGAGGTGCAGCGCCCCTCTTCATATTGTTGCATGATGCGCTTGTAGATACTGGCCACCCCCGGGTGGTTCTTGTCCACGGCCCGTTCCCCGGTCAATTCGAGCCGGGAATTGATCCAATGGACAATGCCGGCCTTGCCGGATTTATCGGTGAGGGTGATGGAGACGGGCCGGTTTAAGATACTGGCGGTGTCAAAGGCGTTATAGATTTCTTCGTTTTTCAGCAGACCGTCGGCGTGGATACCGGCGCTGGTGCTGTTGAAGTTCCTGCCCACAAAGGGATAATTGGCGGGGATGTGGTAGTGCAGCTCCTTTTCGAAGTAATCGGCGATCTCGGTGATCACCCGGGGGTCCATGCCGTCGGTGCTGCCCCGCAGGGAGATGTACTCCATGACCATGCCCTCGATGGGGGCGTTGCCGGTGCGCTCCCCGAACCCCAGGACGGCGCCGTTCACCGCGCTGCAGCCGTAAAGCCAGGCAGTGGCGCTGTTTACCATGACTTTGTGAAAGTCGTTGTGGCCGTGCCATTCCAAGAGGTGGCCCGGAACCCCGGCGTCGTCAATCATGGCCCGCACCAGTTTGGGGACGCTGCGGGGCAGGGCGGCGCCGGGATAGGGAACTCCATATCCCATGGTGTCACACAGGCGCAGCTTGATGTCGATGCCGCTCTCTTGCCGCAAGTGCATCAACTCCAGGGCAAAGGGCACGCAAAAGCCGTAGATATCCGCCCGGGTGATATCCTCCAGATGGCAGCGAGGCTTGATCCCCATCTCCAGCGCCGTCTTGACGATGCCCAGGTATTCGTCCAGGGCCCGGCGCCGGTTCCAGTTGAGCTTGAGAAAGATATGATAATCGGAAACCGAGGTGAGGATGCCGGTTTCCTTGAGACCCATCTCCTCCACCAGGGCCAGATCTTTGGCATTGGCCCGGATCCAAGCGGTGATCTCCGGAAAGGCGTAGCCCCGCTGCCGGCAGTGCTCCACCGCCTCCTTATCCTTGTCGCTGTAAAGGAAAAACTCGCTCTGGCGAATAATCCCCCAGGGGCCGGAAAGGCGATGCAACATGTCAAAGATATCCACGATCTGGCGCACCGTATAAGGGGGCCGGGCCTGTTGCCCGTCCCGGAAGGTAGTGTCGGTGATTAGCATATCCTCCGGGGGCAAGGGCAACACGTATTTATAATCGAAATCGATGCGGGCTACCTCGGTGTAAGGAAAGACATCCCGCATCAGGTTGGGCGTCTCCACTTCCTGCAAGCGGTATTTCCAGAAGCCGGAGTGCTCGTGGTCCAATAAGCGGCGGTCCTTGTTCCAGCGTGCCATAATTTAATCCTTAGCTGTTAGCTTTCAGCTTTCAGCTTTTTTTAGCTACAGCGTTCAGTTGTCAGCTGTCAGCTTTTGGGTTTTGGGTGCTTTTAAGTAAATTCAATTAGTGCCTTCATTTGTGGATATACCCATCAAATATATCAGCCGGCCTTGACATTTGCTATTATTCATCAGCTGTCGGCTTTTCAGCTTTGGTTTTTTGTTTTTGCTTTAGCTGACTGCTGATCGCTGATAGCTGACAGCTGACTTATTCCAGCCTTAATCCCAGCTCCAGCAATTGTTCCGGGTCCACCCGGCTCGGGGCTTTGGTCACCAGGCAGGCGGCCTTCTGGGTCTTGGGAAAGGCGATCACCTCCCGGATGGATTTGGCCCCGCAGAAGATAGCTACCAGCCGGTCGAAGCCGAAGGCCACCCCTCCGTGGGGCGGCGCCCCATATTCCAGGGCCTCCAGCAGGAAGCCGAATTTCTCTTCCGCCTCGACCGGGGAGATGCCCAGGGTCTGAAAGACCTGCTGCTGGATATCCCGGCGATTGATGCGGATGCTGCCGCCGCCGATCTCTACCCCATTCAGCACCAGGTCGTAGGCCCGGGCCCGCACCTGTCCCGGATCGGTGGCCAGTAGCGGCACATCTGCATCGACGGGCGCGGTGAAGGGATGGTGCATGGGCGCCCACCGTCCCAGGCCGGCGTCATACTCCATCAAAGGGAAGTCGCTGACCCACACCAGGCGATGGACTTCTTCCCGGATCAGCCCTTCTTTCTGCCCCAGGTGCAGGCGCACCTGCCCCAAGGCGGTGCAGGCTGCCAGCGGGGCGTCGGCCACCAGGAGAATCAGGTCCCCTTCCCGGGCTGCCAGGCGCAGGTTGACGGCGTCCTTAACGGACTCCGGGAAATATTTGGCCAGGGGAGATTGCCAGCCGTCTTTCTGGATCTTGACCCAGGCCAGGCCTCGGGCCCCGTAAACCCCCGCCAGGTCGATGATCTCGTCCAACTCCTTGCGGCTGAGCCTGGAGAGGCCCGGGCCGTTCAGGGCTTTCACCACTCCGCCCTGTTCCACCACCTCGCGGAACTGGCGGAACTGCGTGTCCCGCACCAGGTCGGTGAGGTCCTGGAGTTCCAGCCCGAATCGCAGGTCCGGACGGTCCAGGCCAAAGCGGTCCAGGCATTCCCGGTAGGTGAGGCGGGGGAAGGGCAGGGGCGCCTCGACCCCCAAAAGCTCCCGAAAGAGTGCGGCCATCATACCCTCCACCACCTGGTAGACGTCCGCCTCGGTGATGAAGGCCATTTCCAGATCGATCTGGGTGAACTCCGGCTGGCGGTCGGCCCGCAGGTCCTCATCCCGGAAGCAGCGGCAAAGTTGATAATAGCGATCGAGCCCGCCCATCATCAAGAGCTGTTTGAAGAGCTGGGGCGACTGGGGCAGGGCGAAGAAATGCCCCGGCTGCACCCTGCTGGGCACCAGGTAGTCCCGGGCTCCTTCCGGAGTGCTCTTGGTGAGGATGGGAGTCTCTACCTCGATGAACCCCTGGCCATTGAGGAACTGGCGCACCACCTGGGCGGCATGGTGCCGGAAGAGGATGTTCTTCATGACGCTGGGCCGACGCAGGTCCAGGTAGCGGTACTTCAGGCGCAGGGTCTCGGAGATGTCCAGCCGGTAGTCTTCCAACTCGAAGGGGGGGGTCTTGGCGCTGTTCAGGAGGCGCAGTTCGCTCACCATGACCTCGATCTCCCCGGTGGGCAGATTGGGGTTGACCATTTCCGGGGGCCGCGGATTCACCACCCCACGCACCGCCAGAACAAATTCGTCCCGCAGCACTCCGGCCTTGTTATGGGTATCCGGGTTGACCTCCGGATTGAAGACCACCTGGGTCAGGCCGCGGCGGTCCCGCAAGTCCACGAAGATGAGGCCGCCGTGGTCCCGCCGCCGCTGCACCCAGCCCATCAGCACCACTTCGCGACCGGCGTCCTCAAGGCGCAATTCTCCGCAGGAGTGGGTTCTGTTTAAGCCTTCCAAGTTATCGAACACTGGTGTCCCTTCTACCCCTTTTCAAGGGGGGGGGCGGGGGATTTTCAGGAAACCTGAATAGAATTCCCCTAATAGCTGTCAGCTCTCAGCGATCAGCAGTCAGCTAAAAGCAAAAACCCAAAAGCTGACCGCTAATAAAAAACCGAAAACCCAAAACCGAAAATCCAAAAGCTGAAAACTGACCTGCCGCCACGCCCGATTATCGCGGCGCGAGAGTCTGATTTAGAATTTCTTATATATTGGCGTGGCGCTCTTTTACCATCTCCAGATGATCCACAATGCCAGCGAAAGATATTGATTGCTGATGTGCGGCAGCCATATCCCGAACCTGGGCTTTATTGTCGGTCAATTCCTTTTCGCCGATGATGATCACGCAGGCGGCCCTGAGACGATCCGCCAGGGACATCTGCGCCTTGAGAGAGCGCCCTTCCAGGTCCATTTCGACGGCGATATCGTGCTGCCGCAGCTCTTGCAGCAAGGCGAAGGCCCGATCCCGGGCCGCCCCGCCCAGGGCCGCCAGGAAGACCTTGAATTCCCGGTCCTGGCCCAAAGGGTCCCGGGGCAAGACTTCCAGGAGGCGATCCTGGCCGATGGCAAAGCCCACCGCGGGCAGGGCCGGGCCGCCCAGTTGCTGGGACAGGCCGTTGTAGCGGCCGCCTCCGGCCACCGCGTCCTGGGCCCCCAACCCCGGGGCCACCACCTCAAAGGCGGTGCGGGTATAGTAGTCCAGCCCTCGCACCAGGCGGGGCTGCTCCTCGTAGGCCACCCCAAAGCGGCGCAGCAACTCCAGCACTCGGGCGAAATGGGCGGCGCAGTCGGCGCACAGATAATCCCGGATCACCGGGGCGTCTTTTAAAATCTCTTTGCAATGCACCGACTTGCAGTCCAGGACCCGCAAGGGGTTGGTGGTCCGGCGGCGCTGGCAGTCCTCGCACAGACCCTCCCTGCTGATGAGAAACAGGCCCAGGGCCGCCTTGAACTTCACCTGGCACTCCGGGCAACCCAAAGAATTGATTAACAAGCGCACCGCCCCCAGTCGCAGGCGCCCCAGGATTTCCAAGAGAAGTAGAACGACCTCCGCGTCCAGCTCCGGCGCCTCCACCCCGAAGGCCTCGCAGTTGATCTGGTAAAACTGGCGGTAGCGCCCCTTCTGGGGCCGTTCGTAGCGGAACATGGGCCCCAGGGTGTAGAGCTTTTTGACTCCGCCGCCCTTGTCCAGGCCGTTTTCCAGGACCGCCCGCAGCACCGAGGCGGTGGCCTCGGGGCGCAGGGTCAGGGATTCGCCCTTGCGGTCCGGAAAGCTGTACATCTCCTTGCCGACGATGTCAGTGTCGGCCCCGATGGAGCGGGCGAAGAGCTCGGTGCGTTCCAGCAGGGGCAGACGGAGCTCCCGGTAGCCATAGAGGGCGAAGACCTCCCGGGCCACCTGCTCCACCCGTTGCCAGCGGGCCGTTTCCGGGGGCAGCAGGTCCCGCATGCCCCGAATCGCCTTAATCATCCCCCACCTTTGTGAAACCTGTTTCAAAAGGATAGGTTAACCTGCCAGGGGGCCTGTTGTCAAGGCGATTGAGCCATTGATAAGCAGAGAGACGAAGCTTTTATATTAAAATTTTTACTTGACATAATTATTAAATTTATCAATAAGTTAAAAACATATTTTACGGGGTTTGGTATGAAAGCACCAGATGAATGGGTTGACCTCTATAGATCAAAATTTGGAATATATGAAAATTTTACAAATAAATTAGAGGATTTGATTAAGGATCTCTTACATGCTATTGATATAGTTCAGATAAATTACAGACCCAAAACTATAGAAAGTTTCGCTGATAAAATAAACAGAGAAGGGAAGGATTACCTTGATCCGATACAAGAAATTACAGATTTAGTAGGAATCCGAATAATTTGCTATTACTTGGAAGATGTTAATGTGGTTAGTGAGATATTAAAACGAGAATTTAAAATAGATTTGGAAAATTCTATTGATAAAAGTCAGATTCTCGATCCGGATAAATTTGGCTATTTATCGGTTCATTATATCATAACATTAGCTGATAATCGGAAAGATCTTACTGAATGGAAAGATTACTCGGAAATAAAGGCTGAGATTCAAGTTAGAACCGCATTACAACATGCTTGGGCTGCTATTGATCATAAGTTGAGATATAAAACTGCGAAAGAAGTGCCGCTTAATCTGCGGAGAAAGTTATTTCGTTTAAGTGCATTATTAGAACTAGGTGACGAAGAATTTTCAAATTTGAAAAAATTAACTGAAAAAGTTGAAAGAATTTATTCACGAGATGTACTCAAAGGAAAATTAGATGTAGACATTAACTTGAATTCTCTTGCTATATATCTTGATTCGACAAAAGAAGGTACCCTTTTTGCTGAACTTGCAACCAAAGCTGGATTTACCGTAAGAGAGCACAAAATAGATGAGAAATCAATTATGTTAGGAAAGTTATTTAATTTATTATATATACTAAATATTAATAAAATAGCCGAATTGGATAAAATACTACAAGATTCTCTTTCGTGGGCCCAAGAAGCCCTCTCTACTTTTTTCAAAATTGCCAAAGAGAATAATTTGAAATCTTATGCTATTTCATATACTACAATTATATTTCTCTTGGTTATTTATGCAAATAAAAATATATTGGATATGGAGAAGCTAATAGCGCTAAAATTATCTAATAAAGCACTTGAAATTTATAAAGAAATTGGCATTAAGTAAATTAATAATTAATTTTTAAGAAGGCATCATTGCTATAAAATAAACATTCACTTGACAAAAACCGATCACCGCTATAATTTATCATAAAGACTTCCAGGCAATCCGGAACCCGGTGCGAATCCGGGGCGGTCCCGCCGCTGTGATGGGGGACGGAGGAAGCAAGGCTGAGGCCGGCCACTGCCGGGGACTTACCAAAAACCCCGGCGGGAAGGCTGGCTTCCTCCGGTAGATCCCAGAGCCAGAAGACCTGCCTGGCGGTTATTAGCAGGTTGTTGAAAAACGCGTTTTTATGTCATCCTGAACGAAGTGAAGGATCTAGAACTTATTAATATGACTAGATTCTTCGCTTCGCTCAGAATGACAAATTCTCAATTATGGGAGTTTTTCAACGACCTTTTAGAGGCTACTCCTGATGGTAAAGGGAGTTCCATCCGAGCGATGGGACTTCTTTTTTTTTAAGCACCGGCGGGACGCCGGTGCCACCCCCTTATGGGATTGGGGGTGGGGTTTGGGGAAGGGGCAGGGGCCACTTACAAAGAAGCCCATGGCTCCCTCCCCAAGAATCACATTACACCAAGCTTTCCCCCGGCGGCCGCGAATTCGCTGGCCTGGCCGGTAAACCACCGGAGGAAGGAGGACCCCTATATGGCAAAAAAATCTAGTTGTAAGAAACCCATCAGTATCCGCTACACCTGCGCCCCCAACGGCGAGCAGGTGGGCCTGTCCCACTACCTGATGGCGGACGCCAAAAAGGCCAAGTAGGGCCGTGGCGACCAAAACCCCAAACCTCGAGGGCCCGTCCCTGGCTGCGGTCAACGCCGGGGCCGGGCCCCACTTCGACGTCCTGGAGGTGGGCCATCCGGACTACGTGGCCCTGATCAACGCGGACACCGCCTTTTGGGTGCTCTCGCCCCGAGAGGAGGCCCTGGATTACCTGCTGGGGAGCGAGCTACCCCGGGTATTCCGGGAAAAAGAGGCCAGGCTGGCCGCGGACCTGCACAACGTCCGCTTCGGGTTGCTGCCCTCCGCAGTCTATTTCAACCCAACGGAGCGCTGCAACCTCGATTGCGGCTACTGTTATCTACCCCGGGAGGCCCGGCGGACCGGCCGCGACATGGAGCCGGCCAGGGTGCTGGAGGCCCTCTCCCTGCTGCAGGAATTTTTTAAAAAGACACTGCCGGCCGGCGCCAGACCGCAACTGGTTTTTCATGGCAGCGAGCCGCTGTTGGCCAAGGATGCGGTCTTTCAGGGCATCGCCCGGTACGGCGGTTACTTCCGCTTCGGGGTGCAGACCAACACGGTGCTGCTGGACAAAAACGCCCGGGATTTCCTGATGGCCCAGGGGGCCGGCATCGGCATCTCCTTAGATGGGGCCACCGCCGAGATCGCGGACCGCAGCCGGCGCACCTGGGGCGGCCGCGGCGTCTTCGCCGAGACCGTCAAGGTACTGGAGGATTTGCACGACTACCCCGGGCTCAACGTCATCACCACGGTTACCAAAGAAAATGTCCGGCACCTGCCGGAGCTGGTGGAGTTTTTCCACCAGCGGGGGACGGGCAATGTCCTGCTCAACCCGGTGCGGGGCACCCAGGCCGGCGGGCGCTCGCTGATGCCGGACCAGGAGGAACTGGCGCATTTCTTCTTCCAGGCCCTGGACCGGAGCTATGAGCTCTATGAACGGACGGGTCGGAAATTGGTGGTGGGCAACTTCGCCAACCTGCTTCTGGGGCTGGCGGCGCCGGGGGCCCGGCGGCTGATGTGCGACCTCTCCCCCTGCGGCGGCGGCCGCTGCTTCTTTGCAGTGGGGGCCGCGGGCGAAGTGGCCCCGTGCAGCGAGTTTCTGGGGCTGCCGGAGTTCCACGGCGGCAACCTCTTTGAGACCCCGGTCACCGAGCTGCTGGCCACCCCGGCCTTCAAACAGGTGACTGGCCGGGCAGTGGAGCAGTTGGACCCCTGCAACCGCTGCGCGGTGCGGCACTTCTGCGGGGCCCCCTGTCCCGCCGAGGTCTATGCCATTAATGGGCAGCTTCAGGCCCCGGCGCCCAATTGCGACTTTTATGCGTCCCAGGCTCGCTATGCCTTTCGGGTCATCGCCCAGGGGAGGCTGGACGCCTTTCTCTGGGATGGCTGGAAGGATGGCCTGGAAGAGATCCTGGTGATGTAGGGCGGCAGGAATTCCTGGTGGAATTGGCGTAGGGGCGGGTTTTAAACCCGCCCCTGAGTTTTGGTCCCAGGAATAAGGGCGGCCCGCGGCCGCCCTATTGTTGTGCTTCGTAAATAGTATGGCATTAAATCAAGAAATAAGTTCCCCTTATGGGGGTTGGGAGGGGGGTTTGGGGGGAGGGCAGGGGCCACTTACAAAAAGCCCCTGGCTCTCCCCCCAAATTACTCTTTCTTTTCTTCCTTGCGGCTGGCCAGGAGGCGGCGAATCTCCTCCATGAAGTCGGTGGCGTCGGTGAAGTGGCGATAGACCGAGGCGAAGCGCACGTAGGCCACTTCATCCCATTGGCGCAATTGCGCCATCACCCGTTCGCCGATCCAGGTGGAGGCGATCTCCCGCTGGCCGCCCTCCAGCATCTCCCGTTCCAGGCCGTCCAGGAAATTCTCGATGGCGTCAATGGAGACCGGCCGCTTCTCGCAAGCCTTAATGATGCCTTCATATAACTTGGACCGCTGAAAGGGTTCCCGGCGGCCGTCCTTCTTCACGACCAGGGGCATGGACTCCTCCACCTGCTCGTAGGTGGTGAAGCGCCGCTGGCAGTGGAGGCACTCCCGGCGGCGCCGGATGGCATTGGCCTCCCGGCTGGGGCGGGAATCGATCACCTTATTGTTGGTGCTGTGGCAGTAAGGGCAGCGCATGGTAAAATAAAATTTTCCGTTTCCGGTTCACTGCTGTCCGGTAGAGATTACTTGAGATAGCAAGCAAAACAGCCACATCGTGAAAAGCTATTTGATTTTATCCCAGGTTTAAGGAAAGGGGTAAATATTTCCGGCAGCCTCAGGTTTGACCTCTTTAGAGGATATCTAGCGATGCGACTAAACGGAATGAAGTATGGTCCGCTGGACGAAAGAGCTGATACCGAAGCGCCTTAGCGGAAACCGATAACCGAAACCGAAAACCTTCTTATCAGACCGCGGTCCATTCCTCGGCGAACAGGGGAAACTGGGAGCAGAAGTCCTGCACCTGGTCCGCCAGTCTGGCCAGGAGAAGGGTATCCACGGGGGAGCTAAGGGCCTGGTGCATGAAGTCGGCCGCCACCTCCATCTCCTTCTCCTTCATGCCCCGGGTCGTGAGGGCCGGGGTGCCCACCCGGATGCCGCTGGTGATGGTGGGGGGGCGCTGATCGAAGGGGATGGCATTTTTGTTGACCGTGATGCCGGCCCGGTCCAGGGCCTCTTCCGCCTCGCGCCCGGTGAGGCCGGTGGCGTTCAGGTCCACCATGATGAGGTGGGTGTCGGTGCCGCCGGCCACCAGGCGGTAGCCCCGGCGGATAAATGCTTGCCCCAGGGTGCGGGCGTTGGCCACGATCTGCGCCTGGTAGCGCTTGAAGGACGGCGCCAAGACTTCCTTGAAAGACACGGCCTTGGCGGCAATGATATGCATCAAGGGACCGCCTTGAATCCCTGGGAAGATCTGGCTGTCCAGGGCCTTGCCGTATTGCGCCTGGGCCAGGATGAGGCCGCCCCGGGGGCCGCGCAGGGTCTTGTGGGTGGTGGAGGTGACGAAGTCCGCCGCCGGTACGGGATTTGGATGGAGCCCCCCGGCGATCAGACCGGCGATATGGGCCATGTCCACCAAGAGATATGCCCCCACCTCCCGGGCGATCTCGGCAAACTTGGAAAAATCCAGGATCCGGGGGTAGGCGCTGGCGCCGGCGATGATCATCTTGGGGCGGTGGTTCCGGGCCAGTTCCCGTACCGCGGCGAAGTCCACTTCTTCGCTCTGGTGATCCACTCCGTAGGTCACTGCGTTAAAGAGGCGGCCGGAAAAATTCACCGAGGCTCCGTGGCTCAGATGACCGCCGTGGGACATGTCCATGCCCAGGATGGTGTCCCCGGGCTTCAGGAAGGAGAAATAAACGGCCATATTGGCCTGGGTGCCGGAATGGGGCTGGACGTTGGCGTAGGCCGCGCCGAAGATCTCCTTCACCCGGCTCAGGGCCAGGTTTTCGGCGGTGTCCACAAATTCGCAGCCGCCGTAAAAGCGCCGCCCCGGATAACCTTCGGCATACTTGTGGGTCAGGATGGAGCCCTGGGCCTGGAGCACCGCGTTGCTCACGAAATTTTCCGAGGCGATCATCTCCAGCTTATGGAGCTGCCGCTGCTGTTCCCGCTCGATGACCGAGTAAATGGCAGGATCGGTGCGGGCCAAGTCATCCATCTGGTCCATTACGGGGCAGCTCCGGCCCGGTGTTCCTCCCGGGCCAACCGTTCCAACAAATCAAGGCGCTCCTGATGGCGGCCGCCTTCAAAGGGGGTGCCCAGCCAGGTGCGCACGATCTCTTTGCCGAGATCGGGGCCGATAACCCGGCCGCCCATGACCAGGAGATTGGCGTTGTTATGCCGTCTGCTCATCATGGTGGCATAGAGGTCGTGGCACAGGGCCGCCCGGATGCCCGGAAAGCGGTTGGCCATGATACTCATCCCCAGGCCGGTGCCGCAGATCAGGATACCCCGGCTTCCGGGCCGGCCCAACAAGGCGTCCACTACTTTTTTCCCGAACACCGGGTAATGCACCGATTCTTGTGCATTGGCGCAGCCGAGATCCAAAACCTCCGCCTTCAGTTCGTGCAACAGTTGGACGATCTCTTTTTTCAGGGCAAAGCCGGCGTGATCGCAGGCAATGGCGATGACGCCTCCGGGCTCAGGCGGCCCGGGCGGTGACGAAGGTGATGACATCCTGGACGGTCCTCAACTTTTCCGCTTCCTCATCAGCGATTTCCATGCCGAATTCTTCTTCCATGGCCATGATCAGCTCCACCAGATCCAGGGAGTCGGCCCCCAGGTCATCCACAAAGACCGCCTCCGGGGTGACCTCGGAGCGTTCCACCCCCAATTTGTCCACGATTATGTCAATCACCTTTTCTTCAGTTGCACCCATCGAAGAAACCTCCTATTTTCTGTTAAATCATCAGCATGCCGCCATTAACATGAATCACCTGGCCAGTGAGGTAAGCCGCGGCCTCGGAGGCCAGGAAGGCCACCGTTTGGGCCACCTCCTCCGGAGTGCCGAAACGGCCCAGGGGAATCTGGGCCAGCATCTCTTCCTTAACTTTGGTCGGCAAAGATTCGGTCATTTCCGTCTGAATGAAGCCGGGGGCCACGGCGTTCACGGTAATATTGCGGGAGGCCAGCTCCCGGGCCACCGATTTGGTCAGGCCGATCAACCCGGCCTTGGAAGCAACATAATTGGCCTGGCCCGGGTTGCCCATCACCCCCACCACCGAACTGATGTTGATGATGCGTCCGAAGCGTTGCTTGACCATGGCCTTGCTCACCGCCCGTATGCAATTATAAGCCCCTTTGAGGTTCACCGCCAGCACGGCGTCCCACTCCTCCTCCTTCATCCGCAGGATGAGGTTGTCCCGGGTAATGCCGGCGTTGTTCACTAAGAGATCCAGGCGGCCACTCTCCTTAAGGATCTCATCCACGGCTTGCTGCACCTGCCCGGCATCGGCCACGTTGAATTCGATCAGTTTTGCCTGAGCCCCTCTGCCTGCCACCTCCTGCTGGGTCCTGGAGGCCTCTTCCCCCAGGGCGATATCGTTAAGATAGAGGGTCAATCCGGGGCGGGCCAGGAATATCGCGATGGCTCGGCCGATCCCCCGGGCGGCGCCGGTTACCAGGGCCACTGAGGCCATCTGCTTCATAATGGGTTACCGTCCGAAATCAACTAGTTAAGCCGCACTACACCCATCGCGGCCTGGCCTCCGGGTGCAAAGCGGCGCTGGGTTAATTAAATAAATCGAAATTCACCAAAATGAAAGAGGTTTCTTATACTTTTTTCCACGTATGGGCGATTAAAATCAGACAATTTAGCAAAGACCAGCGGTGGGCGGGCGGCCGGCCACCCTCACCGCTCATCCCCGGTCCCGCTTGATTTCCTGGATCAGGGCCGGGATGATCTGAAACAGATCGCCCACCAGGCCCACATCGGCCACCTGGAAGATGGGGGCTTGGGGGTCCTTGTTGATGGCCACGATGAAATCGGAGGACTGCATGCCCACCAGGTGCTGGGTGGCGCCAGAAATACCGCAGGCGATGTAGATCTTAGGGCCCACGGTCTTGCCCGTCTGGCCGATCTGGTGGGCGTAGTCGATCCAGCCCGCGTCCACCGCGGCCCGGCTGGCGCCCACCGCGCCGCCCAACAGGTCCGCCAGTTCCTCCAGCAGGCCAAAATTCCCGGCCTCCTTCAGGCCCCGGCCGCCGGCGACAATCACCTGCGCCGCGGACAAATGCACCCGCTCCTTGAATTCGGCCACCGTGGCCAGGAAGCGGCTGCGACGGTCACTGTCTAAAAACGAGGCGTCCACGGGGATCACCGCAGCCGCAGGCGTTGCCGCCGGGGGTCGGGGTTTGAAGACCCCGGGGCGGGCGGTGGCCATCTGGGGAAAGGTGCGGGGAGTGATGATGGTGGCCATGATGTTGCCGCCAAAGGCCGGGCGGGTCTGCAGTAGCAGGCGCTTTTCCCGGTCGATGGCGAAGGCGGTGCAGTCGGCCGTGAGGCCGGTATGCAAGGCCGCGGCCACTCGGGGGATGAAGGCCCGGCCGGCGTAGGTAGCCCCGGCCAGGATGATTTCCGGCCGGAACTTCCGGGCCAGCGTAGCGACGGCGGTGGCGTAGGGCTCTTCCAGAAAATCCTGCAGTCTCGGGTGTTCCACCAGGTAGACCTTGTGAGCCCCAGCGGCCAGCAGCTCTGGGGCCAGGGAGGCCACCTGATTTCCCAGGAGAACCGCAGCCAGGGGGGTCTGGAGCTCTTCGGCCAGACGCCGCCCTTCTCCCAGCAGTTCCGCGGTCACCGGGGCCAGGACCCCGCCCCGCTGCTCGGCAAAGATCCAGACCCCATCCGGCGGCACATCTGGCCGGGGACTGGGGCCGGGGGTCGGAGGCGCGGCCAGCGCCTCAACCTCGCAAACCTCCACGCAGGCGCCGCAGAGATTACAGCCCTCTCCAATGACCAGGGTTTCGCCCTCAAGGCGCAGGACCCCGAAGGGGCAGACATCGACGCACTGGCCGCAGGCGATACATTTCTCGGAGTAAAAGATCAGGCTCATATATGGTTTCGAGTTCGGGTTTCGAGTTTTTAGTTTTCAGTGTTCGGTTTTCGGTTATCAGTCATCGGTGGGGGGGGGCCTCCGTGCCCGCCCAATTTAGGGCGGCCAGGGACGGCCGCCCCACCTTTAATGCCTTCTATCGATCAACCGTACTTAATATTTGTGTCTTTTTCTTCAAAGCCCGGATGATCAGATAAATTACCATGCTGAAGACGAAAATAATTACCCAGTTCTTATCCAGCTTAAGCCGGCCGTGTTGCAGGCTGTCCCGCAGGATCGCCAAAACCGTAAAAGAAGTGATGGTGGCGAACCAGGACGAATATTCCCGGTTCAGGGCCGATTTCCAGGAAAACGGCAGGGAGGGCGCCCTCCAGTTCTTGAAATGGGGAATCATGGCCGGGGTGCTGGCCGCCCAGTCCGTGAAGGAGGCTGCGAAGCTTTCCCGCAAAAACGCTTCCTCCGCGAAGATGATCCTTTCATAGAATAAGATGAAGCATAAAATGACGATTACGCTGCACCACCAGACCTTGATAAAGAGGGACAACCCCAGCCAGATCAGGAAATTGCCCAGGTAAAGGGGGTTCCGCACCAGGGAATACATCCCCGTGGTGTTCAGGGTTTCGGCCACCTGGCCCCGGGTATTGCGCCCCGAGGTGCCCCGGGGAGCAAACCCCACGGTAAAGAAGCGGAGGCCCAGGCCGGCCAGGGAGACCAGCAGGCAGGCGGTTTGCCAGGGTCGGTCGGGGTGCTCCGGCGAGGCCGCGCCGGGCTGACTCAACAACGCCGCCAAGAATAACACGGCCATGAAGAGCGGCAGGTAACTGCGCCAGCGGAAAAACCGGTTGCCGAGGCTTTCGAACTCTTCTTGCAGCGCCATTAGAAGCTATCAGCGATTTAGCTATTAATGGGAGCGGAAAAGAGATTATTTCCCCCTCACCCTAACCCTCTCCCCCATCGGGGGAGAGGAAATAATAATGCTCCCATTAATAGGACCAAGGATGAAAGATTATGGGTGTGCCGCGTCTGCCGCCTGACGGCGGTAACCGGCAGCCTATTCAGGATAGGGGCGGGTTTTAAACCCGTCCCCTGTCGGACTGGCTTGGAGCCTCGGTTATCCTAAAGAGCGGCTTTGGAGATTTCTTTGAGCCGCGGCCAGAGGCGGCCGGCCAACTCTCCGGGCTCCCCGGTCCAGATTTCCGCGGCGCCCCGGGCCGGCGGCGGAAAGACCTTCACCACCTGGGTGAAGGAACCGGCCAGGCCCACCTGGTCGGGGGGCAGATCCAGGTCCGCCAGGCCCCAGATCGGGATGGCCTCTTTTCTGGCCCTCAATTTGGCCTTGAAGGAGGGGAGCCGGGGCTCGTTGATCTCCTTGACCACGGTGATCAGGGCCGGAAGTTTAACCTCCACGGCATCATAACCGTGATCCAGGAGGCGCTCCACCCTCAAGGCCCCGCCATCCAGGAAGCTGAGCTTGCGGGCCCAGGAGGCGTAAGGGATCTCCAGGATGGCGGCCAGCATGGGCCCCACCTGGGCGGTGTCGCCGTCGATGGCCTGCTTGCCGGTAAATATCAGGTCGGTGCCCCCCATTTTCTCGATGGCCCTGGCCAAAGTGAGGGCGGTGGCCCAGGTGTCGGCGCCGGCGAAGGCGCGGTCAGAGAGGAGCACCGCGGCGTCGGCGCCATAGCCCATGGCCTCCCGCAGGGCCTCCTCGGCCTGGGGCGGACCCATGGTGAGCACCGTGACCCGGCCGCCCTGAGAGTCCTTGACCCGCAGCCCCTCCTCCAGGGCGTAGAGGTCGAAGGGATTGATGATGGCCTTGACGCCCTCGCGCTTCAGGGTATGGGTCACCGGGTCCAGGCGCACCTCCTGGGTTTCGGGGACTTGCTTGATGCAGACAATAATTTTAATCATAAATTATTTGTCAGATTGAATCTTATCTTTTCAGTTCAAAATTATAGGAAAGGTTTCATTCGGCTCTTCACCTTTTATTTTTCTCTCTATGTCATTAAGTCTATTTCCCAATAAGAATCCGGCGAAGTCCTTCCGAGTTTTAGGATAATTCATATCGCCTCGAGTCAAAATAATTGAAGACAGGTCATTAAAACCAAAATAAAAACTACTATCTGGTTCTCCTTTTTTGTTTTTACAATCTTTGAAAAATTGATGCATTTCGTTGTTTGTAAAAAGGAGAGAACAGTCTTTATACCATCCCTTCCACCCTTTCCCAGGTCTGTCAATATTTGTGGTATACATAGCAATTAAGATAATAAAGTCAGCCCGTTCAGGAACATCAAAACGATTAAACCAGGAATTATATTGGTATCGAATGATGTTTTTATGTTTCGGCGCTTTTCCATGCCAAATGCGAGATGTCTTTACTTGAATCGTAGTAACCGCTGAGTTATTTTCTGGAGTTGTCTTTAATAAAACCGCAAGGTCAATGCCTTTTTCTTGGCGAGACAAAGGGATAAAAATGGAATAATCCTTCTTAGGCGACAGAAGCCGCCGAAGTTTATCCGCTATAAAAAACTCGGACCATGGTAAAGTAAAGATTGGGTCCATTTTCAAATTTTCCTAGTCTCGATCCCAAAAACTTTCAATCTTGGTCCTAAGCTGAGTCTGGGAACGGATCTTTGGGCCAGGGTGCCCCTGGCCTAAAAAGCAAGTCTTTGAAAACAATATGGGTTCCCAAGTTCAATTTGGGAGCGGGAAAATAAAAATGATTTAATTCCCCCTCACCCTAACCCTCTCCCCCATTGGGGGAGAGGGGATAAAGAAAGATTACTGAAATCCTCCCTCTCCCCCCAGCGGGGGGAGAGGGCTGGGGTGAGGGGGGAGGGAAAAGCCTTTACTTTTAGAGGCGCTATTTTGAGGTAGGGATTCAGAAAGGGGGTGCGAGGTGCGCACCCTACATTAGAACCTGCTGCTGATCCCTAACCTCAACCCCTAACCCCTAACCCCTATTTCTTCCTCGAGTATTCTTTATTCAAGGCCAGGCCGATGATGTTGCGCATGATCTGGTTGGTGCCTTCGTAGATCTGCAGGATCTTGGCGTCCCGCATCATCTTTTCCACCGGGTATTCCCGCATGTAGCCGTGGCCGCCCATGACCTGCACCGCGTCCACGGTCACCTGCATGGCCATGTCGGTGGGGAAGAGTTTGGCCATGGCCCCTTCCTTGGAATAATCCTTGGGGCTGCTGTCGATATAGCGCGCCACCGCGTAGACCAGGGCCCGGGCCGCCTCGATCCTGGTGGCCATGTCGGCCAGCAGGTGCTGCACCGCCTGGAAGGAGAAGATGGGGACCCCGAACTGATGGCGTTCCTTGGCGAAGGAGGCGGCCTCATCCAGGGCCCCCTGGGCCAGGCCTACCGCCAGGGCTCCGGCGCCGGGGCGGGCGTTGTCCAGGGTCTTCATGGTGACAATGAAGCCCAGTCCCTCCTTGCCGATGAGGCGGTCTTTGGGGACGCGGCAGTCCTCCAGGACCACCTCCCGGGTGACCGAGGCACGGATGCCCATCTTTTTCTCTTTTTTGCCGAAGGAGATGCCGGGATCATTCTTTTCCACCACCAAGGCGCTGACGCCGCGGGCCCCTTTGGCGCGGTCGGTGAGGGCAATGACGGTGTAGAACTCCGCCTCCCCGGCGTTGGTGATCCATTGCTTGGTGCCATTGAGGACGTAGGTGTCGCCGTCTCTCACCGCGGTGGCGGCAATCGCCCCGGCGTCGGAGCCCGCCTGGGGTTCGGTGAGGCAGAAGGCGGACAAGGCCTCACCCCGGGCCATAGGGGGTAGATAGCGGTCTTTTTGCGCCTCGGAGCCGAAAAGCAGCAACGGATAGGCCCCCAGGAAGCTGGCGGCATAGGTGGTGGCTACCCCCACGCAGCCCTCCGCCAGGGCCTCCAGGACCAGGCAGTTCTCCAGACACCCCAACCCCAGGCCGCCGTAGGACTCCGGGATGATGGTGCCGCAGAGATCCGCCTGGGCCAGGTCCGCGATGATGTCCCGGGGGAAGCTCTCTTCTTCGTCCAGTTGGGCCCGGATGGGCTTGATGCGCTCCTGGGCGATCTGGCGGGCCAGATCCTGGAGCATCCGTTGCTCCTCGGTGAGCAGGTAGTCCATGGTCTTCCTTACTCCGCGGCTTTCGGCACCACCAGGCGCCCCTTATAAAAGCCGCAGGAGGGGCAGGCGTGATGGGGCAGACGGGCCTCCCCGCATTTGGGGCAGTTGGACAACTGCGGCGCCGGAAGATGATCGTGAGCCCGGCGCGTGTTCTTTTTGGAGATAGATTTCCTACGTTTGGGTAAAGGCACGGTAAATCTCCTTAGGCAAATTTGCCTGTAATGTCCGTTAAATTATCCTTTGAGCTTCGCCAGCCGGGCCAGGGAAGCAGCGCCTTTTTCCACCTTGCAGGAGCAGGTTTCCCGGTTGAGATTGGCCCCGCAGGTGGGGCATAAGCCCCGGCAGCCCTCCTGGCATAGCGGCTTCAAGGGCACCAGCAGGATGATCTGTTCCCGCACCAGGGCCTCCAGGTCCACCGTCTCCCCGGAGTAAACATCCAGGTCCAATTCCTGGGCGGACAATTCTTCCTTATCCGGAGCCTCGCTCTGGGGGGCGGGCATTAGAAGGACCTCGAACTCCGTGGCCAGCTGGGCGGCGAAAGGCTCCAGACAGCGGCTGCAAGAGAGAGCCAGGCGCCCTTCCAGGACCCCCCGGATGAGGATGTCCTTGCCGTGTTTGGCCAGGTTCACCGCGCCGCGGATGTTCGCCTGGGTGAACTCCAGGCCGGGGTCTTCCTCCCGCCAGCGGTCAAACCACTCCTTTCCCAGCTGCAGGCCCAGTTCCTTGCCGGTTTCGGGAATGGATTTGACGGATATTTGCAGGGTCTTGTGGGTCTTCATCAAGAGAGCCGAAAAAAGGCTTGGCCACGATTCATAAAACTACTAATATAAAGAAGTATATCAAGGTGTCAAGATTTTCAGGGAAAAACCTGGGGGCGGCGGCGCCCCATTTTTTCATGATATGAAAATTGCCCTCATCGGCCAGCCCAACTGCGGTAAAAGTACCATTTTTAATTACTTCAGCGGTTACAAGGCTGCGGTCTCCAACTTTCCCGGCACCACGGTGAAATATACCGTCAGCCAGGTGGTGTTCCAGGGCGAGGCGATCACCTGTGTGGACCTGCCCGGGGTCTATTCCCTCACCTCCACCGACCAGGCCGAGCTGGAATCCAGGAATTACCTGTTATCCGGAGAGGCCGACGTCATCATCAACGTCATCGACGCCTCTCTCCTGGGGCGCAGCCTGGAGCTCACCCTGGAGTTGATGAGTCTGGAGCGCCCCCTGGTGGTGGCCTTGAACATGATGGACGAAGCCGGCCGCAAGGGGATCAGCATCGACGCCGGGAAACTCTCGGAACTCCTGGGGGTGCCGGTGGCGCCCACCGTGGCCGCAGCAGGACGGGGCCTGACCGAACTTTTAGAGGGGGCAGTTCAGGCCGGGCATACCGGGGTGCGCCCGGCCCAGATTCTCTTCAGCAGCGACGTAGAGCAGGAGATCGCCACGCTCAGTGACCGCCTGGACCGCGAGCGAACCTGTGAACTGGACCTGCCCCGCCGCTTTCTGCTGGTCAAACTCCTGGAGGACGACCCCTATCTGATGGAGGAGGCGGGCCGGCGTCATCCCCACTGCCTGACGGCAGTCAAGGAGCACCAGAAGATCCTGGCTGACAGCCACGGCCGCCCCCCGGAGACGGTGATCGCCTCGGAACGCCACGCCTTGAGCACCAATGTCTTCGAGCAGGTGGCGAGGGTCAAGGCCGCGGAAAAGCCGGATTGGCGCAAGCGCCTGGACCGGGTCGCCACCCACCGCTTCTGGGGCTACGTATTGCTGGTCTTGATTCTGGGCTTCTTTTTTCAGGCGGTCTTCAGGGTGGGCCAGTATCTCGAAAACTTTCTCACCTCCTACCTGGATCTCGCCCAGAGTTTGGGGCAGGTCTGGCTGGGGAGCCAGACCCTGGCCTACACCGTCGCCGAGGGACTGCTCATGGGCGTCTTCGGGGGGGTGGCCATCGTTCTGCCATACCTGGTTCCCTTCCTCATGGGCCTGGCGGTCCTGGAAGACAGCGGCTATCTACCCCGGGTGGCCTTTTTGATGGACAACCTCATGCACCACATGGGCCTCCATGGCAAGTCCATTATCCCTTTCATCCTGGGCTATGGCTGCAGTGTGCCCTCGGTGATGTCCACCCGCATCCTGGAGAGCCCCCGGGACCGAATGGTGGTGGCCATGCTGGCCATCCTCATCCCGTGTTCGGCCCGCTCGGTAATTATCTTCGCCCTGGTGGCCTACGCCCTGGGGCCGTATTGGGCTCTGGGGGTCTACCTCTTCAACCTGGTGGTCATCGCCGTATTGGGGCGGCTATCCACCTTCATCCTGCCGGAGGTCTCCCCGGGGCTGCTCATGGAGATCCCCGAATACCGAATGCCCACCTGGGTTAACGTGGCCCGCAAGTCCTGGCACAGTTTGAAGGAATTTATCGTGGTGGCCTGGCCCATCCTCATCCTGGGTAGCCTGGTCCTGAGCCTGCTGAAATATTTTGGCTTCGAGTCCTACGTGAATGAGGCCTGCCGCCCCTTTACCACCCTCCTGGGGCTGCCTGCGGCGGTGGGAGTCACCCTGCTCTTCGGGATCATGCGCAAGGAACTATCCCTCATCATGCTCACCGAGGCCCTGGGTACCACCCACATCACCGAGGCCCTGAGCCTGGCGCAGCTTCTCACCTTCACCATCTTCGTGCTCTTTTACATCCCCTGCGCCGCCACCATCGCCGCCTTGAGCCGGGAGATCGGCTGGAAGGGCGCGGCCGTAGCGGTGGTGAGCAGCCTGGCCCTGGCCACCGGTCTGGCCCTCCTGGCCCGGGCCTTCGCGACGCTGGTATTTTAGAAGGGAAACTTGGGTGAGGGGCGGAGGGCCGGCGCCACCGGCTTGCTGTCAATTAAGGCGGCGGGCACAGCCAGCCCTAGGAGCTGGTAAGGAGAATGGATTTTCTAGGGCAGCCGGTGGCCGCCGATTTTCCGTAGGCCGGGTCGCCCCGATGCTGCTCGATTTTGCCAGGCGCCGCCTGGGCAAGCCTCTGCGCCTTCCAAGAATTAACTAAGTGGCGATCATTTATGGAGCCGATAGAGCGCCTGGCCCCGGCGCGAGCTGTCACAAAGGCAGAAAACGCAACAGGCCAGGGCATAGATGCCGGAGAAAGATACAGTGGAAAACAGGAAGAAATCCATGTTCATCACCTGCCTATCAATGAATTGCGAGATCCTACCCCTTCATTATTTTAGACAGTCAAACGCAGATATTGTTAGGTGCGCTCACATAATGGCTGGACCCTAGCGCGTCAGCCAATGGCAGTCACGGACGGTGGCGAAGGCGTAAGGATAGATCCATTGCAGCAGGAAAAAGGCGTAGAAGCTGTAGATGACGCCATAGACGAAATCCAGGTCCCGTTCCAGCCAAAAATAATAGATTAAATTCAGCAGAGAACCGAGCGCCAGCAACCACAGCAGATTGAGGATCATCGCGGGATAAGCCGCGATCGAGGCCAGCAGGAGGCCAAAGAAGAGCAAGGCCAGAGGATATTCCAACTGGCTCAGAAAGAATTCCACCACCGGCAGGAGGCGATGTTCGGTGCGGTATCGGGTAAAGAGATAGCTCAGTTGGACGAAGGATTCCCGCACGTTACCCCGCTCCCAGCGCAGGTACATGTTGCAGACCCCGCGGTAGGTTTCGGGGACCAGGGTGTGGACCACCGCGGTGCGCTGGTAGCAGGTGTAGTAGCCGGCCCGCAGGATAAAATTAGTCAGGGCCCGGTCTTCGCTGTGGTGGCAGGGGGCCCCCAGAAAGGTCTGCCGCCGCCAGGCGGACAGGATGGGCAGCAGGGCGCCGCGCCTGTAGGCCGATAGGGAGCCCGGGGTGCAGATCACGGTGCGATACCAGGATTGGGCGGCCCGCAGGTAGTCAAGGTTAATAAAGCGCACCCCCTGCATCTTGCCCATCAGGCTCTGGTGGCGGTTGAAGACCTTGACGTTGCCGGCCACCGCCCCTATCTTCTCATCCTGCATCAGGGGGGAAACCAGGTGGCGCAGGGCCTCCGGTTCGATGACGCTGTCGGAGTCCACGGTAACGAAGACCTCCCCTCGGCCCTGGCTGAAGCCGGCGTACAGGGCCTCTTTCTTGCCACGGTTGGCGGGGAAGCAGATGGCCTTGACCAGGTGGGGAAAGCGGCGGCAGGCCCGCTGGATAAATTCCCAGGTATCATCCTGGGAGCCGTCGTCGATGCAAATGATTTCCAGGCGGTCGGCCGGATAGTCGGAGGCCGCCACGTGGGACACGGCCTTCTCCACCATGGCCCCTTCGTTATAGGCCGGGATGATGACGGTCAGGGTGGGCCAGGTGCCCTGCGCCAGCGGGTAGGGGCGATAGCCGGCCCAAAAAATGGTGCGTAATATCTGTAAGGCCAGCATCATCAGGCTATAGGCGCAAGCCAGGCCCAGCAACACGGAGCCGTGAGCGTAGCCGCTGAGCCACTGCCAATAGGCGCCCCGCGAGCCCCAGGCGTAGGCCATCCAGAAAGTCAGCGCCAGCAGCAGGGGCACCAGCAGCTTGATGAGCGGGTCCGCCTTCAGACTCCGGATCGTGCCGGGAGCGGCGGGCGCCAAAACTTTCGAGGAAGCCGGTGGTTGAGATACGGCTGAGATTTTCTGGGGCATAAGGTGTCGGGCCTCCAATCCGGCAAAAACGCCTGATCCTCAAAGCCGCCAGCAGCTCAGGGGCATGCGGATAATATTACTATAACAGAGATCAACGGTTGCTGGCAGGAATAGCACCTACCCATCGGGCTGTTGATATCGTGGCCGCAGGCTACTGTCAAGGGGTCTTGCCAGTGTCAGGTCTCAGATTTTTCTTTAATAAAAAATGTCCTTCATCTTTAGGCCTTTAAAATGCAGCCGCTCAGCTTAAGCTTGTGAAAATCCTCAATAATAAGAGCGCAGGCTAAAGCCTGCGGCTACCAGAACATGCTACGCAGGCGGGCGGCTCCTGGCGAGCCGGGGGAAGGCCGCCGCCAGGCCGGGGGGCAGGGTAGGGGGGTGAGCCGGTTTAAGGAGGTGGAGCAGCTCCAGGGCGTTGGCCACCGCCTGGCCGGCAGGGTGGTTGTTGAAGATGACGTAGACTTCGGGGGCCTTGGCCATTAGCTCCCGGGCCCGGTCTGCCACCTCCGCCAGTTCTTCCGGGCTGTACAGGTAGTCATAACGGGCCTGGCGGTCCTCCCCGAATTGGAACCAGGCCTCCCGCCTGCGGCCATGGCACCGCAGGTAGCCCCGGGAGCCGGTGACCCAGCGGGTGGCCCCCATGGGATAGGAGACCTGGGGCTGGTCAATATTGCAAAAATCGAGCCCCGCGTCCTGCAAGAACTCCCGCACCGACCGTTGTTGCCAGGACCGATGCCGCACCTCCAGCGCCAGGGGGTATTCCCCTAAGTGGGATTTGAGTCTCAGCAGGTATTCCCGGTTTTCCCCGGTGTTATGGAAGGAATAGGGAAACTGGGCCAGGAGCGCCCCCAGGCGCCCGGCGGCCTTAAGCGGCGAAAGCCCCTCATTAAATTGGGCCCATTCCGGGGCGGCCCCGCGGCGTTCGTGGGTAAAAACCTGCCAGAGCTTGGCGGTGAAGCGAAACTCCGGATTAGCCGCCACCGCCGCCAGCCAGCGGGCCGCATCCTTAGGGGCGATGGGCCGGTAAAAGGTGACATTGATCTCCACCACGTTGAAGAGCGTTGCCAGGAAGGCCAGGCGGCCTGCGCCCTTTACCGCGGCGGGATAAACCACCCCCTGCCAGTCGGGATAATCCCAGCCGGCCGGACCAATGTAAAGTTTTCGGTTTTCGGTTTTCAGGTTTCGGTTGGCGTTTGCGGATGCAGGTATATTGTCCGGGTCAGGGATCAATGCTGACATTGGGCCCATGGATGCGACGCCAGGTCCAAGGTCTCCCCGGCCTGGGGCTGCTGTTCCCGGACCACCACCGCCTTCAAGGCTTCCAGGGCCACTTGCAACTGGGAATCGTCCGGTTCCAGGGCGGTGAGGCGCTGGGTGGCCAGCCCCGGCCAGAGGAGGAAGCGGGCCAGGAAATGGTCCCGATGTTCCCCCCCCCAGCGGATGATTTCATAGGAAATGGCGGCAATAGGGAGCATCAGGCCTACCTTGACGAGCACCTGGAGAAGATTGTTGGCCAGGCCGCTGTGGGTCAAACCGGGAAACAGCGGGAAGAAGACCGCGAAGATCAAGATGCTCACCAGAAGCACCACCAGGATGAAGGAGGTGCCGCAGCGGGCATGAGCGGTGGGGTGGCGCCGGGCGTACTCCACTTCCAGGGGCTGGCCCGACTCAAAGGTGCAGATAGACTTGTGTTCGGCGCCGTGATATTGGAAGACCCGGCGGATATCAGGGAAAAAGGAGATGCCCCAGAGATATAACAGGATAAAGGACGCCTTGAGGAGGCCATCGATGAGGTGGAAGGAGAGGTCCGCCGGGGTGAGGGAATGCCCCAGCAGACGGCCGCCAAAACCGCTGAGCCAGTGGGGCAGAAAGCCGAAGAGGAGGAAGGCCAGCAGGAAGGCGCCCCCCAGGGTAAGGGAGATACTGACCCAGCCCAGGGGCGGCTCGTCGTCTTCCTCCTCCTGGAGAGCGGCCTGGGCTGAAAAGCTGAGGGCCCGGACCCCGGTCGCCATGGCCTCCAGGAGGATCAGGGGGCCCCGCAGCAAGGGGCGCTTCAGAACCGGGAGGCGCTCCGCCAGAGAATGGTAAGGCTCATCCTTGAGGCAAATGGAGCCGTCGGGACGCCGCACCGCGATGGCCAGGGCATGGGGGGAGCGCATCATCACGCCCTCCAGCACCGCCTGGCCTCCTACCGCCAGTTGGGTTTCCGCCGGCTTCATTCGGCCTTTTCGGCAACTGCTTTTTCCAGGTGAGCGTATTTGCGCCGGAAGCGTTCCACCCGGCCGGCGGTGTCCACCAGTTTCTGCTTGCCGGTGAAGAAGGGATGGCACTTGGAGCAGATCTCCACCCGGATCTTGTCCTTGGTGGAACCGGTGACGAACTCACTGCCACAGGCGCAGCGCACCGTGGTTTTTAGAAGTTTGGGATGAATGGCTGTTTTCATAACTCCGTTCCGCTTTGCATTTCTAATTCAATTTTTAATGTTAACCTAAAATTCGCCAAAAGCCACTGAAAAAAACGCTCAGGCCGCCATCGCCGCCGGGGTCGTTCCCGTAACCCGATCCCCGCCGGGAGGCCGAGGGTGAGAGGGAATTTCTTTTCGCTTCCTGCGGAATATCCGACTTTATTTGCCTAAAAGAATTTTTAATTCCCACGCCCTCCTCGGTCCCGCCAATCGCCAGCTTGAATCTGTTCCAGGGCTTCCGCCAATTATTCGGGGAGACCGCCGCCGATATCTACCCGAAAATTGGTTAATAAGGTAATGGTAACATTGCTAGCCAGATTGACAGGATTTTGGTTGTCCTTCATAACGGGCCTAAACTACCTGGCTTGTCTCTCTCCCACGTCCCCTTTTCTGGGACTGATTTTATTGGGGTCGGGAAGGGCCATTCAGAGATTGCGCCAACGTGGCCATAAGGTATCGGATTGAAAAATTGAAGCGGCTCGATAAGCGCCTCCAGCTTATCGTCCTGGGGGGGCTGATCGCCGTTCTATTATTGCTGGGATACCTGCTCCGCGGCGACCGCAGGTCCACCGGGTTCAGCACGGTCCAGGTGAAGCGGGGCGACCTGGTGGCGACGATCAGCGCCACGGGGACTGTTGAGCCGGAGCAGGTCGTCGACGTCGGCGCGCAGGTTGTCGGTATTATTCTTGCCTTCGGCCGGGACGCGCACGATAATCCCGTCGATTATGGGTCGGTCGTGAGCCAGGGGACTGTGCTGGCGCGCATAGACGACACGCTCTATGTGGCCGCGGTCGAGATTGATAAGGCCCAGTTGCAACAGGCCCGCGCCAACCTGACCAACGCCAAAGCCAACGTACTTCAGATGAAGGCCAAGCTGTGGGAGGCTGAGGTGGACTGGCATCGCGCCCAGAAGCTCGGACCGTCCCAGGCATTGGCGCCGACCACCTATGATCAATACAAGGCAAATTACGAGGTTGCCAAGGCGAACGTGGCGGTAGCCGAGGCGGCTGTATCGCAGGCGGCCGCGGCTGTGTCGCAGGCGGCAGCCACACTGAAAAAAGATGAAGAAACCCTCGCATACTGTACCGTCAAGTCGCCGGTCGCCGGCGTCATCGTTGACCGCCGCGTCAATATCGGCCAGACTATCGTTTCCACTACGACCACTCCAAGCCTGTTCCTGATCGCCAAAGACCTCAAGCGCATCCAGGTATGGGCATCGGTCAACGAAGCCGACATCGGCAATATTCACCCTGACCAGCCGGTAAATTTCACGGTGGACGCCTTTGGCGATCAGGTTTTTCATGGCATTGTCGGCAAGATTCGGCTAAATGCCACCATGTCCCAGAACGTGGTCACCTACACGGTCGAGGTCAACTGCGACAACTCCGATGGCAAACTGCTGCCCTATCTGACGACTAACCTGCAATTCGAAGTTGGCCGCCGTCAGAACGTGCTGATGGTGCCGAACGCGTCACTGCGCTGGGCTCCGCGGCCCAGCCGGATAGCCTTGGAATCGGGCGGGGCGCCCGAAACTGCGGCCGTTACGTCCAGGAACGGAGAGGGGCGCATCACCAGGAGCGGGGCGTCTGCATCCCACGGAACTGTCTGGGTCGCCCAAGGTGATACCGTTCGGCCCATCGCTGTGCACGTTGGATTGACGGACGGCGTCTGGACCGAAGTCAGCGGCCAGGGAATGACTGAGGGTCTGCGAGTGGTCACCGCTGAAGGCAAACGGGAAACTGCCGGCAGTCAAAGTACCGGCGCCAGTCCATTCATCCCTCAAATGGGGCGCTTTCGCGGCGGGCAAGGTCAACCCCCTCCCGGCGGCGGACACTGAACCCGGCCAGGGGTATGCCGGATATGGAATTCATCGAACTCCACGACATCTGCAAGACTTACCACCTGGGTGAACTGGATCTGCCGGTGCTCAGAGGGATTTCCCAGCAGGTCGCCCGGTCTGAGTTCGTGGCGCTGATGGGGGCCAGCGGTTCCGGTAAGAGCACCCTGATGAACATTATGGGTTGCCTCGATCATCCGACCTCGGGTGAATACTGGCTCGACGGCCGTGAAATCTCCAGGCTGACGCCAAAAGAACGCGCCAGGTTGCGTAACCGCATGATCGGTTTTGTGTTTCAGAGTTTCAACCTGCTACCGCGGATGACGGCTTTTGAAAACGTCCTGATGCCGCTCATGTACTGCAGGGATAACCTCACTGAAAGCGAGATGGAACGGCGCGCCGCTGCATTGCTCGAAAAAGTCGGGTTATCGGGTCGCCTTCATCACCGGCCGTCGCAACTCTCGGGAGGTGAACAGCAGCGGGTGGCCATCGCCCGTTCTCTGATTAACCATCCGCAGGTGCTTTTCGCCGACGAGCCGACCGGCAATCTCGACTCGCGCACCAGCGAGGAAATCCTCCAGACATTTCAGCAGCTGAACCAAATGGAGCGCATCACGATGATCATCGTGACCCATGATCCCGGCGTCGCTCAACATGCGCAGCGTATCATCCTGATCAAGGACGGCCTGATCGAGAGCGGTGCTGCCGTAGCGGGTGCCGGAGGCGCCCCGTGAAAATGTTCCGCACGTTGAAGATGGCCTCCCTGGCGCTGCGCCACAACATCATGCGCGCGGCGCTGACGACCTTGGGCATTGTCATCGGCGTGGCGGCGGTGATCACCATGATGGAGATCGGCAATGGGGCCAAGGTGGCCATCCAGCGCACCATGGCCAGCATGGGCGCCAACACTCTAGTGATCCTGCCGGGGGCCATGACCATAGCAGGCGTAAACACCGGCTCCGGGGCCATGATGACGTTGACACCGCAGGATGTGGAGGCGATCCTGAAAGAATGCCCGTCCGTGGTCTGGGCGGCGCCCATCGTGCGCGCCCGCGCCCAGGTGGTGTACGGCAATCGCAACTGGGTGCCGACTTACGTCTATGGCACCGCCCCGTTGTTTCTCGATATACGCGATTGGACCGAAATGGCTGAAGGGGAAGCCTTTACCGACCATGAAGTCCTGAACTCGAGCAAAGTGTGCGTGGTCGGCCAGACTATCGTAAGAGAGCTTTTTGGCGGCCAGTCGCCCCTCGGCAAGCATGTGCGCATCAGGAACGTAGATTTCAAGGTCATCGGCGTGTTGCACAAGAAAGGCGCCAATCTGATGGGCCTGGACCAGGACGATATTCTTTTGGCCCCGTGGACGACGATCAAATATCGCGTGGTCGCTGCCTCGCTTTCCGGCGGCAACCAGAGCTCTACGAGCATCGCCAATAGCGCCGAAGTCAATACGCTTAACATGATCTACCCGGAGCTGCAGCAAAATCTTTATTCGGTTCCATCGACCACGGAACAGACCGACACCGCACAACCGATTCGATTCCCCAACGTCGATCAGATCCTGACCGCCGCGCCTTCCGCCGATCAGGTTCCCCCTGCAATCCAACAACTCAGCGGCTTGCTGCGGCAGCGGCACCGCCTGCGCGATTCCGATCCGGATGACTTCATCATTCGTGACATGACCGAGATTACCAAGACGATGAGTGCGACGGCAGAGATGATGACCAAACTGCTCCTGTGCGTGGCCATGATCTCGCTGGTGGTGGGCGGCATAGGCATCATGAATATTATGCTCGTCTCGGTAACCGAACGAACCCGTGAGATCGGGTTGCGTATGGCGGTCGGTGCGGAGCCGGGTGACATCTTGCGGCAGTTTTTGACCGAGGCCGTCCTGCTGTGCCTGCTGGGCGGGACTATGGGCATCCTGCTAGGGCGCGGCAGTTCGTACGTGGTATCTTTGGTGTTGCACTGGCCGGTGGCGGTTTCGGTGGGAGCGATCATCGCCGCCGTGCTCGTTTCGGCCAGCGTCGGCATCGCCTTTGGCTTTTACCCGGCCTATAAAGCCTCCCGGCTCGATCCCATCGAGGCGCTTCGCTATGAGTAAGTGGTACTCATGAAAACGAACCGGCCACTGCTTTTCGTACCGATCCTGTTTGCAGTCTGCATTTTCATCGTGTTGCCGATAAGCGGCTGCATGGTCGGGCCCGATTATCACGCGCCGCATCCTGAGGCGCCCTCCGCCTGGGCCGGCGTGACGGAAGCGCCGGCGCCGCGACCACCTTCCGTTGCCACCGCGCAGCCGGCCGAACTGACACAATGGTGGAAACGGTTCGATGATCCTACGTTGACTCAACTGGTCAAAGATGCCCTGAAAACGAACCTCGACCTGCAATTTGCCGTAGCTAATCTGCGGCAGGCTCGCGCCGCACGCGGCATCGCCGTTGGAGCTTTGTGGCCGGCGATCACCGCCTCCGGCGAATATCTGCGGGAATCCACCTCCGGCACCACCCTACCACCCTCAAAGGGTACGGCGGGTACGGCGGGTACGGCGGGTACGGCAGTCCAGTCCCCAAATCTCTATCAGGCGGGCTTCGATGCGGTATGGGAGATCGACCTGTTCGGCGGGCAGCGCCGAAATGTTGAATCGGCCGACGCCGGTGTCCAGGCCGCCATCGAAGGCATCAGCAACGTGCAGGTCACCATCGCCGCCGAGGTGGCGCTCAACTATGTTCAACTCCGCGGTTATCAACAGCAAATAGCAATCGCGCAAAAAAATCTGAAAGCCATGCAAAACACGGCGCTAATCACACGCCAGAAAGCGGGGGCAGGGTTTAGCAGCGCCCTGGACGTCGCCAACGCCGAGGCCAGTGTCGCAACCACCGCAGCGCAAATTCCAGTGTTCGAAACCTCCGCGAGGCAGTCGATCTACGCGTTGAGCATACTGCTGGCCCGGCCTCCGGCCGACCTGCTGAAGCAGTTGACGCCGACGGGCGACATCCCCGGCGTGCCGGCGCAGATTCCCGCCGGTCTGCCGTCTGACCTGTTGCGCCGCCGTCCCGACATCCGCCAGGCCGAGGCGCAACTGCACGCCGTCACGGCGCAGATCGGGGTCGCCACCGCAGATTTATTCCCCAAGTTTTCGCTGACCGGCACGGTGACCTGGCAGAGCAACCTGCTGAATAGCTGGTGGACTGTTGCCAATCGCACCGCTTCCTTCGGCCCAGCGGTGACCTGGCCGATTTTCCAGGGAGGTGCGATCGTATCGAATATCCGAGTGCAGGAAGCGTTGCGTGATCAGGCCTTCATCACCTATCGCAAGACCGTGTTAACCGCCTTCCAGGACGTGGAAAATGCCCTGATTGCGTTTGCCAAGGAGCAGGAACACTACAAGTCGCTCAAAGACTCCGTCGCCGCTAACAGTAAAGCCTTGGACCTGTCGTTGAAGCTCTACACGGAGGGGCTGCTCGAATTCCTTAACGTACTGGTCGCCCAGACCTCGCTCTACGCCGCCGAAAACGCGCTGGTGCAGAGCAACAGCAACATCTCCACCGATCTCATCGCCCTCTACAAGGCCCTGGGCGGGGGATGGGAACAGGCGCCGCCAATACCAGTGATAAAAGAAGAGGTGGCGGAGAAAAAACCTTAGCCCCAAATCCTGAGGGGAGCGAGGATGCGCCCCCTATTATTTGAGCCCCCAATTCTTTTGCCAGTAATCATATTCATAAGGCCACTCTTCCTTGCGGTAATCCATCAGCCGGCGCATGCGGTCTCTGAAAGCTGACATTTTTTCCTGGATTTCAGGAAAAGCCTCTTGATCCCGCCAGGCCTGAACCAGCCGCTTTCCCAGACCCAGCGCCCGGCTGACAATGTCCTCCGGGAAACCGTCTCCAAAAATCAGACCCATGGTGGCCCAGACGGAGCCCACCGATTGAATGCCAGTAATCATCAGGAAATGGTTCAGATACTCAGCAATGGGCTCCTCGTCCCCTCCGCCGGAGGTTACCACTGAAGCCCCGTACTTTCCATAAAAGCCAAGGCAGTGGACCATAGAACTGCAACGGTCCATAAAGGCTTTCATCTGGGCGCTGACGCTGAAGATATAATTGGGGCTGCCGAGAACCACTCCATCCGCCCCATGGATCTTCTGCTGAATCTCCGGGAAGGCATCCTTCTGAGCGCAGCGCCCCTTTTTATGGCAATAATCACACCCCAGGCAGGGGAGCACGGTACTTCCCGGCAGGTAGATGGTCTCCGTATGGGCTCCTTCCTGCTCCGCCCCTTGCAGCACGATCCGAGTCAGCTTTGCAGTGTTTCCCGTGGCTTTATGAGGACTTCCCACTAAGGCAATTATCTTCATTCGTATCCCTCGTTATTGGGTTGTCATCGACAAAAAACTCTCGCTGAGCCTTATCCAAAGCCTATCTGATCCCGGATCAGAAACGGCTGGCGCCTCAGCCGCCATGAGCTCACCAGGTCAAGGCAGCCCCAGGAGTTCAGGTAAATCCGGCTACGCCGGGGTGGACGCCTCCAGGTGGATAAGTTTGGGGCCTTGCTTGATCTGGAAGCGCCCATCCACGGTCTCCCAGATCCAGCCGGAATAGCCGTAGCCGCCCACCGCCTTGGTCACCAGGGCCCCGCGCCAGGATTTCGCCCGAGGTTCATTGAGGGAAACCGTGCCGAATTTGCCGAAAGTATAATCAGGCACCGGGTGGCAGTATTTCTCACCTCTCAAATCCGCGGCGGTCAGGGCGGCCTCTTCTCCGCCGTATACTGATGCCCGGAGGCCATATTGGTGATTTTTAGCCCGCGCCACTACCACTTCCCGCTCAGAGAAACTGCTGGTGAATAATACCGGGCCGAAGACCTCTTTTTTCATGCCCAGCAGGTCATCAGTGGCATCCCGGATCAGCGTGGGATACACCAGGTTCCCCGCGATTTTACCTCCCACCAGGATTTTGGCGCCCTTTGCCACCGCCTCGGCCAGGGCCGCCTTGATGCCGGCCACGGCCAGATCGCTGGCCAGCGGGGTCACCTCCACGCTTCGATCCCTCGGATCGCCCACCAAGAGGCCCTCAACTTTAGGCGCGATCATTTTTAGGAATTGCTCGTAGATGGCCTGATGGATAAAGATCCTCTTGGGCGCCGTGCAGGTCTGCCCGGAATAGGCAAACTTGGCATCCATCAGATCGGCCAGGGCCACTTGCAGGTCGGTGTCGGGGAAAACAATGAACGGGTCCGCTCCCGGGCCTTCAAAAATGAACTTCTTGCCGCTTTGGCGGAAGGCTTCCTGATAGGGGAGCACGTGCTGGTCAAACCCGAAAAACACCACCCCCGAGACCTTGGGGTTTTTTAGAGCCTCCTCCATGAAGCTCTGGCCCCTGCCCCGGTAAAACCTGATACCGTCTCCAAAGATAGGCTGATAAATTTCCTCCATCAGGTTCAGCAGCCCGGACCCCTTGGAGGAAAGCTTCACCAGGACCCGGTTTCCAGCCATATAAGCTGCGGTGATGACCAGGTTTAGCCAGGCACTGCCGTTATAAGACAACGTCACCGCCACCCATGAGTCCGGCCCCCCCAAAGGTCTCCTGGAGGCTAAAGATTCCCGGACCTCAATAAAGGTCCCCAACCTATCCAGAGTCAGATCCAACTCGTGGGCGGTGTCTTTTGCGGCAAACTGGAGATCAAGGGCAGCCTGGGCGATCATCTGATCCCGCCGCTGGCCGAGCGCCTTGATCAATTCCCTCACCTTCTCGAACCTCTGGTCAAAAGTCATTGCTTATCTCCCGGGTGGCAATGGGCCAGCGCACTCCGCGGTGTTCAGGGGACAATCCAGACGGCCAGGCCTTCGGCCCCATTCAGCACCCTGGTGGTTACCCGGCCTAGAATGAATTCGCGTATTGCTGATATTCCCCTTCTGCCCATAATAACGGTGCCGTAGTTCCCCTCTCTGGCTGCCGCGAGGATAACAGCCGCACGGCTATAGCTGCCAATCGTGCATTCCGTGCTAATCCTCTCAGGCGCCACGCCCGCTTTCTCCAGGCACCTTCGGTAATCATCAAAGATTCCCTGAATCTTTGCTTTCAAATTCTCATTGAGCGCCGTCTCGATTTCTTCCCCGGCCGACGTCAAATACGGGCTCCCTCCAGGGAAGAATTTGCGCACCACGTGCAAGAGGGTGACTTCCGCCTCGGTTTGCGCCGCATAGGGGGCGGCGTATATCACCGCCTGGCGGCAATTTAGCGAAGCATCCACGGCCAGCAACATTTTCCCGGGAATGACTTCCCCGCCGATGACCCAAACTGGGATCCAATCAACTCCCTGCACGACCTGGGCCGAGACACTTCCCAGCATCAGGCCTTCGATCCTCCCTATTCCCCTTCTGCCAATGACCACGGCATCATAACCCTTTTTCGCTTCGGTTATGATATCCCTGGCAATCCCGGATTGCCACTGCCGCAGCATGGTTATGATGAGGTCCGGAACATAACAGCCGGAGTCAACCAGGATCTCTTTGGACTGGTCTAAGAATTTATGAGCCGCACGCTGGCATTCGTCGTTGAAGCGCTCGTATTGCTCTTTGATCTTCGACTTGAAGTTTTCATCCACGTTGATCTGCCAGAGCAGTTCCTCGGACGCCATGGGTAGAACATGGAGAAGACCCACTTCCACCGGAGACCCGGGGCACATGGTGGCCACATATTTGATTGCTTGGAGTGAGTAAGAAGATCCGTCCACCGCAATCAAGATCTTTTTGCCAGCTTCCATAAAATTTCTCCCGCGCCTAGCCGCGGTCAGCGGTAGCTGCTGCCCCGAGGGCCGCGCATGAGTGAAGTGAACACCCCGATACTGGCAATGATCATGCAGGTGAGCATAGCTATGTGAAAGGCGTGAATAAAAACAGCTTCCAGCTGATCGGCTGGAAGACCCCATTTCTGGCCCAGCGCCGCTCCGGCCTGGGCGCCGCCCAGTGAGGTAAAAATTGCCCCGGAGATAGCCACACTGGAGGATTGGCCCAGCACGCGAACCGTCGATAAAAACCCGGAGGCAATTCCTAAGCGCTGTGGTGGCACTGAACTCAAAATGGCGTTGTTGTTCGGCGGTTGGAAAAGCGCTTGCCCGAAGCCGGTCACCACCAGCGGCCAGACAATGTCAAAAAGCGAACCCCCTGACCGCAATCGGCTGAGAAACCAGAGTCCCAGACAGACGATGGCCAGGCCCGAGGAACTGAGAAGACGCGATCCGAAACGGTCAGAAAGCCTACCGCTTAACGGGGCCACCACCGCGATGGTGAGCGGCACCGCCGTCATCAGCAGGCCCGCCAGATGGACCGGAAGCGCCCGCAGCTCCTCCAGGTAGAAGGGCATCAGGAACATCACGGCAAACAGAGACAGGAAGGCGAGAAAGCTGCTGACAATCGCCGCGGTGAACAGCCGGTTGCGAAAGAGGGAAAAATCGACGATGGGCTGCGTCACGTGCTTTTCGTGGATAATGAACGCCGCCAGCAGCATCAAAGCCATCACCAAGAGCCCGACAATGGTGAAGGAACGCCACCCCGCTTCTTGGCCGAAGCTCAGACCCAGCATCAGGCAGCTGACGCAGACCGCGAGCAAGAGCGCGCCGATGGGGTCGAATCGCTGTTGGCCCCAGCTCAGACGCATTGGCTCCGTCAGCAGGCGCAGAGCGGCGGCCATGCCAATCATACCAATGGGCACATTGATGTAAAAGATCCAACGCCAGGTGAAGGCCTGGGTTATGAGACCGCCCACGGCGGGACCGGCGCTCGTACCGCCGGCCACCACCAGAGCAAGAATACCCAAGGCCCGCCCCCGCTCCGTGGCCGGAAAAGCGCGGGCTATCATGACTGGACTGATGCTCATGATCATGGCGCCCCCCGCTGCCTGCAGGGCCCGAAAAATGACCAGGAGCAACAGCGACGGAGCCGCCCCGCAAAGGGCGGAGCTTGCCGTAAAAATGAAGAGTCCCAGCACCCACAAAAGTTTCTGCCCCACCATATCCAACAGCCGGCCCAAGGTCAGCAGGAGGCTGGCAATAACGATGAGATAGGCAATGATGATCCATTCCACCATGCCACTGAGAGGGACATGAAAAGAGAGGCTGATCTTCGGCAAGGAGATATTCACAATGCTGGAGTCCAGGGTCGCCATAAAGAGGCCGATGGCCATAATCCCCATAACGGTCCACTTGCCCGCGGTTTCCTCGCCGGCCACACCCGCAATTGCCTCCTGGTCGATGCTGCTCACGCTGTCTTCCCGCTCATTCATGAGCTAATGATAGTATCAGGTTGCCAATAAATGTGAATGGTTCATATGTAAGGGCGCAAGGAGCGCCCCCGGAAGGGGCGGACCTGCGGTCCGCTCCTGCGAAAAATACCTGAGAGGATGAGCCGCGGATTTGGCCACATCTTTCAGAGTCGTGATCAGCACCCTTCAGATGGCGATTCTCGGATACACCCACCCGCCGATAATGACCAGGACCACCGTTACCATCAGCAGAACTCCCAAATCCATTCCCAGGCCGATAACGCTCGTTCCCCCGGCCAGCATCAAAGCCCGCAGCGCGTCCACTTCGTACGTCAACGGATTGAGGTGCGAGATCACCTTTAGCCAATCTGGCATCATGGAGATGGGGTAAATCGCGTTGCTGGCAAAGAATAAGGGCATCGTCAAGACCTGGCCAATGCCCATGAAGCGTTCCCGGGTCTTGACCACACAGGCAATGATCAGGGAGAGGATAGAAAAACAGGCGGCGCCCAGGATGGCGATACTCAGCACGCCTGTCAGCGCCACGGGGTGCCAGTTTATCTTGACGCTCAGCAGTCCCGCCAGTCCATAAACAATAACCACCTGCGATAAGGCGCGGACACCCGCGGAAATACCTTTGCCCAGCACCAGCGCGGTGCGTGGGGTCGGGCTGGCCAGGAGTTTGTGGACCAGCCCCAGGTCCCGTTCCCAGATGATGGCGATGCCGTGAAAGATGGCGATGAAAAGGACACTCTGGGCCAGGATGCCGGGGGCCATGAAGTCCAGGTAGGGCAGGCCGCCGGTGGGGATGGCCCGCGTCCTGCCAAATACTTGCCCGAACACCAACAGCCACAGCGCCGGCTGTACGGCGCGGGTGAGCAGTTCGGTGGGGTCGTGGCGAATTTTGCGCAATTCGAATTCGGCAATGACCAGCGTTTTACTTACGAATCCGGCGCCCCGTTTCAGGATAGAGGTCATCTGCCGCAGAAGCCGCCTAGCCCAGCCGTTCGGCCGTGCGCCTGGTTCTTGATACTTCACAGTAGCCCCCTCCGGCTTCCACTACGCCACCCGCATAATGGACGAATACATCATCCAAAGTTGTCTGGTCGCCGCCCAGCGACGCCTTGAGAGCCGCGGGCGTGCCCATGGCAGCCACCCGGCCCAGATGCATGATCGCCACCCGGTGGCACAGGTGATCGGCTTCTTCCATGAGGTGTGTGGTGATCATGATGGTGGTGCCATATTCGTCCCGTAATTCCTCGATATGCTCCCAGACGGCCCGGCGGGCCAACGGATCGAGGCCAACGGAAGGTTCGTCCAGGAATAGCACCCGCGGCCGGTGCAACGTGGACTGGGCGATTTCCAGCCGCCGGATCATCCCACCGGAATATTCCCGCACCATGCGGTCCCCCGCCTCGGTTAAACCATTTAAGGCCAGTGCGTCATGTATACGCCCTTGGCGCTCGGCACGGGGGATATCGTAAAGTTTGGCAAAGATCAACAGATTCTCATAACCGGTCAGGTTGCCATCGGCCGAAACCAACTGCGGCACGTAACCGATGACCCGGCGCACGTCCGGGGCTTGCCGAACGATGTCGAAGCCGGCGACGGACGCAGTCCCCGAGGTCGGCGGCAAGAGGGTGGTGAGCATCTTGATGGTAGTGGTCTTACCCGCTCCGTTGGGACCCAGCAAACCGAACACTTCCCCGGCTTCTACGGCAATGGTTAGCGCGTCCACGGCGGTATAACCGTTAAAGCAGCGGGTAAGCGCCTTCGTCTCCAAAATAGCCATTTAATTATTTTCCTTTGCAGTCTTTGCCTCTCGATCGGACACAAAGATCGGTTCCAAAATCTGCATTGCCTTTAAGATGGTGCGGCACTCGGATGCCGGCAGCGCCGCCAGGCGCTCGGCCAGCCGGGCCGCGGTGGCCTCGTAGGCCGATTGCATGACGGTCCGGCCAAGAGCAGTGGGAGCCAGGGTCACCCGACGACGGTCTCCGGGATCCATTTGGCGGATAACCATATTTCGGGCCACCAGGCCATCTATCATTTTGGACATGGAGGGCAGGGTGAGCCCCATATGCTCCGCAATATCCGACAGGGATGCCCCTTCATTGCGATTCAGGAAAATTAGGACCCGAAACTTGGGCACCGAAAGGTCAGATCCCCGATAGCTCCGCATCTCGTTGCGAATGGCGCGCATAACCATGGGAATGGCTTGCAATATTTGCCGGGCACACTCATCAGGTGAATCGAACATAGTTAGCCTTTCTAATAGTTATATAAGCTAAGTATATTTCCTGGGTTTGCAGGTCTCAACAAATTTCTGGTTAAGGTCCCTACAGAAAGAATTTTTCATTCCCACTGCCCTCCTCGGTCTCGCCAATCGCCATCCTGAACCTGTTCCAGGTCTTCCAGCAATTATTCGGGGAGACCACCGGGGCCTTCACCGAATTGTTCCAGGGGGGCCTGGACGCCACCTGGGAACCGGAAACGAGGAACTGGAGGAGGCCATGAAAACTTAAGGAAGGGGAGGGAGTAAGTATGTTACGAGGTTGATTCGCAGCTATGATTAACATAACAGCATGCAAAAAGCCCGGTGGCAAAGCCCGTAGGGCGGGAAAGCGAAGCGCATCCCGCCATTAGCATTATTCCATTTGATTCGCAGCTATGATTAACATAACAGCATGCAAAAAGCCCGGTGGCAAAGTGCGGAGATATAGCAGTGACCTTGACTTACCCCTCCCCATGGAGGTCTAGCCCGTAGAGCGGGAAAGCGAAGCGCATCCCGCCATTAGCATTATTCCATTTGATTCGCAGCTATGATTAACATAACAGCATGCAAAAAGCCCGGTGGCAAAGTGCGGAGATATAGCAGTGACCTTGACTTACCCCTCCCCATGGAGGTCTAGTTCAGCTTGCCGCCCGACTTCCCGGGCGGACCGATGGGTCAGCCCTCTATGGGCTTGCCAGCCTGCAAACAAAGTTAGTTACTTGCCGAATATGCGGCCCAGGAAGCCTTTTTTTTGAGACTCCGGCTCCGGCAGCCCCAGGTGCCGGCAGATGACGGCCTCCAGCTTGTCTTCGGCGACATCCGTCCCCTCCACCACGATTTCCTCCCCCACCATGATGGCCGGGGCCGCGGGCAGGTCCAGCTCAAAATACTCATCCGTCTGGTACGCGGCAATGGGCTTGGAGGTAACCTCGATGTCAATGGGGTATTTCTGGCCCAACCTGGGCACCATTTCCTGGAAGTGCTTTCAGGGCTTGCCGTTGGGCTCATTATAAAAGCATCTGACTTTTAACATGGCCATTTTCTTTTCAGATAGCGTTATTTTTTAGCGGCGGCCATGCGGGGCAACATCTGTTCCGGTGGCAGATAATCCACCAGGCGCAGATCGGTGCATTCGTTGCCCCGCCCATCCAGAAAGACCACCGTGGGCACTCCCTTGACCCCGTACTGGCCAAGCAGACGGTCATGCAAGGGGCTCCCTTTCTGGGTGAGGTCCACTTTGATCAATATGAAATCCTGGGCTGCCCGTTTCACCACGTCGGCATGATGGAAGGTGATCTCCTCCAATTCCCGGCAAGGGGTGCACCAGGTGGCGTAGAAATCGATGATCACCGGCTTCTGCGCTTGTCTGGCCGCCGTCAAGAGCTGATCCGAATACTGTTGCCAGGTTACTCCCGGACCATGGAGGGCCCAGGACCCCGCCAGGAAGGTGGCAACTACCACACCCAATAGGGCGGCGACGATCTTGAGCCACTGGAAACTCCGGAACGTCGTGGTGGTGCGGTCCAGCCACCCCAGGTGTACCGCCGCGGCCAGAGCCACCACGCCCAGCAGGAGCACCCCCGCGGATTCCGGCAGCAGCGGCCGGATGAAATAGGCCGCCATACCCAGCAGGGCCCAGCCCATGAGCTTGCGCACCCAGAGCATCCACTCGCCTGAGCGGGGGAGCCTCTCCAGGCTGCCGGAAAAGATGGCCAGGATAAACAGGGGCAAGCCCAATCCCAGGCTGAGGGTAAAAAAGACCAGAAAGCCCAGCCAGACCGACCCCAGGCTGGCCACCCAGGTAAGCAATCCCAGCACGAAGGGGCCGATACAGGGCGCCGCCACCAGCCCCAGGGTCAATCCCATGAACAAACTGCCGAAATAGCCCGCATAAGATTTGGAAGCGGCCTGGGTAAGACTGCCCGGCAGGCGCAGTTCCCAGAAACCGAAGAGGCTGGTGGCGAAGAACACCAGGATGGCCGCCACCGCCACCAGCACCAGGGGATTTTGCAGCATCGCCCCCATGAGGCCGCCGGTCAAAGCGGCAATGACCCCCAGGGTGGAGTTGGTCAGGGCCAGGCCCGCCAGGTAGAAGAGTCCATGCACCACCAGTCGCCCCTGGCCCTGGCCGCTCTTACCACCAAAATAAGAGACCGTGATGGGGAGTAAGGGATAGACGCAAGGGGTCAGGTTGAGGGCCATGCCGCCCACAAAGATGCCCAGCAGGGTCCAGACCATGGCCCAACCAGCGAGGGGACCGGGAGTTTTTGCTTCCACCGCGGTCTCGGAAAGGCCCAGGGGCGCACTGGCCACGGGCAGGCCGCTCTTCTGCCATTCCGGGAACCCCAAGGGATCGCGATAGACGTTTTGGTAACCGAGTTTAACGGCCACCCGGGCCGCCGAGTCGCTGCGGACTCAGGTCAGGCCCGCTCAGTAAAAGACGATAGGCCGGGCCCGATCAGGCCCCAGGAACCTGGCCAGAGCCCCCTGGGAACGCCAACGTGACCAGGCGGTGGGCTCCATGGGAAAGTTCACGGCTCCCGGGATGTGGCCGGTGCGATATTCCCAATCCTGCCGGGTGTCCACCCACAGGAGTTTGCCGGCGTCCTGCCGGTAGCGCGCCGCCAGTTCTTCGGTGGTTATCAGGCGATAGCCGCCGCTTTGGGCTTCGGCCTTGACGTCCTCCCATCTGGCCTCTTGGGTGATTATCGGCCGCTGGAGATACCAAAGCACCCCCAAGGTCAAGGCCGCGGCCGCCAGGGCCAAAAGTGTGGTTCCCTTCCGTTGCATTTACCTGCCTCGTTGCGGCTAAGATATCTTGCCTTCCCTCGACAATTTGGACATGAGGAAATTGGCTCCCCGCTCAGACAGCCCGAGCTTACGGGCCAGGTCCTCGGGGCTCAAGGGGCCGTGCTTTTTAGCCAGCGAGACCACCTCGTTTTCCAGTTGGTCCAGCCAATCTTCGAACAGGACCAACAGCTCCGGGTCGGCGACGGCCATCAGTTGCCGGGATTGAGCCACCCGGTCCACCAGTTTCTGACACATATGCGTTGGATCGACACCTTCGTCCATGCATTCCGCCAGTCAGAGGTGCACCATGCTGGATACCTTATCATCGCCGGCGCCGCCGATGAGATTGACTACGAAATTCAACCGATCTTCATCGGTAACCAAGGGTAAAATGGTTTTCAGCTTTGCGGCGATTTCGGCCATAGCTTTCGCCGGGGTCATGCTCTTCAGTATTTCTTGAATTCCGGCCATGGTGATGAATCACCTCCCCAGGCTAAAAAGTTTTCCTCTCGGCCAGCAAATCCGTGGCCAGATCTTTCAACGCCGCTAAAATCTCCAAGATACGCCCGTCGGCTATTTCGTAATATACAAAGGGGCCGCGCCGCTCCACCTTGACCAGCAGGGAACGCCGCAATTCCTTCAGGTGGTGGGAGACCAGGGGCTGCGACAGATTCAATTCTTCGACGATCGCGGAGACGGATTTCTTACCATTATTCACGCACAGCAGAATCCTTAGGCGGTTTTCATCTGACAAGCTCTTGGCCACAAAAGCGACCGTCTGGAGGTATTCCTCCAACGGCATCAGTTGCTCATGATCCGGTTGTGCCAGGGTGACCTCCCATCCCTCGAAGCTCAATTAGGATAATAATATAAATAGTTATTTATCTGCTTATCTGATTTCGTGTCAAGGGAAAAATGCAGAGCCTGGAAGTTCTCTAAAATGGCCAAGCGCATATCTTGCCACAAAAGACCCTTATCAGGGGGGCGGGAAAAATTGCAGATATGAAATGGATAGTATGTCTGATGATTAATGGCATCTTGTCCGGAAAAAGCCCTTCCACGGCATGACAGCTATGCCGGAAGTCCTCCATTTTCTTTTGCCAGGTGGTTTGCATTGGCTTCCGGGGATTGCAGGAGAAAATGGTGTGGGTAGCCGACTCAAAGGTCCGATGTTGTATCCGGTCGATCTTTAGGTAGCCGGTGTCCAGGCCTTCTGCCTTGGTTTTGAGTTGCTCTCGGAGGGCACGTTCTGGGCTTCGTCAATAATGATCAGGGCCTGCCGGCTCTGTTTCAGTACGGCGCCGGCCTTGATTCATGGCAGGGCTGGCGGGCGGGGATGCCCGCCCCACGACGCCCGCAGTTAAGGCAAAAGGAAAAAGGTAAAAGTTTTGCCTTTTTCCTTTTGCCTTCTTTGGGCAGGACCCCTGAAATCCTTGAACCAACCGCCGCCCGGCATTACAACTGGGGATCAATATGGCCGGGGCCGCCACAATCCGGCGTATAGCAGGTGATATTCAGGAATTCGCATTTCTGGTGACAGCTGGGACACTCTTCCGGGGGCTTGGTCGCGCTGATCGTAAAGTTGCACTTGCTACAGCGCCAATAAGTCAAGTTGCATTGAGGGCAGATATCCCCGCTGAATTTGCCGGAAGCGGTAAAGCCGCACAGGGCACATTCCTTTTTTTCTTCCTCGGTCGCCATCAGTCTCGCCTCCCTTTCTCCATGTCATTGATATTCGACCCAATCCAGCAATTCCTTTTGAGTCTTATAATAATGTTAAGTTTCTTCTTCAACCGCCTCCGGCTTTTCCTCTGCTGGTGAGGTTAGAATTTTTCCCTGCCGACGTTTGATTTTTTCGTCGTTCTTCTCTTTTCGGGCCATCTCTTTGGCGCGCTTTTGCCAGCCGTAACGGGTCCGTGCCAAGTTCAACCTTATCTAAGGGTCAAGGTGGCGGAACTCCGAGGATCCCGTGACCGTCAGAGTCCGATCATCAGGCGTTTCTGCCTAAAGTTTTACCACGTTTTGGGCCTGAGGACCCTTAGGACCCTGGGTTACTTCAAATTCCACCGCTTGTTCTTCTGCCAGGGAGCGAAAGCCGTCGCCTTGAATGGCGCTGTGATGCACAAACACATCCGGACCGTTTTCCCGAGTGATAAAGCCAAAACCCTTGGAATCATTAAACCATTTTACCATACCAGTTTCTTTCACGTGAAACCTCTTTCTGTGATACTGCAAAGATATCCCGCCAAAAAAGCAGGGCGCACAGCAGCCAGGAGAAAAAAATCGGCGGGGAATTAGCACTCCCGTCCGATTATTGTCCAGGACCGGTGCCCCTGGTTTCAGTCTGACATGCTAAACTTAAAAAAATTTTACAAGAAAATTACCCCATGTCAAGCTAAATAAAATGATTGTCCGCAGCCTCTTGAGGTCTCCTATGTAGCCCCTATAAATAATAGGGTTATTCTATAATGCGCCCATTCGGGTGACTTGGGTGAAAAAAGTAGAGTCCACTCAATAGATAGGTTAAAATGAAAAATGAGGAGGTACACTATGCGCAAGCGCATTATCGGTCATGGCCCTCGTGATGTCTCAGCCGCCGAGACGGGCTGGCTAGACCTTGAACACTTGGCACAGGTCGAAATCACGTCCGAAGATGCCAACTACCCGATTGAATCGGCATTAATTCCGGGGGCGGGGCCGGGTTGGCGGGCCGCGCAGCCTGGGGAGCAGACGATCCGCCTTCTGTTTGATGAGCCGCTAAGACTTAAACGAATCCACCTGGTGCTCTCTGAAGGTGAACTGGAGCGCACGCAAGAGTTCGTTTTACGGTGGTCAGCAGACGGTGGTCAGTCGTACCGAGAGATTTTGCGCCAGCAGTACAACTTCAGTCCACCGGACGCAGCGCGCCAGGTCGAAGATTACGACCTCGATCTCGACGCGGTAACGGCGCTTGAATTAAAAATTGTTCCGGACATAAGCGGTGGTGGCGCCCGTGCATCGCTGGCGCAACTACGCGTTGCCTAGTTATCAGACTGACTTCATGAAAAAGATTAGCAGGGCTTGAAAAAGCAGCGTAACCCTGGCCCAGGCATTAACTATCATTTATCCTGGATAGCGCTGGAGGAAGAAGGTTCCAAGGGGGCTTCGGCTAACCTTTGTCGAGCCGGTCGACCCCAAGACCCCCTTTCAGCCTGGTACTGGGGATACTTCTGGAAAAAGCTATTTTAAGAGATACGCCAAGATAGCGAATATCTTGCCAAAACCCCCTCTTATCACCGAGCCGGAAAAGTTCAGATATGATCTCAATATCCTCTCTGGGCCCTGTTTGGACCGGGGAGATGGGTAACAAACGTTCGGGGACATAGGTAACACATTTTTGGTTCGAACCAAAGGGTCCGTGTAAAGTTATGAGTTTGATGCTATATTCATACTCCCCGGCGGAGGATAGGGCAACGCTGGAGAGCGACCTGAGCGCCGACCGGGGGGCCAGATGCGGGGGCATGGCGGCAAGCTCTGCCCTTTTTTCTGCCCCGGCAGAGGCCCCCAAAGCGATAAAGTACGGGATCAAGGAGGCGACCCTGTACCGCTGGCGGGCCAAGTACAAGGGTCTGGGCAAATCAGAGGCCAAGCGTCTCAAGGTCCTGGAGGATGAGAACCGGCAGTTGAAAAGGCTAGTGGCGGGAAACATTTAAGACCTAATGTTAAATATGGCTCGCAAACCTGACCCCCCCGTCAACGGTGGACGGTAAAATGGCCGCGGTGCGCCGGCATGAGCACCGGCAGATTGAGTTGCCGGAACCACGGTCCCGAGATTCTTTCTGTCTCACCGATGGCGGCTTGATTTTCCAAATCTCAGACTAATCATTTCATTAGGAGCCTGGGCTTCAACCTCTAGGTATTCATCCAGAAAAACGCCTGCTTGCTTAACAATATTCACCCTCTGGTCTGGCCGGACTGGATCAGCATTTGGGCTCCATATGGAACTGCTTATCCCGACCAGTAGGACCATGCCTGACAAACAAGTTGGCGTCTCCCCGACAAAAAAATAGGAGTCTCCCCGACAGATAAAATCCTGTGGGCTTATATTATATAGCCTGATTTAAGAAGGATTTAACTTACACCACTCACATCCTAAATACAGGAAAGGAATCGAGACATGAGCGAAGCTGCCAAGGGAACTACACCCACCAGTCTTGAAGGAGCGAGAGTGGTATCTCCAGAGGAGGCCAGGCAGATCCAGGCCCAGGGGGGATTGCTGATCGCGTGCTACACTCACATGACGGATTGGGTTCAGGCCAGGCCCGTTGGTTCAATTCACATTACCATGGATGTCCCTAAAGATCACAAGCGGACCGATTTCGATCTGAAAGATGCCCAATTCGATATGTCCGCTCTCCCAGAGGATAAATCGCCTCCCATTGTGGTGTTCTGTGCGGACGATATGTGATGGAAGTCCTATCATGCTGCCAGGCTGGCAGTGAATGCCGGATATAAAAATGTCAACTGGATGAGGGGGGGCATCAAGGGCTGGCAAAAGGCCCTATATGCGACCGAATCCGATTCCAAGGTATTTATGGCGTTGATGGACCTCAATCAGAGCGATCCCGCCACCTGGGCCATTGAAAAAAACCAATCCAAATCTCTAAAGAATCCGACCTTCTTGGATTTGCGCTCTCCCGACCAATTCGCCAAAGGACATGTGGAAGGGGCGATCAATATCCCTTATGCCGATTTGTGGACTTTTGACAATCTCGAGAAACTAAACAAGAGCCGGGATATCGTGATAATTTTTGATAATTCGGTGGTGGCCGGTGCCTTTGCCCTGACCTTGAGACTGCTGGATTATAAAGCGTTCATTCTGAAATAAGGGCGCCCACTCGGTGAGAGGAATCCCCAAAACCATTTTGGCAATGTGGGGGGTAAACCTGCCGCATAATCTCGGTTAATTCCCCGAAGGACTTTTTGAGGAATCGCTAATCTAGTTTCGGGGAATTCAAACCCATATTTCAGCAGGCCTGCCGGACAGGCCTGGGGCAGGGGCGTGATTCATATCTTCGGTTTCTGCTTTTTTCCAAGTCTCATTGCCGCACCTCACCATCAGGTTGGCGTTCCTCTGCCCGGGAACCACTGAAGATGAATTCATGCCAAAATCTTTTGGCACCCCGGGCAGAAAAAGGTGCTGCGCCCCGCCTGGCTCAGGCGGGCGATGGGGGCGCCGCAGCTTCGGCAGGGCTCGCCCTCCTTGCGGTAGACCAGCAGGTGGACCTGGAAGAGCCCGGCTTCTCCCTGGCTGTTAAGGTAGTTGGCTACCGTGGTGCCGCCCTGGCGGATGGCCGCCCTGAGGATGCGCCGGGTTTCTTTGAGGATGCGGCCCCAGTCGTCGGCGGAGAGGCCCCCTGCCGGGGTGGCTGGATGGATACCAGCGGCGAACAGGATTTCACAGGCGTAGATGTTCCCGAGCCCGGCCAGTATCCGGGAGTCCAGGAGGAAGGTCTTGATGGGCCGGGAGCGGCCCCGGGCCTGGGCCCACAGCCACTGGGGAGTCACTCCCCGGGAGAAGGGTTCCCGCCCCACCTCCTTCAGGGGCGGCGGGGGCGTCCCCGGCGGGAAGACCAGCACCTGGCCGAAGCGCCGGATGTCCTGGTAGATGAGATTAAGCCCCCCTTCCAGTTGAAAGCTGAGATGGACGTGGGGCAGGTTCTGCATCGGCTTTTTTTTAGAACCCAGGAGCAGGTGACCGGTCATGCCCAGATGCACCAGCAAGGTGGCGCCGTCCTCCAGGGCAAAGACCAGGTATTTGCCCCGGCGGCGGAGAGCCACCAGTCTGCGGCCCACCAGCCGGCGTTCAAGTTCCCTGGCCGGCGATTGCCGTCGCAGGGACTTTTCCCCCACGGAAACCCGGAGGAAACGGCGGCCCACCAGACAGGGGGCCAGACCCCGCCGGATTACCTCTACTTCGGGAAGCTCGGGCATTTGAGTTTCGAGTTGTAGGGGCGACCCGCTGGGTCGCCCAGTTTCGAGTTTCGAGTTTTGAGTTTCCGGAATATATCCTGAAATGAGACTGCTAAATAGTTTTTGAGAGATGCTTAATGAGACCTTTAATCATGCGGGTGATTTCATCGGTTAGTCCTAATAATTCCGCGAGCTTAGGCTCTGAGATCTAAGCTATCTCACTTGCAATGGTTAACAAGGTCTCAAGTTCGGCCAGGGAACCAAGGCTTATTCCGAGAAAATATCTAGATTCTTTTTTTGAATTACGAGCTTGGCCTTCAGCAATGTTAGCTGACACTGAAACCGCAGATCGTTGAATCCGGCCGCTTAATCTGTGGTTTTCTTTAACGGGAAACCCAGAAGTGACTTCATAAATTATTTTAGCCAAATCTACGGCCTTCTTCCAGACCTCCAAATCCCTATATGAGGTTGACTTCATTTCTCTTCTTTCAACTCAAAACTCGAAACTCGAAACTCGAAACTAAAAAAGCATGTCCAGGAAGTGTTCGTGGTACTCCTTGATCTCCTTGTGGCATTCACCGCAAAAAAACCGCACCTCTCCCTGGATCTTGGAGTCGTCGCTCACCGTGGAAAAGCTGCCGTCATCGTTTTGCTCGTAAAAGGTGGTGATGGTGACGTCTTCCGCCACTTCAAAAAAATCTGCATCGTTGCCGCAGTATGGGCAGGAGATCTTCATGGCGCGGCTACCTATTCCCCGCCGATCATTTGCTTGAGGTCCTGGCGAAATAATGGATTGCCGGGTTCAATCTTCCGGGCTTGCTCCATTTCGATGGCGGCCCGCTTGAATTGTTGGCGGGATTTGCCTTTCTGGCCCTGGCGCTCGTAGATCTCGCCCTGGTTCGTGAAGAGGCGGGCCAGATAAAAATGGGTCCGGGCGCTTTTGGGGTTAATTTCGTTGGAGGTCTGGAGCTCCTGGCGAGCCTCCTTGTACTTCTGCTGGTGGTAATGGAGGATGCCCAGCGAGCGCCAGAGGACGGCGTGAGCCGACTTGTCCGGGGACTTAATGGCCTTGAGGAGGAGCAGTTCCAGCAGGGCCATGGTCTTCTGGTCGTTGAACGTCGAGCTGTCGGCCAGGAGACGGTCACTCATCTCCGCCACCTCCGGCGGGGTCATCTGCCCTCCCGTCAGGGCGTCCTTGAGCCTGGCCTGCTCATTTCCCCCGGGCAGCGGCGCCTGGGAGGCGGCCTCCGGCCACGCCTGGCCAACCGGCGCCGACCCGCAACCCGCCGCGCCCGCCAACTGGATCGCCGCCAGGCAGAGGACTAATAAAGCGTTGCTGCGCATTCCGCCCCCCATCCCTAGATTTCCCAAAATTTAGTATCCCATACCCGGAAGCAGCGTCAACTCTTTTTAAGCCGGGCGCCGCCAACCCCTATCTTTGCCGGTGAGCGGAGCCGCGGAAAATTATTTAGGGCCGCGGCCCGCATCTTCCCGGTTGGATTTTTTTGTGTTTTGTAAGGGCAGCCCCGCGGTGGTATGTTAATATTATGACATGGTTGCAAAAAATGAATTTTAAGCGCGGGTGCTCATTATGGAACTGATATTTCGTCCCCGGAGGCTGCGGCGCCAGGCGACCTTGAGGAAGATGGTGCAGGAGACCCATTTGCGCCGGGAAGACTTCATTTATCCCATGTTCGTGGCCCCGGGCCAGGGGGTCCGCCAGGCGGTGGACGCCATGCCGGGGGTCTGCCGCCTGTCGGTGGACCAGCTTCTGAAAGAGGCCCGGGAGGTGGCTGATCTGGGCCTGCCCGCGGTGTTGCTCTTCGGGTTGCCCCAAAAGAAGGACGAGACCGGCTCCGAAGCCGCCTCTCCCAAGGGCGCAGTGCAGCAGGCGGTGCGCCGCTTGAAGAAAGAGGTGCCGGCATTGCTGGTGATCACCGACGTCTGCCTGTGCGGCTACACCTCCCACGGCCACTGCGGCCTCATCCATGGAGGAGAGGTGGACAACGACGCCAGCCTGGAGGCCCTGGCCCAGGTGGCCCTGTCCCACGCCGAGGCCGGGGCCGATATGGTGGCCCCTTCGGACATGATGGACGGCCGGGTGGGCGCCATCCGGGAGGCCCTGGACGAGCGTGGTTTCGAAATGCTGCCGATCATGAGCTATGCGGTGAAATACGCCTCCAGCTTTTACGGGCCCTTTCGGGAGGCGGCGGAGTCCACCCCGGCCTTCGGCGACCGCCGCGCCTATCAGATGGACCCGGCCAACGCCCGGGAGGCCCTCAAGGAAGCGGCCCTGGACGTGGAGGAGGGGGCCGACATCCTGATGGTGAAGCCGGCTCTGCCCTATCTGGACATCGTGGCCCAACTGGCCGGGGAGTTCGATCTGCCGATTGCCGCCTACCAGGTGAGCGGCGAATACGCCATGATCAAGGCCGCCGCCCAGAAGGGCTGGCTCAACGAGGAGGCGGTGATGCTGGAGTCCCTCACTTCCATCAAGCGGGCCGGCGCTGATCTGATTTTGACCTACTTCGCCAAACAGGCCGCCGCTTTGTTTAAATAGAATAAAGGCGGAAGAGCACAGGCCGGAAACCTATTACCCAATACATCTTAAGGGTAAATTTATGAGCTCTCCTGCGTGCAAGACACAAAATAAAAAGCAAAACCCTGGTGGCACAGGCTGGAAGCCTGTGCCACCAGGGCTGAGCTTATAGGTTGGACTGTGGCCGCGGATTATCCTGATCTAAGCTAATTAAGGGGAATTATATATTTGAATCCCCCAATTATCTTTTGTAGGGGCGGGGTTTCCCCGCCCAGGGCGGCGAGACGCCGCCCCTACGGCCGTGATGGAATCGGGAGTCAAGTATATAATTCCCTAATTAAGGATAACAATCACCGGGTGAAACCCGGCGCCGCCAATCCCAAATATGGAATCCAGCCATAACTCCATCCCGCCTTTGCGGCTGCTGGCCTGGGAGACCACCCGGCGCTGCAACCTGGCCTGTCTCCACTGCCGGGCCGCGGCGGGTTCCGGGCCTTATCCCGGGGAGCTGAACACTGAGGAAGGCATCGCCCTGCTGGACGACCTGGCCACCCTGGGCCAGCTAGTGGTGATCCTCACCGGCGGCGAACCCCTGTTGCGGGAGGACATCTTGGAGCTGGCGGCCTACGGCGCCGCGAAGGGCCACCGCATGGTGATGGCGGTGAACGGTACCCTGCTGACTCCGCTCATCGCCGGCCGCCTCAAGGCGGCGGGAGTGCAAAGGCTGAGCATCTCCCTGGATGGAGCCGCGGCCGCCAGCCACGACCGCCTCCGGGCCGTACCCGGGGCCTATGAGGGAGCCCTGGCCGGCATCGCCGCCTGCCGGGAGGCGGGTCTGCCCTTTCAGATCAATACCACCGTCACCCGGGCCAACCGGGGCGAACTGGCCGCCATTCACCGCCTGGCCATCGAACTTAAGGCCGCGGCCCATCATGTCTTCATTTTGGTGCCCACCGGCCGGGGGGAGAAGCTGCGGGAGCAATTGCTGCAGCCGGAGGAATACCAGGAGACCCTGAGCCAACTGCTGGCCTGGCAGAAGGAAGGGCGGCTGTTCATTAAGCCCACCTGCGCTCCCCAGTATTACCGCCTGTGGCGCCAGGACGCCGCCGCCCGGGGAGAGGCCATCACCGCGGAGAGCCACGGCATGGAGGCCATGACCAAGGGCTGCCTGGGGGGGCAGGGATTCGCCTTTGTCTCCTATCGTGGGGAAGTGCAGCCTTGCGGCTATTTGGAGCTGCCCGCGGGAAATATCCGGGAGACGCCCTTTCCGGAAATCTGGGCCTCGTCCGAGCTGTTCCGGCAACTGCGGCGGGTGGACGATTACCGGGGCAAGTGCCATAGCTGCCAGTACCGCAAGGTCTGCGGCGGCTGCCGGGCCCGGGCCTATGCCCTCAGCGGCGACGTCCTTGGGGCAGACCCCATCTGCCCCTACGAACCCATAGGTTAAGATGGATAGTTATCACTCCCCGGCCAAAAGCCCCGCCGCCAGGCAGACCAGCTCCCCGCCGAAATGTGGAATGATTAGAGGATTTTTACGGCCGCGGGCTTACTCAAAGAATGACGCAGAAAATGTGCGGCGTATTTACCGAAATATAACTAAGGTTGATTTGTAGAACTAGACAATTCATGGTAACTTGTCTAATTATTCAGAAAATAATTAATCAATAAAAAGGGCTTGTTATGTTCCGGAAAGAGTTTCCGATGATATATGAGATTATCTTCGACCAAATCTCAGATCGGGACTGTGAGAGTGCGTATGGTCGAAATTTCGAAAGCATTCTTCGAAATGCCCCCAATTTAGAGCGCGCGTGGCTCCGCATAGAAAAGGCATTGCAGGGACTCGATCCATGTTCGCTGAAAGTTTTGAAAAAGAAGGTATGCCCATACTTGACCAAGAAGGTCGCGGGGCGTGGATGGCATCAGTTATTTGATGCATTAAACGAGGCGCGAGCATACAATTATTTAATATCTCTTGGGTGCTCAGCTATTCATCTGATTGCAGAATCAAAAAAAAATGGTGTACAGACTCCTGATTTAGAAGGAGTTTTGTGTTCAGGTAAAGTATTATGCGAAGTCAAAACAATTAATATATCCGATAAGGAAGCAAAAATTCGTGCCAGTGACAAGCCCATTGTGAGAACTACCCAAGACCAACTCGAAAAAGCCTTTTTCGATAAATTTAGGTCCTGTCTCACAAAAGCAGAGAAGCAGCTAAAAGCCTACGATTCAGCTAATAGTACACTTCTAATAATATACATCTTTATTATTTTTGATGAGCATCCCTTTTGTGAATACAAAGAAAGGTATTTCCAGCAAATTGATCAGGTTCTTTCTGAGAACATAGTTACTGGTATTGAATTGGTGATCCATAATCTGGAAACCGCCTTTCATAAACCCATCACCATGCAATTTGCGACCATTGTCAATGATTAGAGCCTGCTCGAACTTTTTTTGCCGAATTGAGACTAAGGAGAACACGATGAGCAAAGTTTCTTATAAGGGATTCTTGATTCATGCCACATCACGTCCGGTTCGGGGGGAATGGATTGTGGAGCTTTGCATCTCAAAGCATACAGGCGACAAAGTTACGGAAAAAAAGTTCTATACTGATAACACATTCAAGACGGAGGAAGAAGCAATCCAGTACTCTATCAATTTCGGAAAAAGAATAATAGACGGTGAATCTGATAACTGCACTGTCACAGATCTATAGTCCTATAGGCCAACCATGACAATTCAAATGAACCCACGATTGCTGTATATCCCAGTCTTGCATATCGATACGAACCTTATTAATGCAAGGTAGAAGCTGTCTTCTGTAAATCAGCTAGAAAAATGGGACGAAGATGAAGTGATCTTGATCAACATGTCCGCTACCGCTTATGGGGAGGCACTGGCCGGTAATAATGCCACGAGAACTCGCAAAGCGAATCAACAGATTTACACAATAACAATGTCCTGTGATCCCCTTTACTCAAAGGTGGAGGCGGCGCTTTTCCCTGAAGGCGCACGGGACGACAACCAACGGAATGATGTAAAAATAGTTTGTGAAGCTGCGAAATATGCAGCAATCCTTGTCACGGGAGATGGTGGCTCAAAGACTCAACCGGGCGGGATCCTTGGTAATCGTGACAAGCTCAGAGACATCGTGCGGATTCTTTCCCCTGATGAGGCAGTCGCATTCGTCCGAGAGAAGATTAGGGAACGCGATGAGTTCAATGGGAAAGTTGCGAAGCAATTTGGTTATGAACTCCCCCTATGGACAGGCTTGGATTAAATCGAAGCCCAATGATGGCGTCAAATCACTTTCTTAAATAACTGGACAAAATCACGCATTCTGTCCATATTCAAAAAAGCTCGCGGCATCGTGCCTAAAGGCGCGGCCCGACTTCTACCCTAAAAACTGGACAGAATGACCAATAGCCGAAAACACCTCACCGGCAGCGAGGTTGAAAAGCTCTTGGCCACCATTCGGAGGGCGCGCCATGAAGAGAGAAAAAAATATCAAGAGCTATACAGCAGCAGAGCTTAAGGCCAGGAGGGCGCAAAGCCGTACCGATTTGGGCCGGGTTGACGCTCAAACAGATGATGAACTGGAACGGCTCGTTGCCGAAGACGAGGACGAGCGCGGCATTCGGGCCGACTGGACACAGGCAAAACTGGTTTTGCCACAAGCTAAGCAATCCGTTCACTTGCGCCTTGAGGAGGAGATCATCTCCTTTTTCAGATCAAAGGGAAAAGGACACATCTCCCGGATGCAAGCGGTTCTCAAGGCTTATGTGGAGGCCCACAGGGCACCTAATAAATGAAAGCCCGAAAAACCCCTCACCGGCAGCGAGGTTGAAAAGCTCTTGGCCATCGGTCGCGAGCCGCAATGCGGGCGAGTGTTTCCAGCTCCGATTTATGAAAGGAAACTGAAATGGCGTGGTATTTTTTCGTGCTCGAATTCGTCAGCGGACTGTTTCTTGCCAACGGTGTCCCTCATTTCGTTCAGGGCATTAGCGGCCACCGGTTTCAGTCACCCTTTGCATCGCCGCCCGGGGTCGGCGAATCCTCGCCACTCAGCAACGCCCTTTGGGGATTTGCAAATTTTGTGGTAGGCTTTGTCCTTCTCTGGTTCTTCGGACCGCAAGGTTCTGAAGCAGGAATTGGGTGGATCGTGGTGGGCTTGGGCGTCTTGCTTGCCGCAGTCTGGCTATCCACCTATTTCGGCAGGTTGCGCTCCAAGACCCGTTAATGCACTCACCGAAAACCCCAAAACGCCAAGCGGCTCCCAAATTCCTGGACGACCTGGACCGGGCCATCCTAAACGAGATCCAGTCAAATTTTCCCATCGTTTCCAGGCCGTATGCCGAGGTGGGCGTTAGGGTGGGGGCTGACGAGGAGCAGGTCCTGCGCCGGGTGCGGACCCTGATGGAGAGCGGCGTCATCCGCCGCCTGGGGGCCAATTTCACCTCCCGCAAGCTCGGATATACCAGCACCCTGTGCGCCGCCCGGGTGCCGCCGGAGTCGCTGGAGCGCTTCGTAGAGGTGGTGAATCGCTACCCCGGGGTTACCCACAACTACCTGCGGGACCACCACTTCAACGTCTGGTTCACCCTCATCGCCGAGTCGCCGGCGCGTCTTAAGCAGATCCTCGCCGAGATCTCCGGGGCCTCCGGGGTGGAGCTCCTGAGCCTGCCGGCCCAGGAAATCTTCAAGATCAAAGTCGATTTTCCCCTTTAAAAACAATACGATTCACTTAAGCGGTTCTTTTCTAAGGAATTGGTGGGCTCGTGCCCACCCTACACTTTTTGGGAATTATATATTTGAATCTCTCAATTATCTTTTGTAGGGGCGGGGTTTCCCCGCCCCGGGCGGCGAGACGCCGCCCCTACGGCCGAGATGGCATAGGGAGTCAAATATATAATTCCCCATTTTTTTGTCATGCTGAACGAACCATCATGACCTGGAGGTCACAACGAATAATGAAAATTAGAAGGTGATGGTGGGGCGGCCGTCCCTGGCCTAGTGGCACAGGCCTCTGGCCTGTGATCCAAAGGTTTAAAATCCACAGGCTGGAAGCCTGTGCCACTAAGGCCCGCCCCACCGGGCTATTTTCATATAAAACGATGTAGGGGCGGGTTTTAAACCCGCCCCTACGTTCGGAGATGCTGCGGTCGCCTGCGGCTCCCTCAGAATGACAAAAAAATGACTTCCCTTCAGCTCCCGGCGCTTTAATGAACAGATAGATCTAAATGACCTTCATTACCTTTTTAAAGCCCCAGGTGGGCCAGCAACTCCCGCATAAATATTTGGATATTTTCTATCTCCCCGATAGATAGATAGACCACCGTGCCCTGACTATCCAGAACCACGTAAGTGGGAGTGCCGGGAATATCCAGGGTCTTGAAGATTTGTCCCTGGGGATCCGGGATGAGCGGGAAGCGCGCCCCATATTTTCCCCGCCATCTCTCCATGGTCGCCGGGGTGCCATAATAACCAAGCCCCACCATCTTCAGGGTTCCATCGTTTAATTTCGGGTTGGCTGAAAGCTCGTGGAATAGCCGGTTAACCACCGGGGCCTGGGCCGTGCAATGGGGACAGGCGTCGGAGAAAAACTCGATAAGCAGATAGCGGGCCCGGATGTCATTCAAGAGGAATTCACCTGGCCGGGCCAGACCCAGATAGAGGCGGTCGGCGTCGGAAATGGTGCCGCTGAAGGTCAGGGAGTTGAAGCGCTGACCCACCTGGAACTCCGCCCAGGCTACCTTCGCCTGGGAGGAAATCCATAAGCTCAGACAGATGAAGATAAAAAAAAGGAGACGTCGCATGGCTTCGTTACCTCCTAGGGCCACCCCCGGTGGCGCCAGATAATCGGCGGCCACAGGCCGCCCTATAAATACCCGTTCCTAGGGCGGGCTGTGCCCGCCGCCTTATCTGACCTGGCGGCAGCCAGTGGTACGCACAGGACCGGACAGGGAAGGAGGCGCACCACCTTTTCCGCGGTGGACCCGAAGAAGACCTCTTCCAGGGGCCCGCGGCCGCCCCGGCCGTAGCCGCCCATGACCACCAGGTCCACCGCCAGATCCCGGGCCACCACCGCGATCTCCTGGAAGGGCAGGCCAACGGCCACCAGGGTCTCCACCTCCAGGGGACCGGGCTTGACCCCCTTGAGGAATTTGTCCAATTGCTGCTGGGCTCGCTCCCGGAACCCGGGCAGCAAGGCGTCCGCAGGCTCCCCCAGGTGGCTGGAAAGTTGCTCCAGCAGCCGCTCATGAATGACGTGCAGCAGAATCAGCCTGGAGCTGAAACGCCGGGCCAGGATTTGGGCCATTTGAAAGGCGGCCGCGGCGCACTCGGAAAAGTCCGTCGCTACCAGAACAGCCTGCAGATCCAAATTCCCTCTCCTTGTTAATACCTTTATTGCAGCGTCCTTGATCCTGGGGTGGATATTCCCACCCGGCCTGTTATCCCTCTTCCATTGGTTGTAAATATCCCGCACGACCTGGGGGTACTCAGCCAGCATGGTTACACCCTTTTCCAACTTGCGAATCCAGCCTGATATGCGGCCATCATGACCCGGTTTGAAGATACCGCCGTCGGGGATCTGCCCGCACCCGCACGGGCATTCGTAAAGGCCTTTTTTCATCATTTTATCTTGGCGCGGAGGCCCTGGAAGGCCTTATTGGCATCAGTAAAGACGGCGTCGTGCAAAATTATGACCTTGCCCTGTTTATCCAGCACCACTGTGGTGGGGGTGCCGGTGATCTTGAGGATATCGTTTCCGATTACCCATTCGGGATCGGGAATTAGGGGAAAGGGGACCTTGTAGGCGCTTTTCCACCCCGCCACCTTGGACTCGGAATTGCTGACCACCCCGATAAACTTGATCCGGTCCTTGAGTTCGGAGGCCTCCACCAAATGGTAAAGCCGGTTCAGGGCCGCGGCCTGCTCCATGCAGTGCGGGCAGTCGGCATTGAGGACTTCAACCAACACATAATCCGCCTGGATATCCTTAAGGGCGAATTCCCCAGGATTCTTTAGCCCCAGATAGGCCTGGTCCGCCGGGGCCATGGTCTTGGCGAACTTCAGATTTCCCGCCGGAAAGCCGACCTTAAGCGGCGCCGCCATCAGGGCGGAGCACAGAGCCAGGGGCAGCGCCGCACCGATTAGCAGAGCTAATCTCGCAACTTTTCGATCCATCTCGATTTCCTTGAGCCCATTTTAAACGGAGAGCCTGGTTATCGATCTTACAAATAACCTAAATTAAGGTCGGATTTGCCGGGAGTCAAATGGCGCAGGGGAGGGACAGGCCGCCAGGTGGGGATTGGGAAGCCTGTCCCATTTTTTCTTGAATCCTTTCACTGCAACGTCTATTTCACTACTTTTTTAATCTCCTGCAGGGCCTCTTCTGCGTTATCGAAGGCGCCGATTTGCAGCCAAACGATCTTGCCGCTCTTATTCACGACCATGGTGACCGGGTAGGGGGTGAAATTCAGGCCCTTGCCCAGGGCGCTGTTGGGATCCGGTAATACCGGGAAGGGAACTTTTTGGAGGGCCTTCCACGCCATTACGGGGCCCGTATCACTGCTTTGGGCCGCGGCCATAAATTTCAGCTTTCCCTTAAGGTTGGGATCCTGCTGCACCAGGTTAAAAAGTTGGTTCAGGATCGGGGCCTCATGCATGCAGTGGGGGCAGGAGGTGTTGAACTGCTCCACCAGGACATACGGCGATTTGACGTCCTTAAGGGTGAATTCGCCCGGCTTTTCCAGCCCCAGATATTTGGCGTCCGCGGCGGACATGGGCGCGGCGAAGGTTACCGGACCCAGCACCTGGCCCACCGTGGGTTCAACCTCGGCTGCCAACAGTGGCGAAGCGCAAAAGAAGAGCAACAGTGCCAGACAACAACCCAGGGCCAGCCCCTTTTTGGTCGGATTCATCATAACCTCCTTGTTCTCCTCGTTCCCAATCCTGTCTGGGGACGATCGGTAGATTTTCTCAAATGATAAGGCACCCGCGGCCAAAGGGCAATGTCTAGTTTTGAATTTCTAGTTTTGAGTTTTGAGTTTCGGGAAAGAGATACGGAAGGCGAAGCGGTCGCGGTGAGTCAAGGAAAACCAATTTCCTACACCGGCGGGACGCCGGGATTGGGTAGCATGGGCCTCTGGCCTGTGTGCCCTAAACTCCCAATTTGCAGGAGCGCAGGCTAAAGCCTGCGGCTACAAGAACATGCTACAGCGGCGCGACGCCTAGGCGACCACAGGCGAGACGCCTATGCTACCAGGAGAAGCTGCTTTGGCGTGAAAAATCACTCCTGAAAAAAGCGTTCCTCCCGCCAGTCCAACGGCAGCCGCACCAGGGGGCCCTGGCGGTGCTGGTAGATGAGGAAGCCGTGCTCCACCCCGAACTCGAAGATGCGGCGGGTGAGGGCCACATCCTGGCGGCAGTAGGATTCCAGTTCCTCCCAGCGGCCGGCGGCGAAGTGTTCCAGGGCCTGGAGTCCGTCCCCGGATTTGCTCTCTCCCAGGGTTTTCTCCGCCAGGTGGTTAAGGGAGAGCCGGTGGCCCAGGATGGCCTGAACCTCTTCCAGGATGTCCAGGGTGGGTAAATCCTTAAGCCTTATCCGGGTGTAAGGCTGCAGCACCTGGTAGTCGAAGCGTTTGATATTGAAGCCCACCACCAGCTCCAACCCTTGCAGACGCCGGCAAAGGCGCTCCAGGTCGTCCTCCCGGTAAACGGTGGCCGCGCCCGTGCTGGTCTCGTGGAGCACCGCCAGGGAAACGCCCATGCGGTGGCATTGCCCCCAGCCGCCCACGTCGGCGGCGGAACAGCGGGTCTCCAGGTCCAGAATTCCCAGTTTTCGCCGGGCCAGCCAGGTGTCGCCGGCGAGTGGCTCGGCGACCGTGAGGGGGGCGGCGGTGGTTTCCTGCAGGGTAATATCGTCCTCCCCCCGGGGCTCTTCCAACCCGAGGAGCATGGCAGCGATGCTCACGGCTGCCTCTTTGTCCAGGGGCTTGTTGCCTGAGCCGCATTTGGGGGAATGGATGCAGGAGGGGCAGCCGTCCTCGCAGGGACAGGCGGCGGTGACTTCCCAGGCGCGCCGCAGCAGGTCTTCCAGAATCTCGAAGGCCCTGGCCGACAGCCCCACCCCGCCGGGGTAGCCGTCGTAGATGAAGATGGCGGCTCGGCCTACCTGGGGGTGCGCCGGATGGGAGATGCCCCCGATGTCATAGCGGTCCGCCAGGGCAAAGAGGGGAAACATGCTGATGAGGACGTGCTCCAGGGCGTGGATGCCGCCCATGAAGTGCCCCCCGGCGGCGTAAATGGCGTTTTTGACGGCATCGGGGATTTCCAGCCACATGCCCACGGTTTCGAAGATCTGGGGCGGCAGCTCCAGAGACACCGTCCCCATAAGCTCTTGTCCGGGCAGACGCCGCTTCTCGTAGGACAGGATATGTTCGGTGACCTTGAGGCGGCCGATGTGAGCGGTGAAGACCGCGGCCTGGCGGGTCTCCAGGATCTCCAGGATCTCCGTCTCCTTGTCCGTCTGGATGCGGGTGAAGTAGTTGGGCTCCACGAAATTTACCCAAACGTTGCGCCGCTCCAAATCCAGGCGTTCCACCCCCCAGGTCTGGGCCTTGTGGAGATAGACCGCTCCGGGGTGGCACTCCCGCAGGGCCCGGTGGCCGTCGATGGAGCCCAGGGGCCGTTTCTTGCCGGTCTGGAAGATGGCGAAGCTTTCCCCTATCCCCCGGATATTCACCTCCTTTTGGGGGAAGCGGTCCCGGGCCAACCAGGCGTCGCCGTCGGCGGCATGGAGCAGGCGGCGTTCCCGGACCAGGTCGGCAAGCACTGCCTCGTGGGCCGCCAGGTCGAAATGGACCTCCCCTGTGAGCCGCAGGGGCAGCTCCTGGGCGGCGCAGGGCAGGTGGGCCTTGACCACGTAAGGGTTATCCGGGTCCACCACCGCGGTCTCCAGGGGGCGGCCAAAGAATTCGTCCGGGTATTTAAGGAAATACTGGTCCAGGGCGTCGGCCTGGGCCAGCAGGACGATGAGGGAGTCGCGGCCGGCCCGCCCCACCCGGCCGGCCCGTTGCCTGGTGGTGACCATGGTGCCGGGATAGCCAACCAGGATGCAGACGTCCAGACCGCCGATGTCGATGCCCATCTCCAGGGCGCTGGTGGAGATCACCCCTCGCATCCTACCTGCGGCCAGGGCCTGCTCGATCTCGCGGCGCTCCTCCGGCAGATAGCCGGCGCGATAAGAGCTGATGTGGCGCTTGAGCTCCGGCGCCAGCCGCTGCGCCCAGACGTGGATGAGCTCCGTGAGCTTGCGGGCCTGGGTGAAGCAGATGGTATTGAGGCCCTGGCGGATGGCCTGGGCAAAGATCTGGGCCGCGATCGAGGGCGCCCCGCCCGGGGGATTAAGAAAGAGAAAGTGCCGGCCGGGCTGGGGGGCGCCGCTTGCGGCGATGGTTTCCACCTCAAGCCCGGTTAACTGACTGACGAAAGTTTCAGGGCGGGCAATGGTGGCGGAAGACAGGATAAAGCAGGGGCGGGAGCCATAGTGAGCGCAGAGGCGCCGCAGGCGCCGCAGCACCTGAGCCATGTGGCTGCCCATGATGCCCCGGTAAGTGTGCACTTCGTCGATAACCACGAATTTGAGCCGGGAGAAGAACCCGGACCAGGAAGCGTGGTAGGGCAGCAGACCCATATGCAGCATGTCCGGGTTGCTGATGAGCACCTGGGGAGGACTGGCCTTGATGGCCTGGCGCTGGGACGGCGGGGTGTCGCCGTCATATATGGCCGCCCGCAGGAAAGGGGAGGGCAGGGCGGCGTCCAGTTCCTTGAGGGCCTTGAGTTGATCCTGTTCCAGGGCCTTCAGGGGAAAAAGGTACAGGGCATGGCCGGCCCCGTCTTTTAAGAGCGATTCCAGCACCGGCAAATTATAAATCAGGGTCTTGCCGCTGGCGGTGGGGGTGGCCACCAGCACGTTCTGGCCAGCCCGGATGGCGGCCAGGGCCTCGGCCTGGTGGCGATAGAGGCGGGAGATTCCCTGGCGTTTAAGGGCCGTGGTCAGCGGCGGCGGCAGACCTGCATCTTCAGGCGCATAGTCCGCCGCCACTTCAGGCAGGTAGCGATAGTGACTGAGGATATCGCGGTAGTCCGCGGATTCTTTCAATTGTTTGATGAAATCTTTTAACACGGTTTTCAGTTTTCGGTTTTCGGTGAGATGCATCCCTTGGTGGCACAGGCGTCCCGCCTGTGCGGCGCAGGTTTTTTGCTAGGGCCTGCGGCTACCAAAAAACCGCGCTTTTCAAATTACTAAAAACTCGAAACTGGGCGACCCAGCGGGTCGCCCCTACAACTCGAAACTCTCATTTGGTCCCCACGTCCAGATGTTCCCAGTCGGTATTATAGCCCTCGTAGGTCCATTCCTGGGGGATGCGCAACCCTATAGATTTAGCGGCCTGATAGACCCAGCCTGGAATCTGGCGGGCGTCGAGTTTGTGCATGGCGTCCCGGTTGAACTGGCGGATGGCGTGGCTGACGGGATTGGGGGCGCCGTCCACCACCCCGGGGTAATTGAAGTCATTGAGGTCGAAGGCCAGACCCAGGCGATGGTTGGAGGCCGGAGCGTGGTGGCCGTGGTAGATCTCAGCCAGGTTGTTATAGCAGCACCGGGCCACACCGGCCGCCAGGCAGTCGCTCTCATTGTCCGGGAAACTGAGGCATTCCGCCACTACCGGCGCAGTCCGGGCGCTGACCGCGTAAGTGTCCTCGGCGCCCCTCACCGTCATCAGGGGCAGCCGTTGGGGCGGGTCGTAGTAGCCCTCCCGGAAGATGTACTCCAGCAGCAGGCCCACCAGGGGGGCGAACTTGCTGTTCACTTCGAACTGGATGGTTTCGGCGCGGTAAGCGGCCTTATTATTGATGTCGGCCAGATTGGAGGAGAACCAGACGTAGCCCGACGGCCGGCTGGGGGTCTGGGCCACGCTCTGCCATTTTTTCTCAAAGGCGCAGAAGCTCTGAACCTTCCGGGCCCCGGCCGGCACCCACACCGGCACGCTCAGGGTGACCCCCACCCGATCGCCGTCAGGCCAGCGGCGCCCTCTCAAGTACTCCCAGGAGACTTCCATACCCGGGGGAATCATGGCCAGGGTTTCCTTGCGGATCTCCACCGGGCGCCTGACCCCCAGCAGGCCTTTGGCCAGCTCGATTTTTTCCAGAAAATCGCGGCGCCGCTGGGCCTGAGACATTTGCGGAGCGTAGGCCAGGGGTACCTGGCTTAGAATCCGGGCGGCCCGGGGGGCCTGGGCCGCCTCCAGGATGCGGGGATGTGGCGGGAGCGGGGAAGGTTCGGCGACCGCGGGCCGCGCCCATGCCAGGAGCACGAGGGCCATGATCCCCAAAACAGAAATGCGCATGGGATGATTTTATGGGAAGAGGAGGGGAGAGTCAATGACCGCGAGATGAGATGAGAAGGCGATTGCAGGAGGCTATGCATGGGTAGTGCGGGGTGGGTACCACCCACCATAAATTTGTCCTTAGACGTTTAAAGTTGCCGGAACCGGGCCCAGCCTACAACACTTCCAGGATCAGGCACTTCAAGTAGAGGCTCTCCGGCAGGGAGAGGAGGGCAGGGTGGTCCCGGGCGGCGCCCCGGCGCTCCACTATCCGGGCCTGGCGGTGGGCCTCAGCGGCAGCCTCCCGGACTATCCCGAGAAAATCCGGCTCGCTGAGGTTATAGGAGCAAGAGCAGGTGATCAGCGCCCCGCCGGGCGAGAGTAGCTGAAAGGCCCGGCGGTTGATCTCCCGGTAGCCTTTGAGGGCCGCGGTACGCTCTCCCCGGCTCCTGGCAAAGGCAGGCGGGTCCAGGACGATGCAGTCGAAGCGTTTACCCGCGGCCACCGCGGCCTTCAGGTAGGCAAAGACGTTTTCCCGCACCAAATCCAGATTATTCAGGTTATTGAGCAAGGCATTTTCCCGGGCCATTTCCAGGGCCGCGGCGGAACTCTCCACCAGGGTGACCTCCTCGGCTAAGGGGGCCAGGTGCATGGCAAAGGCCCCCTGGTAGGCGAAGGCATCCAGAACCCGACCCCTGGACATCATTGCCGCCACGGCGCGGTTTTCCCGCTGATCGAGGAAAAGCCCGGTCTTCTGGCCGCCCCGGATATCCACCCAGAGACGTACCTCACCTTCCCGCACCTGCACCCGGGGAGGCAGTTCACCCAACACCGTTTGGACCTCCTGGGGGAGCCCCTCCAGCAGGCGCGCCTCGCCGTCATGGCGCAGGGTGATGGATTTGGGGGCCAGGTGCCGGGTAAGCAGCGGCAAGAAGGTCTCCGGCAGAAGCCTGGCCGGACCCGGGTGGTTGGCCTGCAGCACCAGGTGGCCGGCGTAGGAGTCCGCCACCAGGCCCGGGAAGCCGTCGGCTTCGGCGTAGATGAGGCGGCAGGCGTCGCTGTCCCGGACCACCCGCTGCCGGTATGCCAGGGCTCGGAGGAGGCGCTCCTCCCAAAAAGCCGCAATCACCGGCTCCGGTCCAGGGCTGACAAAACGCAGGGCAATGCGTGACTTAGCGCTGTAAAAGGCCTGGCCCAGGAAGCGGTCCCCGGGCGCCACCACCGCGGCCAACTCCCCGGAGGGCAGGGCGACCTCGCCGTCCAGGTCGTCGCGGTACAGCCAGGGGTGGCCGCGGCGCTGCCAGCGCAGGCCCTTGGCGTTGATCCGCACCACCGGCAGTCTTGGCCCGCCTGAGTCCCAGTATTCCATGATGCCTCAGTTACTCTCTCGTTGGCTCCGGGCTCATTTTCAGCCCGGCGTATTTTTATCCGTTTTCCGTTTTCCGTTTTCCGTTTTTTAGTTTTTGGTTTTTGGTTTTTTAGTTTTTGGTTTTTTAGTTTTTGGTTTTTGGTTTTCTGTTTCTGTTTTCAGTTTTGCAGAAACCGGAAACTGAAACTGTAACGGAAAACGGAAAACGGAAAACTGCCCTTAACAAAACCCTTGCCTGATGAAAAATCGTCGCTCCAGGGGCTTTATATGCATTCGGCCTCGAAAGTCCCGTCACGAGCGGCTTTGCTCACTGGCGCAGCGCCTTTCCTCCTGCAGGATGGCGGGAGATCAATTTTTCCGGTTTCATGGCCTCGATTCCCCCTTTCGGGTTATAGTATATCTATCTGAAAAGCATGCCGAAGCCAAGCTCACCCTAAGGAGGTCTTGTCTCATGCGGCGCCGGACCTTGTTGATCTACCTGATCGCAGGGATTTTGGTTGCGGTTCTAGGCGGCGGCCTCTACCGGAGCTGGATCGCCTCACCCCGTTACGCCTTGCAGCGCATGGCCCTGGCCCTCAAGACCAGGGATATGCCCCGGTTCTTTAAGTATCTGAATATAAAGGCAATTGCTAATAATCTGGCGGAATCCGCCATCCCCAATTCTGACGATGCCCAAGGAGGCACAGAAGACCCGTGGAACCGGAAAGGCCGGCAAATGGGGCGGCAGTTCGCGCGAATGGTGTTGTCTAACCTGTCGGACGCCCTGGAAAAGCAGTGCCGCCATGTGATGGAGAAATATCTGCTGAATCTGGATAATACCAGAATACTGGAGATTGCCGCCGCGGCTACCACGGCGCAGATCGAGGTCCAGGGCGGGGATGCCCGGGTGACCCTGATGGACCACAAGAGCCAAGAGCCGTTTCACTTCCGGATGCAGCGGCAACCGAAGAGCGGGACCTGGCAAATTGTTGCCGTCGATTATCAGGATCTAAGAAAATTTGTTAAGCGGGAGTTTTAGGGGATCTAAATATAACGTCTGATAATATATATTATGTAAACAAACATATGAAGATGGTAGAAAAATGTCCTAAATGCGGGCAGCCCTTCCCGAGGCGGCGCTCGCCGGCGCCTACGGTGGATATCATTATCGAGATTCCCCTCAAGGGGATTGTTTTGATCCAGCGGGCCAATCCGCCTCTGGGATGGGCCTTGCCCGGTGGTTACGTGGACTACGGCGAATCGCTGGAGGCCGCCGCCTGCCGGGAGGCCCTGGAGGAAACCGGACTTAAGGTGGAACTCCTGGGCCAGCTGCACACTTATTCGGACCCCCGGCGAGACCCGAGGCAGCATAACATCAGCACCGTATTTGTGGCCCGGGCGCTTGGGACACCCAAGGCGGCGGACGATGCCCGGAGCCTGGAGATTTTTCGGCTGGAAGATTTACCCCAAGAGATGGCCTTCGATCACGCCGCGATCCTGGCCGACTATCTTAAGGTGCGCCGCGACTGGTTGGCTAAACTTAATAAACTATCTTAGATTGCTTAAACTTAATAAACTTGCTTAGATATGACTGATAAGACCTTGGTTAACCTGGCATATCAGGGCTTGAGCACCCTGGCTGGCTTATTTGCCTGGCCTTTTTTTTATTGGCACCTGAAATCCAGGGGCCGGGGGGAGAGTTTTCGGCCCCGCCTGGGTCTGCAGCTCCCCGGCGGTCCGCCCCCGGGGCAGCCGCGTCTCTGGTTGCACGGGATTTCCGTGGGAGAAATCCTGGAGGCCCTGCCCCTGGTCCGCGAACTACGGAGCTTGCTCCCCGAGGCCGCCTTGATCGTCAGCACCGGTACTGAAACCGGCCAGGCCCTGGCTCGCAAATATTTTTTGCCATTGGGGGCCCTGGTCTGCTACTTTCCCCTGGATATTCCCTGGACGGTGCAGCGCTACCTGGAAAGGCTGCAGCCTCATCTGGTCATTACCCTGGAATCGGAAATCTGGCCTAATTTTCTTAACCTGGCCAGGCAGCGCGGCATTCTCCTGGCCCTGGCCAACGCCAGGGTTTCGGACCAAAGCTTCAGAAGATACCTTAGATATCTAAGGTATGCCACGGAATTAATTAATAATTACGATCTTATCGTTGCCGGGACCCCCCAGGATTGTCAACGCCTGCTGGCAATGGGCCTGGACCCGGCCAAGATACGGCTCAGCGGCAACCTGAAGTGTGACCGCCTGTTGCAGGACCGGGATGAAGGAGAGGCCACGGGATTTCAGCGGCTGCTGCACGGCGGCAAGGCAGTTTCCGGGGGTGAGCCAATCTGGCTGGCCGCCTCCACCCATCCCGGCGAAGAGGAAATAGTGCTGGCCGCCTATAAGGAACTTCTGGGCCCCTACCCTTCTTTGCTCCTGGTCCTGGCGCCGAGACATCCTGAGCGCGCCCCGGGCTTGGGGGAAAATTTGGTAAGGGTGAGGCACGGCTTGCCTGGTCATCTCTGGAGCCGTCTGAAGGCGGGCTTAGAAGTCCGGACCCATCCAGTGGTGCTCATCGACACCATCGGCGACCTCTTTAGCCTCTATGGCGCCACGGACGTGGCTTTTGTGGGCGGCAGTCTGGTCCCCCATGGAGGCCAAAACATCCTGGAGGCTGCGGCCTGGGGCCGGGCGCCCCTTTATGGTCCCAACCTCTCCAACTTCCGTTGGGCCCAAGACATCTTGGAAGCTGAACCCGCCGGGGCCGGGATCAGGGTGGCGGACGCCGCCTCCCTGGCCGCCGCGGTGGACCAGCTCTTAAGAAACCCGGAACTCCGCCGGGATTTGGGGACCAGGGCCCAGGCGACCTTGATCCCCCATCAAGGCGCCGCCCGGCGCCAGGCGGAGCTGATCGCCGGGCTTTGGCGCCAGAAGGCCGACAGGTTGGGGCAACGCAGCAGGTAGGAATCTCACGCCCAGGTTGGGCAGGTCTAAGTTGAAACAGCTCTCTGGTTTTGGTGGGCAGTGCCCACCCTACATGCCTCATGGCAAAAACCTTGCCGGACCCTACGGACCTCCCTGGAGTCGAGCCATGGTTTAAGCCTTACCCGGCTGCAAATCGCCTCGCCAGGGGCTTTATATGCAGTCGGTTTGGGGCAAGGTTTTGATCCGGAGGCGCCGGCGCCCCGCCTGTGCCTCCGGGACCACTACTCTTTATGCCGCGGCTGGCGGCGGTGAATTTGGCCGCCGCAGATGGCCGCCCCTCCGCCTTGGGTCTTGTCCCTGGAAAATTTAGCCGACGCCCACCCGCGGATTATGTTATAATTTTTAAGAAATTTAGCGTGGCTTCGAGGTCATTACTTTGCAGGCGTTATTGGCGTTGGAAGACGGTTTGGTGTTGCGAGGGCGATCCTTTACCGGCGAAGGAGAATCCGCCGGCGAGGTGGTATTCAACACTGCCATGACTGGATACCAGGAGATCCTCACCGATCCATCCTACAAGGGCCAGATCGTCACCATGACCTATCCCTTGATAGGCAATTACGGGATCAACCCCGAAGATGTGGAATCCCGGGGGATATTGGTGGAGGGCTTCATCGTCAAAGAGTACCACCCCTACCCTTCCAACTGGCGGGCCCGGGGGAACCTGGGCGATTATCTCCGGGCCTCGGGCAAGCTGGGGGTGGAGGGCTTCGACACCCGGGCCATCACCAAGCGCCTCCGGGAGGTGGGGGCTATGCGGGGCATCATCTCCACTCTGGACCAGGACCCCGAGTCCCTGGTGCGCCGGGCCCAGGAGCTCCCCAGCATGGATGGCCTGGACCTGGTACCCCTGGTCACCTGTCGCCAGCCCTACTGGTGGCCGCAGTTTCCGGCGGACACCGAGGACACCGGCCTTGAGACCTTGTGGTCCCAGCGGACCGGCAAGAAGGTGGTGCTCTACGATTATGGGGTAAAGTTCAATATAATCAGGAGCTTAATCGAAAAGGGCCTCCAGGTGCTGGTGGTGCCGGCCACCACCCCGGCTAAGCAGGTGCTGGCTCTCAAACCCGCGGGCATCATCCTCAGCAACGGCCCCGGGGATCCGGCCGCGGTCACCTACGCCATCGACAATGTGCGCCAGTGTTTGGGCGCCGCCCCCATGTTCGGCATCTGCCTGGGGCACCAACTTCTGGGCCTGGCCCTGGGCGGCCGCACCTTCAAGCTCAAGTTCGGCCACCGGGGCGCCAACCAGCCCGTGAAGAGTAAGCTCTCCGGCCGGGTGGAAATCACCTCCCAGAATCACGGCTTCGCGGTGGACCTGGAGTCCATCCCGGACCCCGGGGTGGAGTCGACCCACGTCAACCTGAATGACGGCACCCTGGAAGGCTTGCGCCACCAGGGGCTCAGGGCCTTCTCGGTGCAGTACCACCCGGAGGCCTCCCCGGGGCCTCATGACGCCCATTATCTTTTTGAGGAATTCCTGCAGATGGTGGACCAGGATTGAAAGGCCTGGCGGGGAGTGGCGTCGCCGCGGCGGCCTTTCATGAAATTTGTCGGTTCTGCCCCTGTCGCAAATTTAGCTGGATTTCCTAGGCTGTAGTTTCCCTCAAGTTTTCGGAGATCAAAAAGAGACGTGTACTCATTTGCGGGGCGCCGAGACGGCCTCGAAACCTCCGCCCGAGGCGGGTTCCGCAATTAGGTGTTCATGGCGGTGCACCCACAAACCGGACAGCTTTCGGCCAGAGATGGGCCGGGACTACATGGGGGATGACTGGCCTCCCGATGAGATCAAAATCATTCTGGAAGGACAGCATTCGGCTGGCCTTATCGTTACGGAAGGCGAGGCCATGACATATCGGGTAGTGTACGAGCGGATGAAGAAGCAATAGGATGTAAAAATGGAATCTATAGTTGCATTCTTAGATATTTTAGGCACAAAAGATATGGTTAAGCGAGATCAGTTTTCTGATCTCCTAATATTAGATTTCGTTAATGTTGTTTGTCTCGCAGCGAGGATGAATCCTAAATTACGTTTTGCAGCCTTCTCTGATAGTGTTATAATATCAGCTAAAAAAAATAATATAGTAGAATTTGTTTCTGCATTATCTTTTATCTATTCTAATTGGTTTGGAGACGAAATTTTTGTGAGAGGCGGAATCGCTTTAGGCGAGATTAGATGGGTTTACCAAAAACATACTGATAAACTTTTTTTAAACCTTCCAAACTTGATGTATACACGAGTATATGGAAAGGCTTTGATAGATGCTCATGAGATTGAACATAAATCTGGCCCTGGAGCTATATGTTTTGTGACTGAACGGGCCTCTATCTTTTTGAAAAAGATCAACACTAACTACATTTTGGATGGAATGACACGTTCTCTTGTGTGGGCAGATAGTAGACACGTAATTGATCTGTGCGCATCGCTTAACAGTATGCTTACTAGCAGAGTAAATACAAAAGGAATATACAAACATATTGCTGCAACTTATTATTATTTTTGTCAATTAAAAGAATCTGGTAAGTTTCTACCTCCAATATTTAATGATAATGAGATAGATGGGCGATAAATAGACCTTGGCCCCCGATTGGAGATTATAAATGACAAAGGAGACAGAACATTATTGGAACCTTAGGAAACTAGTCCAAGACTTTGAAAAATTGGATTCATCATTAATTGATGAATTTCAACTCATGAATTTTAATATAATTCATCGAATATTAATCTCTAAAGAAAAGATAAAAGAGTTTATAGTTGAACATAACATTAGATTGAGCCAAGACCTGGGCGAAAAACTAAAAAAGATTAGAGACAATCGCGGTGGATATAATATTGACCTTTTAGTTACTGAGCCATTTCAAAGAGCTATTGTATGGGAGTTAACTAAAAAGGCTAATGAGGAAGACGAGGAATGGGTTAATAAACATCATGCTACTGGAACTATATATCAGATCGACGAGCATTATTTTAGAAGAAGGAATGAAATCTGGCCAATAATTTGTAATCAGTCAATACCAAATAATATTCAATCACAATTAAGAGATATAAGAGAATGTTACGCCCTCTGTTTATGGGAAGCGGCTGTTACATTCTGTAGAATATTAATAGAACTGGGAGCATTTGAAAAATTAAGGAGAAAAGGTATAATTGGAAAAAATATCATAGATATATCAAATTATAAGCTAAAAGATAACATGCAGGAAATCAAAAATATGAAAATTAATTCTGAAATATATTCCAATGCCTGGCAAGTAATTAAGCTCGCAAATAATATTTTACATAGGAAGATTGATAGGCCAAAAATTTCAGAAGATGAAGCCTATCATTCTATAAAATTGACAGTTTCATTTATTGAAGCAATTTTTAAATAGGATTTATTCGGATATTAGGTAATTCCACGGGGAATCTGGTCAAAACAAATTATGCCGAAACGCACCGATTTG
>CAWIDL010000031.1:0-18812 GCA_963834795.1 uncultured delta proteobacterium | reverse complement strand
GGGGAGGGTTTTCCATTTTCGGTTTTCTGTTTTCTGTGAAAGACCAAGGCAAAGTCAAAGGCCCCTTAGCAGAGACGGAAAACAGAAAACAGGAAACAGAAAACAGGATTATGACCGAGCCAACCACAGAGGTGCCGATCCGGCGCTATCTTCAGGGCCGACTGGAAGAAACCCGCGACCTGGTGGTCGTGGAGGAGCCCCTGGAGATTCGCCTGGCGGGGGAGCCCTTCCAGGTGCTGATGCGCCTGCCGGGGCTGGAAAAGGAACTGGCCCTGGGTTTCTTGTTCACCGAGGGCATCATTCAAAATCTCTCCGAGGTCATCACCCTGCATTTTTGCGGCACCGCCACCGACCCGCTGCTCCCCCCCAACGTGGTGGACGTCTCGCTGAGCAAAGCGGCCCTGGCCCGGCGAGGCCGGCGCCACCTGGAGGTGGCCTACTCCAGTTGCGGTCTGTGCGCCAAGGAGGCGGTGAGTGAAATCCTCCGCAAGGTTGCCCCGGTGGAGAGCGCGCTGGCCGTCACCCCGGACGAGCTGCTGTCCCTGACGGCCCGCATGCAAGAGGCCCAGACCATTTTCCGAGCCACCGGGGGCAGCCACGGGGTGGCCCTGGCTACCCCCGGCGGCGACCCTTTTCTGATGGCCGAAGACGTGGGGCGCCACAACGCCATGGATAAGGTGATCGGCCGGGCCCTGCTGCAGAAGCGGGACCTGACCGCCATGGTGGCCCTGCTCAGCGGCCGGATCAGCTTCGAAATGGTCCTCAAGGCCGCCCGGGCCGGCATCCCCATCCTGGCGGCGGTCTCCGCCCCCACCACCATGGCCCTGGAACTGGCCCAGGAACTCCACCTCACCCTGGCCGGCTTCGTCCGAGACCGGCGACTCAATATCTACTGCCACCCGGAGCGGATCAGGATTTGAGTTGTAGGGGCGACCCGCTGGGTCGCCCAGTTTCGAGTTTCGAGTAGGGGCGGACCCATGTGTCCGCCCCCGGAGGGCGCACCCAATCACAGGCTGAAAGCCTGTGCCACTGTGCGCCCCTACGAAAGATATTTCTATTTCTTTGATGAAAAAGGAAGGGCGGCCCCGGAGCCGCCCCTGTGGGTCTTATGGGTTTTGCTTTTATCGGAAACCGAAAACCGCCCTTCTTGGAAAAGACGGTTTTCGGTTTTCAGTTTTCGGTTTTCTGTAAAAGCAAACCTCGAAACTCAAACCTCGAAACTCGAACCTACCTGGCCCCCAGCTTCTCCAACTCCAGGCAGGAGAGTGGGTGCCCCAGGGCGCAAGCCTTGCGGTAGTCGGCTCGGGCCTTATCCATCTCTCCCAGGTGGTAGCGGTAGATGTTGCCCCGGAAGAAATAGGCGTGGGGCGAATCCGGGGCCAGGCGGATGGCGGTGGAAAAGTCCGACACCGCTTTCTGGTATTCCCCCTGGCAGAACCAGACCATGCCACGTTTATTGAAGACCCAGGGGTCCTTGGGGGCCAATTGCGCGGCCTGGTTGAGGTCGGCCATGGCCTCCGGAAAACAGCCCTCTTGAGCCCGGCATTCGCCCCGTTCCTTGAGGACCTCGACGTTTTTGGGGTCGCAATTGAGGGCCGCGGTCAGGACCTCGATGGCCTCGGGTCGCCGCTCCATGCTAGCCAGCAGATCGGCCTTAGCCAGGAGAAACTGGAGGTCCCGGGGGTGTTCAGCCAGACCCCGGTCAAGCTCTGCCAGGGCCTCGGTATTGCGGCCCAGGCCGGCCAGGGCCAGGGCGAGGTGGCGCCGGGCCTCGGTCATGCGCGGGTTCTGCTTCAGATATTTGCCGAGCAACGCCAGGGCCAACTCATTGTTGCCGGCCTTTTGGGCCTCGATCCCCTTGATGAGCAGGTTTTGATCGGCCCAGACCTGCTGGACCGGAACCAGCAGGCAAATAAACAGGATCAGCAAATGGCGCCAGCGCTTCATGGTAGACTCCCGGGCCTGATGGACATCTTAATAAAGTCACATATCCAAGGGCCCGCCGCCCGCGCGGACGACCTTTTATACCATGATTGGCGAGGCCGCCGCCGGCCTTATGCCAGGTAGCCGTCAAATAATCCTGTTGGTGAAGAAGCGGACCTGCGTGGCCGCCCCCGGGGGGGGCGCATACCTGGCTGCTCCCCTGCCAGAGATTCGGCTACCTTGGCGGCGACTTGCCATTAGGGCGGGTTATCGAGAGGCGGCCTGTGGGCGCGTCCCTGGCGCCCGTATGGGGCCGTTGCCGGAAACTCTGTAAATCAATAGCTGCGCATGGCCCGCAGGCGCTCCACCCGCTCTTCAATGGGCGGATGGGTGCTGAAGAGGTTCATGAGGCTGCGCCCGGTCAGGGGGTTGACAATGAACATGTGGGCCGTGGCCGGGCTGGCGTCCATGGGAATCCGTTGCGTCCCCAGGGAGAGCTTCTCAAGGGCCCGGGCCAGGGATTCCGGGTTGTGGGTCAGACGGGCCCCGGTTTCATCCGCCAGGTACTCCCGGGAGCGGGAGATGGCCATCTGGATGAGCATGGCGGCGATGGGGGCGATGATGGACATGACCAGAACCCCAAAGATTCCCCCCCCCTCCTCGTCGTCCCGGCCCATACCCAAAATTGCCCCCCACCTGGCCATGCTCGCCAGGATCATGATGGCGCCGGCCAGGGTGGCGGCGATGGTGGAGATGAGGATATCGCGGTTGAGCACGTGGCCCAGCTCATGACCCAGCACTCCCTTGAGCTCCACCGGGGTCAGCAGCCGGATAATTCCTTGGGTGGCCGCCACTGCGGCGTGCTGTGGGTTGCGGCCGGTGGCGAAGGCGTTGGGGGACTCATCCGGGATGATGTACACCCTGGGTTTGGGAATCCCCGCCTCGTGGGCCAGTTCCTCCACCATCTGATGTATCTGCGGCGCTTCCTCCGGGCTCACTTCCTGGGCCCTATACATGCGCAGGACGATCTTGTCGGAGAACCAGTAGCTGAAGAAATTCATGCCCAAGGCCAGGATAAAGGCCAGGTACATCCCCTGGCGGCCACCCAGAACCTTGCCCATGAAAATGAGGAATATCGTCAACCCGGTCAATAAGAGTACGGTTTTTACTCGATTTTCCATCTGCTTACTCCTATAGTGAAAGAAATACGAGGATTTTTCGTTTAGATGGTTACTGCTAAATTTTAAAATTCCTTACGGTTCCTGTCAATAACTTCCGCCGCTCCGGGCTCCGCCCCGGGACCGATAAGATACAGAAAATATTCTTGATTCCCCTTGGGTCCCTTGAGGGGGGAGGGGAAGGCCGGACTCACCTGAAAACCCAGAGCGGCGGCCACGGCCGCCACCTTGGCCACCGCCTCCTGTTGACGAACCGGCTCCCGCACCACTCCGCCTTTACCCACCTGGCCCTTGCCCACTTCGAACTGGGGCTTCACCAGGGCCAGGATCTCGCCGCCGGGGCGGAGAAACTCCAGCATCCGGGGCAGCACCAGGGTGAGGGAGATAAAGGAGAGGTCCAGAGTAATGAGATCGATGGGCTCGGGGACGGCTTCCCGGGTTAAGCGGCGGAGGTTCCGGCGCTCCAGGGCCACCACCCGGGGGTCGGCCCGCAGGGTGGCGTCTAGCTGACCGTAGCCCACGTCCACGGCATAGACAATTTTAGCCCCGGCCAGCAAGAGGACCTGGGTGAAGCCGCCGGTGGCGGCCCCGGCGTCCAGGGCGGTCTTGCCGGCTGGGAGCACCCGGAAATGTTCCAGGGCCGCAGCCAGCTTCTCACCGCCCCGGCTGACGAAACGGGGCGCCGGCTTCAGGGTGATGGCCGTCTCCCCGGCCACCAGGGTTCCGGGTTTGACCGCCACTCCGCCCCCCGCAAGCCTGACCCTCCCCGCCAGGATCAAGGCCTGGGCCTGGGTCCGGCTCCGGGCCAGGCCCCTGGTTACCAATAACTGATCCAGACGGGTCTTCACTGGCGATTGGCGATGGTTCCCTGCTGGTTGGTTAAGATGGACTTCTTTATTAAAGGAAAATCATAAACCTGACACTAAAAAAGAAATGAAGAAGTATCCACCACCACAATGGTCACCCCCGGGGGGGCCTTGAAGATCAATTGCTCGGCAACGGTTTTTTGGCCCAGCCAGCGTCTCCAGGCAGGCAGCCGGCCCGGCTTGCCGATGACGATGTGGCTGACCCGGTATTCCCTGGCAAAATGGAGGATCGTTGCCACGATGTCCTCCCCCTTATAGGGAAAAACCATGGCCCCCAATTGTTTGGCCAGGGTGAGGCTATCGGCGAGCTGGCGCTGGGTGGCCGCATCGATCACGGTGGATTCCTCCCGGGGGGTCTGGACGTAAACCGCATACCAGGTGGTGTTGAGGCGGCCGGCGAGGCGGGAGCCATAGCGGAGCAGGGCGGCGGCATTGGGGCCGCGGGAGCTGATACCGACCATCACCTGTTCCGGCGCCGCCTCGGGATTTTCCTCCGGCTCGGTGCGGCGCTTGAGGTCAATCTGGGAGGCCAGTTCCCGCAGCGTCAATTCCCGGAGCTGGTCCAGATTGACGCGTTTAAAAAAGTTTTCCAGGGCCACGGCCACCCGCTCCGGAGGATAGATCTTCCCTTCCCGCAGGCGCCGCAGCAAATCCTCCGGGGAGATGTCCACGTTGATAATTTCATCGGCCTCGGCCAACACGGTGTCGGGGATGCGCTCATGGACCTTTACCCCGATGTGAGTCTCCACCAAATCATAGAGGCTTTCGAGATGCTGGATGTTGAGGGTGCTGATGACGTGGATGCCGGCGCGCAACAGGTCCTGCACGTCTTGATAACGTTTGGGGTTCTTGCTTCCCGGGACATTGGAGTGGGCCAGTTCATCCACCAGGGCCACCTCAGGCCGCCGTGCCAGTACCGCATCCAGATCCATCTCCTCAAGGGTGATGCCGCGATACTGAACCTGCCGCCGGGGAACGACCTCCAGACCTTCGAGGAGTTTGGCAATCTCCAGTCGGCCATGGGTCTCCACCAGCCCCACCACGATATCAACACCCTCTTCCTTCAGGCGGTGCCCTTCCTGGAGCATCTGCCAGGTCTTCCCGACTCCGGCCCCGTACCCGAGATAGACCTTCAACTTGCCGCGCTGGGCGCGGCGGATCAGGCGCAGGAAACTGAGGGCCTTGTCTTCCGCCATCTTATCCGGTTTCCATGAGCATCTGCCACAGAGTCGTTTAGTTATGCAACCATAAGCTGAGCCATCGCGATCTCGGTTATTCGGTTAATTTATTTAACCGAAAACTGCACTAGTTGACCGGGATGGCGTCCAGGGCCAGATTGAGCCGGAGCACGTTAATCCTGGGCTCTCCGAAGAGGCCCCAATCGGGTCCTTCGCGATATTTGGCGATCAGGCTCCTGAGCGTAGTTTCCTTCAAATTTCTGGCCTTGGCAACCCGGGGGGCCTGCAGCCCGGCGTTCCCCAGGCTGATGTGGGGGTCCAGGCCGCTGCCGGAGGCGGTCACGGCGTCGGCGGGGACCAGGGTTCCGGCCGGCAGGCTATTTTCGGCGCGATACTTCTCCACCCGCTCCTTCACCTGATCGGTGAGCTTCTGGGACAGCGGCCCCAGGTTGCTGCCGCCGGAGCTGGTGCCGTCATAGCCGGTATCGCCGGCGGCCGAGGGCCTCGGGTGGAAATACTGCGCCCCGCTGAAGTTCTGCGCCAGCAAGCGGCTGCCGACGACCTGTCCCTTTACATTTATCAGGGAGCCGTTGGCCTGGCTGGGAAAGGCCACCTGGACGATGCCCCAGACTACCAGGGGATAGGCGCAGCACAAGATGATCAACAGGCCCAGGGTGACCAGGGCCGAAACCTTGATTTCTTGAAGCAGTTCTTGGATCTTCATATCTCATTCTCTCTCAGGCCAGGTGCAGAGCGGCGACGATCAAGTCGATGAGCTTGATGCCGATAAACGGCACGATGATGCCGCCCAGGCCATAGATCAGCAGATTGCGCCGCAGCACTGCGGCGGCCCCCAAGGGGCGGAACTTGATGCCCTTCAGCGCCAGGGGAATCAGGGCCATGATGATCAAGGCGTTGAAGATTACCGCACTGAGGATGGCGCTGGCCGGGGAGGCCAGTTTCATTACATTGAAGGGGGCGATTTGGGGGAAGGTCCCCACAAGCATGGCCGGGATGATGGCAAAGTATTTGGCCACGTCGTTGGCGACGCTGAAGGTGGTGAGGGCGCCCCGGGTCATGAGGAGCTGTTTACCGATTTCCACCACCTCAATGAGCTTGGTGGGGTTCGAGTCCAGGTCCACCATGTTGCCGGCCTCTTTGGCCGCCTGGGTGCCGGTGTTCATGGCCACCCCGACGTCGGCCTGGGCCAGGGCCGGGGCGTCGTTGGTGCCGTCGCCGGTCATGGCCACCAGGTGGCCGGCCGCCTGCTGGCGGCGAATCAGGGCCAGCTTGTCCTCCGGTTTAGCCTGGGCCAGAAAATCGTCCACCCCCGCCTCCTTGGCGATGGCCGCGGCGGTCAGGGGATTGTCGCCGGTAATCATGATGGTGGTGATTCCCATGGCCCGGAAGCGTAGGAAACGGTCCGGCAGGCCACCTTTGACGATATCCTTCAGATGGACCACCCCGTAGACTTTCTCGGAGCTGGCCACCACCAGGGGGGTGCCGCCCAGGAAGCCGATGCGCTGGATCTCGCCATCCACCTCCGGAGGCAGCGGTTTGCCGACAAATTCCTGCACCGCATCCGCGGCGCCCTTGCGGTATTGGTCGCCATTGAGATTGACGCCGCTCATGCGGGTCTTGGCGCTGAAGGGGACAAACACGGCTTTAGGGAGCTCACCCAGATCCCGCCCCCGCAGGCCATATTCCTTGGCCAGCACCACGATGCTGCGTCCCTCCGGGGTTTCATCGGCCAGAGAGGCGAGCTGGGCCACGCTGGCCAGTTCCTGCAGCTCGACCCCCGGGGCGGGGAAGAATTCCACCGCCTGGCGGTTGCCCAGGGTGATGGTGCCGGTCTTGTCCAGCAGGAGCACGTCCACGTCACCGGCGGCCTCGGCGGCCCGGCCGCTCATAGCCAGGACGTTATGCTGCACCAGCCGGTCGATGCCGGCGATGCCGATGGCGCTCAGCAACCCGCCGATGGTGGTGGGGATCAGGCAGACCAGCAGGGAGGCCAGTACCGGAACGGAGAAATCCACCTGGGCATAAGCCCCAAAAGGTTTCAGGGTAATGATGACCACCATAAAGATGATGGTCAGGGCCGCCAATAGGATGGTAAGCGCGATTTCATTGGGGGTCTTCTGGCGGCTGGCGCCCTCAATGAGGGCGATCATCCGGTCCATGAAGCTCTCCCCAGGGTTGGCGGTGACCTGCACCACGATCTCGTCGGAGAGCACCTCGGTGCCGCCGGTGACGGCGCTGCGATCGCCGCCTGACTCGCGAATCACCGGGGCCGACTCCCCGGTGATGGCCGATTCATTCACCGTGGCCGCGCCTTCGATAACTTCGCCGTCCGCGGGAATCATTTCGCCGGCCTTAACCACGAAGATATCGCCTTTGCGCAGGGCCTCTGCCGGGATTGGCTCGATGACCCCGTTAGGCAGGCGGCGATTGGCAGTGGTCTGGGTGCGGGCCTGGCGCAGGGTGGCCGCCTGGGCCTTGCCCCGCCCTTCCGCCATGGCCTCCGCAAAGTTGGCGAACAACACCGTGAACCAGAGCCACAAGGCGATTTGCAGGAAGAAGCCCCAAGACCCACCGTGTAAAGGAGTATAGAAGAGTTTGGCGGTGGTGACCATCGCCCCTATCATAGCCACGAACATCACCGGATTGCGGACCATCAGGCGGGGATCGAGCTTCCGAAAAGAATCCCAGATCGCCGGTATCAGAATCGTCTTATCAAACAGGGAGCGAGCCCTTACCTGGGCAGCCATAATCAGATCCCTTAAAATAATTTGTTGGAGTTGATCATTATGAAGTGCTCCACAATGGGACCCAGGCTGATGGCCGGAAAGAAGGTCAGAGCCCCCACGATGATGACGGTGCCCACTAGGAGAAGGGTAAAAGTGACGCCGGAAACCGGAAAACTGCCGGCGCTCACCGGGATGGTCTTTTTGGCCGCCAGGGACCCGGCCAGGGCCAGCACCGGCACAATGAGCAGAAAGCGCCCGATGAGAGCGGCCAGCCCCAGGGTCAGGTTGTACCAGGGGCTATTGGCCGACAGACCGGCAAAGGCGCTGCCGTTATTGCCGATACAGGAAGTAAAGGCATAGAGTATTTCGCTGAAGCCGTGGGGGCCGGCATTATTCAGGGCCTTGAGGCCCCATGCGGTGGGGACGGCCAGGGCGGTGAAGCCCAGCAGGGTCGCAATGGGCAACAGGATGGCCAGGGCCGAGACCTGAACGTCAAAGGACTCGATCTTTTTTCCCAGGTATTCCGGAGTGCGACCCACCATCAGGCCAGCCAGGAAAATGGCCAGCACCACAAAGACCAGCATGCCGAAGAGGCCGGCGCCGTCGCCGCCGAAGACGACCTCGCCCAGTTGGATGTTGAACATGGGCACCAGCCCGCCCAGGGGCGTGAAGGAGTCGTGCATGGCGTTGACCGCGCCGCAGGAGGCGTCCGTGGTAATCGTGGCACACAGAGCGGAATTAAAGATGCCGAAGCGCACTTCCTTGCCTTCCATGGCGCTGGTGGCGGGGTCGAGGCCCAGGGCCGCCAGGCGCGGGTTGCCGTAGGATTCCGCCCCCCAGCAGATGAGCACACCCACCAGGAAAAGGAGAAACATGGCGGCCCACACCGACCAGCCGTGCTTTTGGTTCCTCACCATGCGGCCCAGGTAATAGGTGAGGCCGCTAGGGATCACGAAGATGGATAATAGCTGGATGAAGTTCGACAGCGGCGTTGGGTTCTCGAAGGGATGGGCGGCGTTGGCGTTGGTGAAGCCGCCGCCGTTGGTGCCCAGCAACTTAATGGCCACCTGGGAGGCTATGGGGCCCTGGGGAATCGTCTGGCTCTCCACCTTGACCTCCTCCATCAACGTCTGGCCCTGGGCGTCCTTGACCTCCTGGCCGCTGGCGTCTTTCTTGGCCACCTGGGTGGTGAAAGGTTCGATCACCCGGGCGCTTTGATAAGCCCTGAAATTCTGAATCACCCCCTGGGAAACCAGAAACACCGCAAACACCAGGCAGATGGGCAGCAGCAGGTAAAGGCAGGTGCGGGTCAGGTCGGTCCAGAAGTTTCCCAGGGTGGCCGCCTTATCCCGGGCGAGGCCCCGCACCAGGGCGGCGGCGACGGCGATGCCGGCGGCGGCGGAGAAGAAGTTGTGAGAAACCAGGCCCACCATCTGAGAGAGATAGGACATGGTGGACTCGCCGGCGTAGTTCTGCCAGTTGGTGTTGGTGGTGAAACTGGCGGCGGTATTAAAGGAAAGATCCCCGGCCACCCCGCTGAAGCCCTGGGGATTGAGGGGCAGCACCCCTTGCAGCCGCAGGATGAGATAGGTCAGCAGCATGGTGACCAGGCTGAAGATCAGGACGGAGACGGCGTAGCCTTTCCAGTCCTGCTCCCTGGTGGGGTCGATCCCGGCCAGGCGATAGATCAGGCGCTCCACCGGCTTTAAGGCCGGATCGAGGAAGGTGCGGCCTTCCGCATCCAGCACCCTCACCAGATAAAGCCCCATGGGCTTGGTGAGGGCCAGCAGGATGACGCTGAAGAGAATTAATTGAGTCCAACCGCTGGCATTCATTACGGCATCTCCGAGTTAGAACTTTTGCGGGCGCAGCAGCACCACAAAAAGATAGATAACCAGGACAAAGGCCACCAGGCCCACAATCAGGTTTTCCATGTCTTGCCCTCCCTGGCCAGGAAGCCGACATAGACCAGGCAAACCACAAAGAAAAGCAGGGCGATAGTTAACCAAACGAGGTCCATGGATTAATTCCCTTTCATGTTTAATAACTTACTCGAAACTTAAAACTCGAAACTCAGTGATTGATTTCTTAAATATGGTAACGTTTCTTGTCGCCCCCCCCTCACCCCAGCCCTCTCCCCCCGCCGGGGGGAGAGGGAGCATTCCACCTTGGCTCTTTATCCCCTCTCCCCCAATGGGGGACGACACCGGGTGAGGGGGAATTAATCACTTGCTCCCGCTATTAATCAATACGTTACCGGATTTATGAAATCGGTGCTTAGGCCACCCTGACGGTGAAAGTGAATCTGGTCCCCTTTCCCGGCTGGCTGGCGACCTCGATCCGGCCCCCGTGGGCCGCCACGATTTCTTTGGCGATGGTGAGCCCCAACCCCGAGTCCACCTGCTCCTGCCCCGGCACCCGGAAAAATTTCTCGAAGAGGCGCGGCAGGTATTCCGGGGCGATCCCGATGCCGGTATCCTCCACCATGAACTGGACCATACCCTCTGCGGTCCGAGCCGATACTCGCACCGCTCCCCCCCTGGGCGTATATTTGAGGGCGTTGCTGAGGAGGTTATCGAACACCAGCGGAATACGTTGCGGATCGGCGAGCACCGCGGGCGCCTCTGCCGGCACCTCGAAGGTCAGTGCGATCCCATGGTCCTTGAAGGCTGGCCTCACTTTCTCGGTCACTTGCAAAATCAAGGATTCCACATTCACCGTTTGGCGCTGCATCTCAGCGCTACCTGACTCGATGCGGCTAATATCCAGCAAGTCTTCAATGACTCGATAAAGTCGATCGCTATCCTGACGCGCCGCTTCGAGAACCTCCGACTGCTTAACGGACAGGGGGCCGATTTTTTCACTGAGGAGCAGGTGAATCGCCAGACGCACCGAGGTCAGAGGCGTTTTCAACTCATGGGAAACGGTGGAGATCAAACCGTTTTTCACCTCATCCAGGCGGCGCAGACGGGTGACCTCCGCCAAAATCAGGGTCACCCCCATCAGTTGCCGTCCTTCATCGAAAATAGGAATGGCCTCAGGAAGGAAAAAATGTTCCTCTTCCTCCAGAAAAATCTGGATGGCGGTGTCGTAACCCTTGGAGAGAATGGGACGTTCCTCCTGACAGGCCTTCTGGAAGAGTTGGATAAATTTCTCGTTGCCCACTTCGGCGAGAGTTGCTTCCGGATTCAAGCCGAACAGGCGCCGGGCCACCTCATTGGCCAGTTCGATCTTACCGCCCAGATCGCAGATAGCCACGGCATCGCGGAAGCTGTTGAGGGCGAGCAAGGTCGATTTCTGGGTGCGCAGGAGCTGGGCCCGGTCACTCCGCCGCACCTCCCGCAGACTCGCCGCCATCTTGTTGAAGGCTTCGGCCAGTTGTCCGATTTCGTCCCGGGAAGAGGCGTTCACCATCAGGTCGAGATTGCCTTTCTGGATTTCGCTCACCGATTGCGTCAGACGGGTTATGGGGCCCCAAATATTCGGCCCCACCAAGACGATGAAGCCCAGCGCCACCAGGATGCCGCTGGTTAACAAGAGCAACATGATGTTTCTGGTATGCGCCGCCTTAAGGTGCGCCTGACCATCCGCAGCCACCATGTTATCTAAATTTAACTCCAGGATTTTTTGGGCGGTGTCCCGAAACGCCTGAGAGCGGGGCAACAGGGTATTCCGATAAAGGTCCCGGAGGGGGGCGCCGGAGTTCACTAATTGATAAAAACCCTGTAGCTCCCGGTGGTAGGAGAGCCAGAGTTCCGTTAGCCGGTCCGTCAGTTCTCGCTCGCCCGGGAGGGTCACCTTTCCCTGCTGAAGTTTTAGGTTCCGTTCCAGCTCGCCGATCACCGCATCATTTTGGCGCGGCAAGTCGGCCGGTTTTTCCCAAATAGAGACTTCCCCCAGGTGATCGAGGCGCTCGCTGGCGTCTTTCATCTTGTAGCAGGCTTCCACGCTATCGTAGTTTTCCCGCATGATCCGATCGATGACCTTGCTGGATTCACTGAGGGTGTGAAAGGTCACCAGGGCCACCACCGCCAAAATCAAGATGAATCCGCCAAAGACCCAGATCAGTTTGGTCCTGATGCTCATAGCATGCTCCCGGAAAAAAGATAGCAATCTTTAGGCCAGTTGCAATACCAGGATAATCTATCGATATTTTAGGATTATTTCCAATGGTAGTTTTGCCGGCAGGGGCTTTGGCTTTCAAGATGCAAGGATGGCAGGGCCTGGGATTGCAAAATGAAAGTTTTATTATATACCATATTTCTTGCGGCGCCGCCAGAGGGTGGCGGGATCCAAAGCAAGCACCTGGGCCGCCTCATCAAAGGACCGGGTGGCCGCCAGGACCCGCCGGATATGTCTCTCCTCGATTACTTCCAGTGACACCAGGTCACCCACTTGCGGCTCCGGTTTCGCCGGCGCCAGGTGCAGCGGCAGATGTTCCCTGCCGAGACGTTCCCCACTGCCCAACAGGACGGCGCGTTCCATGGTATTGCGCAATTCCCGCGCGTTGCCCGGCCAGTCATAATCCTGGAGCCGGTCCCGGGCCTCGGCGCTGAAGCCCTGGAGGCGGCGATGATTCTGCCTGGCGAAAAAAGCCAGGAGGCGCTCGGCCAGCGGCAGGATATCTTCCCGCCGCTCTCGTAGCGGCGGGACCACGATTTCCACCACGTTTAACCGATAAAACAGATCCTCCCGGAAGCGCCGTTCCTTGACGGCTTCTTCGAGATCCAGGCTGGTGGCGGCAATGATGCGAACGTCGGCCTTGCGGGTGACCAGATCGCCAACCCGCTCGTATTCCTTGTCCTCCAGGACCCGCAGCAGTTTGGGCTGCAACCGCAGCGGCAAATCCCCGATTTCATCGAGAAACAGGGTGCCGCCCTCACAGGCGGCGATGCGCCCCGGATGGTCGCGTAGCGCCCCGGTGAAGGCGCCCTTCACATGCCCGAACAGCTCGCTCTCCAGAAGTTCCGGGGACAGCGACGGGCAGGAAACCATCCCGAAGGTGTTGCCGGTGCGGCGGCTCCAGGAATGGATGGCCCGCGCCAGGACCGTCTTGCCGCTGCCGCTCTCCCCGCGGATCAAGATGGTGGCGGCGCTGTCCGCCACCTTGTGGGCCATCTCCAGGGTCCGCTGCATCGCGGGGTTGCGGCTGGCCAGGTCGGCTTCCGGCACCACCTGGTTCAAGGCCTCCTGCAACGACGCCACCTTCTGTTCCAGGGCCCGCACCTCGGCAATCTTGCGGGTCAAGGCGGCCACCTGTTCGTGGGTAAAGGGCTTGGGCAGGTAATCGAAGGCGCCCCGGCGCATGGCCTCCACCGCGGTGTCGATGGAGGCATAGGCGGTAATCACCACGATCTTCACCCAGGGACAGGCGGCCAGTAAGGCCGGTAGCAGCGACATGCCGGATTCCGTTCCCAGACGCAGATCCACCAGCGCCAGGTCAAAGAACCGGCGATTCGCTTCGCTCAAGGCGTCCCGGGCGTTACTCACCGCCACCACCCGATGACCCTCGGCTTCCAAAGAAATGGTCAGGGTTTTCCGGATGTTAGGCTCATCATCCACCACCAGGATGGCAAGTCGGGGCAGCACATCCATGAAAGGCCTCCCCTTGGGGTCGTCCGCTAACCACGTTTTTCGCTTTTTTTATATTTTTTATAAGGGTAAACCAAAGTTGCCGCCAAAGAAAGATTTTCAGGCGCTGATGCTCGCACAATTATTCCTTCTCCCGGGGGGCGGCCGCAGCCGCGGCTGAGAAGCAAAAAGGGCGGGGATTCTTAGTCCAAACCCCCAAGTTTCCTTATCCCCTCCAGATAAGCCAATATACGAAAATTACTCCATTTTCTCTTTCATTAATTTATTTTATTATAGAAGATTTTCCATATTTTGGGAAGCAATCCCGACTCAAATCCACACTCATTTTTTTTACGGCAAATAGCCTGAACAAACCTGTAGATGCCCTACCCTATCCCTGGTTCACCCTCCCCCTCCCTATCCATCTCTTCACCTTCCCCACGCAATATCATTTTCTCTCACCCACCCTCTGGTTCCTGCCCCGGTTTTTTTCTCTGGTTTGCCTTCACTATAAAATTTACCCGGATTGGATATTGAGGATATTTTCTGGATCGGACAGGCGGGGTGAAAGTTGATAAATAATTTGATTGACGATTGTGTAAAAATGTGCATAGCATGGAACTCAGATAGACCCAAACCCATTGTTTGACCAGTACGGAAAGCTTACATACATCGCCGGACTCGCCATAAAGAAAAGTACCTCGGTCCGATGCCGATAAGATTTAATGCGGTGACCATTGCCCGAAATTAAAGTGGCTCCCGGCGTGGAGATTATCCAGTGAGAATTATAGGTTCCTTTATAGCAAGTATTATTTTCACAATCATGGTTGCTTATTACTTTTTTCTTCCTCCCCATTTGCCTCCAAAGTATGTTTATGTTTTGGTTTTTATAATTATTTATGGCTTCATATATACAGTTATTAATTTAATTCATAAAAGAGGAAAGTATGGACAAAAATGATAACACCAATGAAAAGCAAATCTTCGCAACTATTATATTATTAGCTTGTTTTTATTGTTTTACTCTGATTGGTTGCTCAGCTACGATTGAGCCAAAAGGTACCATCGAGGATAGGGGTGCGAAAGCTATTGGTATTATTATTCCGGAAAGCGGGCAATCTATGCCTAAATTTAGTTGCAGGGATTATCTTATTCAAGGGCGAACAGAGGACAAAGGTTACGGACTTTATTCATACATATTATTGACTTCAAGATATGGTAATGGTGATCAACTGGAACTTAAGCGCTATATAAAACTTTATGATGCATACCTTACATTAAATGAATTGGAATTGTACAAAGAACAAGGCATTGATAAGAATAACTTAAATATTACTTATTGGCTTGTAAAATCCTTACCAGATAAGAATAGTAGTTATAATGGTAAATATTTTGTTGATAACTATGATTATGTCAGAGCAGATATTCTGTTAAGAAGAACATTTACAAATATAAATAATCCAGGTCCTTTCATTATTTCTTACCATTTTCCATTGACGCGTATAAATCAAGGAGATTATAGCCCAGGAGAAACTGGAAAAAATGAAATTCTAATATTAGATCTTTCAAGAATTGATGGAGATTTATTTAAAGACTTTTTTGCGTATTTTCGAGATAAGGTAACGAGAGATCCAAGAACATGGCAAAATAAATTTGATTGGGATTATATTAGAATGTCAATTTATTCAGCCCTTAAACTACACGGTGAACCTGTACTATATGCTGCTGAATGGGTGGGTGAGAAATTTGAAATTAAAAAGGCGTTTGCAGCGCCCTAACGCAAATTATGGCGATGGGGAGGAGGGGATAAAAAGGCTTTTGTTGTGGTGGCTCCATTTGGCCCAGTCGTCATTTACTATCAATCTTGCAAAATGTTTTTATTAGCATTACCCGAAAAGTTTATGAGTGCGATTTTTAATTGAAACCCCACCCCATATCAGTTTATCAGGGCAATATCTAAACCCACTGCCTTGAGGAATTTTGCTAATTCTTTTCAGAAACATAGGAGAGAGCACCATCATAGGCGATCTTTGCGTCATCGTTGCCGGAGTTTCTAAAAAGAAGGTTCATCTGCGGTTTTTCAATCAGAGGAAAAAGCGGGTTTTCAACGTTAGAGGGGAAACTGGAAGACGTGATCGCTCCCCCTGAAAATGTGAAAATCAAAATCCTGGAAATTAGAGGAAGACAAGTCCGCATAGGAATTGATGCGCCACCTGAAATCCGGTTATTGAGGGATAAATTGGCGGAGCAAAAATAGGTCAAACTATATTAATTTTTCCCCGAAAGTTAATGAACTCTTCAAAAGCATAATTTCATGCCAATGATCTCGAAATCTCTAATAAGCTTGTTGATAAATCATTCAATGTAAGGAATTCAACGTCAGGATAGGGTGGTCGTGACATATGTCGCTGCATGGCTACAAATGTTTCCCGGGTGCTGCGCCCCGCAATTACCACTCCTTTTACTGCAACAACTTCATCAGGTTTAAGTTTCAAACCCTCGATAACAGCCGCAGGGTATTTCGCATATTCAAGTAACCAATCTCTCACCTGTCCGTATGCGTGCATCAGTTTAGCCGTTGGATGTCCATCCTTCCTAAATAGTGGCATAGATGGCTTTTCGAGCTCAATTAGAAGTAATTGGTTACTCGTGTCTAAGATTACAAAATCAGTTTCGAATTTACCAAGGATATTGGGCTTGATATATAGTCTTTTGGCATGAAATAGAGCGAGCATAATAGGATTTTCCTCAATAAATTCTTGAATTGGCTTTTCATCTTTCTCCCTTTCTAACATGAGGTTAAACTTTGTCAGGGTATCAACTACTTTTGAATGTGCATAGCGACGAACGTAACTGACACCTTCCATTGACGGGGAAAGACGTTGGAGCAATAAGCCGTGAAGGCTCTCTTTAATGTATCTTAAAGAGTATTGCGTTTTACCACATTCACATTTAAAATCTTCGCCAACATTATACTGCCATATACAGCCTTGCGTCTCCAGTGAGTTTTGTCTTTCAAGCCCCGTGTAAACACTGAGTTTTGTTTGGCAAAACTTACACCCAAGGTCTATTTTAATTGCCTTTACGGAATTTGGATCTGATTTAATTGCTTCAATTTGATCTACAGTCAATGGTGGCACCGGAATGTAATGAAAAAAGGCCTCCCCAATTTTGACACGCTCTGAATTCCATCTTCCAAAAACAATATATTTGCCAGGATGAAGTGCCATAGAATCTATTTTACAATGTAAAAGTATAAAATGGGCATCTTTAACTGTAGGAATATAAGAAACACCCATCTCCTTCAAAGGGTTTTCTGGCACTTGGACTTCAGATTCCACCTGACTAAAACTTATTTCGGCAAACAAATTATCTTCTTCATCAAGAATTATCAATTTAAGTTTATTAAAAAATTTATCATCCACCAAATTTTGATCAATGACGAAGATCCACTCGTTATTTTGTGTAAAAGCTGGATAAATAATATGACCTTTGTGCTGCGAGAACTGAAAGATAGTTATTGCCCCTATTGGAAAAGGATTGTTGGGTTCCTCAACATGGTCTGCAATACCTAAGAATATAACGGGCGAACCTCCAATGCCTGTCATAATTATATAACCATCCTCAATAGTTTATCAACTTTCGCTGCAAAGTTAATGATAATATATCGTAGTAGAGAATAATTCTAAATTCTCGAAAATTCCTTTTCTCTATCTAAATTATATTCCTTAAAAATATCCTTATTAGCAACGTAATCACCAAAGAAAGAATAAAGAGATATAGATTCTTTTAAACTTTTACCTCTAAATATATTATAAAACTTTTTTACGAATTCTACGTTCATTCGATATTCACCTCTTAACTTTGTACGTACTTCCGGATTAATTATTATCAACTTTAGATTTGACGACTCTCGGGCTTGCCTAAGTAACCAAAAACTATAAAAATCTGTGGGAGGCAAACTATATCCCCAGATTATTAATTCGTTAACTGAGGTGAGTTCCTTGGCAGCGAGATTCCAAATTCGCCGAATAAGAGGGTATTTCCTATAACCTTTATTTAAAATGGGCGGAATGAGCAAAGAGTCAAGGCGTTCATGGCATTCAGAACAATTATGAGGTGAAATCGGATCAGACAAAGGAAAAACCCTATGGAATCCCCTGCATCCTTCATTAGAGCAATAAAACCAATCTACGGAGCCATGCGCTTTTAAATAATATCCTCTTTCTCCTTTCCACTCACCATAAGGTCTTCTAATGGAAATTCCAGCCATTGTCATTTCACCCAAAGCTGACAACTCAAGAAGGAAGTTCACATATTGATCATATGGTGGTGGGCCTATTTTTAAATTCTCATATTCCTCATAATTTGGTAAATAAGATTCACGTTTAAGTATATTGTCAAGAAGTAAATCCCAATTAAAGGTAATTATTGTGTCGCTCAGCGATAGCATTTTCTGAAAATCATTAAATTCGCCAATAGAATTATGCAGTTGTCTTTCAAGATCCACTAATACGCCCTGAATAATTTCAAAAAGCTGCTGCCGAATTTCCAGCAATTCCCAAGAGGATTTGCGTTCTATCTCAATTTCAATATGGGTAAATAAATCTTCAATATTAATTCGTGTTCTTTTATCAAATATTGATTTATCAAAGATATTCTGGACATAATTTGCAAGTTTATTAAATTTACCCTGTGAATTTAACATTAGCTGTTTCGCTGTGACAAAAAATTTTGTGATAGAAGGGAACGTGCCCCTGCTATGTCCAATCGAGCTTCCAGCACCAAGAATATATATTCTTTTGTTCATTTTTTTCTACAGGTTATGGCTTTTTATGGTTCATATTTTGCCACAAGGTAAGCCAATTTGTCAAGTTAGGAAAATTGGAGGCGGTTTTCGGCTGATTAACTTTTATGAAGAGGTTTAAAAAAATCAGACCTCCTTCAGGAATCTTCCCATCCGGAGGTCTCATTCTTGTTCACTTCACCATAGCCGAAATTTGTCCCCCGACCCCTGCATCCGATGGCTCGATTCAGCATTCAGTCCAGGAAATTCTGCCGCCCTCGTATAGGTGTTGACTATGTTGAACATGTTGAAACCACTTTCAAATGGCCAAGCCCAGTCCACCGCCGCCACTTCGCTTTTTCCGAGTTGGGATTGCCTGTTGAAATTCTTGATGGTGGCCGGTTATTCCTTCTTCCGGGGGGTGGCCGCAGCGGCGGCTGAGAAGCAAAAAGGGCGGGGATTCTTAGTCCCTGCCCTTTCAGCGGCGACTACACCTTAAACTCTCCGGTTCAGTTGAACGTGCCCCAGACCACCTTCTTCGGTTCGGCCGGCTGCCCCAGGGC
>CAWIDL010000030.1:0-4360 GCA_963834795.1 uncultured delta proteobacterium | reverse complement strand
TGGCCAGCGCCTGCCGGGTGGGGGTATCGTCGTCGACTACTAAAATGATACTCATTTTATAGCTCTCAGCTTTCAGCGGTCAGCTTTCAGCTTTTTGATGAACGAGGTTAGCATTTGCTTAACTTCTACGGTTTCTTTGCTAAGATTCTCGTAATCATAATCATTAATAAATTCAAGATCATGAGACAGCAATAGATGATAATCCAATTCGGCGGCCGAACCCATGGCTATTTGAAGGAATCGGGAAAAATCGGCTTCGCTGTTTCTACCACAGCCTTCGGAAATATTAGCCGGAATGGAGGCGCAGGAACGGCGCAGTTGGTTGATTAATCCATATAACTCTTCCCGTGGAAAGATTGCCGTTACTTTATGGATATCTAAAGCCAATTGATGGCTCTTTTGCCAAACTTTTTGTTTTTTAAAATCCTTCATTAGCCTTCGGTTTTTGTACCTTATCTTTTGCCTTTAGCTGATAGCTGACAGCTTCTTTTTTACAAGCTGTCCAGCCAGCCCAGGATCACCCGGCAGATCTCTTCCAACGATTCCGGGGCCATGGCGCGGCGGTCCGTTTCAAAGGAATGCCCCGCCCTGGGGATGACGTGCAGGTCGCTCCTCAGCGGCAGGCGCCCCAGCACTTCTGCCAGCAGGTCCAGGCGGCAGAAGGGATCCCGGGCCCCCTCGATGAACAGGGTGGGGCAGGGCAGCAGATACAGGGGCCGGTCCCGCAGGTGGTCGGGCCGGCCGGGGGGATGTAAGGGGTAGCCCAGGAAGACCAGGCCGCTGGCCCCCACCTCCTGGGCCACCAGTTGGGCGGCCAGGCGGGCTCCCATGGATTTTCCCCCCAAGTACAGCGCCAGGCCCTGAAACTCCTTAAGTTCCGCCACGTACTCCAACACCAGGCGATAGGCGCCCTCCAGGGCCTCGTCCGGATCGGGCCGTTTCAGTCCTTCTTCGGCGTAGGGGAAATTGAAGCGCACCGTGACCAGGCCCTGGCGGGCCAATTTGTCGTGCAGCCCGGCAATCAGGGGATGATCCATGTTACTGTTGGCCCCGTGGGCCAGGACCAGGATGGCGGCCATGGTGGTGGTGCGGGGCACTCCCAGTACGGCCCGGATGGTCCGCTCGCCGCCGATGGCTAAGGTGAAGGGGCGTAATTCCATAATCTCCGGCCAGGGCGGGAAGCCGCCCGGGGAATCGAAAATCTTTCCAGGACGCGGCCTCCCGTTTTGAGGCAGCGGGAACCTTAAAAAAGCCTCACCGTTTACCTGTTTAGCACGAATCCTTGATAATGTATAGGGCGACCCGATCACAGGCTGGAAGCCTGTGCCACTGTAACCCCTACGGCGGGCCGGGCCCGCCGCTCCATCTGGGGCGCGACGTTCGGGCTGCCAGTCGTAGGGGACGTCTTAGGCGCCAGTTAAACTCCCAAGTATTTCCGGGATAACCTTAATGGTGCGGGCGCGACGCCTGAGAGGCCCACAAGTCTAGTCTCCGGGCAGCAGGTCCGCCTCATCCAGAAAGAGTCGCAGGGGCCTAACCTCCGCCAACTCCCGCCAAAGTCCGGCCCCCTCCCGCCAGGGGATGGGAACGCAGAGGGGGACGGGGACAAGATGTTCCCAGCCCCCCAGATGGACCACCCGCGGATACCTGGCCAGGCAATCCCTAAGCCGCCTGGCCTGCAGCCGCTCCCGGCGCCGGGTTTCCGGAGCGGACCTCAGGGACCACCAAGGTGGCCGCCGCGCGGCCAGGCGGGCCCGCTGATACTCCCGGGCCACATAGTTATCCAGTGGCTCATCCTCGGTGGTCAACAAGACCCTCACGTTTTCCGGGGCCAGCAGCTCCCGGGCATAGCGGGGCAGGTGCCGCCGGGAAGGCCTCCCCAGGTCCAGGGGGTGCCAGGGAATGGCGAAGCGTTGACCATAGTCCCGAAGCCACCCGTACCTCAAAGGGCAGGGCCACCTGGGCCGCCAGGCGCCGGATGGCCAGGTGGCCGGCGGCGCCCGCGGGCAACCCCTCCAGGGCCTGCTCCAGCAGACGCTGCCAGCGGGACTCCTGGCGCTCGCGGTAACGCAGGGAGAAGCGGCTGACCTCCACGGTCACCAAATCCGGCTGCAGGCGCCGTAAGAGCTTAAAGGCCCGCGCATAGCCCAGAGGGTCGCCGTGTACCGCGCCGATGAGGATGAGCGAGGGGGAGGATGGGTCTTTTGAGCGGAGGACCGGGGGAGTTTTTTGTAAGTGCTCCCCCGCCCTCCCCGCAAAGCCTTCCCAACCCGCTTTATGGGATGGGTAAAGGACCTGCTTTTGATAATCCGGGTTCACCATATCATTGGTGGCACAGGCGTCTCGCCTGTGCTTTTTCTGTAGCCGCAGGCTTCAGCCTGCGCCGGCACAGGCCGAGGCCCAGGCGCCAGACCATGGGGCGGGCCGGGCCCGCCGCGCTACTAAGGCGGCCATGGGCCGCCCTCTCTAGCCTATGATTTGGTGGGCAGTGCCCACCCTACACGGGCGACCCAATCACAGGCTGGCAGCCTGTGCCACTGTCGCCCCTACACTATCTATTCCTGCACAAACTCCCGCCCCTCCTTCAGGGCCGCCTCGGCCCGGGACAGTTGCCGCCCCAGGTAGATGGCGTGGTTGATGTCCGAGAGGGCCACATCCCGGGCGATCTCGTGCTGCAGGCGCTCAGCCCCCCGGCCGCGATATTCCTGCAGGGTGACGTCCTGGTAGCGGTGCTCCACCAGGATGTCCTTGCGGTCCAGGGTGATCCGGAAGTAGCCCATGGGGTCCAGCCGCACCTTGAAGGGCCGCTTGCCGATGACCAGCAGGGCCCGGTCCAGCTCCCGGGGGTCCAATCCCAGGGAATGGCTGATGACCACCAGGGCCCCGGGAGGCATGGCGGCCTGCGCCGCCACCCAGCCCTGGATGGCCATGAGCCCGTAAAGATTCAGGGGATAAGCGTCCATGGCGTTATGGGTCCGGAAGGTGGCGCCCAGGGTCAAACGGCCCTCAAACCGGCGAAAAAACAGGGACACCAGACAGGGGCGGCCCTCTACCTGGGTCAGGTCCCGGGGGTTGTCCCACAAGGTCACGTAAGCCTTGCGATCCTCGGGGTCCCGCTTCAGCCGCTCGGCGCAGGCCGCCAGGTTGTCCAGGCCAAAATATTGCCGCAGGCGGTGGCCGTAATTATAGGTCTCGTCCGGGCGCTGCTCCCCCCGCAGGATGTCCTCCTGGTAACGCCGCAGGCTGTGGGGATCGAGATTGACGGCCTTAAGTTTATCGTCGCCCTCGAACCTGGGTTTTTCCACGACCACCTTGACGTGTTGCAGCTCCAGACGCTCCCCTTTCGGCAGGTTGACCCGACGGCCAAAGCGGCTGAGCAGATAGAGGACATCCTTCCAGGCCTCCAGGATATCTTCCCGCACCACCGCGTGGCCCCGGGGGTTGCTGGGGTAGTATTGCAACTCCACCTCGGGGAGGGGGACCTTTAATCTCTGAAGATTTTCCAGCCCCTTATAAAAAATTTTCGGTTCCCAAGAATTAAAAAATTCTTTGATGGACGAAATTGCCCGTTCTCCCTGCGGGTCGCCCAACAGCCTTACTTGCAGGGAACCTGAAAAATCGCCAGGGCGCACCAAATCGTCCAGAATTCTAGTGGTTTGCCTTATCCGGCAGGTCCCCACCTTTTTTTGCCCTTCAGTGGCCTTATATCTTATAAAAGGTGAATCCTTCCTTTCCAAACCGAGGGTAATAAAGTTTCTTAACTCTTCATACGATCCGGAGCGATTATGGCCGCAAACCAGCAGCACCTGAATCTGCGGGTTGTACAGCAGATTCCTGAGCAGCTCCCTCAGGCCATTGCCGTAAAGGTTGCCGAAGACCGCAATGGGGCTGCTGGCCGGGTCCAGGTCCGCCCCGGCCTGTCGGAAGCGCTCGCAGACATAATCCACCCGGGACCACAGGGTCACCACCCCGATGATCCCGTAAGGATTGATGATGGTGAGGCGATCCCGGAAATGGAGAGGCTCAAATTTGAGTCTGGCTGCCATGCCGCCATTATACTGCAACTCCCGGCTAAGGGAAAAGGAGATTACAGGGAATTTGACGAACCGTTTTCCGGGGCTGGGACGACAGGGCAAAAGGCAAAAGGCAAAAGGCAAAAAAAAGGGAAAGGGCTGAAAGTTCAGGAATTTTTACTTTTTACTTTTAACTTTTTACTTGCCGAGGGCGGCTGTCCCGCATTGGATTTTCGCAGAGGTCTCTAAATGGGGAACAGCCGCCCCGGCTGTTCTTCGGCTGCTATTAGCCATCAGCTATTTTCCCCTGAATATTGCCCTCCGGGAAAGCAAGACTTATCTTTTTG
>CAWIDL010000029.1:0-47310 GCA_963834795.1 uncultured delta proteobacterium | reverse complement strand
GCTATCGAGGAGGTGATGCTCCCTTTGCAAACCATGCTTTGCATTTAATCCCGAACGTGGGCAACCTGGGGGGGCGAGGCGCCTGCGCCACCACAAGCAAAAAGGGACGGGTTTAAAACCCGCCCCTGCATTTTTTTCACCATGGTGCGCAGTGCGCACCCTACATTAACTAGATTTCCAGCCAGGAGTTGGAGAACAGCACCTGGCCCATGATGACCCGGGCGGTCTTGGCGTAGTTCTGCATCTCTTTGGACATGGAGGGGATATCCACGGACTTGCCGTCCATGATATCGTAGACGATTTTCACGGCTTCGGGCTTTTTGCCGGTGACCACGTCGGCCAGCTCCAGGTCAAAGGCGTCCACGATGGCGGACGCCATGCCGTAGCGCTGCAGCATGATGACGTAGGTCCGGTTGATGATGGGCCTGATTTCGTCCGGCACGCCGTTGGAGGAATTGGAGAGGCCGCAGGTGGACAGGGATCCCGGGGCCATATCCTGGAGCATCTTCATGTACTCCAGGGCCACCATGAGCTGACTTTGCTGGATGTTCAGCGGCGCGATGATGGGGTCGAACCAGATATCCTCGTTCTGGATATCGTATTCCGCGGCCTTGGCCAGAATTTCGGCGCTGAGCATGCCGCGTTCGTGTTCATCCCGGGGCATACCTTCGGGCCCCCACAACAAACCGATCATGTACGCGTCGTATTTTCGCACCAGAGGCATCATGCCGTCCATACGCTCGGGCCGGGCCATGATGGAGTTGATGATGGCCTTGCCCTTGTGGACCTTGAGGCCAGCCTCCATGGCGGCGACGTTGGAGGTGTCCAGGGCCAGGGGGGTGTTGGGCACCACCTCCTGGATGGTCTTGACGATCCACTCCATCAACTCTTCTCCCCCCTTGCGGGCCGGGCCGATGTTGACGTCGATGAAATCCACCCCGGCCTCGGCTTCTTTCAGGGCTATCTCCTGGAGGGGCTTGGGGTTGCGTTCCTTCATCGCCTGACCATAGACCTTGGTCACCACGTTCAGGTTTTCGCCGATGCGGTAAAATTTATTCATCAGGTGACCCCCTTCTTTGCAGTGGCATAAAGGGGGAGACAGCCTCGGCTGTTCTCCCCGGGTATCTTGAGGAGCTTCCCAAAATTACTACAGGTTCTTCAAAAAGGCCGGGATGTGGGAGGCTTCCCGGGGACCGATGGAGACCTTCCAATCGGGCAGTTCCTCCTCCAGGTCGCCGCTGATCCCCGCGGCATAACCCGGGATGATGAGGGTGCGGGTCTTGACCTTATCCGCAATGCCGCATTTTTTGACTAAGTGGGCCACGGAGTCGCCGGAGAATTTGCCGGCGGCCCAGGAGGTCATCACCGACAGACCCTCGGTATCTTGGATCAACAGCCAGGTAGAGATCTTGCTGCCTTCGATTTCGCCGGACACGATGAAGTAGGTGAGGGCGAAATTGGTGGTCACCGCCACCGGGGAATCGGGTCCGGGGGTGCCCATCTCGTAGATGCCCGGGGTGATCATCATGGGCTTCTGCGGGTCGGTGTAGATGTTGAGCCGCTGCAACAGCAGGGGAAAGATGCCGTCGGCGGACAGGTCGTTGACCACCACGATGCCGCTGTATTTGGCAATGAAGACTGCGGCGTAGAGCTTTTCCATCACGGGGTCGTCGGTCATCTGGGCCGGGCAGGTGATGGTGGGGAAGCCGAAGGGCCGGAACTTGGGTCCCAGGGCGGCCCGCCGGATCACCACCTGGTCCTGGAAGGCCTCCCGGAGGCCGCGGCTGCCGGCGTCGATCACCAGGTCCTTGAGGCCCATACCGGTGAGCTTGGTGGTCAGGGCGGCCAGGTCGTCGTAGCCCTTGGCCTTGGCGATCAGTGGTAGGCCCAGCTCCTTGCCCAGGGCGCCCATGGCGTCGGCGTTGGCCGGGGTAGCGATACCGATCAAGGGTTTGCGTTCCTTGGCAACTTGGGCCCCGGCCTTGACCACGTCGGGGTTCTCACTGCAGAGGATCAGGCCGGCATCGCTGCCATCCATGACCTTTTTTGCCAGGGCCGCAAATTTGGCGGCGTCGCCGTTTGCGTCGTGAATGGCAATCAGTTCCGGCCGCAGCATGAGGCCAACCCGCTCATATTGCAACTTCATGAACTGGCCCAGCTTCTTGTCGACTTCGGCATCGGTCATGGCGGTAGTTACCAGCCCGGCGATCAAGGTGGGGTTGAAAAAGGTCTTTTCGTGGCGGAACATCACGGTTTCGCCGCCGATGGTCTTGACCCCTTCCTTCATGCCGATCTTCACCGGCCGGATGGGGGGCGCCGAGGCCTCGGCCAGCTTCTCCCGCACCTCCTCCGACACATAGGGACATTTGTCCAGCTCCGCCTTACCGGTGGCCAGGGCCATGGCAAAGGCCAAACAGGTGGGGAAGCCGCATTCCTTACAGTTAGTCTTGGGGAGCATTTTGAAGATTTCGATTCCCGTTAAAGCCATCGTCTCTCTCCTTATCCATGGCTGGTGGCCAGCGCGGGTGGTCCGCCAGACCGTTTACCCCCACCCGCCCTTCAGGTGAGAAGGGGGCCAGGAGGGGCGCACCCCCAAGCCCCCTTCGGGGTTAGCCGATAATGGGATCCATGCTCAAGGCCGGATGGTCCTTCTCCGTCAGGAAGGGCAGGATTTCATCTTCGGTGACGCCCACGGTTTCATCGGCGATGCGATCCAGGAGATCGGGGACCCCCTCTTCCTCGCCCCGCTTCAGGAGCAGTTCCCGCAGCTCCTCTTTCAAGATCTTGGGCATCCAGACCACCCTTTTCAGGCCGCCATCACCCCTTATGAACTTCCGCTGGGTGCAATTATATTTGCTGTGGCCCACGAACCCCGGGCTGACCTGGCCGCCGCCGATGACCCCCGCCAGGGTGGTGAACTTCATGCCGCAGGGGGTCTCTCCGGTATAGTCCCGGTTCACGGTCATGATGCCGTTGCACATGGGCAGGATCGCCGAGATGCACTCGCAGCAGCCGCAGGTGGTCATGGGATCATAGACCAGGCTGTAGAAGTTGTATCTCTCCACCTTCTGGCGGGAGGCCTTGAAGACGAAGTCGTTGACTCCCTGCCACATCCCCATCTTCTCATCCAGGGTCTCCCCCTTCAGAACGGGCTGGTTGGGGCCGGTGGGGTTGATCTCAAAGGAGGCCTTGCAATCCATCCAGTTGTAGGCGCCGCACAGTCCGGTGCGTTCCGGGCTGACCACGCAGACGTGGTTGGGGGCGAAGGACTGGCACAGGGTGCAGGAGTAGTAGGTCTCGGTGGTTTCGTCCCGCATGTTCTCCACCCGGGCGTCCCGCTCGTGGTAGATTTTGCGGGCCCGGGCGGTAAGCTCCTCCACCTTCTCCTTGTCGGTGAAAATCTTCACCTGGCATTTGTCGAAGATGGCGCCGAAGTCCTGGTGGTACTTGGCGTGCAGGATGACCCCGATGTGCTTCAGGCTGAAGCCCTTTTCCACCGCGCTCTTGCCGATGCGGTACCAGGCGATGTCCCGCTGCCCGATGTGCATGATGCCCTGGGCGTGGTTCACCAGGTGGTGAATCTGCCGCTCCAGGATGGGCTCGAAGTCGGGCTGAAAGCTGCGGCCCGCTACTTCCACCAGAATACCAATGGGCAGCCGGGCCGGGATCTTGTCGGCGGGCAGGTCGGAGATGTCCTGGCCGATGATTTCCACTTTGCCGTCTTCCACTTCATCCATGCGTTTGCTGGTGACCAGCTCCACCGCCTGGGTCTTGCCGCCGCCGCACTCCAGATAGAGGTCGTCCTTGCGGACCCGCTCGCCCTCGAAGGCAGCGCCGAAGTTCACCGGAATGTCGATCTCGGTAATCGAGACCTTGAGGCCCCGGACTTCTATGGACTTCTGGCCCAACTCAGACATGGGCACATTGCTCACCACGTGCTCGTAGGTGCAGATACCGGTGGGCAGCACCTGGGGGATGTCCTGGTTGGTGATGGTGGGAAAGCCCCAGTTGATGGCGCCGGCGGCGTTGGCGTACCACTCGTCGGAGATTTCGGATACCGGATTGACAAAGGCAAAGATCCGGTCCTTGTTGTAGAGCAGGTTCTTCAGGGCGGCGCCGGGTTTGACGCCGCCGAAGGCCATGGCGGCCCGCACCGCGAATCCCAGGGCGAAGACCGCCCCGGAGATTTCCGGGCTGTAGGGCACGATCCGGGTGGGCCAGCCGATCTGCACGCCGCCTTCCAGGAGCTGTTCCGGCACCGAGGTCTTGCCATCAATCGATTTGGCGGCACAGAAGATGTAGAGGTTCTTCTTCTGGTATTCCGTCACCAGGTCTATGGCTTCCTGAACCGTGGGGGCGGCGCCGACGATGGCGGCGAACCCGGGGGCCGAGCCGTCCACGAACTCGATGCCGCGTTTGCGCATGATGACGTCATCCGCGGCGCCCACCCAGATCTTGGTGTCCCCTTTGTTGTAGACTTCCTCACCACCCGCGTAGAAATTCGGGTCGGTGAGATAACGCACCGCCTCGAAGATTTCTTCGGCCATCAGGGTGGCCAGGCCGGCATCCAGGCCTGGTCCCAAATAGGGCAGGTGGTGCTTTTCGGCCGGGACCGGCGGGAGCAAGGATTTGCAGCGCTCCATGATTAGCACGGCGTCTTTCAGTTTGGCAACGGGAATGCCCATCAAGGCGTAGATGATGGGCAGATAGTAAGCGGTATTGGGATAACCGATCTCCTGGTTCTCCCCGTATTTTTGCAAAGCTTCATCCAACTTGGCCGCGCATTTTTCTACGATTTTATGTGCCCCGCGGATGGCAGCGGAGAGAATGATTTTAGACACGTTGGCTTCCTCCTTCCTTTTTCATAAAGGAACTTTTCTGTAAGGGAGGCTTTCCTCCTCCTGAGGCGGAAGCACCCCCCTTGTTTTTTAACGTTCTTCGCCGCCCGCGGCTTCCAGTTCCCGGCGCATGGCCATGTCGTAGAGCACGCGTTCCCGGGCCTTGTCGATGCCCAGGGCCTTGCGCTTCAGGTCGATGTGGGCGATCATCCGCCGGGCCATCTCTTCCGGATCGGCCACAAAGTCCCACTTGCCGCCGTACTCCTCTTCGATGCCCTTGAACAGGTAGTCGGTGAGTATCTCGGAGCCGGTGGTGGGGAAGGTGACCCCGAAGAGGGTGTAGACCCCCGAGGCCACGAAGTACTGGCCGATGGCGATGGCCTTCTCACTCATCCACTCGGGCGCCGCGCCCGCGGCGGGCAGGTCGCTGATGTCGGTGCCCAGGCCGCCGGCCTTGACGCAGGCGGTGGCCGCCATCAAGATGCGGGAGTTGTCCACGCAGGCCCCCATGTGCAGCACCGGTGGGATGCCTACCGTCTCGCAGACCTCGGCCAGGCCCGGGCCGCAGTATTTGCTGGCCGCTTCCGGGGTCAACAGGCCGTATTTGCCTGCCGCCATGGCGGCGCAGCCGGTGGACAGCACGATGACGTCGTTCTTCAAGAGCTCCTTGATCAGGGTCATGTGGGCGCTGTCCTGGGTGGTGCGGCAGTTGTTGCAGCCCACCACCCCGGCCACCCCCCGGACCCGGCCGTTGATGACGTTGTCATTCAGGGTGTAATAAGACCCGCGGATGGAGCCGCCCAGCAGGTACTGGATGGTCTCATAGGAGAAGCCCACGATGGTCGGCGAGCTGGCCGACGGGATCAGCACCGGGGCCCGGCGGTTGGGGTAGTTGTCGATGGCCGTCAGGAGAATCTTCTTGGCCACGTCCAGGGCGTGGTGCTCGTCAAAGGCGATATGTTCCGCCAGCGGCATCTTGGCCCGGTCGTCGGTGGTGATGATCTTGGTGTGGTAGCACTTGGCCACGTTTTCCAGGGCCTGCATCTCGCACTGCACGTCCACCACCAGGGCGTCCACCGCGCCGGTGATCACCGCCAGTTCCTGGTGCAGGTAGTTGCCGGCCACCGGCACGCCGTGGCGCATCAGGACTTCGTTGGCCGAGCAGCACATGCCCGCCAATTGGATGCCCTTGGCGCCCTTGCTTTGGGCCGCCTTGATGAGCTCCGGGTCCTGGGACGCCACAAAGAGCATCTCGGGCAAGAGGGGCTCATGGCCGTGCATCACCACGTTGACGTGGTCTTCTTTGAGCACGCCCAGGTTGATCTCGCCGGCGATGGGCACCGGGCAGCCGAACAAGATGTCCTGCAGGTCGGTGGAGATCATGGACCCGGACCAGCCGTCGGCCAGGGCGCAGCGGGTGGACTGCTTCATGAGGTTGTGGTAGTCCTGATCCACCCCCATGTGGGTGCGGTGCATCAGTTCCACCACCTCGATGTCCACGCCCCGGGGCACCACGTCGTTTTTCCGCCAGATCTCCTGGCGTTTCTTGGGAGCCCGGGCCACGTAGGTGATCTCGCCGGTCTGCTGGCCGAACTCCGCCAGGACCTTGGGGCCCAGCTCCTGGGCGATGGCTTCGGTGGAGCGGGGTTTGGCGTCCTCGCCTTCACCTTCGGTGATGGCCACGCCCCAATCCCGGGCCACCCGCTTCAGCTTGGCTACGTCCTTGATCTGATAACCTTGGGCCACGCCCTTGGCCACTTCGATGAAGAGCTTGGCCACGCCCCGGGCGTGGTCGCTGTGGGAGGCGGTGCCGGCGGCCACCATGCGGGCGAAGTTGCGGGCCACGATGGTCTCGGCGGTGGCGCCGCACAGACCCATGCGCTGCTTCTTCTCCTCGCCGGTCTCGCCCTCTTTCTTCTTGGGAGGCGGCACCCGGCAGGGACCCTGGGCGCAGATGCGGCAGCAGGCGCCTTCCGCCCCGATGGGGCAGGGCTTCATGGTTTTGGCGCGGTCAAAAATCGTCTCGACCCCCTCCGCCGCCGCCTTCTTCAGCATCTCCTGGGCCGCCACGTCCATGGATAGTTTTTCCAATTCTAACTCAGCCATTTAATAATCCTCCAGTTTCTTACTTTCAGAGGAGACCTTCATGGCCCCTCTTGGCAAAAGAGCCTGCCCTTCAGGGTGCGTCCATATCCAGCGAGGTGAAAAAGGCTGGGCTCCGGTACAGGGAATGGTTCTCTTCCAGGTAGGCCGCCGGCACCTTAGACGGCCAGTTCCTGGATGATGGATTTGACCAGTTTCACCGCTTGCGGATGGCGCAGGATGAGGAGGTCGCTTCCGGCCAGCAGCAGGCTCACGGCGGTCACCGCTTCCATGAGTATGCCCCGCTTAGTCTGGTCGCCCAGTTGCGGCGCTTCCTCATTGGTCTGCTTGCACTCCTTCACCTTCCACACTTCTTGACCGACATAATTGACGATGGGGAGCTGCAATTTGTCGTCTTCCTGGGTCAGGGCCGCCATACGGTCCCGCTCCATGACGGAATAGCAATACTCCATGCCGTAGCCCAGACCGCCAGTGGTGGGGTCCACCAGGAGGTGGCTGTCTTTGACTCCCAGTTGACCCAGAAGGATGTTTAACTGCTTGGCCAGGTTGACGTCGATGGGAGTGTTGGCGATCAACGTGTGGCCATAGGCCAGGGCGGCGGCCCCGACCTTTTTGTAGTTTTTGTCCTGCACCGGCCCGAGGACAATGGGTTTATCGCTGCAAGCCATCGCCACGGCGGGCAGCACCTCGGCATCCTTTTCGACGTTGAGGGTGCCGAAGACGATGAGGGGCACGTCGATGGCCGCCGCCAGTTTTTTAGCGGTGGCTGCCGCCGACTCCGCGCTGGCGTTGTCCCCGTTGGGGTCGGTGCTCGCCAGGATCAAGGCGATGGCTTCGGCCCCAAAATCCTTGATGCATTTTTGGGCCCAGGCCACCGGGTCTTTGGCCACGTCCTTGATGGCGGCATAGGCGGGAGCGGCCCATTCTTCCCCCGGGTCTTTATCCCACACCTCCATGGCAATCCGGGGCTTATGGGGCATTACCCCTTCAAAGATATAAAAGGGGTAGGAGGTTTCGCCTCCCAGGGTCATGGCTTTTTCGCCTTTGCCAATGGTTACGGTTTTGATCGAGCCCGAGTAAATCTGCTTGGGAATCTCAAAGGCCAAGGTAGTTCCCTCCTTAATTTTTCCGGAGTTGCCGGCAGGTTACTTTATTTAAATCAGCGGAGGTGTCGACATTGTGAAAATAATAATTAATTGGCCTCCCTGTCAAGTAAAAAATCACCTTACCAGCCGCGGCGCCGCGCTTTCAAGCTATTAATCTGGCAAAGATTTCATAAGCTGCTCTTAAAGCTGGGGAATCGGCGGGGAGCTGGTAGGTGGGCCGTCCCTGGCTGTCGAAGGCCGCGATGAGGGGATCCTCGGGGATGAGGCCGGCCAGTTCCAGGCCCTGGGCGGCCATCTCCGCCGCGGCCTTCTCGCTCAGGCCGTTGGCGGCCCGGTTAACGATGAGCACCGCCCGGCCCACCACGATTTTCAAGGCCAAGGCCAGGCCCTTGAGGCGGCTGGCCGCCTGGATGCCCCGCCAGGAGGGGTCCGAGACCAGCAGCAGCAGGTCCACCTCATGGGTGGTCAGCCGGCTCATGTGTTCCATGCCGGCCTCGTTGTCCATGAGGATGTAGGGGTAGTTCTTGGCCAGGATGTCGATGAAGCGGGCTACCAGGTGGTTGGCGGCGCAGTAACAGCCCGGCCCCTCCGGCTGGCCCATGCTGAGGAGATCGAAGCCGTCGGCCTCCACCAGGGCCTGGTTGATGCGCGTCTCTATGAGCTGGTCCTTGGTGAGGTCCACCAGGCCGCCGCCCTTTTTCATCTCTTCCCGGGCCTGGCCCACCGTCAGGTCCACGCTGAGGCCCAGGACCTCGTTGAAATTGCTGTTGGCGTCAGCGTCCACCGCCAGCACCGGGGTTTTGCCCTGTTCCACCAGGTAGCGCAGCAACATGCCGGCGGTGGTGGTCTTGCCGGTGCCGCCCTTTCCGGCCATGGCGATCAGGAAACTCACGGGTTGCCTCCTCCGGTTCGCGTGAAACTATTCACAATTATATTCCACCCATGATTAAACGCAACTGAATGGCGGAGGCGCCGATAATTTTGTGGGAGAAGGATGATCTTTCCCCCCAAGGTGGCGGATTATGCGGTACCCGTGGCCAGGATTCGCCTTAACGGACTGAGGGGGGAATACCCCTCCCGGGAGCAAACCGGACAAAAGACTTGCACGGCTTTAAAAATTAAAATTATAATTTCTAGGTTCGCGGTTCGCGCAGTTCGCGCACCAACTCACCCATCCTGGGGGATCGTCCAACGGCAGGACAGCGGCCTTTGGAGTCGCCGATGGAGGTTCGAATCCTCCTCCCCCAGCCAGTCCTCCGGTTTGCGGTTATGGTCGGTGTCTTCAGCCGGCCCCGGCCCCGTCCTCATCTGACAATCCCTTGCTCCCCGGATCAGATTCACCCAAAAAAAGGGGGCTGAATGTTTTTTTCTGTTTTTTTGTCAGGGGCCGCCTCGGCGCTTCTTGCTGGCAGGACGGCCATCGCTAAAAAAAAGCCGCCCGCAGTTCTCCCCCCGGAAGAACCATGCGAACCGGCTTGACAGGTAAAAGGGGGAGCCTTAGAAGAATTGAAAGGCCCTGGTCTTTTGCCTGGGCCCCAGGACAACAAAATTCGGAAGACCCGCTATGGACCCGAAAGGCGTTCGTTTCCGCGACCGCGTCGACGCCGGGAGGCGATTGGCCGCGTTGCTGACCAGGTATCAGAACCAAGATGCCGTGGTTTATGCCCTGCCCCGGGGCGGCGTGCCGGTGGCCAAGGAGATCGCCGACGCCCTAAACTGCCCTCTGGACCTGATCATTATCCGGAAAATCGGCCATCCCTGGAATCCCGAATATGCCCTGGGGGCCATCGCCGAAGACGGCCTCCTGGTGGTCAAGGAGGAAGAATTGGCCCGGGTGGATCGGGACTGGTTCGCCGCGGAAAAGCAAAGACAGCTGCAGGAGGCCGGGAGAAGACGGCAACTCTATCTCGGGGGCAAGCAGCCGCTCAGCGCCGCCGGCAAAATCGCCATCCTGGTGGATGACGGCATCGCCACCGGCTCCACTATGCTGGTGGCCGTCAAAAAAGTGCGGCGGGAAAAACCGGCGAAGATTGTGGTGGCGGTGGCGGTCTCCCCCAAGGATACGGCCCGAAGGTTTGCCAAAGAGGTTGATGAGTTCGTGGCCGCGTCCATTCCCGAAATCTTTTGGGGGGCCATCGGCTACTATTACGATGACTTCACTCAGGTCTCCGATGAGGAAGTGATGGCCTTATTACAGGGGAATGAGAGGAGGTAGGTGCCATGGAGAGAGAGGTAACTATCCGAATCGATTCCCTTACCAACAATACCAAACCTTAAAGAGCAATCCCTCCCCGGCTGGTTGGCGCTGCCCGGGGAGGCCCGGGCCCTGGTGATCTTTGCCCATGGCAGCGGCAGCAGCCGCTTCAGCCCCAGGAATCGCCTGGTGGCCGGGATATTGCAGCAGGCGGGCTTCGGGACGCTGCTTTTCGATCTGCTGACCCCGGAAGAGGACCAGCTCTATGAAAACCGTTTCAATATCGAGCTGATCTCGGCCAGGCTGGTAAGCGCCACGGAATGGCTGGCGCAACAGCAGGAGACCAGGGGGTTGGCCTTCGGTTTTTTTGGGGCCAGCACCGGGGCGGCCGCGGCCCTGAAGGCCGCGGCCCGCCTGGGCAGCCGGATAAAGGCGGTAGTCTCCCGGGGGGGCCGGCCCGATCTGGCCATGGATAGTCTGGCCCAGGTCACCTCGCCCACCCTGCTCATCGTCGGGGCGCTGGATGAGGTGGTCCTGGACCTGAACCGCCTGGCGCTTTCGAAGCTCTCGGCCGAAAAGCGCCTGGAGGTTATTCCCGGCGCCACCCATCTTTTCGAAGAGCCGGGCGCCCTGGAGATGGCAGCCGCCGCGGCCGTCGCCTGGTTTAAGGATCATTTGCTCCCCTTTAACAAAAAAGGCCGGACCCTGGAAGCAGAGGGAAGGGGTAACCGGTAGGCTGTAGGGGCGGACCCATTTGTCCCCTCGCCCCCGCTGGGGGAGAGGGTTAGGGTGGAGGGGAATTTAATCTATTTTCCACTCCCATTAATATCTCCTCTCCCCCGTGGTTGGATCGGGCCCTCGGGTGTTTTGCTTTGACCAGAGGCTATGATATATTCAGATGGCCAGGCCGGATCGGATCGGGCCAATGGCTTCCCGAATGGAAACCTCCCGGGAAGACCAGGAAGGCATTGATGGCGCGGCGGCGGTTTCCTGAGGAAGTGCGAGGCTCACTGGTGGGGCCCCCGGACTTCAAATCCGGTGTACCTTCTGAATAAGGGGGTAGGTGGGTTCGATTCCCATGCACTTCCGCCAATGATTTGCGGGGCTGGAGGCCAAAATTTTTGGCCTCCTTTTTTTGGCGAGTGGGTCGGTGAGATGGTTCGACTAAGTCTCCCTCCAAGAGCCATTCATTGAGAGCCAATCATATTCCAGTAAAACCTTCAGGTATTCCATGCTGAAGAGGCTCCCCAAGATTTCCGGCTACAAACCCACCACGCATTAATCTGCAATCTCCAATAATTAAAGTCCGTTGGCATCCTAAGCTCTTTTCCGTGTCCGATATCCTTCCATGATCAGTATCTATAAACCGAAAATATTATTTTTTGACTCTTGACTTTGGTTTACAAATTATATAATATTTTGTCAGTTGTAAACTATTGAGAGGGGGTGATAATTGTGTCCATGGGAGATCGGCTTAAGATGGCAAGGGCAAAGGCGGGGTTTAGTCTTCGTGCCCTGGCTCAGCGTGTCGAGGTCAGCCCCATGGCAATATCCAAGTATGAACGGGGCTTAATGATTCCAGGCTCTGCTATGCTCGTCAAGATGGCCAAAGCTCTGAAAGTGAAACCCGATTATTTTTTTCGCTCAACAAAGCTAGTGTTGAGTCCTCCATCCTACCGGAGAAGGCAATCTCTGCCCGTCAAAAACCAACATATGATCATGGGGGAAGTCCAGGACTGGCTGGAACGGTATATGGAAGTGGAGAGCCTCTTTCATGATGAACCACCTGGCTTCCAAATGCCGGAAGGGTTTCCTCGCAGGATTTCCTCTATTCCAGAGGCCGAATCTGTCGCTGAGAGGCTGCGGCAGGCGTGGGATTTAGGCGAAGACCCGATTGAAAACCTTTCGGAAGTGTTGGAGGAACATGACCTGAAAGTGGGCTTGGTTGAGGGTGGGGCGGGGTTCGATGCTCTTACCCTGTGGTTTGATCATGCAAAATGGCCTGTAATAGCACTAAAACGAGACATTCCTGGTGACCGACAACGCTTTAGTCTGGCTCATGAATTGGCTCATAATCTGCTGGTATGCGATGGACCATTTAAACCGGAAAGGGCAGCCGACCGCTTCGCCGGGGCTCTTTTAGTTCCTGCCAAGGCAGCGAAGTGGGAGTTAGGGTTTCAAAGGCACCATCTAAATTACCTTGAGCTTCACTCGCTAAAACATAAGTATGGCATGAGCATGCAGGCTTGGATTTACCGGGCTAAGGACCTGAACATCATCACCGAGCACGTGGCAGCCCGATATTTCCAGGAATTCCGTCAAAGAGGATGGCGTACTCAAGAGCCAGGAAACCAGGTTCCATCGGAAGAACCCGGACGCATGAAACGCCTGATAATGCAGGCTTTGGCTGAGAATCAGATTTCCCGATCACGGGCCGGAGAGCTTCTTGGGGAGCCTTTGGCTAAATTCTGGGAAGAAGAGGCGGCTAAGCATGGCGGGTTCCCCGAAGCCCCATATAGTTGACGCCAGCGTCTTGATTGATCTGGAATACGGCGAGGTGATAGGAGAATTATTTCTCCTCCATCATGATTGGACTGCGCCTGATCTGGTGATTGTGGAGGTGGGGGAATCCTTGGGATCACTACTGACCGGCCATAGTCTAAAGGTATCTCACCTGCTACCGGAAGAAGTCATGGAAGTTGAGCGCTTACGGCAAATCTATAAGGGGCCTTCAATTACAGACCTATCATGTCTGGTTCTGGCGAAATTTCAAAATGGGACCTTGATTGCAGGCGACTTGGCACTTCGCAGGGCGGCAGAAAAGGAGGGGCTTAAAGTCAGAGGAACCCTTTGGATTCTCGACGAATTGGTGGAGAATAAGGTCATCCCAGGGAAACAAGCCGTCGATGCCCTGCAAAGAATGATCAAAAGCGGGGGGCGATTTCCTCCAGAGGAGATCAGCAAGAGGATGAAACGCTGGACAGGAAAACCTTAGCTAAAAAAATCAGCCCTTCGGAATTGCGGTCCGAAGGGCTTGAAGCTCCCTAATCTTGGGGCTTTGGGCCGGGAGCGCTTGGCAATTGACTCTGCTTTCACAAGGCCAACTTCATTTAAAGTGATTCAGACCAAGTTGTCAAGAAAAAAGGCCCTCGCCAATGGGGGTGAGGACTATGAGCAGGAAAACGCATCATGTCGTCCCTGATGGGGCTGGCGGGTGGAACATCAAGAAGGGCGGTGGCAGTCGTGCTTCGGAGAATTTCGATCGGAAGCAAGACGCCATCGACCGCGCTCGGGAGATCAGCCACAACCAGCACTCTGATTTGGTTATCCACAATCAGGACGGCAAAATCTCCCAATGGGAATAGCCCCGGCAACGCCCCCTGCCCCCTAAGGACAAGCATTAGTTAAGGGGTAAGGTTAAAACCTTCGGACGGCGGCCAGGTCATTGAGGAGTCTGGCCGCCATTTTAAAGGAGCCCAAGAATGATCTCCTTTGAAATAAATGGCAAAAAGGTGGACCCCAATAATTTCGGCGACGCCTTAGAACAGGCGGTTTTTGAATCCGCCAAGCAATCGATCATGAAACGAGTTGGATCGGCGAGGTGTCCCCAACATGGCCAGCAGGCCACGATCGTTTTCACTGGCCTCACTTCCGATAATATGACTTTCGATGTGTCTGGCTGTTGTAAAGGTTTGGTTGAGGATGTGAAGGCCAAGCTCAGGGGATGAGGCCGCCGCCCACCCTGGCGTAGGGTTTTCAGAGAGAGGGGCTTAGAAATCCCCTGGATCCCACCGGTCGCTATATCCAAGCCAGCCAACTCTCGCCTCATATTCCCGACCGGGAAAATCAAACACATCCGGCCAATCGGAGTGGGGTCGTTGCTTGCGACGGGTTTTGTAATCCCTTTTCCACCAGCGATTTACCACAGTAACGGGATCATTCGGTGGATTGTATGTTTTCTTTGAGTTTAAAGGAAGTTTAAGGAAATAGGCTGTCGCCCACTCAGCAAGATGAAGTAGATTCTGGCTCGCCGGGCCGGGGATACCATAGGAAGCGATCTCCCCTAACCAGATGATCGGCTCTCCAGAAATATCGGGCAGGATGGGATGTTGGGGTGTAAGCCGGCCTTGTAAAGAGCCCGAGATGCCCACATATAATAGCTTAGGGGGCGATTTTTGGTTCTTCTGTTTGCCGATAAACAGATATAGGCCATCTCCGTAGTCATTCTTACTGACTTTCCTTGCCTCTTGGATGCTTTTATAAGGCCCATACCAATCAACCACAATGCCAATTTGTTTCCCCATGATTTCAATTCCTCCGCATAGCTGTCTCGCCAGTTCAAGTCACAGCCCCTCTAGAAGGCCGGTCCAAGTCGGCGGGGAGCCGTAAAACATCTTCCATTATCGAGAGCAAAATTTGTCAGCTAAGTAGGCGGCGATCGACGCCGCAATCCCTAATACTAATTGGGCCTCTTCCCTCCTGACTTCTCTATCCTCCCGCACATGCCGGGCATATTCAGAAGCAAAGCCCCACATCTTGGCAATGCTATCATCTAAGGGTCTGGGCAGCAGATCGGGGTACCGCCTAAGGATATCACCAAGTGTTTTGCTACGATCGCCAGTGACCTCCCGCGCCACGCACTCCAGGGCTGCCATGGCATGATTAATCGTGCCTCTTATATCCGGCTCCGGTCTTCTGGAAAGCGCCAATACCGCCTCCTTGAGTTCCGTTCTGGCCGTATCCAAACCCTTTTCAGATAATTTTTCAGAGGATTCCTTAACCACTGATTCAAAGGCTTCCTCGCCTCGGGTTTCTATCTTTCCATCCTCAAGTTTCCAGCCGATACCCAGTTGCAGGAATCCTTCGTTAATGAGAGCCTCAAATTTCTCGGCAGATGGGGAGTCAGTTATCCGCAAAGAATAGTGTATAGCCTCAATGATATCGTAAACTTTAAACCAATCGGCTTCATAAAAATAATTCTGCACCTCGTACCATATGTTGGGGAACTCGGACCAGTTACTGGGGTCTGGCCGTTTGAATAAAATTCTACAGATAACTTCACGCAGCCAGGAGGGGGGCAGGCTAAATCGCTCACGAACAACTGACAGGACATAGAACCTGAGTTCCTCAGGGGCATCTTCTCGCACGGTTATTCCCGGTATGGGAGAAGAATAACCAAACCTCTTGGAGAAGCTATGGAAGGGGTCTTCAGGGTCCATTATAGTTCCCCTTTGAAGGCCCGGTCCAGGATGGCGGGGAGCAGGGCGTCCAGTTCTGCGGCGGTTTGGGTCTGGAGCTTTTTCAGGGCGTCCACCTTGGCTTGGAGGCCGTCGAGGTAGGAAACGATGTGGCGTTGTTCATTAAGCAGTAGACCCTCGGGGAAAGGTATCTGCATCACGGTTCCCTGAGAAATCTTTTTCATCGTCGGGCTGGTTCCCTTCGCCTCTTTCTGAATAAACTTACGAACAACGGGGGATTGCAGCCAATACCAGACAAACCTGTGATCTGCGTGTTTATCATCAACATCAACTCGCATCATTAGGTCGGGATAAATACAGGGGGAAGGAGTCCCATTATAGATAGCGGCGTGCCCCACAAGGTCGGGAGTATTGCTTCTGGTGATCAAGAGGTCCCCTTCCTTAAGCCAAAAGTGCGCCTCGGGCGGGCTGTTTATTGAAGTCCGTTTGAACTCCGTCTGGCGATAATGAAATCCCGTTACAGCGGATAGGGACAAGACGGGCGTTCCATCATCTGCGTTGTCACATCGAGCTGACCAACCGTTGCGGGGCTTTCCAGTGAGAAAGGCTCCCAGATTCCCAGTAGGTTTAACGTGTTCAACTGCTTTCTGAATGCCAGCTTTAATTATGGAAGCTACCAATTGAGAAGCTGAGGACCTTTGACCCTTTGCTTCTCCGATCTTGGCGGCCAATGCCTCGATCTTGGCCACGATCCGCCGTTGCTCGGGAAGCGGCGGCAATGGAACAGGAATGGGCAATAGGCGCTTTGCTTTTAATTCCGTCTTTATGCCGCCTGGCACATTCTGGAAGAGAATATCTCGGAATGTTTGACTTCGTAAAAGCCACCAAAGATAGCCGATATCTCCCCTCTTTTCATTAACTTCATAAGCCGCATAGTGGATAGTCGCCGCTATAGAGTCTCTATTCTCCCTTCCGTAAACAGCAATAGCACCCTTGGCGGCATTGATCCCGGATAATACAAGATCGCCAGGGCGAATCAGGATCATGTTTGTCCGGGTATCTCCATCAGACCGAAGTTGAATTTTGCCATCATTAAAACCTATCTTGGCAACAATACGGACTTCACCCGACGCAAGAGCCTCTTGACTCGGCACTTCTTGCCGTTCCTTGAGCACTTCAGCCAGGGGGACGGCGGGCCAGGGATAATTCATGGACGCTCACCCAACACCGTGCGAATCTCCCGGAGTATCTCGTTGATCTGGTCCTCTTTCCGCTGAATATCCTCCACCAGCTTTTCCGGCGGCAAGTGTTCCAAGTCCACGCTGGCATTGGGATTTTTGATGTCCAGGTTGGCTGATAGGAGCCCGCCGTTCTCGTCATACCGGAGCACGTTCTCCACCTTGACCTGCCAGGCCCGGTCGTTCTCCTTCCGGTTGCCCCACCAAGCCAAACAATCGGCGAACTCCTCATACTGCATGGGCTTGGTCTTGGTGTAGTTCTTGCGGCCATCGGGCAGGAGCTGCTCATAATACCAGATTTCTTTGGTGGGGCCGGAGCGGTCGAAGAACAGCAGGTTGGTGGGGATGGAGGTATAGGGGGCAAAGACGCCATTGGGCAGGCGCAAAATGGTATGCAGGTTGAAGTTCTTGAGCAGGTCCTCCTTGATGCGGGCGCAGACCCCATCGCCGAAGAGCGTGCCGTTGGGCACCACTACCCCGGCCCGCCCCGGCTTTGGGGGCCGCCGGAGTTTCCGCATGATGAGCTGCAAAAACAACAGGGCCGTCTCCGCAGTTTGCTTGTCGTCGGGAAAGTTCCCCAGGATGCCCCGCTCTTCCTCGCCGCCGAAGGGCGGATTGGTGAGGATCACGTCCACCCGGTCCTTGTCGCCGATCTCTCTTAAAGGGAAGCGAAGGCTATTTTCCGGATCAATTTGAGGGTATTCAAGCCCATGAAGCAAAAGGTTCATCTGGGCCAACAGGTAAGGGAGAGGCTTAGCTTCCCCACCCAGGATGCTTTTCTGCTGCAAGGTGCGCCGCTGTTCCACACTCCCGCATTGTTTCTGAAGATGGCTGAACGCCTCTACCAGGAACCCGCCGGTGCCGCAGGCAGGGTCCAGGACGGTCTCCCCGAGGCGGGGATCGGTGACCGCAACCATGAATTGCACCACGGGCCGGGGAGTGTAGAACTCCCCCGAGTCGCCCGCCGCGTCCCGCATCTCCCGAAGCAGGGATTCATAGAGATGCCCCAGGGTGTGAATTTCATCGCTGGAGGTGAAGTGGATGTCGTTGATCCTGTTAATCACGTCCCGGAGCAAGTAGCCGCTGACCATGCGGTTGATAACGCCGCCAAACACCCGGGCGATGGTGTCCCGGCGGTCCCCGCCATTGGCGCTCTGGAGGTTGCGCAGATAGGCGAAAAGGCCGAGGCCTTTGGTGCCATCAGGGCGCACGGCTTCGTCCTGATTGATGAAGGCGATAAGTTCATCCCCGGTGATGCCGTCTTCCCTGGCGGCCCAATCCCTCCAGCGATAAGGCGGTTCAATGGCGGGCCGGAAGCGCTTCCCGGCCATGGCTGCTTCGATCTCCCGTTCCTTCTCCATGTCGTCCAGGAATTTGAGGAACATGACCCAGGTGAGCATGGGCAACCGGTCCAGGTCACCGTTAAGGCCCTTGTCCTTGCGCATGATGTCCCGGGCCGATTTGATGATGCTGGCCAGGGATTGGGCGCTGGAAACCGGCTTAACGGCTTTGGAACTGCGAGCCATAGTTATATTTCCTTATGCCGCATACAGCAGAGTTTGCATTTCCTGGACCGCCTCTCGGAGCGGCTCCGGGCCACCGAAACAGGCGGCAATTTCGATGACGTTGCCATGATTGGAAATGGGTGGCAGTTTCAAGACCTCGGGGATGGCAAACTGCGCCGGTCCGTGGTCGGCGTAGATTTCCAGGAGTTCCTGTAAGATGGCCTTGGCCTCGGGGCCGTATTGGTCGAAGAAGTCTTTCTTATCAAGGCGCAGCCGGTCGGCCCGCTCCCGGCGCGTGCGCAAAGGGGCGTTATAAGCCACATGGCAGAGGAGGTCGAAGGGATCGGCCTCGGGTTGGCCGGTAGCTTCGGCCAACTCCCGGAAGTCGATGCCCCGTTCAGCCAGGGACTCTACAATGATGGCGCGCTGCGCAGGGTCGGCCCACTGCTCCCGCAAGGCCGCCGCATTGGGGTAGAGGGTCCGCACCCGTTCGGCAGTGTAGTCGGTGTATTTCACCACCCGGAGCTTCTTGCCGTCGGGGTCCAGTTCATAGACCAGGTGGGCGACAATCTCGAAAAAGCCGTTGTCCACATAGAACTTGCGGGGTTCTTGGGCCGGCGGTTCTTCGAGGATGAGCGGCTCCGGTTCGACAATCTCGCCGTATTCTACCGGCTCTTCGGGCTGAATTATCTCTTCCCCGGTGACCCGGCCGTTCTCGTCGATCTCCTCTTCGGTGATAAGGGCAGGGTCACCGTCGAATTCGGGGTCGGCAAAGTGGCGGGTAGCGGAGCCGGTGTAATCCAGGATGGAAAAGTAATATTTGCCGTAGTCGTCCCGGACCCGGGTGCCTCGCCCGATCATCTGCTTGAACTCGGTCATGGAGTTGACCACCCGGGCGATGACGATGTTCTTGCAGGTCTGCATATCGACGCCGGTGGTTAAAAGTTGCGAGGTGGTCAGGATTACCGGCGTCAGCGTTTCCAGCTCTTGGAAGCGGCTGAGATGGCCCCGCCCAATGTCGCCTTCGATGGCGGTTACCCGGCAGACGTAATCCGAATATTGCTGCACCAGGTCGGCATTGAGGTTGTTCAGGGCACGGCGCATCTCGTCGGCGTGCTCTTGATCCACGCAGAAGATGATGCTCTTGGCAAAGCGGTCGGTCTTCTTGAGGAAGTCGGTGAGATGTCGGGCGATGGCCTGGGTGCGGGCTCTCAAGGCGATGATGCGCTCAAAGTCTTTGGTGGTATATTCACCATCGGGTATCTCCCGGCCATAGCGGTCCAGTTCCCCGGCATCGGGGCGCCAGCCGGCGGCATCCACGGTGGTGATAACCCGATGCACCCGGTAGGGGGCCAGAAAGCCGTCCTCAATGCCCTGCCGCAGGCTGTAAATATAGATAGGATTGCCAAAGTATAGATAGGTGTCGATGTTGTCGTTCCTGAGGGGCGTGGCGGTCATCCCCAACTGATAGGCCGGCTGGAAATAATCGAGAATCTCCCGCCAGTTGCTCTCATCCTTGGCGCTGCCCCGGTGACACTCATCCACGATGATCAGGTCGAAGAAGTCCGGAGCGTATTCCCGGTAAAGTCCGGGGCGGTGTTCATCTTTGGCGATGGCCTGGTAGATGGCGAAATACATCTCCCGGCTCTTGACGGCGACGCCGTTTTCGATCTTGTGGCGGGCCTCTCCGAAGGGGGCGAATATCTTGTCCTTGGGGTCGTCGATGAGAATATTGCGATCGGCCAGATAGAGAATCTTGGGGCGGCGGTATTCACCGGCGCGGTTCCACCGGGCCGACCAGAGCTTCCAGCAGATTTGAAAAGCCACCACGGTCTTGCCGGTGCCGGTCGCCATGGTGAGCAAGACACGCTTCTTACCTTGCAGGATAGCCTGGACCGCCCGGTTGATGGCGATCTCCTGGTAGTAACGGGGACTTTTTCCGGACAGGTGATTGAAGGGAGTGAGCAGGCGGCTCTTCTTGCCTTCATCCAGACCTTGGGAAGTGGCGAGGCGTTCCCAAAGTTCAGAGGGGGCGGGAAACCGGGGGATCTCCTGCTCCAATCCCGTCAGATAGTCGAACTCGATGATGCCGTGGCCGTTGGTGGCGTAAGCGAACTTTAGCCCCAGGATTTCGGCATAATCCTTGGCTTGTTGCAGGCCGGTCCCTGGCTTCAGGTATTCCGCCTTGGCCTCGATGACGGCGATGAGGAAGTCTCGGGTGTAGCGCAGCAGATAGTCGGCTCGCTTTTGCGGACGGCGGTGGATCTTGCCGCCTGAAACCACGATCCTGCCGTCGGTAAAAGTCCTCTGCTCGGTAAAGGAATGGGGGTCATTCTCCCACCCCGAGTCGATGAGCTTGGGGAGAACGTATTTACGGCAAGTATCGGCTTCGTTTGCCATTTGCCCGGCTATGACGCTCAGTGGTGCTGGCTTGTCCTTCCGGCCCTACCCGATGTGAAACCTTTGCATCTTTTCGACTTATATGCCATTCGGCTGCTTTTTTCAACTGGCATGTCCATGACCTTATGATGATAAGACAGGGAACGGGGTAGGAGGGTTCGATTCCCATGCACTTCCGCCAATGATTTGCGAGGCTGGAGGCCAAAATTTTTGGCCTCCTTTTTCTTTGGGTGTGCACCTAGTGTGCACGAAAGAAGTATAACCCATTCGTTATGCCGGCTGGAGCGGACAAATTTACTCCAAACATCGCTATGAGGGATTTCAGATCGAGGTTTCGACTGGCAAATTTTTAGGCGAAAGCATTTATCCGTGCTTTAGCCTTCCTGCCGTATGACTGGGACGCGAATCTGCTGCACCGCGATCAACGAAACCACGCTCATCGCAGCCCCGGCGACAAAGGGAATGCGATAGTCCACCATCCACAGCAACCCGCCGATAGCTGGGAGAAACACCGCGGCAATACACATAATACACACCTAAAAAAGAGACTTGTAGGAAGATATTTACGAAAGGTTAGAAATGGCGGAACCCATTTAACTGAGATTACGCCCCACCGGGCATGGCAAGAAACTCTGGCCCCCACTTTGATCAGACGTTAGATCTGGAATATTTCTTTGGTTGTTTCAGCAGCCTTCCTGCGGCTCCATTTCATTTAACAATTTCCTTGACAAAACTCATCAATTGGCAAATTAATGATGTACTTACATCGATTTTTCTATATGTCCAAAAAATTAAGGAGACCTTTCACATGGCAACAGAAATTTTGAGAATGACCGCAGAGGTTGTCATTTCACATGCCTCTATGAGTGAACTATCTACCCAGGAATTAGTGAATGAGATTAAAGACATCTACAATGTCCTGTCTTCTCTGGAAGGCGGTGTGGTACCAGAGATCATGGTTCCTGAAAAAGCGCCTGGGGTTGAAGGGGTGAAAAAACCATCGATACCATTGAAGGATATTGTGACCCAGAAGCACGTGGTCTGTCTGGAATGCGGCAAAAAAATGAGAACTCTGAAAAGCCATATCCGTAAAGCCCATGGTTTGCTGCCGAAGGAATATTTTAAGAGATATGGTCTTGATCCGAAAAAATTCCCGCTTGTGTGCAAGGAGTATTCGAAGCAGCGGAGTAAGATGGCAAAAGATCGGGGGTTTGGTCAAGCGGGAGGCAGGAGGAAGAAGGCGGGGACGCCAGATTAAGTTCACCGAGAAAGAGTTTTAAAATATGTTTTTTGGCTTGTTCTGGGGAAAATAAATATAACTCTTTGGGCCATGGGGGGATTGCATCTTGGGGGGGAATAGCCATGCTATACAGATGCATTTGGCCGGGGTGCATTAAAATTTGGGGTGAGCCGGAACCTGGCATTAGTGGCTACAGTCATGGGTTATGTTCTGTCCACGTAAGATTGGCCTTTGAGACCACCTTTCGGAGACTTCAAATCAAAGAAGGGAACCCTGATTGTTATCTAAGGTGTTTTGGTAACTGCCACCGCCATTGGTGTACATTTCATCCCTTTTGTACAGTGGAAGAGCCTGGGCCTGAAGAAATGGAAGAACTCAAGGTGAGGCTTGAAGCCCGGAATCAATCGTTTCATCGCACTGATTAATTGAGTGGCGATCATTTATGGAGCCGGTAGAGCACCTGGCCCCGGCGCGATCTGTCACAAAGGCAGAAAACGCAACAGGCCAGGGCATAGATGCCGGAGAAAGATATAACGGAAAACAGGAAGAAATCCACGTTCATCACCTGTCTATAGTTCAGACAATCAAACGCTTATATTTCGATAATAGCTTATTTAAGCTATCGCCAAAATCAGGGAATACCGGAATTCTCGGTTCGAAATCCCTAAATTTGATTGATGATTAGAGCATGTATATCTGATTTGGCCCCCATGATTGGTCTGCAATTCGAAGTTTTGGAAAAATATGGGTAGGGCAGGTTTTATCTCAGTGGACATGGCTGCCTCCATTGAGAAAACAATTGGCCAAGGCGAGTGGCAGGTTTTTCAATGCCGGGAACGAATGTGTGATCCGGCTCATGACGCCTTTGAGCATGCGGTATGAAGACGCTTATTTGAAGGCATATCCTTTTGACAGGGTGGTGGCAGGGATGCTGCAACCGGAGATGGTGCGGGAGACTGTTGAAATTTTGAAGACGGCCATCGAAAAAGGGGAACTGGTAAATTTGATCATCAATAATCGGGCTGGTGGGAATGCGCCCTTGATTGCACAGGAAATTGCGGAGAAATTTATGGGGAAGAAGGCGCCTAAGGTGAGCCAGCAACTGAGTCTTTGGGATCGTTAATGTTCATGGTTTTATCAATGCTTAGTGAATATTAGAGGATCTTATGTTTATTTTATTTTATCCCTACATCAATATAACTTTGGTTTGAATATGTACTTATTGTATCAGCAATATTTCTAAAACCAGCTTGGGTTAATAAATATCTTTGCTCATTTTTTTCGACGAATGCATATTTGCCAATTTTGTCTTTTCTTATTATAAGGTAGCTATAATAAAATATTTTCCCGATCGCATAACTTTTTGTTATTAGATCAATTGCTGTTTTTTTGATCCCCTTTATTTTCAATGAATGTTTTAGGTGATCTTTAAAAATCATGAGTGGATTAAATCCAGTATGAACATTAGCAATGACAAATTTGCCATTTATTTTTAATACTCTATAAATTTCTTTAAAAATTGATAGTCTGATCCTTCTGTCTATAGTATATATGACATTATTAGATACAACTTTATCAAAATAATTATCGGGAAAGAGTAGTTTATTTGTTAGATCACCAAAAAATACTTCCGCATCGAGATCTTTCATGAGATGAATCTTTATAGCCTTCTCGGAGAAATCATATCCCGTTGGCTTCGCTCCATATTCTTTTAAAAGTATGGATAAGTTTCCGGTCCCTGAGCCCGCATCAAAGATTAAATCACCCTTTTCCACCTCCAATACTCTAATGAGATCATTCATTAGTTTTTGATATGGAATCACTTGATTTAAAAGATCATACGTCAAAAAATATTTTTCCCACAATTGTTGATCCATTCACCCTTACCTTTATCAATTGATCTTTTGAATCTCCGCAGATTTAATACGTGCACTCGTCATTTGAGCCATTCCTCCCAGCTTAATACCATATTGAATTTTGAGATTTATCTGATTGATTTGCCGATGCTTCTTTGGCCTTGATGGTATCACCTTCTTCATAAATTTGATGAAATATCTGAAGAATTGCATCAAAATCTGCAGTAGTATTCCGACGACGAGACCCTATGATCCCGATTATTTTCATTTTCCAAATACAATAGCGATGACAGCCAAAAATATGCCACCACTCAAAATGACATACCCATTCGTAACAATTTTATGCAATTTATCTGTCATAGAAAACTCCATTTAGATCAATTATATTATAATATCTTATAATATAAATAAAAGGTTTAATGGTAATATTGTTCATCGCTGGGAAAAGCTAAATCAGGATTTCCCTATAATAGCAAGCAACAGCAGAAAAGACATTTTGTGTTTCGAGAATCTTCATGTTTTTCCTCCTCCAACCTCGATTGTTAAACAAAAAAGCCGGATTGTGCTTTTTCAGGCAACCCGGCTATCTCTTCATTGAGACCCGCGGCTTTCCGTCCTCAGCTCACGCTGAGTTTGGCTTTATCCACAGCTTTTAGAAGTTAGTTATTCGGAGCTTAATGTCAAGAGGCTTCCGTTAAAAATTTGCGAATGGCATAATCCCAGCTTAGATGAATGGATTATCTAAGATATTTACATCGGAGTGCCTATCCCCAAAAGATAATGAGGGGAAAAGATTAATAATAAATTAACCAATACCCATATTTCAGCAAGACAATTAATCTATAATAAATTGTAATATCAATTAGATGTCCCAATAAATTAATAAATTAACGAGATTTCAAACAATTGTCTTTATATAATACAAATATTATATTTACATATATTTGACTATAATATTTTTTATAACCTATTTTGTTGTTAATTACATTAATTTATTAAATTTCCCCTTAAAATGCCCGTCATTACTACGTTTACTGAGATTAAGTAGTTTTAAAAATATTAATATCATTTTAATTTATTAATCTTCTGCCCTCTGCATTTTGGGAACCCCAACATCAATTATTCATCTATCAACTTCGCATTAAAAATACGGACTTTATTGTTGTCCTTTTGTGACTAACCTACGCTATAATGTCGTTTTTCAAGAGCCTTTTTTAGATCATTATTATTTTCAAAACCTTTAAATCCCTCATTGGCACAGTATTGCTTATAATTTCATATATAACCTTCAAGAATAATCTATCATCGTCGGTATCTCTTCTAATTTTATCGGTTATAAAACCCATTAAACTATCTACCGTTGCCTTAAACTTATTTTTGGCAACTAACATAGAATCGACTATAATAAATTTAAATTGTCCTGAATCAGACTTGATTTGACCTGGGGTTCATAAATTGCCGCCCCACCCAGAATCTGCGAACCATGGCGGTGGTATGTTGAAAATCTGCAAAAAAATATATTCTGAGGGAAACTTTTGCTACCTTTCCTTCAGCAAGCGATTGGGCTACAAAAAGAGGAACTTCTCCAGGATCAAACCCAGGACGGAAGGTTCCAAAAACCCTTTTTAAACCACGGATGCCAAGGCCGGGGCATAATCTCATTTAAAAAGATGGATTGGGAAAATCCCTAAGGAGCGCCGCAATGAAAAAATCCTTGCCTTTATTTTTCTGTTTAATGCTTTTGGCAGGTTGCGCCTCCGGCGGCAATCAGGCGATTACCCAACAGGGGAACTTAGATCGCATTCAGGAAGGGAAATCTACCAAAGAGGATGTCCGGAATGCGGTGGGGACGCCAGCCAGAATCACCCCTTTGCTTGAAGGGGAATTATGGGACTATAGCTATTCCCACACAAGCGTCAATCCGGGGTATGGGGTTTCGAATGAGACCCACCAGCTTTCGGTGCTCTTCGACAAACAAGGGATCGTCCGTAAAATCCAGACCGGAAACGATTTGGGATATAATCTGAAGTTTCTGAAACAATTGATATTAATGAATTAATCATTGTCAGATTATACCCCAGTTATTTAATATTAATTTTCTCCCAAAAGACATACAGGAAAAATACTTAATAAGAACTTAACAAATACCCATATTTCAGCAAGATAATTAATCTATAATATATTGTAATATCAATTAGATGTCCCAATCAATTAAAAAATTAACGAGATTTCGAACAATTATCTTTATATAATACAAATATTATATTTACATATATTAGACTATAATATTTTTTATAACCTATTTTGTTGTAAATTACATTAATTTATTAATTTTCCCCTTAAAATGCACGTCATTACTACATTACTGAGATTAGTGTCATGGCAAACGGTGAAGGTAGGAATAGCAATGCACAAGTAGTTGCCGAGGCTTTCCGGAAAATAATGACTCTATTGCACGAAGCGCGACACGATTTGCGAATGCAAACATTAGGCCCCGTCAATATCGCCGTACCTCATGGTATGGTCTTTGATTATTTCGACGAGATCCGGAAGATTATCGAGGTCGCGAAGCAAGAATTGTTTTTCATCGATCCTCCATGTCGTAATGGATCAAGAGGCTCCCGGTGCCAGGTTTGGCCGCGATCTGCCGGATGCCCGGCACCTGGGCGAGCTTCTCCTGGGTCTGGCGGGCCAGGGCCGGGTTTCCTTTAACCTTGGCGACCTTGAGACACACCCGCCCCCGCAGGGCATGGACTACTTTGAGGCCCTCTATTTCCATCCTTCACTCCGGAATCTGTTAAGCGGATGGTTTGACTTTCGAGCCGGCCACCACCCCGGCGACCGCCGCAGTGTCTCGCTCGGCCTTGACTTCGGCCACCAGGTCGCTGATCTGCTCACCGGCTTCGGCGGAAAACTCCTTGGCCATGTCCGAAAGGGTCAAATAGCCCCTGATCAAGGTCTTGGCCAAAGGGCGAGACACCGCCGCCACGGCGGGGAGAACGATGGGGGCCGCCAGCACCACCCCTAACACCACCAGAATGCTGGGAACTGCGCCCTTCAGACCATTATCCGAAACGGCCATGGTCTTCCTCCTTTTCAAAGGCAGCAATTTGAAAATTCTAAATTAGTGATTATTTAACCAAAAATCAATGCGACCTTAATAATTTCCTAAAGAGATATATATCAGGACAATACAAGATACCTTGCCAAACAAGAAACTTTTCAGGAATATCAATTAATTATAGATATGATCTGAAATCGACATAGGTAGGCCCTCGCGGGCTTTCCCTGTCACACCACCGGGCGTACGGGTCCGTACCCGGCGGTTCGGATGGTTAAGCTATCTCCCCGGTGCTAACCTCGGGAGGCCAAGCGAGATAAAATAGGTGTTGGGCAGGGCAAAGCTGAGGGCCGGGCTGCGGCTGAGCCGCCACGGGCCGTGGGCGCTGCCGGCCGTTTGGGCCGCCAGATCACGGCCCACCCCGAGCCGACGTAAAGCCGCAAATCGGCTCCGGCCTCGCTTCCATTGCCGCCAGACCATCATCCTGAGGCGACGCCGGAGCCATGAGTCAAGTTGCCGCAGCAGCGAAGGAGTTTCGCAAAAGCCAAAGTAGCCCCGCCAGCCGATCAGAAATAGTCTGAGACGGTTCACCAGATGGGCCGGGGTTAGGTGGCGACTAGTGCGGGTCAGTTCGCGGACTCGCAGCTTAAAGCGTGCCAGGGACTGGGGGGCTATCCGTCTCTTGGGCTTACTGGAAGAGGTGAAGCTAAAACCCAAGAACTTGCGCTCCCCAGGGCGGGCTACCGCACTCTTCCCCTGGTTCACCTTGAGCTTGAGCCGCTTTTCCAAAAACCGGCTCACACTCGCCATCACCCGCTCACCCGCCCGCACGCTCCGCACATAGATGTTACAGTCGTCGGCGTAGCGCACGAAGCGGTGCCCGCGTCTCTCCAACTCCCGATCCAGTACGTCCAACATCAGGTTGGACAGCAGGGGCGACAGTGGCCCGCCTTGCGGCGTCCCCTCCGCAGCTGGGCTTACCAAGCCATTCTCCAGCACTCCCGCATTGAGAAACGCCCGCAGGAGCTTGAGCACCCGCCTGTCCTTCACCCGCTGGGCCACCAGGCCCATGAGGATATCATGGTTCACCCGGTCAAAGAACTTTTCCAGGTCGATATCCACCACATAGCCGTAGCCCTGGGCGATATGCCTCTGCGCCTGGGCCACCGCCTGGTGTGCCGACCGTCCGGGGCGAAAGCCATAGCTGTGCTCAGAGAACGTCCGGTCCCAGGAGCTTTGCAGCACCTCCATCACCGCCTGCTGAACAAAACGGTCCAGCACCGTGGGGATTCCCAAAAGGCGTTCCCCACCTCCCGGTTTGGGGATCTTCACCCTTTTGACCGGCTGCGGCTGATAAGCGCCCTGCAACAACTGCTCCCGAATCCGGGGCCAGTGCTCCTTAAGATAGTCGGCCAGATCCTCTACCCTCATACCGTCTATCCCCGGGCTGCCCTTGTTGGCCTTGACTCGCTTCAGCGCCCTCACCAGATTATCTCGCTGACATACCTCCTCCATCAGACATTCAGGTGACGCCGGGCTTTCAGTGCCATACCCCGCCTTGACGGCTTCAGTCCCTTCACCGGCAGCCTTTGGGGCTTCACCCCTACCTTCTGCCGCGAAGGCCAGCTTCATCTGGTTCTTCTGCTGCTTGGCCGCCATGAGAGATACCTCCTACTTGCCGCTCCATACCGTTCGGCCCTTCGGTGAACCTACACCTACTATGGCCTCTGCTGACTCCTGCACCGCGGTCAGGGGACCTCACGACCCCCTCAGTCCCGCACCCGGGACACGTTGCAAGCCTCCCGAGGTAAGCACCGCCGCCTTCGCCACACACCTGCCGGATTTACAGCCCTGGCCCTTGATGGATATGGACTTCGCGATCATATGCCCGCTTGTCCGGCCAAACCTGCCTCGTATCCGGTTCCTGTCCGTCAGGTCGTGGCTTTGCTCCACGCTTCCTTCAGACCCCGCCTCACGACGACGCCCTTGCGCTTCGCTAACCCTTCACCTCCATCAGGTTGGGTAGAGGACTTTCACCTCCAAGCTGCTGTACATGCTCGGCACACATATCAAAGGGTATATCCTCTTGGCGAGGATATACCCCGATATCCCGCGTCTATTTTTTTTCTGGTGCTGGCGCAGGTTCTCCAGGCGCTCCAGGTGCTCCAGGTGCTCCAGGTGCTCCAGGCGCTCCAGGCGCTCCAGGCGCTCCCTTCTCCGCTGCTGGCTTCGCCGGCGGCTGTGATTGATTGCAGCCAATCAACGAAACTGTCGCAAGAAAGGTTAAAGCTACAAATAACACCACTAATTTCTTCATATACTTTCACCTCCTTTCTTTTTGATAAGACTAAATTGCTAACTTTTCATGTCCCACAAGAACTGCGGCGAGCCTTAACTCCAAGTGGCTTTACTCTGTTATTATCCAAGTTGGCCGCACATCGAGCTTAGGCCCTAGCTGAAAAGGTTACCAGATAGTGATGGACCTCTCCATCCTTGAATGATGAATCAAGTCTAAATTCGTCCAAGGAGAAAAAGGATGAGAACCACTACCAGGATCACCCCCAGAATACCGCTCGGACCATAGCCCCAGCCTTGGCTATATGGCCACCTGGGGAAGGCCCCTAAGAGCAAAATAATGATAATAACGAGCAAAATTAATCCCATTTTCATCTCCTTCTGCCGGAAGCCCGGCATGCAGCTTTACCAAAGTTATTTATTTTTGACCTTCATCTGACCGCCGCCACTTTCCCGGTCCCGGCTATTGCCCGGGCTTCGGGGCCTCTTTCCCGGGTTTGAGGAACTCTTTGGCGATAACTTTGCCGTTCATAAACTGGATGTTGATGGTGATGCCTTCCCCCTTCCACATGGCGGTGGTGCCGGAAATCACCGCCACATCGATACTGGAGGAATCGGCGGGTTCTCCCAGAATGGCCTTGACTTCCGCCAGGGTCATGCCGGTTTTGATTTTCTCGAAGTTGTCCTGGTTCATCTTGGAGCCCGAGCAGGCCATGAGACATAAGAAGAAAATCATTGCCACCACGCCCGTCTTAAAACGTAACCGATGCCGTTCCATGAGATATCCCCATTCCTTAAGAAAGGCTGGGTCAGGTTAATGATGAACCAAACCTATAGCGTTAGACCTCTTTTTAAGTGCAGTAGCTAAGACCGGCTCAGATAGGCATCTTTTCTGAGCAGAGAAGTTTAACGTTTACTGTTGCCTGGCCATGCGCCCGCAGGAGGATCTGAGTCTCCTCTGGGCGCCGGTGGCCGGTAACCCAAGGCGCTGCGGGGGCACCGGCATGGGAAGCTCTGCGACTAACGAACCACGCAAGGGCCCGCTCCCATGCACTGCGGAGTTATGCGATTCTCCGGCGCTCCCCTTTAAGATTAGTGATGTTTTTTAATGCTTTCCCAGGCGCTTTTCAAATCGGCCATTGCTCTTCCCTGGCCCTGCTTGCCTTTCTCCCAGGCGTCGGCGCTTGCTCCCTTAAGGTCTTTCAGCTTCTGTTGGGCGGCTTTATGTTTTGCTTGCAGGGTTTGGAGTTCCTTTTGCAGTTCAATTTTGACATCGGCTTTGGCCATCTCAGTCTTGGCCTGAAATTCCTTGAACTTGGCCGACCATTCTTTGAGTTGCGCCTCGTTCTTTTCCTGATACGCTTCTTTCAGGCCCATGAGAACTTCCTCGCTAAGAGTTTTTTGGTAATGTTAAAAATAAACATCATGCCTTCCTTGTCAACCCATGACAAAGTTAAAAGGCCAGATTTTTCTCTGTGAAATTTTTTGCCTGGATCCCATCATAGAGGGGGTTCCTACTAGGAGGAAATGGTATAGACGTTTTTTTGAGGTGGAATCCGGGGCAGGTTATCAAGGTAGGGGGGTAGGATTCCTATTCCGGGGTTTGCTACCTTAAGGCCGGCCTGGCTCACGTAGCGGGGGGTGATGTGATCCCGGGGGTCGTAAATGTCATTGATCTGCCCCTTGATCCATTCCAGCAGGGCGCGGCCTTCCTCTAGGTCCCTGGCCCCCCGGCGATTTTTTGGGGATGCAGGGTGATTTACTTGCCGTCCGGCAGCTTAAGCGGCAGCACCCGGTTTGTTGCATCATAGTCCCAGCCGCCTGACTAGCCATTCACCTAAGGGAAGGACGGGGAGAGGTCCGCCTGGAACGTGGCGATGGCGTGCAGAACTTCCTTGGTGGAGTCCATTTGGGGACGGAAGATTTCAAAGTCTTCCATCCGGTCCAGTAACCTGGCGATCGCTCCTACTGCGGAGACGCCCGATAAGCTCCTTAAGGCGATCTAACCAGGCTTTACCGTAAATCCAGATGGCAGCGAAGAAGCCGCCCACTATCCCGGCGGCCGCCACACCCACCGGACAGCCGGGTTGCCCGCAAAAGGGACAGACGGAAGAGCTGGCATAGATGCCGGAAAAAACCAGCCACCAGCAGAAAAAACGTAATAAACCGCCGATTACTGGATATTGATAAATCTTCCGGGTGCGAGGCTGCCCTGGTAGCTGTTCCGGAACCTCGTCCCTGAGACAAGTTGGGTCGGTGCACGTAGGCGCCGATTCTTCCCTACCAGCCATGTAGTCCTCGAACTCTATTAAATCCGGCCGCGGGGCGTCCCGCATTTAGTAAGCGCGGCGCGCTTTAGCCTTCTCTCGCAGCAGCGGGATCATTTTAGCCCGCAAGGCGTCCCGCACCTGCCGGAAAGCGGCCATGATTTCTTCTTCCGTGCCGGCAGCCTTAGCCGGGTCCGGGAAGCCGATGTGCATGACCTCGGTTTCCCCGGGAAACAGGGGACATTGTGCCTGGGCCTGGTCGCAGAGCGTCACCACCAGGTCAAACCTTTCGCCGGCCAGATCGTCCACCGGCTTGGACCGCTGGTGGCGGATATCGATGCCCAACTCCGCCATGACCAGGACCGCCCGGGGGTTGACCCGGCTGGGTCGCACCCCCGCGGAAAAAGCCTGCGCCTCACCGGCCAGATCATGGTTGACCAGACCTTCGGCCATCTGGCTGCGGCTGGCGTTTTCGGTGCAGAGAAACAAGACCTTCAGCATGAGTGAGCGACCCTTATCTCCGTTAGCCGATAATTTTAAGATCAAGCAACTCTGCAGGCCGTCATTAATCCTTGATGGCGCGCACCTTCACGCTGATGATTTTCCCGGACAAACGCTCGTCCATCCCCGGACCCTCATAGGGAGACTCAGAAACTACAGCCACTTCCGCAAAGCCGGGCGCGCCGGATGGTTTCCAGATAAACCTCTTTTCCCAGGGCCCCGGCCAGGCAGTCGGCCCAGGCCGCGGCGCTGGCCCGCACATCCGGCGGCAGTTCGCCGACGGTGGTCAGGTCGGCAACCAGCATACGCCCGCCTGGCCTCATGACCCGATGAACCTCTTTGAAACTCGCCAGTTTATCCAGGGTCAAGTTTATCACACAATTGCTGATGACGACATCCACGCTTGCCGAATCCACGGGCAGATGCTCGATATCGCCCTGGCGGAACTCCACGTTGCCGAAGCCGTGCTCCTGGGCCAGTTGCCGCCCGCGGGCCACCATATCCTCGGTCAGGTCCACGCCGATGACCCGGCCGTGCTCCCCGACCTTTTTGGCCGCCAGAAAGACGTCGATCCCGGCGCCGGAGCCCAGGTCCAGGACGGTCTCTCCCTCCTCGAGGTCCGCCAGTGCGGTGGGGTTGCCGCACCCCACTCCCAGAATTGCCATCTCCGGCACCAGGCGCAGGTCCTCGGCGCTATAGCCCACGGCCAGGCAGTGGTCGGTGGTCGTGGGCCCGCAGGTGGGGCAACAGAACTTGACCTCCCCCCGGGCAATCTTGCCGTAACGATCCTTGATGACATCCTTCAATTCCTGGACGCTCACGCCCTTGCTCCTCCAATCCTCTTTGAACATGGTACATACCTCCCTTATTATACGAGACCTCTTGAAGATTAATCAGCCCGAGGGGGCGTATTGACATGGGCGCAGTCAGGGCAGACGTACACGTCTTGATCGCCGCGCCGCCCCTTTAAGAGCGTACCGCGGCCAGCCTCCTGGCCGCAGCCCGCGCACACCAGGGGCGTAAAATATTTTTCCCTGAACCGCAAGGCCACGTTCACCAGGCTGATGAGCACCGGCACCTCCACCAGGGGGCCGATGACCGCGGCGAAGGCCTCCCCCGACCGGAGGCCGAAGACCGCCACCGCCACCGCAATGGCCAGCTCAAAGTTGTTGCTGGCGGCGGTAAAGGACAGGGTGGCGGAAATCCGATAGCCCGCCCCGGCTTTGGCCGACATATAAAACGTCACAAAGAACATGATGAAGAAATAAATGGTCAGGGGGATGGCGATGCGCACCACGTCCAGGGGGAGTTCCACAATATACTCGCCCTTGAGGGAGAACATCACCACGATGGTGAACAAGAGGGCGATGAGGGTAATGGGGCTGATTTTGGGCAGGAATTTTTCTTCATACCACTTGAGCCCCTGGCGCCTGACCAGGAAGAACCGGGTGAACATGCCGCCGAAGAAGGGGAGGCCCAGGTAGATCATCACGCTTTCCGCCACCTGGAGGATGGTGACCCGGACTTCCAGACCCGGGGCGATCCCCAGCCAGGCGGGCAGCACCGTTACAAAAATATAGGCGTACACGGAAAAGAACAGCATCTGGAAGATGGAGTTGAAGGCCACCAGCCCGGCGCAGTATTCGGTATCGCCCTGGGCCAGGTCGTTCCAGACGATGACCATGGCGATACAGCGGGCCAGGCCGATGATGATCAGACCCACCATGTAATCCGGGTAACCCCGGAGAAAAGCGATGGCCAGCAGGAACATGAGGATGGGGCCGATCACCCAGTTCTGGATTAACGACAGGGCCAGGACCTTGATATTTTTGAAGACCTGGGGCAGTTCCTCGTAACGCACCTTGGCCAACGGCGGATACATCATCAAAATGAGGCCGATGGCGATGGGAATATTAGTGGTGCTCACCTGGAAGAAGGTCAGAACCCTGGTAAATCCGGGCAGGAAATAGCCGAGGAAAACCCCGGCGGCCATGGTCAGGAAAATCCACAGGGTCAGCAAGCGCTCCACGAAACCCAGGCGTTTGGCAACGGTGGCGGCCATAAGCGCTCCTAGTTCTTGGATATTCGGATAACCGTTTTCATGGCTATTATCTGGTCAAAAAAAATTTAGTCTTCCGGTAGCCAATCCGGAGTTATTCAGCCCCTGACAGGAACAAGAACCCGAGAATTTTCAGCCGGGTCTCGTCTGCCAGGGATTTGCAGAAGCGGGCCTCCGGGCTCATGTTACTTCTTTATAACCGGTTATACGGGTAAGTCAAGATAAAAAAACCTGATTAAAAAAGACCTGGATAATAAGCTCAGGAGCAGGAACAGGCGGCGGCGCCTTTTTGGCCCTGCCCTTTGGCTGCCAGCCGCTGCTCCAATCGCTCCCGCAGAGCCTGGGCCTCCGGGCGGGAACTCAAGATCTCCGCCAGCAACTTTAGCTGTTTGTCCTCCGGGCTGCCGGGGGTGACGCTCAGCCGATAATTCATCCACACCCCTTCCCGGCGGTCCGTGACCCAGCCCAAATGAAAGAGATAACGCAGGTGCCGGGAGGCCTTGGATTGGGTGATGCCCAGGACCCCCATGATGTCGCAGACACAGAGTTCTTCTTTCGCCATCAGGAGCCAGAAGATCTGCAGCCGGGTTTCGTCGGCCAGAGATTTAAACAGGCGGGCTTCGTTTTTCATAAATTTTATATAACCGGATATCCGATTATTGTCAATTTAATTTTGCTTGTTATCGTGGTCCCCCCCCCCCCCGCCTCAGGAGCTAGCGCGGATTGGGGTCCCAGAATACCGCGATTTTTGTTACTTCCTTTAGCCTCTTAAAAAACAAGGGACCATAATCAGCGGCAGCTGAAACATAATTGCCATTCAGTCTTGCCATATGTCGAGGGGTGCTCACGATAGCCAAGATATCCGCAAGTGGGAGGATGCCCTCATCCGTTCCGGCACGAAACTCCGACCAGTTTCTTGCATGCTCTTCCGACCGGAAGAGATGAATACGGCTTCAGGTGTAAGGCCAATCTTTTGCCCATTGGTTCAAGGGAATGTCAACATAACCACAAATTTCAGTGGGTTTATGGCTTTCTATCTGTCCGTCACGCACAACTATGCGCATGTCCTCACCGCAATCTAAGCACGGAGCGTCGATCTGAATCGCTTTTCCCGGGAAGACCCAGCAGACCGCCAGGGCTTCAAAACCTCATTGGGCAAACCATTTTTGCTGTCCGTCGATAGTAATATAGTATTGGGTAGGAAAATTATTGAAGGGTGCAAAGGAAGCGATCAAATCGGTCTTGGGGTATAGCCATATGGGAAGTTTGGTGTCATCCATCAATTCATGGAGGAGCCTTTTGCCCTCTTCTGGGGGCACGGAAAACTCCCTGGCAATCTCCGTGAAGTGGGGACCATGGCCGCGTTTTACAAAAGTTTCCATAATAAAATGATAAATCCGGTCCTGCTGTTTGGTATCAGGCATATATCCTCCTTTCTGCTCTTTTGCAGTAATGGGGGGGGCAAGAGCGCTGGCTCTTGGCTCCCCCCCCTTTAGTTATACTCCAACACGGTCATTTCCTTGCGGATACACCTCAGGTAAGAGAAATGACCTTGTCCGCCATTTGCATAGAGGTGACGATATCCATCATGCTGGTAAGTTCGCCTACCTGCTTTTTTTCAAAGAGATTAAAGGTCTTCAGGCAGGGGCCGCACACCAGGATACCCAGTCCTTCTCCGGCCAGTTCCTGAAGTTGGGGCAAAGCTTCCGATCCCTCCACGGCCAGTTTGACTGCCCCGTTTAACAGGACCAGGCGCCACAAATCGTCCCCCATCTCCTTCATGGTCCTAATGAAATTGACGACGATATGCCGTCCGAGTCCCGCATCGCCCTGGCCCAGGCTATCGGTGGCCAGCAGCACCAGGGTTTTCTTCCCGTTTTGAGCCTGCACCTCATGAACCGGTACCTCGCCGCCGGCGCAACAAGCCTGCTTCGCCAGTTCGTCTTGTCTCGTCTCAGCCATGGTGGTTTTCCTTTGCTGCAGAAATTTTACCCCTAAGACAATGGCTGCAGGCGAAAGGATACAACTAAAAGCTTGGGGGCTTGATGAAGAGGTTGTAGCCGCTGGGGGTGTCCGGCTGGCAGGTTAAGACGTTTCTTTCATCCCTCTCGAAGACACAGTGTTCTTCCAGCAGGGCCTTTAATCTTTTTCGGGCCCGATGGAGCCTGATCTTGACGTTTTCCACGGTGATTCCCAGAATCTCGGCGATCTCCCTTTGGTTGAACTCACTGATGTCGGAAAGAATAATGACGCTGCGGAGTGACTCCGGCAGGCGGCTGACCAGGCCGAAGACACATTTTCTCATCTGACCTTGTTCCAGCTCTTTCTGGGTCGTGGGTGCCTTGGAAGGCACCGTTTCTTCGGAGACTTCTTCCAATCCCAGGTTGGCAGATTTCCCTTGATGGCGGAAATAATCCTGGCAGACGTTATGGGCGATCCGAAAGATCCAGGCTTGCAGTTTGTCGGCATCCCTGAGGTCTTCCAGGTTATTGTTGATCCTGACAAAGGTCTCCTGGACCAGGTCATCGGCCACCCAGTCGTTTCTCACCGTATGCAGGATGAATTTTCTGACCCTCAGGTAATACTGGTCATAAATCTCGGTGAGGTGCATTTCTCCACCCCCGGCAAGTTAGGAATCGCATTTAGGACTGCATTTATCGGTGGGTAAGGGGCAGGCATCCCCCTCCTGGCCCGTGAAGCTCAAGATGCTGTTTTTCATCAGCATATTGACATTATTCTTGATTTTGTAGGCGCACTCCACGGCCTCTTGAACGTCTGCAGCCGCCAGGCCACAGGCCTGGGCTTTCTGAAAATAATAGTCAAAGCAGGGGATACAGTTGGCCGCGGCGGCTGCCCCAAGGCACACCAAAAGCTTGGTTTTTTCGTCCATGAAGCGTTGCCCTCCTGATTTCTGTGGTTGGTATTAAGACGGGAAAGGTTGCCGAAAGGTTACGCATGTTGAGAAGGCAGAAGTGTAAGGGCGGACTCGCGCAACGCAGTTACCCAGCCCAAATGAAAGAGATAACGCAGGTGCCGGGAGGCCTTGGATTGGGTGATTCCCAGGACCCCCATGATGTCGCAGACACAGAGTTCTTCTTTCGCCATCAGGAGCCAGAAGATCTGCAGCCGGGTTTCGTCGGCCAGGGATTTAAACAGGCGGGCTTCGTTTTTCATAAATTTTAGATAACCGGATAACCGAATATTGTCAATTTAATTTTGCTTGTTATCTGTAGAGACCTGGCTGCGGCATCACGAGGGCTTGCCAGGCGCCCCGCCCACCCTCACCATCCTCCTCGGTGTCCGGGGCAGTGCCTGGCTGCAAGAAAGACTGCAGAAAATCCTCTTAACTATTAATCCCCAATGAGCGGATCGCTCTCACGAAGGCTCTGGCGCCCTCCCGCGCAGGGTATGCCCTCGAGACCGATCCCCCTTGCGCGGGGTGATAGTTGAAGGGGAGCAAGACCGTGGGGTCGGATGACCAATAGAGATCAAAATAGGCATAGGCATCGCGGGAATGTTTGGGCATCAACAATTGGATGACTACTGCGGTATCCCGTTCCTCAGGCTCGGGCAGACGCCAATCTGCATGGTTACCCAGCCGTAGATTCTTACAGTACTTCTGCGCCTCCTCGAATGTGACCTCCTTGCCATTATCGCCCTTCTGCCACATTATCTTCCGCTCCGTGTCGGTAATCGTACCGTCTCCGTTATCCACAAACCTTGCCGCGGCGACCACCATGTGCGCCGGGCTGAGAAGCGGCAGGACGCAGGCTATGGACATGAGCAAGAATCGCCATATATTTCCCATTTCTGTATCCCCTTTTTTTGGACTAACGAGCCTGTGGAAAAACCCTTAACTGTGCAGCCTAAGCCTGGCGGGATCACCGTGAGTCTTTGAGAAGAAGCTTGGCGATAACCCAGGCTGCCGCGTAGATCACGCCGAGGAGGACGACATCCGCCGGGCCGACGGGAAAATCATATTGATATGCGATCCAGAACCCGAGGAACGCTGCCGCGCCGCCGACCAAAGAGGCCAGCGCCGCGAACTGGCGCATATTGTCGGCGAACAAATGCGCCGTCAGCGCGGGAATCAGCAAAAATCCGAAGGCGACCAGCGGACCGACACTGAGCACTGCCATGGAAACGGTCAGGCCGATCAATAAATAGAGCAGCACGTCCCAGAAAACCACGTTCTTGCGAAGGGTAATTGCCATCTCGCGGTCGAATGAGACGAGGAGCAACTCCTTGTAGAAAAGTCCTAACGCGGCGAGGACCAGCAGGAGCGTAGCTGCCGTCAGCACGAGATCGAAATTGGAGATGGTGATGACCTCGCCTTTCAAAAGGTCGAGCCAGCCAATCTCACCGTAGGGATTCTTCGACAGCAACAATATGCTCAACGAGGCAGCCACGACGTACGCAGTACCGAGTCTGCCCTCGGGCTGACCGCGCCCGCGTCGTTCCAGAAACGCCAGCAACAGGACCGCGGCCAGTGAGAAGGTTATCGAGCCCCCAAAGGCGAGGGCGTGGGCGCCGTGTGCGCCGTAATCAGTTAGTTGGAGTCCGAGCCACAAGGGAATCGAGAGGGCAATGGCGACGCCCGTTGAGGAAATCTGCGGCAGCGCCACGCCCATGAACACCAGCCGGCGCATCACAAGAAATACCCCGACTAGCGGGCAGGCGAAGCCGACGAGCACGCTGGTATAAACCGAGTTCCGCAGGAGAAAATCGGGCGAGAGGATATGACTTAACGTTTCCATGTCAGCCGATCCCCATTTCAAAAATCTCCGCCATTCGGTCGAGGCTAAGCAGTTCGTCCGCGGCGCCGTGCTGCACCTTGCCGTGGTGAAACCAGAGGACTTCCTCGGCATACTGGCGCACCAGCGCAAAGTCGTGCGTGGCTAGCAGGACCGTGATCTTCCTTTCCTTGCGGATTTGCGAAATAAAATCCAGGACCGCTCGGGTCGCGGTGAGGTCCACGCCTGCGGTCGGTTCGTCGAGTATCAGGACGTCAGGCCGCGTCGTCAGGGCGCGGGCGATGAGCACGCGTTTTTTCTGACCAGCGGAGAGTTTGGCAAACCGCTGGTGAGCAAACTCCTCAGCACCCGCGGCGCCCAAACATTGGCGGGCCAGGGCACGTTCGCCCGGCGGGACCAAACGCCCCGGGAGGATGCGGCCATACGCGCCCATCAGGGCAACGTCGAACCCCGTCAGCAAATATATCGGATCAAAATGATTGTTTTGAGGGACGTAACCGAACACCAGCGGCGCGCCCTTCGCTGCGGCGGTGCGGATGCGGCCCGCGACTGGCGGCAGCAGTCCAAGCAGCGTCTTCAGCAGAGTCGTTTTCCCTGAACCGTTGGCACCGAGAAAGGCGATGAAGCTGTCGCGGGCAATCGAGAGCGAAATCCCGGACATCACCGGCTGGCTGTTGTAGCCGATACTCAGGTTGGAGAGTGTTATGAGCGCCCCATTCATATCATTGGCCTGATAAGTGGGGTCCGCCTTGACAACCCCCGCGCGGACCCCCTCTTCGTGTGTTTATTTCCTCGCTTGCACGGCCGCGACCATGGTGTGAATGATGTAGTCCATCATTTTAATGTACGTTTCCGTATCCGGCACACCGCCCGGCATGATCGGCAGCGTTAGCATAGTCGCGCCGGTCTGTGCGGCGACGAGTCTCGGCACCTTTTCGGGGAACTGCGGCTCTCGCACCACGATAGCAGCATGCACGGCCCTCATCGTGGCGATCAATTCCTCGATGTGGCCTGGGGTCGGATCGATACCCGGCCTCAGTTCTATGGTGCCGATGTAGTCCATGCCGAAGCGCTCCGCGAAGTATGCCCAATGCTCGTGATAGGATACGAACTTCACACCCTTGAGGGGTTGGGCTTCCTGTTTCCACTGGGCAATCTTGGCATTGAGCTGGGCTAGATAAGCATCCCGGTGGCGCGTGAATTCTCCCTTAAACTGCGGGGCGAAGGCTACCAGGGCGTTGTAGATGTTGGCGATGGCGTTCTTCGCCAACACCGGATCGAGCATGTAGTGCGGGTTGCCGTAAGGGTGAACGTCGCCCGCGGTGTGATCGGTTGACTTGGGTACATCGCGTGGGATGAAGCCCACCGAACAGTCCACGTAGCCTGGCTGGCCTTTCTGGATGCGGGGATTTTTGCTCGCTTCCAGCAATCCAGGCAGGAAGGCGTGCTCGCAATCCAACCCCACCAGGATCAACAGATCCGCATGGTTCATCATCGGCACGAAGCTCGGTTTCATCGGCACCCCGTGCGTGTCTTCGACGCCCGTGGCCAGGCTGTGAACCTCGACCAGGTCCCCACCGACGTTGCGGGCGCAGTCCGCCAGGTCGGTCAGCGTGGCGACGACGCGAATTTTGTCCGCCTGAGCCGGTATCGCCCCGAAACAACAGACCCCGATAAACAGGATAATCCAAAACAGATGGAACGGTCTCAATTTCATGTTCGCTTCCTCTCTTCCAGGGTTAGCGTTCTTGCCACCCGTGCGCGTGTGACCCTATGATCCACGCCCATTGCAGGTAAACGGCATTATTGGGGCGCAGGCTGTTAACCACGGCTGGACTTTCTCCATCCAGACCCTCATATACACCCTTCCCGTAGGGTTGGGTGTGGGTGAATTGCAGGCGCAGCTCATTCCAGTGGCTGAGGTACCAGGTGATATACGGAGAGTACTCATAGGTTTGCTGGTGTTTATCCTGCGCGTTCTGCACGTATTCAAACTCAAACCCGGCGGTCCACTGCCGATGGAACCGGTAAGCGAGATACGAGTACCCTCCGTAGGAGGGGACGTCGCGGTTGCGCAACAGGGTACCGTCCGGTGCGGTAGCGTTATAGCGGTTGTCGCTGTAAAGCACCTCCGAGCCCCAGGTAAGGCTTTTGAACTGATTGTTGCGCAGCGGCAGGTAGCGCACCATAAAATCTGCTCCCAGCAGACGGCGTTGGCGTTCCGTGAGATTGTCGCCGTTGGGCTGCAGAAACGCGCCGCCACGATCTTTTTCGTTTGGAGTGAACAACCATGAAAAACCGGGTTCGATGGCGATATCAGGTGTCAGGTCAAAATACGTGGAGCCACGGCCCCAAAAGTTAAATGCGGTGAATTGCCGGAAATCGCCGACATCGTTTGGGGTACCGCCGAACGAATCACCCAACCCCGCGGTCAGACTCACGTAATGCGGGAGCGGCAGCAGCCAGTTGACCTGTATCCCATCGGTCCGCGCTTCACCGCCGATGTATTGATCGAGCGCCAGCGGCCGCCACACAAAGGGCAGTTCATGATCGTGGATGTAAGCCAGCCGGCCAAACTCGCCGAAGAACCGTCCCGCCTTGAGCGTCAGGTTATATGGCAATGAGGTCGTCATAAGTGCAGCCTCTTCAAACGCCGCGGTGGCTTCGCCGGTAACCGGGTCGGCAGAGGCGTTGAGCACCGCATAACCCTTGGCAAACGGATCAACCGATGCCGCAATATTCAATTCCATGGAACGCTGGAAGAAATCGCCCCCGCCGGGCCGGGGACTGGCTTGGGGGTAGAGGACGTTCGTAAACCTCCCTGGCTGGCTGCGATAAGCGCCGATCGACTCACCCACCAACCCGATGGCGGGGTTAAATTTACTCAGAAGCTCCTGCTTCTGGGCCTCGGCAACCAGACTCACCTGCTCCTTCAACTCCTCCACCTGTTGCTGCACCTCCCCGGTTGCTGCCGCCTGAGCCGCAGTGGCAGCCGCGGGCGGAGCAACGGGTTGGGGCTGCTTGATCTCCGCCTGGGCGGTGGCGGCCTTCACCGCCTCCTTGGCCGGAATGGCATTAACGGTTTTTTGCACTTGGTCCAGACGATTCTCCAGCTCTTCAATCTTCTTTCCCTTTTTATTAACCTCCTGGCGCAGTTCCTGCATTTCTTTTTTCAGCTCTTCAATGGCCACGGCCTGGTCTTGGGCCCATGCGGTCCCCATCATGCCGAGGCCAATGGCCAAAGCCAATAAAAGCGACATGGTTGCACGGATCATGGCTCTTGTCCCCCTTAAATAGCAGTTTTACTCACTCGCACCCCATAATCTGGCGGGGTGCAACCGACACCGTTATGATCCCGGGGCCGGCACATCAAGAGGTTCTCATCGAGGAGTATAGACACAAATGCAACTGAGTTGCAAACAATTTCACCCCGGATCCCTGAAAACTTTAGCACTCAAAAAACCGGACTGAATATCTCAGGTTTGCGGGGTGGGAAAAATTGCAGATATGAAATAGGATGTCTGATAATTAACCGGGCCCGGGGCGATCCCCGGCCCTTTTTAGCCGTCGCTGACTCACACGGCCTCGACCGCCAAATGCCCGGCCACAGGCACATTACCGCGCTCAGGCCGTGAACCGGAGTTCGTAAAAACTACGATTCCAACCATATTTTATTGACCCGCTATTGACCCTCTTTTATATCTTCAGCGACGATGGCCGTCGCCTGAACCGCCCGTTTCTTTCTTGCAAGGCGATCTTGATTTCGGTTCCCGGAAGGGAGAGGCCGGCGTGAGGGGCCGCGAGTTGCCCTGGCTCAGAGAAATTTCTGGCTCTCCCCGGTCCCTAAGATTTGACAACGGGTGCAGATTTTTTGTAAAATCAATCATTCAGGCAATGGCGGGACCAGTAGGGCTGTTCCAGAAGGGGGCCTTTACCGGTCGTACCCCCTATTTTTTTGCCTGGAATTTCTTGGAGGTCGTAAATGAGAGTAAGAGGCAAGGTCAAGTGGTTCAGTGATTCCAAAGGTTACGGCTTTATTTCCCAGCCCGATGGTCCCGATGTCTTCGTGCACCACAGCAACATCTCGGGTGAAGGCTTCAAGAGCCTGGAAGAAGGCCAGGAAGTCGAGTTCGAAGTGGTCGAGGGGAAGAAGGGCCCCCAGGCCCAGAACGTGGAAAAGGTCTAACCCCGTTTCCACACCAGCGCCAGCCCGGTCGGTCCGGGGGCCGGAAACCCGGGAGGCTTTTTTGTCCAGGCCACCCGCCCCGGTCCCGCGGGCTACGGGCAGGTATGCCCACACAGTTTCCCCATGACAATCATGGATCAATAACTGGGGTAGGCGGCAAACCCTGGAAGCCGCCCGAGCCCAAGGAGAGTCTATGGCCAGAGTAAAAAAAGGCGATTTTGTGCAGTTGCACTATACCGGTAGCCTGGAAGACGGCACCGTTTTCGATAGCAGTGTCGATCGCCAGCCCCTGGAGTTTCAGGTGGGCGCCGGCGGGATCATTGCCGGCTTTAATGATGCCGTCATCGATATGGAAGTGAACGGCGAAAGCCAGGTGACCCTGAGCCCGGATCAGGCCTACGGCGAGCTGCGGGATGACCTCAAGCGGGAATTTCCCAAGGAAATGCTGGGGGACCACCAGATCGAGGTGGGCCAGGAACTCCGGTTCACCAGCCCCCATGGCCCCGTTGCCGGAACGGTTTTGGCCATCGAGTCCGATAAATTCGTGGTGGACTTCAATCACCGCCTGGCAGGCAAGACCCTGGTTTTCAAGATCAAGCTCCTGGGGGTCACCGACCATCCGACCCAGCAGTCGGCCTGCTCTTGCGGCTCCAGTTCTTGCAGCCCCGACTCATGCGATCCCGGCTCATGCGGTCCCGGTTGCGGCGACTAAATAAATTCCCCCTTACCCTAACCCTCTACCCCAGCGGGGGAGAGGGGATAAATAAGGGACCCCGTAACGCTCCCATTCATATCTCGGCGGGAGGGCGATTAAACCCAGGTTCGCCATTCCCGAACCTGGTCCCCCAATACGGAGGGGCGGGTTTATAACCCGCCCCTCTGCATTGGGGGAATTTTTTAGGGGGCCAGCGCCGCCTTACCGGCTGGTCGCCGGAGGATTGGCCTGGATCTTGGGCTGATTGCCGCTGCAGGCGCCCTGCGCTGCCTGGGAACCCTTCTGTTGCGGAGTGGGGCAATTCTGTTTGCCCTGGTTAGGGGGAGGGTTGACCGCGCAGGTCCCACCCGGCCCAGCCGTGCACAACTGGTTGCCCTGCCCCGCCGGGCAGATCCCCTGGCCGCCGCCCTGGTTTTGGGCCAGTGCGGGCCCAGCCAGAAGCATCACCCCAGCCAAGGCCAGCGCCCAGACGCTGGTAAAGCACCATCTATTCTTCATGAAATTCCTTTCCATCTCGAAGTATTCCCCACCCTTGAACATTAATCAGGAGCGCCCGGCCCCCTGGGGCCAGCTGGTATGCCAGGGCCCACACCGGGTCCCATCCTGGGGCCCGGCCTGGGGCCCGGCCAGCCCGGGGGACTGCAGGATCCTGCCAGGGCCTGGTTCAGGCGGCCCTGAATCAGATCCAGGAAGGCGACCTTTTGTTCGGGTTTCAACCCTTTCCGGATCTCCAGCAAAAACCGCATCTGCTCCTCTTCCAGCTCGCCCTGGAGGGCGCTGATCTCCCCGATCTTTACCCGCACTTCGGGCATGGCCGGAGCCTCACCCTTTAGCAGATCGAACAGCTCCTGGCGCTTTAGGAACAAGGCGTTGCGGATTTCGGCGATCTTGCCCCGGTGCTCCGGCAACAGGCCGTGCAGGGCCTGGCGCTGGGAGTCTTCCAACTTCAGAGCGCCCCACAGGGCCCGCATGGGCAGGGGGGGCGGTATTCCATGGTACAGCCTTTGCCCCTGGTCCTGATAGCGGAGATAGACAAAGGCGCCTATGGTCCCGAAGTTCAAGGCCAAAGAAAAAATTACCAGATATAAAAGCCAGTTGCGTTTCACTTGCCGTTGCCGTTGACCTCGTCTCCCTGATAGGAGGCGAGAACCATCCCCATGGACCCCTGGGGAAAGTCATAAAAAGCATCCAGGCTGGCCACTTCCGGTTCGACGCCGGTTTCCTGGGTCAGCGGATAAAAATCCCGGCCCATCGTGCCTCCCAGTAGGATTCCCAGGACCAGGGAGGCGGCCAGGGCCAGGGACTGCCAGCCGCGGCGAGGCGGCCGCGGCAGCCGGGCCCTCACCTTTTCCGGCAGCCCCGGGGGCAGCGCCGCCTCGGGCAAGGACCCCAGGGCTTGCTCCAGGGCTTCCAACTGGGCCAGTTCCCGGCGGCAGCCGGCGCAGCTTTCCAGGTGCCGGGCAACTCCGGCCGCCACTTCAGGGGCCAGTTCGCCGTCCAGCCAGGCGGAAAGGTGGTCCTGCAACTCGGGGCACTTCATGGGCATCTGCTAATCTCCCTCGAAACCTTATCCTTATTTATTAATGGGAGCGGAAAAGAGATTAAATTCCCCCCACCCTAACCGACTCCCCCAGCGGGGGAGAGGGGATAAATAAGGACCCCATAGTGCGATAAATAAGGGTACCCATAATACTCCCGTTAATAACATAACACCAAAAATCGCCAAAACCGGCGCGGCCGCCGCGGTTGTCCGGCTCCCGGCAGGAAAGGGTTTTCTTTCGCACGCCCACGTCAAAAAAGAGATAAAGGAACTCACCGGCAAATAGCTGGGCCTCCACCGGGCTGAACGCCTTTTCGGAATGAAGCCGACGGCGGCCAGGCGACCGCTAGTGGGCCTCCACCCCCTGGGAGGTGCCGGGAAGGACCAGGGGCGCCAGTTCCCGGGCCATATCCGGGTTCAGGCTGCGAACCGACAGAAACTCGATGCGAGCCTTCCATTTGTCGCCCATCGCCAAATAAGTGAGCGACACATTATAGTGGGCCTCGGTATTCTTGGGATCGCGACGCAGGGCCTCCTGGAAGGCCTCAACGGCCTCCCGGCGGTTGCCTGCCTGTAACTTGGGAAATCCCCAAATTGTTGAGGGGCCCGGGGGACTTGGGGCTGCTCTTGGCGGCCTCCTCGAAGGCCCCCGCCGCGTCACCGAATTTCCCCTGCTGGAGCAGGGCCAGTCCCTGCTTGTTGTTGTCATTGCTCAACTGGTTTTTAATTTCGAGGGAATCGGGCTTGAGCTTGCTCAACTTCTCCAGGTACTTGGCGGCCTCTCCATATTCCCCGCTTCCTTCCCTCAACTTTTGCAGCTCATTGAGGGCGTCGGCGTAGTCGGGCTTCAGCTTGACGGCCTCCTGCAGGTACTTGAGCGCCTCCTGGGGATGACCCAGCTCCTCATACTTCAAGCCCAGATTGTAGTTGGCCTCGGGGTCCTGGGGGTTATTGATGATTGCCTGGCGCAATTGCGCCAAGGTGGGCCCTTTTTCCCCCCAGGTCGGGGAAACCAGCAGGAGGAAGCACAGGCAGGAGAGCATTAATGGGACTCAGCCGGCGCTTTTGCACGGTTTTACTCCTGATCGCGGCGGTTGCTCATCGGTCCACCCACAAAAAAATTTTCCCTTTCTATAAAGCACATATAGCACAAATTTCCCCGGCTTGCTGCATTAACTGAGGCGTTTCTTCTCCCCTGGAGCCCTGGCCCGGCGGTGGGGCGGTGAACCATTCAGTCGAGATACTCCTTAAGGGCCTTTCTAAGGAACTGGCGGGCCCGCTTCAGCAGGCCGTCCACCGCCTGGGGACTCAGTCCCAGGGCCTCGCCGATCTCCTGATAGGAGAGCCCGGCGAAGCGCTTCAGGATCAGGGCCCGCCGCTGGTTCTCCGGCAGCTCCTCGAGCAGCTCCTCCAGACGGCGGTGCAAGTCCCGCTCTTCCAGGACCTCCAGGGGATTGGCCCCGGGGTCCGGAGGCCCGGCCCCCTCCTCCTGGTCCAGGGACCCTAGCAAAGGACGCCGGCGGCGCAGCAGGTTGAGGCAGTGATTGGCGGTAATGCGATGGAGCCAGGCGGAAACCTTCGCCTTGGGTTCAAAACGGTGGGCGTTCTCATAGACCTTGAGGAAGACCTCCTGGACTGCGTCTTCCGCTTCCAGATGGTCCCGCAACAGCCGGTAGGCTATTTGGTAGACTCGCTGCTGGTGGCGCCAGACGAACTCCGTCAGGGCCGCGGCATCGCCCCGCGCCAGGCGCCGGAGCAAGGCATAATCAAGATCGGTGGGGTCGGGGCTCAAAACGGGGTTAGGAAGATGCCCTGGTCTTTCTTGCAGGCCCGGAGCATTTCCAGGTGTCGCAGCACCGCAAACTCCCGGCCCACTTCGTCTTCGCTGACCCCCAGGGCCGAGGCCGCATCCAAGGAAGAAACCTTCCCCCTTTCTTTGACCAGCTCATGGAGCTGCTGCTGCCGGGCGGTGAGGGTGAGGCCGCCTGGAAGGTCCTTGAGGCTCCGGGCGCAGTGCACCGCCCAGGGGTCGCAAGTGCGGACCGGGCTGAGGGCCTCCACATAGCAGTCCTCGCAGAGGACCTCGCCGAAATAGCCCCGGGGCTCCTCCCCCTGCAACCCGGCGCCGCACCTGGTGCAAAAATCCTGGCTCGTCAAGGTATCTTCAACTCCAGGCCCTTTCCCCTCCCCGCAGGGAAGGGAAAGGGGCCTTGCGGCATCTAAGATCAGGGGCCGGCAAGCGCTTGCCGGCCGG
>CAWIDL010000028.1:0-63645 GCA_963834795.1 uncultured delta proteobacterium | reverse complement strand
TCGGCACAAGCTGGAAAGCCTGGGTAACCCATACTAACGAAAGCAGTGGCCAGTGGTTAGCGGTTAGAGAACAGAAAACAGAGAACAGTTGCTCATTAGCCTTTGGCTCACCCGTAAATTATGAGAAGACCGGTGGGGCGGGCGTCTCGCCCGCCACTCAGTCCGCACAGGTTTTTTTCGAGGGACGCCTGTGCCACCAATTCTTCACAACTTTTCAAGGCAGAAAACAGAAAACAGAAAACAGTTTAACCATCCCGGCTCGCCATGCGCCAATTCCTGCAAAACCTTTACGAATTGTTGGAGATGATCAAGATCGGCCACAGCGTTCTGGCCCTGCCCTTTGCCTTCATGGGGGCCATGCTGGCGGCTCGGGGCCTGCCCGACGGTCGGACCAACTTCTATATCCTGATGGCCATGGTAGGTGCGCGAGCCACCGCCATGGCCTTCAACCGCCTAGTGGACGCCCCCTTGGACGCCCTCAATCCCCGCACCCGGGATCGGGCCTTGCCCGCGGCCCGGGTGAGCCGCCGGGCCGCCTGGATGCTGACGATCAGCAGCGCCCTGGTTTTCATGGGGGCCGCGGCCCAGCTCAACCGGCTCTGTCTGCTGCTCTCGCCCCTGGCCTTGTTGCTGATCCTGGGATACTCCCTCACCAAGCGTTTTACCTCCCTCTCCCACCTGGTGCTGGGTCTGAGTCTGGGCCTCGCCCCGCTGGGCGGCTGGCTGGCGGTGCGGGGCGACCTGAGCCCCTCGGTGCTGACTCTAGCCGCGGCAGTAATCTTTTGGGTGGCGGGCTTCGATATCCTCTACTCCCTCCAGGACGAGGACTTCGACCGCCGCCTGGGAATCTCCTCCCTGCCGGCCAGGTTGGGGGCCACCGGCGCCAGGCGTCTGTCAGCCCTGTTTCACCTGGCCGCGGCCGCCTGCTTCGGTCTCACCGGCCTGCTGGCCGGTCTGGGCGCGGTCTATGCCGGGGCGGTGCTGCTCACCTCCCTGATACTGCTCTTGCAGCATGTCCTTCTCTCCAGCCGGAATCCTTTGCGCCTGCCCCCGGCCTTCTTCACCCTCAACGGTCTGGTGGGTCTGGGCCTGGCCCTGGCCACCTGGCTGTCGCTGGCCGTTTAGGCATGGGCTCCCCATCTCTGACCAATTACCGAAATATCCCTTTCCCTGGCCTCCAGGTGGGGGTGGCCTACCACTTTTAAACGGCAGCGCTGCCGATTTCACCGCGGCCCTTTGGAGGCCGCTTTTTGTTTGTGGAGAAGCCCCTCCTGGAGAAGGGAAGCTGCGACCCCGGGGCGCAAAGCAAACCCTGGTTGTCATCCGTAGGGCTGGGATGATATGGTGAGGCGGGCTTTGCCCGGGAGGGGCGAATACTTTATAATGCAAATCCGGGAACCTGGTTAACGTCGATGTTTCTCCAGCAATTACTTAACGGCCTCACCAGCGGCAGCGTTTACGCCCTCATCGCCCTGGGCTACACCATGATCTATGGCATTCTGGGCCTGATCAATTTTGCCCAGGGAGAGATTTACATGTTCGGGGCCTTTGTGACGGTGTTGCTGCTGGCCGGCGGGCGGGTCCCTTTTCTCCTGGCCTGCGGCGCCGGGATGGCGGCCGCCGCCATGCTGGGGGTGGCCCTGGAGCGCCTGGCCTTTCGGCCCTTGCGGGGCTCCCATCCCGTGGTGCCCCTGATCAGCGCCATTGGCGCCTCCATCTTTCTGCAGAGCCTGGCCCTGCTGTTATTCGGCCCCAACGACCGGCCCTTTCCGGTGCAATTCGCCTTCAGCAGCCTTAAGATCGCCGGGGCGACGGTATCCACCCTGCAGGCGGCCATCCTGGCCGCGGCCCTGGGCTTTATGGGGCTGTTGCTGGTCTTCGTGCGTTATACCAGGTATGGCAAGGCCATTGTCGCCTGCGCTCTGGATCGGGACACCGCCCGCCTCATGGGCATCAACGTCGACCGCATGGTGGCCCTTACCTTTCTGATCGGCTCGGCCCTGAGCGGCGCCGCCGGCATTATGATGGCCATCTATTACAACGCCACCTACCCGCGTATGGGCCTGCTGCCCGGCCTCAAGGCCTTCAGCGCCGCCGTCCTGGGAGGGGTGGGCAATATTCCCGGGGCCATCCTGGGAGGGCTGCTCCTGGGGGTGGCGGAGAGCCTGGGGGCCGCCTATATCTCCTCGGGTTACAAGGACGCCATCGCCTTCGCCATCATGATCCTGGTGCTGCTTCTCCGGCCCCAGGGGATCCTGAAGGGGCGGGGAGACTGAGATGACCGCCTATCTCTTGCATCTGGCCATCCTGGCCGGGATTTACATCATCCTCACGGTGAGCCTCAACCTGATTATCGGCTACGCCGGGCAGATTTCCCTGGGGCACGCCGCCTTCTTCGGCGTCGGCGCTTACGTCTCCGCCCTCATGGCCCGGCAGGGGCACTTTCCCTTCCCCTTGGCGGCCCTGGGCGCCATGCTGGCGGCGGCAGGGAGCGGCCTGGCCCTGGGCCTGCCCACCTTGAGATTGAAGGAGGATTACCTGGCCATCGTCACCCTGGGATTCGGGGTGATTCTGGACCTGGTGTTCCTCAATCTGGAAATCACCGGGGGGCCGGATGGTCTGGCGGGCATCCCTTCTCCCAGCCTTTTCGGCCTGAGCTTCCGGCCTGCGGGCCGCTATCTATTGCTGGTGGCAGTGGCCGTGGCCCTGGTCCTGATCCTGACCTGGCGCCTGGTGGAGTCCTATCACGGCCGGGCCTTGCGGGCCATCCGGGATGATGAGACCACCGCCCAGGTCATGGGAATCAACACCCCGGCCTACAAGGTGGCCGTCTTCACGCTGGCCGCGGCCCTGGCCGGCCTGGCCGGTTCCCTGTACGCCCATTACATCACCTTCATCAACCCGGAATCCTTCGGTCTGCACACCTCCATCCTGATCCTGACCATGGTGGTGCTGGGGGGCATGGGCTCCATGACGGGAGCGGTGCTGGGCGCGGTGATCCTGACGGCCCTGCCGGAGATGCTTCGTCAGTTTCAGTCCTACCAGGACCTGGTCTACGGGGCGCTGCTGGTGGGTCTGCTGATTTTGAGGCCCGAAGGGTTGCTGGGCAGAGGCAAGTTGAGTTTGAAGTTTTTGCAGAGGGAGAGTTGAGAAGCAGTTTTCAGTTTTCGTAACAATGCGATAAAATTACGAATTATCCTATTTCTTTATTCACCGGAAACAGAAAACAAGGCCTTACCGAAAACCGGAAACCGAAAACCGACAACCATTCTTTTTATGCTGACCTTAAAAAGTGTCCAGGCCGGATATGGCCACCTGCCGGTGCTCAAGGGCGTCTCTCTGCACGTGCGGCAAGGCGAAGTGGTGACCCTTATCGGCGGCAACGGCGCTGGCAAGAGCACCATCTTGCGCACCATCTGCGGTTTGCTGCGGGCCCGCAAAGGGGTCCTCGAATTTGCCGGCCAGGACCTGACCCTGCTGACTACCGAGCGCATTGTGGCCCTGGGTCTGGTCTTGGTGCCCGAGGGGCGCAGGGTCTTCCGGACCCTGAGCGTCACTGCCAACCTGGAGTTGGGGGCCTATGCGCGGCCGGATAAAATCCAGGTGCGTCGGGACCTGGAGGAGCTGCGGCGGCGCTTCCCCATGCTGAAGGACCGGGCCCGGCAGGCGGCCGGCACCTTGAGCGGCGGCGAGCAGCAGATCCTGGCCATGGGCCGGGCCCTCATGGCCCGGCCCCGCCTCCTGATGCTGGATGAGCCGTCCATGGGCCTGGCCCCCCGCATGGTGACCCAGATTTACGAAATTCTGGCGGAATTGAAGAAAACCGGGACTACCATTCTGTTGGTGGAGCAGAATGCCCGGGCCGCCCTGAAGGTGGCCGACCGGGGGTATGTCCTGGAGACCGGCCGCATCATCCTGGACGGGACCGCCGCCGAACTGCGGGAAGACCCGGAGGTGCAGCGGGCTTACCTGGGCAAAGGTTATCGCGAGGTTTGGGAGTGAGAAGAAGCTCTCAGCTAACCGCGGGCATATGGTCAGCCTAAGAGATTCGAAGTCTTGGCTGCAAGCTGGAAGCTGGCAGCCTTCTCCGGTGCTCGGGTTTTAACTGGTAACTTGATGAGTTTATTGGTAATCAATAGCTTGACCAAAAAATTCGGGGGGGTCCAGGCCCTGAACCGGGTCTCCTTCGCGGTGGCCGCCGGCGAGATCCTGGGTCTCATTGGGCCCAACGGCGCCGGCAAGACCACCTGCTTCAATCTCATCAACGGCCTCATCCCCCCCACCGCCGGCAGTCTGATGCTGGCCGGCCGGGAACTGGTGGGCCTGCCGCCCTATCGCCGGGCGGCCCGGGGTCTGGCCCGCACCTTTCAGAATATCCAGCTTTTCGGGGGCATGACGGTGCTGGAAAATATCCTCGCCGGCTACCACTTGGCGCAGAAGGTGGGCATCCTGGAGGCCCTCCTGCCCTTGCCCAGGGTGCGGCGGGCCAGGGCCCAGGCCCGGGCGCGTAGCCGGGAGCTGCTTCGCCTGGTGGGGCTGGAGCTCAAGGGGGACTGGCCGGCGGAGTCTCTGGCTTACGGCGAACAGCGACGCCTGGAGATCGCCCGGGCCATGGCCTTGGAGCCGCGATTGCTGCTCCTGGACGAACCCGCCGCCGGCCTCAACCCCCGGGAGACCGAAGATCTTATTCCCCTGCTGGGGGAGCTGCGGCGCCAGGGGACTACCCTGCTGCTCATCGAGCACGACATGAGCCTGGTGATGGGCCTCTGTGATCGCATCGTAGTCCTGGACCACGGCGAGGTCATCGCCAGCGGCCTGCCCCGGGAAATCCGCCGGGACCCCAGGGTCATCGAGGCCTATTTGGGTAAGGAAGGAGAATGAGTGGTAAGCAGGTCGCAGCAGGGGCGGCAATGGCACAGGCTTCCAGCCTGTGATCGGGTCGCCCGCGTAGGGTGCGCACTGCGCACCCAAACAGGCTGGGCGCACCCGAAAGGGCCACAGGTTGCAAACCTGCGGCGCCTCAAAAGAAGCTGTCAGCTATCAGCTAACAGTTAAAAAACCCAAAGCGAAGGATTTTTAAAAAAAAAGTTTGGCAAACGAGCCATCAATTGGCTTTAAATATCGATAAGGTAACAGCAAGCTTTCCCAAAAAGCTGAAAGCTGAAAGCTGAGCGCTGAAAGCTTACACCCAAACAGGATGCCCAGCCGAAAGGGCCACAGGTTGCAAACCTGTGCCACCAAACCGAAAACGGGGTTTTATAATGGCAGTCTTCGACCCAGATGCGGAACAGATGGATCGCGGGGAACTGGCCCAATTGCAACTGGAACGTTTACAGGCCACCCTCACCCGGGTCTATAAGAACGTCAAGTTCTACAAGAAGAAGTTCGATGAGATGGGCTTTCTCCCGGAGGATTGCCAGTCCCTGGAAGACCTGGCCCGGCTTCCCTTCACCACGCGGCACGACCTGGCGTGGGCCTACCCCTACGAGATGTTCGCGGTGCCCTTGCGGGAGGTGGTGCGTATCCACTCTTCCACCGGCAGCCCCGGCAACCCCATCGTCATGGGCTATACCGCCCGGGACCTGCGCCACTGGGCCAGGCTGGCGGCCCGGGTCCTCACTGCCGCCGGGGTGGACCGCGACGATGTGGTCCAGGTGACCCTGAGTTACGGCCTCCTTACCAGCGCCTTCGGGCTTCACTATGGGGTGGAGCACCTGGGGGCCTCGGTGATCCCCGCCGGCCCCGGCGGCGCCGCCCGCCAGATCCAGGTGATGCGGGACTACCGCACCACGGTGCTGGCCTCTACCCCTTCCTATGCCCTGGTGCTGGCTGACCAGATGGAGGCTCAGGGGGTGGACCCCAAAGACCTGCACCTGAAGTTGGCCCTGCTGGGCGGGGAGCCCTGGACCGAAGTGGAGCGCTCCGAGATCGAAAACCGCCTCTATCTCACCGCCTTAGACCACTACCCCCTCTCCGAGGCCATGGGGCCAGGGGTGGCCGGGGAGTGCGCCGCCCGCCCGCTGCCGGGCATGCACCTCAACGAAGACCATTTCCTCCCCGAGATCATTGACCCCAAGAGCGGCGCCATCCTTCCGGCCGGGGAGCTGGGGGAACTGGTGCTTACCACCATCACCCGAGAGGCCACTCCCTTGATCCGCTTCCGCACCGGGGATTTAGTGCGCCTTTCGAACGATCCCTGTCCCTGTGGCCGCACTTTAGCCCGTATGAGCCGTATTGCCGGGCGCTGCGATGAAGTGGTGATCGTCAAGGGCATCAATATCTTCCCGGCCCGGGTGGGTCAGATCCTTCGCGGCCTGCAAGAGGAAGAGCCCTGCTACCAACTGGTGGTGGGCCGGGAGGGCCATCTGGATTACCTGGAGGTCAGAATCGAGGTGCGGGAAGGCCTGTTCTTCGACAAGATGACGGTGCAACGGGAATTCTTGCAGCAGCTCACCCACAAGCTGGCCCAGGCCATCGGGGTCCAGCCCCGGGTCAAACTGGTGGAGCCGGAATCCCTGGCCCGGGAGCAGGAGACCTCGCCCTTGGTGATTGATTTGAGAAAATCAACGGCTGGCGAGTGATTTTGCGGCAAGATTAAACCACCGGAGGAAAGACCATGGCAGCAGACACGGATATCCGCTACGTTTGCCTCTCGGACCTGCATCTGGGGGCGGAATTGAGCCTGTTGACCCGTATGACGCCAGGGGGCCAGGTTGATCCCACGCAGCCAAGCCTGGTTTTGGTGGAACTGATGAAATGCCTGAGATACCTGATTTCCCTTAACCAGGACCAGAGCCGCAAGCCCACCTTGATTCTGCTGGGGGATATCCTGGAGCTGGCCCTGGCCAATGACAACGTGGCGGCCATGGTCTTTAAACGCTTCCTGGAGCTGGCCGTGAAGGAGAACGGCGAACTCTTATTCGATAAGGTCTATTATATCCCCGGCAACCACGACCACCATCTCTGGGAGAGCGCCCGGGAGACCCAGTATGTCCAGAATTATCTGGCCCACACCCGGCCTCAGGATGATCTTAAGATCCCCTGGCATACTACCAACATCTTCATGGATGACGACCCCAACCCGCCGGTGCCTTCCTTCTTCCTGAACGGGCTGGTGCATCGCTACGACCGCCTTAAAAACTTCAACATCAATACGGTCTATCCCAACTATGGCCTGAGGCAGGGTCAGCGGTTTGTGATCTTTCACCATGGGCACTTCGTCGAATCCATTTACCAGCTCATGACCACCCTGAAGGACTTGATCTTCCCCCTCCAACAACGGCCTACGGAAATGAAGGTTTGGGACCTGGAGGCGGAAAATTTCGCCTGGATCGACTTCTTCTGGTCCACCCTGGGGCGCTCCGGGGATTGGGGCAAAGATGTGGAAATCATCTATGACAAGATGCTGGACGAGACGCAATTCCGGACGCTGGTCGAAAACCTGGCCACAGGCTTGGCGGCCAAATACGGTATCTCGTCCACGGATTTGGGTGGATGGCTCGAGTCCAAGATAACGAAGAAGATCGTTGATGCCCTGGTGCACAGACTGGTCTATCCCGAACGCCAGACCGAGCAGCTTCTTGAGTCAGGACGCGGAGACGGGTCTGCTGGATTACGTCGACGGGCCTCTTAAGATACAAATTTACGAAGAATGTCAGACTCGGCATCTGTATCTTCCAGAGGAGGTGACCTTCGTTTTCGGCCACACCCATAAGCCCTTTGAGGAACCCAGAACCTTTCCGAACCTGGGGAATGGGGTGCCGGTCTATAACAGCGGGGGTTGGGTGGTGGAGACCAAGGACCCGGCTCCCCGGCATGGCGGCGCCGCGCTGCTTTTGAATGATAACCTGGATGTCGCTTCCCTGCGCCTGTATAACGAGGCCGACGATCCGGCGAAATATCGGGTGAAGGTGTATGAAGTCCCCCAGCCCGGCCAGGGTCACAGCGATTTCTTCAATAAATTAAGTAATCTGGTGCAACCCAACGAGGCTCCTTGGGGCGGATTTTCCGATACGGTTGCCAAGGAAGTCAAGGCTCGGCGCCTGATTCTCCTGGCCAAAATAGGTTCCCAGGGGTTACCTCAGCCTCCAGAGCAGGTGGGGCCGGATTAAGGCTTCCCCGGCAGCCCCGGTCTTGGTGATTGTTTTGCAAAAATGAGTCTGTTAGCATCTGAGGGAAATCGCCTCGGCCACAGGCTGATTCCACTGATTGGTTTGGAGCCCAATGCCCATGAAGCACATCATCCTTGCTGGTCTGATATTCTGCCTGGCGCCGGGCTGCCGCCCGGTGGCGGCGCCGCCGGCCAGCCTGAGCCGGGATTGGGGAGCCCAGCGGACCTTCGATTATCAGGGGATAAAGATCAACTACTATGATAAGGCAGGGCAGGGGCCGCCCGTCCTCCTGCTGCACGGCTTCGGGGCCTGCGCCTACACCTGGCGGTATCTGATTCCGCCGCTGGCCGGGGCGCATCGGGTCTTGACCCTGGAGCTCAAAGGCCACGGCCTCTCCGACAAACCCCGGGACGGCCATTACGCGGTGGCAGACCAGGCCGATATTGTGGCCGAATTCATTCGCCGGCAAGACCTGCATGACCTGGTGATCATGGGCCATTCCATGGGCGGCGCGGTGGCCCTGATGACCTTCCTCAAGTTGAAGAAGGACACGAAGGACAACCCCGGACGGATCCAAAAGCTGGTGCTCATCGACAGCGCCGGCTACCGGCAAAAGCTGCCCTGGTTCATCCGCCTGGCCAAGATTCCTGGGGCGCATACCCTGGCTACCTGGCTGCTGCCACCCCGGTTTGCCGCGGCCCTGGTCCTGAAAAAATGTTATTATGATAAAGACAAGATCACCGAGGAACAAATCGACACCTATGCCTATTACGGCAGCCTGCCGGGGGCCGCGGAGGCCATTAGCGAGACGGCGAAACAGATCATTCCGGCGAATATCGATAGCATCACCGAACAGTATAAGAAAATCCGCGTGCCGGTTCTGGTTATTTGGGGAATGGAAGACGAGGTGGTGCCCCTGAAGGTCGGCCTCAATTTTATGCGGGATATCCGCAGCGCCGAACTGGTCCCCTTGTCCGGGTGCGGCCATATCCCCCCGGAGGAGGAACCGCAGGCCACCCGGCAGGCTATTATGGATTTTTTAAAGAATAAAGAATAGGAATAAATTCAGGGCTGGTGCTTTAGGAAAGTGAATAGTGATAGAAAGGAAAAGAAAAGTGGCACAGGCGTCTCGCCTGTGCAATCCTTTAAAATTACTCGGAGATACTTGCCACATTGGCAACTGCCTGGCAGTGTTTATTTCATTACCTGGCGATGTCAAGATGGCGAGGTCCTTTCCTCTGAGGAAAGAACCATTACTCTCAAGGCGCTGCAATATTGGGACGACCGCAAATGGACTCTATATGCCGCGGTAATCATGCCTGATCATGTGCATGTTCTGGTGCAACCGCTGGCTTTGCCTGAATTCGAAGGAGTATATGACCTATCTGAGATAATCCATAGTGTGAAGAGCTTCAGCGTCCACCAAATCAACTGTCAAAGAAGCAGCCGAGGCTCCATCTGGCAGGATGAGCGCTTTGATCGCATTGTTCGGGATGAGATGGAGTTTTTGGAAAAATGGCAGTATATTATGAACAATCCCTTAAAGCAGGAATTGGTCAATGGATGGGAAGATTACCCCTGGCTTTATATAAAAAGTAATTAAAAAGATGCACAGGCGAGACGCCTGTGCCACCAAAACTTTACTAATAAATAACTAAGTGAGCAAAGCTTATGCGACCCTCATGGGATGAATACTTCATGCTCATCGCCAAGTTGGTGAGCACCCGCAGCACCTGCAACAGCCGGGCCACCGGCGCGGCACTGGTCAAGGATAAGCAGCTCCTGGCCACCGGCTACAATGGCTCCATGCCCGGCGCCCCTCATTGCATAGACCAGGTTATGCCAGACGGCAGCCCTTATTGTCATCGTAGGGCTCTAAAGGTGCCGGATAGGGACAAATATAATTACTGCCGGGCCTCCCACGCCGAGGCCAACGCCATCGCTCAGGCAGCGCGCCATGGGGTTTCTGTTAAGGGAGCTACTCTTTATGTTACCCTCGAACCGTGTTATGTTTGCATCAAGTTGCTTGCGACAGCTAATATAGAAAAAATTTATTTCGAGTTGCCGTATGGATCTTTTAGCCGCAAGCGTTCTCGGGACGCTTTTTGGAAGACAGAAGCTAAATATGAAGGAGGATTTATTGAGTATAAACCTCTGATAGTTTCCCAGGAAACCTTGTCTTTTATAATACCAGACCTTATGGGAATAACTTCCGAAAGGCAGCTTACATCGAAGAAACGTTCTATGGCAAATCTCCCTGAAAAACCACTCGTTGCATATTTACAGAATGCTTCACATACTTCAATTGATAAACTGTGGACGGTGGAATTTATTTCAAATCTTAGGATTTTTGGTTCTGGCATCGCGGTTTTTGATGCCGGAAGAATTTTTGGCGGAGATTCACAATATTACTATTTGGGGAATTTTCATATGAATGATGATGGTCTTATAAAGGCTCAAGCAAAAGTTACACATTTCGCAGGCCAAGGCTACTCTATTTTTGGGGGCGGCAGAAAAGAGTTCAGTCTATCTTTGTCGGGAAAATTTAATTTTCCAATGATGGAACTAGGAGGTTTTGTCATAGGTGAACCTAAATTGACAATGGTATTGCGCTTAACTTCGAGGGCACAATTGCCCGCCATTCCGCCGTTCCCAGAAGCACAAAAGGTGGGCGCCCTGGACCAGGATTAGCGGGACCATGGCGGAGGCTTCCAGCCGGTGAAGCTGGCCGCCCTGCTCAGGTACCCAGGTTTCGTACGGAGAAGGTTTAGTCTTGGAGGAAAAGAGGCCACCGAGGAGAGCACCGATGGCAAAAAGAAGCGCTCCGAAGGAGAGCGGCCCCCGGAAATATAGGATGGCCGCGGCGCCGCCATCGCGGACCAAAGCCTGGCCGCGGCGCCTGGGCCAGGAGATGACCGCCCTGCTGCTGCTGGGATTGGCGGGCTTCTTCTTGCTGGCCCTGGGGAGCCACTCTCTACAAGACCCCCAAGGGTTGCTGGCGGCCTGGAACCGCGGCGGGGTGCAAAACGCCGGGGGCAAGGCCGGGGCCGTGGCGGCGGCATACGTCTGGTGGAGTCTGGGCCTGGCGGCCTTCTGGATTCCCCTGTCGCTGTTGGGCCTGGCCTGGCAGTCGCACCGCCGGGGACTGGAAGAGCTGGGTTGGCGCCAGGTGGCCGCCTGTCTGGGGATGATCCTGTCTACGGCGGGGCTTTTTTATCTGGTCCGCCCCTATTTTTCCGGGAACGAGGGACTGAGGCCCGGCGGCATCCTCGGTGAGTTGCTGGGCAAGGGGCTGTTGGCGGTCTTGAACCGACCGGGTGCGGCCCTGGCCCTGGCCTTAACTCTCCTGCTCAGCTTCATGGCGCTGACCAGGCTCTCTTATGTGGGGGTGATTTCTTATTTGGGTGGGATCATTGATGACCTCTGGCATCGAGGCGGGCGCCGGCGGCGGTGGCTGGGAGAGGCGGAGCCCCGATCCGGCCGGGCCCGCGCCAAACCCCAGGCCCCGGCCATCAGCCGCCACGGCGGCGAGACCGAGGAGACTTTAGCGTCGCCGCCGCCGCTGACTTCGGTGGCCCCCGCCGCCGCAGCCAGGCCCAGGCCGGCGCCGGTGCCGGTGCCGGGCAAATTTACCCTGCCGCCCCTGGATCTCCTGGACCCCCCCAAACCCTGGAATTATCAGGTGCAGGAAGGGGCCATGGTGGACCAGGCCCGGAAACTGGAAGACACCCTGCGCCATTTCGGGGTGGAGGGCCGGGTCACCAACATCATGAACGGTCCGGTGGTGAGCCGCTTCGAATACGAGCCGGCCCTGGGGGTCAAGATCAGCAAGATCACCGGCCTGGCCGACGACCTGGCCCTGGCCCTGAAGGCCCTGTCCATCCGCATCGTGGCCCCGGTGCCGGGCAAGGGGGTCCTGGGCATCGAGATCCCCAACCCCAAACGCCAGGTGGTGGCCCTGCGGGAGATCCTGGCCGACGCCGCCTACCAGAAGTCAGCCTCCCGGCTCACCCTGGCCCTGGGCAAGGACATCATGGGGGCCCCGGTGGTCACCGACCTCGCCAGGATGCCCCACCTCCTCATCGCCGGAGCCACGGGCTCGGGCAAGAGCGTCGGCCTCAACGCCATGATCCTCAGCATCCTCTTCAAGGCCACCCCCGAGGAGGTGCATTTCCTGCTCATCGACCCCAAGCGCATCGAACTGGCCCTCTACGAAGGCATCCCCCATCTCCTGCACCCGGTGGTCTTCAATCCCAAAGAGGCCACCATCGCCCTCCACTGGGCGGTGGGAGAAATGGAACGGCGCTACGTCATGCTCTCCGACCTGAGCGCCCGCAATATCGAAGGCTATAACCAGAAGGCCCGGGTCAAAAAAGGCGACCCCCGGGTGGAGGAAGGGATTCTGCCCCGGTCGCTGCCCTACCTGGTGATCGTTATCGACGAGTTGGCCGATCTGATGCTGGTCTCCTCCCGGGACACGGAGGAGTATCTGATCCGCCTGGCCCAAAAGGCCCGGGCGGCGGGCATCCACCTCATGGTGGCCACCCAGCGGCCCTCGGTGGACGTGATCACCGGCCTCATCAAGGCCAACTTCCCCACCCGGGTTTCCTATCAGGTCTCGGCCCGGCCCGACTCCCGGGTCATCCTGGATACTATGGGGGCCGAGCGCCTGCTGGGCATGGGGGACCTGCTGTTTCTGCCGCCGGGGACCTCCCGCCTGAAGCGCATCCACGGGCCCTTCGTCACCGAGGAGGAGGTCACCCGGGTGGCGGACTTCCTGAAGGTGCAGGCCGCGCCGCACTATGAGGCGGGCATCACCGAACTCAAGGAGTTGGCAGAGGAAGTGGCGGAAAACGGCGAAAGAGACGAAAAATACGCCGACGCCGTGGAACTGGTGGCCGAGACCCGCAACGCCTCCATCTCCATGCTGCAGCGCCGCCTGCGGGTGGGCTACAACCGGGCGGCCCGCATCATCGAAACCATGGAAAAAGAGGGGCTCATCGGCCCCTCCGACGGCATCAAGGCCAGGGAGGTTTATATTCCCAGGCGATGAGATATTGCCGGGTCGGGGAGCCAGTGGCCCGACGTAGGGGCGACCCGCCGGGTCGCCCGTATAGAGCCACTTAATCAGGATGTTTAAGATTAATAGGGCGGGCCTGGGGCCCGCCTTTGTTATGTGTGCCGAGCATGTACAGCAGCTTGGAGGTGAAAGTCCTCTACCCAACCTGATGGAGGTGAAGGGTTAGCGAAGCGCAAGGGCGTCGTCGTGAGGCGGGGTCTGAAGGAAGCGTGGAGCAAAGCCACGACCTGACGGACAGGAACCGGATACGAGGCAGGTTTGGCCGGACAAGCGGGCATATGATCGCGAAGTCCATATCCATCAAGGGCCAGGGCTGTAAATCCGGCAGGTGTGTGGCGAAGGCGGCGGTGCTTACCTCGGGAGGCTTGCAACGTGTCCCGGGTGCGGGACTGAGGGGGTCGTGAGGTCCCCTGACCGCGGTGCAGGAGTCAGCAGAGGCCATAGTAGGTGTAGGTTCACCGAAGGGCCGAACGGTATGGAGCGGCAAGTAGGAGGTATCTCTCATGGCGGCCAAGCAGCAGAAGAACCAGATGAAGCTGGCCTTCGCGGCAGAAGGTAGGGGTGAAGCCCCAAAGGCTGCCGGTGAAGGGACTGAAGCCGTCAAGGCGGGGTATGGCACTGAAAGCCCGGCGTCACCTGAGTGTCTGATGGAGGAGGTATGTCAGCGAGATAATCTGGTGAGGGCGCTGAAGCGAGTCAAGGCCAACAAGGGCAGCCCGGGGATAGACGGTATGAGGGTAGAGGATCTGGCCGACTATCTTAAGGAGCACTGGCCCCGGATTCGGGAGCAGTTGTTGCAGGGCGCTTATCAGCCGCAGCCGGTCAAAAGGGTGAAGATCCCCAAACCGGGAGGTGGGGAACGCCTTTTGGGAATCCCCACGGTGCTGGACCGTTTTGTTCAGCAGGCGGTGATGGAGGTGCTGCAAAGCTCCTGGGACCGGACGTTCTCTGAGCACAGCTATGGCTTTCGCCCCGGACGGTCGGCACACCAGGCGGTGGCCCAGGCGCAGAGGCATATCGCCCAGGGCTACGGCTATGTGGTGGATATCGACCTGGAAAAGTTCTTTGACCGGGTGAACCATGATATCCTCATGGGCCTGGTGGCCCAGCGGGTGAAGGACAGGCGGGTGCTCAAGCTCCTGCGGGCGTTTCTCAATGCGGGAGTGCTGGAGAATGGCTTGGTAAGCCCAGCTGCGGAGGGGACGCCGCAAGGCGGGCCACTGTCGCCCCTGCTGTCCAACCTGATGTTGGACGTACTGGATCGGGAGTTGGAGAGACGCGGGCACCGCTTCGTGCGCTACGCCGACGACTGTAACATCTATGTGCGGAGCGTGCGGGCGGGTGAGCGGGTGATGGCGAGTGTGAGCCGGTTTTTGGAAAAGCGGCTCAAGCTCAAGGTGAACCAGGGGAAGAGTGCGGTAGCCCGCCCTGGGGAGCGCAAGTTCTTGGGTTTTAGCTTCACCTCTTCCAGTAAGCCCAAGAGACGGATAGCCCCCCAGTCCCTGGCACGCTTTAAGCTGCGAGTCCGCGAACTGACCCGCACTAGTCGCCACCTAACCCCGGCCCATCTGGTGAACCGTCTCAGACTATTTCTGATCGGCTGGCGGGGCTACTTTGGCTTTTGCGAAACTCCTTCGCTGCTGCGGCAACTTGACTCATGGCTCCGGCGTCGCCTCAGGATGATGGTCTGGCGGCAATGGAAGCGAGGCCGGAGCCGATTTGCGGCTTTACGTCGGCTCGGGGTGGGCCGTGATCTGGCGGCCCAAACGGCCGGCAGCGCCCACGGCCCGTGGCGGCTCAGCCGCAGCCCGGCCCTCAGCTTTGCCCTGCCCAACACCTATTTTATCTCGCTTGGCCTCCCGAGGTTAGCACCGGGGAGATAGCTTAACCATCCGAACCGCCGAGTACGGACCCGTACGCCCGGTGGTGTGACAGGGAAAGCCCGCGAGGGCCTACCTATGTCGATTTTCATAATTTTTTTGACATGATTTTCATGTTTTATTTGTCAACCTTTTATATCCCAATGGTTTACAATTGGGTCCGTATGGGTGATTTTAAGACGGGATGAGCCGTGATAAATTATTCTGATTGGCAAGAGATTTTTAGTGTGGAGTGGCCGGGGTTGTGGGCCCGGCTGGGGGAGGCGACGCAGACCAGGGAGCGTCATTTCGGCCGGCGGGTCAGTTTCTGCGTCATCCTCAACGCCAAAAGCGGGGCCTGCTCCGAAGACTGCGCCTTCTGTTCCCAGTCGGGCCGGGCCAGGAGCGACGCGCCCCGTTATCCCCTGCTGGCCAGGGAAAAGCTGGTGGCCGCGGCTAAAGCTGCCGCGGCCACAGGGGCCTCGCGCTTTTCCATCGTCACTTCGGGGCGGGGGGTCAGCACTCCCCGGGAGCAGGGGGCCATCGTGGAGGCGGTGGCCGCCATCCGCCAGGCGGCTCCCATCCAAGTGTGCGCCTCCCTGGGCATTGTGGATCGAGAGTTTCTCCGGGACCTGAAGGCCGCCGGGCTTTACCGCTACCACCACAACCTGGAGACCGCGGCTTCCCATTTTCCCCGAATCTGCAGCACGCACACCTACGGGGAGCGAGTAGCCACCATTGAGGCCGCCAAGGCCGCGGGCCTGAGCGTTTGCGCCGGGGGCATCCTGGGGCTGGGCGAGAGCGTGGCCCAGCGCTGGGAACTGGCCCAGGCCCTTGAGGATCTGGCAGTGGACGCCATTCCCCTGAACTTCTTGCACCCCCTGCCGGGCACGGCCCTGGCGAACCGGCCGAGACTGTCGCCGCTCACCGCCCTTCAGGCGGTGGCCGCCTTTCGCCTGGCATTTCCAGAGCGCTCCCTCATCATCTGCGGCGGCCGTCAGGTGACCCTGGGTTCCTTGAGCCCCCTGGTTTTCGCGGCCGGGGCCGACAGCCTGATGACCGGAGACTACCTCACCACCCGGGGCCGCCTGCCGGAGGAGGACCGGCAGGTGCTGGCTGATTTGGGACTGGAGTTGGAGCGGGGATAAGGATTTTGGGGAGGGGAGCTGGGGGCAGAAGTCCTTGGCCCTGGCCCTCCCCCCAAAAAAGACATCAATGAAATTACCATTCTTACCTAAAATCCGGGGCGTCTTGGTCACCGGCACCGACACCGATGTGGGCAAGACGGTGATCGCCGCCGGCCTGACCGCGGCCCTGCGGCGCCACCAGGTCAAGGCCGTCTATTTTAAGCCCATCCAGAGCGGCTGCCCGGAAGAGGGGGGCCGGCTGCTGCCCACCGATGCCGCCTTTGCCCGGGAACTGGCCGGTTTGAACGAGCCCCTGGAGCTGCTCACCCCTATTACTCTGCGGCTGCCCCTGGCCCCGGGGGTGGCCGCGGCCCGGGAGGGCAGGCCGGTGGACCTGGGCCGCATCGCCGCGGCCATCCGGGAGCTGGCCGGCCGCTATGACTTCCTGGTGGTGGAAGGCGCCGGCGGGCTTTACGTGCCCCTGATGGCTACCAATTTCCTGGTGCTGGACCTGGGGCGCTGGCTCAAGCTGCCGCTGCTGGTGGTGGCCCGGGCCGGCCTGGGCGCCATCAACCACACCGCCCTGACGGTGGCGGCGGCCCGGCAGCATGGCCTGGAAGTGGCCGGGATTATCCTGAACCGCTACCCGGAATCTCCCGGCCTGGCGGAGCAGACCAACCCCGCGGTGATCGAGGCGCTGACCGGCAGCCCCATTCTGGCCCGGGTGCCGGAGGTGGGCAATCTTAAGCTGGCGGCGGAGCGGGAGGCATTGTTGGCGGCCCTGGCTGAAGTCTGCGGTAAACTCGCCTTGCTATCGCCTGAAAGCTGATAGCTGCAAGCTATGCTGGATCAATTATCCCAAGAATTGGCATCCCTGGAAACCCAGGCCTTACGGCGGCGGCTGCAGGCGCTGGAGGAGGTGCTGCCCGGCGGCAAGGTGCGCCTGGCCGGGCAGGTTTTGCTGAACCTTTCCTCCAACGATTATCTGGGTCTGTCCCTGGACCCCCGGCTCATTGCCGCGGCCCAGGCGGCCGCGGCACGCTGGGGGACGGGGGCCGGGGCCTCCCGGCTGGTGGCGGGCCACCTGGCCTTGCACCAGGCGGTGGAGGCGCGGCTGGCGGGCTTCAAAGGGACCCAGGCCGCGGTGATCTTCAGCACCGGTTACATGGCCAACCTGGGAGTGATCGCAGCCCTAACGGGTCCCGGGGACGCGGTTTTCTGCGACCGCCTCAACCACGCCAGCATCTATGATGGCATCAAACTCTCCGGGGCTGTCCTGCACCGCTTCCCCCACCGGGATCTGAACCGGCTGGAAGAGCTGCTGCGGCAAGGCCAAGGAGCCAGGCGGCGCCTGATCATTACCGACTCCGTCTTTTCCGTGGACGGCGACCTGGCCCCCTTGGCGGAACTGGTGGCCTTGAAGGATCGCTTCGGAGCCGCCCTGATGATTGACGAAGCCCACGCCACGGGGGTCCTGGGAGGGAAGGGCGCCGGCCTGGCCGAAGCCCTGGGCCTGAGCGCGCGGGTTGAAGTCCATCTCGGGACCTTTTCCAAGGCCCTCGGGTCCCTGGGGGGCTACGTGGCCGGGGAGCAGCGACTCATCGAGTACCTGCACAACCGGGCCCGCTCCTTCATCTATTCTACCGCCCTGGCGCCCCCGGTGCTGGGCGCCATAGAGGCGGCACTTGAGGTGGTGGCCCGGGAACCGCAGCCCCGGGCTTATCTCCAGGAGGAAGCGGAGAGATTTCGCCGGGGGCTGGCGCAGGCCGGCCTGGATACCCTCGGGAGCCAGACCCAGATCGTCCCGGTGCTGGTGGGGGATAATGGCCGAGCCCTGGAATTTGCCGCGCGCCTGCGGCAGCAGGGGCTGCTGGCGGTGGCCCTGCGGCCCCCCACAGTGCCCCCGGGCCGGGCCCGGGTTCGGTTTTCCCTGTCCGCCGCGCATAGCCGGGAAGATTTGCAGCGGGCCCTTAACTCCATCATCGCCACGGCCCGGGCCATGGGGTTGGGGGCATGAAGACCCTGGTGCTGCTCCACGGCTGGGGGGCCTCCGGGCGCCTTTGGCGGGGAGTTCAGGCGGCGGCAGCCTGCGACTCCGCTCGCGCCGTCCTGACCCCGGAGATTCCCAGGTGGGAGGCGGGTTGGCTGGCGCAATATCTCAGCGGGCTGCCTCTTAAGGAAAGCGTCCTGGTGGGCTGGTCCCTGGGGGGCATGCTGCTGCTGGAAGCCCTGGCCCAGCTCCGGGGCCGGCGCCCGGCGCCACGGTTTTGGTGGCCGTGCCTCCGGTCTTCTGCCGGCGGCCGGACCACCCCTGGGGCCAGCCGGCGGCAATGTTACGGGCCATGCGCCGGGCCCTGGGGAGCGATTCCCGCAAGGTCCTGAACGACTTCGCCCTGGCCTGCCTGGCCCCGGGAGAGGCAGCCTTCCGGAAGGAGGCCGCGGCCGGCTTTGATTACCAGGCGGCCCCGGCTCTCTTGGCGCAGGGGCTAGATTATCTCAGGGATAAGGACCTGCGAGGCCTGCTGCCGCTTACCCAAAAAACCACAAACCTTTCCGGCCGGGTGATCATCATCCAGGGAGAGCAAGACCGAATCGTTCCCCCGGCCCAGGGGCGGGATCTTCAGGAGCGCCTGTCGGGGTCGGAACTCCATCTGCTGGCGGCCGCGGGGCATATCCCCTTCCTCACCCAGACCACGGCGGTCAACGGCATCTTGAGGGGATTGCTCAGTGTAGCTGGTCCATGAGCTGGACGAGACCTTCTCCTGCTTCGAAAAATTTTTGGGACTGCACAGGCTGGAAGCCTGGGCCACCGAAAGCGGAAACCGGAAACCACCTAAATGGACGGCAAGCAAGGCATTCGGCGGAACTTTGCCCGGCGGGCGGGGTCTTATGACCGTCATGCCGGAGTGCAGCGCCACATGGCCTGGGGATTGCTATCCCTTCTGGAGGGCCTGCTGCCCCGGACCGGACGAATTATGGAGATTGGCTGCGGCACCGGCCATTTTACCCAACTCCTCAAGCAAGTCAGCAACGGGGCCTCCCTGGTGGCCCTGGACCTGGATGCGGCCCTGGTCGCCGCAGCCCGCCGCCGCCTGGGAGCGGCCCCCGGGGTAGCGTGGCTGGTGGCGGACGGCGAAACCCTGAGCCGGGGCCGCTTCGATGCCATCGTGGCCAATGCCGCCTTCCAGTGGCTTACCCGCCCGGCAGAGGCCCTAACGGCTTACTTCCGCCTCCTCAATCCCGGGGGGGCGCTGGCCTTCTCCACTCTCGGGCCCGGGACCTTCCGGGAGTTGGCGGATTCCCTGGGGCGGGCCGCAGCTGCGGTGCAGCTTAACAGCCAGCCGCCCATCACCGCCCAAGGTTTCCTGGATGAGGCAGGCTGGTCCCGGATATTGGCCGCAGCCGGTTTTCTGCAGATTAAGCTGGTCCGGGAATGGGTCACCGCCATCTACCCCTCGGTGCCGGAATTTCTCAAGGCCCTCCAGGCCATGGGGGCCACCAATCCCCAGCCCCGGCCGTTCTCCCCTCGCTTGTTCAGGGCCCTGTTACAGGCCTACCGGGACGGTTATGGGCAAAACGGCTCCATCCCGGTAAGCTATGAAATCATCTGGGCCCTGGCCGGCAAGTGAGGCAGCCAGTGAATTGGAAGCCCTGCCAGATTATTTTGAACCCACCGCCAACCTGACCGTTGACGAAGGCCGGTCTTTTGTCGCTGAAGTAGAACGACTTCTATGGAGGGAATGAAGAGAAAAGGGGATTATCAACTACCGGCGCCGCTAACTTTTCCAGCCAGGACCAGCGGTGAATCGAAGCCGCCGCCAGGGATTGGGGGGACACGTAGCGCCGGAACTCCAAATAGTGCGCAGCAAATGGGAAATTATGAAGGCAGTCCCAAAGAGCCTGCCGTTCCCACCTAAAACGAAAACCAAAAACAGAAAACAGAAAACAGAAAACAGAAAACAGAAAACAGAAAACAGCCCTTACCGCGGCTGGACCCAGGTGGCCTGGGGGCCCTGGTCCCCCTCTTCCTGGCCGAAATTCACCTCCATCCCCGGATTTAGCCTGGCAAAATCCCCCTTTTTCACGGCATTGGCATGGAAATAGACCTCCAGGCCGTCGTCGGTTTGGATGAAGCCGTAGTCTCGCTCCGGGAAGAGGCGGATGATCCGGCCGTGCCGGGCGAATTCTTCGTGGGCCTTGACTTTCTGTTGGATGACGTGGGAGTGTTCCTCCAGGCGCCGGTCCAGGACATCGAAGGCTTCCACCAGCAAGGGCAGGACGAATCCTCCCGGCGATTCACGGTGATGACCTCCCCGGGCACGGTGACCACCAGGTGGACCTCAAAGGCGCCCAGGTGGTGGTGGGCGGTGCCGATAATTTTCGCCCGGGCATGCAGGATAGACCCGGAATAGTGATTCTGCAGGCGGGCCAGTTCGGCTTCGATCTTCTCCCGCCACTCCGGTAAGATTTCCAGGTGCTGGCCTTCGATATGCATATCCAGCGGCAGCATGATCCACCTCCTGAAGACGTGCCATCCGACCCTTTTCTGTTAAGTTTTGCCGCCGGGCTTGTCAATGGCGGGAGGAAGCCGGGGAATCATCTTATAACAGTGGCTCAAGAGGGGCAAGGGCAGGGCGGGAGACCGATTATTGTAGGGCAAATTTCAATCTTAGGGAGCCGCGGGCAGCCGGTACGGATATAATTAAGGTATGTTGCCTCAAATTTAGACGGACTTAACCCGGGCCAGGAAAAAGTGCAGGACAGTCGAAGGCGGCCGCCCCGGAAACACAGGCGAGTTCGCCTGTCCTGGCGAAGAGCCTTTTCTGGACCCGAAGAGAAGAAAACCTTGCCTACCTCCGTAAGATTTCGGGAGCACCAGCGGTTTCTGGAGCAGGCCCGCAGCCTGGTGCGCCTGCCGGAGGCGGGAGCCGGCCCGCTGGATTACCTGTTGCCCGAGGCCCGCTGGCAGGGACTGCTGCGGCGGTCCTCCGACCAGGCAGTCTGGCTCATGGGCCTGTCTCAGGCCACGGGGGTCTATTTCTTTCCCTCCCGGGAATGGCCACCCCGCTTCCTGCGGTTTCTCAGGCTGCTGAAGATCAAGCGGCTCCTGGAGGCCGGCGCCGGCCGGGGCTACCTCACCGCGGCCCTGGCTCCCCTCTGTCAGGGGGCGGGCCTCATTTTTCGGGCCGTGGACCGGGGCGATGGCGAATTTCAATCGGGGCTGCCAGTGCATCCCCGGGTGGAGCGGGGCGATGTCTTCGAGGCCATCCGGGATTTCCGCCCCGAAGCGGTGCTTTATGCCTGGCCGCCGCCAGGGCAGTCCCTGGTCCGGATTTGCCAGATGGATTTTCTGCATTATCTTATCATGGTGGGGGAGGCCGGCGGCGGCGCCACCGGGGACCCGGAGGACTGGCGGCGCCTGGCGCACCGGGCCTCACCTTCCTTGAGCCGCTGGGGCCGTGGCCGTACCGGTCCTGAGCGGCATCGGGTCACCGTTTTCTATGGCCGCGGCCGCCTCCTGGAAACGGCGGGTCAAAATCCCCGGGTGAACTGTCATATTAATTATAGGGGGACTTAAAAATCCAGGGTACGCACTGCGCCCCAAAGGGTTAGGACGCGATTTCAGAAATATAATGGCATATTTTACCATCCAGCCTCGCCCAGGCCCCTCCGCAAACCCGGAGGAGAGGGATAAATTATTTCGCCAGGTTTAATAACCAGGTCATTGGCTAGCGAATTTATGAACTGTTTCACTTAGTTTCGGAAACGAACTGAAAAAGAATAGCACATGTCCGAACGCTTCCCCTACATAGTGGAAGAGGAATGCATCGCCTGCGGCACTTGCGAAGAGCTGTGCCCGGAGGTCTTCAGACTCAACGAGGGTCTGGGATTTGCCCAGGTGGTCAACCCCGGCGGCGGCTCGGAAGATAAAATCCAGGAAGCCATTGACGCCTGTCCGGTGCAGTGCATCCATTGGACCAACCAGGGATAACCGCTTCCCCGAGGTAAGATGCTGCCATTTCCCGGCAATTATGGTAAATATTTGAAGCAGGCGCCGCACTGGCAAGGATTACGGCAAAGTGAGAGGGGAAATGAACGAGACGCGTCATCTTTTCGGCACCGACGGGGTTCGGGGGGTGGCCAACATCCATCCCATGACCGCGGAGGTGGCCCTGCAGTTGGGAAGGGTCCTGGCTTACGTCATTAAATACGGCCCCGGGCGGAAACACATCGTGGTGGGCAAGGACACCCGCATTTCCGGTTACCTCCTGGAGTATGCCATCACCGCAGGCATCTGTTCCATGGGGGTGGATGCATTGCTTTTGGGTCCGCTGCCCACCCCGGGAATCGCCTTCATCACTTCCTCGATGCGAGCCGACGCCGGGGTGGTCATTTCCGCCTCCCACAATCCCTATCAGGACAACGGCATCAAGTTCTTTTCCGGAGATGGTTTCAAGCTGCCCGATGAGATAGAAGCCCACATGGAGAAGCTGATGACCGATCCGGAGGTAGAGGGGGCCCGGCCCACAGCCACCGAGATCGGCCAGGCCTTCCGCATCGACGATGCCCGCGGCCGCTATATCTCCTTTCTGAAGAGCACCTTCCCCAGGGAACTGGAGCTGGACGGCCTCAAGATCGTGATCGATTGCGCCCATGGGGCCACCTACAAGGTGGCGCCGGAGGTCTTCGTCGAGCTGGGGGCGGAGATCATCCCCATCGGAGTGCGGCCCAACGGCAAGAATATCAACCGCATGTGCGGCGCCACCCATCCTGAGATCATGGTCTCCCTGGTAAAGCGCCACCGGGCCGACCTGGGGATCGCCTTCGACGGTGACGGCGACCGCTGTATCGTGGCGGACCACACCGGCAGGGTGGCAGATGGCGACCATATTCTGGGCATTTGCGCCCTGGCTCTGCTGCGCCGGGGAAGGCTGCCTCACAAGACGGTGGTGGGCACGGTGATGACCAATCTGGGTCTGGAGGTGGCTCTGAAGAAAGGCCGGCATAAAACTGGTGCGGGCCGCGGTGGGAGACCGCTACGTCTTGGAGGCAATGAAGAAAGGGGGCTATATCCTGGGGGGGGAACAGTCCGGGCACCTGGTCTTCCTGGATTACGCCACCACCGGGGATGGCATTCTCACGGCGCTGCGGCTACTGGCGGTAATGCTCCGGGAAAACAAGCCCCTGGCCGAACTGGCCGGCTTCATGGAGGATTATCCCCAGGTTCTCATCAACCTGGAGGTCCGAAAAAAGCAGGATTTGCAAAGCCTGCGGCCGGCCCGGCAGGCGCTGCAAGAGGCGGAACGGCGCCTGGGTCCCCAGGGCCGCCTGCTGGTGCGCTACTCCGGCACCGAGGCGAAGCTGCGCATCATGACCGAAGGCGAGGATCGACAACTGGTGGAACGGGTGGCCCAGAACCTGGCCCAGACCCTGGACGCCTTGCTGAACTGAGGAGAAAGGGCTCATGCTGCTGGTGATGGATGTGGGCAACACCAACACGGTTATCGGGGTCTATCAGGACGACCGGCTTCTCAGCGATTGGCGCATCCGCACCGAAAAAGAAGCCACCATCGATGAGTTGGGCATCCTGCTGCGCAACCTCTTCCAGGCCCAGGGCCTGGCCTTGGACCCCGGCACCGACCTGATCATCTCCTCGGTGGTGCCTCCCATGAACAATACTCTGGAGGGCTTCTCCCAGCGCTACCTGAAAGTTCGGCCTCTGTGGGTGGGCCCTGGAATCAAGACAGGCATGCCCATCTGCTACGATAACCCCCGGGAAGTGGGCGCGGACCGCATCGTCAATGCGGTGGCCGCCTTTGAACAGGTGCACGGCGCCGTGGTGATCGTGGATTTCGGCACCGCCACCACCTTCGACGTGGTTTCCCAGCGAGGTGAGTATCAGGGCGGGGTCATCGCACCGGGGGTGATGATCTCCTGTGAAGCCCTGTTTCTCAAGGCCTCCAAGCTGCCTCGGGTGGAGATCTTCGCCAAACCCAAGAGCATCATTGCCAAGGACACCATCAGCAGTATGAACGCCGGCATTATTTATGGCTACGCCGGGCTGGTGGATGGCATCGTGACCCGCATCAAGAAGGCCATGGAAGACCACCCGCCCCGGGTCATCGCCACCGGCGGCCTGGCCTGCCTCATTGCCTCGGAAACCCAAAGCATCGACCTGGTGGACGATTATCTCACTCTGAAGGGCCTGAAGATTATTTACGAAAGAAACCGCCCCCGCCGGGAAGAGCGCGGCAAGGGGATTGGCCAAGCCTAGCCTCCTAGATTTTTTATTGAGGAAGGTCATGAGGGACTCTGGAGAGCTGGACCCGGGCCGCCGCTACCTGGCAGCGAGCCGCTATCGCCGGGAGGACCTGGGAGAGGCGCGGCAGACCTATCCCCGGGCCCCCCTTTACAAGAAATACCCTGAAGCCCAGGGGCGCCTGCGCCTCGACCCCGAGGCGGGGCGCACAGTCGCGGACCTGTGGCAATGCCTGGGCCGGCGCCGCTCCCAGCGCGGTTATCAGGAGCGGCCTCTGACCCAGGGCGAACTGGCCGCCCTGCTCTGGGCCAGCCAGGGGGTAACCTACGCCAGCCGTGGCTATCTCCTCCGGGCGGCGCCCTCAGCCGGGGCCCTCTACCCGGTGGAAACCTACCTGGCGGTACACCGGGTGGACGGGGTGGAGCCGGGGATCTGGCACTTCCAGGTGCCGGACTTTTCCCTGGAGCTGCTGCAGGCGGGGGACTTTCGTCATTCCTTGGCGGGGGCCGGACTCTCTCAAGGCTTCCTGGGCGCCGCCGGCGTGGTCTTCATCTGGACTGGGGTGCTCAACCGGGCCATGTGGAAATACCGGGAGAGGGCCATCCGCTACCTGTTCCTGGACGCCGGCCACATCTGCCAGAACCTGATGCTGGCCGCCACCGCTCTTAAACTGGGAGTCTGTCCGGTGGGGGCCTTCTTCGACGGGGAAGTGGAGCGCCTGGTCCAGGTGGACGGGGTCGAGGAAGCGGCCCTCTACCTGGCCGCGGTGGGACCGTTATGATATTTTTGGGTTTCCGATTAGGAAAGCAGGGGCGAGCTGCTGGGTAGCCATCTGATCCCCCTGGAAAAAAATTCGCTGGAGGAGAACACCGTGGTGCGATGGCTAAGCATGATGATTTTGGCCGCCTGCCTGGCTCTGGGAGGGATGGCGCCGGGCTGGGCCAGCGACGTTCAGGAAAAGGTCAGGGAATCCTCCGAAAAGGCCGCCCAGGACTACCTGCAGTTGGGGCTGCTGCATGCCCGGCGAGGGACGTGACGCCGAGGCGGCTGCCGCCTTCCGCCGGGCCCTCGCCATCAAGCCCGATTGGGCCGAGGCTCATAGCCTCTTGGGCAGCGCCCTGTCCCGCTCCGGCAACCTGCGGGAGGCGGAGGAGGAACTGCGCAAGGCGGTGCGACTGCAGCCCGATTATGCCGAGGGCTGGAATTTTCTGGGTGAATTTCTCAAGGGGCGCGGCAAAGACCAGGAAGCCCAAGAGGCCTTTGCCAAGGCTAAGCAGTATGCCCGTCCCCGGCATTAGGGCCAGGCGCGCCGCCTCCTAAAAAAATCTTCCCGGTTCCCTAAGGTCGGGGGCCGATCAATTCAAGAAGACCACCAGGCGGTTTTTGCCATCGGCGGTGCGGTAGTAGATGAGGCTCTCCGCCAGGCGCTCCAGTGCATTGAGATGTGGGGCGTCCACGGGGGAAGCCATCCCACCGGAGTTGCCCGGGGGGTTCTCCGGGGAATTTTTCGGGACTGCGTCGTCTTCGAACATCAGGCGCAACCTGGGGCCCTTCTCCTCCAATTCCACGGCGATGGAACCAGGTTCGCCGGGCTGATAGGCGTGATCCACCAGGTGCCGGAAGATCCGTTTGGCCGCCAACTCCAGGCCCCGGAGCCTGGCTGCCGGCAGACCCCGGTCCTTACTCCACTGGCTGATGAAGTCCTCCAGCAGTCTCAAGTTTTCCGGTCGATTAGTCAGGGTCAGACGGGAGGCGACCATGGCCGCGTAAGTCCTAGCAAAAGGGTTTCCGGTTTTCAGCTAACAACTAGTCAAGCGATATGCCTCACCCGCTGCTGATGCTCAACCGTATACAGGTCCCGGGCTCCAATGGTTGATTCCATAACCTGGATGATAGCCTGCATGAGCCGCTCCTTCCCGCAGCGACGCTTAAGCCGCTGGCCGAGCGCCCGATTTTCAGCTATTGTAATAGGTTTTGAAAAAAGGATAGGGTTAAAGCGAATACCTGACAATAGGGGTTTCCCTGAAATTGTGACAGTAAAAACCATGATTTTCAGGCAGCGCGCCGCTGCGCCGGCCGGTGCCGACTTTCGCCGGGCGCCACTTTTCGCAGGGGCCTGATGGGGTATAAAGCAACTCCATTCCAACAACTAGTCAAAGTTTCCGTTAGCGCTTGAGCACCTGGCGCACCCCGGCCTGCTCCGCAGCAGGCTGCCGGAAGCGGTCCCGCTCGCTGAAGATGCAGCCACAGTACTGCTGCTTATAAAGCCCCAGCTTTCCGGACTTGGTCCGGCCTTCGTCCCAGCCCTGGCGAAAATCCTCGTAGTAAAAGGGCACCCCCACCTCCTGGACCAGCAATTGCCCCAATTCCCTGATCAATTCATGGTTTTGAAATTTGCTGTAGAGGAGGGTGGAGGTGAAGGCGTCGAACCTGCCGCCCCGGGCTACCCGGGCCGTGGCGCTGAGGCGCTGATAGTAGCAGAAGCGGCAGCGCTCCGCCTCCCGGAAGGCCAGGTTACGCAAGAATTCTTCCAGGGGATAGCTCCGGTCCCAGATCATCGGCAAGCCGACCTTGGCGGCATAGGTTTCCAGGGTGGCGGCCCGACGCAGATACTCCTGGTAGGGGTGGACGTTGGGGTTGGAAAAGAAGCCGCGCACCTGGTGGTCCTTTGCGGATAAGACTGCCAACGGATAGATGGTGCAAGGGGCGCAGCAGATGTGCAGCAAAATCTTCATGGACGTCAGGTTGTATATCCCATGACCCTTTTTACCGTTTGCCCCAGCTCGCCGATATTGGCCACTACAGTCACCCCGGCTCGGCTGAGGGCCGCCATCTTGTCCGCGGCCTTGCCGCTGCCTCCCGAGATGATGGCTCCGGCATGCCCCATGCGTTTGCCCGGCGGCGCGGTCTGTCCGGCGATGAAGCTCACCACCGGCTTGGAGACGTGCCCGGAGATGAAGGCCGCGGCCTCCTCTTCGGCAACGCCGCCGATTTCCCCGATGAGCACCACTCCCTCGGTCTGGGGATCAGCTGCAAACAATTGTAGCATATCTATAAAATCGGTGCCAATAATCGGATCGCCGCCGATGCCCACGCAGGTGCTCTGGCCGATGCCCAAAAGGGTCATCTGATGCACCGCTTCATAGGTGAGGGTGCCGCTGCGGGACACCAGGCCCAGGGGCCCAGGCTTATGGATATGGCCCGGCATGATGCCCACCTTGGCCTGGCCCGGGGAGATGATGCCCGGACAGTTAGGCCCGATGAGGCGGCAGCCGCTGTCCTTGAGGACGGCCATGACCTTCACCATGTCCAGGGTGGGGATGCCCTCGGTGATGCACACCGCCAGCTTGACCCCGGCGGCGGCGGCCTCCAGGATGGCGTCGGCGGCAAAGGCCGGGGGCACGAAGATCAGGGAGGTGTTGGCCCCCGCCTCTTTGACCGCCTGGGCCACGGTGTTGAACACCGGGACGCCGTCCACCTGCTGGCCGCCCTTGCCCGGGGTCACCCCGGCCACGATCTTGGTGCCGTATCCGGCGCAGGCTCGGGCGTGGAAGGAACCTTCCTTGCCGGTAATCCCCTGCACCACCACGCGGGTGTCGTTATTTACCAGAACGCTCATATCTCGCCTTTCAGTCTTTTCCGGTTCACGAAGCAGCCCTCCGGGAACCAGCTTTTCTACCTCCACCTTGAGGGGTAGGGTAGGGGTGGGGGTGATTCTCACCCCACCAGGGCCGCCACCTTTTGGGCCGCGTCCCGCATGTCGGTGGCCACGGTGAACTTGAGGCCGGAATTCTTCAGGATCTCCCGGCCCTGCTCCACGTTGGTCCCCTCCAGGCGGACGATGATGGGTACCTGCACCTTGACCTCTTTCACCGCCTCCACCACCCCGTTGGCCAGGACGTCGCAACGCAGGATGCCGCCGAAGATATTGATGAGCACCCCCTTGACGTGGGGGTCCCCCAGGATGATGTGGAAGCCGTTGCTGACCATCTCGGCGGAGGCGCCGCCGCCCACGTCCAGGAAGTTAGCGGGTTCGGCGCCGGCGGCCTTGATCAGGTCCATGGTGGCCATGGCCAGGCCGGCGCCATTCACCATGGCGCCGACATTGCCGCTGAGGCGGATGTAGTTGAGCTGGTGCTTGCGGGCCTCAAATTCCAAAGGGTCCATCTCACTCGGGTCTTCCAGGCCGGCCAGGTCGCGGTGGCGGAACATGGCGTTGTCGTCCAGGTTGAGCTTAGCGTCCAGGGCCAGCAGGGCTCCGGATTTGGTGACCACCAGGGGGTTGATCTCCGCCAGGGAGCAGTCCAGGCCGACGAACAGCCGGTAAAGGTCCTCGATAAAGCTCACCGCGGGGCGCAGCAGCTGGGGGTTGAGACCCACCCCGAAGGCCAGGTTGCGGGCCTGATAGGGCAGGCAGCCGGTGATGGGATTCACCGCCTCTTTGATGATCAGCTCCGGGGTGCGGGCCGCCACCTCTTCAATCTCCATACCGCCAGCGGCGCTCATCATGATCACCGGACGGCCCAGGGTGCGGTCCGGAACGATCCCCAGGTACAGTTCCTGGGCGATCTCCTGGGCCTGCTCCACCAGGACTTGGTTGACCACCTTGCCCTCGGGGCCGGTCTGGGGGGTGGTTAGGGTCATACCCAGGATCTGGCCGGCCAGCCGCTCCACTTCCTGGGCAGTAGCGGCGGTCTTGATGCCGCCGCCCTTGCCGCGGCCGCCGGCGTGGATCTGGGCCTTGACCACAAAAGGGCCGGCCGGTAGGTTCTCGGCCACCTGGCGGGCCTGGGCGGCGGTCCCGGCCACCGCTCCCTCGGGTACCGGCACCTGGAATTTCCTGAGCAATTCTTTGGCCTGATATTCGTGAATCTTCATAATATCTGTCCCTTCCCAAAACCAAGATTAATAAAGATTAAACCAGACCGGAATAAGAAGTAAAGAAAAAAACAATGCATGGGGCGCCGGTCAGCAGTTAGAAGGCGTGCAAAAGATATTGGACAAATATTGTAACAAAATTAATTACAGATTGGGGCAAGTTCATTATATCTTGCCAAACAATAGTCCAACAGCTAATGATAAGCCTCTTCTAAAAAGCAATAAGGCAATTCGGCCGCTCATATTCAAGCCATACGATAAATAAAAAAGCCAGGTTAGAATAATAAAGGTAGATAGTGTTAACTTATTACCACAAATATTATTAACTCAAGTTTCGCACCAAGTATTAATGGGAGCGGAAAAGAGATTAAATTACCCCTCACCCTCGCCCTCTCCCCGTCGAGGGGTGTTTGGACCGGGGAGAGGGGATAAAGATGGAACCCCTTTCATGCTTCCGTTAATAACTGACTACACAGGCCAGAGGCATAGGCTACCAAGTCCAGGTAGCCTAGGCGTCCCGCCTGTGTATTGAATTCAAGGGTGCGAAACTTGAGTTATTAAGTAAGCGCCGCGGGCTCCCTCATGGCTCATGGCTGTCTGCGCCCCATAAATCTGGGTGGTTTCCGGAGGGAACCGGTATGGTGTGATCCAGGCGGTACATGACCGCGATCAGGATGATGGTGCCCAGCAACATCCAGATGGGCCCGAAGAGCCACAACACCAAGAGCACCCCGATGTAGTAACCCCGCATGCCCGGCAGTGTAATGGAAGGTGCCGTGACTGAGGATACGCGCAACGTAATCCGGGGTGATCTTGTGAGCCAGGGTGGAGGGGACGTTAATCATGAAATTGACTTGGTTGAAGGAGCGGATGGCCATGGTAAAGTTAAAGAAGATGACGAAGAAATCGACGATGATCGTCATCAGTTTGAACAGCCACAGGACCCGGTGCTCCCGCACCAGTTGGTTGAGGCTGGGGGTGATTTCCGCCATCTTCTCCGGGGTGGCGGCGACGCTGATGATCCCCAGGCAGATGAGAATGGCGGTGGAGGCCAGAAAACTCGAGGCGCTCACCCAGTTGCGCAGTGTCTGGACCGCCAGGATGTCCCGCTTGTCCGCCATGACGGACTCCACCCAGTGGCCCTGCAAGTGGTCGGTGATCCCGATGGAGGTGGTCAAGGGGTGGCGCTGCACCAGGTAGACCAGGCGCACGTGGTAGATAATCAGCATGAGGAAGGAGGCGGAGGTAAGGTAGAACTCCAGGTTGGCATGCTCCAGGAACAGGTCCATATGAGGGTTCCTCCTGAAAACCGCAGGGCTAATCAGCCATGACCTGGGGCGTCTTTAAAACTCCGGATAAGCCGCGGATCTCGAGCCTGGTTCAGGCGGCCACCTCCCACCTGGAAACGCCTCTGAATTATCATCTACCATGTTTCCCAGTTGGATGCAATTCCCCCGGGGGCTCTTTAGCCTTCCGGTGCGGTTCATTTACCAGAAAATCTCGGGGCGCCATCATCTGCCCAGCGGCCTTAGGACTTGAGAAAAGCCGCGGTAACTTTTATGATAGAATGGCCCGGCCAATTTGCCTGGGCAGAAGTTAGCGGATGGTCTCTCAGATGATCAGCGGGCCGCGGCTGCCCGTCCCGGAAACCGACAAGAGAGGAGAACATGAAAAAGATCGTGTTGTTGCGCCACGGCGAAAGTATCTGGAACCAAGAAAACCGGTTCACCGGCTGGATCGATGTGGGCCTCTCCGGGCGGGGGTTGGAGGAGGCGGTCCAGGCGGGCCGCACCCTGGCCCAAGAGGGGTTCACCTTTGAGGTGGCCTTCACCTCCATGTTGAAACGGGCCATCAAGACCCTTTGGCTGACCCTGGAGGAGATGGACCTGATGTGGATTCCGGTGCAGCATAGCTGGCGCCTCAACGAGCGTCACTATGGCGCTTTGCAGGGCTTGAACAAGGCGGAGACAGTGGCCCGGCACGGGATGGAACAGGTGAAGATCTGGCGGCGCAGCTATGATGTGCCGCCGCCACCCCTGAACCCGGACGATCCCCATTATCCCGGTCGCGACCCCCGCTATGCCGGCATGCGGCCGGAGGAAATTCCCCTCACCGAATGCCTTAAGGACGTGGTGGCCCGCTTTTTGCCCTACTGGCATGAAACCGTGGCGCCGGCGGTGGCCGCGGGGCGGCAGGTGCTGATTGCCGCCCATGGCAATAGCTTGCGGGCCCTGGTGAAATATCTCGATGGGGTCTCGGAGGAAGAGATCGTCGGTCTTAACATTCCCACCGGCATTCCCCTGGTTTATGAGCTCAACGACGACCTGACCCCGATTCGCCACTATTACCTGGGTGACCCAGAGGCAGTGGCCCGGGCCATTCAATCGGTGGCCGACCAGTTGAAAAAGAAGGCCTGAGGGCGGCAGCTAAGCTACCGGTTCACCCGCAGCAGCTTGGCCTGGATATTGAGGCTGAGATTAGTGATCTCGTCGAAGAAGAAGGTGCCGTGATTGGCCAGTTCGAATAAGCCGTGCTTGCTCTGGTGGGCCCCGGTAAAGGAGCCTTTGACATGGCCGAAGAGTTCGGACTCCAGCAGGGTCTCTATCAGGGCGGAGCAGTCCACCGGGACGAACTCGTGGTTCCGCCGGGGGCTGAGGAGGTGGATGGCCCGGGCTGCCAGTTCCTTGCCGGTACCGCTCTCTCCGGAAGAATCACGGTGCTGCCGCTGGGCGCCGCCCGGCGGATCTTGGCAAAGACCTTTTTCATGGCCGGGGAATCGCCGACGATGAACTCCATGCCCTCCCGGCCGCTTTCCGGCTCGGCAGGCGCCGCCGTCGAGGTGCGCTGCTCCTGGTGGTCCAGGGCCCTCTGGACTACCGCCTCCAGGTCGTCGATGCGAAAGGGCTTCACCAGGTAATCCAAGGCACCGTGCTTGATGGCCTCCACCGCCCCTTGAATGGTGGGGAAGCCGGTGATCATGATAACCTCGAACTCCGGATGGTCCTGGCGGATGCGCTTCAGGACCTCCATGCCGTCCAGGTCCGGCATCCTGATGTCCAGGAGGACAATGGCGTAAGGGCTACGGGCCAGCATCTCCAGGGCCGCTCCCCCGCCGGCCGCGGTGGCCACCTTGAGGCCCATCATGGCCAACACCTGGGCGCTGCCTGTGCGAATGGCCTCTTCGTCGTCCACCACCAGAACCTGCCGGTGGTTGGCGTCACTCTCCCGCATCCTCACCCTTCCCGCCGGAAATGGTGGGCAGCAAGATCCGGAAAAGCGTGCCCCGGCCCACTTCGCTCTCCACCTCCACCGTGCCCCGGTGCGCTTGCACCAGGCATTGGACCAGGGACAATCCCAGGCCGGTGCCGATCACCTGCCGGGTCTTGGGATGCTTGACCCGATAAAACTTGTCGAAGATCCTGGAGAGATCTTCGGGCTCGATGCCGATCCCGGTATCCTGCACCGCCACTTCCAGGTAGTCACCGCGGGAGACCGCGGATATGGTAACCTGGCCGCCGTCTGGGGAGTAATTGACCGCATTGTTCACCAGGTTGGTAAAGACCTCCTCCATGCTGCGCCGGTCGGCCAGGATCTGGTCCATCTCAGCCGGCAGTTCCAGTTGCAGCCTCACGTGCTGCTCCTCCGCCCTGGCCCGCAGGAGTTCCACCACCTCTTGCAATACCTCCCGCAACTGTAAGGGCACCTGCTCCAACTGTCCCCGGCCGGCCTCCATCCGGGCCAGGTCCAACAGGTCATTGATGAGGTCCAGCAGCCCCTGGATCTTGACCTGGGCCCGGTTGAGCAATTCCGCCTGCTTGGGGCTTATCTTCCCGGCCAGGCCGTCCAGGATCACCGAATGTTGTTGTTTAATGGCCGCCAGGGGGGCTCGCAACTCGTGGGAGACCATGCGCACGAAGTCGTTCTTCATCTCATCCAGTTCTTTGAAACTGGTGACGTCGTGAAAAACCGTGACCGTCCCCAGCACCTGCTGATCCGGCCCCAAAAAGGGCGCCGACAGGGCTCGCAGCTGCACCCGGCCCTGGTTCAGCTCCTGGGAGATGGCCTTTCTGGGATTGTCGGGTGGCTCCGCCAGCAGGTCTTGGATGGCTTCCCGGAAGGAGGCAGCGGCGATATAGGCGTCGAGGGGTCCGGGCTGGGGCGGTGGGGTCGACAGACCCAGGAGCTGTAGGAGGCAGGTATTGTACAAGACCACCTCCGCCTCCTTGTTGGTTACCAGCACTCCGTCGGCCATGCAGTTGACTACGGCGTGCATGCGGCTCTGCTCCAAGGCCAGGTTGTATAGGTTGCGGGCCTGCTCCTCTTGCAGGAGGCGGGTCTGCTCCTGCAATTTGTGCTTCTCCAGGGCCCGCCGCACCACCAGGGCGAGGTGATCGATGCTGAAGGGCTTGGTGACAAAATCGTAGGCCCCCTTCTTCATGCATTCCACCGCATCGGCCACCGTACCCAGACCGGTCATGATGACCACCGGAATCTCGGGGTAGCGGACGCCGGCCTCCTCCAAGACCTCCAGGGCCCCCATCACCGGCATCTTCAGGTCGCAGAGGATCACCTGCACCGACTCAGTGGCTAACCGCTCCAAGGCCTCCCGCCCGTTAACGGCGGTGATCACCCGGAAGCCCTCGCCTGTTAAGACCAGCCTGCAGCCCTGGCGCAGCACCTCTTCGTCATCCACCACTAAGATTGTATTCTGCTGCGGCATGACCTACCCCTTATAAAACGTCCGCTCATCAACCCGCCCTTGGCCCTGCCCACGAGCCCAGGGTTTACTGCTGTTTACTGCTCACCCTTCCAACTCCAGGCCAGGCCCTGGTTCCTTGAATTCCAAAGGAAGGGTCACGGTGAAAGTGGTGCCGCACCCCGGGAAACTGTCTGCCTTGATAGTGCCGCCGTGACGCTGAATGACCCCGTAGACAATGGACAGTCCCAGCCCCGTACCCTTACCCGGCGGTTTGGTGGTGAAAAAGGGGTCGAAGATCTTGTCCCGGACCTCCGGCGGGATGCCGCAGCCGGTGTCGGTAAACCGCAGCTCCACTCCCTCCACCCCCCGGGAGGGATGGCTGCTGACGGTGATGGTCCCGGAGCCGTTCATGGCATCCGCGGCGTTGAGGAGCAGGTTGGTAAAGACCTGCTGGATCTGGCCCGGGTCGCCGATGACCTGCGGCAGCCTCGGGTCCAGTTCCTGGTGGATCTTGATATTGTGGAAAAATGCCTGGTGGCGGACCAGGGCGACGCAGTTGCGGATGACCTCATTGGGGTCGAAAAGCCGCTTTTGACCCAGGGAATGACGGCTGAAGTCCAGCAGGCGATTGACGATCTGCTGGCAGCGCATGGTCTGGTTGATAACGACCTCGATATTCTCCCGCAGGGAAGGGTGCTGTTCCAGTTCCCGGGCCAGCAATTCCGCATAGATGAGAATTCCGGCCAGGGGGTTGTTGATTTCGTGGGCCACCCCCGCGGCCATCCTTCCCAGTGAGGCGATCTTTTCCGCCTGCACCAGCTGGTGGTGGGTGGCCTCCAGTTCCTGATGCACCTTCAAGATTTCCCGCAGGTCGGAAAAGATGCCGACGCTGCCCAGCTCCCGGCCCCGTTCCCGGATGATGGTGGCGGAGAAGTTCACCGGCACCTCCTCGCCGTTCTTGTTGATTAAGGTGAGCTGGGTAGTGTTCAGTTTGTCCGGCGGGCCGTATTCGTTGCTGCGCATCCGCGCCATCATCTCCGCGGCCAGATGGGGGGGGTAAAAGCGGCGGAAGTTTTCAGGATTGCCAATGATCTCTTCGGCCTTATAGCCCAGGATACGTTCGGCCCCTTCGTTGAAGATGATGGGCACCCCTTTGATGTCCACCACCACGATGCCGTCCACGGAACTGCGGATAAGGTTATGGAGAAAGGCGTTGGTCTTTTGTAGTTCCCGTTCGATCTGAATCCGCTCGGTGAGATCCCGCAGGTAAAGGCAGGTGAGGATCTTGGCGCCCAGCCGGGAGACGGTCATGCAGGTTTCAAAGATCCGGGGCTCTTCCTCTTCCTGGCTCGGCCGGTTCAGAAGGCTGCAGAAACGGTACTCCCGCTCCTGGCCCAGGTCCAGAAGGTGAGCCAGCTCCAGGGCCATGTGCAGATGCTGGGAAGTGAGGACCTCGCCCAGGTGTTTGCCCAGCAACTCTTCCTTGGGCCGGCGGAAAATTTCCGCCATCCGGGAATTAACATAGACCAGGCGCTGATTCTCATCCGCCATCAACAGGCCTTCCCGGCTATGCTCGGTGAGGAGATCGAGTTTGGCTTCGGCTTCCACAATATGGGAGATGTCCCGGATTGCCTCGAAGGCGCCGATGACCTTGCCCGACGGGTCGGTGATGATGGAGGCCGAGACCGTCACTGGGATCTCCTGGCCGCGGCGATTCCGAACTATTCGTCGCAAACCGGAAAGGGCCTTCTTTTGTTCTAGGACTTGCTTGATGACGCAGTCGCAGGTATCGCACTGCCTGGTGTTCAACAGCTGGCCGCAAGTCATGCGGCCCACCGCTTCCTTGCGGGAGTAGCCGGTGAGCTGCTCCAGGCGTTCATTCATCTGGGTCACCACCAGATCCTGGTCCACCATAAAGAAAGGCATGGGGAAGTTCTCCAGGATGCTGGCCAGGGTGGCGATTTGCAGTTGCACCACCGGATGCGCCAATAGTTCCTCATGCCCCCGGAGTACCACCAGGCATCCTGCGGATTCCTTCTTTGGGCCTTTGATGGGGGTGGCGGTAACCGTGAGGGGGGTGGTGCTGGCCCAGCCCGCCTTTAACAGGATGGGGGCGCGCTGCAGGCCCTCGCCATACCTGAGACAGCGTGCCCGGCGCACCGTGCCGTTGGCGCTCAGTGGCAGGCCGGTGAGTTGGGAGCAGATGGGGCAGGGGTCTCCCAACCGCAGGGTGGCGCCGAAGATCTTTTCCGCCGCCCGGTTTAAAAAGACCACCTGGCGGTGGCGGTCGGCGATCAAGACCGGATCGGGGAAATCCACCAACAGCGGGGCGCAGGCCTCACCCAGGGCCGAGGCGTCGCTGGCCAACCGGAGGCGTCGATCCCCGGCCGCTTTTGGGGCCTTACCCTGTTTCATACTCATGCCCTGGACCTCGCGGCAGCCGGCGTCGGGACTTCCACCGGCGCGGCGAAGGTTTGGACCAGGACCAGTTGCGCCGCGGCCAGTTGGTGTTGCCGGATGATGAGGGAGATGGTGGAAATGGTGCAGCTGAGGGCCAGCAGGGAGATGTGGGCCTTCTCCAGAGCCTCCGTCAGGGTCCTGGCGATACCGAAGCGGTCACCGAAGTGGGGGCCGTGCAGGAAGATGCTGGCCACCGGGGTGAGGCGTATGGGCCGGAGGTCGGGCAGGCGATTCTTCAGGATGCGGCGGATCTCCGGGCCGCGCTCCTCTCCGGGCTGGGGGGCATAGGTGCTGAAAGACAGGAGGAACTCCTTGCCCCCCAATCCGGGGAGGGCCACCAGGAAGGGAATTTGCAAACCCAGGCTTCCCAGGTCCAGGAGGGCGTCGGCAAAGCCCGCCAGGATGTCCGTAGAGGAGACGTTTAGGCCCCAAAGGTCCAGATCCGGCTGGGGCACGATCCAATAGACCTTGGTGACCTTTTCCTGATAGCTGGCCACCGCCTGGCGCAGCAGTTCCTCCGGGGGGCTCTGGGCCGCAAAGAATTCCTGGGGCGACGAGAAGGCCGGGAAGTGGAAATTATCGAACAACCGGTTGACCGCGGCCTTGACTCTCCTGGAGGGCAAGACCACAGAGATCGCCGCCGGTGAGCTGCCCAGGCCGTGGACCATGACCCTGGCCTGGGCCAGGCTGAGGATGAAATTGCCGATGATCTCCGGGCGTTGGTCGTGGGGGTAGAGGGAGAGAATGGCGGTGCCGGGCTGCAAATGCACGGCCGCCTCCGGACCGGCCTGGGTCCTTAACAGGGTAAAGGCCGCTTCCCCGGACCGGCTCGCGGTGCACAAGACTTCGCGATCGCTGGCCATGTGGGTAAAGAAGCTGAGGTTGATGCGGTTAAGGGCCAATGGGGTGCAGACCCGCTCGGCCAGGCGACCCTCATCTTGAGGGAAGGAAGCTACCAGGCAGGCTCCCCCTTCCAGGACTTTAAGACCCCCAACTCTGCTTCTTTCTATTTTCCGCTCCAAGGTTAGTCAGGCGCATGGCGTCATGCTATCAAGAAACCGTCAAATCAATCTTTGCACCGCTTCCACCAGGGTAGCCGCGTCCACCGGCTTGGGGATGAAGTCCTCGGCTTCCATGGCCATGCCTTCGGCATGGCTGTAAGTGGTGTTGGGCACCGCGTCGCCCACCGCGGTGAGCATGACGATGGGGATGTCCTCGGTCCATTTGTTGGACTTCAATTCCTTGCAAAGCTGATAGCCGTTCTTGCGGGGCATCATGACGTCCAGAATCAACACGTCGGGACGGCGTTTCTTGATGGCCGCTTCGGCTTCCAGGCCATCGTAAGCCTTGCCCACCTCAAAGCCCTTGCTCTCCAACATCATCGCTACGGTTTCCACCAGATCAGGATCATCGTCCACGATCAGCACGTACTCTCCGGCCATGAGGCCTCCCCTTTCTAAGTGATCGTCACCTCATTATGGACTTAAAGTTTATAAATTACAAGGCGGATTAGACCGCTGGGCTTCCCCCTGGATAAATTGTCCCTCCCGTGGCTACCCGCCGCCGCCCATCTGGGGTCGGGGGTAGAGGCCGGTGCGTTCCACGATTTCCGGCACCTTCTCTTCCCATTCGATGGCCATTACGTGGAAGCCGCGAAGCCCCGGCAGGCCCTTCAATTCCTCGATCTGCTCCACCGCCAGGTTGATACCCTCCTCCGCCTGCTTCTCCTTGGGGACCCCCGCCAGGCGCTTGACCACCTCATCGGGGACATCAAAGAATTCATGAAGATCGCCGAGGACCGGGGCCTGACCGAAAAAGTGGCGGTCCTGGCGGGGATCACTCATCTGAAGAATTGAGATAAAAATGGTATAGAGTTAAACTGCAAGATAGTTTAAGTTTCTTCATGCAATTTTTTTGCCGGAACTACGGATAATTAATCCAGGTTCCAGGCTCCGGCCCGCCAGCAGGGGAATGGCGGGCTCGAGAGGGAAGGTAAGGTCGCCGGCGCAGCCGCCCTAGAGCGGCTATTTAAGGCGGCGGGCACAGCCCGCCCTATGAGATGATAGAAAGAGGGGATTTTATAGGGCGGCCTGTGGCCGCCGATTGAAAATTACCAGGAAAAAGAATATCTGTATGGCTGAGACGATGAATCCGCTTTCTGAGGCGCTGGAGCGCCTGCAAGACCATCTCCGGCGAACCCGCCGGGCGGCGCTGCTCTTCTCCGGCGGCCTCGATTCCAGCCTGTTGCTGGCCGTGGCCGCCCGCACCCTGGGACCCGGATTGTGCGCCATTACCTTCGTGGGGCCTCATATTGCCCCCGGGGAAGCGGCCGCGGCCTTTCGCCTGGCCCTGCGTCTGGGGGTGCGGCACCTGTGGCGATCCTTCGACCCCCTGGCCCTGCCGGATTTTCGGGAGAATACCCTCAGGCGGTGCTATGCCTGCAAACGCGCCATTATTGCCCAGGCCTGGGAACTCTCCCGGGAGCAGGAGGCGAGGGAGGTCCTCTGGGACGGCACCAACCTGGATGACCTGGGGGATTTTCGCCCCGGCCTCCAGGCCGCCCGAGAATTGGGGGTGAGCAGCCCCTTGCTGGCGGCGGGGCTAAACAAGGCGGCCATCCGGGCCCTGAGCCAGAGTTTGGGCCTCCCCTGGCAAAAGCCGCCCCAGAGCTGTCTGGCTACCCGCTTCCCTTACGGCGCCACCTTGACCCGTCAGGCCCTGGAGCGGGTAGGGCGGGGGGAGGCCTGGCTGCGGGCCCGGGGCTTCTCCCGGCTGCGCCTGCGGGCGCCGGCGGAGGGCCGGGCCCGCCTGGAGCTGGCCCCGGAGGAGTGGCCCGCCTTTCTGGCCCCGGAGGTGCGGGGCCCGTTCCATTCGGTCTTGCAGCGTCTGGGCTTCGGCCAATGGTCCCTGGATTTGCCCGGATAAACCGGCTCGCCCGGGCGTCTCGCCTGGTGAAATACAGGCCGTAGGGGGCACAGTGGCACAGGCTCCCAGCCTGTGATCGGGTCGCCCGCCAAGGTGTAGGGTGGGCACTGCCCACCATATGAGCTGACCATGGCAAGAAAAATCCAAGCACTGGGGCTCCTTTCCGGGGGTCTGGACAGCATGCTGGCCGGGGCGGTGCTCCGGGCCCAGGGCCTCGAGGTCACCTTCATCTGCTTCGTCACCCCCTTTTATGGTGCGGAGCGGGCCCGGGAGGCCGCCGCCCACCTGGGCTTGCCCCTCAAGGTGGCGGATCTGACCGTTAAATTCCAGCCCCTGCTCTATGAGCCGCCCCATGGCTTCGGCCGGAGCCACAACCCCTGCATCGACTGCCACGCCTTGATGATCCGGGAAGCCGGGACGGTGATGGCCGCGGAAGGCTTCGACCTGGTCTTCACCGGGGAGGTCCTGGGGCAGCGGCCCATGAGCCAAAATCGCGGCTCTCTGAACCTGGTGGCCCGGGAATCGGGCCTGGGGGAGTGGCTGCTCCGGCCCCTGAGCGCCAGGTTGCTCAAGTCCACCCGGCCGGAACTCCTGGGCTGGGTGGACCGGCAGCGCTTACTTAACCTCAGCGGCCGGGGGCGCAAGCGCCAGCTAGCCCTGGCGGCGGCCTACGGCATCAGCCGCTATCCAGCCCCTGCCGGAGGCTGCTTGCTGACCGACCCGGGTTATGCCTTGCGCATCAAGGAACTCCTGAGGCAGGCCGGTCAGGTGGGGCGCCGGGACCTGGAACTGCTCAGGTGGGGTCGCCATTTCCGCCTGTCCGGGGGAGCCAAGGCGGTGGTGGGGCGCACCCAGCGGGAGAACGAAGCCCTTGCCGGACTGGCTGCCGCGGGGGACCTCAGACTAACGGTGGAGGATCATCCCGGCCCCCTGGTCCTGGTGATCGGCGAGGCCCTGGATAGGGAATTGCAGGAAGCCGCCGGCCTGGCCGCGGCTTACAGCGACGCCCCGTTGGCCGCGGCGGTGAGGGTAAGCGTGGAAGGCCCCGGCCTGGTCTCGGTCCTCCACCTGGATACTCCGCCCAAGGACCGTTTTAAGGATTTGCTTATCTGAGGGAATAAAAACAGGGCGACCCAGCGGGGCGCCCCTACCCCATACGGGATCGGCGGGGAAGGGGATTAAGGCGCAGGGTGCGTCTTACGCCCCACGCTGATTCCTCTTTTCTTCTTTCGGGTATAACTAAAAGGAGGAAAAAAATGAAGATAGTTTATCACCCAAATTACAATGAGGTTTATGCATCAGATCCAGCTGCCGGAGCGGGAAGAATAGAAGCTATTTTAAAGGAGTTGAAAGGGAAATATGATTTTCTTGAACCTAAACCAGCCAGCGAAGACGATTTAAAAAGAGTTCATACCCAATCCCATATTGATTTTATTAAAAGAAATCTCGATGGTTATGAAACTCTTTATGAAATTGCTTGTTTGGCAGCCGGGGGAGCAATCCTGGCAGCTGAGTTGGGAATGAAAGGCGAAAGCTCTTTTGCGTTAATCAGGCCGCCTGGTCATCATGCCAGTTCTGATCATTGTTGGGGCTTTTGTTTCTTCAACAATATCGCAATAGCTTTGGCTAAGCTTCAGGCAGAAAATCGGATTCAAAAGGCTTTAATCTTGGACTTCGATCTTCATTTTGGAGATGGGACCGATAATATTTTTGCTGGAAGTAAGATTAAATATTTCCAGCCACAAATCCGAGATCGAGAAGGCTTTATTGAAGAAATTAAAAAGAAATTCGAAGTAGAAAGAGAATATGATATTTTGGCTGTTTCAGCTGGTTTTGATCGACACGTTGAGGATTGGGGTGGCCTTTTCACTACCGATGATTACCGAATTATTGGCCAGGCAGTAAAAGAGGCCGCTCAAAAAATCTGCCAGGGAAGAAGATTTGCTGTCCTTGAAGGCGGTTATAACCATAAGGTTTTAGGTAAAAATGTCAAGGCTTTCCTAGAAGGATTGGAATAAAAAGAGCTGTCACCTTTTTATTACGTACAGTGGCAAGTTCTCAGCACATTCATTACATTTGACTGGCCGCTTTGCTTCGGCACACCACTACCGATCAGTCGTAGGGTGCGTCTTACGCACCATTAATGTTATCCCGGAAATACTGGCCGTTTAATTGGCGCGTAAGACGCGCCCTACGACTGATATGTTTTCGGTTTTCAGTTTTTGGGGTAAGGCAGGCCGGAGGGGTTGCTTTTTATTTTTGCCTTTTGCGAGGGGAGGCCGGCCATCCCCGGCCGCCCCAAAAGAAATCGGGCACGGGTGAAGTGCAGAGAAAGGGACCTCCGGAGGATTAAATTTCTGATGGGGGCCTGATTTTTTTTATTAACTTCTTTATAAAAGTTAATGAGGCAAAGGGCTTGGATAGGAAATTGGCTTTCTTGACAAATCGAATCTTTTGTGTAAAAGTTAAATAAAAATAAAGGAAATTAACTAAAATAATGAATGAAGAAATCCGTTGGCCTAAGAAAGGGGATAATCCATTTTTGGTAAAATGTGCCGATCCTAATTCTCCCACTTGGGCATCTCTTCATTGGCTTGTATCACTTAATATCAATGACTCGTTTTTTGCGAATGCTTTTAAAGAAGCTGCGGACAAAATTATTAAAGAGCTGAGCAGAGGTGAGGAACCTTGGAATCACGACACAATTTTTATGCCCATAGCCTATCTTTATAGGCATAGCCTTGAGCTTAAAATGAAGCACCTTATTGAAATGGGGATAAATCTTGACCTTCTCGAAAAGGATGAAAAGGTTTCATCTGCATTGAAATCTCACAAATTGTATCAGCTTTGGAATTATGTAAGGCAGGTCGTTGAGCGCAACTGGCCAGAAGGCCCGAAAGAAGATCTTAATGCTGCAGAAAGAATAATTCAGGAGTTCCATAATATAGACAAGACAGGCCAAAGTTTACGTTATTCGGAAGATTCTTCTGGTAAAAAGAGTCTAGATGGTTTTCCAAAATTTGTTCAACTCACTGACCTGAATGACGTGGTCGATGCTGTTTTTAATCTCTTGGAGGGATGTGAAGCTGGTTTTGATCATGCCTTAGAAATTAGAAACGATATGTTGAGAGATAGTGATTATTACTAGCCTTAGTTATTCCTTTTAGCACTATTTATGTACCAATTATCTTGAAATATGGATTCTTGTCTACAATCGCGGCTTGAAGCTTCTGACGCAGAAAAGTCAGAAGGTCTCCTTGATTTTCAAGGAGGATTACAATTTCTTGCACATTGCAGATAAATACAACGGCTTTTGTAAGGGATTCCTTGCAAATTTGGAGGGCTGAACCAGTAGGTTCCGTAGCGGAAATGAAGATTCCACGGCTAGAATGCCGGTTGAAAACGCGTACCAAATGTTCCGATACATCTGCTACTCCTACTTTATCTTTTAGCCATTTCATTTCTACAAGGTAAATTTCACCATCAAGTTCAATAACTCCGTCTATCTGTTCTATAATCCCCTTAGTCTCCTCCATTGTTCGACGGAAAGCCTGCCGGACAAGGATACCGTGAAATTTGAATAAATTGTTGAATATGTCCTCTGCATCAAGTCCTCTTGCACGCGGATCATTAGCGGAGAACAAAGCAAATAGATCTCTCTTAATTGACTCAAGTTTTTGACGCCTCTCTTCAGCCTGCAGCGCCTCTTGGCGTCTGCTTTCGATGTGCTTTTGCCTTTCTGCCTCTCGCTCCATCCTAATTCTTGTGAAAGAGTCCTTTACATTGACAACGCGACGTATTTCGGCAACCAACCCTTTCGCTTTTAGTTCGTCGTTTGGCCAACATGTAGAGAAATCTTCAAATTCCACAACTCTCTTTAGTAATTCTCGGCGTTCCATTAGTGCTGGTTCACCACGTTCATTTAGACGCTGGAGAACCTTCCTTGTAATTTCAAATTTATTTATGGAATCCCGGTCCAATACAACCTGAGTTTCAAGATCCTCAAGGTCAATTCTTCGGACGCCTGCCCCACGAAAGAAAAGCAGCAAGTTCTTTTTGCTCGGACAAAGGCGGGGTATTGTCTCAATCATTAATTGAAATAACTCTGGAGGGTACTGATATGTGATGTCGATTTGCATAAAATATTCTTATTATAATTCAAATTGGCACAAAAAAAGGAATTTGTCAAGGGTAGGCTGGGCTGGGTTTGTAGTCATTAACTTTCGGGGAAAATATACGGAGCATATTTTTATTGAATCTAATAATCATAGATAAGCCAGGTGGGCACTATGCCTGGGAGATTATCCGGAAATAAGAGATTGTCGTGTCCCTCATGCTGATGAACGATTTACCGGGTGGTTCCTTTTTTACGGCAAGCGTCCGTCAAGGCATCATCAATAAGGACAAAAATCGCTTTGTCCCATTGATGAGGGTTGTCTTTTAGGTATTTTTCAACCACTGCTAAATTTTGTGAAGGCGGCCAATCTTTAATACATTCCCAAATAACCTCAGCTTCTTTAGGGTTTTCACCTACTAACCCCCTCCAAAAAACCACCCCAGACAAAAAGCCATCTATGTAGGTCAGCTTGAAGACCTCTGGCCATTTAGACCAATCATTTCCATCTATAAACTTGCGATCTGCGGCGCCTGCACCTGTAACAATAATTAACATCATTAGTAAAGCCACCACCGTCTTTGCCTGCAAGCCCCAAAATTGTTTCCAATAGTTCATCCTTTGAGTCTTCATGAGCTTCTGGGCATGACGCAGTTTGGCTTCTGTGGTTGAAAGCTTATGGAGAAGCTCTTCCTTGGTCATTTCAGCCTTGTACATTTTACTCCCCTCTCATAATTCATATTGCCACTAGTAAGTTCAGTTTGTCAAGAGAGGGCTGTGGGAGCCGGCGTCGAAGGATCACCGATTGATTAACTTTTGGAAGAAAATTAATGAATGGTGATAGTTTGAGTGAGATGCCCCCAAAATGAGACATTTTTTATGGGAGGGTTGGTGAGCTTGGCTGGGATAGGGGATTAGCCCCTCAAGCCCCCTCGCCGATCATCTGCTTCCCTCATCCCAGCGCCGCGGCCAGGCGCGGCGCCAGGTGGTCGAAGTCGCCGTTGGACATGATCAGCACCAGGTCGCCAGGCCGCAGCAGGTCCAGCAGTCCCTTCAGGAGCTGGTCGGTGTCGGGAAAATAGAGGGCGGTCTGGCCCTGGCGCCCCAGGTCGGAGGCCAGTTGCCGGGAGGAAAACTGCTCCTCCGGCTCCACCTTCCACAGGTCCGGCGGCTCCCGCACCAGGACCAGATCCGCGTCTTTAAAGGCCGCGGCGTAAGGCTCCTGAAAGACGCGGCGCCGGGAGGTGTTGGTGCGGGGCTCGAAGACCGCCAGCAGGCGGCGCCCCGGGTAGCCCTGGCGCACCGCCGCCAGCGTCACGGCCACCGCGGTGGGATGGTGGGCAAAATCCTGCACGATTAGCACCCCCTGAAATTCCCCCACCACTTCCTGGCGCTTGTGCACCCCCTGAAAGCCCGCCAGGGCTTTTCGTAAGTCGCCGGGCTCGCCTCCTTTACAAGAAACTTGCGCCAGGGTCGCCAGGGCGGCCAGTCCGTTCCAGACGTTATGGGTCCCCAGCATGGGCAGGAAAAATTCACCCCAGGTCCTCCCTTCCCGGAGGACGGTGAAATTCATGCCCCCGGCCTGGGGTGAGAGGTCCGCGATCCGCCAGTGGCAGTGGGGGCCCTGGCCGTAAAAAGCGACGGGCGCCCCTGAGCGCCGGCAGACCTGCCGCACCAGGGGCGCATCCCCCCAGGCTAGGACCCGGCCGTCCGCGGGCACCTGCTCCAGGAAGGACTCAAAGGCCCGGATGACCTGGTCCAGGTCGGCGTAAATGTCGGCGTGGTCGAACTCGATGGAGGTGAGCACCGCCACCCGGGGCCGGAAATGGACGAATTTGGGGCGCTTGTCGAAAAAGGCGGTGTCGTATTCATCGCCTTCCAGGACCACGTAAGGGCCCCGGCCCACCCGGAAGTTGGCCTGAAAATTCCTGGCGAGGCCTCCCACCATGAAGCCGGGGTCCAGCCCCAGGGCGTAGAGCAGCCAGGCGATCAGCGCGGTGGTGGTGGTCTTGCCGTGGGTGCCGGCCACCACCAGGCTCTGGCGTTCCCCCACCAGGAAGCGGTTCAAGGCCTGCGGCAGGGAGAGGCGGGGGATGTCGGTCTGCAATAGGCCCTGGGCCTCGGGGTTGTCCCGGCGGATGACGTTGCCCACCACCGCCAGGTCCGGCCGGGGCGAAAGATTCTCCGGGGCGTAGCCGTTTTGCACCGGAATGCCCAGCCCGGCCAGATAGGTGCTCATGGGCGGGTAGGCGTGTTCGTCGGAGCCGCTGACCCGGTAGCCCTGCTCCTTGAGGATGCCGGCCAGGGCCGCCATGCCGGTGCCGCAGATGCCCAGGAGGTGGATGTGCATTAGAGTTTACAGTTTTTAGTTTTTAGTGGCACAGGCCTCTGGCCTGTGGAAAAAGGTTTTTATCTTTTTGACTTTTCAAGGAAAATCCCCTTTTTAATTATTTCAAAATAAGGCAGTCTAATTAAACATCCTAGCATTTCGTGCGTAATTTCTGAAGCCATTTTATTTAAGAGATTTGAGTTTTCTATCGCATGAGGAGGACCAATAGCAAATCTCATTAATTTTTCAAATATTTTTTTACTTCTCTGTTTAGTAGAATCTATTAGTTTTCGCATGTGGAAATGTAATTGTATCTCATAATCATATAATTCTCTGGCGGCTTCAGCTTTTTCGATACGCATCATAAACCAAATGTAACCGTGAAAAAGAAGAAAAGAATAATTGCCTTTAGCCTTTAGTGATAAAAGATGCTTCCAAATATCAAATGCAATGCGTTTTTGCATCTCAATAGAAAATGATGTTTTAGGAAAAGAGCCACCTATCTTTTGGATTTCTTCAATATACTCGTCGAAAAGTTCATAAATATCTTTATCTTTGCACTTAAGAAAATTCTGTCTTGACAATTCGTACATGGTATCCCTGAGAATCTGAACGCCTGCAGAATGGTTTAATTTATTAAATAATGCCTTGAGAGATTTTATGTTCTCTGGGCCTTTGGGATATTCATTTTCATAAATAACATCTCTTAAGACGCTCAAAAAATATTCAAGTTTCTGATCCCGAGAGAGGCTATTAGTTGACTGGATATCAGTCTTAGATATGCTAATAATCCTTAATTCGCATTCATCAACAAAGGATTTTTCTCTATTATAGTGGGAGAGATAATGAATTGATTGAGTTTCACAGGGCCTTTTTACTTTAAAAATTGGTTCTTTGCAGACCGGACAAACAATTTGAAAATTCTTACAATCCTCGTAATCAATTTTCTGCGCATTTACGTATTCACCTAGTAACAAACTATAACCGAGTTTCACTTTTATTTCCCATCCTTAAATAAGATTTGTTTTCTGGTTCCCAAGCTCCGCCTTGGTAACCCACTTTTAGGCAAAGCTCCTGCTTTGCAGGCTTGATCGACAAGATAATATCTTTTTATTACGCTATGTTGCCCAAGCAGGAGCTTGGGTCAAATTTGCGGTCCCAAGCGGGAGCTTGGGAACCAGAGCCAAAAGAAGATGGTGGGCAGTGCCTACCCCACATTTTTGATAAGTGGATTGTTACCGCATCCAGAATTAGCGAGCCCGGCCAAACCCCAGGGCCCGGGAGGCCGCTTCGTGGAAGCGGGGACGGAAGGCCTGGATCCCGGCCTTGTCGTCCCGGCCCAGGTGCACCCGGTTAGTGAGTAAGACTACCATCTGCCCCAGTTCCAGGTCCAGCCAAAAAGAGACGCCGGTGAAGCCCAGGTGGCCGACGCTAACGGGCGAGAAATAGCGTCCCGCCGAGCACCGGGAGGCTTCGGAATCGGGGGTGTCGAACCCCAAGGCCCGGGCCCCCTTGGCCACCGGGGTCAGGAAGCGGCGCACCGAGGCGGGGGAGAGGGGTAAGCTGCCGGCCTCTCCCCGATAAGCCCGGTAGAGGGCGGACCCCAGACGAAAAACCTCGATTCCCCGGCCGAAGAGGCCGGCGTGCCCGGCCACACCCCCCGCGGCCCAGGCGTTTTCGTCGTGGACCTCGCCGCAGACCCGGCGCCCGGCAATGAGGCCGGTTTCGGTGGCGGCGTAAACGCGGTTTTCCGTTTTCCGTTTTCCGTTTTCCGTGGCAAGACCTGCCTGGTCCGGGATGGACAAGGGGTTGAAGCCCAAGACTTCCAACCCTAAAGGACGGTAAATTCTTTCTTCGCAGAAGCGGTCCAGGTTCAGGCCGGAGACGGTTTCCACCACCGCCTGCAGGAGCATGAACCCCAGGTCGCTATACAGGGTGGCGGTGTCCGGGGGCTGGACCAGAGGTGAGGCCGCGGCCAGGCGAGGTAAGAGGGCGCGACGGGCCGCCGGGGGCTTCTTAAGAATTTCCTGATAAAAGGGCTTCCAGGCCGGCAGTCCGGCCCGGTGGGCCAGGAGGCTCCCGAGGCTCAAGGAGCGCTTGTCCGGCGGCAGCCAGGCCTCGGGCAGGAACTCGCCCAGGGTGGCCGCGGGCGTGAGCCTGCCGTCGTCCATCAGCAGCAGCAGCGCCAGGGCGGTGGCCAGGGGTTTGGTGAGGGAAGCCAGATCGAAGACGGTAGCCGCGGTGGCAGCCTGGGCCCCCGGGTCCCGGGAGACCCGGCCCACCGCGGCCTGCCACCGGACCTCACCACCCGCCCCCGCCAGGGCCACCGCGGCGGTGTAAATGCCTTGGGTTAAGCCATCTTCCAGGAGCTGGGTCAGCGGGGTGAAGGGCTCGGACATGGGTCAGTAAGCAGTCATACCAGGTTGCCGTCAAAAGGACATTTTTATACGGGCGGACCCGTAGGGCAAAAAACAAAAGGCAAAAGGCAAAAGGCAAAAGGCAAAAAGGGCAAAAGCAAAAGCAAAGGAGCCTCTTGCAAAAGTCATATTCAATAGCGAAATTAACGTTATTGACTTGTTCCCTCCCCCTTGAGGGGGCGACACCGGGAGGGGGTGGTTAAAGTAGTTACGTATTATCCAATAGTTACCAACGACTGACGCCCCCCTCCCCCTAACCCCCTCCCCCCGTGGGGAGGGGGAAAAGACGACTTAACCGGTTTAACCTGACTTTTGCAAGACCCTCAAAGGAATTTAACTTTAATTTTTTACTTTTGACTTATCTGCGGACCCATGTGTCCGCCCCCCCGGAGGGTGATCCGATCACAGGCTGGATGCCTGTGCCACTGTGCGCCCCTACGCAGGATATTTCTGGTTTTTTGACTGCAACCTGGTATCAGCAGTCAGATCAGGGCGAGCCCGGCCCGCCAATTTTTTGTTATTAACGGGAGCATGAAAGGGGTTCCAGCTTTATCCCCTCTCCCCCGATGGGGGAGAGGGTTAGGGTGAGGGGGAATTTAATCTCTTTCCCGCTCCCCTTAATAAGTGCGGCCACGGGCCCCCCCGGCTGGGTGGGCGCCGCGCCCCGCCCTACTCCTTCTCCAGGGCCAGGCTGAGGAGACGGTCCAAGAGGGCCGGAAACTCCAGGCCCGCGGCCCTGGCGGCCTGGGGGAAGAGGCTGGTGGCGGTCATGCCCGGGATAGTGTTGGTCTCCAGGACGTAAATTTCCCCCTCCCGGACGATCATGTCGGTGCGGGAATATCCCCGGCAGCCCAGGGCGGCGTGCGCCGCAAGCGCGCACTGCTGCGCCTGCTCGGCGAGCTTGGGCTCAAGCCTGGCCGGGCAGATCTCCCGGCTGGCCCCGGGCTGGTACTTGGCCTCGTAGTCGAAAAAGCGGTAATCGCTTGCGGGGATGATCTCCACCAGGGGCAGAGGTAAAGGGTCCCGGTTGCCGAGGACGCCGCCGGTGACCTCGGCGCCCTGGACGAACTCCTCCACCAGCACCCGGGAGTCGTAGCCAAAGGCCGCGGTCAGGCCTGCTTCCAGTTCCGCCAGGCTGCGGGCCAGGGTGACGCCGATGCTGGAGCCTTCGTTGGCCGGCTTGATGACCACCGGCAACCCCAGTCTCCCTTCGATTTCCCGGGGGCTGGGGGCCTGCTCCCGGGGAAAGACCAGGGCCGCGGGGACCTTTAGTCCGGCCCGTTGATAGAGGGCCTTGCTCAACTCCTTGTTCATGGCCAGGGCCGAGCCCAGGACTCCGGAGCCCTGGTAGGGGATCTCCAGGAGATCCAGCAGACCCTGCATGGCGCCGTCTTCTCCGCCCCGGCCGTGCATGATGATCAGGGCCACCTGAAGCTCCGGGGCGTCCTCTACCAGCCTCCCCAGGTCGGTGAGGGGATCGTAGCGCCGGATGTCATACTTACTCTTATCCAGGGCCTCAAAGACCTGGTCGCCGCTTTTTAAGGAGACTTCCCGCTCTGAAGATTTACCTCCGGCGATCAGGGCCAGCCGCATCTTTGCCATGCTTCCCTCCGGCGAATAATGGCTGTCAACTGTCAACTGTCAGCTAGCAGCGATCAGCTATCAGCTACAACCAGGACTTTATCTGGTTCCCAAGCTTTGCTTGGGATATCGAAAAGATCTTCAGGGCTGCAGGGCAGGGCCGCAAACAATTTTTCTTCCAGGGCCTGGCTGCTGACCTCCATGGCGGCGATGCGAGCCAGGGCCTGCGGGGTGCGTCCGTAACGCTCCTTCAGGTCGGCGAAGCGGTCTGCCAGGCTCACTACTCGGGTGTGGAGCACCCGCTTGTCGGCGTAGTTGACCACCTCGGCTTCCCGCAGCGGTCGCGGGTCCTTAACAAACTCCTCCGCCAGGCGCACGTGCTCCAGCACCACCTGGGCCAGCTCCGGGTAACCCAGGGAGGACAGAACCTCGGCGCCCCATTGGGCATGGTTCTGAGCGGTTCCCAGGCAAGGGGTCTTCCCCAGGTCGTGGAGCAGGGCCCCGGTGCTGATCAGAGGCAGGTGCAGCTCAAAGCCCGCGGCTGCCAGGGCCTGCCCCAAAAAATCGGCTAGCTGCATTACCCGGTAACTGTGCTCCCGGACGTTGGGCAGCATGCCGTGGGCCGCCATCAGGGCCAGGCAGTCGTTATAGGTGGGCAGGGATATGGTAGTGATATCCGAATCCCGAGAAACAAGGTTAATTTTCACTTAGACGCCATATCGCGATTAAATCTCGCACCCAGGCTCCCGCTTGGGGACGCCCACTTTGATCGAAGCCCTGCTTCGAAACCATTACCAGGCAGGAACTTTCCTGGTTCCCAAGTTTAACTTGGGAACCAGGAAAACAACGAACAGATATGGTGGGCAGTGCCCACCCTAGATTTTTCTCACCAGGACCGTGGCGTAGGCGGCGATCCCCTCCCCCCGCCCGGTGAAGCCCATCTTTTCGGTGGTGGTGGCCTTGAGGTTGAGGTCCTCCGGGTCCAGGCCCAGGATGGGCGCCAGCCTGGCGCTCATCTCCGGGAAATGCGGCCCCAGGCGGGGGGCCTCACACACCACCACGGCGTCCAGGTTCACCGGCTTGTAGCCTCGCTGCCTGACGATTTCCATAATCTTTTCCAGCAGCAGGAGGCTGGAGATATCTTGGAAGGCCGGGTCATGATCCGGGAAGTGGCGGCCCAGGTCACCGGCGCCCACGGCGCCCAGGAAGGCGTCGCCGATGGCGTGGCTCAGGACGTCGGCGTCGGAGTGTCCCAGGAGGCCCAGATGATAGGGAATGGCCACCCCCCCCAGGATCAGGGGGCGCCCCGCCGTAAAGCGGTGGGCGTCATAACCCAGACCGACTTTCACGCTGTCGTCTCCTCCTTCGCATTAGGGGCAGAATCGCCTCCGCCAGGGCCAGATCATCGGGGGTGGTGATCTTCAGGTTCAGGGGCGAGCCGGCCACCACCACCACCACCTGCTGGAGGAGATGCTCCACCAGGGAGGACTCGTCGGTGCCGTAAAAATTGCGGCTGTAGGCCTCGGTAAAGGCCCTCCACAGCAAGACCGCGTGGAATGCCTGGGGCGTTTGAATCTGCCAGATATCCTTGCGCTCCAGGGTATGGTGGATCTCCCCCGTGGAATTGACGGCCTTCAAGGTATCATGGGCCGGCAGTCCCAGGACTGCGCCGCCGTAACTCCGGGCCGCCTGGATCACCTTCTGGACCTGATCCGGAGTGACGAAGGGCCGCACCCCGTCGTGCACCAGGACGATTTCCAAATCATCTTCATTTTGTAAGGCCTTGAGGGCATTGTAGACGCTGTCCTGGCGTTCCTTGCCCCCCGGTACCAGGCGCAGGATCTTCTTGAAGCCATAGGGGGAGATCACTTTTTCCTGGCAATAGTCCAGTTCATCGGGGTGTACCACCAGGATGACCTCCCGGATCTCCTGGACCTGCTCGAAGACCCCCAGGGTATGGGCCAGGATGGGTTTGCCCGCCAGCAGCAGATAGGGTTTGGGGACCTTGTTGCCCATGCGTTCCCCGACCCCGGCGGCGGCCACGATGGCGGCAATCATGGGTTGGGGCCCCCCAGGCCTTGGCAGGATACGGTGCCGGCCCGCCCGGGCAGGCGGCGGCGAGCGACCTGGGCCACCGGGATCTTGCCCCGGTCCTTAAGGAGTCCCTGGGCCCAGTCCTCCAGGAGGCAGAAGGCCACCCCTTGCCGGCGGCAACGCCGCAAGAGGCCGGCGAATTCCTCCAGGAACGGCCCGCCTTCTAGCTCGGCGTGAATGGTGAGCACCTGGGGGCGCTCCGGGTTGAGGCGGGACAGCACCAGCTCAGAAAAATCCCGAGGGCGGCAGCCGTCCAATCCCAGAAGCTCATCCAGGGTGGGCAGGGTGGTGGGGATCTCCAGGACCGGGGTGATGGTCTCTGCGAACCTGGGAAAATAAGGGGTAAAGCCCCGGGTGTCGCTGGCATAAAGGAAATCTTGGGCTGCCAGCGCCGCCCGGCTCGCCGGGCTGCACTGCCAGCCCGGGGCCGCGAAGGATTTGGCTGGCCGCCGTAGCAGGGAGACCAGGGTTTGTTGGGCCGCGGCAACCTCCTGGGAGATCTCGGCGAAGGTAAGCCGGAAAAGCCGGTCGTGCCAGCGCACATGGTCATAGCCGTGCAGCCCCAGCTCATGGCCGGCCGCGATAATCAGGCCGGGGATCTCCGGGGCCGCGGCATGGATCAGGGGCGCGGGCAGCAGGGTGCCGTAGCACATGGTCTTGAGGCCGTAAATCGCCGGAGCCCGGGTGCGCCACATCTTCTGGAAAAATCCCCGTTGCCGGAAAACCCGAAAGATAGCACGGCCGGAGTTGTCCGGCCCCAGGGCCAGAAAGAAGCTGGCCCTGACCTCCTCCTCCTCCAGGACCTTAAGCAGGGCGGGCACCCCGGTTCGATAGCCTTCCAGGGTGTCGACGTCCACCTTGAGGCACAGGCGCGGCGGAGAATCGGTTTTGGGTTTTCGCTTTCCGGTTTTCGGCGATGATACGGTGGCCATATCCCAATCGTTGCTGTTCCCATCACCTGCCAAAGCTGGGGCCTTGGCTAAAATGGCGTTCCCCGGCAGGAGCTTGGGAAGGAGAATAACCCATCTTCCTGGTTTTCCCCCTGGTTCCCAGGTTTAACCTGGGAACCAGGGGGAAAACCAGGGGGAATGGGGGACTTATCGCATACTTGAAAATGTCTATATTCGACTAGTCGATTTTTGCTGCCAACTGCTTATTCCTACGGGCCTCCTCCAGGAAGGCGTCCAGAGTGATCTTCAAGGAGGCGCCGAGGTCCGTCTTCGGCTCCCAGCCCAGAAGCTTGCGTGCCTTGGCGATGGAGGGCTTGCGGCTGGTGATGTCCTGGTAGCCCTGGCCGTAATAGTCCTCGTGGCGGGTCTTCACGATCTCCGAATAGACCCCGTCATCTTTATGGTCAGGATGCTGCCGGAAGAGGTCGCGGAAGAGGTGGGCCAACTCTTTTACCGAAGCCTCATTATGGGGGTTGCCGAGGTTGAAGATCTGTCCGTCGGCGACCCCGCCGGGGTTCTCGATGATGGTCATCAAGGCGTCGATGCCGTCTTCCACGTAAGTGAAGCAGCGCTTTTGATGGCCGCCGTCCACCAGCAGGATGGGCTCCCCCTGCAGCAGGTTGAGGATGAATTGGGTCACCACCCGGGAACTCCCCTCCTTGGCGGCGTAGAGGTCATCCAGCTTCGGGCCGATCCAGTTGAAGGGGCGGATCATGGAAAACTGCAATTGTCCCGCCTCGCCGTAAGCCCAGATGACCCGGTCCAGGAGCTGCTTGGAGCAACTATAGATCCAGCGCTGCTTGTGGATGGGCCCCAACACCAGGCTGCTGCCGTCTTCTGAGAACTCCGGGTCCGGGCACATCCCGTAAACTTCCGAGGTGGAGGGGAAGATGATGCGGCTGTGGTACTTAACGCATTGGCGCACGATCCGCAGGTTTTCCTCGAAATCGAGTTCAAAGACCCGCAGAGGGGTTTTCACATAGGCCATCGGGGTGGCAATGGCCACCAGGGGCAGGACCACCTCGCACTTCTTGATGTGGTACTCGATCCATTCCTTGTTGATGCCGATGTCGCCTTCCAGGAAGTGGAAGCGGGGGTGGTTCAGGGCCTGGTCCAGCTTGTTGGAGTAGAGGTCCATGCCGTAGACCTCCCAATCCCGCTCTGTGAGAATGCGCCTGGTCAGGGCGTTGCCGATGAAGCCGTTGACTCCAAGGATCAGAATCTTCATACTTATCCAATCATGTTATTTTAAGATTGCCATCTTAATTACGAAAAAAATTGCTCATTTCTTTCTGCATGTCCAAATAATCCACAATTTTCCCATCAGGTTCAACGAAATATCGTGCCTCTTGCCATCCATCCAATGGATAATATTTAAATCTCGCCGTATCCGTTAAAATAAGTTTATCTCCAGTCTCCAGAGCCTTATTTCTTGCAAAATTAATAGCCTCATCCAGATTTTTAAATTTAAGGTATTCTCTGTCATTTCTATCATAAGTCTTATATGATACCATGAACCGCTCATGATTTTTGTAAAGTAACCAATAGCGTTGATAAATACGGAACAATGCCTCTAATGGCCAAAATAGATACAATGCCCAGGGCCTTCCTTTTACAAATAAGCCCCCATATGGACCTGAACCCACGAAAATGCCCCATAATAACGCGCCTAGAATATATGAGATTATGCAATAAAGGTATTTTCCTATTAAAATAAGGTTAAATGTCGCCAGTAATGTTGCAGCACAACCCAATATAATAATAAATCGAATCATTAAATTGGCTTTTTTTAAGGGCTTAACGACTCGCATTGCTGGCGCAGGCTAAAGCCTGCGGCTACAAGAGATGGATTAACCCAATCTCTCCCCCACCAGATAATCCCAGGTGGCGAGGACGGGCCCCAGGAACTCCGGCTCCCCCTCCCATTGGGCCCGGGTGATGAGGAAGTTTCCCTGGCCGGCAGTCACCAGCAGCCCCTCCCCTGGCACCCGGGCCGCCACCAGCCCCGGCCTCCTGGGCTTGGCTGCCGCGGCCTGGGGGTCCGCCGGCGCCGCCAGCGGTTTGCCGGCCCAGATGTAGAGTTTCTTGCCTTTTTTTCCCCTCCTGAGGTGGGTGAAGGCCCCGGGATAGGGGTGGGTGACGGCCCGCACCAGATTATATACCGCCACCGCCTCTTTGTCCCAGGAAATGAGGCCGTCTTCGGGCCCGCGGCCGCCGAAATAGGAGGCCTGGCTCTGGTCCTGGGGGGCCCGGGGGGCGGCGCCGGCCCGCAACCGCGGGTAGGCCTCCCGCATTAAGGCGCCGGCGGCTACGGTCATCCGGGCAAACAGCGTCAGGGCGGTGTCCTCCGGATTGATGGCCAGGGGTTTCTGCCCGACGATGTCGCCCCGATCCGGCCTTTCCTCCATGTAATGCAAGGTGACGCCGGTTTCGCTCTCCCCGTTGACCAGGACCCAATTCAGCGGACAGCGGCCCCGGTAGCGAGGCAGCAGGCTGCCGTGCAGGTTCAGGGCCCCCCGCCCGGGCGCCTCAAGCAGCGGCTTTTTCAACATGAGGCGATAGTAGCAGGAGAAGAGAAAATCCGGCTTCAGGGCCCGCATGGCCGCCACAAATTTGGGGTCATTGGGGTCCCGGGGCTGGTAGACCGGCAGGTAATTCTCAAAGGCCAGGTCCCGCACCGAGGCGAACCAGCGGGTCTCGTTGGGGTCGTCCGCATGGGTGACCACCGCGACGATCTCGTCGCCGAGATGGCGGCAGAGGTCGATGAGCGCCTCCAGGCAGGCGTGCCCGATGTTGTGGTATCCCATGAAGATGAGGCGCATCTATATTTGATCCTTAACCCAATGAGATTTACCTATATGCTTAATTAGTCCCATGTCCCGGAGAACCTGTAATTGTTGGCGAATTTTGGCCCTAATATTTCTATTTTCTGGATAAATATTAGAAAATTCTTTTTCATGAGCATATAGTTGGCTGGTAGTAAATTCCTCATCTGGTAAATATTCAAAAACTAACTTGACCCATCCTATCAAATCTTTCAATGAGGGTTTTGGATGTTGTAAAGTTTTAGCTTTTTCCTCAAAAGATTTGAGTAAATCTCGTCTATCTTGGTTTTTTTTAAATTCTATTCTCTGCTTCTTTTTTGAACTACATAATTCTGAATAGAGATTTAAAAATTCACCATCTGGAATGACCCGATTAGGATGAAATTTTAGCCGATTATAAGTAATATAGCTATCCAATATTATTTCTTGATTTATGTCAGCTTCGATTAACATATTAGCCTCAATATTTTTTCTGAGACCTCCTTCGGTTAAATTGGAGGAACCTACAATAGAAATAACTCTTGTATTGTCACTGTTTTTCAGAAGATATATTTTTGGATGATATATTGAGGATGGTTCTATTGATGCATAACAGTATAAGGTTAACTTATTGTTATTTATAGATAGGTTATGTAGAAATTGTAAAGCTTCTGGTTCTGTTGTCTGCATATCGAGACCAACTAAGAATTCAAAACTTGCCCCTTGATCTAAAGCAAAATCAATAGAATCATAAATTAGATTAATTCCTCGCTTAGATAGGAAAGCGACAGCAATCCTTATATCTTTTGATTGCACAATACCTTGAGATAAGACACTAATTAAACTTTTTGAATAGTTATCTACAATATTGATCTTCAACATCTATTTCTTTCTTCGATTGAATAGTCAGATAGTGAATGTTTATTTTTGGAACTGCTCCGGCCCCAGGGTCTCCCGGATGACGTAGCGCGGCCGGCCCCGGACCTCCCGGTAGATGCGGCCCACGTATTCCCCGATGAGGGCCAGCCCCAGGGTGTTGAGGCCCACGAAGACGAACAGAATGGCGAACAGGGTGAAGAGTCCCCCCACCTCCGGGCCGATGAAGATGCGCCGGATGAAGAGGAGGAGCCCGAAGAGCAGCCCTAAGGCGGCGATGGCCACTCCGGTGAAGCCCACCGCATGGATGGGAAAATTGGAAAACCCGGTCACCAGGTCGAAGTTGAGGCGGATGAGCTTGATGAGGTTGTATTTGGACTTGCCCCGTTCCCGCTGGGAGTGGCTCACGGGTATCTCCGCCACCCGCCGGGAAAAGATATTGGCCAGGGCGGGAATGAAGCTGGAGGATTCCTGGCACTGGTTGATGGAGTCCACCACTTCCCGGCCGTAGGCCCGCAGCATGCAGCCGTAGTCCCGGAGCCGGACCCCGGTGACCCTGGACATGACCAGGTTCATCAGATGGGAGGGAAGTCTCCGGAACAGCGAGTCGCGGCGCGACTCCCGCCAGCCCCCCACGGTGTCATAGCCCTCCTCCAGCTTGGCCACCAGGCGGGGAATCTCCTCGGGGGGATTTTGCAAGTCGGCGTCCAGGGTGATCATCACCCGGCCCCTGGAGGCCTGGAAGCCGGCGAAGATGGCCGGGTGCTGGCCGAAATTACGGTGAAACCGCAAGGCCCGGAGGTTTTGCGGATAGCGCTGGTTAAGTTCCGTAAGGATTTCCCAGGAGCGGTCAGTGGAGCCGTCGTCCACCAGGATGATCTCGAAGGGCCGCCCCATGCCGGTGAGGGTGCTCATCAGGCGCTCCCCCAGCTCCCGCAGGTTCTCTTCCTCATTGTAAACGGGAATAATGACGGAAATATAAGGTTCCGGCGATCCTACACTCAATGGGACGACCTGCTGGGTCATATGTGGTTAATCTGGGTGAAAAAGTTAATGCAGCCGCAATCCTTACCGTGAAAATCAAAATCCCCCTAAATCCCCCTTTGCTAAAGGGTGACTTTGACCCCCCCCTTTGAAAAATGGGGGCAGGGGAGGATTTCGATCCCCGGCGGTGGCGGATATCGACCAGGACCTTTAGCCTGCAACTGCACAGGCGAGACGCCTGCGCCACCTACAGTAACAAACCGAAAACCAAAAACTAATAAAAAAAGCCCACCGCCATTTAGTGGCCGGTGGTCCCAAAGAAACCCGCGGAGCAGGCCGTAAGCCGAGTTCTGTCCCGGGTCGCCCCGGTGATGATCATTCCTCTAGGACCCCGGTTGCCCGGGGTCTCCAGCGACCTACCCGGGAGCTTCAGGCGGGCCACCTTCAAGCGCTCCCCTATTTGGTCTTGCTCCGGGTGGGGTTTTCCAAGCCGGCGGTGTCGCCACCGCCGCTGGTGAGCTCTTACCTCACCTTTTCACCCTTACCGTGGGCGAACCACGGCGGTCTGGTCTCTGTGGCACTTTCCCTGGGGTTGCCCCCGCTGGGGATTACCCAGCACCCTGCCCTGTGGAGCTCGGACTTTCCTCCGGCGGCTGGTGAGCTCGCCGGCGATCATCTGGCCTGCTCCGCGGCCCTTTGGGATTCTGACTCGTCCGGGCGGGACCCGGCCCCGCCTAAGATTATTTTACCGCGGCTGCGGCCTTTGGTCAATGGCCTGATTGGCCAGACGGTCGGCCTGGTGGTTCATTTCCCGCGGCACATGGAAGACTTCGTGGCTCTCGAACCTTTGCAATTCCTGTTGGGCTTCCTGCCAGAGGGCCAGGAGGTGGGGTTGTTTCACCCGGTAGGAGCCGTTGATTTGCCGAACCAGCAACTGGGAGTCGGAGTAGACTCTGATCCTGATGATCCCCAGGCTCCGGGCCAGTTTCAGTGCCAGGAGGAGGCCCCGGTATTCCGCCACGTTATTGGTGGTCTGCCCCAGGAATTCTTTATGTTGTTTGCGGACTTCGCCGTCCGGGGCCACCAGCACCACCCCGGCCCCAGCCAGGCCAGGGTTGCCCCGGGAGGCGCCGTCGCAAAAAACGGACCAGACACCCTCCTCCAGGGAGCCATAGTGGTCGGCCGCATCCTGGAACAGGTCCCGGAGCTCGTCCTCAGTAAGGTGGAACGATTTGCGCACCTGGGCCTGGTCCAGACCCAGGGCCAGGGCCCGGAAGATGGCGGCCCGGCCGGCTGCTCTCGCCATGTTCCACCTCAGGACTAGACTTGCGAGGCCGTCTCCCCACCGATGGCCTCTTCTTCTTCCCGCCAGTAGAGGATGCGCTGGCAATGGGGGCACTGGAGAATCTCTTCCCCCTTCTGCAGGTCGATGAACTGCTGGGGGAGAATGTTCATGTGGCAGCCGAAGCAGACGCCGTCCTGCACCGGGGCGATGGCGGTGCCGTTGCGCCGCTGGCGGATGAACTCATACCGTTTCAGGAGCGGCGCCGGTACTCCCTTGCGCAGTTTTTTCCGCTGCTCCTCCAGGCCCGTGAGGCGCTGCTCCAGGCTCTTCACCGTGGTGGCCACCTCCGCCGCCCGCCGCGCCAGGATGGCCTGGCGCTCCTGGATCAGGGTTTCCGCCTCCTTAAGGAGCCGTTTCCGCTCCTCCAGATGCTCCATGAGTTCCAGCATGCGGGTTTCGCATTGGTCCCGCTGATCCTCCTTGAAGGCGATTTCCTTGAGCATCGCCTTGTATTCGATGTTGCTCTTGATCTCCATCAGGCGGCCGCGGCTCTTTTTGATGCCGTCTTCCATTGCCGCGATCTCCGCCTCCGTGTCACGCCGCTGCTTCTGCAGGTCCCCCAGTTCCTGAAGGCTGGCGGCCTGCTGGGCCCTCAGGTCTTCCAGGGCCGCTTCCTCGGTTTTGAGTTCGCCCGGGAGCTGCTGCAGTTCGCCGGCGACCTCCTGAATCACCTTATCCAACTCCTGGACTTCGATGAGCCTGCTTAACTCCGGTAACAAGTTCGACCTCCGTAATAACGGTTTTCGGTTAACAACAATGAAATATCCATGGATTAAAGATCAGGGTTGCCCTCACCAAAATGCAAAGGGGGCAGTGTCTGACTGCGCCGCCTCTACCCGCAGCGACAGCCCGGCGGCCTGAAAAAGGCCCCTGAGTTCTTCAGCCCAGGGGCCCATAAAAACCGCTTCACTGGCATAATGACCCACCTCCAGGACGGCGAAATCCACCAGGCCGCCGGCCGGGGCCTGGTGGTGCCGCACCTCCCCGGTAATATAGACCTGGGCCCCCTTTTCCCGGGCCGTTTGAATAAAATCGCCGCCGCTGCCCCCCATTACCGCCAGGCGCTGCACCTCTTGGGGCGGGCGACCCCAGACCTTTAGGGTGGCCACCTGAAAGATCCCCTTGATCAGGGAGACCACTTCCGAGAAAGGCAGGGATGCCGGCCAGCGGCCCAGACGGCCGAAACCCCGGGGCCTGCCGGGATTCCGCAAAGGGTACAGGTCGTAGGCCACTTCTTCATAAGGGTGCGCCTGCCGTAGCCGGGCCAGGGCGGCGGGCAGGAGAGACTCGGGCGCCAGGATCTCCAGGCGGGCTTCCTCCACCCGGGAGAGTTTCCCCGCCTCCCCCAGGAAGGGATGGGCCCCTTCCAGGGGCTGGTAACTGCCCTGGCCCTTGGCGGCAAAGGTACAATGAGAGTAGCGGCCGATGACCCCCAGCCCCGCCTCCGCCAAGGCCAGGCGCACCTGGTCCTCGTAATCCAGGGGGACAAACACCGTCAGCTTGTACAGGGCCTCCCGGCCGGTCTCCACCAGAACCTCCACCTCCGCCAGGGACATCCTCCGGGCCAGGTACTCGTTAAGGCCCTCGGGGGCCACGTCCAGGTTGGTGTGGCAGGAAACCGAAGCCAGGCCGGCCCGGATCAAGGCGCTGAGCAACTGGCCGCCGGGCTGGTCTTCCCGCACCTCCGAGAAGGGCTGGTAAAGCAAGGGGTGATGGGTCAGGAGGAGCTGGGCCCCCAGGCCCTGGGCTTCCTGGACCACCCCGGGGGAGGCCTCCAGGGCCACCAACACCGTGGCTACCTGGCTATGCGGGTGCCCCACCTGGAATCCGCTGCGGTCACCGGGCGCAATCCAGGCCGCGGGATAACGGCTGGCCAACACCTTGATGATCTCTTGCAGGCTAGCGCTCATGGACATAAAAAAGGGGTGCGCAGAATGCACCCCCGGGGCCAGGCCCCTCCAGGAACTGCCGCTCCTTGTCGGTCTCGGATTATACCCGTGTCCCCCTGATCGATGGTGGGCCCACCCGGATTTGAACCAGGGACCGTCCGGTTATGAGCCGGTTGCTCTGACCGCTGAGCTATGGGCCCGCTAAGCATTGGCTCAGCAACTTGGCAGGGGCGGCTCACCCCGCCCCTGTTGATATTATAACCCTACTATCCCCAATTGTTCAATAGGGCCCGGAAACATGGCGAAGTCAATTCTCGATAAAGCTTTTCAACCGGGTGCTCCGGGAGGGGTGCCTCAGTTTCCGCAGGGCCTTGGCCTCGATCTGGCGGATGCGCTCCCGGGTGACTGCGAAATCCCGCCCCACTTCCTCCAGGGTGTGGTCATTCTTTTCGCCGATGCCGAAACGTTTGCGCAACACCTTCTCCTCCCGGGGGGTAAGGGTGGCCAGCATCCTCTGGGTCTGGTCCGCCAGATTGAGGTTGGCCACCGCCTCGATGGGGGTGGAAATCTTTTTGTCTTCGATGAAATCGCCCAGGTGGCTGTCTTCCTCGTCGCCAATGGGGGTTTCCAGGGACAGGGGCTCCTTGGCGATTTTTAGCACCTTGCGCACCTTCTCCAGTGGGAACTCCATCTTTTCGGCGAGCTCTTCGGGGGTGGGCTCCCGGCCAATCTCCTGGACCAGGTAGCGGGAGGTGCGGATCAATTTGTTGATGGTTTCGATCATGTGCACCGGGATGCGGATGGTGCGGGCCTGGTCGGCGATGGCCCGGGTGATCGCCTGGCGGATCCACCAGGTGGCGTAGGTACTGAACTTGTAACCCCGTTCGTACTCGAATTTTTCCACCGCCTTCATCAGGCCGATGTTGCCCTCCTGGATCAGGTCCAGGAACTGCAAGCCCCGGTTGGTATATTTCTTGGCAATGGACACCACCAAACGCAGGTTGGCCTCCACCAGCTCCCGCTTGGCCTTCTGGGCCTGGTATTCCGCCTTTTCCGCTTTGACCAGGGCCGTCAGCAGCCGGCCGGCGGCCATCCCGGTCTCAGCCTCTACCCGCCGCAGGCGCCTGCGGGCCTGGTTCCAGACCTCTTCCAACTCTCCCAGGCGCTCCGGCGCCGTGGTGGCGGGCAGGGGGCAGTCCACGTTTTCTTTACGGCTGCGCTTCAATTTGCGGAACTTGGTGACCGTCAGCCCTGCCGCCGCCAGGCATTTCTCCTGGCGTTGCTGGTGTTCCCGGACCAGGCGGCCATAGAGGCGCAACCGGTTGAGGACCAGTTCCAGGTGGTGTCGCTCCAGCCGCAAATCCTTCAGGATGTCCGCCATCTTGCGGCGCTCTTTGGCAATCTTTTGCTCCGACTGGAGACGGCTCTCCCCGGCGCGGGGCAATCCGGCGGCTTCCTTCTGCAACTGGCGAATCTTCCCCTCCTGGGAACGCAGCCTTTGCACCAATTTCAGGACCCGGGACTTTTGGGTGGGCAGGTCCAGGGGGTCCACCTCGTCAAAATCATCCAGGCCGTTCTGGGGCGCCAGCCTGTCCTGCTCCAGCCTGTGGGTCAGATCCATGATCTCTTTCAGGGTGACGGGCACCTCCAGCAGGGAGTAAAGCACCTCTTTCTCCCCTTCTTCGATGCGCTTGGCAATCTCCACTTCCCCTTCCCGGGTGAGCAGGGAAACGGTGCCCATCTCTTTCAGGTATAAACGTACCGGATCATCCAGTTTGGCGCCGCCATCGGTGTCCAGGCCAGGGTCCCCCTCGCCCCCCTCACTCATTTCCATGGGGGAGGCCATGGACAGACTGCTGACCTCCGCGGGCGGCAAATCCAATTCCTCGAAGATCAGGATGTCCCTCATCTGCTCATTCAAGAGAGCACTCGGGAGATAATGAGTCATTCAGGTTATCCACGCTGATCAAGGTATCGTCATCCCCCATGGGCATGATTTCCTTAAACCCATCCATTCCGATTCCCTTGTTCATCCATTTTCTCCTTTTGCTAAACAGCCGCTAGTTCTTTTAGTTGACCGTCGATTTCTCCCAATTTAACTTGCAGGTGCCGCCAAGCCTCCTTTGTCAATGGCATTCCTGATCTCTTCCCGCAGTTTGACTCGGGCCTTTTTCAAGCGTCTGACCTTCCAGGTCCCGGCGCCAATGGTCGGCCAGGAGATCGGGACTCAGTCCACTCCCCTCCTCCTCTGTGAAGGTTAAGGCGCAGATTAGCTGCCGCAGGTTCTCCTTCTCCACCCGCTGCACCAACAAGCCGTGGTCCAATTTCCCGTGTTGCCGGTAACACTCGATGATGAGGAGCATGACCTCCTTCAGTTCCCGATCCTCGAACTCCGGGGCCCACTGTTCCAAATCTTCCAGGGCCACCATCAGGGGATGGCCCAGGACCCAGCGCAGCAGGCCCTTTTCCAGGCTGATGGCCACCGCCGCCGCGGGCGAGAGCCTGCTGGCGGTGATGGTCGCGAAGGAGGCGAGGCTCTGCCGCAGGACGCTCTCATCTACCCCCAGGCGCTGGGCCGCGGTCTTGAGCCACAGGTCCTGCTCCACCGGATCGGCGATGGCCTGAAAGTAGGGCCGCAGCTCTTCCAGGATGCGGACCCGGCCCTCCACTTCCAGGCCGTGGCTGCCGATGAGCCCCTCCAGCAGAAAGGTGAACCAGGGCTGGGCCTCCTCCCAGGCGGTCTTAAAGATCTCCACCCCGCGGCTCCTGGCGTAGTCGTCCGGGTCCTGCCCCGGGGGCAGCGCCAGGGCCCGCACCGGCAGGCTCTCCTGGGCGAACAACGGGAAGGCCCGCTGCATGGCCT
>CAWIDL010000027.1:0-47285 GCA_963834795.1 uncultured delta proteobacterium | reverse complement strand
GATATCGGCGAGATGTATTACCGGCTCGCGGGTAAGACCGAGTATCTGACGGTGTTCGGCGGCTTTGCCGAAGTCACCGGCAGTAAGGTCACCATCGTGGCCGAGGCCGCCGAGCTGGGCCAGGAGATCGACGTGGAACGGGCCCGGCGGGCCAAAGAACGGGCGGAACGCCGCCTGGCCGCGGCCAAGACCGAACAGATCGATTATGTCCGGGCCGAGGTCGCCCTGCGTCGCGCCGTGGTGCGCGTCAAGGTGGCCAGCCGCTAAGGCCTCGTCAAAATTGACAACCAAGCCCAAGGCAAGCCCGGGGAAAGCGGGCTTGCCTTTTTCATTTTTACAAAATCAGCGGTTTTTTATATGTTATCCTTATCACCATGAGAATCTTCTGGAGCATCTCATGGAGGTAACCTACGACCCCGAGGCGGACGTGCTGCGGATTCACTTCAGGAATGCCCCCATCGAAGAAAGTGATGAAGATAAACCTGGGGTAATCATCGACTACGACAAGGACGGCAACATCGTGGGGATGGAAATTCTGGATGCTTCTAAAAGGATGGATAATCCCCGGGCCGTGGATTATGCGGTGATGGGGTGAGCAGTTTTGATGAATGAAAGTGATAAAATCCTTTTCCATTATACCTCCCTTGAAGGGCTTCTGGGAATTATTGAAAGTCAATCTATTTGGGCAACAAATGTCCTCTATTTAAACGATGCAAGCGAGTTGAATTATTCAATAAAGTTGCTAATAGAAGAGGTTAGCAAAAGTAGGGTGCGTCTTACGCACCAAAAATTATGCCTGAATACCGGCGAATCAGATTAAAGGGGGCCAACTTTTCTATTTGGCATAAATGGTGCATAAAAAGGTAAAGGATGGAGAAGCTGACCGATAAGATCACCGCCATCGTCCTGGCCGCGGGGCAGGGGACCCGCATGAAGTCGGCCCGGCCCAAGGTGCTCCACGAAATCCTGGGCCGCCCCATGATCGCCTACCTGCTGGATACCCTGAAGGCCGTCGGGGTGGAGGACATCGTGATCGTAGTGGGCTACCGGGCGGAGGCGGTCCAGGAGGCCTTACAGGATTCCGGGGTGCGCTTTGTGGTCCAGGAGCCCCAGAATGGCACCGGCCACGCGGTGCAGGCGGCCCTGGCCGCAAATTTACTGGCGGCGGCCCGGACGGTCCTGGTGCTCTGCGGCGATGTCCCGCTGATTGCCGGGGAGAGCATCCTGGCGCTCCACCGGCTGCATCAGACAACCGGGGCGGCGGTCACCATGCAGACCATCGAACTGGACGACGGGGTCCATTACGGCCGGGTGGTGCGGGACCAGGGGGGGCTGGTCATGGCGGTGGTGCAGGCCAAAGACGCCCGGGAGCACCCGGAAATCCTGGCGATCCGGGAAATTAATACCGGCGCCTATTTTTTTGACGCCACCTTCCTGGGAGCAGCCCTGCAACGCCTGCGGCCCAGCCCGGTGACCGGCGAAATCTATCTCACCGACCTGATCCAGATCGCCCGGGAGCAGGGCCAGTTCGTTGCTGCCCTGGTGGACCCGGACCGGGAAAGCCTCTTGGGTATCAACAGCCGGGCCGATCTGGCCGCGGCCACCCAGACCGTGAAACGCAGCATCAACGCCAGGCACCTGGACCAGGGGGTCACCCTGGTCGACCCCGAGTCCGCCTATATCGAGTCCGGGGTAAGCATCGGCCGGGACACGGTCATCTACCCCAACGTCTATCTCCAGGGAGCCACCGTCATCGGCGAAAACTGCGTCATTGGGCCGGTGGTGAAGATTGTCGACTCCGTCCTGGAAGATGAGGTCCTGGTGCAGATGGGCTGCGTCATCAGCCAGAGCCGCCTGGGGCCTAAGGTTTCCCTGGGTCCCTGGGCCCATCTGCGACCCGGCAGCGATCTCCGGGCTGGGGCCAGGGTGGGCAATTTCGTGGAGGTGAAGAAATCGGTGCTCCGTGAAGGGGTCAAGGCCGGGCATCTCACCTACCTGGGGGACGCTGACGTAGGCCCCGGGACCAACGTGGGCGCCGGCACCATCACCTGCAACTATGACGGGGTCAAAAAGCACCCCACCATCATCGGGGAGGGAGCCTTCATCGGCAGCAACACCGCCCTGGTGGCGCCGGTGACCGTGGGCGCCGGGGCCTATGTCGGGGCCGGCTCCACCATCACCCAAGACGTGCCGCCGGGCAAGCTGGCCATCTCCCGGGCCCGACAGGTGAACCTGGAGCGCGGCTCCAGCGGCAAGAAAAAGAAGGAATAGGGATCAGTGGCCAGTAGTCAGTGGTCAGTTTATTATCTAAAATTCAAGCTGGTCCGGGAACGAGGAATAGCCAGGATTTAGTGGCCGGGTCCGTGGTCATCCATAAAGCAACCAGGTTTTACTGGCAACTCTCTACTGACCAGTGCCTGCTTCAAGAGAGGTAATTATGTGCGGCATCATCGGTTATCTGGGGCCCCGGGAGGCCATGCCCATCATCCTGGACGGCCTCAAGCGCCTGGAGTATCGAGGCTACGATTCCGCCGGGATGGCGGTGATCAGCGATCACGCCGTAAACATTCGCCGCAGCCTGGGTAAACTGGTGGAACTGGAAAAATTGTTAAGCCAGCATCCCCTGCCGGGCCAGGTGGGCATCGGCCACACCCGCTGGGCCACCCATGGCCGCCCCTCCGAGGCCAACGCCCATCCCCACCTGGTGGACTCCATCGCAGTGGTTCACAACGGCATCATCGAGAACTATCTGGAGCTCAAGGAAGAGCTACTCAAGGAAGGCCACCACTTCTCATCGGAAACGGATACGGAGATCGTCTCGCACCTCATCGTCAAGAATTTGCGCCAGGGGACGGAATATCTGGAGGCGGTGCGCCTCTCCCTGGAGGCCATCCGGGGATCCTACGCCCTGGTCATGGTCAACGCCAATGAGCCCCGGATGCTGGTGGCGGCCCGCAAGGAGAGCCCCCTGATCCTGGGGCTGGGGGAGGAGGAATATTTTCTGGCCTCCGATATCCCCGCCATCCTGCCGTACACCCGGCGGGTGATCTTTCTGGAAGACCACGACCTGGTGGTTCTCAAAGAGGGCGACTTTTTCCTGCTGGGGCGGGACCGGCAGCCGGTTAGGCGCCAGGTGCACCAAATCTCCTGGAGCCCGGCCATGGCGGAGAAGGCGGGCTACAAACACTTCATGCAGAAGGAGATCTTCGAGCAGCCCCGTGCCTTGATCGACACCTTTCGGGGCCGGATCAACCCCGACCTGGGAGAGGTGATCCTGGAGGAGATTGCCCTCTCCCAGGGGGATATCCGGAAGCTGCGCAAGATCTTTCTGGTAGCCTGCGGCACCTCCTACCATGCCGCCATGGTGGGTAAGATCCTGATCGAGAGCCTGAGCCGCCTGCCGGTGGAGGTGGACCTGGGCTCCGAGTTCCGTTACCGCCAGCCCCTGGTAGATTCCCGGACCCTGTTGATTCCCATCTCCCAATCCGGGGAGACCGCGGACACCCGGGCCGGACTCATCGCCGGCAAGGAACTGGGGGCCAAGACCCTGGCCATTGTCAACGCGGTGGGTTCCAGCATCGCCCGGGAGGCCGATGCGGTCCTTTATACCCACGCCGGCCCGGAGATCGGGGTGGCCTCCACCAAGGCCTTCACCACCCAGTTGGTGGCCCTCTACCTCATCGCCCTGTTTCTGGCCAGCCGCACCGGAAGGATCACCCGAGACCAGGTGCGGCAGCGCCTCCAGGAATTATTGAAGTTGCCCACCTGGGTCCAGGAGATTCTGGACCTGGACCAACAGATTCGGGAGACCGCCCGGCGCTACATGGAGGCCCGCAACTTCCTCTACCTGGGGCGGGGCCTCCATTATCCCATCGCCCTGGAGGGGGCCTTGAAACTCAAGGAAATCTCCTATATCCACGCCGAAGGTTACGCCGCCGGGGAGATGAAACACGGCCCCATTGCCCTCATCGACCGGGAGATGCCGGTGGTGGTCCTGGCCACCCGGAGCCCGGTGCTGGAAAAGGTTAGGGGAAACATCGAGGAGGTGACGGCCCGGGGCGGGCGCATCATCGCCCTCACGGAAAGCGACAATTACCAGGTCCAGGAGCGGGTGGAGAGCGTGATTCCGGTGCCCCAGGTACCCCTGGATCTCTCCCCCAGCGTCTTGGTGGCTCCCCTGCAACTGCTGGCCTATCACATTGCCGACCTGCGGGGCACCGACGTGGACCAACCCCGCAATCTGGCCAAGAGCGTCACGGTGGAATAACCTTGGCGTTCTTTCCGTCCCGGCGCTAGAAAAATCCTCACGCCCAGGCGCCAAGAACGCCAAGAAATTAGGTGCGCAGCAAAGCGAAGCGCGGCCGGCGGATGGATTCGCGGTGGCAGAGAGGGCAGCGGGAGGGGGTGGTGAGGCGCTCGCGTTTCTTAAAGGCAAAGCCGCAGTTGTTGCAGACCGCGGGGGTGGTGCGGAACCGGCAACCGGGCCCCGGGGCCAGGGCGATGTGAGCCAGGTGGTCCAGCACCTCCTTCTCCGGCAAGGAGAGGCGCTGGGAGAGCTCCAGGCTGGAGAATACGCCCTCCAGCAACAATTCTTTGATCATTTGACGCTGGGTCTGCATAGAGACTCTTGCATTAACATATTGAGGGAGGCCCATGGCTCCCTAATGCGGCGGGCCCGGCGCCCTATTAACTGGCTTACTAAAGGAAATGTTCAGGATAATTCGAGGAAATGTTTGCCCGAAATGCGGCAAGGGGCATCTGGTCCGGGCGCCGCGCCTGGATGCGCCTGATTCCCGCCGGCAAGGGTTATAAGTGCCAGCAGTGCTCGGCGAAATTCCTGAGCCTCTTTAACCGGGCCGTAAGGTTGCCTTAGCTTTGATGCGCCGCAGGTGCGGCCCTTTAACCTGGCGCGGCCTCCGGCTTCCGGGTTTTTTTAAATGCCGGAAACTCTTCCCTCCCACCTGCCGCTAGATCTGAGGCTACTGTCTGGTGATCGGGCCGCAAGCGATACGGGGGCCGGCGTTGCCCGCCGGGTCGGTGACCTCGTCATCGGGGTTGGCGTGGATCACCAGGGAAGTCCCGCCGGGTTGAAACAAGGAATTTATTTCCCCGTCCTTCAGGGTGACCAGGTTGGCCACCACCGAGACGGCAGCACGGCCATCCGGGCCCACCGTTATGTTGGGAAGATCCCCGGCGTGGGGCCCCAGGGGATTTTTTAAGCCATGCTGCTTGTGGTACGGGTTAAAATGACCCCCGGCGCTCATGAAGTCAGGGCTCTGGCAAAGCATTTTATCATGGATATGAAAGGCATGTATCCCGGGAGGCAGATTTTCCACGGTAAGGTCGATCTTCACCCCCTGGGGGGTCTCGGTCAACCTGGCTTCCCCCACCTTCTGCCCCTGGGCGTCGACCAGGGTCGCCTTGGCCGCCGGCGCCTTGGATTCACCGCAGCCCCAGATCAGCACTGTTGCCAAAGCCATTGCCGCTGCTATGACTCTTGATCTCATCTGACCTCTCCTTTGGATGATTTCTTGCAGGTTCCCCTAAATTTAAGACGCCCCTGATAAGAATCCACCCCTGAAGGGCAATTATCTCAGATGCCTTTCCGCATGGCCGCGGCAATCAGGGTGGCATTATGCTTAAACATCTTCAGGTAGGTTGGCGCCGGCCCATCCGGATTGGACAAGGCATCGGAATAGAGCGTTCCCCCCAAGCTTACACCGGTTTCTTTGGCGACCTGCTCCATCAGGCGCGGATCGGTGACGTTTTCCAAAAAGACGGCGGTGATCTTTTCCCGGCGGATCTGTTTGATGAGATTGGCGATATCGCCGGCGGAGGCTTCACTCTCGGTGCTGAAGCCTACGGGTGAGATAATGGTAATGCCGTAGGCCGCGCCGAAATAGCCGAAGGCGTCATGGGTAGTGATCATGCGCCGCTTCTGTCTGGGGATGCCGGAAAATTCCTTCCTCACCCATCGGTCGAGTTCGCTAAGCTTCGCGGTATAGGCCTCGGCATTGGCCTGATAGACGGAGGCGCCTCCGGGATCAACCAATGCGAGCCCCTTGGCGATATTTTGGACATAAAGCCGGGCGTTGCCCAAATCCTGCCAGGCATGGGGGTCAATTATAGGCCCGCGCCTGGCGCCCTGCTCGAGTTCCCCTGCTGTCATCTCGCGGGGTTTAACCCCCTGGCTGGCCACCACCACCGTGCCCTTAAAGCCGGAAGTCTTGATCAGACGATCCATCCAGCCCTCGAGGGCGAGGCCATTGACCACGACCAGGTCGGCGCTGCGTACGGCCTCGGCGTCCGCGGGAGTCGGCTCGTAGACGTGGACGTCTCCATTGGGGCCGACCAGGGTGGCCATCTCGATCCGGTCGCCGCCGCCGTTTTTGGTCAGGTCACCAAGGATGCTGAAGGTGGCGACCACCTTGACCTTTTTCTCGGCCGTGGCCGCGGTTCCGCCTCCGGCAATGAAGAGTGCCAAAACCACGGTGATAACCCTGAGGCTGACTGACATAGTCCCCTCCTTTTTAGTTCAGCCGGTAAGATGTTGGGCTGTCCGGTAACGGCGGTAGATGCTGCCATGCGCTCCACAGGCGAATGAAAAGAGGCAGCAAAAGCCGGCAGTCAGAATGATCGAAGGCCCGGAAGGGAGGTTGCCGTGGTAGGAAAGGAGGAGGCCGGCATATCCGGACAACATGGCGATGACCACCGCGGCCAGGGCCGTGGACCAGACCTGCCTGGCCCAGAAGCGGGCGGAAACCGCCGGCAGCATCATCATTCCCACTGCCATCAAGGTTCCCAAGGCCCGGAATCCGGCTACCAGGTTGAGGACCACCAGGACCAGGAAGGCTATATGCACTACCGCCCCCGTGCCGCTGACGGACCTCAGGTAGCCGGGATCGACGCATTCAACGATGAGGGGTCGGTAGATAATCGCCAGGATCAGCAGAGTGGCGGTGGTAATGGAGGCCACTAAAACCAGGGCGGCGTCATCCACCGCCAGAATGGTGCCAAAAAGCACGTGAATCAGATCCAGACTGCTGCCACGCCAGGAAATCAGGATAACCCCCAAGGCCAGGGAAACCAGGTACAGGGCCGCAAAACTGGCATCCTCCCGCAGCAGGGTGAGGCGGGTGACCACCCCGGCCAGCAGGGCCACGATGAGACCGGCGACGATGCCTCCCAGGGTCATGGAGTAGAGGGATAGGCCGGAAACCAGGAAGCCCAGGGCCACCCCGGGTAGGACCGCATGGGAAAGGGCGTCTCCCACCAGGCTCATGCGCCTTAAGACCAACAGCACTCCGATGGGGCCGCATCCCAGGGCGAGGGCCAGGCAGGCCACCAGGGCGTGGCGCATGAAGATGAAATCCTGGAAGGGCGCCAGGAAGATGGCCCAGAGATGGCTCAACATATCTCGCCCAGAGGACAGGCCTCCGCGGTTTCGTCCCAGGCCTCGGACATCCGCTGGGCGCGTTGCAAATTCTCCGGATTAAGGACCTCCGCGGTGTCTCCCCAGCCGATGGGCTCCCGGGCCAGCAGCAAGGTTCTGGGGAAATAGGAGCGCACCTGCTCGTGGCTGTGCAGCGCCGCAATAATGGTCCGGTTCTCGGCGTGCCAGCGGTTCACCACCTGGAGGAGATCGGCCGTGGTCCGGTTATCCATGGCGCTGAAGGGCTCATCGAGGAGGATGACGGGAGCGTCCTGGAGCAGCAGGCGGGCGAAAAGGACCCGCTGGAACTGGCCCACCGAGAGATCGCTGATGGGTCGGCGCTCAAAACCCTCCAGCCCCACGGCGGCTAAAGCCTGCCGGGCCTTCCTCCACAGTTCGTCCCTCATGCCGGCGAACATGCCGATGCGCTCCCAGAGGCCCAGGGCCACGAGGTCCCGAACCGTTATAGGGAAACTCCGGTCGATCTCCGCCTGTTGCGGCAGGTAGGCAATCCGGGAGATCTTCAGGCCCCCCAGGTCGATCCGACCGGTAAAGGGCCGCAGGATACCGATAATTCCCTTTAACAGGGTGCTTTTCCCCGAGCCGTTGGGCCCCACCACCGCGGTCATCGATCCCGACGCGAAGGTTCCGGAAAGATGATGGACCGCGGGATGCCCGTCATAACCCAGGGTGAGATCGTGGATCACAATGGAGGCCATCGGAAGTCTCTTTTATTAAAGCCAGCTGACGGCCCAGGCCACCGCCAGCCACAGGAGGGCGGAGGCCGCCCCGGCGCAGAGCAGACGGCCCCAGATACTCCAACCCAGGGGAGAAACGGGAGCCGGGACGGCGGCAAGCTCAACGGATTCCGCAGCCCTCGAGCTTCCGCCGATAACTTTCTTGTCGGGATGGCCCATAGTTGGTAATCCAGCGTTAGGAGCAGATCTCCGGTCAGCGGAGGTGCAAGCGGGTTGCTTTAAATTCAGCGGTCCATGGGAAGCAATCATGTTAATTTACCGGCGAGCTGCCTGGGCTACCGACCGACTCAGGTGGCCTCGGCCTTCCCGCACTTATGGCAAACCCCGGCCAGCCGAATTTCGATGTAATCGGCCCGGTTCCCCAGCGGCCCTTGCAGCTCGGTCCACACGCGGGTCATCGGCGCCGGGTCCAGGCACTGGATTTCCCGGCAGGTGCGGCACTGGAAATGGGGGTGGGGCGGTCGGTGCTCGCAAGCCAGTTCATAGTGATTCACCCGGCCTTGCAGGGATAGGCGGCGCACCATGCCGCGGCGGCTGAAATCCTCCAGGATGCGGTAGATCGTCACCTTGTTCACCCGGCGGCGGGCCCGGATGGCCGTCAGGATCTCCTGGGCCCGCAGGGCCCGGGAAGCGTCCCCGAGCACCTCCAAGACCGCCAGGCGCACCGCGGTGAGCTTTAACCCCTGGGTAGCCAGACACTGGCGGAAATCGCAACTATCACTCATGCCGATGACTCCAAAATCAACTTAGTTGCAAATATAATAATGGCTGGCGCCAAAAAGGTCAAGTTGGTAGTTTAAACCGAAAACCATCTTTTTCTTTTTATCCAGGCCTGGCGCATAAACCCCGCGGCGCCGGGCTTCTCCGGGGAGAGGGAATTTTCCCCTCGCTGGAGGAACTCGTCGCAAAATTGCGGCTCGATTCCCGAGGCCCCGGAAATGGAACAAAAATTTGAATCGGCCCTAAATATCATTAATTAAAGTAACTCTAAATAGATAACCAATTTGGCGTCTTAAACCTGGTCGGCGTGGTAAAAATTATTGAACCGGGGCGTCTGCGGTCTTAGGTTTATCTTATTGATATATATGTTAAAATTACTTTGAAAGCTTTTGGCATATTTACTGCATGAATATTAGTCAGTATATGGACCCAATTAAGGTACCCACATCCCCCCCTTAATCAAAGTTCATATACCATTTTCTCCTTTTACCGACTGGCCGGGTTCCTCCCCCACCCGGCCAGTTATTTTTTTGGTGGGGGTTTATGAGCGCCTCGGGAAGGAGAAAGCCCCGCCGCGGAAAGCCGGTCCATTTGACTTCAGGTGGAAATTCATTTACCAGGTAGCAGGTTGGGAAATATCCGGGGCGGAATCCTGAGCCTCGGCAAAATCGGCGTTACAGTCTCAGAAGACGGGAGGGCCCCTCATGTCGAAAGAAACCTTTCCTGCGTGGTACAATCTGATAAAAGAGAAACATGGGAAATTCGTCAAGGCCCTGGAGCAGTTGGGAGAGACGGTGCGCCAGGAAGGGCCTTTGGATGAAAAGACTACGCACCTGGTGCAATTGGCGGCCGCCGCCGCCATCCGTTCGGAAGGCGCGGTGCACAGCCACCTGCGCCGGGCAATGCAAGCCGGCGCCACCCCCGAGGAGATCTATCACACCATCATCATGCTTACCAGCACCATCGGCTTTCCCAATACCTCCGCGGCTATGAGCTGGGTCTATACCGCCCTGGAGAAGAAGCGGGTGGTGGGATAAAGGGCCTGCAGGAGGAGGCCCGGGTTTCCAGACCCCAGCCTCTTCCCGCTAGACGATATGGGAACAGTTGCTCATGAGCCGCTGGCTCACCCGTAAATCATGAAAATGTCGCCGAACCCGAGGTATCGCTCTTCCCCATAATCGATCCGATGGTCCCGTGCGATCACTATCTGACCCTGGAAAAGTTCCGCCGCGTCGGTAAGTCGAGGCCAGGTTTTTCCAAATTAGCCAGCCTCTTCGCCTCATCCCACTCAAACCGCATTGCTAATTATCAGGCCAACCTGTCTTGGGTCAACCGGTTGACAGCAGGTGGCGGCGCCGTCCGAATTCCTTGAGGATATGGAAGGAATCATGGGTTGGAAAAAAGAGGGCTAGCAGGCTGTTGAAAAACCAATGTAATTTAGTTGAGTCTCCTATCTTAGGACGATTTCGGAACCTTTATGACGGGCAAATTATCGGATAGATCTGGGCCACTTCCTCCTTCGATGACCGGTTGCCGACAGCATTATCTTTTTCCCGGAAGCTGTTTCGGTTCAGGGAGAAACCGCCGCCGTCAGGTTGCGTATTCGCACCAGATTGTAAGTTGCGGCGGTAAGGGTGAACGCCCAGCCCACCCTTTCCTCCCCTCGGTGACGCGTTTTCCTGAGATTGCCAACGGTTTTCATCCAGCCGAAGATTTCCCCCACCCGTTTGCGCAGGCGTTGGCTGATGGCGTAGCCCGGATGGCGGGTGGTCCGGCCGTCGATGGCCGAGTTCCGGCCGGTGCAATTTTGGGCCACATGGGGTACCGCCTTCAGGGCCCGGAGAGATTGGACAAATTCTCGCGTATCGTAGCCTTTGTCACCGCCCACGGTAATGGGACGCCTGCCAGGGATGGCCTCTATCAGGCGCACCGCCGTTTCCCGCTCGGCGGCGCCGGTAGCCGCGGTGAGGCGGGGAGAGACAATCAGACCGTGGCGGTTCTCCATCAGCACATGACCCATGAAACAGAGCTTGGCCTCTTTGCCTTTGCCTTTGCGGAAAAGCTTCGCCTCCGGGTCAGTGGTGGAGGCGTGGGTTTGGTTAAGGCGCCGTTCCCCATGAAAGTCCACTTCCGGGTTGCGACCGGCGCCGCTATCGGGCGGCGGGGTGTCCTTGGGGCGGAAACTTTTCATGGAAGCCCAGGCCTCGATGAGGGTACCGTCCACGGTGAAATGCTCGTCCGACAGCAGTCCGGCTTGGATCGCCTGATCTTTGATGCGCCCGAAAAAAGCCGCCGCCAGGTCCGAACGGAGAAAGCGCTCTTGATTCTTGGAGAAAACGGAATGGTCCCAGACCTGGTCGTCCATGGATAGACCAACAAACCAGCGAAACAGGAGATTGTAATCCAATTGCTCCATCAACAGTCGTTCGCTGCGGATGGTGTAAAGGACTTGCAGCAACAAGGCGCGCAACAGCTTCTCCGGAGGGATGGAAGGGCGTCCCTCCCGGGAATACATGGCTTGGAACTCCCCGGACAGTTCCGTCAAGGCTTGATTTACCATTTTCCGGATCGGCCTGAGGGGATGGGCTTGGGGCACTCGAGCTTCGGGAGAAAGGTAGCTGAACATGGCTTGCTGCTGAACATCGTCACCGCGCATAATCGCTGCCTCCAGATAACATATTGTTATCATTAACTATAGCACCTTTATAGTTTTATTGATAGCGATTTTTTGCGGTTCTTAACAAAAGAGTTTTTCAACAGCCTGCTAATAGCCTGAGGATTCGAGCTGCTCACTCGAGCAGTAAGCTTGAAATATTTGTTCGGCATTCAGCACCTCTCAGGTTTATTCGAGATTATGCGGCTCACCTGGGACCACCGCAACCAAAAAAGGTTTTGGGGACCTCTTGCCTGCAAAAAATCCCCTAAAGTATAGGATGCGGCGCCGAAAAAGCGTCATCAAGAAAAGCGGTATAATGATTTTAATGCAGGTGAGGGCCTGACTATTTTGAGGAATCTATTTCAAGAGTCTAACTTTAAAAATACATTTATATAGAAATAATTGTAAAATTCAAACTATTGCCATTGAATGCCATACCCTGCTACTCGCCATTTACCATCACTTTCAAGCTGTGCATTTACAGTCTCAAGTCCAGATTTACCTTTTTCAAAGGAGGTCTCAAACTGAATGACGACATATTTCCCCTCAGGGGTATTTGGCAAAGATGTCTTCGGAGTCAGGCTCTTTACTTTTCTCGAAATTAGTTTACCAAGTGGTTTCCGTACTTCCTGCATCGATTGCACCCACTCCCCTTCCGTGATTGCTGTCTTAAAATATGCAGCCGCTTCCTTCCAACTTTTCGCATATTCTCCATTGTCGATCATAGTAAGCCAATTTTTTGCCGCAGCAAGGGCATCTTCCTGCTGCCTGGTATCCGCCCCGAAGGCGACACTCACCAATATCATGGCTATGAGCACAAACCCGATTAAGACGTTTTTCAGCAAATCGATTTTCCTCCAAATTTTGATCGACCCGAGGCTGTAAGCCATAATCAACCGGGGGATGGGTCTAATTTCCTGTGACCGCCTTCTTCCTGCCTCCCTTTATTCCAAATCCTCTATCCTTGGCCATCTCGCTCCACTGCACCGCATATTCCTTGACGTGCGCCTACAGATGTTAAACCGAAAGGGGGCCCCGGTTCCCGGGAAGATCTACGGCAAGGTGACCCAGGTGCAACCCAGGGCGGTAGGAGGCCTGGAAGCCACCATCCGCTTCACTTCGGTGGTGGCGGGAGGCAGGATAGCATAAATTTCGCCGAGTTTGCAACAGTTTTCCAGGGCGGCCCCTGGCCGCCTCCAGCGGCGGGCCCGGCCAGCCCCAGGAACTCCCTAGACCGCCGCCAGCAGCCACCCCCGTAATTTTTCCACCAGCGCCAGCAGCAGGGAGCCCCCCAGACCCACCGGCAGGATTAATCCCCAGGACTGCGCTTGGAGATGGGGGATCTCGTAGAAAAGCTTGAAGGTCTTCTGGAACATATGGTTCCCGGGAAGGCAGAGCACTAAAAAATATCCCCCCAGCAACAGCAATCCGTAGAAAAGATATTGCCACCGCTCCTTTTCATTCTTGTGGATAGCCACCGTAAGAAAATTGGCGATGGTGACCATGGTCATAACGGCAATCATCACCGTTTCCGCTTCGACGTGGGGGATCAGCGGGTTGGCCAGGGCCAGATAAAAGCCGAGATAACCGGAGACCGCGATCACCACGGCCGCGATCCCCACATAAGTAAGCAGGTCCAGCATAAAATTTTTGTAGGGGTCGACATTGTTATTCTTGAGGGCAATGCCCAGAAGTCCGCTCCCCTGACCGGATATGGTATGAGCAAATCCCTTGCCATAGTGAAGACTGTTTCATCGGAATTTATTCCCTGGAACCCCTTATCCTGCAACTTTCCACCTCTAGGCCCAAGAGCGCCAGGACGGTATATAACGCTATAAAGGATATGCCGGGGGTGCAACCGGACTTCTTTTATACCGGGGAGGCGATTATTTACTTCCCGCTTGAGGCTGTTCACATTGTGGCGGAGATTGCCGGGGCCAGGAAGAAACGGCGGCTATCTCCCGAGGCAAAAGCCCGGCTCATAGAACAGGGTAAGGCTCACCGATTTTTGCCACAAACCCATGGGGTAGAGACCCCGGAAACGGCCCAAATTTGAACGGAAGGGGAGCAGGACATATAAACCCTCCCTATGCTAGGAATAGTTCCTTGCAATTCTCGCCGTTAGGTGTTTAAATGAAACAAGATCAACACCCGGTGGTGATTCTTGGTCCCCTATAAAGAATGTCTGTCCACTGATGTAATTAAAGCGATGTAGTTCCCAATAAAAGTGGTTGAGAAATGGAATGGCCGATCTATTTAGATAAGTTCCTTTATTGGGTTACGCAATATGGGAATTTTGCTATTTTTGGTTTGTTGATGTTGGGCATTGCGGGAGTGCCAGTGCCCGATGAAGTTATTTTGGTCTTTGTGGGATATCTCATTTTTAAAGGAATATTGCAGCCCTTTCCCACAATAATCACCGCCTTCTTGGGCAGCGTCTGCGGCATCAGCCTCAGTTATTTCCTAGGGCGCACCGTGGGCCTTCATCTGGTTGTGAGATATGGTCGAGTCATTCACATTGACCAAGATAGAATCAATCAGGTACACGACTGGTTTAACAAAATAGGTAAATGGACCCTGGTTATCGGTTATTTTATCCCCGGGGTCAGACATTTTACCGGATTTGTGGCAGGAACTTCGCAATTGGAGTTACAGGTGTTCGCCAGGTATGCCTATGCGGGCGCCTTCTTTTGGTCTATGAGCTTTATCTCTATCGGCTTCTACTTAGGTAAACAGTGGTTTAAGATCCACTCCCATCTTTATCTTATTTCCATTCTCGGGCTCATCTTATTTCTAGTCCTAATCTTAGGTTATCTTTTTATGCAGCAAAGAAATAACCGGCCCAGAAATAATATCTTATAAAGCTGGACGCGATATCGCTGTTGTGGTACTGTGGCGGCTCCGCCCTCCCATACCACAGAAGTCTTAATTCTTGCAGAAGAAGAGGGCTGCTATGACTGGAAACTTATTCAAATCCTGAAAACTTCCCATATCCAAACCATATCCGCAAATTCCCCACTCCAATGATAAGTCTCATTGGTGGCAAGTAATCATCAATGCCGGTACTCGATAAAACTCCTTCGTCTCCTTTCCCCTGGCGCACCATTATCTGACGGCGCCTCCTTGGGTACCAGATATAGTAATTTTTTCAGAAATTTTGGCATCCTGCCCCTCAGGCCCCGGATACCTCAAAGCTGTGGAGCTTAAGCATAAGGGCTAAATAAAAATCCCTTGACAAAATTCCCAGCCTCGTTAAGATTTTGAATGTGAAATTATTCTCGTTCTCCCATTCATCCGAATATAATCTTTAAGAGCAGGGAATGATTATGAGTACTTTTAGATTCGGAGACAAGACATATCCGGTTGACACGGAAGAATTCCTTTTGGATTTCAACGACTGGGATGAAAACTTCGCGCGGGGGATGGCTCCTAAAGTCGGTATCATCGGCGGATTATCGGAGGACCATTGGAAGATTATCAACTTCATTCGCGATTTTTTTAAGCGAACTGGCATGTGCCCATTGGTCTATAAAACCTGCCGATTAAACCGACTGCACTTACAGGAACTGCAAAAGCTCTTCTCTGCAGGATACCTTCGGGGAGCCTGCAAACTTGCCGGTGTTACATACAAGGAAGGTTACCTTGATCTGTCCTGGGCAGAGGAATTTAAGGTGGGTTACCTTCCTCAATCCTGGGCAGAGGAATCTGCGGAGCGGGTCACAGTCGGAGATCAGGAGAAAAAAACCTACGAGGTTAATATTCGAGGATTCCTTATTAATCCACAGGCATGGGATAAGAGGTATGCCATATATAAAGCCCATGAGATAAAAATGCCCAAGCTGACGGACAAACACTGGCAAGTCATTAATTTCCTTCGCCAGAGCTTCGAGAAAAACAACCTGGTGCCCACTATATATGAAACCTGTGAAGCCTGCGGTATCGACTTGGAGGAACTTGAGAAGCTGTTTCCCGATGGGTATCATCGTGGTGCAGTCAAGATTGCGGGGTTAAGAACAAGATGAGATTCAGCCTGGTTTCCAGGTGGTCAAGCTGGGCGTCATGGCAGAAATTATTCTGGTGCGCCACGGCCGGACCCCCTGGCACGGCGGAAGAAAAACCCCACGCCTTAAGCCGCAGCAATAGCATCGGCACGTAAATCAGAGGCAGGGTCAGCCACGGCCCTGCCTTTATTATGTGTGCCGAGCATGTACAGCAGCTTGGAGGTGAAAGTCCTCTACCCAACCTGATGGAGGTGAAGGGTTAGCGAAGCGCAAGGGCGTCGTCGTGAGGCGGGGTCTGAAGGAAGCGTGGAGCAAAGCCACGACCTGACGGACAGGAACCGGATACGAGGCAGGTTTGGCCGGACAAGCGGGCATATGATCGCGAAGTCCATATCCATCAAGGGCCAGGGCTGTAAATCCGGCAGGTGTGTGGCGAAGGCGGCGGTGCTTACCTCGGGAGGCTTGCAACGTGTCCCGGGTGCGGGACTGAGGGGGTCGTGAGGTCCCCTGACCGCGGTGCAGGAGTCAGCAGAGGCCATAGTAGGTGTAGGTTCACCGAAGGGCCGAACGGTATGGAGCGGCAAGTAGGAGGTATCTCTCATGGCGGCCAAGCAGCAGAAGAACCAGATGAAGCTGGCCTTCGCGGCAGAAGGTAGGGGTGAAGCCCCAAAGGCTGCCGGTGAAGGGACTGAAGCCGTCAAGGCGGGGTATGGCACTGAAAGCCCGGCGTCACCTGAATGTCTGATGGAGGAGGTATGTCAGCGAGATAATCTGGTGAGGGCGCTGAAGCGAGTCAAGGCCAACAAGGGCAGCCCGGGGATAGACGGTATGAGGGTAGAGGATCTGGCCGACTATCTTAAGGAGCACTGGCCCCGGATTCGGGAGCAGTTGTTGCAGGGCGCTTATCAGCCGCAGCCGGTCAAAAGGGTGAAGATCCCCAAACCGGGAGGTGGGGAACGCCTTTTGGGAATCCCCACGGTGCTGGACCGTTTTGTTCAGCAGGCGGTGATGGAGGTGCTGCAAAGCTCCTGGGACCGGACGTTCTCTGAGCACAGCTATGGCTTTCGCCCCGGACGGTCGGCACACCAGGCGGTGGCCCAGGCGCAGAGGCATATCGCCCAGGGCTACGGCTATGTGGTGGATATCGACCTGGAAAAGTTCTTTGACCGGGTGAACCATGATATCCTCATGGGCCTGGTGGCCCAGCGGGTGAAGGACAGGCGGGTGCTCAAGCTCCTGCGGGCGTTTCTCAATGCGGGAGTGCTGGAGAATGGCTTGGTAAGCCCAGCTGCGGAGGGGACGCCGCAAGGCGGGCCACTGTCGCCCCTGCTGTCCAACCTGATGTTGGACGTACTGGATCGGGAGTTGGAGAGACGCGGGCACCGCTTCGTGCGCTACGCCGACGACTGTAACATCTATGTGCGGAGCGTGCGGGCGGGTGAGCGGGTGATGGCGAGTGTGAGCCGGTTTTTGGAAAAGCGGCTCAAGCTCAAGGTGAACCAGGGGAAGAGTGCGGTAGCCCGCCCTGGGGAGCGCAAGTTCTTGGGTTTTAGCTTCACCTCTTCCAGTAAGCCCAAGAGACGGATAGCCCCCCAGTCCCTGGCACGCTTTAAGCTGCGAGTCCGCGAACTGACCCGCACTAGTCGCCACCTAACCCCGGCCCATCTGGTGAACCGTCTCAGACTATTTCTGATCGGCTGGCGGGGCTACTTTGGCTTTTGCGAAACTCCTTCGCTGCTGCGGCAACTTGACTCATGGCTCCGGCGTCGCCTCAGGATGATGGTCTGGCGGCAATGGAAGCGAGGCCGGAGCCGATTTGCGGCTTTACGTCGGCTCGGGGTGGGCCGTGATCTGGCGGCCCAAACGGCCGGCAGCGCCCACGGTCCGTGGCGGCTCAGCCGCAGCCCGGCCCTCAGCTTTGCCCTGCCCAACACCTATTTTATCTCGCTTGGCCTCCCGAGGTTAGCACCGGGGAGATAGCTTAACCATCCGAACCGCCGGGTACGGACCCGTACGCCCGGTGGTGTGACAGGGAAAGCCCGCGAGGGCCTACCTATGTCGATTGAACACGAAAGAAGTTTTGGGAGGGCGATCACTGCTGAGGCTGTCGAAAAAGGTACTCGCCGGGGTTACTTGCCTCCAATTTTCGTCCCCTTCGGTCCACCCAAAATCATTTATAACCAATTATAATCTTTATAAAATAGTTGTTTTGTGCTATCCTTGACCAATAACTTTTTTGGGATGGATAAGCCATGGCCAGATTTAAAACCTACGACTATCGGCAAAGAGTTCTCTTACCGGTTTCTCTGGAAGAGCAGTTGATGCCTGGCACCTTGGAGTTCGCCATTCATACCCTGGTGGAAAAGCGGTTGGATATGTCTGTTTTTGAATGCAAATACCGTAATGATGAGACCGGCCGGGCCGCGTATGACCCCAAAATCCTCTTGAAGGTGGTGTTGCTGGCCTATTCCCGGGGGCTGATTTCTTCTCGGAAGATCGAACAAGCCTGCTGGGAGAATATCGTTTTCATGGCCTTAGCCTGTGGCCAGCAGCCTGATCACAGCACCATTGCCGCCTTTGTTTCTTCCATGAAAGATGAGATCCTGCCCCTTTTTAGAGATGTGCTGCTGGTTTGTGAGGAGATGAACCTGCTGGGCGGCACCATGTTTGCCTTGGATGGCTGCAAGTTGCCTTCCAATGCCTCCAAAGAGTGGAGCGGCACCATAGGCGAGCTCCGGAAGAAAAAAGAGAAGATCGAGACCAAGGTGGCGCAGTTCCTGGAAGAGCAGATGCAAACCGACCAAAGGCAGGATGATCCTCCCGGGCCCAAAGCTTCGGGCGCCAACCGGCAGCAGCAGGTGGAGAAATTACAGAGGAAGGCAGAGCTGATTGAGACCTGGCTGGCCGAGAACCAGCCTAAGCTAGGTGTGGCTGGTAGAGAAAAACAGAGTAATATTACGGACAATGACTCGGGCACCATGATGACTTCCCACGGTGCCGTCCAGGGATATAACAGCCAGGCCCTCATTGATGCCAAGCACCAAGTGATTGTGCATGGTGAGGCCTTCGGAAATGGGCAAGACCATGGCCATGTCCCGCCCATGATAGCCGGAGCCCTGGCGAATTTACAGAGCCTTGGCCATGGACCGGACTACTTTAAGGGAAAGGTTTTCACCGCCGACAGCAATTACCATACTCAGGTCAATCTGAAGGAGTGCCAGGAGTTGGGATTGGACGCCTATATTCCCGATAGAAAGTTCCGTAACCGGGACCCGAGGTTCGCCACCCAGAAACGACGTCAGATGAGAAGATTCACTTTAAAAGACTTTCATTATGACGAGGCCTTGGACCAATATATCTGTCCCCATGGCAAGGTCCTGAAATTACGGGTCAAACAAGTTCTCGACCATGGGCACCTTTACCGCAAATATCTTGCTACTGAAAAAGATTGCCAGACTTGCCCGTTAAGACCGCAGTGTATTTATGTTGTTGGTGCCAAACGCAAACAGCTGTCAGTCCCCATCGACAGTCTCTCCACTCAGATGGCGGAGAAAATCGACACTGAACAAGGACGTAGAATCTACCCGCAACGACTGGCCATCGCTGAGCCCGTTTTCGCCAACATTCGGGTTAACAAGCGATTAGACCGGTTCACTTTGCGAGGAAAGATCAAAGTGAATATCCAGTGGCTGATGTTCTGCCTTGTCCACAATATAGAAAAGATCCTAAACTATGGAATAGCATATGCGTAAAGCTGAAGGGAGGTAAGCCTCAAGAAAGCCAGCAAAAGATAAGAGAGGATATTAATCGGGAACGATCGCCAAGATCTTTGGCCAAAAATTCATCAAGAGCAAAGATCACAAGATTCAGAGAACCTTTTTCGACAGCTTCGCTATATCTCCGCAGTTCACCACCCGGCTTGTTGAGTGTTGATATGCGCATCATAGCTGTCTCTCAGAGCTTGATGGCATTCTCTTGGAAAAGTTCAAAAAAATTTCCGCACAGATAATGTTGACCAAGGGGGACGGGACTCCTGTCACCGGGTTTTGGTTTAGAGATCGAAAATCTATATGGCCTAGCCTGGCGGTCGGGGTAGGGGGAGCGGATCAGGGGCGAAGGAGCCTGGCAGGAAGCACCGAGCCAGCCAGAGCGCAAAAACACAACCTCCACATTTTTACCGCTAAATTTTAGATGTAGGTTGGAAATAGGGTTGGAAATAAACAGGGTGGGGGGTTAAGCCATTTAGCCTAACCCCTTTAATTTTATGGGGTGAGCGACGGGACTTGAATTTTATAAAGACACCCGCCAGTTAATGATTTCAGATAGTTAGCAAGGCGAATCATGTCATTTCATACCTTATCAAGGCGGCCAAATGCAACCTATGCGCAACCGGCTTTTTGGCCGTAAGTGGTTGAAACATCATCATCAAGGCGCTCCACAGCCTGCCGGTTCGCGCCTGGCACCAGCGCCGGCAAGATCGCTCGCCAGGAGTTTGAAAAAGAAAAGCGGCCCTGGGGCCACTTAGCGGAAAGATAGTTTGGATTTTAAGCCAATCGAATTTGTGGGATATATTGCTTTAGATATTCTTTAATTCCATATAGGTTAGGGATTATATATTGTCTGACTTCCCCTGGAGTAAAAACTTTCATATAATAACGAGCATTTTCACTATCATCTTTTAGTGAATTGTATTTTTTACCAATATGTCTTGGCAGGTTCGGATCGTCTCTTATCTCTTCATTTCTCATTGTATGAGTTGTTGGATGTTTATCATGGATTGCGAGATAGCAGTCAATATAATGAAGTGCAGAATAAAAAATACCATTAACAACCCAATCTAAATATTGTGTGTTATTTAAATCAAAGGATTGATAGTAATTCTCATTATATTCAGCTTTGCTTAAATGCTGTGCTTGGTTTGGCATAATTTCTAATTTTATCTCCGATAAATCATTATTGCGTTTTTTCCAAACAGTTCATTTATATCTCTATCCTCTCTACAAATTATATGGAAATCAAAATGAGCACGTCTAAAATTTTCAAGAATATCATATTGGATATCATATATTGTATCTCTAACATCTCTATCCAGTTTATTTATAATTATCCAAACATGAAAAATATTTTCTTCTTTACTGGCAAATATATATTCTACCGCTTTAATTTCAGATAGTTTATTGGAAATGAATTTCTCTAAGCTATATTCATCACTAGGCAATACGAAAGTAGGCTTAATTAGATAAATATTTAACATTAATAAATTCTGTTCAATTCGTCCTCCCCTTAATGTCAAAGGCAACACCTGTATAAATGAGGGAAATAATTGATCTTCATTAGTCCCATGTAACTTATCAAAGGTATTACTACGAATATCTTGAGAAAATTCCCCAGAATCTAAAGTTAAGACACTGGTATCCATAATCTTTTCGGTTTCAGCGCCATTAACCAATTTTAATGGACCTCGCTCTTTTCTTCAGCCCCTCTCTTCAGGTTTTCCGGGGCTGAAACGGATAAAACATTAGATGCCTTCACTAGGTAAACAGGCTCTCCTTCATTATCAAATTCATCCTTTATCCTAATGAAATTTACAGCAATAGGTTTTAGCTTAATCCTTGTCCCGTCATCCAAATTATATTCATTCCAATCTTCTTTGATGATCTTAAATTCAACCTCAGCCCCTTCTCTCTCCCTGTTTTGGTAGATCACCTTCCTTAGCCTTTCCATCTCTCACCTCGATTTGCCTTTTAAAGCCATTTTAAGCACTTTAATATTTAAATGCAAAATATTTTCAAAAAAAAAGCGCCGGCACCCTTTCGGCTACCAGCGCCCATCTGCAACCTATCCGCAACCAACTCCCTAAAAATGCCAGCTAAGCCTTATGATTATTGGGGTGAGCGACGGGACTTGAACCCGCGACCACCGGGGCCACAACCCGGAGCTCTGCCGTCTGAGCTACGCCCACCATTCGCTTCCTATTTAACACAGGATTCGTCTCCTGGCAAGGGTGGGGGCTTGCGGAAAGAGGCGCTCCTGGCGCTCATACCGGCCCGTTGCCGCGCCTGACCGGATCCGCTTTCACCGGCGGCGGCCCGCATCTTAAGCCCTGGAAGCCCTTTACATCTCGGGCCGCAGGTTGTAATTTAGAAAAGAAGCCACCCCCGAGGAGGGTCTATGATTCCGGCGAGAATATGGGAAAGCCTGGAGGACCTCAAGGTTCAGTGCCATTTGTGCGCCCATGAATGCAAGATCGACCCGGGGAAACGGGGCCTCTGCCACGTCCGGGAAAACCGGGACGGCAGCCTCTTTAGCCTCAATTACGGCCGGATCATCGCCGAACACATCGACCCCATCGAGAAGAAGCCTCTCTTCCACTTCCTCCCCGGCACCCGCTCTTACTCCATCGCCACGGTGGGCTGCAATTTCATGTGCCTTCATTGTCAGAACTACGACATTTCCCAGTATCCCCGGGTCCACGGCGGCCTGATCCAGGGGGACGAGCGGGAGCCGGAGGCCATCGTGGCCTACGCCCTGGCCTCCCATTCGGCCAGCATCTCTTACACCTACACCGAGCCCACCATCTTTCTGGAGTACGCCGAGGACGTGGGGAAACTGGCCCGGGAGCAGGGCCTGAAAAACGTCTTCGTGTCCAACGGCTTCATGACGGAGCAGTCCGCCACCGCGCTGGCGGCCTTCGTCGACGCCGACAACGTGGATCTGAAGAGCTTTAGGGACGATTTCTACCAAAAGGTCTGCAAGGCACGGCTGCAGCCGGTGCTGGACACCATCGTGCGCCTCAAACAGTTGGGGATCTGGCTGGAGGTCACCACCCTGGTCATTCCCGGCCACAACGATTCGGTGGCAGAACTCAGCGAAATCGCCCAGTTCATCAAGGGGGTGGGGCCGGAGGTGCCCTGGCACGTCAGCGCCTTTCACCCTACCTTCAAGATGATGGACCGCCCCGCCACCCCGGTGGCCACCCTGCGCCGGGCCCGGGAGATCGGGCTCCAGGCCGGGCTGCGCTACGTCTACACCGGCAACATACCCCCCGGGGAGGGTGGGGAGAACACCTATTGCTACGATTGCCAGGAACTCCTCATCGAACGCCATGGCTATACTATCCGGCGCTACCTGCTGAAAGACGGCAAATGCCCCAAGTGCCAGACCCCCGTTGACGGGGTGTGGAAGTAGTAGGGGCGACCCGATGGGTCGCCCGGGACGACATGGCCTCTTAGTGAAAGCCCCCGTAGGGCGCGCCTTGCGCGCCATCAATGGTGCGCGGTGCGCACCCTACAAAAAACTTGATTCACCGGCCGGAGGCCGGCGCCACTGCCGCCCCTTAATGAAAGTTATTCAACTTTTCTACAATCTCCTTAAGCTTGCGCTCCCGGTCCGCCACCTGTACCAGGTTGTGCTCCAGGATCTCCCTGGAAACCAGCAAGCCCGCCAGGTGGTTGCCCTTGATGTTCCAATGGGAGTTGGCCCGCCAGTAAAGGTCTTTATCCGAAGACAGGTACCTTCGGGGGGTCTGGTCGGCATACTTGCGGAAGAGGGGTAAGAGGTCCAGGTAGCGGATCTGCTCTCGCCGGAAAAACTCGCCCAGGATGCGGTCGGGTCGCTCCAGGTCGATCTGCCGGCCTCCGGTGAGAAAGGGGTAGACCTGGGTGTTGGTGGGAATCAGCACCACCAGGAGCTCGGCTCCCTGGGCCGCGGCCAGTTCCTGGAAGGCCTTCAGGTTTTCTTCATGCTTAACCCAGGCCCCGGCCGGGGGGGTCTGGGAAAAAGCCGTAAAATCGAGGGGAGAGGTATAAGAATAATGAGGCGGGAACAGGCGGACCAGAGAATCGTCGATCAGGTTGACCAGGATGAGATACCGATCCAGGAAAAGATTAGTCATCTCCCGGAAACTTAGGGGATAGTTCCCGGCCAGTTTATCCCAGAAGATATAGGGCTTTTCCAGGGTCTCGACGGAAAGGCGACCGCTCCGGGGGTCTTTATAACGCGCCGAGGGCACCAGGTAGCCGTCCACTACCGTCAGGTTGGGAAAGGAGTAGTCGTCGTCCAGATCGTTCCAGAAATAACCCACGATAATCAGGCGGGGGCTGCGGTGGATGCGGGCAATGATTTCCCGGGCCTTTAAAAGCTCCTGCCTGGTGCCGTAGCCGTTGACCCCGGCCTTGAGAACCCGGTAGTTCAGGAGTTTTTCGATGCGGGTGCCCCATTTGTCCTCGAAAGGGGCATAGCTGTGGGTGAAGCTGTCCCCCACCAAGAGGATGAGGTCTGGCTCCCCCCGGTAGGGTTCATCGAAACAGCCCAGCTCGTTGGACCAGATGTCGTACTCCACGGAGTTGTAATCCACCGAGGTGCGCATCTTGCGTACGTTGGGGCGGATGTCGAAGCCCTTGGCGGCGTCGAACTGGTAATAGTAGCGGATGTGCCGGTCCCGGAGCAGCAGGCGGCGGAATGGGGTGAAGCGCAGGGCGGCCTCCAGCAAGAGCGACACCGCCAGCAGGCTGGCCAGGATCAGGGTCAGGTTCGCCAGGAATCTTTTAAGCTTTCCAGGGGTCATAAGCACCGCTATGATCGATTTAGGCTGTAATCAGCCATTCCCGGTCTCGTGCGGGGGCGCGTAGCAAACCCGCCCGGCAAGGCCCGGTAAGGTAATGAGCCAGAGCGGGCGCCCCGAGGGTCGCGACGACCTGCGGCCACATTTTGCCATTTAAGGCTCCCCCCGCTCCCCGCCCCCCCGAACCCTACCACTCAATCCCGCGGCGGGCCCGGACCCCGGCGGCAAAGTAGTGCTTCAGGGGCCGCATTTCCGTTACCAGGTCCGCCAGCTCGATGAGTTCCGGCGGGGCCTGGCGGCCGGTGAGGACCACCTCCACCCAGGAGGGGCGGCGGCGCAGCGCCTCCAGTCCCTCCTCCAAGGGAATGAGGTTGCAGGCCAGGGCCAGGTTGATTTCGTCCAGGATCACCAGGTCGTGCTCCCCTACCTGCAGGACCTGCCGGGCCAGGTCCCAGGCCTCCCGGATCAGGGCCAGATCTTCAGGGGCCGGGGCCCGCAGGTTCACCAGGGCCTGGCGCCCGAAATGACGCAGGGTGAAGTCCGGGGCCAGGCGTTGGGCGGCGATCAAGGCCTCGCCGGTGTCCCGGCCCTTCATGAACTGCACCATGAAGACCCGGAATCCCTGGCCGATGGCCCGCAGGCCCAGGCCCAGGGCGCAGGTGGTCTTGCCCTTGCCGTCCCCGGTGTACACCTGGAGCAGCCCCTGGGCCAGACGTTCTCTGGGCATACTCTCTCCGTTAATCAATTCTTCTGCTAGGCGTGAATCTAGTTATTTTTTCAAATTTGCCGACCAGGGTCAATGGGAAAGCTCAGACCCAAGGAAAGGACGACTTGCACTTGGCAGACGGTGTCAATTCAGGTAACATTTTGCACGATTACTAGCATCGTGTCTCGGGAATATCTTTAATATCTCTTGGCCCCAAAACTCCCCCTCCCTTGAGGGGAGGGGGTTGGGGGGAGGGTGATAACATTTGGAGATCACAGAACAAATAATCACCCCCACCCGGTGTCGCCCCCTTAAGGGGGAGGGAATAAAGCGGGTTCATTTATTAAGGTTTTCCTGAAACACTACACTAGCACAGACCTCCAGCTGGTGAAAATGGTTGTGTAGAGCCGGCGCCCTCGCCGGCGTAGGGGCGGGGAAACCCCGCCCCTACAACCGCCGCGGGCGGCGATGCTACACCTTCAGTTTTCACAAGCAGGAAGCCTGTGGCACTGGGTCTCATTATTATTAATTGGTTGACTATGTATCCTAGCGGACCCTTACCGGCAAACTTCAAGGTGGCTCTGGTCTTGGGGGGCGCCCGCAGCGGCAAGAGCCGCTACGGCCTTTCCCTGGCTGAGTCTTTCCCGGCCCCCCGCCTCTTCCTGGCCACCGGGGAGGCTCGGGATGGGGAGATGGCGGCCCGCATCGCCGCCCACCAGGAGGAACGGGGTCCCGGCTGGGAAACCCGGGAAGCGCCTCTGGAACTGCCGGAGGCCGTCGGCCACGGCCAGGGGCGCTACGGCGCCATCCTGGTGGATTGCCTCACCATGTGGCTGGCCAATCTGATGCTCCGGGAAACAACCACGGATGACGACTGGCAGGCGGGGAGCCGGCGTCTACTGGCGCTGCTGGAGAGGCTCACCACCCCCACCATCTTCATCAGCAATGAAGTGGGTCTGGGGATTGTCCCGGAGAGCCCCCTGGCCCGCAGGTACCGGGACGGCCTCGGCTGGTTGCACCAGCAGGTGGCCCGGGCCGCGGACCTGGTGGTCCTGGTGGTGGCAGGATTGCCGCTGGTTCTAAAGGGGAGCTAATCACAGTAGTGTCCGGCAAGGTTTTTGTTATGAGGCGGGCAGTAGAGAATTGTTTGAACTAGGCATGCTCACTAGCTAATCAATTCATGGAATTTACAAGCTATTTCCCTCTCCCCCCTTGGGGGGAGAGGGCAGGGTGAGGGGGGTATGGGACGACCGATGAAGCCACCCCTCACCCGGTGTCGTCCCCTCGCAGGGGAGAGGGGATTTAGTTGCATCGGTATAATATGTTGATATCGCTGAAATTAAAATGGTCTAGAGTTTAACTGTGAGATAGTGTAATCTTCTCCATGCAATTTTGTTGCCGGACACTACTGAGCTAATCAGCCTTCGGCGCCCCGGCGTCTGGGCGAGAGAAATTTCTTCCGCAAAGATGCAAAGACGGAAGAATCGTGGTTTATTGATATCCTGAAAATCGGTGTGAAAGGTAAAAGGTAAATTTTCCATGACGAAGGAATTATCCCAGATAATCGCCCAGATAGAACCGGTGGACCCCGCCTGGCTGGCCCGGGCCCAGGAGCGCCTGGACTCCCTCACCAAGCCCCCGGGCAGCCTGGGTCGCCTGGAGGAGCTGGCAGCCCGCTATGTGGCCATCCGCCAGGACCCCTGGCCGGAGCTGCAGATAAAATGGGTGGTGGTTTTTGCCGCGGACCATGGGGTGGTGGCCGAAGGGGTGAGCGCCTTCCCCCAGGACGTCACCTTTCAGATGGTTTACAACTTCCTCCATGGAGGCGCGGGCATCAATGTCCTGGCCCGCCATGCTCAGGCCCGGGTGGAAGTAGTGGACATCGGGGTCAACCACGATTTCGCCGAGGCCCCGGAGCTCATCTCCCGCAAGGTGGCCTATGGCTCCCGGAATATGGCCCGGGAGCCGGCCATGACCCGGGAGGAGGCCCTGCGGGCCCTGCTGGTGGGGGTGGAACGGTCTGAAGCGGCCGTCGCCGCCGGGGTGGACCTGATCGCCGCCGGCGATATGGGTATCGGCAACACTACCCCGGCTTCGGCCCTGGCCTCGGTCTTCAGCGGCCGGCCGGTGAGCGCGGTCACCGGCCGGGGCACCGGCATCGAAGATAAGGTTTGGCAACACAAGGTGGCGGTCATCAACCGGGCCATCACCCTGCACCGGCCGGACCCGAGCGACCCTCTGGGGACCCTGGCCGCGGTGGGTGGCCTGGAGATTGCCGGGATCGCCGGGCTTATCCTGGGGTGCGCCGCGGCCCGGCGGCCGCTGCTGCTGGACGGCTTCATCGCCAGCGCCGGGGCCCTGGTGGCCGCGGCCCTGGCGCCGGCGGCCACCGATTATCTCATCGCCGCCCATCGCTCGGTGGAGCCGGGACATCAGACGGTATTGGATTACCTGAAGCTGAACCCCTTGCTGCGCCTCAATATGCGGCTGGGAGAGGGTACCGGCGCCGCCCTGGGGATGCTGCTGGTGGAGGCCGGCCTCAAGATCTACCGGGAGATGGCCACCTTCGCCGAGGCCGGGGTGTCCGCAAAAGAGGGGTAGCCTTTCTCAGGCGTAGGGGTGACAGTGGCACAGGTTTCCAGCCGGTGATGGGGCCGCCCGGGCGACTCGATTGACCGGCCGGAGGCCGGCGCCACTGCCGCCCCTGCAAGTCAACGTGGAAAATCCGATGAACTGCACCTTTCCTCTGGCTCTCACCTTTCTTACCAAGGCGCCCTGGCCCCGGGCGCCGCTGGCCGCGTCGCAGGACCTGGCCCGCTCCCTGTTCTGGTTTCCCTGGGTGGGGGCCCTGCTGGGTCTGATCTTCCTGGGGGCCTGGCTGGGGTTATCCCGGGTGCTGCCGTTGCCGGGGGCCGCGGCCCTGCTGCTTTGCCTCAGTGTCTGGATCACCGGCGGCCTCCATCTGGACGGCCTGGCGGATACCGTGGACGGCCTGGGCGGCGGCCGCACCCCGGAAGAGCGGCGGCGCCTCATGAAGGACTCCCGGGTGGGCGCCTTCGGGGTAATGAGCCTGATCCTGGTGTTGCTGGTGAAATTCGCCTGTTTTCTGGCTGCCGGGCAGAAGGGCTGGCGCGCCGAGTTCATCCTTTATCCCATGGTGAGCCGCTGGGGCATGGTGTTCCTCGCCTATCTCTCCCCTTACGCCCGTCCGGAAGGCGGACTGGGGCAGGCCATGACCACCGTGAGCCGCCGCACCGCGGCCGGGGCCGGTCTCAGCGCCCTGGGGTTGGCGGTGCTGTTGCTGAGACTCAAGGGCCTGCTCCTCTGGGCCGGGTCCGGGGCCCTCATCTGGCTGATGAGCCGGTATTTTAAGAAAACCCTGGGCGGGGTCACCGGGGACGTCCTGGGCGCGGCCAACGAGGTGGTGGAGGTTGCGGTATTGTTGGGAGCCCTGCTCTTTAATTAGGGCCCGGAGCCTGCGGATCTTCCCATCTCCCATTTTTCTGATAAAATTTAACAAGATGATTTCCCAGGCTTGTTTCGACTCCTGGTCGCAGAGGCGGAGGCCGCCCTTTAAAAAAATCCGGGACGTACCGGGGGTGCGCTCCCACCGTGGCCGATTCACTCCTGCCTTCTCATTTCATCAAAACCCTTAATGGAGATGGCTCATGTTACCCGACGTCATGGAAATCCGGGTCAAGATAAATGAATTTAAAGGCCGGCTGGAACTGCTCCGAGGTCATCTTTGATCTGGCCGGAAAACAGGTGCGATTGCGCCATTTGGAAGAATTGCTGGCCGCCCCGGAACTCTGGGACGACCAGGCCCGGGCCGCGGAGATCCTCAAGGAGCGCGGCGCCTTGCTTCAGGCCCTGGAGGACTGGCAAGGGAAGGAACGCCAGGTAGAGGACCTCGAGGTGCTCCTGGGCCTGGCGGTGGAAGAGGAAGACCACAAGGCCCTCAAGGAAGTGGCCGGCGAGCTCGCCAAACTGGTGGAAACCTTCCGGGATTGGGAGCTCAAGCTGCTGCTGGGGGCCGAGGAAGACCCGCTCAACGCCATCGTTACCATCCACGCCGGCGCCGGCGGCACCGAGGCCCAGGATTGGACCGAAATTCTCTTGCGCATGTACCTGCGCTACTCCGAACGCCACGGCTTTAAGAGCGAAACCATCGACCTCTTGCCGGGGGATGAAGCCGGGGTCAAGAGCGTCACCTTCACCGTCTCTGGCCCTTACGCTCATGGCTATCTGAAGAGCGAATCGGGCATCCACCGGCTGGTGCGCATCTCCCCCTTCGACGCCAGCGGCCGCCGCCACACCTCTTTCGCCGCGGTCCAGGTACTGCCGGAGGTGGACGACCGCATCGAGATCGACATCCAGGAGAAAGACCTGCGCATCGACACCTTCCGGGCCAGTGGCCCCGGCGGCCAGCACGTCAACAAGACCTCCTCGGCGGTGCGCCTCATCCACCTGCCCAGCGGCATCGTGGTCTCCTCCCAGACGGAGCGCTCCCAGCACCGCAACCGGGAGTTGGCCATGAAGGTCCTCAGGGCCCGGCTCTATGACCTGGAAAGACGGAAGCAGGAAGAGAAGAAGCAGGAGATGCAGGAATCCCAGAAGGACATCGCCTGGGGCAGCCAGATTCGCTCTTACGTTATGCAGCCCTATCGGCTGGTGAAAGACCACCGTACCAAGTACGAGGCCGGCAACGTCGAGGCGGTCCTGGACGGCGACCTGGACGGCTTCATCGAGGCCTATATCCTGGAACGGGATGAAAAGAAGGAACTCCAGGCCCCGGCCCGGGCTAACGGCCGCTGATCCTCGCCCCACCCCCTCAAGCCTTCCTTTACCCGGCCCGGCCCGGGCGGGGAGTTATTTCCGCACTCAGCCGGAGGGCCGGGGGGCACTCCACTCTCCAGGGCGGCGCCGCCTGGGCCGCCTGGGCGTACTTGCGCTGAACGCCTTCTTTGATGGCGCGGATCTCGGTTTCGCTCAACTCGGTTTTCATGGCGGAACGCCGACTCATTATCCCTGCCGAAGAGAAAAAGAGTTTCCCGTAGGGGCGGATTTAAAATCCGGCCCTAGCGCCCTCCCGCCTGCTTCATTTTCTTTCCTGCGGCCCAGGCTTTGCCGGCCCGCTCGCCCACGGTCCAGTAATGGTTGTCCGGCATGGTGAGCACCAGGGGATTGATCTTCAGGATATCCGGCTGGCCGTCGGTGAGGCAGTCCTCATCGGCATAAGCCGCCACGATCTCGCCGATGAACAGATCGTTGGCGGGGAGTTCCACCACTTCATAAAGGCGGCACTCCAGGCCCAGGGGACACTCCTCGATCAGGGGAGCGGTCTCCAGCTCTCCGTAAAAGACCCGGAAGAGACCGGACTTGTCCACCTGGCGCCCCGAAACCAGGCCGCAGTAGTCGGTCTTTTCCATCAGGTCGGCCCCGGGGAAATTGACGCTGAAGGCGCGGTTCTGCCTGATGCCCCCGGGGGTGAAGTGGGCCTTATTGAGGGCCACTGCCAGGAGCGGGGGATTGAGGTTGACCCGCATGACCCAGCCCACGGCCATGAAGTTGGCCCGACCCTCCACGGTGGCCCCCACCAGGGTCACCGGCATGGGATAGATGTAAGCGTTGGCGCCGAGATTGACCTTGGCCATTAAAGGTCCCTGCCGATGGCGAAGGCCTGGCCCAGGTACTTGCCGATGCCGTGGTAGGTGCGGATCTCCGGGCCAAAGATGATGGGCCGCACCTTTTCGATGTCCGGGAAGCCCTTGTCCAGGACCTCCTCATCGGCCTTGACGTCCAGGATCTCCCCGATGAACTGGGTGTGCAGGCCAATCTCGATGGTATGGATCAGCTTGCACTCCAGCACCAAGGGGAATTTCCCCACAAAGGGGGCGTCCACCAGGGTGCTGCTCACCGGGGTGAGGCGGGCCCGGTCGAATTTGTTCACCTCCCGGCCGCTGGCGATCCCGAAATAATCCGCCTCCTTGACGTAAGTCTCGGAAGGCACGCTGATGGTGAAGGCGCCCCGGGCTTTGAGATTGCCGTAGGAATAGGTGGCCTTGCGCAGGGAAACCGCGATGCAGGGCGGCTTGGAACAGCAAATGGACCCCCAGGCCGCGGTCATGGCGTTGGCCTTGCCGTTGGCGTCGTAGGTCCCCACCACCCAGACCGGGGTGGGAAAGGCCAGGGTCTTGGGGCCGAGTGATTTCTTCATGGCCGGTCCTCCTTAATCAAGAATTTAAGCCATCCGGGGAAAAAAGCAATAGTGGGAAGTAGTCAGGAGTCAGCTAGCCGCTATCAGCAAAGGCCCCCAAATGGCATCTTAAACTTAGATTCTCAAGTTTCTCACCAAGTATTAATGGGAGCGGAAAAGAGATTAAATTCCCCCTCACCCTTGCCCTCTCCCCCTCGAGGGGTGTTTGGACCGGGGAGAGGGGATAAAGATGGAACCCCTTTCATGCTTCCGTTAATAACTGACTACACAGGCCAGAGGCCCAGGCTACCAAGTCCAGGTAGCATAGGCGTCCCGCCTGGGTACTGAATTCAGGGGTGCGAAACTTGAGATAGGTTGTTGCGAAATAGATTTTATAGGGCGGCCTGTGGCCGCCGCTTATCTGGGCCAGGCCAGACTAGCGGCGGGCACAGCCCGCCCTATGAATTCTTTTTACCGGAGTCTCAAAATAGCAGGTTCCAGGGGCGCCTCTTACGAAAAAACGAAAAAACGAAAAATGCGAAAAACGAAAAACCCACCTTGGGATGATCGCCGGAGATTTCCTGGCTGGTATCCACCGGAACCAGGCCGGGACGGCGCAAAAAGGCCCGGCAGACTTTAGGTCTGCCAGGCCCGCTTCAGTCAATGATTTTAGCCTTTAAGCAGCCGCGGCCAGCTACTCCTCCGCCTCCTCCAACTCGACGCCGTCCCGCTCAAACTGGGCGTCCCGGGCGGCGTGGCCCGCCTCGATCTCCGCTTCGCTCCAGGGCTCGAACTCCAGGCAATTGGCCACCAGTTCCCAGAGGTATAAGGTCTCCTGGTAGTTGCCCATGTCCATCTTGCCCTTCTTATGTTCGCCGCCCAGGCCCTTCATGATCTGATCCCGGCAGTTGTGGCAGGGGGCGATAACGATCTCCGCGCCGCTGTCCCTGATCTGATCCGCCTTCATCCGGCCGTAGGCCAGGCGCTCCTGGTCATAAGGCATGGCCCAGGCGCCCCCGCCGGCGCCGCAGCACAGGTTGTTGAGGGGGTCGTCCACCATTTCCCGGAAGAGGCTGGGATCGATGCACTGCTGGGAGATCCAGCGGGTCTTCTCGCCCGTGTGATCGCCAAAGGATATTTGGGACTTGCGCACGTAGTTGCAGGGGTCGTGCACCGTGTAGGCTTCGTGATATTTATGGGTATTCAGCTTGATCCTGCCTTCCTTGATGTACTCCTCCAGCAGGTCCATGACGCTCAGAACCCTGAATTCTTCGTAGACTTCCGGAAACCAATTTTTGAACCCGAACCGGGTTGCAAAGTAGGCGTGCCCTCATTCGGGGTACAAGATGGTTTTGCACTTAAGTCGCCGGGCGTTCTCGATGATCCGCTCCACCTGGATCTTCATGGAGGGATCGTCACCGCTGAACAGCCCCCAGTTGACCCCTTCCCAGTTGGTGGAAGAGACGGTCCAGTCTTCCTTGGCGGCGTAGAAGATGCGCCACCAGAACTTCATGTCGTCCGGCTCTCCAAAGGGCTCCTTGGAATTGACGGTGACGATGATGTTGGCCCCTTCCTTATCCACCGGCACGTGGAAGCCGGGAGTGGGCTGCTCCTCGTCGTTTTCCATCTCCACCCCCAGTTCCGCCAGGAGGAAGAGGAAATCGTCCCGGGGAATCCCCAGGTTGTTGCCCCGCTGGAGATTCATCATGGTGCCCTTGTGGATCGGCCCGGGCACCTTGTCCCGCTCCCGGGCGGTGCGGCAGGCCCGGAAGGTCCGCAGCAACTGGATGCCCATGGGGCACTGGTACTGGCAGCGGCCGCACAGGGTGCAGACCCAGGGCCACTTGGAATCGATGACTTCCTGCTCCATCCCGAAGACGATGGCCCGGATGGCTTTGCGGGCGTCCCAGGTGCCCCCGGCGCCCTCAATGGGAACCAGGCCGGTGGCCGGGCAACCCCCGGAGCAGGTGCCGCAGGTAAAGCAGCGATCCGCCAGTTCTGGGGCGATGCCCCCGATTTTGCGGTTCTTTCGGTCTACCCTCACTTCTTTTGGGGCCTCTTCTGCCATGTTTCCTCCAGAAAAACTTGATAAACCTGAAATTTGCCTGGGTTGCAGTTTATCAAGGGCGGCTGCAGCCGGCCCCCAGACCTAAGTCAGGAAATTCTATGGATAATCCCATTGATTAGGGGTTCTACCCATATTATTTATATATAAAATTTTCAATAAAAAATAAAGTCTTTTTCCTGGACCACTATGATTATTTGGCGGGGCCGGGTGGCGTCAAGGAGAAAATGCTAAATATCACAAAATCCCCCGGCCGGGCCCCTAAGCTCAGCTCCGGCCGCATCGGCAAGGTTAACCAATTCCCCTGCCGTTTAGGAGATTTTGTGATATTTAATAGATGGGAGGATCAGCCGAAGCTGGCGAAGGAAGGGGATGGAATACAGCCGGGCGGGGTGGGCAGATCAAGGAAGGTGTTATCAAAGTAAAGATTAAGGCGTCTTAGGGTGCGCACTGCGCAACATGCAGATCTGCTCATCGAAGTGCTCCTCCGGAATCTTCCAAGAAACGAGGACAACGACTAAATATGATAGCCGAAATCACCAGGCGTCTGGAATTACTGGCCGAATTGGGCGAGGCCCTGGCCCGGCGCCGGGATGACCTGATGGCGGCGCAGGGCGAGGACATGGGGGCGCCCTGCCTCATCGCCGGCCTGGAGGTGGACCTGGCGGTGGCGCACCTCAAGACCCTGGCCGAGGAGGCGCCTTATGTGGAAGGCAAATCCCCCTACGGCACGGTGGCCGCCATCTTCCCCTACGACGCCCCGGCCATCATGTTGGCCCGGGTGGGGGGCGCGGCGCTGCTGGGCGGCAACCGCTTCCGCTTCAGTTGCTCCTCCCAGACCCCCGGCGCTGCCCGGCTGTTGCAAGAATTGGTGGCGCCTTTCCCGGGGATCGAAGCCGTCTCCGGCCTGGACAACCGGGAATTCGGCCGGCGCTGCGTGCAAGACCCGGAAGTGCGGGTGCTGTTCATTTCCGGCGGCGGCGCCGTGGGCGACGTTTACGCCCAGGAGGCGCGGCATTTCGATAAGCTCTTCTTTGCCGGACCCAGCGGCCTGCCGCCGGTGATCTTCTTTAAAGACGCCGATGTCGAAAAAGCCGTGCAATTCACGGTGCGCCGGGCCTTCCTCAACGGCGGCCAGTACTGCACCACCCTGAAGCGGGCTTACATCCATAAAGATATCTTCGAGCCGGTGAAGCAGCGGGTCATCGAAAAAATGTCCGACATTCGGGTGGGCGACCCCCGGGACCCTAAGACCTGGATCGGTCCCATCAAAGTGGCGCGCACCCGCCAGCTCCTGGACCGGGCCCTGGCCGCCCTGAAAGAGCCCCATTTCCTGGCGCCGTTTCAACGTGAGGGGGAGTGGCAGGGTCCCTTCCTGATGGAGACCGCCGCGGCGCCGGACCTGGAGTTGTTCGGCCCCTTCCTGGCCCTGGTGCCGGCGGAGAGCGGCCGCGCCGCGGTGGCCACGGTGCTCCAGAGCCGCTACTCCTTGCTGGTGACCTGGTTCGGTTCCCCACCCCCGGGCGCTAAAGAGGCCCTTACTAAAAAATTCGGCATGGTCTACGACAACCCGGACTTCCTCTTCACCCCCCTGCGCCTGCCCTTCGGCGGCAAGGGCGAGAGCGGCTGGATCTTGGAAACCCGGGACGGCCAGGTGAGCAAACGGGACGGGGCGTTTATTTACAGCGCAGAGCTGGTGCGGGATTAATGTTGCGAGTCTGGGATAGATGAAAAAGATAGTGTAGTGTTTCAGGAAAACCTTAATAAATGGTCCTTCCGGATTTAGCGTGGATAGAGGCCCGAATCTAATTTGAAAGATATGTTCTCAGGTCTTGTCTCTAGTACACAAGGTCTTAAAATTCCGAAAATGGAGTGGGAAATAAATGGACCAGTTATGCAAATTATACCGGTTGCAATATTTGCGTAATCTAGGCCCCATATTCATCGCTAATTTGATGAGCTGAATGCCGACTGCCGGTTTTACCCCCTGGCCCAAGACCTACCAGGAGGCGGTGGCGCTCCAGGAGGAGTTGAGGCGCCGTGTCCGGCTCCTGCCTTTGCCGCGGCTGCCTCGCCTGGTGGCCGGGGCGGACGCCATTAGCGACCGGGAGGACCGGCGCCTTTTCGGGGCCGTGGCGGTTTACCGGTTTCCGGAAATGGAGTTGCTGGAAGAGGCGGAGGCCGAGGCTGAGTGCCCTTTTCCCTACCGCACCGGGCTCCTCAGTTTCCGGGAGGTTCCCATCCTGGCGGCGGCGTTTCGGAGGTTAAAGAATCGGCCGGAGGTGCTGTTGGTTGACGGCCAGGGGATTGCCCATCCCCGGGGGCTGGGGCTGGCTTCGCATCTGGGCCTAGTGTTGGAGGTAGCCACCATCGGGGTGGCCAAGAGCCGCCTGGTGGGCCAGGGGCCGGAGCCGGCGCCGGAGGCCGGGGCCGCCAGTCCTTTAATTTATCAGGGAAGAATGGTGGGCTTGATCCTGCGGAGCCAAAAGGACAAAAAACCCCTCTACCTCTCTCCCGGGTATCGCATCACCCTGGAGGAAAGCCGCGAGATTACGCTGGGCTGCGTCGCCAGGTACCGGATTCCCCTGCCTTTGCGCCGGGCGGATCAGCTAACTCGCCACCTGCGAGCCGCGGCGCTTCGGGCCGGCCGGTAAGCCGGGGCTCCCGGCGGCATCCGGCGCTTCCAGGCTGAAGAGCCGCTCCCGATAGCCCGGGCAGACGTGGCCATGGGAATTACGGCATTCATGCCGGGCCTCATCCCATTCCCACCACAGGCAATTTTCGCAAGCCCCCTGCCTCTCCTGGTTGAGGCAAATTTTCCCCGCCTCCCCAAAGTCGAGCATGTTCCCCCACCCACATCCCCAAGCGTTGCCGGCGTTCCTGAAAGGAATGACCTACCTTTCGAAACGCGCTGAATCACCATTAAACCCAATTTTAACATAAGTCAAATCTTTTTTTGGGGCTGCCGAGGGGGCACCTCGCCTGGGCCGGGCGGGAAGGAGGTAAGGGATGATGGGGGCCGGCTTCGCGGCTGCCGGCGGAATCAGAAAAAATCGCTCTTTTTAAAGACCAGGGGTTGGGCCTGGGGGTGGAGGATCTGGGCCGCCACCACCTCCCCCAGGAACAGGGTATGGTCCCCGGCGGGGAAGGTGTCTTTAAGCTTGAGGTCCAGGTAGGCGTAAGCCTGGGGCAGGATGGGGGCCCCGGTGGCCGCGGTGGTCCACTCCAGGCCGGCAAATTTGTCCACCTGGCGGCCGCTCTTAAAGCCGAAGCGCTTACCCAGGTCCGCCTGGCCACTGTCCAGGACGTTGATGGCAAAAATGCCGCTTTCCTTGATGAGGCGATGGGAATAGCGGGGCGGGGCAATGGAGACCATCACCAGCAAGGGCTGGAGAGACACCTGGGAGACCCAGGCGGCGGTCATACCGTTGACCAGGTCCTCCAGGCGGGTGGTGACCACATAGACCCCGTGCACCAGGGCGGTAAAAGCGACTTCTTGCATCTTCGGCCTCCGGTCGGCTTCCATTGGCAATTTGCCTTTTGCCTTAGCTGAAAGCTGATAGCTTAATCATATTAAACCCATCTACCGCGCTGCGTTCGGCAGTCAGGAAGTGTGCCAGAACGCTACCAATCTAGCTTCACCCGCTTTTGGTGCTACATCCGTTTACCGACATTAGCGAACTTCAATATCTCCTCTGTCAAAAACACCGGCGCTTCCTCTGGCACAAAATGTCCACTTTCTTCGGCAATGACACCCTTGAGATTGTCAGCCTTTTGCATCATTGCCTTGAATAGATTATCCGAAACTCCATATCGCCCCGCAACAGTAAGGATCGGCATGGCGAACTTCCGGTCCGTATAAGCCGCGAGAAACTTGGCGTCGTCAAGCAATGTGCGATAGTAATTAAACCCGGCGGTCATCCCTCCTGGACTGGCGTAGTGCTTAGCATACTCATCGAGTGCATTTTGGGTTATTGCATCTTTCTGGTGCAGCCACTTCGCCATTTGCGCTGAAATGTATTCTCGTTCTCGACCTTTGGTCAGCATCTCTGGGAATTCCGCAGCCATATGAAATCCATAGTGCCACATCCCGCCTTTTGCGGGATCCATATTCTCTGTTCCGGGCGGCATGCAATCCACCATTATGAGTTTCGTCACAAGTTCGGGGTGCAACAAACTTAGGACATAAGCAACTTTTCCACCCATGTCGTGGCCCACGACAATTGCTGATCTTTCTCCCAAATGCTTAATTAGTGCTGCAATATCGTTGGCAATAGTGTGCTTGTCGTATCCAGTCTGCGTCTTCTCTGAAAGCCCCAAGCCTCGCAAGTCTGGAGCAACAACAGTGAACTTGCTCGCAAGAGCTGGCATAACCTTATGCCACTCATACCAAGTCTGCGGCCAGCCATGGAGAAGAATCAGTAAAGGGCCTTCTCCCATCTTTACGTAATGCATGCGAATGCCATTTACATGCGCGAACTGACTCTCTGCGCCTTTGGGCAGATCTGTAGCCTTAGCCGGCATCAGGAAAACGCAGACCAATAAGACGATGAAACCTAACCGACACCAGGTACGCATCCTGCGTCCGCTCAGACTCATTTGCCTCCCGCTGATAGCTTATTCATGTTAAATTGCTTCGTTCTCCGGGTCAAGGTGGAAATGGTCATATCCGGCCCCGGAGATATCCACCTCGCCTGCGGCGTCAATTAGGGAGACCCGGTCGCCTGCCACGATCTCTCCCAAAAGCAGAGGAGGCGGCAGCCCGACCCCGGCGAAGGCCTGGTGCAGCCGCACCGCCTTATGGGGGGGCGAGGTGAAGAGGAGTTGGTAGTCTTCGCCTCCCATCAGGGCCAGCCTCATGGGGTCAGCCTGAAGGTAGGGGGCGGCGGCCAGCACCCGGGGCGAGACCGGCACCGCAGCCGCGGGAATCGCTGCTCCCACCCCGCTGGCCAGGCAGAGATGATACAGGTCCGAGGCCACCCCATCGGAGGTATCGATGGCGGCGCTGGCCAGGCCCTGGCCGGCCAGGAGGCGCCCGGCCACCAATTGCGGTTTGGGGGCCAGGTGGGCCGCCACCAGGGCCGCCTGAAGGTCCGCATCCAGCTCAGGGCGCCGTTTCAGGACTTGAAGCCCCGCCGCCGCTTCTCCCAGCTCCCCCGTAAGGTAAATCAAGTCCCCCACCCGGGCCCCGGCGCGGCGCAGCATTCGGCGGGGGGGCACGACGCCGGTAAGGGTGATGGTCACTGCCACCAGCCCGGGAGAGGCTACCGTGTCGCCGCCGATGATGGCCACCCCGTACTCCCGGGCGGCCTGGGCCAGGCCCTCGGCCAGTTCCAGGGCCAGGGCCAGGTCCCGCTCCGGGGGCCAGCCCAGGGAAACCAGGGCATGGAGGGGCTCCCCGCCCATGGCGGCGATGTCGCTCAGGTTCACCGCCAGGGCCTTCCAGCCCAATTGCGCCAAGGTGATGTAGGACAGGGAGAAATGCACCCCCTCCACCAGGGTATCCATGGTCCAAAGGAGGTTGCCTTTGACTTCCTTGAGGCTCACCGCGGCGCAGTCGTCGCCGATGCCCAGGACCACCCCCGGCGGCGGCGGCCCGAACACTTCGGCCAGGGCGCCGATGAGGGCGGTCTCCCCGAGAAGGCGACCGCCCTCTCGTTTCCCGGCTCCGGTTTTCAGGTTATCGTTTCGGCTCACGGTAAGGGGTTCTCCCGGACAGGCCGCTTCCTTGATGTTGGCGGCGGCCATTCTTAACTTCACCATATCCTAAGCGACCTCGGGTGGCAAGCGGAACGACCCCCAGGTGCGCCCGTGCAGCTAGCGAAAGCTCTTTCCGGAGAGGAGGCAGGCAATGAAACCGCTGAAGGCCAAACGGGCCTGGGCCGTGGCTTACGCCCCCCAGTATTTCCTGCAGATGGCCGAAGAATATGACGAGGACCGCCTGGAACAATTGAACGAATGTCTGGGCCAAGGCGATTATGCCCTGGTGAGCGAAGATACCCAGGGGTTTGCCGGAGACCTGGTGATCGATTTCCACATCGGACAAGATCTTAATGAGCCTTACCGGGCCCTGATCATGCTTTAAAGGCGCCCTATTCCCGGCTGCGCAACTTCATTAGCAAATTGAGGATCTCAAGGTAGAGCCAGATAAGGGTGACCATCAGGGCGAAGGCGCCATACCATTCCATGTATTTGGGCGCCCCTTGCAGGGTCCCCTGCTCGATAAAGTCAAAGTCCAGGACCAGGTTCAAGGCGGCAATGGTGACCACGATCAGGCTGAAGACGATGCCCACCGGCCCGGCCCCGTAGATCAGGGGCATGCGTACCCCGAACAGGCCCAGGATGAAACTGATCAGGTAAAATAGCATGATGCCGCCGGTGGCCGCCACTATGCCTTTCTTAAAACTCTCGCTGGCCCGGATCATTCCCGACTTGTAAGCCAACAGCAGCGCCAGGCAGGTCCCGAAGGTGAGGCCTACCGCCTGGATGACGATCCCGGGGTACCGGGCCTCGGTGATGGCGGAGATGCCGCCAATGAACAGGCCCTCCAGCAGGGCATAGAGGGGAGCGGTCACCCCGGCCCAGGCCGGTTTGAAAACGGTTACCAGGGCCACGATGAAGCCGGCGATGGCCCCCAGCGTCACCAGGGGCAGCACCGCCTGCGGGTTCCCGGCCCGGGAAAAGCTGGTCCAGATCCAGGTGGCGGTGACGCAGACGCACAGCAGCAACAGCATGGCCTTGTTGGTGGTTCCCTGGATGGACATCCTTTCCTCGGTCCGGGCAACACTGCCCAACCGGGAGAAGGTGAGGTCACCGAGCGCGGGGTTGCCCGTCCTCATGGCGAGATCCTTTCAAGCGGCTGTTGGAGATTTTTACCGGAGTGTACCATCAACCGGAGCGAGGCCCAAGGAAAATGGCCGCGGGGCGCCTCCGGCCGGTTCAGCCCAATGGTTTGGGTTCGCCGATATTGCCGTGGGTGTCGTAGTCGGCGATGTCCGCCTGCTTGACGAAATAGGTCTGGCAGACGGAATCCAATTCTTCGGCGCTGAGCCGCGGTTCCTCCCCCAGGAAGCGGGCCCGATCCACCAGGTTTTCCACCAGATCCCGGGGATGACAGGCGGATAGGGGGCGGGCGGTGGCAACGTAGTAGCGGTTCATTATCTCCCGGACGATTTCCTCGTCGAATTCCATATCCCAGGCCTGACAAACCCGGCGAAAGATGGAGAGGTACTGGTTCGGGGTGACGTAGCCGATGAAGATCTTGTGACGGATGCGCCGTAAAAAGGCTTCGTCCGCCAGGCTGAGGGGGTTCAGGTTGGTCGAAAAGATGATGAGCTGGTCGAAGGGCACCCCGAACTGTTGCCCGGTGTGGAGGCAGCAGAAGTCCTGGCGGGTTTCCAGGGGATACATCCAGCGGTTGAGGAGTTGCCGGGGGGACATCTTCTGGCGGCCGAAATCGTCGATGATAAAGACGCCGTTATTGGCCCGCAACTGGTGGGGCGCTTCATAGTATTTCAGAAGCGGGTTGAACCTGAGATCCAGGGAATCTTCGGTCATCTCGCCGCCGACGATAACCACCGGCCGCCGACACAGCACCCAGCGGGGGTCATGCCTGGGCCCCTCGCTATTGGTGGGTACCGGCTGATGGTTGACTTCATCGTACAGCCGGATGATCTGGCCGTAGACGTACACGGCGTAGGGGATGTAGACCGCGTCCTCGAAGGCGTTCCCGATGGCGTTGGAGATCACCGTCTTGCCGTTTCCCGAAGGCCCGAAGAGAAATATGGAGCGGCCGCTGTTCACCGCGGGGCCAATCTTGTGCAGGAAGCCGGGGTCCAACTCCAACTCGGAAAAGACCTCCTGGAGACGGGGCAATTCCACTTTTACCTGGTGGATGGTCTGGCGCTCCACCCAGTCCCAGTAGTCCTCCAGGGACACCGGGGCCGGGCCCACATAGCGGTTGGCTTCCAGGGCCTGCTCGGCAGAGGTTCTGCCCTGTTCGGTCAGGGCGTAATACATCTCCATGGACATCCGGTTGCGGCTGCCCATCGGGTCCCGGGGCCTGGCAAACAGGAGATTTTGAGTCTTGAGGTAAGCGATCAGGGGCTCCAGCAGTTTGGGGAGGATCCTGAGATCCAGGGTCATCTCCCGGATGGAGAAGGTGTCCCGGTAGTAGGCATGCTTGAGCAAAAGTTGGATCAACAGGGTTTGGCTAAGGCCGGTGTCTTCCAGGGTCTCGGGGATGGGTGGGTCAGGATAAAGGAAACGCTTCAGGACCTCCGGCTCCACCAGGTCCAGGTCCAGGAGATGTTTGGCTAGAAAGGCCCGGTTTCTCTTTTGCCGATAGAGGGCTGGGGCCAGTTGTTCCGGAGTAAGCACTCCGGCCTTGAGAAGGCGTTGCGCCAGGTTCATAGCATCTCCAAACTAGCGGGCCAGGTTCCGGTCCGCCGGGGACCCGGGAGCGGCGCCCGGTCACTGGCCCTGGCGCCGGGGCTGCGGTTGCCGCAGATTAACTCCCTGCGGATGAGTTGCTGATCAGAATGAGCCGCTCGCAGCCATCGCAGGGCGATGGAGAGAGCCGCCCATCTCAGCGAGGACAAGAAGAGTTTGCGTGGCCAAGGGTCAAGCCGTTGCCTCCTCGGCCGGCGCCTCCACCTGGGCCTGACTGGTGGAGGGGGGCAGCATGGACTCCTTGATGATTTTTACGGCGAGATGGGCCAAGGCGTCGGCAGCCTTGCTCTTCTTCTGCCCCCAGGGAAAGAGCTTCATGCTATTGACCGCGGCTTCGATAACCGGGTCGTAGGGCACATGGCCCATGAGTTCCGGATGCAGGTTTAAGAAGTCGGTACACACCGAACGGATGATCTCCGGGGTTTTCAAGTCGGTATTGGACTTCACCATGTTGATCAGCAGGTAGATATGGTAGTCGGCGAGCAAGCGGCAGAGGCGGTCATATTGGCCGGGGGCCTTTTCCTTGACCTGGGCCAATAGTTCGCTAACCGTGCCGATGCCGCCCACCTCCTCGCCTTCCTCACCTCCCGGGTAAAGGATGTTAATAATCTCTTCGTCTTTGGAGAATTCCCGGGAGATCTTGCGGTAAAGGGCACTTTTGATAAACCCGTAGGCGTTTTGGAGGGAGGTGGTCTGGGGACTGAAGAGGATGATCCTTCCCGGAGAACAATTAAAGAAATCCAGCAGATTGAAGGCGGTGCCGGCTCCCAGGTCCAGGAGGATATACTGGGCCGGCAGGGCTTCGATCTGGTTTAATAACCTGATCTTTTGGGAGTAGGTGGGATTGGCCGCGCCCAGGAGGTCGTTGGCCCCGCAAATCAGGCCGATGTCCTCCACCTGGGTTTGGATGATGGTATCTTCCAGCCGCTCCACCTTTTTCAACAGGAAATGCTCCAGGGTGACGTGGGGATAGCGCACCCCCATAAGGGTGTGCAGGTTGGCGCCGCCCAGATCCCCGTCTATGAGGATCACCTTTTTTCCCAGGCGGGCCAGGCTGATACCCAGGCCCAGGGAGATCACGCTTTTGCCGATGCCCCCTTTGCCGCCCCCTATGCTCCAGAGCTTGATTTTACTATCAGACAATGTCTCCCCCTTGGGGATGTCCTTCGCTTAACTGGAACCCTTTATACCTCTCCAGAGAAGCAGGATCTGGCCCAAAACGCCCAGGGTACCCATTAGCCAGAATATCCAGGCAATTAGTGGATGGGGCCCGGCCCCTCCGGTATGCATTATTAAGCCGCAAAAAAGCAAGGTCACCCCGACAAAACCTAACCGGGTAGGAAGCGCCACCCGTTGGGCGGAAGGTTGTCGGGCCTGGTCCCAACGCTCCCACAATCCTTGGATATCCCGGGGGCGGTTGGGGATGTGCTCGTTGAGCAGTTTCTGGGCCGCCGCGGTAGGTTGCTCCAGGACCAGGTCAAGGCTTAACAACCCTTTGTCCCGGCCTCGGGCGAAGTGGCGGACCCGAACCACCTTCCCCGGGAAGTTGATAGGTTCCCCGTTCCCCTTGGCCGGCACGCGCAGACGGCCGCCCTGTCCCTTGAGATCCTTCCATTCCATTAAGGCCAGCGGGTTGATCACTTCCAGGCTGGCCACCCCAGCCGACAGGTTCCGGATCACCGCGGGAAATTGCCGCGTCGTTTTCCCGGGGCGGCCGATTTGTAAAATCACGTCCGAGGGATCCCGGGATGATCCTCTGGTTTTGGAGTGGTTATGCTGGTCATCGAACGACATAAGCTGACTCCTTCCAGAGCTCGGCAACCGGGTCAATTGGCGGCGGCGCTGTCCGGGGCCGCCAGCTGATGGTAAAGGGTTCCCCGGACCTCCACTAATGGGCCTTGACGGATTGATTCAGAAAACTCCTGGCCGTTTGGCCAGCTTTCTCTAATTTATCCCGAAACGACAATCTGGCAAGGTCGGGGTTGATGCTCACGTAGTTTCTAAGGCAAAAGAGCACCATCTGCACCTTATCCTGGTCTTCGGCCAGGTCCGGGTTCTTGCTGAGGAAGTCCTGGACCATGGACTTCACCTCTTGGAGCTTCATGGTTTTTTGGCGCTGCGGGGCCATTGACGCAGCCCAGGGGAATTCCAGGGGACCGCGGTCAGGCGCTGGGGAGGAACCCTTGGCCTCAGGGCTGCCAGTGGCAGGAGAGGCGAAGCATTGCTCTATTTCCGCCACCACCCGATCCAGTTCAAGGGCCTTGGCTTCCAGCCCTGAGAGGATCGTTTCCTGGCGGCAGCTCTCGACGATCACTTGCTCTCCCAGGGCGGCCAGCAGCTGAAAAAACTCCTCGCAAACCGACTTTTCAAACTTAGGGCGGGAAGGTTCGGGATCCCTCTCACCGAGTAGTTGCGGGGTCAGATCCTCCCCCCCCCCGGCCAGGCTGAGGGACCCAGCCGGCGCCAAGGCGGGGGGCTCCGGCGCGGGCCAGCCCTCTCCCGGAGAGGCGAGCCCCGCGGCCCAGGCGCCCGCTTCCGTCCCAAATCCTGGCGCCAGGAGCTGGTCGCCGGCCAGCAGACTTTGCAGATATTGCCACCTTTCCCCATTAATGCGGGCGTCCCCATGGGGGGCGTGCCACAACAGCCCCAGCAATAGCTGCCGGTCTCTCAGGCCAACCGCCAGGGAAGCCACCAGGATCTCCCGATAATATTTGCCCATGGCGGCGGGCGGCGCCAGCAAGGCCTTGAGCACCACTTCGTGGGAGACGATGGCCCGGTAGACTTCCTCCCAACTGAGCAATTCCTGCGATTCGGGCTCGGTTTTGCCCCGCCGTTCCCGGAGGAATTGCCAGACCGCCGCTTTCGGCGGCTGGGGCGGGTTCTCCCAGGGGGGCTTAACCCAGCGCCATGGTTCCCGGGCCTCCGGCTCGATGGAGGTAGGCGCCAGAACCAGGCCCTCCTCCCCATAAATCGAGACCTCCCGGGACGAGAAAAAGGAGGCGGGCGGCTGCTTCTCCGGGGGCAGGGCGTAATAATGCTGCTCCCGGCAATTCCCCAGTTCCGCCACGCACTGGGCCCGCCAATCCCCCAGCAGGTCCAGAGAAAAAGTCCCTTCTCCCTTATTGACCTCCAGGACCAGCAGGCGGGAAGGCCGGCCGGTGCGAACCGCCAAGTTAACCTGGACCCCATCCAGCCCCAAATCCGCCAGTTGTTTCCACCAGAGCTCCTTTGGCTGGCTCAGGTCCAACTCCAAATCGGCTCCGCCCCGGACGCTGATGACCGCCAGGGTCCAACCCAGAGCCCGGTAGCGGCTCATATGGTCCCACAACTGGCTGTGGTGATCCAGGTTCTCTTTGCGATCCAGGATGTAGCCAATCTCATCCTGCCCAAGCCTGACGGTAAACTCTTTGGCAACCAAGTTTTGACCCTCTAACCCATGGAGATCATTGAGAACCAGACCCAAAGCCGCAGATTCGGCAACCCGACGGCAGGACTCTCCAACGGATAACCACGTTATTGATATTGTTATGGACAACGCCACGCCGGGCAATCGGGGCATCCCTGATTCCGGGGTTCGCTTTCCCTCATTTTTAAGGTTGTCCCTTGGAGGAAAGTGCCCACGGGTCCGGGAACAAGTGGCGACGCGCCTCGCGCCCGCCTGATTAAGGTGCAAGTGCCCGATGCTTAAGATCAGGTAAAGAAGGGGGGTTGGCGGTCTAGGATTTAATCGCCTGTTGCAGGCTGTGCATCTCGCGGCAGCGTCCCTGGGGGTCGATCTGCAACACCACCCCCTGAAGCTGAATATTGCTGCTGGCCACCTTGAAAGGCTGGGGAAGCAGGCTCCAGAACCGCTCCAGAATGATTTCCCGCTTCATGCCGATGACCGAATCCACCGGGCCGGTCATGCCGGCGTCGCTGATGTAGCCGGTGCCTCCGGGCAGGACCCGGCCATCCGCGGTCTGCACATGGGTATGGGTGCCCACCACGGCGCTTACCCGGCCGTCCAGAAACCAGCCCATGGCCTGCTTTTCGCTGGTGGCTTCGGCGTGCATATCTACCAGGATAACCTTGAGCTCCTTAGGCAGAATCCCCAGGACCCGATCCACGGTGCGGAACGGGCACTCGATGGCATTCATGAAGACGCGGCCCTCCAGGTTAATGACGCCCACCGGCTCCCCGGCCGCGGTCTCCACCACCGCATAGCCCCGCCCCGGGGTCTCCGGGGGGTAATTGGCGGGACGCAGCAAGCGGTCGGTCTCCTCCAGGTAAGGCCGGATCTCTTTGTGCTTCCAGATGTGGTTGCCACTGGTGAGCAGGTCGATGCCGTAGCTGAAGAGCTGGTCGGCCACCGCGGGGGTGATGCCGATGCCCCCGGAGGCATTTTCCCCGTTGGCCACCACCAGGTCGATGAAATATTGGTCCACCAGTCGGGGCAGCAGTTCTTCCACGGCCCGCCGCCCCGGGTTGCCAACGATATCGCCGATAAACAGGATGTTCATGCCGGGTGCCGCCTCAGCGGGCGTACTCTACCGCCCGGGTCTCCCGGATGACGGTAACCTTGATCTGGCCGGGATAGCTGAGGTCCTGCTCGATCTTTTTAGCCACCTCCCGGCTCAACAATGCGGCTTCCTCGTCGTTGACCTTATCCGACTCCACGATGAGCCGGATTTCCCGGCCCGCCTGGATGGCGTAGGATTTACTAATGCCGCCGAAGGAGAGGGCCACCTGCTCCAGGTCCTCCAAGCGCTTGACATAAGTCTCCAGCATCTCCCGGCGGGCCCCGGGACGGGCCCCGGAGAGGGTATCGGCGGCCTGGACCAGGACGGCCATGATGCTCTCCGGCGGGACGTCTTCGTGGTGGGCGGCGATGGCGTTTACCAACTTGGGGGATTCGCCGTAGCGCTTGGCCAAATCGGCGCCGATCAGGGCGTGCACCCCTTCCGCTTCCTGATCCACCGCCTTGCCGATGTCGTGCAGCAGGCCGGCCCGTCTGGAGAGCTTGCCGTTGAGGCCCAATTCCGCGGCCATGATACCACACAGGTAACAGACCTCCACGGAGTGCTGTAGGACGTTCTGAGCGTAGCTGGTGCGGAATTTCAACCTGCCCAGCAGCTTGATGAGATCCGGATGGAGGCCATGCACCCCGGTGTCGAAGGCGGCTGCCTCACCGGCCTCCCGCATGCTCGCCTCCAGTTCCGCGTTGACCTTGTCCACGATCTCTTCGATGCGTCCGGGGTGGATGCGGCCGTCGGAGATGAGGCGCTCCAGGCTGCGGCGGGCCACTTCCCGGCGAACCGGGTTGAAGGCGCTGAGGATCACGGCCTCGGGGGTGTCGTCGATGATAATGTCCACCCCGGTGGCCGCCTCCAGGGCCCTGATGTTACGGCCTTCCCGACCGATGATCCGACCCTTCATCTCCTCGTTGGGCAGGGCCACCACCGACACCGTCTGCTCGGTCACGTAATCGGAGGCGTAGCGTTTGATGGCCAGGGCAATGATCTCTTTGGCCTTGCGGTCGGCGTGCTCCCGGGCCTCGGTTTCGATGCGTTTCACCATACGGGCGGCGTCGGCCCGAATCTCCCGCTCCATGGCCCTGAGAAGGAAATCCCTGGCCTCGGAGGCGCTCATCCCCGCCAATTGTTCCAGGCGAGCGTTTTGCTCCGACAGCAAATGTTGGTAGCTCTCTATCTGGCCCTTGAGTTCCTCCTCCCGCTGGGCTACCTGCTTGTATTTCTTC
>CAWIDL010000026.1:0-217573 GCA_963834795.1 uncultured delta proteobacterium | reverse complement strand
CAGGAGGAGAGTTAAATGCCCAAACCCATAGGCATTGATTTAGGCACCACCAACTCGTGCGTGGCGGTTATGGAAGGTGGGGAGCCCAAGGTCATCGCCAATGTCGAAGGAGCCCGCACCACCCCTTCGGTGGTGGCCTTTACCGAAACCGGGGAGCGGCTGGTGGGCCAGATCGCCAAACGCCAGGCCATCACCAATCCCATGAACACCATCTTTTCCATCAAGCGCCTCATTGGCCGCAAATATGACGATCCGGAAGTGCAGCGGGATATCAAGATCCTGCCCTATAAGATCGTCAAGGCCGCCAACGGTGACGCCCACGTGGAGATCCGGGGCCGCACCTATTCCCCGGCGGAGATCTCCGCCATGGTCCTCACCAAGATGAAGCAGACCGCAGAGGCGTACCTGGGGGAGAAGGTCACCGAGGCGGTGATCACCGTGCCGGCCTATTTCAACGATGCTCAGCGCCAGGCCACCAAGGACGCCGGGAAAATCGCCGGGCTCAACGTCCTGCGGATCATCAACGAACCCACCGCCGCCTCCATGTCCTACGGCCTGGAGAAGAAGAAGGAGGAACGCATCGCGGTCTTCGACCTGGGGGGCGGCACCTTTGATATCTCCATCTTGGAGCTGGGGGAGGGGGTCTTTGAAGTAAAATCCACCAACGGCGACACCCATCTGGGGGGCGACGACTTCGACCAGCGCATCATGGGCTTCCTGGCCGACGAGTTCCTCCGGGAGCAGGGTATCGACCTGCGCCAGGACCGCATGGCCTTGCAGCGCCTGAAGGAAGCCGCGGAGAAGGCCAAATGCGAGCTCTCCACCGCCCTGGAAACCGACGTCAACCTGCCCTTCATCACCGCCGACGCCTCCGGGCCCAAACATCTGCTTATCAAATTGTCCCGGGCCAAGATGGAGGCCCTGGTGGCGGAGCTGATCGACCAGACCGAAACCCCCTGCCTCAATGCCTTGCGCGACGCCAAGGTCAGCACCAACGAGATCGACGAGGTCATCTTGGTGGGCGGCATGACCCGCATGCCCCGGGTGCAGGAAAAGGTCCGGCAGATCTTCGGCAAGGAGTCCCATAAGGGGGTCAACCCCGACGAAGTGGTGGCGGTGGGCGCCGCCATCCAGTCCGGGGTGCTAAAGGGCGAAGTGAAGGACGTGCTCCTGCTGGACGTCACCCCCTTGTCCCTGGGGATCGAAACCCTGGGCGGGGTCTTCACCAAGATCATCGAGCGCAACACCACCATCCCCACCCGCAAGGGCCAGGTCTTCTCAACCGCGGCGGACAACCAGACCGCGGTAACCATCCACGTGCTTCAGGGCGAGCGGGAGATGGCCGGGGATAACAAGACCCTGGGGCGCTTCGAGCTCTACGGCATCCCGCCGGCCCCCCGGGGCGTGCCCCAGGTCGAAGTCACCTTCGACATCGACGCCAACGGCATCGTTCACGTGGCCGCCAAGGACCTGGGCACCGGCCAGGAGCAGTCCATCCGCATCACCGCCCCCAGCGGCCTTAGTAAGGACGAAATCGACAAGCTGGTGAAAGAGGCGGAACTCCACGCCGAGGAAGACCATCGCAAGAAGGAGCTGGCCGAGGCCCGCAACCAGGCCGACTCCCTGACCTACACCACCCAGAAGACCCTGACGGACCTGGGGGACAAGGTGGACGCGGCCACCAAGGCGGATATCGAGAGCCGCATCGCCACCCTGAAGACCGCCATCGAAGCAAACGACCTCCAGGCCATCAAGGCCGGCAGCGACGAGCTGATGAAGGCCTCCCACAAACTGGCGGAGCAGATGTACGCCAAGGCCGGTCCGACTGGCGGCGCCGGCGGCGCCGGCGGCGAAACCGGGGAAGCCGGTCACGAAGAGAAGGACAAAAAACCCGAAGAAGAGGTGGTGGAAGCGGAGTTCGAGGAGGTCAAGTAAGGCGAGAGCTCATTTTAATCTCTGCGGCCAAACCAAAATAGCGGAATTTTTCCGCCCTTTCGATTTTTTCCGGCTCTTTAGCCCCGGTCTCAAGCGGGGAAAAGGCATTTTCGGCTTCTGAAGAGCCTCCCAAGTCAGGAAATCACCCTCTCCCCCTCGAGGGGGAGAGGGTTGGGGTGAGGGGGAATTCTGCTTGTCATTATCCCCGGTCCGCAAATCCCCGGGCAATTTCCTCCACTACTCGGCGGGCCGCCTCAGCCGGAGCGGCAGCCAGGCGGATGGGACGTCCCACCACGATATAATCAGCCCCGGCCTGGATGGCTTCATAAGGGGTGGTGACGCGGCTCTGATCATCCCCCGGCACGGCGGCCCAGGCCGGCCTGATGGCCGGGCAGACCACCAGGAAATCCGGACCGAAGGCCGCTTTGACCGCTTTGGCCTCGGCGCCGGCGCACACCACCCCATCACATCCGGCCTCCTTTGCAAGCTTCGCCCTCAGGAGAACCAGTTTTGTAGGATTCCTGGCATACTCCGGGGCAATGCCCATGGCTTCCAGGTCATCCGGCCCCAGGTGGGTAAGAACCGTAACCCCCAGAACCTTGACCCCATTTTTCAGGGCCTCGACACTGGCCTTAAGGGTTTTGCGGCCCTGGTCCACATGAACCGTGGCCAGTTTTGCCCCCTTCATAATCCGGGCTTGGGCGCCTCTGATGGTGGCAGGAATATCATGAAATTTAAGATCGAGGAAGTAATCGACGCGGGCCGTGTTGGCCAGGAATTGCAGAAAAGCGGGGCCTTCAGCCACAAAGAGCTCCAACCCGACCTTAAAAAGTCCAACCTCGTCTTTTAATAGAGAAATATATCTCTCGGCTTCAGCCTTATTAGGGACATCCAGGGGAAAGATGAGGCGTTCTTTGGGCTGCGACATTTCAACCCTTTGGGGACAAATTGCGCAATTTTTACCATCCTTCCAGCGCACTAGTCAATCTAATAATTCCCAACCTGACACCCGGGTTTTGGTATTCCCTACTCGGACAGCCGCCCCCATGACCCTCCGCCCCTCAAACAATTACCTTCATTTTCCGAGAATAATTTGTTATTTTTTTAACTTAACCTATCCTCGGGTGTCAGGATATAAGGATGAATATCTCCGTGCCCAGGCTTTTGCCCCTCTTCCTGCTGCTCTGGCTGCTGCCGGCCTGCGCCGAACTTCCCGACCTGCCGCCCTCCGGGCGGGCCGTGGAGACGGTGGTTACGGACGAGTCCCTGTTCCAGGCGGCGGAGGCCGATTACCACCGCCAGGCCTACGGCCGGGCCTACCAAAGCTATGCCCAATACCTGGAGCGCTACCCCCGGGGGCCGCACGCCGCCGAGGCTTGCCTGCGGGAAGCGGAGCTGCTGGGGCTTAAGGGTGATTGGCAGGGATCGCTGGGGCTTTATCAAGGCATCCTGGCCCGGCAGCCGGAGCCAGGCGTCGCCCTGAAGGCCCGCTACGGGATTGGCCGGGCCTATTTCAAGCTGGGCCAGTATCAACAGGCGGCCCAGACCCTGGACAGCCTCACCGCGGTGGGCGACCTGCCCCGCTCCCTGTGGTTCTCCACCCAGGCCCTGCTGGCGGAGATCGCCCTGAAGCAAGGCAACATTCCCGACGCCTATTCCCGATTGCGCCTGGCGGCCCAGGATCTGCCTTCGGGTGACCAGGAGTGGTTTGAGGATCTGAAGACTCGGGTGGTGGAAGCGGCCAGCCCCGAGGACCTGGAGAGCCTGGCCGACCTGTATCGGGACAGCCCCTTGAGCGCCGCCCTGGTTCTGCGCCTGGCCCGTCTCTGCCAGCAGGCCGGCCAATCCGGGGAAACCCAGAAATGGGTTAAACTTTTGCAGGAGCGCTACCCCGGCAGCCCGGAAGCCAAGGCTGGCCAAGGCCTGCTGGCCGGAGGCCCTGGCGGCAAAGTCACCCTCGGGTGCCTGTTGCCCCTGAGCGGTGAACTGAGCAACATCGGTTTCCGGGTGCAGCGGGGCATGGAGCTGGCCGCCCGGCAGGCCCCGGTGGATTTGATCTTTAAAGATACCCCCAACGATCCCGAGACCGTCAGCCAACAGGTGCAGGGATTGGCCCAGGACCCTCGGGTGCTGGCCATCCTGGGACCCCTCAGCGCGGGGATCGCCCAGCCCGCGGCAGCCGCGGCCCAGGACGCCGGGGTACCCCTGGTGGCCCTCTCCCAGAAGGCCGACCTCACCCAGACCGGCAACCTGATCTTCCATGCCTTTCTCATCCCCCGCCAGCAAGCTCGGGCCCTGGTGCGCCGTTGCACGGAGATGGGCCTGCGGCGCTTCGCCATCCTTTATCCCGATTCTGCTTACGGCCGAGCCTTCCTGCAGGCCTTCCAGGAGGAACTGGCGGCGGCGGGCCTGGACTTGGTCGCCCAGGAGGTTTATGCCCCCGGCACCCAGGACTTCACCCAGGCGTTGTCGAGCCTGAAGGAGGCCCTGCTCTCCCAGGCGCCGGAGACCGCGGCAGCCACGGCACTCTTCATCCCGGACGACGCCGCGGCGGTTTCGGCCATCGCCGGGCAACTGGCCAATTCACCGCGGGCGGGGGTCCAACTCCTGGGCACCAACCTGCTGCATAACCCGGAAATCACCCCAGAGCAGTCGGCCGCCCTGGAGGGGGTGTGGTTTTCCGACGCCTTCTTTGGCGGCGACCCAGATCCCGCCGTCCAGGCATTCGTGGCCGCCTACCGCCAACAATACGGCGAAGCCCCGGATTACCTGGCGGCCCAGGGTTATCTGATGGTCGGGCTCTGCGGAAGGCTGGCCCGGTCAGACGGCCCCCTGAGCCGCGCCAATCTGGCCCCCAAACTCCAGTCCCTCAAGGCCGCCTCCGACCTGCCATGGTTCCGGGGCTTCAACCGCCAGAGAGAAGAGGAAGCGGCCATCTACCTGCTCACTTTCCAAGATGGCCGGGTGCAGATGCTGGCGCCCCCGGCCGCCAGCCCCGCGTCGGAGTAATGATTACCAAGGTTCCCGGATTCCAGGTGGGGCATGCCAGTGACTTTAAAAACGTCACCGGTTGCACCGTAGTCCTCTGCCCCCCGGGCACGGTGGGTAGCGTCGATGTCCGGGGCTCCGCCGCGGGCACCCGCCAGATGGACACCCTGGTAAAATATCACCTGGTCACCGAGGTCCATGCCGTCCTGATCAGCGGGGGCAGCGCCTTTGGCCTGGACGCGGCCGGCGGGGTCATGGAGTACCTGGAACAGCAGGGCCGGGGCTTCGATGTCACGGTCACCAGGGTGCCCATTGTCCCCACCGCGGTGGTCTTCGACCTGTCAGTGGGCAACCACCAGGTCCGCCCGGACAAGGCCATGGGTTATGCCGCCTGTCAGGCAGCCCGGGGGGAGCCTCAGGGCGACGGCAGCCTTGGGGCCGGCACCGGGGCCACCATCGGCAAGATTCTGGGGATCAACCAGGCCACCAAAGGCGGGCTGGGCACCGCCTTCGTCGAAGGCCCCGATGGCCTGCAAGTAGGCGCCTTGGTGGTGGTCAACGCCCTGGGAGACGTGGTGAGCCCGGAAACCGGGGAAATCCTGGCCGGGGCCCGGAAATCCCCGGACAGCCGAGAGTTCGCCGACTCCACCCGGCTGCTCCGCCAAGGGGTGGTGCGCTACCGGTTCGGGGAGCCCAACACCACCATCGGGGTAGTGGCCACCAATGCCCGCCTCAACCGGGAGGAGGCCAGGAAGATCGCCCAGTTGGGGCACGACGCCCTGGCTCGCTGCATCCGGCCGGTGCATACCCTGTTCGACGGCGACACCGTCTTTGCCCTGGCCCATCCCCAGGTCGACTCCGACCTGCAAATTATCGGCTTGCTGGCGGATACCGTGCTGCAGCAGGCCATCATCCGGGCGGTGAAACGCGCCGACAACTTGGGGGTCCTGCCCTCCTACCGGGACTTGCGGGGGAAGCGGGCCAGGTAGCCAGCCGGCGGCCAGCGCCGGCGGGTTTTTCGCCAGGCCCGCTAACAGGCGCCGGCCGAAGCCACTCCAACTCCTGGTCTCATGTCTGTTACGAAAAGTCTCCATGTAGGGTGCGCCCTGCGCACCATAAGTATGCGTAACTGCTTAGAAAAGTTCAAGGGTCAAAGTTCAAAGTTCAAAGTCGAGAGTAAGTGCAGGTATTGCCTTTTCATGTTTTTGGGGTGAGCCGAAGGCTCATGAGCGACTGCTTAGAAAAGTTGTGAAAAATTGGTGGCCTAGGCGTCTCGCCTGTGCGGACTGAGTGGCGGGCGAGACGCCCGCCCCACCGGCCTTTTCATAATCTATAGGTGGGCCAAAGGCTCATGAGCGGCTGTTAAAATATGGCAGATTTATCATTAAAGAAGATCCCGGTAGATCTCATCGTCTTCGACCTGGATGGCACCCTGGCAGACTCGGTGCCGGATCTGACCAACGCCGCCAACTACGCCTTGCGCCGCCTGGGGCTGCCGGAGCGTTCCCGGGAGGCCGTCAAAGGGATGATCGGCGGCGGCGAGCGGATGTTCATGGAGCGCCTCCTGGGCCCGGGGCGCCGGGCCCTGGTGGAAGATTGCCTGGAACTCTACCTGTACTACTACACCCGCCATTGCCGCGACCTGACCCGCCTCTATTCCGGGGTGCCGGAAACTTTGGAGAGACTCTCCGGCAAGAAACTGGCGGTGCTGTCCAACAAGCTCCAGCGGCTGACGGAGCAGATCCTGACGGCCCTGAGGATCGCCCGCTTTCTCGACGCCAGTCGCGGCGGTGGCGCCGGACTGCCCTTGAAACCGGCGCCGGAACCCCTGCTGGCCCTGATCCGGGACCTGCAGGTGGAAACCGGGCGGACCCTGATGGTGGGGGATAAACCCGCGGACGTGAACTGCGCCCGGGGCGCCGGGGCCCACAGCGCCGCGGTCACCTACGGTTACGGCGACCGTGAATCCCTGGAAGCGGCCAATCCCGACTTCCTCCTGGACCACTTTGCCCAAGTGCTCGAGATCCTTGAATGATTAAGGCCTGCCGCCTCCGGCCTTTCGGGACTTGCCTTTCGCCCGGCCGGGTGATTTTGTTTGACAGGCAGGGCCAGGAGCACTATATTTTCAAGAGCTACGGCGGTGTAGCTCAGTCGGTTAGAGCATGCGGCTCATATCCGCAGTGTCCGGGGTTCGAATCCCTGCACCGCCACATAATTCACCGAACTTATCTTGAGGGGAGGTTGATGGAAAAGGTTTTGGCACTGCCAAGTGTAGGGGCGTTCCTGCTGAGCCTGACGGGCGCTTCGCTGGCTCAGGAGGAGGAGCCGACCGCGGCGACCCCGCCGGCGGCGGAGAAAGCGACGCCCGGGGCGCTTGCCATGAAAGCGGCGGCGGCTCCCAAATGTGAGGCCGCCAAAGAGACCAGCGAGGGCAAGCGCCAAAAGGGAAAATCTCCCACAAAGCCCAAAAAACCGAAAATGGCGGCTGAGGAACCGAAGGCTCAATAGCCGGGAGTACCTTCCTCCGGCTCCGTGCCGGAATTCGCCATGCCCGAGGGACGAATTCCGGCCGCCAATTTAGCGACTCGGGCCAGGGAAGAACCTGAGGATTACCATGAAGAAGATAATTACTTTGGCCACCGCGGGGATATTTCTCCTGAGTCTGCAGGGCGCCATGGCCCAAAGGGAGGTGGAACCGCCGACAGTGCCCCCCATGCTGGAGGGCCAGAAGCCCCTGGCCACCCCCGAAACCAAGGAACCGGCAGCGCCCCAACAGGGGCAGGCAGAGAAGGCCAAACCCAAGGGCAAGGCCCATACCGCCTCTAAACCCCGGAAAAAGACAACCTGCAAACCAACCACCCATAAAAAGGCCACCTCTAACAAGAGCGGCGCCTCAACCAGGGCCCACAAGGCAGCCAAAACCAAAGGCTCCAAGGCCGCCACCAAGACGAACCTTCCGGCGGCCGAACCCGCCGCGCCCCCGGCGGCCCAACCTGCCGCGCCCCCGGCGGCCCCCGGCCCGAATACTGGACCCCCGAAAACTGAACCGGGGCCTGAAATCTCTCGATGAGAGGAAAAAGCCCATGAAATTCAGAGGAACGACGCTCATGGCAGGCCTGGCCCTGTGCTTCGCCCTGGCCACCTTAAGTTTGGCCGCAGAGAAAGGCTTTATGTGGGATGGCACCCAGTGGAAGGCCCTGGGTTCCGATCTGAAAGTGGCCTACATTAAGGGAGTGGGAAATATGGCTGATTTCGAGGTGGGGGCCGGCGCCGCCGGCCAAGCCGGCTGTGTTTCCAAGGCGTTGGTCGATGAACTCAAGACCAAGTCCGTGGGCCAGGTGGTGCAGGAGGTGGATCAATACTACAAGGATAACCCCGGAAAAATGAACTCTCCGGTGTTGGAAGTGATCCTTCGGGCCAGCACCAAACTATGTTCGCCGGAATCCACCGCCGCTCCACCGAAGAAATAGGGTAAAGCGCGGTCTCAGGCATGGTTGGCAGCCCAATCCCAGGCGCGCCCCTAAATGGCGCCCGGCAGGTATGCCAATCCAGTCTCACCTTGACCGGATTGACAGAGGCGGCACTTAACTTAAAAAGCAATGCCGCTGGCGGAGCCGCCAGCAGAGCAGACAATTTCCCAAATCCCAGCAGAGGTGCACGCATGAAATTTCGGGGAATGGTTGGTCTTCTTACATTGATGGTATTTCTGGCCCTGGCCGGCGGCGGCCTCGCCCAGCAGAAGGGGTTTCTCTGGGATGGCAACCAGTGGCCCCAGTTAACCTATGACGCCAAGGTGGGCTATGTCAAGGGCATCGGCAACCTGGCCGACTTTGAAGTGGCGTCCGCCAAAGGCAAAGGTCCTCCCATTGCCCAGGCCTTCGCCAGCGAACTGAAAACCAAGACCGTGGAGCAAGTCGTCGAGCAGGTAGACAGCTATTACAAAGAGAATCCCGGCAAGCTGGGCACCTCGGTACTGGAAGTGATCCTGATCCGCTACAACACCAAGGGGATCTACCCGCCGGGACTGACCAAGTAAGCCATCCGGGTTTTAGTGCCTCCGGCCCGGCAGCCGGCTTCCTCCGCCAACACTGCGAGAAGCCCCGGGGTCGGGGATAGCCACCAGCAGTGCCGGAATTCGAGGATCTTGGGGATACAGGGTCAACATCCACGTCCTCACCCCTCCCTGAAATACGGGGGGTCCCGGGAGGCTTTCTCCCCGGACTTTCATTGCTTGGTAGCAACCGTCCCCATTTCGCAGGGACCAACGCCTTAACTTTTAGGTGCAGGAGAAGATGCTGATGAAAAAAGCGCTAGTTCTGATAGTAGTTTTGGCCCTGGCCTTGGGGGGATGTTCCGGGATGTCTTCCACCCAGCAGCGGGTGCTAAGCGGCGGCGCCATCGGCGCCAGCAGCGGCGCGCTCATCGGCTGGGCGGCGGGCTCGCCCGCGGTGGGTGCGGCCATCGGCGGCGGCGTCGGGATGCTGGGCGGCCTTATCTACGACCAATATCAGAGATCCCGGGGCCAGTAATCCGGCCTCGTTGCTCTAAGGATAAAAAGCTGGCCTATATCGGGGCGGGCTGAAATCTCGCCCCTGCCAGGCCACTCCGCTATCCGGCGGCAAAATCGTGGAACCGGCGCCGTCAGGGAAGCCTCGGAAGGGGAGAAGTGATGAAAAGAACCGCTGGCCTGCTGCTGCTACTGGCGGTCCTGATGTCCTGGGGCTGCTCCGAAACCAATTCCCAGAGCGAGGTAGTGGGCCGGGCCGCCACCTGCGCCATGTGCGGCGCCTCGGTGAGCGGCGACTATTTTTACAATGCCACCGATCGAGCCACCGGCCCCGGCGAAAAGTAAGGTAATGGCCGCCAGCTCTCGGCTCTCAGCCAAGACTTGCTAATCTATTGTCATGTCTCAGATTTTCCCTTAATAAAAAATGTCCTTCATCTTTAGGCCTTTAAAATGTAGCCGCTCAGCTTAAGCTTGCGAAAAACCTTAATAAAATGGGCGCAGTCTAAAGCCTGGGGCTACAAGAACAAGTAGATATTTTTAAAGGTATTTCTGAAACATGACACTAGCCCAAAGGCGGAGGTCCCCCCGAGCCGCCTTTACTCCCCGTATCAGCCAATGTGGGCTGGGCGCTGCCCACCCTTGACCTGCCAAGCACAGCCGCGGTGGCTGTTCTACACTTTTCCACCCCGCCTTTTCAGATAAACCATCAAAATGGCCAGGGCCGCGGGGGTCACCCCGGAGATGCGGGCCGCCTGACCCAGGGACTGGGGCCGCACCTCCTGCAGCTTTTCCTGCACCTCTGCGGATAGCCCCGGCATGCCGCGGTAATCGAAGTCCGGCGGGATGCGGCGCCCTTCCCCCTGGACGAATTTTTTGGCCGCCTCCTCCTGGCGCCGGATGTAGCCCTCGTACTTGTGTTTAATTTCCAACTGCTCCACCACTTCGGGCGGTACCGGTGGTTCTTCCCCGGCCAGGCGGTAGAGGGTGGGGAGATCCAGTTGGGGGCGCTTCACCAGGCTCAGGAGGGACGCCGGGGCCTGCAAGGCGGCGCTGCCCCGGCCGGTCAGCTCCGCATTAACCGCTGCCGAAGGATGGAGGCGGCGGCGCGCCAGACGGGCTTCCTCTTCGGTCAGCAGCCGCTCCTTTTCCTGAAGGCGCTCCAGGGCTTCCCGATCCACCAGACCCATCTCATGGCCCCAGCGGGTCAGACGCTGATCGGCGTTGTCTTCCCGGAGTAGCAGGCGGTATTCCGCCCGGGAGGTGAACAGCCGATAAGGCTCCCGGGTGCCCCGGGTCACCAGGTCGTCCACCAGCACCGCCATGTAGGCCTGGGAACGGTGCGGCAGAAAGGGAGGGCGCCCCAAGACCTGGCAGGCGGCGTTGATCCCGGCCCACAGTCCCTGGCCGGCGGCCTCTTCGTAGCCCGAGGTGCCATTGATCTGCCCGGCCAGAAAGAGTCCCTGGATCAGCTTGGTCTCCAGGGTGGGTTTGAGCTGCAAGGGGTCCACATAGTCGTATTCGATGGCATAGGCCGGGCGCATCACCTCGGCCTCTTCCAACCCCGGGACGCTCCGGAAGAGCTGCAACTGCAGCTCCAACGGCAGGCAGTTGCCCAGGCCCTTGGCGTAGATCTCCGCGGTGTCCCGGCCTTCCGGCTCCAGGGTGACCTGGTGGCTGGGTTTGTCCGGGAAGCGCATTACCTTGTCTTCCAGGGATGGGCAGTAGCGGGCGCTCACCCCCCGGATGGAGCCGTTGTATAGGGGCGAGAGGTGGATGTGGTCTCTGACCAGGCGGTGGGTTTCCGGATTGGTTTGGGTGATGAAGCAGGGGAGCTGCTCCCGGGGCCCGGCCGGGCTCCGCCAGGAGAAGGGGCGGGCCCGGGGATCGCCCGAGAGCACGCTCATTCCGGTAAAATCGATGCTGCCGGCCCGGAGGCGGGGCGGGGTGCCGGTCTTCATGCGCCCCATCCGGAAGCCCAGCTCCTTGAGGTGGGCCGCCAGATCGGTGGCGGCGAACTCCCCGGCCCGGCCCGCCGGGATGCGGGCCTCGCCGATGTGGATCAGGCCATTCAGGAAGGTGCCGGTGGTGATCAGCACCGTCCGGGCCCGGTAAGCCAGCCCCAGGGTCTCCACCACCCCCACCACCCGGCCCTCCTCCACCAGCAGCCGCGCCACCATGGCCTCCCGCAGATGGATGCGGGGTTCCCGCTCCAGCCGGGATTTCATGGCCAAACGGTAGGCCTGCTTATCGCATTGGACCCGGGTGCCCCGCACCGCCGGACCCTTGGAGAGGTTCAGGGTACGAAATTGGATGCCGGTGAGGTCCGCCAGCTCCCCCATCACCCCGCCCAGGGCGTCGATCTCCTTCACCAGGTGGCCCTTGGCCAGGCCACCCACCGCCGGGTTGCAAGCCATCAGGGCCATGGTATCCAGCGAGAGATTGCAGAGCAGCACCTTGAGTCCCATGCGGGCCGCGGCCAGGGCCCCTTCGCAGCCGGCATGGCCGGCCCCGATGACAATCACATCGTACTCTGTGGAATAAAAGGCCATGGCAGGAAACTTCGGCCTTGAATTGCGGCCGCGAGATGTTTATGCTAAACTTTCAAGCAACTCGCCCTGAGGAGGAAGTTATGGTACATCCTGTTCACGGAAAAGATCCGGACAAAGAAGAACACCGCACCTATAAGACTCTCAAGCCGAAAGGGGAGATCGCCGTGGTGCAGCGTCCTGAAGGCGTTCTCAAGATAGTGGTCTACACCGGCAGCGGCGAGAAGCAGATGGAGCATACCGAGATTCTCCTCGACCATCACAACGCCTTTGAGCTGGCCATGGAAATCCTGCAACAAGCCTACCGCCTGGGCCAGGCGGAATGATGGTAGCCAGTGACCAGTAGCCAGTTTAATGGATTAATAGCTTTTTCTGTCTTTAAAGCTACTGGCTACTGGCTCTACCGATCCAGTTCCACCTCCCGCACCAGGTCGATGAACTCCGGGGACTCTCCGTAGGCCTTCATGGCCTTCTGATAATCGATCCAGGATTGCCACAGGGCCAGCCACTCCCGGTTGTGCCAGTAGTAGGGGCTCTCCTGCCCTTTTTCGGTAATCCGCAGAAAATCTTCGTACTCTTCCTGGCAAAAGGCGCACAGGCGGTAAGGCCCCGGGTAGCGTTTATACATTTCGGCGGTGTCGAATTGGATCCCACAACGGGCGCAGCGGGCCAGGCAACGGGTACATTGCACCACCTTGCGCACCGTCTCGGTCTTCTTGGCCTTATCCACCCTGGCCTTTTTCTTCTGCTCCAGCTTCAGCCGGTCTTCGATATCAATGACTTTAGACATCTCTGGCCTCATGGGGGCGGGCCGGCAAGGTCTCGTCCTCGCTGGCGCCCTGCCTTTAAAATATCAAAAGAACCGGGGCCGGTCAAGTGCGCCTGGGCCGGCCAGGTAACCAAGGTCTATAACGGCCGGGGGGATGTGGAAAACCGGATCAAGGAGGGCAAAAACACCCTGCGCTGGGACAAAACCAGTTGCCAGAGGTTAGAGGCCAATCAGGCCAGGCTGCAGATGGGGGTTCTGGCTTACAACCTCCTCCACATGATCCGGCAATTCTACGTCTGGGGAGAGGAAGTGCGGCGGTCCATCGATTGGCTTATCAAACGACTGATCAAAGTGGGGGCCAAGGTTTCTTACCATGCCCGCAGGTGGTATGTGCATGTCGCCTCAGCTTTTCCTCTGGCTAACCATTACCGGGCGGTGCTGGGTTGGGCTCCTTAAGCTCCACAACAGGGAAGTATTTGGATTCTGAGGGGCAGACATGCCAAAATGTCTAAAAAAATTAGCAAATCCAGCTTTCTGGTTAACAATTTCATGGAAATTTGTGCTATCATGCTCCCTACGGGACAATTTCGGCACAAAAGGGGAAACTTGTCGGGGTTAAACTCGGGGAGAGAGGTCCCCAAAACCATTTTTTGACTGCGGTGGCCCATGTTGCCGCATAATCTCAGTTAAAACGAGTTTTAAACATGGTCAAATGCCCCAGATGCGGACGGGAAAATGCGGGATATTGATTGGTTGAGCCTGGCCTTTACCGCTTCAGCGATTGTGGTTGCCCGAAAAAACCCCGTATGCCTCGACCAATTTGCAGAACTTGACATACACAACTTCAAGAGGTTGCAAAGCATGGCGTATCCATCAAGATTGGGACGGGTGTGAGCGTCCTTCGGGTCTCTGGAGGACTTATTATTCTCCAATAAGAAATTCTTATGATAAAAGAATAAATTCCCAAAAAAATTGTAATTATTAATCAGAGCATTAACTAGTACTACTACGTTAAGTTAAGAATCATCCATTATGATTGGACGCCAACAACAAGGGCAGAAGCCAAGCTTGATTATGAGCATGCGTTGCAGTTCCCTTTTGGCGCGTGGGAGGGTCCACCCAGTAGTTTTTTTTAGCCCGGAAGCCCTCCAGAACCAGAAAGGCGAAAGCCAGCATCGTCAAAGTCACGTGATGATGCCAGCCAGCCCAGGATCGCCCTTCAAAATGGTCCAGCCCCAATTGATCTTTCAATTGCTGGTAGTTTTGCTCAATCCACCAGCGTATTTTGGCCCAATAGAGCAGTTCCTGCTGCGTAGTGGTTTCCGGCAAGTTGGAGAACCAATATTTTATGGGCTCAGGCTCTGGCCGTGGCCATTCGCTGAGAAGCCAACCGACCGGCTCCATCGCCTTGCCGTTAAAATAACCGATGGCGGGTTTGACGCGGATGGCTGCGAAGCGGCCACGCATCGGGCCTTTTGTCCCTTCCCGCCAAGTGATGTCTTCCCAGGCGTCCTCCGGCAGCAGTCGCGCCACCTCACAGATTTTGCGGGGACTGGGCAAAGTGCGGTCGCCTTTCGGCGGCCGTCCTTGGCCCGAGTAAGTCGGGGGCTTGGCAACCACCGGCTCGGTCCAGACCGTGGTATCCCGGGTGATTCCCATGACGTAATGGTAGCCTCGTATTTCCAGCTCCCGCCGGAATTCCGTCGCCACTCCGTAACCGGCATCGGCCACTACGACCTGGGCAGGCAAACTCCACTCCCGGGCTTGATCCAGCATCTCCAGCCCGATCCGCCACTTATGCCGAAACGTTATGTCCTTGGGGATGCCGGCCTTCTGTTGCCGCAGGCCATCTTCCACCCACGCGGCCGGCAGATAAAGCTGAAAATTTACCGGGAAACAGCCATCGTCAGTGGCATAGTTCAGACTTACCGCCACTTGGCAGTTGCCAATCTTACCCAAGGTGCCGGAGTATTGCCGGGCCACCCCCACGGAATGCGCCCCCTTTTTGGGAAAACCGGTGTCGTCCAAGATCCAGGCACCACGACCGGAAGTCTGCTTTATCACGGTTTGCGCCAAGACCCGGCGGACCGCCAGCCAGTCCCATGGACTCTGATTGACAAACTGCTGCACAGCCTGGACGTTGCCACCCAAATGGGCCGCCATCCCCGCCGCAGTCTTTCGACCTCCTTCCAGGAGCAAGCCCTGGATATAAAAGGCTCCCCAGCGGCAACGTTCGGACCGGCCCAACAAGGGCAACAACAGCTCAAGAAAAGCCTCCAGGCGACCTCGGGCCTCAAGCAATTCTTCTCTGTCCATGCGACCCAGGCTCGCATACTAGAGAATGTTTGTCAAGACTTAACGTAGTAGTACTAGATTGCATTTTAAAATGTTTCCGCAGCTTTGGCTTACGCAGGCTAAACCCTGCGGCCACGGTTAAATTCTCCATCAGGAATTTGTTTTTTGCTCTGAGTAATATTTAGTTCAAAACTGCCTGCCTTTTAACCTATCTGGCTAATATCACACATTTTATCTAATGTAGGGCTCATCGGCACACAACTGGCACTATTCTTGATACATCTATGGGCGCCTACCATTGAGGAACAATGTCAAAAGGGGGCCAGAAACATGGATAACCTATATCTCGATTCTGGGGTCCTCTGGACCATCGCCTTGTTTGCCGCCGCCATCTTGATCACCATGTTGGTTATCTGGTTTCGGGATTATCTGAAAACCGAAACCATACTGCGAGAGGCGAGATACCGGATCAAGCCGCGGAAAATTCCAGCTTTCCATTTCATTCATGGATTCCTCCACCGGGATGTGCCACAAGGCCACTCGCAGCCGGGGGCGACATCTTTCATTTTAATTTGAGCCGCTTATGGGCCAATTTAATTTTGTTATAATTAAGGAAATTCTCCCCTAAGAATCGGGGAATCCCCGATTTACTAAGATGGGGAAATCCACCAAGATATGGGCAGCATCAACGAAAGGGCAAACTACTCCGAACTCACATGACATCCTCAATCAGAGACCGCTATGGCTATAAATGAAAAATTCATTGAGGAAATCAACCCCCCTTCCTCGGCCACGTCCGGCCAAGGCGTCCCATCCCACTCTTATACCTCCGCCGGCGCGCCCCTAAATCTGGGAACGGGACCCGGCACGCCCGAATTCCTGAGATTCGAGGACCTGGTGCCCATGGGAAATCCTCAGGAAGTCCTGGAGGAGGTTAAAAAGATTGTCCACTTGATGTATCCGGTCTTCAATTTCAATCCTGTACAGGATGTCTTTAAAGACGTGGTTAAACTTTTTCGCGGGGAATACCCGGGATACCGCGCCTGCAACACCTGGTACCATGACTTGAAGCATACCACCGACTGTTTGCTGGCCATGGCCAGACTCATACACGGGGGTTTTGTCCAGGGGACGGTGATGGAGGAAAGGGACACGGCCCTGGGGTTGATCGCCGCGCTACTGCACGATACCGGCTATATTCAAACCGCGGAGGATGATGACGGAACCGGCGCCAAGTACACTATGGTCCATGTGGACCGCAGCATAGAGTTTATGAAAATATATTTCGCGCAACATGGATATTCTTCGAAGGATTTTCTCTTCTGCAGAAATTGTCTGAAATGTACCGGCCTGGAGGTAAAAATCGGGGAATTGGAATTTATCTCCCGTAACAATGAAACCTTGGGGGAGATGCTGGGAACCGCGGACCTGCTGGGACAAATGGCGGATCGGACCTACCTGGAAAGACTTCCCTTTCTTTACCATGAATTTAAGGAAGGCGGCGTTCCGGGTTTTGCCGATGAACTAGATTTGCTGCAAAAGACCCCAGCTTTCTGGGAGTTTACCCAAAAGCGGTTTGCAGGCGAATTGGGAGGGGTGGACCGCCTCATGCGGGACCATTTTCGAGTCCGTTGGGGCATCGACCAGGATATGGCCCGGGAGATCGTGGAAAGAAATATCGCATATTTACAGTTTATTTTGGTAAATCACGGCGACGATTATCAAAGATATTTGAGACGCGACGGCTTGATAAAAATCTTTCAGGAATTGAGAAGGCAGTGACCTGCCCCCAGTAGCGGGCGGGACGCCTATGCTACCTGGACTTGGTAGCGTAGGCCTCTGGCCTGTGTAGTCAGTTATTAACGGAAGCATGAAAGGGGTTCCATCTTTGTTACCCATCTCCCCGGTCCAAACAGGGGGGAGAGGGCAGGGTGAGGGAGGGTATGGAACGGCCGCTGAAGCCACCCCTCACCCGGTGTCGTCCCCTCGCAGGGGGGAGGGGATTTAGTTGCATCGGTATAATATGTTGATATCGCTGAAATTACAATGGTCTAGAGTTTAACTGCGAGATAGGGTAATCTTCTCCATGCAATTTTGTTGCCGGACACTACTGGGGGGCCCCAGCGCCTAAAGGCGGCAGCCTTGGCGCCAAACGGGGCGCGCCCGCAGGTGCGCCCCACTATCTCCTGGGGCCCGGCCTGGCGAGCCGGGACGCCTGCTTACACCCTGGGCTTGGCCCAGATTTCCAGGACGGAGAGCTGCAAGAAGCGTTTGGAGGCGGCGCTGCGAATAATGGCCACCGCGTCCCCCAATTCGGGAAAGATATTGGCCACCCGCACCAGGCCGTGAAAATCCAAAAAAGTGGTGTCGTTGGGGCTCAGGCGGATACCCACTTCGGTACCCCGCACCCCCATCACCGCGGTGTGGGTCTTCACCAGAAAATCCGGCTCCTGCACCTTGAAGACCTGGGTGACCACCAGATGGGCCAGGCCTTGAAAAAGTTGCAACACGGCGCTGCGCTTGCCCTTGCCGGGGTCGAACCTGGGCCCGGGGGTTCGAGATTGGGCCAAGGGTTTACGGCCCTTAGCCCGGTCCCCCAAATACGTCACCAAACTTACTTCGATTCCATGACCCGCACCGGGGTCCAGTCGGGGCCGGGAGGAGTGAGGCGGTATTTTTCTGAGAGTTCCAGGTAGTTTTTACTGGGGGTGTCCTGAGGACGCAGGTTGAGGGCGGCGGTGAAGGCCTCGGCGCTTTCCTGCCAGCGGCGTTCCCGGAAAAAAGTCAGCCCCTGGTTATAAACCTCCAGGAATGCGGCCAGGTCCGGTTCCGGCGTGCCTTCACCCAGAAGTTCAAAGATCGTCAAAGCCTGAGCTTTGCCCTTGACCCGGACCAGGTCCACTTCCCGGAGGACGAACTGGCCGTCCAGGACACGAGCCGTGGACGAGCTGATGAGGATCGAGGTGCCGTAATACTTGTTCAGGCCTTCCAGGCGCGAGGCCAAGTTGACGTTGTCACCGATGGCGGTGTAGTTGAACAGGCGATCGGAGCCCATGTTGCCCACGGCCACATCGCCCACATTGAGGCCCAGGCCGATGCGCATGGCCGGGCGCCCCTGGCTCTCCCATTCCTCGTTCAAGGTCTTAAGCTTTGCCATCATCGCCAGGGCAGTGCGGCAGGCCAAAACGGGGTGGTCCGGACGATGCAAGGGGGCGCCGAACAGGGCCATGATGGCGTCGCCGATGTACTTGTCGATGGTGCCGCCATGGGTGACGATGATCTCGCTCATGGGGTTGAAGAAGTCGTGAAGCAGGCCTACCAGGATCTCAGGTTCCAGGGTTTCCGACAGGGTGGTGAAGCCCCGAATATCGGAAAAAAGAATGGTCAACTCCCGGCGCTCGCCGCCGAGACGCAGGAGTTGCGGGTTTTTTATGATTTCATTTACCACTTCCGGGGCGACGTAAGACTGGAAGGCCTTCTTGATGTGCAACCGCTCTTTTTCTTCCGCCAGGAACCGCTGCACGGTGAGGCTCATGTAGATGCCGCCGATGGTCAGCAGGGGGTAGAACAGCTCCAGTTGCCAGCCCCAGCGGCTGAAGAGCAGGTAGTTGAAGATAGCGTAACCTTCTGCCAGGAACAGTGCGAAGACTAAGGACCAGATGACGGAAAGGCGCGGCAACGCCAGGCCCATGAACAGTCCCAGGCCCAGGACGATGAGCAGGGTGGGTATCGGGTAGAGCCGGCTCGTCTGTAAAAAGTGGCGGTGGATCAGATTATCGATGATGGTGGCCTGGATTTCCACCCCTGGACAGATGCCGGAAAACGGCGTGACCCGGAGATCATAAATGCCCACGGCGGTGGCCCCCAGCAGCACCACCTTGTCTTTCAGGTCGCTGGCCGGCACCTCCCCTTTCAGCACCTTTGCGGCCGAGTAATATGGGAACCGGCCGGGAGGCCCCAAATAATTGATGAGCAGGCGGCCGAACCGGTCCACCGGGAGTTCCCGGTCGCCCAGGCGCACCCCCTCCACCCCCATCCGGGACATGGTCAGGGCCAGGGGCGGGCGCCCAAGGTATTGTTGGACCGCGGCCAGGGACAGGGGCATGAAGATATCTCCGCCGAAGACGATGGCCTGGGGGAGCCAGCGGACGCACCCGTCCACATCGGGCACCATGTTGATAAAGCCCCCGCCGGCGCTGCCGGCGCTGATCTCCTGCAGATTCAGTTCAATGTCTCTGGCGCCGATGATGGGTATCACCGTGGGCTTGGTGTCCAGCCAGCGCACCAGATTGTAGGTGCAGGCCCGGGGGGCCGAAGTTGCCATGAACTGTTCGGCCTTCAGGGCGGCCTTGCCCCCCACCATGTTAAAGTAAAACCCCAGCAAAGTGGGCGAGCCCTGGGCAATGGCCTGGGCCAACTGCCGGTCCACATTTACCCGGTTTTCTTCTTGGGTCAGCAGATGCAGAATTGCCGGGTTGGCCGAGCCCTCGCGGGCCAGCCCCTGGCGCAGGTTTTTGATGGTTTCCACCGCCGCAGTCTCTTCTTTTTCCGCGAAAATGATATCCAGGGCGATGACCTTGGGGCCGGCTTCCTTGATGCGATTGATCAGGCGGGCCTGGATTTCCCGGGACCAGGGCCAGCGTCCCAGGGCCTTCAGGCTGTCGTCGTCGATGGTGACAATGACCACTTCCGGGCCCGGCGCTCGCGCCCCTCGCAGCCGAAACCTGAGGTCGTAAAGTTTAAGCTCCAGGATCTCGGAAAAGAAGGGCCGAAACACTACCAGCAGGACCACTGCCAGGGTCATGCCGGCCACCAACTGGAAGGTGATGGAGCGAAACAGAGAGGCTAGTCGGCGTATCATGGGCGGACGTCGGCTTCGGGAACTCCAGCGATCTTGCCGCGAGTGGCAAAAAATCTGTGGGTCATTTTAGCGAAACCAGGCAATTTTTAACAGGATAGAATTAAGAAAAATTTTCCCCGGCAAGCGGGCCGGCGGAGTTCCCCTCTTCAAGGGGCTTGACCGGCCATTTCACTTCCCTTCATCTGAAAATAGCTTTCAGCTTTTTACTCCCCGCCGTAGGGGCGGGGTTTCCCCGCCCGGGCGGCGAGACGCCGCCCCTACCGGCGAGGGGAGAGGGTTAGGGTGGGGGCTCGGCCGGGGTCAGGTCTCCTCAGCCACCCGGCTAGTGTCTCTGCAACGCCAGGATCGGTCCGGCGGGGTTACCCGACGTCCGGCCCCCGGGGGTGGCGCCGGAGGCCGCCCGCAGCGCCGCAAGACGTTGCAGGTGGCGGAACCGCCAGGCTGCCTGCAGATTAGCCGCTAAGGCGGGATTGCCGGGTGTCCCGGGCTGGGTCAGTTGCGCCGCCCGTTGGATCCTGGAGCCCAGGGAAGTCCCCGTCAGCCGGGTGAGGTTGGTGGACAGGAGGGGGGCATTGGCCCCGGCGCCGGCCGTGGCGGCCGACGGCGATGCGAGCCAGGCTGCCCGCTGGAGCCACCAGGCCTGGGCCGGTGAAGTCAGCCCCGTGCCCGCCGCCGCCCAGGTGGCGGCCACGGTCTGGGTCGCACTCGCAGGCGGGTCGCTCTGGGTCCAGGTGCCGCTGACGGACATGGGGTAGCCGTTGGGGGAGGTGCCGTTACCCGATGAAACGGTCAAGGTGCCCGGATAGGGAGGTGTGGCGCTGGCGGGCCCCAACGTAAAAGGACCGCTCAGGCCCATAAAGTAAGAACTGGAAGAACCGGAAGGCGTATAGTCGGCGGATGCCATGACATAGCCGTTCTGATTGCCGCCGGCCGGCCCGATGACCGCGCCGAAGATAGCGTAGGGGTAAAACGTCCCGCTGGAGGAAGCCGGAAAGGCGTTGGCCTGGCTGCTGGTGGCGTTAAAATTGAAGCCGGCGGTGATGGGCGGCACGGTAACAATGGCCCCAGAGCCTCCCAATAGCATGGTGCCGGTGAGCCCACTGGCGGTGAACAACCCGGTGGAGTAAGGGGAGCTGGAGGTCTGCGTATAAGATCCGGAATTCGTCGTCTGGTAAAGGGAGGTAGTGGTATACCCGGAGGTGGGCGTCGCCGCCAGTACTGCGTTTATATAGGGTCCGTAAGAACCTGAGCCGTTAGCAACCTGGCCGATCAGATTACCGTTGGTGGGATTATAGGTTACTTGCATTGCCGTTTGTACGGAGGTGCTATCCACAGTCACAGTGGAACTCAGCAGACCATTGGTTGGCTGCCCGCCGTACCAGGGGAAAACCGCGCCGGTGCCGGACACGGACAACGTTCCATTGCTCCCCGTTTCAAGATTCGTCGGAAGACCAGAGAAGCCGTTGCCGTAAGTCAGCACCACGCTGGCATTGGTATTCGCCGGAGATGCAGACCCGATGGTTTGGGTGCCGGTCATCTGGCTGGTGTTCATCAGGGCGGGGTTAGACCCCCCCGACAGGGCCTGGTAAGTTCCCAAAGCGCTCTGGGAGACGGGTATGCCAAAGTACTCGGTCATGGTCCCCGCGGCCGTCAGCGTCCCGACGGTACCGGTATAATTGAAAATCAACTTGCCGCCGGGGGTAATGGTAATCGGCCCAGTATAAGTGAAGGTTGGCGAAGTGCTGCTGGTGAAGGTGCCGGTCCCCGTGAGGGTATAGCCGCCGAGCACACCGGTGACCGTGCCGGAGAGGGTCCCGGAAACACTGCTGCTAACGTTGTTTCCCACAGTAAAGGAACCGGAAGGCCCGGTCAGGGTGCCGTTCTCAACGTTGTTCAGGTACGTGCCCGGGTAAACGCCAGTGCGGGTACCGACGCCTTGAATCTCAAGACTGGCCGTGGTCGTGCTGGTGGGGTTGATATTGTACTGGTCGGTCAAAGGGATGCTGAAGCTATAAGCGCCCGTAACGGGAATCGCCTTCGTCTGGCTCCAGCTGCCCGTCTGCGTGAAAATGCCGGCTTGGGGGGGTGAGACGTTGTTGTCGGTATTGGTGCCGTAAAAGGTGGCGGTGAGGCTGCCGTTCGTCGGGTTGATGGTCACCGGCCCGGCAAAGGTGTAGGGTGTGCTGCCTTCCTCCTGGCCGGAGGCGATGGTGGTCATCACCCCGGTCCCTCCGGCCGGGCCGCTGACCACGCCCTGCATGCTGGCGGTTAAACTGCCCTGGTCGGCGGGAGGATAGTAGCCGGGCACCGGCGCGGTGCTGACCATGTTCATGGTGGCGGAAAAAGTCCCGGGAGAGACCCCGGTGCGGGTGCCCCAGATGGGATAGGTGCCGTTGGTCGAATCGCTATTGTTGGTGATAGTTTGCTGGTTGCCCGAGGTGTTGTTGGCGGGCATGGCCATGGCCACGCTGCCCACGGCCGTCTGGCTGAAATAGGTGCCTGGGGTGCCGCTGGATGAGCCGGTGCCGGTTTCCGTAACGGTGCCGTTGGTGAAGACGAGGTTGGTGTAACTGTAACTGAAAGTGCCGTTCGGGTTGATGGTGATGGGCCCGGAGAAAGTGCCGGAATATCCGGTGGAGGAGGTGCCGGTGGCGGAAAAAGTCCCGGTCAGGCTTTGCCCGGAGATGCCGCTGACCGTGCCGGAAAGGATATCGGAGGCAGTGAAATTATTAGTGCCGGTGAAAATTGGGGAAGTGGAAGAACGCGTGCCGGAGCCGCTGGTGGTGAAGTATTCCGGATAAACCCCCGTCAATTGCCCCCAGTTAGCCATAATTGCGTTGGCGGTAGTTAGGGAGGTGGGGGTAGTAGTGCGATAGCCGTAAAGGTCCATCGTAAAACTATATGTGCTGGAGGGCGGGGGCGGGGACGGGCCCGGGGCCGGGGCCGGGGGGATGAGCGGGTTGTGTGTCGGGTTATTCACCAGGTTATTCTGGGTGTAGAGGGAGATGGCCGGGTTGTTTATCGGGTTATTCACCAGGTTATTCTGGATGGAGTAGGTTGCCAGCACTGTGCCGGCGCCAGGGCCGCCGGCCGCGCCCAGTGCCCCGGTCTCCAGCGGCGAGACGGTGCCAAGGCCCCCAGCGGAGGTGCCGCCGCCGCCGGTGCCCGCGGACTTGCTAAACTGTATCCTCAGTTGCTGCAAGTCCTCCTGGGTGATAGGCATAGGGAGGGTGGGGGGCAGGTTGATGCCCACCCGGGTGAACTGCATCCCTGTCAGCGTTACTTTTCCCGGCACTTCCGGGAAAAGATTTTGCACCTCGGTTGTGCCCTGTTCATTATAAATGTCGGTGTCCAGGGCCGTGAGCTGGGCGTACCAGCCGGTGCCTCGCACCCCCAGGACCCCGGTATGGGTCTTCATGATGAAGTCTGGCTTTTCGGTCTGCAAAATCTTACTCACCACGAAGTGCACCACACCCCGGAAGATCTCGACCGTGGCCTGGCGCTTGCTCTTGGTGGCGTCATAGACGTATTCGTCGATGGCCACCCGGCTCTCCGGCGCGACAGCCAGGACGGTGTCATCCACGAACCGGATCTGGGCTTTGGAGAGCGACTTGGTGCGGACCGCGTCCCCTTGCTCCACCTCATCCTGGACCTTCGCCGGGACGGCGGGGAACTTACCCCCCTTCATCAAATCCACCGACCCTTCCACCTGTACGAACCGGCCCACCGGCACGGCCTGGGCCACTAAAGGGAGCCCCAGGGCAAAGGCCACCAGCACCATCAAACCTGTCAGATACCTGCGTTGCATGTCACTCCTCCCGGCTGTTGCCAAAGCTCAATAGCGATAACTCAATTGCACGCCCACCATGTGGCGGTTGTAATTATAGATGGAAATGTTGGAATCATCCCGGATGAAATAATAGTGGAGGTTGCCTTCGAGGCCCTTGTAGATCTCGTAGGACACGGTCAACCCGGTGATCATGTCCTTGTCGTAACGCTTGCCGTCATAGGTGAGAGGGCTTCCCCCGTAAAAGCGGAAGTTATAGGGCTGCAGGGTCAGGTCCAGGAAAGCGCTCACTTTCAGGCGGGGGGTGATGGGATAAAGGGCCGTCATTAAGAGGCGATAACTGGTGTTATCCCAGTTGGTGCCGCCGGTGAAGTCATGTACATAGCTGAACCGCGCCTGGAGGTAACCTTGTTGATTCTTGAAGAAATAATAGAGTCCCAAATTGCCCCCGAGATTGCGGCCGCTGCGGTCGTCTTGAGGGAAGGAGATGGGAAACCAGTAATATTGCCGGTTCAGGATGCCGCCCACCTCCAGCCCCACATTGGGGGTGAGGAGATGGAGATAAGTGGGGTCCAGCTCAAAGGCGGTGAAGTACTTAGCATATTGCACGTCGGTATAGTTGTAAGTGAAAGGCAGCCACAAGCGGCCGTTTTGGAACTGGTAAGTGGGAGTGAGGCCCACGGTGTGGCTCAGCAGGTCGTAGTTGGGAAGGCTGGGGTGGAAATTCTGAAAATAGGCATAATTGGTCAGGAGGCCGAAGGGGCCCTGGGGAAACAGGTTGTATTCCAGGTAGCCGCCGTACGAGAAGGCGACGTCGCCCTTGCCCGAAACCTGCGACGCGGCGGCGGCGCCGCCGGGCTGCAGGGTGACGTTGGAGTCATAATCGACGCCGGCATAAACATTGAAGTGAAAGGGGCGAACCTCCTCGAGGCGCTTTTCCACCGCTGCGGCATAACGCTGCGCGAATCCTGCGGTGTTGGTTTGGGGCCCCAGGTTGATGGTTTCCTTGAGGGTTTTCTGGGCCTCCTTCAGGCGGTTCTGCGCGGCCAACGCCAGGCTCGTCTGCAGCGTGGCCTCCTGGGCCAGCGCCGGGTCCGTCTTGGCCTTATCGAAATATTCCAGGGCCTCCTTGTAACGTTTCTGCTTCATAGCCACCAGGCCCTGCATCATCGCCGTCTGGGCCGGCTGATAGCCGGCTTTCTCCAACTCCTGCAGCTGGCTCAAAGCCAGGTCCGGCTTATCCAGGGTGATCAGGGTGTCGGCCAGCAGCCGCCTGGCCTCCATATAGTCCGGCTTCAGGCGGACGGCCTCCTCGAGATAGTCCCTGGCTTTGGGATAATCGAGGAGCTGGCGATAGACCACTCCCAAATAAAAGGCCTTTTCCGCGGTATGGGGCCCTTTCCGCCAGGCTTCGGTCAGTTGGGCCAGGGCCTCCTCGTAATTTTCCTGTTGCAGATTCCTGGCCGCCTGCTGCACCAGCACATCATCGGCAGGGCTGACCCCTAAAGCCGGGACGCTGGCCAGGAGGACCCCTACGAGAATTAATGCCGGTATCAGGCATTTTGGGCTGATCTTCACCCGAAGGTCCCCCGATCAATTAGATTTTAGCCATAAGTTGCTAAAATTCTTCCAAAACCTGCGGCTACAGCTTTCGTTTCTCTAAACCCATTGGCAGGGCAAAAAATAAACCAAAATAAACCAAAAATCAAGCCATTATTTAAAATATTTTATCAACAGGACTCAGAACTCAAGTTTCGCACCCCTGAATTCAGTCCACAGGAGGGACGCCTGGGCTACCTGGACTTGGTAGCCTATGCCTCTGGCCTAGGTAGTCAGTTATTAACGGAAGCATGAAAGGGGTTCCATCTTTGTTACCCATCTCCCCGGTCCAAACAGGGGGGAGAGGGCAGGGTGAGGGGGAATTTAATCTCTTTCCCGCTCCTATTAATACTTGGTGCGAAACTTGAGTTAGAAGTTTCACAAGGCCACTAATGCGCCCTCTGAGCTGTTTTCGAGATTCGCAGGCCGTCGAAAAACTGGTTTTACTCTGGTCCTGAAAAAAGTGGCTAATCCAGAAAGTTATTAATATCGCTATTTTTTCGCTTTCCAGGAAAATAGAGCCGGCGGGGCGGGCCGCGGTAAGCGCCCTTTGCTGCGGCCAGGGACGGCCGCTATTATGGGGGGGCCCACCGCCTAAAGGCGGCAGCCTTGGCGCCAAACGGGGCGCGCCCGCAGGTGCGCCCCACTGTCTCCTGGGCCCCGGCCTGGCGAGCCGGGACGCCCTGCTCACACCCTGGGCTTGGCCCAGATTTCCAGGACGGAGAGCTGCAAGAAGCGTTTGGAGGCAGCCGCGCGAATAATGGCCACCACGTCCCAACCCCGGGCGGTGCCGCCGACGGCCACCACTTCCTCTTCCTCCGGGACCAGGCCGGCATCCACCGCCTCCATGACGATCTCGCAGCAGACCTTGAGGCCCTGCCCCAGACGCCGCAGGGTATTGGCGATCAACAGGGTGGGGGCGCTCCCCTTGAACTGATCGGCAATGGCGGTTTCCAGGGAATGGGTGAGGATGGTGGCCTTCAGGACCTTGCCTCCCAGGCGGGTGATCTCCTGATAGTGTTCCGGCAGAAATTCGTCAATATTGGGCCCTTTTAAGCCCACGGAATGGCCCACCACCACCAGGTTGGCGCCTTTGCCCGCCAGGCGCCGGGCCGCCTCGGCGCCGCTCACCCCGGTGGTGGAGGCCACCACCAGGTGGCGGTAGCCCTCGGCCACCGCCTTCTCCAAAAGTTCCTGACAGGCCGGGGTGTTCTCGGGCCCCACTTTCTCGAAGTACCAGGTTTCCCTACGGATCATGGCATACCTCCTCTGCTCTTGGATGGATTTTTTTTAGATTAAACAACCATCTGAAACAAGACCTCGGACCCGGCGCGGCGCTCAGGGTGGCACGGAAAACACACTTTTAGAAAGCTGGTGGCAGCCGTCAGCCTCGCCTTAGCGGTAGGGGCGACCCAATCACAGGCTGGAAGCCTGTGCCACTGTCGCCCCTTCTGAAAGCTGAAAGCTAATTCACCCCAAATCATCGGGGAGAATGACCACTTCCCGCTCCAGGGCCACGCCCTGGGTGCGCCAGACCCGTTCCTGGATCTCGGCGATGAGGGCCTTCACCTGGGCCGCGGTGGCCTGGCCCTGGTTGAGGATGAAGTTGGCGTGCTTCCGGGAGACCTGGGCCTCCCCCCGCCGCAGCCCCTTGCAGCCGGCCGCCTCGATGAGCAAACCGGCGGCGGGCCCGGCCTCGGGATTTTTGAAGACGCTGCCGCAGTTGCGGTAATTGGCGGGCTGGCGGGCCCGGCGGGCCGTCTGCAATTCCCGCAGGCGCCGCCGCACCGCCTCCGGCGGGGCCGGGTTGCTCAGAAGAAACTCCGCCTCCACCACCAGCCAGTGGGGGAAATAAAGGAGCCGTGAGGAACGATAGCCCAGCCCCAGTTCCCCGGCCCGAAATTCCAGGAGCTGCAGCTTTGGGGTGGCCACCCAAACCCGGCTCAGCACCGCGGCCAGGTCCCGGCCGTCCGCCCCGGCGTTGAGGCGCACCGCGGCGCCCACGCTGCCGGGGATGCCCGCCAGGAATTCGAAGCCCGAGAAACCCAGGGCCGCGGCCGTCCGGGCCAGGCGGGGCAGCGACACCCCGGCCCCGGCCCTGAGGGTGTCGCCCCGGCGCGAAAGAATCTGGAGGCTCCGGGCCAGGTGCAGGGTGAGGCCGGGGAGGCCGGCGTCGGCGATCAGCAGATTGGAGCCCCGCCCCAGGAAGAACAAGGGCCAGCCCCGCTCCTGGGCCAGGGCCATGAGGCGGAAAACCTCTTCCAGCCCCGCCGCGGTCGCCAGATACTTCGCCGGCCCGCCGATCTTCCAGGTGGTCAGCGGTGCCAGGGGGTGGTTTTCCAAGAGGGAAACTTTTGGCATATAATCCAAATATAAAAAGGCCGCTCTGTCTATGCGGCCATTATACCACTTTATCCGGGTCAATGAAGGTTCAAGCACTGGCCTTTTTCTGGCGTGTAGACTTCTTTTTATCAGGCTTATTCTTGGTCTCTTCCGCCACAGATTTTTTCGCAACGATTACCAATGTCGGAATCGTCAAGGCGGGATAACCCATACGCGTGCTCATGCTCTGCACAAATTCCCGCCAGTATGGCCACGCAGTGGCAATAGGGTTGACTCTATAAAAATAAACCCGAAGAACAAGCCAAGTTTTATCTTCTTCATCTTCCTCATTTTTCTTATCTTCTTTATTTTCTTTAACTCCCTCATCATCCTCAATCTCAAGCGAAAAATCAGGAAATAATTCCAATCCGCTAGAATCAAAAGAGGTGAAAAAGGTAGCCTCAATTTTCATAACGGGTTTCTTCGGCGATTTCTCGCTAAAGGCGGCAATCCTAAAATTGCATAGGATAGACTCTATAAATAAATTATCATCATCTTGGCGCGAGAGTATTTTCGTGGAGCAGTGATGGTCCAGAGTAAGAACCTCGGGAGAAATTACCAAAGGGTCCCGGCTGATTTTGGCATCGACCAGGTAAATATCTTGGAGGACAGCCTTTTCTGCCACTATGGCGTGAGCTTCCATATCAAGATTTTCCAAACCTATCGTCAGGACAGCCTTCTTTTCCATAATTTCCATTAGAGCACCCATCAGCCAGAAATGGCCTTATTCCTAAGAGGGTAGTTATCAGCAAATGATGCTTTAAGTTTTCCCCACGCACAAGTGGGGGTTTTGGGCATAGTATATCTGGTCTGAAATGTCATTAATTCAATTATATTACTTTCTTGTCTTAGCTTCTGAGGAGTGAGAGAAACTTTATATCCCAAAACATGCAGGATATCGGCCACGGTGCGCAGAGTAAGATTCCGGCCCCCGTTCAGCAATTGGGAGACAAATCCCTTGGATTTGCCCAAGCGGCCAGCCAGTTCTTTCCGGGAAAATCCTTCTTCCTCCAGGAGTTCACAAAGGGTTTCCGTGACCTCCATGATCAAGTCTTCCTGGGCCACCAATTTGGCAAACTCCGGGTCTTCCAGGTACTGGTCCATCAAGGTCTTTTCAGGTTCTCTTTTCGTATTCATCGCGAATCCTTTTCATCCGCTCAATTTCCTCGGGCCTAATCCAAGGCTCTTTTTTGATAAAACCGTGCGTAAGGATTAACCGCCCAGCCCTGTGGAAATAACAGGGCATCCTGATTTGGAAGTTCTTAAATTCAAAGAAGTCTTCACCTTCAATTTTCTTGAATTGCTCCCGGTTGGTCACTTTGCCTTCATCTGCCAGGCGCTTTATGACTCGCAAAATTTTTGCTTTATCGTCTTTGGAGAGGCCATTCAGAAATTTCTTTGCCGGACATCTGCCGTTGGCGGTCACGGCAAGCTCAACCGTATGAAATTTGCCCTGGTATAAGACCTCCCTTTTTGGCATGAAATGCAGTTTACATAAATATAAACCGTAGTCAAGAAAAAATCAAGGTGCATATGTAAAAATGTCTCTGCTTCCCCCTGCAAAGGAATGCCCGCCCGCCTTGACAATCATAGGGGAAAAAGGTAGCGTTAGCGAAGTTAATTTGGGGGGATGGCATGGCTCAGAGGCGCTTTTCCCGGGTGGCGGCGGGGGTCCTGATCCTGGCGGCGGTCCAGGTGGGATGGGCGGCGCCGGCCCGGGCCGAGGCCCCGCCAGTGGCCTACGTGGGGCTGAAATACGACTTGGTGCGCCATGGGCTGGACAAGGGCTACGTCTTCCGCACCTTCGCTGACCCCCGCTCTCAATTCCTGCCCGACGTAGTCCGGAAAATCGCCTTCCTTCGCAAAGAATCCTCCGACATCTATGCGAAATTCCTGACCCCGGCGGTGGCCGCCCAGGGCCGGGCCTATCTCGCCGCCCACCAAGCCACCCTGAACCGGGCCGCGGCCCAATTTGGGGTGGCTCCGGAGGTCATCGTGGCCATCCTCACGGTGGAGAGCGGCCTGGGGAACAACACCGGTAAGTACCCGGTCTTCAACGTCTTCGCCTCCCTGGCGGTAATGGCTTCCCCGGAAATCATCCGGGACCTGGACCTGAACGCGGCAGGCCGCGACCGCCTGAAGAAGAAGGCCGACTGGGCTCGGCGGGAACTCCAGGTTTTCCTGGAATACTGCGCCGTCCACCGCCTGGACCCCTTCTCCTATTGCGGCTCCTGGGCCGGGGCCATGGGCTTCTGCCAGTTCCTGCCCTCCAGCCTGAAGAGCTGCGGCGTCTCCGCCGGCGGCAAGGGGCCGGTGGACCTGTTCACCCACGACGACGCCATTTTCAGCATCGCCTGCTATCTGCACAAGAGCGGCTTCCAACGACAAAACCGGGCATCCTGGCGCCGGGCCGTTTACGGCTATAACCATTCCGACGCTTACGCGGACACGGTGATCACCCTGGCCGAGTGGTACTGAGGGCAGAAGGCGAGATCGATGATTTGGGGGAGGGGGCCAGGGCCCACGGCCATTACGCCCTTATTTACTGGCCCTCCCCCACAAAACCAAAGCAAGGGGATTATTATGGCGGTAGCTGTGGGGATCGTTTTGGGCAGCGCCTCGGATTGGCCCGAGGTGGAACCGGCCGCGCAGTTGTTGCAGGAGTGGGCCATCCCCTTTGAGGTGGTGGTGGCATCGGCCCACCGGGCCCCCCAACGGGTTCAGACCTATGCCCGGGAGGCGGCCGGCCGCGGTTTGCAGGTCATCCTGGCGGCGGCCGGCATGGCGGCCCACCTGGCCGGGGTCCTGGCCGCGGCCACCACCCTGCCGGTCATCGGGGTGCCCCTGCCCGGGTCCCATCTCCAGGGGTTGGACAGCCTCCTGTCCACGGTGCAGATGCCCCCGGGGGTGCCGGTGGCCACCATGGCCATCGGCAAGGCCGGGGCCCGCAACGCTGCGATCTTTGCCGCCCAAATTCTGGCCTTGAGCGACCCCCGGCTGCAGGAGGCCCTGGCCCGGCACAAACAGGAACTGGAGCAGGAGGTGGCCCGGCAGGCCGAGGAGATTCCCGCCGAATACCGGCGCAAGGGGTAGCTCGCCCGGAGGTGAGCACTGGCGGCAGGCAGCTCGACCTGGGACAGGGAAGCAAGGAATAAGGCATGATTCTCAGCTCCATGGTAAATTTGCACGTTGACCTGGCGGCCCTGGAGCACAACTACCGTCAGTTGCGGCTCCTGTGCGAACCCCGGGTCAAGATGCTGGCGGTGGTCAAGGCCGACGCTTACGGCCACGGTCTCCTGCCGGTGGCCCGGACCTTGGCCCGGGCCGGGGTGGATTATCTGGGAGTGGGTTCCCTGGAGGAGGGCCTGGCCCTGCGCCAGGCGGGATTGACCCTGCCGATCCTCCTGCTTTTGGGGATCATGCCCCGGGAGGCGGAGCGGGCCGTAGCCGCGGATTTGGAGGTAGTCCTCTTCCGGCGGGACGTGGCCCTGGCCCTGGCGGCCGCGGCCCGGAGTCAGGTGAAGCCGGCCAAGGCGCACCTCAAGGTGGACACCGGCATGGGCCGCCTGGGCCTGCTTTCCGGGGAGGTTCCGGAGTTTCTGGCCGGCCTCCGGGAATACCGCCAATTGGAGGTCTTGGGGCTCATCTCCCACCTGGCCGTGGCGGACGAGGAGGATAAGGCTTATACTTTAAAGCAGTTGCAGGAATTCACCGGGCTGCTGGCCGCGGCCCGCAGCCAGGGCTGGGCCTTACCGCTGAGCCACCTTAGCAACAGCGCCGCCCTCTGGGAACTCAAGGAGGCCCATCTGGACCTGGTGCGGCCGGGCCTGATGCTCTACGGCTCGCCCCCGTCTCCCCGCCGCCCGCCGCCGCTTACCCTCAAGCCGGTAATGACCCTGGCCACCGAGGTCCTCCAGGTGAAGCGTTTACCTCCCGGGAGCAGCATCAGCTACGGTTGTACCTACACCACCCGCGACTGGTGCGACCTGGCGGTGCTGCCGGTGGGCTACTGCAACGGCTACAGCCGGCTGCTGTCCAACCGGGGCGCCGCCCTGATCCGCGGTCGGCGGGCCCCCATCCGGGGCCTGGTCTGCATGAACCTCACCATGGTGGAGGTTACCGGCATCCCCGGGGTTAAGCCCGGGGACCGGGTCACCTTGCTGGGGCAGGACCAAAACGAGCGGATCAGCGCCGAGGAACTGGCGGCCTGGGCTGACACCATCAGCTACGAAGTCTATTGTCTCCTGGGCGCCGCCAATCTGCGGCTTTATCAGGGAGCCCGAGATGGAGAGAAAACCGGATAGCCAGGAGCCCAGCATCTGCCTGGTCTGCGCCTGGCGGGAGAATTGCGTCAAGAAGTATTCCTTCACCGGCCAACACTGCCTGGAATTTACCCGGGACCTGACCCTGAAGGCCAAACCAGTGGGGGAGGCGCCGCAGAAGGAAGAGAAATGAGCGGCACAGGCGTCTCGCCGGTGCACCCGCAGGCTAAATCCTGCGGCTATCTTTACTCCTCTTAATAACCTCTGAAAGTCTGCAAATGCGCCTCAAACAAATCCTGCGTGTCCTGATTACCGCCGCAGTGGAAGCCGCCCGGGCCTCGGGCGAACTCAACTTTGACGCCCTGCCCGCCTTCGAAGTGGAGACGCCCAAGCAGGAGGGCCACGGCGACCTGGCCACCAATCTGGCCCTGGTCCTGGCCAAGCAGGCCAGGATGCCGCCCCGGAAGGTGGCCGAAATTCTGGTCAGCCGGGTGGCTGCGCCCACAGGTATGCTTCAAAAAATAGAAATCGCCGGCCCCGGGTTCATCAACTTCTTCATCGATGACGCCTTCTGGTACGGGGTGCTCCCGGAGATTCAGGCCCTGGGCCCGGCTTACGGCGACAGCGACCTGGGCGCCGGTCAAAAGGTCCAGGTGGAGTTCGTCAGCGCCAATCCCACCGGCCCCCTGCACATCGGCCACGGCCGGGGCGCCGCCCTGGGTGACGCCCTGGCCAACCTGTTGCGCGCCACCGGCCACCAGGTGGTGCGGGAATACTACATCAACGACGTGGGCAACCAGATCCTCACCCTGGGGAAATCCCTCTATTTCCGTCTGCGGGAGCACCTGGGTGAGGTGATCGAGTTCCCCGAGGACGGCTACCAGGGCGGCTACCTGAAGGATCTGGCCGGGAATTACCTGGCCCAGGGGAAGGCGGTCCCGCCGGCGCCGCCCCACGAGGACGACCTGCTCGAGTTGGGCCGCTACGCTGCCGCGGTCATCCTGGCCGAGATTAAGCAGGACCTGGAAGACTTCGGGGTGCGCTTCGACCACTGGTTCAGCGAAACCGAGATCTACCGCCGGGGCCTGGTGGAGCAAAGCTTTGAGCTCCTTAAAGAGCGCGGCTGCCTCGATGAGCGGGACGGCGCCCTGTGGTTCCGGGCCAGCCAATTCGGAGATGAGAAGGACCGGGTGGTGCGCCGCCGCAATGGCGCCACCACCTACTTCGCCTCGGACGTGGCCTACCATCTGCTGAAGTTCCAGCAGGGCTTCGACCTGGTGGTGGATATCTGGGGGGCCGACCACCACGGCTATGTGCCCCGCCTGCAAGCGGCGGTGAAGGCCTTGGGCTGTGGGGGCGAGTTAAAAGTGATCCTGGTGCAGTTGGTCTCCCTGCTGCGCCAGGGGGAGCCGGTGGCCATGACCACCCGGGGCGGCACCTTCGTCACCCTGCGAGAGGTGCTGGATGAAGTGGGTAAGGATGCGGCCCGGTTCATCTTCCTGTCCCGGCGTCCCGACGCCCAACTGGAGTTCGACCTGGAGCTGGCCAAGCGGCAGAGCAGCGAGAACCCGGTTTACTACGTGCAGTACGCCCACGCCCGCCTGGCCAGCGTCTTTCGCCAGGCCGTGGCCCAGGGGATCCCCCTGGGCGCGCCCGACCTGAGCCACCTGCCGCGGCTCTCCCTGGCGGAGGAGCTTTCCCTGCTCAAATTGCTGGCCGGCTATCCGGAGCTGGTGGAGGCCGCGGCCCGCAATTTGGAGCCGCACCGCCTCACTTATTTCTTGACGGAACTGGCCTCGCAACTGCATAGTTATTATTATAAACACCGTTTCATCAGCGAAGATGGAGAGCTGACCCGGGCCCGCCTGGACTTGGTGGCCGCGGTGCAGACGGTGTTGGCCCACGGTTTGCAGATTCTGGGGGTGGCGGCTCCGGAGACCATGTGAACCGTGGCGGGCCTCGCCATTCCAGAGCAATACCGGCGCCTGAGGGAGGGGATATGGAGACAGGTCGGGGCAGAAGCGGCAAAAAGGCCTGGCATCTGACCATGGGGCTGACGGAGGTCATCTTCGCCGCCTTCGGCATGGTGGGGCTGCTGATGATGAGTTTCATCCTGGGGGCCCTGGCCGGCCGGGGGGACATCTATCGGGCGGCTTACTCCCTCGGGCTGCTGATTCCGGAGGCCAAGCAGGCGGCCCAGGTAATCCCCCCATTGGCGTTGGCGCCGGCCCCAACCCAGTCCGCGGCGGCCTTAGCCCCGGCAACTGCGCCGAGCCCTGCCGCCGCCACCCCCTCCCCTGCGGCGGCGCCTGCCGCCCGGGCGGCTACCGCCGCCAGGCCATCCCAGCCCGGGCCGGTGACCGGCTCCATGGTCCCGCTCTCCCCGCCGGCCGCCGCCTCCTCCCCCAGGAAGAGAGCGGCCCGGGCCGCCCAGGCCCAAGAGCAAAAGGCCCGGGAGGAGCAATTGCGCCAGCATCAGGATCTGGCCAAGAAGCTGACCTTTCTCAACAGCTTCGATACCACCGCCAAACCGGCGCCCCCCCAGATAAAGGTGGCCACCTACCGGGACAGCAAGACGGCCCGGGCCAAGATGGCCGCACTGCAAAAGCAAGGGGTCAAGGTCACCCTGCGGCAGGGGAAGGATGACCAAGGCGCCTTCTATACCGTATATCGCCAGGCGGCCAACCCCAAAGAACCCGAAAAACTGGCGCAGGGCAAGGACAAAGCGAAGCCCATCAGCGCCGGCTCCAGCACCAAACCCCAAAATTAGTCAGGAGCCGCGCCCTACGGGCCGCCCAGGCGGACGGCTGCCCCGGTCTCAGATAAAGGCCCTTTATGACGACTAAATCCCGCCAAAAAAATACTCGCCTGCAAGGATTCGACTACGCCCAGGAAGGTGCATACTTCGTCACCATTTGCACCCATAATCGTATATGCCTGCTGGGCGAGGTAATCGAAAAAGAAATGCGGCTGAATGCTTCGGAAAGGGTAATCCAATCAGTATGGCTGCAAACCGCAAAATTGCGCTCGTATTTCTCGTTGGATTCCTATGTGATCATGCCCAATCATTTCCACGCCGTATTTTTCTTGCAGAACCATGAATGGGCGACCCGCTGGGTCGCCCTACCAAGGAAACATCGCCAGGTGGCCCTGCACCCTGCTCAGTGGGGGCTATCGTTGGACAGTTTAAATCGCAGGCAACCAAGCGGATCAAGTCATCCGGGAGAATCCCAATTGAACATCTTTGGCAACGCAATTATTATGAACACGTGGTCCGAGACGAAGATGATTTGAATCGTATTCGCCAATACATTGAAGATAACCCGGTCAGTTGGCTCGAAGATGAATATTATTCCTCGTAGGGGCGACCCGCTGGGTCGCCCCATGGTTCATCAATCCTGCTTCGTGAGATCGGTTCGGGGGTTGGAGGGTAACTCAGGAAAGGTCCCAAGGACAGGCTAAAAGGAGTCCTCCGGGGAATCCTGGGCGGATGAACCATCCCCGCCTTCCATGGCCTCTTCCACCAGTTGGTCCACTTCGCCGGCGGTGTCCTCCCCCATCTCCTGGGTCATTTTCTTGAGGACGCGGGCCACGCTCTTGGGGTCATTTTCATCCAATCCGCCCCAGGCGCCGGGGTCGGCCAGCTTCTCCAGGCGGGTCTCCTCGGAAAGGCGGACGTGCACCCGGGACAGCACCCGGGTCAGGGAAGTGCTGCCGCACCTGGAACAGCGGGGAGCAAAGGGCTCTTTGGGGTTCAGGATCAAAAAACCGGAGATCCGGCGGCATTCCTGGCACTGATACTCATAAATGGGCATGGCGGCGTCCCTTACAAAAAATACAAAAAAAACAGAAGAAACAGAAAAAACCGGCAAACGGCGTTCCTGCGTCCCGCCCCTTTAAATCAAACTCGAAACTAAGAACTCAAAACTCGAAACCCAGTTATGCACCCGGAGCTTCATCTTTTCCAGGCGGGTGACCTGCTCCCGGGCCTCGGCCTAGCGCCCATCCGCGGGGGACAGATTTTTTAACGCCAATTTGACATGCCACCAGTATTTACCCTGACCTTCATCTTTTCCAGGCGGGTGGCTTGCTCCCGGGCCTCGGCATAGCGTCCATCCGCGGGAGACAAGTTTTTTAACGCCAGTTTAAAATGGAACAGCGCGGTGGGCAATGCCTTGGCCCTGAGGCTGTAAAGGCCCAGATAATAGTGGGCCGGGCCCAACTGCCCCTTCTCCCCATAGAGGGTGCCCAGGTTGTAATAGACCTCGCCATAAGTGGGATTCAGCCGGTAGACCTTCTCAAATAGGGATAAGGCCTGCTCGGTCTGCTTGCGCTCCTGGCAAATCCTTCCCAGATAATAGAGGGTGCCCTCGTCCTGGGGGGCCCGGCGCGTCAGCTCTTCCAATAACTGGTTGGCCTCCTGGTAGCGGTTCTGGTCAAAATAAAAGAGGGCCAGGTCTCGCTGAATTATAAAATTCCCCGGGTCCAGTTTCAGGGCCTGCTGAAAGGCGGCGATGGCTTCGGCAGGCTGCTCCAGCTTGGCCAGGGCCAGGGCCCGGCCGTAAGGGAAGACCGGATTTTGCGGCTCCCGGATGCCGTCTTGGGTCATGCCCCGCAAAAGTTGATGGGGGTTGCCGCAGATGGAGTTCAACTTGAGGGTGAAGTATTGGAAGTCGGGATAGTTTTTATAAGGCGGCAGCTCGTTTTGATGGATCTCCAGTTTATTCATGAGTACCACGATGCGGTCATCGGTGTAAGGATGGGTGCGCAGATAAAGGGGAACCTTGCCTCCCTCGAACCATCGCTGTTTATTCATCTTTCTGAACATGCTCACCATGCCCTCGGGGTTATAGCCGGCTTTGAGCAACCACTTGAACCCCATGGTGTCCGCCTGACCTTCAAATTCCCGGCTGTAGGACAGCATGGCGGCTTCCCCCCCGCCCATGGCGCCCACGATCAGAGGCTGAGCCATGGCGCCGCCCACGAACACCGAAGCCAGGGCGCCGAGTAAGGCAGCCACCGTGACCATCTTGGATTTCTCCACCATCTGGGCCATGTGCCGGCAATAGATATGGGAAACCTCATGGGCCATGACCCCGGCCAGATCCTCCTCCCGCTCGGCCATTAGAATCATGCCGGTATGGAGAAAGACATAGCCGCCCGGCACCGCAAAGGCGTTCATGGTCGGATCTTTGACGATGTAAAACTTATACCTAAAAGGCTGGGGCCCCATTTGGGCTACCAGTTTTTGTCCTATATGATTGATATACGAGGTGAGGAAGGGGTCTTCTATGAGGGTGGCCTCTTGTTGCAACTCCAAGAGAAACTCTTCGCCGATCTGCTTCTCTCTCTCGACGGTTAGACTCTTAAATTCATCGAACAGCGCCATGGAGGCGTGGGTTTGCACCAAAAGCAGGCAGGCTGCCAGGAAGCAAATGAGCCCCTTTCTCCTGAAACATGACCGCAATTTATTCATGGCTGGAGGATTTCGACCCGGATTCCGGGTTCTGCGCCGGTGCGGCGGAGGGGGTGGTGGCCTGAGGCGGCGGCGCCGGGCTGGTCTTGGGAACCTCGGCCCAGAGACCTTCCAAATCGTAGAATTCCCGGAGTTCCTGGAAAAAGATGTGAACCACCATGGTGTTATAATCGAGTAAAACCCAGAGTCCTTCCTTAACCCCCTCCACCCCCAGGGGCTTGACCCCGCCCTTGGCCAGCGCTTCTTCCAGGTGCTCCGCCAGGGCCAGCACCTGGCGCCTGGAACCCCCGGAGCAGATGATGAAATAATCCGCGAAGGAACAGTGCTCTTTCACTTCCAGGAGCACGGGATCCAGGGCCTGGTAATCCACCAAGGTTTTGAGGGCCAGCTCCGTCAGGGCATCCGGGGTGGGAGGGGCTGAAGGGGCCGTGTAAGCATCTCCTTATCGGTATAGTTTGTTGTTTATTATATAGCTTCGCACCGGCTCCGGCAAGAGGTAGCGGATGGAGCGCCCCTGGCGGGCCAGGCGGCGGATGCCGGTGGCGGAGATATCCATCAGGGTGGTCTGCTGCCAAAGCACCTGATGCCCGGAAGGATGCCGGAACCCGCGGTCACCCGCCAGGGCCTGAAATTGCGGATGGACTTCCCGGGTGAGGATCTCCTCCAGGCGGGCGCGGTCATATCCCGGCCGGTCCAGCACCACAAAGTGGCACAGATTAAAGATCTGGCCATAGTCCTTCCAGCTGGGGATCTCCAGCATGGCGTCCAACCCGAGGATAAAGTAAAGCTCCCAGTCGGAGCCGAACTGCTCCCGGAGCAACCGCAGGGTTTCGATGGAATATGACTTGCCGGGTCGGCGCCCCTCGATGTCGGAGACCTCCAGGAGGGCATGGTCCCCCACCGCCAGCCGGGTCATGGCCAGGCGCACTTCGAAGGGGGTAAGCTCCCCGGGGGCCTTATGAGGCGGCTGGGCGGCAGGAATGAACCAGAGGCGGCTCAACGACAAGGCCTCGCAGACCTCTTCCGCAGCCCGCAGGTGGCCGAAGTGGATGGGGTTGAAGGTCCCCCCGAAGAGGCCCAGGCGCCGCCGGGCCTCAGGTTCTGATCTGGCCGTCTCCATAAACGATGAACTTGGTGGTGGTGAGCTCCTCCAGGCCCATGGGCCCGAAGGCATGCAGCTTGGAGGTGTTGATGCCGATCTCCGCCCCCAGACCCAACTCGCCGCCGTCATTGAAGCGGGTGGAGGCGTTCACCAGGACCACCGAGGAGTCCACCTCCTTTAAAAAGCGCTGGGCCCGGTGATAATCCCGGGTAATGATGGCCTCGGTGTGGTTGGAGCTGTAGCGGGCGATATGGTCCAGGGCCCCGTCCAGGTCCGGCGCCACCTTGACCGCCAGGATCAGGTCCAGGAATTCGAAGCCCCAGTCCGCCTCGACGGCCGGCGCCACCTTTGGGTCGAACTCCCGGGTGCGGGGACAGCCCCGGAGTTCCACCCCGGCCTCCCGGAAGCGGGCCAGCATCCGGGGGAGGAAGGCCGGCGCCGCCTCCTCGTGCACCAGCATGGCCTCCATGGCGTTGCACACCCCGGGGCGCTGCACCTTGGCGTTGAAGCAGACGGTTTCGGCCATCTCCAGATCGGCGCCCGCATCCACGAAGATGTGGCAAACCCCTTTGTAGTGCTTCAACACCGGGATGCGGGAGTGCTCCGCCACAAAGCGGATCAGACCCTCGCCCCCCCGGGGGATGATGAGGTCCACCAGCTCGTCCTGCTTCAGGAGTTCCAGGGTGGCCTCCCGGGCGATGCTGGGAATGATCTGCACCGCGGCCTGGGGCGCCCCGCCCTCCTCCAGGGCCTCTTGCATCAGCTCGGCCAAGGCCAGGTTGGAGTGGATGGCCTCCTTGCCTCCCTTGAGGATCACGGCGTTGCCGCTCTTCAGACAGAGGGCGGCGGCGTCCACCGTGACGTTGGGCCGGGACTCGTAGATAAAGCCGATCACCCCCAGGGGGATGCGGGTGCGCCCCACCCTGAGGCCATTGGGGCGCACCCACATGCCGGTCACCGCGCCCACCGGGTCCGGCAGGGCCGCCACCTCCCGGAGGCCCTGGATCATAGAGGATAGCACCTTATCGGACAGGGTGAGGCGGTCGATGAAGGCCGCCGGATAGTCTTGGGCCCGAGCCGCCTCCAAGTCCTGGCGGTTTTCCGCCTGGATGGCGCGGCGGCGCTCCTCCAGGAGCTCCGCCACCCGCAGGATGACCCGGTCCTTGACGCCACGGGGAAGATTGCCCAATTGCCGGGCCGCGGGTCTGGCGGCCAGGGCCAGATTACGAACCATGTTCTGGATGTCCATGTTCGTTTCCTTTGGTTAACTTTCTTTAACCTTTAGATTTTTCCTTAATCAGGTCGGGCCTCCCGTGGATCGATGCCAACCAAGAATCAAAATCATCTTTTCCCCGAGACTGGGGATTTTCCCGATCCAGGTACCAACGCTGCGGATTGCCGGCGATATATTCCCGGATGCGGTTCAATGCTTGGTCGTCACGAATAACATGTTCATAATAACCTCTTTGCCAGATGCTCGTCCCGACATTCTTCCTTAATGCGTTAATTCTACCGGCAGATTGACATTTATAATATCCCAGAATCTGTCCTAATGTCGGTGGTTTTTGTAGGGGCGGGGTCTCCCCGCCCGTCTTTATTGGGCTGTCGGAGAGAGACCCCAATCCCCTTGCCCCTGTGATTATAATGATCCCATGGATATGATTAGGCATTACCGTGAAGGCATCTAATTTTATCGCAGGATTATAGTAGGAAGATAAATCATCCCAGCTGGCGGCCACAATTTTGCCAAATTCATTTAAATTCATCTTGTTATCAATAATCTTGCCGAATAAGTATTGCCTGCCTTTAACGCAAATGGTAACAAAATATGCACCTTCCTGGGAATAATCAAAACCTGGAAGACGGAGGGAAACGCGGCGAGGTGAGTTCGGGATCATTCCTGTTTTTGCCTCAGATTATTAGACGCCGAGTCTCTAAAAAGGGCGGGGAGACCCCGCCCCTACAACTGCAAAACCGCTCTTAAAAACTTCACTCCGAGAATTCGTCCGGGACTTCCTCCATGGCCTTGAGGATCTCCCGGGCCCGGTAGGCGTCCTCGGCGGCCACCATGAGGCGCACCCCCCGGACGAACTGCAGCGAGGGGTAGGCGCCGCCGGCGTCGTCGGCCATGACCAGGGCGGGGACGCCCTCGGACTCCAGCAAGCCCGCGGCCATCTCGGCCTCGATGCGGTTGGGAAAGGTTTCCAGCACTACGGCGTCGTCGAGGTTCATCGGAGTCCCTAACCCCCAGGCAAATAAAATTTGATGTGCTACACTAGATCTCCGGAAAAATCACCAGGTTATCCCGGTGGATGACTTCGTCGTAGCCTTTTTGGCCCAGGAATTGGGCGATCTCCCTGGTATGGCGGCCCTTGATGCGGTTGAGGTCCCGAGCCGAGTAGTTGCTGAGCCCCACTGCGAAGGCCTGGCCTTCCGGGTCCAGCAGTTGCACGGCGGCGCCCTTGCCGAAGCCGCCGTGGACCTCGACGATGCCGGCGGGCAGCAGGCTTTTGTGCTGCTTAACCAGGGCCTCCCAGGCCCCCCGGTCCAACTGGATGGCGCCTTTGGGGTTGACGTTGTAGGCCAGCCAATACTGGCGGCTCTTTAGTTTCTGGGGCTGGGGCAGGAAAAAGGTGCCCACCTGGTCGCCGGCAAAGAGCCTGGGCAGGATGCCAGGGATCAGGCCGTTGCCGATGAAGGTGGGCAAACCGGCGGCCGCCGCCTTCTTGGCGGCCTGGAGCTTGCTGCCCATGCCGCCCCGCCCCAGGGTCCCGGGCCGTCCGGAAGCGGCCTTCTCCAGCTGGGCGTCGAAGGCCTTCACCAGGGGCACCAGCCGGGCGTCGGGATGGTCCCGGGGGTCCTTATCGAACAGGCCGTCGGTGTCGGTGAGGAGGATGAGCAGATCGGCCCCCGCCAGGTTGCAGATGAGGGCGGCCAGATTGTCGTTGTCCGCGAACCTGAGTTCCTCGGTGGCCACGGTGTCGTTTTCGTTAATAATGGGCACCACCTGCCACTGGAGCAGGGCGAACAGGGTGTTGCGGGCGTTGAGGAAGCGCTGGCGGGATTCCAGGTCGTCGTGGGTCAGGAGGATCTGGGCCACCTTGAGGCCGAAGCGGGCGAAGGCCTCTTCATAGGCCAGCATCAGGGCGCTCTGGCCGAGGGCGGCCACCGCCTGCTGCTGGGGGATGCCGATGGGGCAGGTGCTCAGCCCCAGCTTGCGGCAGCCGGCGGCCAGGGCCCCGGAGGAAACGATGATGAACTCCAACTCACCTCCTCCTCCCCGGAGGGCGCTGATCTCCCCCGCCAGCCGCTGGATAAGGGGCTGGTTGAGCCCTTCGGCCGCGGTCAAGACGGCGCTCCCCAGCTTGAGCACCACGCGGCGGGCCTTACTCAGGTATGGCTGTCGCACCATCGTCATGGCGAAAACGGCTGACCTCCTCCCAGATGGCCCGATTCAGGGCCTCCAGGCCCAGGCCGGCCTTGGCGGAAACCATCAGGCACTGCCGGCCGGTGTCCGCGTAGGCCTGGAACACCTGCTGCCGGGGAAAATCCGGGGCTAGCAGATCGATTTTATTTAACGCGATCAGGCGCGGTTTGTCCAGCAAGTTGGGGTCAAAGGCCTGAAATTCTTTTTCCAGGTCCTGCAAAGGGGCCAGGGGCCGGGCCGGGTCCACCTCGCTCAGGTCAATGACCTGCACCAGCAACCGGGTGCGCTGCAGGTGGCGCAAAAACCGGTGTCCCAGGCCCTTGCCCAGGTGGGCCCCGGGGATCAGGCCGGGAATCTCCGCCAAAATCAAGGGCTCCTGTAACAAAAAATCCTGGCCATCGCCCCCCGGCGGGGCGAGGACCAGGACCCCCAGCTGGGGGGTCAGGGTGGTAAAGGGAAAGACGCCCACCCTGGCCCTGGAGGCGGTGAGGGCCTTGAGGAGGGAGGTCTTGCCGGCGTTGGGAGCGCCCACCAGGCCGACGTCGGCCAGGATCTGCAATTCCAGGTGAATGCGGCGCTCCTGGCCCGGCTCCCCCGGTTGGGCGAACCGGGGGGAGCGCAGCCGGGAAGAGACGAAATGGGCGTTGCCTTTGCCGCCCCGGCCGCCCTTGGCCACCACCAGGCGCTGGCCGGGGCTGAGCAGGTCTTGTAAGAGCCTGCCGTTGGCATCGAATACCCTGGTCCCCAGGGGGACCGGAATGATCAGGGTCGGGCCGTTTTTGCCGTGGCGGTCCTGGCTCTGGCCCCGGCGGCCGTTTTCCGCCTGAAAGACGCGGCGCCGCCGGAAATGGACCAGGGTCCGCTGGGTGAGGGAGGTCTCCAGGATGACGTCGCCCCCGTTGCCGCCCGAGCCGCCGTCGGGGCGGCCCACTGCTCGGGAGCGGGCCCGGAGGAAGCTGACACAGCCCGGGCCGCCGTTACCCGCCCGGACCGTGATCTCGGCTTCGTCAGGAAAGGATTTCAAGTTGGGGGATAGACGCTGACCCGCTTGCGATCTTTGCCGAAGGGCTCATAGGCCACCACCCCGTCGATCTTGGTGAACAGGGTGAAATCCTTGCCCATGCCTACGTTCTGCCCCGGATGAATGCGGGTGCCCACCTGGCGCACCAGGATGGTGCCGGCCTTTACCACCTGGCCGGCGAAGCGCTTAACGCCCCGGCGCTGGCCGGCGCTGTCCCGGCCGTTGCGGGAACTGCCCCCGGCTTTTTTATGTGCCATGGTATCCTCACTCGTGTAGGGTGCGCCCTGCGCACCATAACTCGTCCTCAGCAGGCGCGGCCAGACCGCTCCTACCCTTAATTTTCCAGGATTTCCTGAATTTGCACCGCGGTGAACAACTGCCGGTGCCCCTGTTTGCGGCGATAGCCCTTGCGGCGTTTCTTTTTGTAGACCAGGACCTTTTTCGCCTTGCCCTGGAGCAGAATCTGGCCTCGCACGCTGGCGTTCTCCACCAGGGGGGTGCCCACCCGGGTGTCGCCGCCGTCGCTGGTCACCAGGAGCACCTGGTCCAGCCTCACTTCATCGCCCCGTTGGCCCGGCAAGCGCTCCACCCGGAGCACGTCGCCGGGGGCGACCCGATATTGTTTCCCGCCCGTTTGGATGATGGCGTACACGTATCCCTCCAGCTTCTAAGACCTTAGAAGGTTAATTTTATCTTCCCCTAACTTCTTGTCAAGAGCCAACCCCGGGACTTCTCCAAAATGGCTCGCCCGTAGGGCGCGTCTTACGCGCCCTGCCGGTGGGGCGGGCGTCTCGCCCGCCCCACGCGGGAAGGTGGTGCGTGAGACGCACCCTACCAGAGAGCCTTGCCGGTTATCAAAGCACCGTGCTTTCGGTCACCCTGAGCGCCGCCCCTCAGGCCCACCTACCTCTTTTACTCTAAAATGTTTCTTCGTCTCCCTTCAACTTTGATAAAACTTCTCTTCCATCTCCGCCCGAAGGCTCACCCCGTAGTTGACGGAAGCGGCAGGGCAGATTAATATGCCTAACAAATCATGGAGCACACTGGAGCCTTAATGGAAAATTTGCCGGTCAAGGCCGGACCTCTGGGATACGTGGTGATCCACGGCCATTTTTATCAGCCGCCCCGGGAGAACCCCTGGATCGAGCAGATCGAAGTGGAGAGCGGCGCCCATCCCTTCCACGATTGGAACGCCCGCATCAACGCCGAATGCTACAGCCCCAACGCCGCGAGCCGCATCTATGACGGCCAGCGCCGGATTATGGATATTATCAACAACTACGAACACCTCAGTTTCAACTTCGGCCCCACCCTGATCAGTTGGCTGGCGGAGAACGCCCCGGAGACCTACGCCAAGATCCTGGAGGCGGACCGCCTGAGCCTGACGGCCCTGGGGCACGGCAACGCCCTGGCCCAGGCTTACAACCATGCCATCCTGCCCCTGTGCCTGGGGCGGGACCGGGAAACCCAGATCATTTGGGGCCTTAAGGACTTTGAGCACCGCTTCCAGCGCCCGGCCGCGGCCATGTGGCTTCCGGAGACCGCGGTGGATTACCCCACCCTGGCGGCCCTGGTGGACCATGGGATGAGGTTCGTCATCCTCTCCCCTTACCAGGCCGGGCGGGTGCGCCCTCTGGCGGGAGGGGAATGGGCCCCGGTGACGGGCCAGACCCTGGACAGCACCCAACCCTACCGCTGTTTCCTCCCGGAGGCCCGGGAAGCGTCCGGCAAACGCCGCTATATCGACGTCTTTTTCTACAACGGCAATGTAGCCGCGGACCTCAGCTTCGGCGAGCTGCTCACCAACAGCTATCGCCTGGCCAGCCGGCTGCTGGAGGGCTACTCCCCCGGGCGGCCGCGGCCCCAGATCCTGCACGTAGCCACGGATGGGGAAAACTACGGGCATCACAAGAAATTCGGCGACCTGGCCCTGGCCCACGCCCTGTCCCAGGTGCTGCCGCAGAAGGGCTTTAAACTCACCAATTACGCGGCTTTCCTGGAGTTGGCGCCTCCCGTCCTGGAGGTGGAACTCTATCTGGGACCCCAGGGGAAAGGCAGCTCCTGGAGCTGCCCCCACGGGGTGGCCCGCTGGAAGGAAGATTGCGGCTGCGCCACCGGGAGCCAGCCCGGCTGGAACCAGCGCTGGCGCGCCCCCCTGCGGGAGGCCTTCGACTGGTTAAACGACCGCCTGGCCAGGATTTTCGAAAGCGAGGGACAGAAATACCTGCCAGACCCTTGGGCCGCCCGGAACGCCTATCACCAGGTGCTCCTGGACCGCAGCCCCGGGGTGCTGGCGGAATTCTTCTCGCGACAGGGGGTCCCGGGCCTGAAGGAGGCCGATTGGGTGCCGGCCCTGAAGCTCCTGGAGATGCAGCGCCACGCCCTGCTGATGTTCACCAGTTGCGGCTGGTTCTTCGCCGAGCTGTCGGGCCTGGAGACCCTGCAGGTGATCAAGTACGCCGCCCGGGCCCTGCAGTTGGGCCAGGCCTTCACCCGCGAACGCCTGGAGCAGCCCTTTTTGCGCCTCCTGGAGCAGGCCAAGAGCAATATCCCCGAGGAGGGCAACGGCCGCACCATCTATTTCCAGCGCATCAAACCGGTGGTAGTGGACTATCCCAAGGTGGCCAATCAGTGGATCATCTCCTGGCTCCAGGAACGGCAGCGGCAATCTCCCCAAACCCGGGTCTACCACTATCGGGCGGAGCCCCTGGACCGGGAGGACCAGACTCAGGGGACCCTGCTCTTTGCCGCCGGCCGGCTGCGCCTCACCTCCGGGGTCACCCGGGAGACCGAGGAGTTGGCCTATTTCACCGCCTTCCTGGGCAGTTACCTCTATCGCACCCAGGTCCAAAGTAATCCGGACCCCCAAGAATACCAGGCCTTGAAGGTTGAGTTCTTCCAGGTCCTGGAAAAGGCCCCGGAAGATTTGATCCCGCTGATGGTGCGCCGCCTGGGGGAGAGCTATTACAGCTTTCACGATCTCTTCCGGGAGGAAAAGCTCCGGATGTTCCAGGACCTGACGCGGGACAACCAGGAGGAAGCCGTCTCGCTGATTTCCCACAATTTTGAGGGCGCCGGGGCCCTCCTCAAGGCCATGGCCTCCGAAGGGCTGCCCCTGCCCCGACTTTACCGGGCCCTGGGGGAGATCACCTTGAACCGCCGCCTGGTGGAACTCCTGCGCCAACTGGAGCCGCAGCCCTCCCTGTTGGCCACCTCCCAGGATATCCTGGATCTGGTGAAGGAGGCGGAATTCCTGGGTCTAAAGCTGGAGTCGGGGGAAGGGGCCCAAATCCTGCAGCACATGTTGCAGCGGCACCTGGATGACCTGGCTGCCGGCTTTCAAGGGGAAAACGCCACCCGGCTGCGCCATTTTCTGAGCCTGGTGAACCGCATCCCGATAACCCTGGATTTGTCCGGGGCGCAAAACTCGATGTTCCACCTGATGAAGGAGCACTTCCCGGAGGTGGCTGCCAAGGCGGCCAGGTCTCCCGAGTCCCAAGTCCTGGCCCGGGAGTTGGTGAAGCTGATGGAGGACCTCTCCTTCAGCCCGGTGCGCTACTTAAGGCTATTGGGATGAGGCTTAGAACCCGATTTCATAAATTTGGTAACGTATTTATTAATAGCGGGAGCAAGTGATTAATTCCCCCTCACCCTAACCCTCTCCCCCATCGGGGGAGAGGGGATAAAGATCCACCGCTTCGAATGCTCCCTCTCCCCCCGGCGGGGGGAGAGGGCTGGGGTGAGGGGGGGTGTCCACAAAAAACGTTACCATATTTAAGAAATCAAGTATTTAGTAGGGCGGCCGTCTCCGGCCTTTCCGGCTTTTTTTGCTTTTTTGGTTTTTTTTGTTTTTTTTGTTTTTTTGTTAAGGGCGATTGAGCCATGATGATCTTGCTGACCCGATTTCAAGAGGCCCTGGCGGAGTCCAGCCGCCTCAAGCAGCAATTTGCCGCGGAACAGGGCGAAACGGTGGTGGCCGCGGCCCGGAGGGTGGCTGAGGTTCTTAGGACCGGCGGCAAACTGCTCCTCTTCGGCAACGGCGGCAGCGCCGCCGACGCCCAACACCTGGCCGCGGAGTTCGTCAACCGCTTCCTGGTGGAGCGGCCTCCCCTGGCGGCCCTGGCCCTGACCACCGACACCTCCATCCTCACCGCGGTGGCCAACGACTACGACTTTCTCCAGGTTTTTGCCAGGCAGGTGCAGGCCCTGGGCCGTCCCGGGGACCTGGCCTGGGGCCTCAGCACCAGCGGCGACTCCCCCAACGTGGTGGCGGGGCTTAAGAAGGCCCGGGAGCTGGGCCTTTCGACCCTGGCTCTGAGCGGCCGGAGTGGCGGGCCGGTGGCGCAGGCGGCGGAACTCGCCCTTATCGTGCCTTCCCGGGACACCCCCCGGATTCAGGAGGTCCATATCACCATCGGCCATGTCCTCTGCGACCTGGTAGATTTTATTCTTTACCCGGAAAAATTTGCTGATCAATGAGAGACCTGTTACGAAAAGTTCAAGGTTCAAAGTTCAAAGTCAAAAGTAATTGCAGGTATTTACCTTTTCATGTTTTTGGAATGAGCCAAGGGCTCATGAGCGACTGTCCTGAAAAGTTACTCAGGCGGCTGCCAGAATTGCACGAACCCGGTTTGCCAACAATCGGGGGATAGGGAAGCCGATGAAAAAGATTGAACCCCTGAACCTTACGAACCTTGAGACTTATAGTTTACCGGGGCGCCACTCCAAAGTGAGCCGCCGGGACTTTGGCCGCGCCTGGGAGAAGGGTGGCAGCCTGCGGGATTTCGTGGCGCGACTCCCGAAGATCCTGGCGGGGGATACCCTGCGGGCGGTGACCGCGGCCTGGGTGGCGGCCCGGCGCCAGGGCCGCCAGGTCCTCCTGGGCATGGGGGCCCACCCCATCAAGGTGGGGCTCAACCCCATCCTCATCGACCTGATGCGCCGGGGCCTGCTCACCGGCCTGGCTATGAACGGGGCCGGCGTCGTCCACGACGTTGAGATCGCCATGGTGGGCTGCACCTCGGAGGACGTAGACCAGGTTTTGGGATGCGGCCAATTCGGCATGGCCCGGGAAACCGCAGAGTTTATCAACACCGCCATTTCCTGGGGAGCCGGCCAGGGCCTGGGCCTGGGCGAGGCGGTGGGCCTTCGCCTGCTGGAGTCAGACTTTCCCTTCAAAGATGAGAGCCTGCTACGGGCGGCCTCGGAGTTAAGTCTGCCTCTGACAGTGCACGTGGCGGTGGGCACCGACATCGTCCACCTCCACCCCTCGGTGGACCCGGAGGCCCTGGGGGCTGCGACCCATTTCGATTTCCGTCTATTCGCCGCCCTGGTCAGCCGCCTGGCGGAGGGAGTCTATCTCAACCTGGGGTCCGCGGTAATCATGCCGGAGGTCTTCCTGAAGGCCCTCACCCTGGCCCGCAACCTGGGCCATCAAGTGTCGCCTCTGACCACCGTCAACCTCGACTTTATCCAGCATTACCGGCCCCTGACCAACGTGGTGCGCCGGCCCACCGCCGCCGCGGGCCGGGGCTACGCCCTGACCGGCCATCACGAACTGCTCTTGCCTCTGTTGGCCGCCCTGGTAATCGAAGAAATGGAGGATGACCATGCCTACGGAAATCGTGATTCTGGTTAATGACTTGCGTCTGGAAGGCCTTCTCAACGACTCTGCCACCGCCGCGGCCCTGGCCCAAGCCCTGCCCCTCCAGGCCGAAGCCCACCGGTGGGGGGACGAGATCTACTTCCCCGTGCCCCAGGTGGTGGCTGATCTGGACGACACCGCGGCGGTGGCCGTGAATGTGGGGGACCTGGGCTACTGGCCCACCGGCCGGGCCTTCTGCATCTTTTTTGGGCTCACCCCCGCCAGCGTCCCGGGAGAGATCCGGCCGGCCAGCGCCGTCAACCTGGTGGGCCGCCTCCTGGGCGATCCCTGCTGCCTCAAACTGGTCCCCGAAGGGGCCACGGTGCGGGTCGAGAAGAAATAGGTTATAATATCAATTTAGGGAGGGGGCTAAGGGCAGGAGCCCTTGCCCTTACCAAAAATACGAAAAATATGAAAAACTCCCTTGCCCTTCCCCAAAAAAAATTCGACCCAGGAGTTCTTAGATGCCGATCTTTGAGTTTCATTGTCAGGCTTGCAACCAGGATTTCGAGAAGCTGGTCTTTGGCAGCGACCCGCAGGTGGAGTGCCCTTTTTGTAGCCAGAGCAAAGTAACCAAGTTGATGAGCCCCTGCGCCGCCAAGGTGGGCTATAAGTTCACCGCGGCCTCCAGTCCCCAAGGAGGGTCCTGTTCCAGCTGCTCCTCGGGTTCCTGCAACACCTGCGGCTAAGGCTCGCTGACGCCTAGACAAGATGCCTGCGCCGCCACCGGAAGCAAAGATCCGCCTCGGCACCCGGGGCAGCGCCCTGGCCCTGGCCCAGGCCCGCTGGGTCCAGGAGCAGCTAACCGGACATCATCTCCACTGCCGGGTGGAGTTGGTGGTTATCAAGACCACCGGAGACACCATCCGGGACGTCCCCCTGGCCCAGATGGGGGGCAAGGGCCTGTTCATCAAGGAGATCGAGGAAGCCCTGCTCTCGGGCCAGGTGGACCTGGCGGTGCATAGCCTCAAGGACCTGCCCGCCCAGGTGCCGGCCGGCCTGATGCTGGGTGCGGTACCGGCCCGGGAGGATCATCGGGACGCCTTCATTTCCAACCGCTATCCAAACCTTAAGGCAATCCCGGCGGGCGGGCGCATCGGCACTGGCAGTCTGCGGCGCCGGGTGCAGATATTGCACCTGCGCCCCGACCTGGAGATCGTTCCTCTGCGGGGCAACGTGGATACCCGTCTGAAAAAGATGGAGACCCTGGGGCTGGATGCCCTGATCCTGGCTGCCGCCGGGCTTAACCGCCTGGGGCTGGGCCAGGTCTACCGGGGCTTGCTGTCGGAGACCGAGATGCTGCCCGCGGTGGGACAGGGGGCCCTGGGCCTGGAGGTGCGCGCCGCTGACCGGCGGCTGCAGGAGCTCCTCGCCTTCCTGGATCATCCCCCCAGCCGCGTCGCGGTAACCGGGGAGCGGGCCTTCCTGGCCCGCCTGGAGGGAGGCTGCCTGGTGCCGGCGGCTGCCCTGGGCCGGGTGTCCGGCGACTCCCTCACCCTGGAGGCCCTGATCAGCGATCTGGAAGGCAAGCGCTACCTGCGGGACCGCGCCTGCGGCCGGGAGGACCACGCCTGGTCCTTGGGGACGGAACTGGCCGACCGCCTTCTTTCCCGGGGCGGCCGGGAAATCCTGGCGGCACTCAGCGGGACCCTTTCTTAACTTAGAGTATCCCTTGACATCCCTTGACATTTTCTGGGTAAGGTGTTATATTAAATAGGCTTAGAGTATCTTGGGGGAATGCCGGTATGTGGGGAAACCGGGGGAGAATCTGGCTGGCAGTGGTGAGCTTGGCCCTATGCCTGCTTTGCGCCCCCTCCTCGGGGATGGCCGCGGAAACCTTTGCAACGGTCGGGTATCCGCCTTTCACCCTGGCGGCGGCCCAAACTCCCCTGGAAGCCCAGATGTTGGGGGAGGCGCCCTTCCAGTCCCATTCCGCCCCCAAGGATGCCGCCGCCCTCTTCTCCAACCTGGGCTCCCGCCTGCAATTGGACGGGGATGGTGGGGCGGCCATCATACTCCCTCATAACCTGCAACTACATATCTCCGTGCTCTACGCGGGCGATCCCGGCCGGATAGAGCCCCTGAAGCAAAGCGACTCCTTGTTAATGAAGTCCTCCCTGGATTACCGTCTCCTGCCCAACCTCCAGGTGGGTCTGAACGCTTACCTGTTCCGTCCCGAACCCGGGAACAACCTCTCGGTGGCCCAGCCCTTCGGCGACCGGGTCATGGGCCTGGGGCCCGGCCTCAAATACGATCTGGGGCGCTGGAGCTTCGTTATGAAGTCCCAGGTGGAAACGGGCGCCCGGGACCGGACCGACCTGCAAAACTGGTTCCGGGCCTGGTACGCCTTTTAGAGTTCCCGGTTTTTCGTAATCGTGCGTTTTCCTGCTCCCCTGATCCCAGCCCGCTTTCTGGAGCGCCGCCGGCGTTTTCTGGCCCTGGTGGAGCTGCCCGGCGGCCGCCGGGTTTGGGTCCATGTGCCCAACTCCGGGGGCCTTGCCGGCTGCGCCCCGCCCGGGGGAGAAATCCTGCTCACCGAAGACCGCCGCCCGGGCCGCAAAACCGATTACACCTGGCGCTTCACCCGGTTGCCCGGCGGCTGGACCTGCATCGACACCCTGGCGCCCAACCGCCTGGTGGCCGAAGCCCTGGCCGCCGGCGGCCTGCCCGGCCTGCCCCGCCCCCGGGGGGTGCGGGCCGAGGTCAGCCTGCCCCAGGGGAGCCGCCTCGATTTCGTCTATTTCATCCGGGATTCCGAAGCCGGACTCCTGTTTCTGGAAGTGAAGAGCATCACCTGGGTGGAGGACGGGGTGGCCCTGTTTCCCGACGGCGTCACCTCCCGGGGCCGGCGTCACCTGGAGCACCTGACTGCCCTGGTGCGCCAGGGCCATCAGGCCTGGAACGTCTTCGTGGTACAGCGGCAGGATGCCAGCTACATGCGCCCGGCGGCCCAGGTAGATCCAGCCTACGCCCGGGAACTGGCCGCGGCCGCGGCCCAGGGGGTCGGCATCCTGGTGCTCCAGGAAAAAGTCGACCCGCCGGAAATTACCCTTGCCTCGACCCTACCCTTTGAATTAACATAATCTTCTGGAAGAAATACTTACTAAACCCCAGGATGCCCTTGGATGAACGCCGACATGCTCAACAATAACATCCGTATCCTCACCGGCAATGCCAACCCCGAGTTGGCCCGCAATATTTGCGAACATCTCTCTCTGCCCCTGGGGGAAGCCCTGGTCACCACCTTCAGTGACGGAGAGATTCGCGTGGAGATCAGCGAGGATGTCCGGGGCCATGACATCTTCATCATCCAGTCCACCAGTCCCCCCACCAACCACAACTTGATGGAGTTGCTGATCATGATCGACGCGGTGAAACGGGCTTCGGCCCGGCGCATCACCGCGGTCATCCCCTATTTCGGCTATGCCCGCCAGGACCGCAAGGTCCATCCCCGGGTGCCCATCACCGCCAAGCTGGTGGCCGATCTGCTGTCCACCGCCGGGGCCCACCGGGTCCTCACCATGGACCTGCACGTCGGCCAGATCCAGGGCTTCTTCAACATCCCGGTGGACAACCTCTACGCCTCCCCCATCATGATCCCTTATATCCGGCAGAATTTCCAGGATGACCTGGCCATCGTCTCCCCCGATGCCGGGGGGGTCCACCGGGCCCGGGCCTACGCCAAACGCCTGACCGCCTCCCTGGGATTGATCGACAAACGCCGGGATGCCCCTGGCAAGGCCAAGGCCATGAACCTCATCGGCGAGGTATTGGGCAAAGAGGTGGTCATCATGGACGACATCATCGACACCGGCGGCACCCTGTCCGAGGCGGCCGCGGTCATTCTGCAGCACGGCGCCCTCAACGTCAACGCCTGCTGCACCCACGCGGTGCTCTCCGGGCCGGCGGTCCAGCGGGTCATGGAGTCCCCCCTGAACCGCCTGGTGGTCACCGACACCATCCCCTTGAGCGAATCGGCCAGACAATGCCCGAAGATCGTGCCGCGGCCGGTGGCCCACCTCTTCGCCCAGGCCATCCTCCGGATTCACCAGGAGGATTCCATCAGCTCGCTCTTTGAGATCCAGTTCTAAAGTTGGGGGAAACTGCGGCTCAGAGCGGACCCCATCCGCCCTGCCAGCCTCACCCCCGGCCTCCCGGCCGCAGCCCGGCTTGACCCACCCCTTCCCCGATACCTGAGCCAGCCGTAGGGCGCCGTCTTAGGCGCCTTTTTTGGGCGCGGGTGAGATTCGTCTCGGTATACGACGCCGGCGCCCTTCCCTATGGGGTGAAGCACCCCTGGGCTGGGAAAAAAGTCCCGTACCGGCGGCGCTCCCTAGTTGACGCCGTTGGGGGAAAACTTTGAGAAAATTTTAATTTGTAATGATTCAAGCTATTTAAATTGGAGGGGGGACATTATTTCCCGGCTATCATGGCTTTGGCAGGACCTTTGCACAAAATATCCAGATAGAATTTGCGGAAAAAGGAGGTGGTGCGTCTAACTCGCAGGAAAACGAAGCGCTATTCATTGATTGTTGAGCGACAGGCTTTTTTCTAAGTCATTATTTCAGGAGGGAGCAAATGGCAGATAAAGTTCCAGGAAAGGCATGGCTAGTTGTCTTCGCCGGCACCGCAGTCAACCTCTGTTTGGGAATCCTGTACGCCTGGAGTGTCTGGTCTGTTGCCTTGGTTGCCAAAGACCTTAAATTGGCCGGCACGGTGATGACTGGCATGAACGCAGGTTGGGTCTATCTGACCAATGCCGAGGCGGCCACCCCGTTTTCCTTGTGCGTCATCATCTTTACCTTGTTGATGATCCCGGGGGGCAAAATTCAGGATAAACTCGGCCCCAAAGTGGGCGCCATCACCGGCGGCCTGTTTCTGGCGGTCGGCTGCATCATCGCCGGCCTCATGAAGAGTTATTCCGGCTTGATCATCGGCTTCGGGATCTTCGGCGGCATCGGCATGGGCATCGGCTACGCGGCGCCCACCCCGGCGGCCCTGAAATGGTTCGGCCCCCATAAGCGCGGCCTCATCGCCGGCATAGTGGTGGGCGGCTACGGCGCCGCCGCTTTGTATATTGCACCCCTGGCCGCTTATCTATTGGCTACTGGCGGCATCACTATCAGCTTCGTGACCTTGGGAATCCTGTTTGGCGTAGTCACCATCATCGCCGGCAGCCTCCTATCCTGGCCGGAACCCGGCTATGTGCCGCCGGGGTTAGTCGTTAAAGCCGGGGCGGCCCCGGCCAAGGCCGCGGGCACCTTGGTGGATTGGGCTCCGAGCGAAATAGTGAAGACCGGGCAGTTTTATGCCCTGGTCTTGATGTTCATCGGGTCCACCCAGTCTGGCCTATTGGTCATCGCCAACGCCGCCGGCCTCCTGGCCACCACGGCCAAGGCGATTCCCTTCTTCGCTCTCAATGCCTGGATCCTGGCCTCCTACGGCGGTCTGATTAACGCCTGCGGCCGGGTGGGCACGGGCCTTTACTCCGATAAGATCGGCCGGACCAACGCCTACACCATTAACTGCATCATCTCGGCCCTCTGCCTCTTTTTGATGCCTTCCATCATGGGGGCCAAGAGCGTCTTCTTCCTATTTGTGGCCGTGGGCATCGCCTTCTGGCAATATGGCGGCGGGCTGTCCCTGATGCCCTCGTTCACCGCGGATTTCTTTGGGCCCAAGAACCTGGGGATGAACTACGGCCTGGTGTTCCTCGGCTGGGGCGGCGGTTTCTTCATGGCCCGGCTGGGCGGTTCCATTAAAGACTGGACCGGCTCCCTGAACTATGCTTTCTATCTTTCGGCCTGCGTACTGATCGTGGCGGTGATCATCGCCCGATTCACCAAGCGGCCGCTGCTGGAGCACGAAAGATAACCATCCAGGTTAATGCGCCCCGCCCAGGGGTTAGCTTTTAGCCATTAATCTGGGAAACTGAGAAGGCAGGGTGAGTCCCTGCCTTCTCTATCTTTTTGACCTTTCAGGGATAGCGAGCATGACCTCCGGTAGCTGGCCTGTGCCTTTCCTCATCGATCCCCAGCACCTTGCAGTGGATGCGGTGGCGTCTTTTTGCGTTTCGGTATTGCTGGCCGTCAACATTAACGCCGAGGCCCAGGCCTTTGCCGCCACCTTCCTGGGCGACGCCCGGGTCAAACCCAAGGACCGCTTCCATTTCAACGCCTTTTTGCACCTGAGCATTGTGGGGACCATCTGTTACCTGGTGGGGGGGTTCGGCTGGCCCCGCACGATTGACCTCGATCCCGGGAAATTCAAACATCCCCGGGCCTACACGGTGCTCAGCCGCTCCGCCGGGCCCCTGGCCAACCTGCTCCTGGCCGGCATCGCCGGCAGCATCGTGACCATCATGAACTCCTTCGAATGGAACCCGAGGGTCTTCTTGATGGTCATCGGGGTCAATGTCACCACGGCCGTCTACAACCTGATTCTCCTGCCGCCGCTGGCCGCCGGGGTCCTGGTGCACGAATTGATCCCGCCTGGATATGCCACCCTCCGGCGCACCTTTTGGCAAGCCGGACCCTTCCTCATCCTGGCCCTGGCGCTGCTGGAGCGCCTCAGTTCCCACGGCATCGTCGGCCCCTACCTCAATCCCCTGATCGTGGCCATTTTCAATTTTATCCAGGGCCTCTAGCCGCCTGCGATCGTCAGGCGGGGCAAAGGGCGCGGCTCTCCCCCGCTATTTTTCGGAATAGTCCTTCAGAACCATGTTCCGCAGTTGAACCAAAATCGTGGTCTGCTGATAGATTAAGATGCAGAATATCTAAAAAAGTTTCAAAAAGTTAACAGTGGCTGTATATTTAGGCAAATGGAGTACGGAAGAACTCCCTTCCGGATCATTTTCTGCCCCGGGTCGATGGCTTTAAAAAAAAGCTCAGGGAGCTGCTAAAGGTCGCCGGTGAATAACGACGACGTAAAAGGATTCGAGTCCCTGATCCCCGGGGTGGTCTGCCGGCCGCTGCAGATTCACCAGGATCAGCGGGGCTGGCTGGCGGAAATCTTTCGCCAGGATGAGCTCTCTCCGGAGTATCTCCCGATGATGGCCTATATCTCCGTGACCCATCCCGGGGTGGGACGGGGCCCCCATGCCCACCACCGGCAAACCGACCTCTTCTGTTTCCCCGGTCCGGGGGAGTTTCGGGTCACCCTGTGGGACCAGCGGCCCGAGAGCCCTGCTTTCGGCTTGCGCCAGGAATTCGTCCTGGGGGAGAATTGCCCGGGCCTCCTCATCATTCCACCGGGGGTGGTGCACGGCTATCGGAATCTCAGCGATCGGCCGGGCCTGGTGTGCAACTTCGCCAACCGCCTCTACCGGGGATCGGGCCGCCGGGAGCCGGTGGATGAGATCCGCTTTGAGGACGCCCCCGACTCACCTTTCCGCCTGGAGTGAGTAAACCTGCGGGGCTGGTATGCCTTTACGAAAATTCCGAAAACCGAAATCAGCAAGCCGAAGACCTGTTTTATGAAATTATTGATCGCCGGCGCGGCCCGCCAGTTGGGACAGGCATTGCTCCGGGAGGCGGCCGCCAGGAACTGGGAGGCGGTGGGCGCCGATTTGAAGCGGATGGATATCACCGATCCCCGGGCGATCCGGCAGCAGTTGGCCCGGCACCGGCCGGAAGTGGTGGTGAACGCCGCCGCGGCCACCCGGGTGGACGACCTGGAGCAGGATGCCGACCTGGCCTTGAAGGTCAACGGCCTGGGGCCGCGCAACCTGGCGGTGGCCTGCCGGCAACTGGGGTGCAAATTGATTCACCTCTCCAGCGACTATGTCTTTGACGGGGCCAAGGACCGCCCCTACCTGGAATGGGACGCACCCGGCCCCCTGTCGATCTATGGCCGGAGCAAGCTCCTGGGGGAGGAACTGGTGCGGCAGCAGTGCCCCGATCATTTCATCGTTCGCACCGCCTGGCTTTACGGCCTGCCGGGCCCCAACTTCGTCACCGCCATCCTGGGGAAAGGCAGGAGTTTGCCGCCGGGACAGGAGTTAAGAGTAGTGAATGACCAGCGGGGCAGCCCCACCAGCACCCTGGCCCTGGCGCCGCAACTCCTGGCCCTGGTTCAAACCGAGGCCTTCGGCACTTATCACGCCACCTGCCAGGGAGAGACCAACTGGTACGAGTTTGCCCGCCTGATTTTCAAGACCGCTGGCCTCCGGGTGGCTGTGGCTCCCTGCAGCACTGCCGAATATCCTCTCCCGGCCCGACGCCCGGCCAATTCAGTCCTGGCCAACCGCCTCCTTAAGCTCCAGGGCCTGGACCAGATGCCCCACTGGCAGACGGCCTTTCGAGAGTTCTGGGAGATCTTCGGGGAGCAGCTATGAGCGTGGTTCTGGTAACCGGCGGGGCGGGATTCATCGGCGCCAATTTCATCCATTTTCTCCGGAAGCACCGCCCGGACTGGCGCCTCATCAACCTGGATCTCCTGACTTACGCCGGCAATCTGGAGAACCTGGCTGCCCTTGCGGGGGACCCGCACCTCACTTTTGTTAAAGGGGACGTGGCCGACCAGGGCCTGGTGGCCGGGCTGTTCGCCCGGCACCCCATCACCCGGGTGGTGCATTTCGCCGCAGAAACCCACGTGGACCGCTCCATTCTGGACCCCGGGGTCTTCGTGCGCACCAATGTCCTCGGGACCTGCAACCTGTTGGACGCGGCCCGGAAGCATTGGCAAGGGCCGGCGGCCGAGTCCGGACCCCGGTTTTTGCAAATCAGCACCGATGAGGTTTACGGCTCCCTGGGCCCACATGAGCCGCCGGCGACCGAAGCCTCCGCCTATGCCCCCCGCAGTCCGTATGCGGCCTCCAAGGCGGGGGCCGATTTCCTGGCCCGCTCCTACTTCCACACCTACGGACTGCCGGTGCTCATCACCAATTGCACCAATAATTACGGCCCCTACCAGTTTCCGGAGAAGCTCATTCCTATTTGCCTGAGCCAGGCCCTGGAGGGGAAGCCCATCCCCATCTACGGCCGGGGGGACAACATCCGGGACTGGCTCTTCGTGGAGGACCATTGCCGGGCCCTGCTGCTGGTGTTGGAGCAGGGCGCCCCGGGGGAAACTTACAATATCGCCGGGGGCCAGGAGAGGCCCAACCTGGAGCTGGTGCGCCTGCTGCTGCGGATGCTCTCTGAGTTGCGCCCGGAGCTGGGGGACCTGGAACGCCTGATCACCTTGGTCGCGGATCGCCCCGGCCATGATTGGCGCTATGCCCTGGACACCGGGAAAATCGAGGCCCAATTGGGCTGGCGCCCCCGGGTCACCCTGGAGCAGGGTCTCCGGGATACGGTGAGCTGGTACCTGGCCCAGGCAGGCTGGCTGGAGCGGGTGCGCTCCCGGGCATATCGGGACTTCCTGCGCCAGCAGTACGGCGCCGCGGTGGCGGAGGGCGGCGAACAAGGCAAGTTAAAAGGTAAAAGGTAAAAGTTTTGCCTTTATACTCCGCGTCCTCCGCGTCTCTGCGGTGAATCCCGACTTTATTTTTCACCGCAGAGGCGCAGAGCGCGCGGAGAAACCGATTTTTACTTTTTACTTTTGCCTTTTCCGGAGCAGCTCACTATGACTTGCGACCGCGACACCCTGGTGCGCTGGGACCGGGAACACCTCTGGCATCCCTTCACCCAAATGAAGGGCTTCCGGGAGGAAGAACTCCTGATCATCACCCGGGGAGAAGGCAGCTATCTCTTCGATCAGGAAGGCAACCGCTACCTGGATGGGGTTTCCTCCCTCTGGGCCAACCTCCACGGCCACCGGCGCCCGGAGTTGGACCAGGCCTTGAGCAGGCAACTGGACCAGGTGGCCCACAGCACCCTCCTGGGGCTGGCCCATCCCCCGGCCATCCTCCTGGCCCGGCGCCTAGCTCACTTAACTCCGGCCGGCCTCACCAGGGTCTTTTTCTCCGACGACGGCTCCACCGCGGTGGAGGTGGCCCTGAAGCTGGCTTTCCAGTACTGGCAAAACCGGGGGAACCGGGAGAAGCGGCGGTTCTTGAAGTTGAGCAACGGCTACCACGGCGACACCCTGGGAGCAGTGGCGGTGGGGGGCATCCCGCTGTTCCACGAAATCTACCACCCCCTGCTGTTCGACACCCTGGAGGCCCCTGCCCCTTACTGCTACCGCTGCCGCCACCGGGAGGACTGCCGGGAGCAGTGCCTGGAGGCCCTGGAAGCCCAGGTGGCCAGGCATCACCGGGAGCTGGCCGCGGTCATCCTGGAGCCGGTAATGCAGGGGGCGGCGGGCATGATCCCGCAACCCCCGGGTTACCTGGCCAGGCTGCGGGAGGTGACCCGGCGCCACCGGGTGCTCCTGATCGCCGACGAAGTGGCGGTGGGCTTCGGCCGCACCGGCAGGATGTTCGCCTGCCAGCACGAGCAGGTGAGTCCGGACCTCATGTGCCTGGCCAAGGGCATTACCGGGGGCTACCTGCCCCTGGCCGCCACCCTGGCCAGCGATGAGATTTATCAAGCCTTTCTGGGGGAATATCAGGAATTCAAAACCTTTTTCCACGGCCACACCTATACCGGCAACCCCCTGGCCGCGGCGGTGGCGCTGGCCAGCCTGGATATCTTCGAAAAGGAGCGGCTGATTGAGGCCTTAATTCCGAAGATTGAGCTCCTCACCCGGCTCCTGGCGGGGATGGCCGGCCACCCCCACGTGGGCGATATCCGCCAGCGGGGCCTGATGGTGGGGATCGAACTGGTGCGGGACCGGGGCTCCCGGGAACCCTGGCCGCCTGCCCATCGAGCCGGCCATCGGGTAATCCTGGCGGCGCGCCGCCTGGGGGTTATCCTGCGGCCACTGGGGGACGTCATCGTCCTGATGCCGCCCCTGAGCATCTCCCCCGCGGAACTGGAGGACCTGGCCAGGATCACCTATGAGGCCATCGACCGGGGAACGACCTTAGATTGATATGCCCTTAGGGCGGGGCTGGCTTTTATTGCAGATAATGGCAAGTTCTAGAAACTTTTGTATCCCAAGTTTTCGCTTTCTCTTTGGCAAACCATCTCTGGCTTGACTTAACCCCCATCCTAACTTAAAACTTGGTACAACTACTGGGGGCAGGTCATTAGATTGCCTAGCAAATTATCCCTGAAGAGGTTCCGGGTGGCCCTAGAGATTCTCGTCGCCGGGTCGGCAAACAAGACCCGTCAGAAATTGGCGGAGATCCTGATAAGTCATGGTTACACGGTGCGCCGCTGTCTGCCCGAAGAACTCCCGGCTCAGACCCGGGACCGCCTCCCCGCTCTTCTGATTCTCCTGGACGACCTGCCCCGGATTCACACTCTTATCCACCAGTTCAAGAAAGATGAGGCCGCCCAGGAGGTGCCCTTAATCGTGGCCCTGCCCCAGTTTTCCGAGACCGCGGCGGCCTGGGCCTTGGAGGCCGGGGCCGACGAGTTCCTGACGGCGCCCTTTAAACCCGAGGAAGTGCTGGCTCGCATCGGAGTGGTGCTGCGGCTCCGGCAAGACCGGCAACTCCTCCTGGATTCTCCCCAAGAATTTTCCCGGCTCTTCCGGGAGACCAGCCATCCCCTGTTCTTCTGCCAGCGCTCTGGAGAGGGCTGCCAGCTCAATCCGGCCCTGCGGCGCTTTCTGGGCTACCCCGCCAACCGCGGCGAGAGCCCCGTGACCGTGGAGGAGCTGCTTTATGGGCCGGAGGACCGGGAGCGCTTCCATCAGGTTCTGTCCCGGACCCAGGACGCCAGCCACGTCAAGGTGCGCCTGACTAACCGCGCCGGCGCAGCCCATGACGGTCTTGTTGAACGATCTGACCCTGCCCGTCTCCCCTGAGGTCAGGAGTTTCCAGGTGCGGCCGGTGGGCTCCCCCTCCCCCTGGCGCCAGGCCATCCAGGGGCTGGTGGCACATCTGGTGCCCAGCGCCCGGGACTACCTGGCCCTGCTCAAGTTGACCCCCCTGCTGGGGGGCAGGTACGAAAAGATCGAAAAACTGGGACAGGGAAGTTTCGGCGAGGTCTGGCTGGTGCTGGACACCGAAGCCCTGGGGGCCCAGCAACGCTACGTGGCCAAGATCCCCTTTCTGAAGGCCGCCAACGTCAAGTTCCGCAAGGAAGCGGCCATCTGCACCAGGCTGGCCCCCCACCCCGGGGTGGCGAAGCTGGTGGACCTGCTGGAGGATGACGGCAAGCTGGTCCTGATCCAGGAATATGTGGAAGGCCAGACCCTGGGGGACATGCTGGGGGCAGAACTGCCCCGGCCGTTGGTGGAGCGGATCATTTTGCAGCTCATCGACGTGGTCTCCCACGCCCACCGCCACCGGGTCATGCACCGGGACATCAAGCCTAACAACATCATCATCCAGCCGGACGGCGCTCTAAAACTTCTGGATTTCGGGGCCGCCAAGATCTTGGGGGAAAAGGACATCAGCGCCACCATGGTGGGTTCCCGTCCCTTCATGGCCCCGGAGCAGATCATGGGTAAGAGCGAGCGGCGCAGCGACATTTGGGCCATCGGGGTGCTCATGTACCTGTTGTACACCGGTGAACTGCCCTTTTACAGCGAGGTGGAAAAATTGCTCATCGACCTGATTTTGGAACAGGAACCCGAGCCGCCCCGGGAACTGAACCCGGAGATTCCCGCCCCGCTGGAGGCGATTATCTTGAAATGCCTCAAGAAAAATGTGGAAGAACGCTACCCCCACGCCCGGGCCCTGAAGGCGGACCTGCTGCGCCACTTCCCTCACTACGGCACCCAGACCGGCAGGTGACCATGGATCCAGTAACCCACGCGGCCGCCGGCGTGCTGATCTCGCAGTTGCTGCCCGGCCCGGCCCCGGGCTGGAGCGTCTGGCCTCGGTGAGCTTCAGCCTGGACGGGGCCCGGGCGAAACCCATGATGGCCTCAGGGGGCCAAAATCCTTCCGGGAAGTAATCGAAGGGGCGACCCTGTGCCGGAATCACCACGCTAGCGGCGTTCCCTCGCCTGGACGTCGCAGACCATCACCACTAGGTCGCTATTCTTGCCCTCGAGGTCCTTGACCAGGTCTTCGAACACCGCCTTGGTGGTAAAGCCGGCATGTTTAAAGACCTTGAGGGCTGCCTGGGCTTGCAGGTGGATCTCCGCAATCAGCTTCTCCAGGCCGAATTCCTCGGCCAGCTCCACGAGCTCGTTGATTAGCAGGGTGCCCAGGCCCCGGCCCTGGAAGTCCTTGGAGACCACCACCCGGACGTTGCCCAGGTGGCGCTTCCAGCCCACCTTGCGCATGTGCAGGGTGGCGTCCCCGACGATGCGGCCGTCCACTTCGGCAAGGAGGGGAAAGACCTTCTGATAGTCGATGTTGCTCACCCAGTGGTCGATGACCGATTGGTCCCTGACATCACTGCGCAGGAACAGTTTATCTTTCTCATCCAGGCGCCGGAAAAAATCCAGCAGCCCGTCCCGGTCCTCCTGCACCATGGGGCGCAGAGTCACCCGGGTGCCGTCCTTCAACACTCCCACCTTCTGGTAAGGCGCCATCTTTTCCCCTTTCAGTTGTCAGTTGTCAGTAGCCATTAGTCAGTAGTCAGTTTCCTAATTATTGTAGCCGCAGGCTTTAGCCTGCGCCGGCACAGGCTGGAAAGCTGTGCCACCAATTGATTGCGAAGTGGTATAAAAGGCATTTTCATAATTTTACGGAAATTTACTGCTCACTGCTTACGACTCACTTTCCCAGCGCCAGGCGCTCCGCCAGGTAGGGCGGCAGTTGGGCCGCCAGGATGCGCCGCTGGGCCCCGGCAATATCATAAGGCACCGACTTGAAATGAATGGAGAACTCCTCATCGTCGAAGATGGCATAGGCGGCCTCCGGGTTGCCGTCCCGGGGTTGCCCGACGCTGCCGGGATTGATGAGATAGTGGCCCTCCCGGGATAGGTCCAATTTGGGGGCGGTAATTTCTTGCAGGGCCACTTTCCCCCGGATATCCCGATACCACAAGGCCCGGCGGTGGGTGTGGCCGAAGAAGCAGACCCGGACGCCGGACCCTTGGCTCAGGTCCCGCAAAACCCTTTTGCCCTGGAAGTGGTAGGCGATATAAGTGTCCGGGCTGGTAGGGGTGCCGTGGCAGGCCCAGAAGCCCTGGGTCTCCAGGGTTAAGGGCAGGCCCTGGAGAAATTCCAGTTCTTCCCGGGGCACCTGCTCCCGGCACCACATCAGGGCCTGATAGGCGATGATGTTGAAGGCCTGGGCCCGCTCCGGCGAAAGTAAAGCCAAGTCGTGGTTGCCCGCCAGGTTTTTGATGTCCGCTCGGCTGCGAAGCATGGCCAGACATTCATTGGGGCTGGCGTTATAGCCCACCAGGTCTCCCAGGTTCAAGACGGACTCCACCCCATCCTGGCGGATCCGTTCCAGGACGCTCACCAGGGCCTCCAGGTTACTGTGGATATCGGCAATAATGGCTAGACGCATGTTCTTTTGTTTTCGGTGGTCGGTTTTCTGTGAAAACCAAAAAGGTTCAATCAGAAAACTGACCACTCAAAGATACAATAGCGCTAAAACAGAAAACAGGAAACAGGAAACAAAGAACCATCCTCATTGACATTTCCGGGGATTCTGGTAATTTTTGCCCCACATGGAACCTGGCAGCATTGTAGAATTTTTTGAGGAAAAGCGTATCCTTTGCGGCGTCGTGCTGGAGCTCAAGGGGGAGCGACTCCGTGTCCTGGCCCAGGACAGCCGGGAGTTCACCCTGCCTCCCAAGCGCCTCCTGCATGCCGGACCCGCCCTGGCCCTGGACCGCATGAGTCGGCAGGAATTGCTCAAGCGCCTGGAGGACACCGCCCGGGAACGGGAAGCCCTGAAAGGCGCCATCAATCTGCAAGAATTGTGGGAGCTGCTGGCCCAGGAGAACCACTCCACCACCGTGGCGGAACTGGCGGAGTTGTGGTTCGGCCGCGCTTCGGCCGACGCAGTGGCGGCCACCTGGGGGTTATCCTGCGGCCACTGTGGGACGTCATCGTCCTGATGCCGCCCCTGAGCATCTCCCCCGCGGAACTGGAGGACCTGGCCAGGATCACCCATGAGGCCATCGATCGCGGAAAGACCTTAGATTAATATGTCCATGGTAGGCCCGGCTTTAATTGTTGATAATGGCAAAATATATTGAATTTTAAAGAGATTAGTGCTATATGGCGTTATAAAGATTAAAAACATAATTAACCATAAGAAATAAAAGGATAATCACTTATGGCCCTTATTCCTAGTCCTCCTTCTGATATCACCGATACTATAATTTATCGCAATCTTCTAACCAAAAGTACACCTGGAGATGGACTCGCAGAGCGCGTTGAGAAGTTTATTTCTACGGCTTCGCCAATGTTAGATCTAATTCTCGCTGGTCCCTTTCACCATTACACCCTGCATAACCCTGGCCATTCAAAAAAACTTGTACATCTTGCAGGTTCAATCATTTCACCAAAAACACTTGCATCTTTGTCGGCCCTTGAGCTTTCGATCATCATAATGTCTTGCTATCTTCATGATCTAGGGATGTGCTTAACCTCCCATGAACGTAAGCGAATTCTCTCTTCTGTGGAATTTGAAGAGACCATAAGAATATGGCCTCAACTTGGGGATGAAATTGACGCGACAAGACTAAAATATCAACAAACAATAGATAATGAAAAATATTTAATAGAGGCGAGGTTATTCCAGCTTCAGGAGGCTGCTCTCACAGCATATCTCCGCCCACGACATGCAACTCCTCAACGCTATCTTGAACTTATTCACCAACTTAGGGAGGGATCGGGTCGAAGTGATCTTTTAGAAACGAATGGAGTCTCTTTCGAAAACGAACTCATTGATATCTGCGTTAGCCATAATTTAGATGCTGGCGTTCTTTTACAAACCACTGATGCCTATACAGAGAGGTTTCCTAGAGATTTCCCTATTGGTGGTCTTCGGCTTAATGCACAGTTCTGTGGTGCTATTTTACGCCTAGTAGATGTATTGGATTTTGATCGCGAAAGAACACCCAGGGTTTTATTTGAATCGCTTGGGATTGGCGATAGTGACTTACCAGGTAGTGAGGTTTCAATTCTAGAGTGGAATAAACATATGGCAGTTCATGCCATAGATTTAAAACAAGATGAATTAATCATTTCGGCAGACTCCACACATCCAGCCATTGAACACTCAATAAAAACTTTTTGCAAAGTAATCGAACGAGAAATTCGTGACACCCTTTCAGTATTACGCAAGAACCCACCTGAGGTAGTCGAAATTTATCAGATTGAGCTTCCATTAAGCGTCAGGTCACAAATTCGATCATTGGGTTATGTATATAAGGAGTTAGCATTTATACTTGATGAATCATCGATATCAACAATTCTCATGGGTGAAGGTCTTTATTCCTCAAAAGTAGTAGCATTACGAGAATTAATACAGAATTCATGCGATGCTTGTATGGTAAGAAAACTTATTGATCGTAACCCCTCTTATGAGCCACTAATTGAGATACAGTCCACAATCGATTCAAATGATAGGGCTTGGATTGAAGTAAAGGATAACGGTATTGGAATGGATGAATTTGTTCTTTCTAACTTTTTTTTTAGGATTGGGAGAAGTTATTACAATACACCGGAATTTGAACGCATTATAAGAGAAATGGGTGCAAGTTTTTCCCCGATATCAAGATTTGGTATAGGCATACTATCAGTATTCATGATGGGGGACATCCTAGAAGTTTCTACTAAAAATAACTTCTCTCTACGCGGCGACACAACCTTTCGTAATCTTCGAATTGAAGGTAAATTTGGTCTTGCTTTCGTTACAGAGAGTATTGAAGGATGGCAAGGTACAACTATTAGAGTGCGTCTTATAGAACGGTCCTTGCTGGCCGCACAATCTTTCTTAAGCCACGCAGCAAATTATATCCGAGATACCGTCCCACGTCCGCAAGTCCCTTTGAATATTAATCTTTTGAATAATAATTTTACTCTAATGCCTTCAACATTTATTAGCCTCAAGGATTCTGCTGTGGAGAACCTTAGTCTAATGGGCATTGAGCCAATTTTAATTGATGTTGGTCGATGGAGTGAACGTATTTCTGGCCGGGTGATCCTTTTTTTATTTCGTAATAAATCTGGTGGGTTAAGTTTCCGCGATGAAATAAATCCTAATACCCTTTTAGCTAAAGACTATATAAAATGGTTAAAAAATTATGGTGGAAATCGGGTAACTGTTAATGGCATAACGATGGTATTAAAAAGAATTGGACGTATTTTTGGCAAAAAAAAGATATTTGGAGTATTAGATATTGATTTAAAAGGAGATAAAACGATAACCTACGATATAGCACGTAAAAGAATAGTTAGCTCAGGCGCTTCTATCACCCGCGTTGATATTAGAAGTGCATTGGTTGAAGGCCTGAAAGATTTAGGAATCATAGAGCGACTAGATAAACAAGCAACAACCACTCTTGCTCAATGGCTTTATGAATATGACGATATACTATGGGATAAAGGTTCTAGACCTATTAAAGATGATAAAATTTTAAATGATGTATTTGATGCAATGCCAAAGAAATTTTGGCAAATAGGCGTACACCATATAATTGCTGAAAGGTTAAAGATACCTCCTGGCATAGTTTATCGTGCCATATCTACAATGATTGAATCTGGAAGGCTGAAAAAACCAAAAGTGAGATAATATATCTGCTGAGGCTGTCGAAAAAGCTAACCCCTTCGAATATTTCCTTCCTGATTTTTGTCTTCATCGGTTCACCCAAAATCATTTATAACCCATTATAATATTTATTAAATAGTTGTTTTATGCTATCCTTGACCAATAACTTTTTTGGGGCGGATAAGCCATGGCCAGATTTAAAACCTACGACTATCGGCAAAGAGTTCTCTTACCGGTTTCTCTGGAAGACCAGTCGATGCCTGGCACCTTGGAGTTCGCCATTCATACCCTGGTGGAAAAGCGGTTGGATATGTCTGTTTTTGAATGCAAATACCGCAATGATGAGACCGGCAGGGCCGCATATGATCCCAAGGTCCTCTTAAAAGTAGTGTTGCTGGCCTATTCCCGGGGGCTGATTTCTTCACGGAAGATCGAACAAGCTTGCCACGAGAATGTAGTTTTCATGGCGTTAGCCTGTGGCCAGCATCCTGATCACAGCACCATTGCGGCCTTTGTTTCTTCCATGAAGGATGAGATCCTGCCCCTTTTTAGAGATGTGCTGCTGGTCTGTGAGGAGATGAACCTGCTGGGCGGAACTATGTTTGCCTTGGACGGCTGCAAACTGCCTTCCAACGCCTCCAAAGAGTGGAGTGGCACTTTTCCTGAACTACATAAGAAAAAGCAAAAGATCGAGGCTAAGGTGGCGCAGTTGCTGGAAGAGCAAATGTACGCAGACCAAAGAGAAGAAAACGTTTCCGAGCCAAAAGGTTCAGGCAAGAGCCGGCAGCAGCAGGTGGAAAGATTACAAAAGAAGGCAGAGCTGATTGAGAGCTGGCTGGCCGAGAACCAGCCCAAGCTGGGTGCCGCTGGCAGAGAAAAACAGAGTAATATTACGGACAATGACTCGGCCACCATGATGACTTCCCATGGTGCCGTCCAGGGATATAACAGCCAGGCCCTGATTGATGCCAAACACCAGGTGATTGTTCATGGTGAGGCCTTCGGACATGGCCAAGACCATGGCCATGTCCCACCCATGCTTGAGGGTACGCTGGCAAACTTACAGAGCCTTGGCTACGGGGCGGAGTGCCTCACCGGGAAGATTTTCACCGCTGACAGCAATTATCATACTTTGGTCAATTTAAGGAAGTGCCGGGAGTTGAAGCTGGATGCCTATATCCCCGATAGAAATTTCCGGAACCGGGACCGGAGGTTTGACACCCAAAAACGACGCCGATCCGGGAGATTTACTTTAAAAGACTTTTATTATGATGAGACCTTGGATCAATATAGCTGCCCTTATGGAGAAGTTTTAAAGCTGAAGGCCAAAAGATGTCTCGACCACGGTAACCTTTACCGGAAATATGTTGCAGCTGAAACAGATTGCCAGGGGTGCCCGCTACGAGCCCGGTGTCTCTATGGGACCGAAGCCAAACGCAAGCATTTAGCAGTCCCTATCGGCACCGAAGGAATTAATCTCTCAAAACAGATGGTGGAGAAAATCGAAACCGAACAGGGACGCCGAATCTACCCTCAACGCCTGGGCATCGCCGAGCCCGTCTTTGCCAATATTCGAATTAACAAGCGATTGGACCGCTTCACCCTAAGAGGGAAAGCCAAAGTGAACATCCAATGGCTGATGTTCTGCCTCGTCCATAACATAGAAAAGATCATGAATTATGGCCTGGCCTAAGCGTAACCCTGAAGCGAGGTGAGATTTAGGGTGGAGATTAACAAGACCTCTCCTGTGTAGGCAAGGAATCAGAAGACCACCAAGAGGCTCGACCAAAAATTTCCGAAGAGCAGATTACAACAACTTCCAAAAGGGTTTTTCGACAGCTTCGCTATATATCCACTATTACTTTACGTGCCGGCCGGGCCAGGAGGGCGCACTGCCTCGGGGGCTTTGCCGGGGACCGGTCGGGTCAGCCTTCGCCGGCCGCCGCGGACGTGCCCGGCTATTCTTATCCTCCAAGAATTTTTTTCATTTCCCAAGAGAATCTCGCTAATCCCCAATCCTGGCCGCGGTTCCGGCTCATGTCCCTTATTGGCTAACCATCGGTAATTTCAGGATATATTTTCCTGGCCCACCTTGGCATGATCCTTGGATTAATACCTGGCAAAGCCTTTGCCGCCGCTAGTATCGCGTTTCGGGAATTTGTTTAATAAATCTTGGCCCTAAAAACTCCCCCTCCCTGAGAGGGGAGGGGGTTGGGGGGAGGGTGATAACGTTTTAGGATAGCAAAAAAATAATCACCCCCGCCCCGACCCTTCCCCCTCAAGGGGGAGGGGATAAAAGCGATTTCTTTTTTGAAGGTTTTCCTGAAACACTACGCGATTACCGCGGGCGGCAGCTCACCGCCCGCCAACCGAAGGAGACACGGATGCGAGACTCGGTCGAAGGATTATCGTCCCCGAACCCTGGAATGGAGTTGTTTTATACCCCCAGCCGCCCGGATGGCGCCGCCCCCTACCCGGATATCCCGCCGTCCGTCCTGGTTGTCGATGACGATGACCAGTGCCGCAGGGTTCTCCTGAACTATCTGGAGCTAATCCGCTGTGCCAGCAAGGGCGCCGCCAATGGACCCGAGGCCATGGAAGTCCTGGCTCAGGAGCGGATCGATCTGGTGGTCAGCGACATTAAAATGGAAGGCATGGATGGGGGTGGAGTTGATGCAAGAGGCTCACCAGACTTATCCCCAGGTACCCTTCATTATCATGACCGGTTATGCCCTGGAATATTCCTACCATGACATCATTAATGCCGGGGCCAGCGACTTCATTGCCAAGCCCTTCCCCCTGGGGGAATTGAGGGCTAAGATTTGGCGGATTCAGAAAGAAAAGGACATTCTGCGCCAACTTCAACATAGCCTGGCCAGGCTCAAAAACCTCATCGAGAACACGGTGGGGGCCCTGGCCTCCATCCTGGAACAGAAAGATCCATATACCGCCGGGCGCCAGAATCGCGTCGGCGACCTGGCCTGCGCCATCGCCAGGGAAATGGGGCTCCCGGAAGAACGAATCGAGGTCCTGCGCCTGGCCGCCTTCGTTCACGATATCGGCAAGATGGGGGTTCCCGCCGACAGTCTGACCAAACCGGGAGCGCTGACCGCCATCGAAATGAGCCTGATTAAGGTTCATTGTCAGGCATTTTTTGAGATCTTGAATACCGTCCAATTTCCCAGGCCCCTCTCCGAAATGGTCTTCCAGCACCATGAAAGGGTTAACGGTTCGGGGTATCCCCTGGGGCTTAAGGAACCCATGATTATCTTGGAGGCCAGGATCCTGGAGGTGGCCGAGGTGGTGGAAGCCATGGGCTCCCAGCGGCCTTACCGGCCAGCCCTGGAATTGAGCGCCGCCCTGGAAGAAATTTCCAAGGATCGAGGCGTGCTCTATGATGGCGAGGTGGTGGATGCCTGCCTGAGGCTGTGCCACGAAAAAGGATTTACCTTCGGAAACTCATAAAGGGGGGCAGGCGTCCCGCCTCCCATCCTTTCTGACAATTTCTCCGGCTCCACTCTTGGGAGTTCAAGGTTCAAAGTTCAAAGTTCAAGGTTCAAGGTTCAAGGTTAAACTGAAAACCGAAAACCTCTCAGCCGAGCCTGGCACTCCCAGCTTGAGCATAATTTCGCCCGGCGATGCCTGTTTCTCCCCGTCCCGGTTGGATCACGGTTTTCAGGATCAGGGGTTGTTCTAAAACGGCTTTTTCAGGAAGAGTCAGGTGGTGCAGACGGCCAGGTCTCACCGGGGCCGCGGCCTTTATCCCCAAAAGGCAATCCTCAATCATTGGCACCCAGTTTTTGTCCATAAAGGGCCGCGCCCAGGGCACCCACCAGGTCGGGGTGGCCCGGAACCAGGACGGGTGCTCCCAGGCTTTCTTCCAAAAGAGATTTGATGCAAGGGTTATGGGCCACCCCGCCGGCAAAAAGCACCGGCGGTGTCTCCCCTACCCGGCGCAGCATGGCTACCGTGCGGGAAACGATGGCCAGGTGCAGCCCCATAGCGATATTGGCCGTACTTTCGCCCCGGGCCATGAGGCTAGTGGCCTCGCTCTCCGCAAATACCGTGCACATACTGCTGATCTGAATGCGCCGGTCCGCTTCCAGGGCAAAGTCGCCGAATTTCTCCAGGGGCACCTGCAGGGACACGGCCATGAACTCGAGGAACTTCCCGGTGCCCGCGGCGCAGCGGTCGTTCATTTCGAACTTAGCCACCTTGCCGTCCATGGCGAGGACAATGACCTTGGTGTCCTGGCCGCCGATGTCCAGGATGGTGCGCACTCCGGGAAACAAACGCCGGGCTCCCAGGGCGTAGGCCTGGATCTCCGTGATGGCGGTGATCTCGGGATGATCCAGGTGTTCCACAAGGAGTTTCCGGCCATAGCCGGTGGCCACGATCCTGGCGGCCCGGACCCGGTCCAGCAGACTCCGGCATTGGCCCAAAGGATCGAAGGTGGTGGGGAGCATGTCCCAGTGCACCACCTCACCCTCCTGGAGCAGAACCAGTTCAATGGAGCGGGAGCCGATGTCGATGCCCGCCACCAGGGGATGGTTCGCCGTCACGGTTTCTTCACCCATTACAACTCGTGCACCAGTCGCTCCCGGGCTTCGTTCAAAAGCGCACAAGCCCGTTCCAGGATTTTCACCGCTCGGGGCGAGGCGCCGCCTTGTCCGGCCGCATTGTCCAGGGCCACCTGGACGTAGGCCAGGGTTTCCGTCATCAGGGCGGTTTTCAGTTCCTTCACCCGGTGGCGCTCCTGAAATCCCGGGTGGAGGTGCAGAGGGATGACCGGGGCTTTGTTAGGAATCATGGCAGTAAACCCCTCAACGCACCATCTCCAGGAAGGCTTCCACCCGGGTCTTGAGCTGCTCCACGTCTTCCATGCTGTAATCCGTTTCGATGCTGAGCATGGGGATGCCCGCCGCTTCCAGGGCTTTGCCCACCTTGAAGGCCTCGATGGCGTAAGGCTGGCAGAAGTTCAGGGCAAAATGGATCACTCCTTTGACTTCGAGTTCCTTCGCCATGGAAACCACGTTGTGAAGCCGCTCCTGGTTAGGCGTGAAACAGGCGCAGTCTATGCGCATGTAGCGATCCACCAGGGCGTCCAGCATCTCCTCTAAGGTGTTCCCCGATTCGTCCACCAAGTCCCGGATGTTCCTGGTGCCGATGCAGGATTCTTCGCCCACGATGACCGCGCCGGAGGATTCCACGATATAGGGCAGCTTCCAGTTGGGCACCGCCATGGGGCAGCCTGACAGCATGAGCCGCGGCGTCCCGGCGGGCACCACGCCTTCCCCGACCTTAACCCGCTTTTCCAATTCATCGCACAGCTCGCCGATCTTGCCGGTAAAGCGCACGGGATCGTCATAGAAGCTCACCTGGTTGATGAGCAGCACGTCCCGCCCGGAGATGGGGGTGGGGACCGCGGCCCGGAGTTTGTTGAGACGTTGCAACACCCGCCGCCGCCGGTTCACCAGCTTGATGGCCTCCTTGAGGCTGGCCGCGGTGATCTCTTTGCCGGCGACCTCTTCGATTCTCTCTTTAAAGCGCCGGACTTCCGCCTTCCACAACTCCCGGTCGCAGGCCTGCTTCATCTGGGGAATTTCCATGACGTAGACCGGAGCGTAGTCGTTGAAAATTTCGTAAGCTTTTTTCTTGCCGTCGCAGGTGGTCTCCCCCACCACCAGGTCGCAGGACTCGATGAAAGGACAGAGGCGGGATAGCTTAAAACCTACAAAGGATTTGATCAAGGCGCAGGTGTTCCGGGGCAGGATTTTCTCCGCAGCCTCCTTGCCGATCTCGGCCCCGGCGCACAAGCCCACGCAGACGGCGTCCACCGCCAGCACCAGCTCTTCCGGCACGAAGACGCAAAAGGTGCCGATAACCTTGCGCCCCTGGGCCTTGGCCTCCTGGAGCTCCTTGATGCGCAAGCCGTGGACCTCGGAGAGGACAAAATCCAGGTATTCCATGCCCTTGAGGCGGCCTTCTTGGGTCAGGTAAATGTCACCGTAAAACTTTCCCAGGACCTCCAGCAGCCCTTCATGGGCCGTGAGGTCCAGGTTCAATTTCTCCCACATGTCGTCGTATGGGGTCGGCATAAATCCGGTCTCCTTTGATGGTTGGCGGCGGGCCGGAAGAACTCGTCCAGTTCCGGCCACAGAATCCGGCGTGCGCAGACCCGGAGACATCCGCAGCAGGGTTCAGGCGGTTAAGAACTCAGGTGACTAAGCTGGAAAAGCGGAAAGGATGTGGAAATTCGGGGAGGTTTTTCCTTTGGGGGGATTACGGTCTGTTGCAGCTAACCGATATCAATTTCCGATCCCAGGTTATCCGCCCCGCCTTTCTCCGGCTTCACGGGCATCAAGAGCCTTGCCAAGGCTCTCCGAGCACCTGAGGTTCAGGATTTCATCCTAATGGGAATCAATGGCCGATACACCTGGAATCACCTCCTTATCCAAAGTTTGGGTTAATTATATGATGAAAAGGATATGTCATTCAACAAATTTTTGGCATACCCACCAGGCTTACTACTCTCTCTGCCAGATTCCTTATAATTTGCCACAACACCGCCGACGTGCCGGCCCAGGGTCCACTCTTAGGAGTTCAAAGTTCAAAGTTCAAGGTTAAACTGAAAACCGAAAACCTCTCACCCGGGATGGCACTCCCAGCTTGAGCATAATTTCGCCCGGCGATGCCTGTTTCTCCCCGTCCCAGTTGGATCACAGTTTCCAGGGGCTGGGGCTGTCTTTTCAAGAAATCTGATAAGTTTTGGCCATGGCAAGTGATCGGCTATCAATCCATTTTTTTTTCCACCCAAATTTTTTTGCCAGCTGGCCCATTTCCATGCCCGGAGGTGGTATGTCCATGTAGCCTCAGCTTTTCCATTGGCTCACCACAATCGGGCAGTGCTGGCCTTGGGTTCTTAAGGGCCACCGCAGTGAGGTATCCGGGCTCTAAGGGTTAAATATGCCCCAAATTCAGGGGAAAAGTATTTTTTTCAAGGAAACTGTGCTATCATGGCGCCGACAAGAGGATTCGGCTTTAAGAACAGAAACTTTTGGGGATTTTCCCCAGCAAAGAGGTCCGAAAAACCAATTTTTGGACAGAGACAATCAAGCTACCACATAATCTCGGCACCAAATACCTTTGTCACGAAAACTGATGATAACGCAAAATTTAGCCTTAAGGAGACGGATATGCCGATCTATGTAATGGTGCTGCTGGTGCTGGCGTTTTTCTTTTTGATGAGTGCCATCAAGATCCTGAACGAATACGAACGAGGGGTGATCTTCCGCCTGGGCCGGGCCCTGCATTTCGCCAAAGGCCCGGGCCTGATCATCCTCATCCCCATGGTGGACCGACTGGTCAAGGTCACCCTGCAACTGGTTACTTATGAGGTGCCCTCCCAGGATGTCATCACCCGGGATAACGTCACGGTCAAGGTGAACGCGGTGGTTTACTTCCGGGTCATCGATCCCCTGAAGGCGATCATCGAGGTGCGGGACTATTACGCCGCCACCCAGCTGTTGGCGCAGACCGTCTTAAGGAGCGTGTGCGGCCAGGTGGAGCTGGACGACCTGCTGGCGGAACGGGAAAAGGTCAACGCCCAGCTGGCGGAGATCCTGGATAAACAGACGGGACCCTGGGGCATCAAGGTGACCCTGGTAGAAGTGCGCTCCATCGACCTGCCCATCGAGATGCAGCGGGCCATCGCCAAGCAGGCTGAGGCGGAGCGGGAGCGGCGGGCCAAAGTGATCAACGCGGAAGGGGAATTTCAGTCCGCCGCCAAGATGGCCGACGCCGCGAAAATTTTAGCCACCGAGCCCATTTCCCTGCAACTGCGCTACCTGCAAACCTTGCGGGAGATCGCCGCCGAAAAGAACTCCACTACCCTCTTTCCCATCCCCATTGATCTGATCAAGCCCTTCATCAAGATTGCCGCAAGCATGGAGAAAAGAGAGGAGGGGAAGGAGTAGGGGGGGGTTCCGGTTTTCCGTTTTCGGTTTTCGGTAAAAGTAAAACTATTCTTTTTTCAGGCCATAGCACCCCTAAATTCGCTACCCCAGATGCTACCCCATAGAATAAAAGGGCTTAGCATCATCAGCTAAGCCCTTGATTTCCTTGGAGCCGGCACGGGGATTCGAACCCCGGACCTGCTGATTACGAATCAGCTGCTCTACCACTGAGCTATGCCGGCTTTTTCAAGGATTTTAACCAGATTGCATGCTAAATTGCAATGTCCCAAACCATCCTTAAACACCCATTTTTAGTCCAAGACAGTCCGCACATTGCGGACCGTTTGCAGACCGTTCCTATCAGAAAATGGTCCACGATCCTCGAACTTCAACTGAAGAACGACCCCTGTAGGATTCGCTGCCCTGGAAGGCAAACCCCGAGGCGGGTCCCATACGCCCCCCCGTCAAATATGTTCCGTCCGGGAATTTTTTCGATTTTTCATTCCAAGGGGAATAGCAGACCCCCCCGTGCTTATGGTACCAGTTCCTAAAACTTCACAGGCAAAATCTGGCCGCGGTGATGTGTTCCACCCTACTGTGCACCGCTCTGCTCTGCTCCACCCAAAACTGTTCCCCGGACCCGGCGTTCATAAACAAAATCGGCATTCTCCTGAGGTAGATATTGGTAGTGGTAGATGATGAACTCTCGGCAGAGGCCACTAAGGGTATCTGCGTCTCTCAGAGCTCTTTCTTCTTCTTCGGCAAGCGCTTCGTCAAGGAAAACGGAGTTTAGAAATGACCCTCCCTGCCAATACCCACAAACAATATTATGCTTGATGTAAATATCGAGCTCGGCTTCGAGGCAAAGGCGTCTTAGGACTTCTCGGAGGCAATCACCCTCTACGATAACGGGGCCCTTATCCATATCCTGCCTGGCAGCGTTGCGGAGCTCATCGTAGCGAAGGTGATCGAGGAGACCCCCTTGTTTCTGATTGATAAAGTCGTCGATTTCGATGTGGATGGCACCGAGAAGCGGGGCGAGTTGCTTCGCAAGGGAGGATTTGCCGCTGCCTGGCGGGGGGCGGCTGATCCTCCCCACTGCTGGATAATCTCCACAAAGGGGTCCCTGGCTCTCTGGCCGGCGGCCTTCGTTTGGGTATAAACGGCAAGGCCAGGAGCATCCTCCCGAGGCAGCATACGGCCACAACCTCCCATATAGTAGGATCAATACGGACATTATGATGGAAGAAAATCCTATAAAATAATCAGACTCATACTGACAGTATTTATACTGCGCTCAGCATAGTCTACAGTTAAGGGGATTTAAGCTGAGTATTGCCTACAACTCTGAAAGGAAGAGGACCGCCCGCGCCTCGGTGCCTTCGGACAGGGGGACGGCTGCGGCAGGAAAGCTGGAAGAGGCTTTGTGTTTAATGGGCGCCGCAGCTATAAACTAATCTAAATTTATTGATTTATATTGAACTAACCAGGTGAGAAAGCTGTCTGGGTCGTTGGATGTTGACCTGTTGAGGAGGAGATCCCAATGTCCGTCGACAAATTAGTTGGTGGGCTTTTGCCTTATCTCACATGCATCGTGTTCATTCTGGGGATTGCCTACAGGGTCGGCAGATGGAACAGAGCCTCGGTAACGAGAATGCCTCTCTTTCCAATTCCTTCGGGGCGCGCTCAAAAGTGGAGCCAAATTGCAAAGGAGGTCATAATTTTTAAAGGGCCGTTGGACGGTGACAAATCCTTGTGGATCGGTACCTGGATATTTCATGCGACTCTCGCTTTGGTCCTTGTGGGGCATCTCAGAATCGTCACCGATTTCCCTCGCTTATGGAACGCCCTAGCTCATAAAAAAGGTGAAATTGACGCCGTGGCAGCTATCGCAGGCGGGTGTGCCGGTGTGATACTTATGGCGACGGGGCTCTATCTCCTCTTCCGCCGCCTTGCAGTGCTCCGCGTGCGGGAGATCTCGGGTTTCGAGGATTACGCGAGTATTGCTCTGGTTCTTGCAATTGTCCTAACCGGTGATATCATGCGCTTTGGCTCACAATTTGACCTCAACCCGGTTCGGGAGTATCTTAAAGCGCTCTTCTACCTGCGCTCAGCGCCCGTTCCCTCCGATCCATGGTTTCTGCTGCACTTTTTTTTGGCGCAGCTCCTCATCATGTACATTCCGTTCAGCAAGTTTCTGCATATTCCCGGAATCTTTTACAGCAAGTCATTGCTTTGGCAGAAATGATTAATTCACTACAGATCTGCACCGAAACCGAAGTTGGGAATGGGGTCCACCATTCAATTTCTCATCCGGAGAAAGCAAAATGAACGGACAGGAATACCCGATCGATCAGGCTGAATTGAATAAGGTGGTGGAAGCCGTCAGGGCAATCAAAGATGGACCGAGGGTGCTGCAGCTCTATATGGATATCTGTGCCAAATGCGGTACCTGTGCCAAACAGTGTCACGTGAGTTGCAGCGAACCGCTTCGGCGAAACAACCCGGCATTCCGATCGGACCACATCCGCGGGCTGTATAGCATGAATCATTCGGTTCTTCAAAAGCTTGCAGCTTTGCTGTGTGGCAGTATTGGTGCGTCTCTCAAAAAGGAGACTCTTGATGAATGGTTCAGGGACTTCTACGAGTGTTCCGGGTGTCGTCGCTGTGCCAAATTCTGCCCGTTTGGAATCGACAACTCGGTGATCACTCGAAAGGGGAGGACAATTCTCCACTCCTTAGGCTTAACCCCAGCCAAGATGCGTGCTACCCAGAAGACTTCAGACCAGTTTGGAAATAACGAGGGAATCCCTCTGCAAGTTTTTATGGACAATATGTGCTTTCTCGAAGATGAACTACTCGAGGAGCACGGCGTTCGCATAAGGATTCCTATCGACGAGAGAGCAGATGTCTTGTTTGCCACGGCTTCAGCGGAAATTCTGGCCCACGCCGAGACCCTGATGGGGTGTGCGACTTTTTTCCATGTGGCCGGGATCAGCTGGACGATGAGCTCTGAGGCCTTCGATGCGGCAAACTTCGGGTTCTTCAGCGGTGATGATGCGCACATGAAGCGCAAGAATAAGCTGCTCCATGATGCTTGCATGAAGCTAAAGGTGAAAAAGCTTGTAATAGGCGAGTGCGGGCATGCCTACCGGGTGGCCAAGCACATTGGCGGGACAAACTACTGGGGGAAGGAGATCCCCTATGAAATCACGAGCATTTTAATCCTGGCGGCTGAGGTATTGCGAAAGGGAGGCCTCAAACTAGATCCCAGCCGAAACCTGATGCCCGTAACCTATCATGATCCGTGCAACTTTGCTAGAAGCGCCGGTATTATCGAGGAGCCGAGGGAGATACTGCGGGCATGCGTTGAAGACTTTCGGGAGATGACCCCAAACCGGGATTTGAACTGGTGCTGCGGCGGCGGAGGAGGTTTGGGCTCACTGGATAGTTGCGAGGGGGTGAGGGAGGGTGAGAGCTCATTTTATGAGTACCGCATGCAGGTAGCGGGCGAGAAGAAGCTTGAACAGATCATATCCACAGGAGCCCGGTATGTTGCGGCCCCCTGCGGCAATTGTAAGCGGCAGATTACACAGCTTGTGAACTACCACAAGCATGATGTTGAAGTGGGAGGCCTCTTTGATCTCTTTGACAAGGCAATAATCCTTTAGCCATTTTCCCCAAGGCCAAGGCAGGTGAGCTTTTCAGGAGGAGGAGAAAAGTGATGAGAAAATTAGTTTGAGAGCAGAGCTATAAGGCAGGAAATTGGATTTTTACTTTGAGACTGTTGCGAAATACATCGTAAAAAGTATTTAAAAATTGCTCAGATTTTCCTGGACAAACTGCATAACATATTGTAATATCAGGGAAATAATATTTTCCCTGGAGGCTTCATGAGCAAGACCGGCAGCGCCAACGGCTCCTTTTGGGGTAACTTCATTTATGACCAGTTGCTCCGACGTCGGCCTCATTTCCTTTACGAGCTGTCCCGGGCCGTGGATTTCTCCTTTGTCAAAGCGGCCCTCAAGGACTTCTACGTGGATTGGGGCCGGGACCCCTGGGACCCGGTGCTCATGTTCAAGATGGTCTTCCTCCAGTTCCTCTACGACCTGTCGGATCGGGACATTGAGGAGCAGTGCACCTGGAACATGCTGTTCAAGTGTTTTCTGGGCCTGAGCGCCGAGGAGTTGCCGCCCGATCACTCCACCCTCTGCCGCTTCCGCCTGCGTTTGGGAGCCGAAGGTTTCCAGCGGTTGTTTAACCAAACCGTGGAGCAGGCCCGAAGCCAGGGTTTGGTTTCTGACCGACTGCATATCATCGACGCCACCCACATGACCGCCAAGGTGGACCTGTTTCGCCTGAAAAAGGAGCACCGGGACGGTGATGACGACGATCATTACGTGGACCGGAACTCCCCGGACCCCGACGCCCGCTTCGGCCGCAAGACCCCGAAGAAAGGGTTTTACGGCTACAAATGCCACGTGGTCCAGGACGCCGATTCCGAGTTCATTGTGCAGGCCCTGACCACCTCGGGCAATGTTCCCGACGGATCGGCCTTGCCTGCCCTGGCCCAGAGAGAAGGCAAAAGTAAAAAGTAAAAAGGTAAAACTCGAAGATTTATCGTTCCCAAGTGCAACTTGGGAACGAGATTATAGAGGTTCACCGGCCGGAGGCCGGTGCCACTATTCTTTTTTTGTGTCTTGGTGCCCTGGTGGTTCATATTTCTCACACCACCACCAAGGCACGCGCCATTGCGACGTGCGAGAGACGTACCCTGCGAAAAAAAGATAACCCTGGGACGGTACACTGGCCCTGTTTCCCATGGCCGATTTGGCAAAAACTTAGGCTTGGGCCAGGGATTGCCTTTGCTGAAGGCAATACTTAAGGTTTCTTTAAACGCTGAACCAAAAAGCCGAAGGCGGGAGGAAACTTTAATGAAAAAGGTCAATGTGATTGAGGCCAACGATTTCTCCGAAAAAGGCATGAAAAAGCTGCTGGTACACGACTCTCCCTATTTCAAGATCCTTAACTTCAATTTCAAAGCTGGCCAGGAACTCCCGGTCCATGCCCACGACATCGAGGGGCAGGTGAGTTTGGTGGTCTTAGAGGGCGAGGGGGAATTTCTCGGAAAAGACGGCACCATGATGCCGGCCGCCCGGGGAGACGTGCTGATTTCCGAGATCGCCGAACCGCACGGAATCAGGGCCAGGACCGACTTGCGGCTGCTGGTCACCATTGCACCGCCTATTTGAGCGGGGGAAAAGACAGTTTTCTGTTTCCGGTTTTTTGTTTTCTGTCTCTGCCAAGGGGCCTTTGACTTTGATTCTGCCCTTCACAGAAAACAGATAACCGCATTGTGAGCCTTACAGAGCCAGGATCTTGCCGTCCTGGACCTGATAGCCCCTGGCTCTTCCTTTCCAGGTCCGAATCATTGATGCGATCCCAGTGGTTCCAGAAATTCTGGGAATTTAGGGACTCCAGGCGCAGGGGCCGGATGCGTTGAATGTCGGTGGTCTCATACCAGGCTGCCAGTTGCCGCTTACTGGTGGGGGCGATGGCCCGGTTCAAGGCGGCGTAAAAGACCATCTCTCCCAGAGAAGGACCCCTGGTGCGCTTCTTGGGGGGCAGAATTTCATTGACTATCCCCGCCAGATCCAGATCCTTGTCCAACTCATTAATGACAAAGACCGACCCGAACTCCTTGGGAGAAAACCCCCGCGGCCCAAGAGGGTTTCGACCTTGTCCGTGGCGCCCAGATAGACCTGATTTACGGTGGTGGGCTTGCCATAGACTCGCTGGGTCTCCCTGATATAGTAATATTCATGCCCTTTTTTAGCTTTTTTGTATAGATGGGCCATATCCCTTCCATTCCAGGAAATTTAATTAAACCATTCCCAATATTATTAACTCAAGTTTCGCACCAAGTATTAATGGGAGCGGAAAAGAGATTAAATTCCCCCTCACCCTAACCCTCTCCCCCATCGGGGGAGAGGGGATAAAGATGGAACCCCTTTCATGCTTCCGTTAATAACTGACTACACAGGCCAGAGGCCTATGCTACCAAGTCCAGGTTGCATAGGCGTCCCGCCTGTGTACTGAATTCAGGGGTGCGAAACTTGAGTTATTAACAGCATGATATTCGAGATTAACGAGACAAAATACTCTTTTTGGTTAGAGCAAAATACTCTAATTTCCCTCAATCTTTCCACAGCCAAAAAAATACTCAGGTAATTTATTAATGGGAGCGGAAAAGAGATTAAATTCCCCCTCACCCTTGCCCTCTCCCCCATCGGGGGAGAGGGGATAAAGATGGAACCCCTTTCATGCTTCCCTTAATAACTGGTTTCACAGTCGGCGCTCCTGCGGCGTGGGCAGGTGGGGTCATGGCTCCCCGGCCTTAAGGAGTTCCTGCGCCACCAGCGAGAGCAAGCCCCAGACCGCATCCAGGAACCAGAAGCGGTCCAGGTGGGCCGGCAGGGTGAAGGAGACCTGGGCCGGAAACTCTTCATCCGCCTGCCACAGGATCACTGCCACCGTCAGCCCGGGGAAGACCCGCAGGGCCAGGGCCGCGTCCCCTGCCGGCCTGGCTTCCGCCCTGAGCTTCTGGCCGGCGGCCAGGAAACCGGCCAGGTCCCGGCCGAACCTGGCTTCCAGGGGAGCGCTGGGAAGGCCGTGATGGCCCCGGAAAAAGGTGGTCCCCCCCGGCAATTCCAGGGGGCTGATGGGGGGCCCCAAGGCCGAGGGGACCAGACGCAGCAGGTAGCTGAGGGCCAACAGGCAGGCCCGGAACCCCGGGTCCCCCTCCGGCCTCGGAAGCACCCGGATCTGCCGCCGGGCCGGATCGATCCGCAACTCCCGGTCCAGAAAGGGCAATTCGTACTCCCCCTCCCGGAAAATGACCCCGGTGCGGCCGGTCACCTCCGCCGGGTCCCGCTCCCCCAAATCATTCCAGATCTCCTGGCTCACCTCGGCGCACTTCTCGTAGGCCATCTAGTTCTCCGGACGATTTTCTCTGTTTTGTCCATGCATCGGCACTTTGCTGCGCCACCAGCCATTTTCCACAGCCGGCTGCAAAGGAGAGGGCCATTTTACAGGAACCGCCGATTTTGAGGTTCCGTCTTCCTTCGATATTTTATACTATTTCGGGGACGTTACCAAATATGGAATTCATGACCCTATGAAAAAATTCTTCTATCCAAAAAGTCTGGCAGTGGTGGGGGTTTCGGAATCCCCGGACAACCTGGCCCGGGGGATTGTGGATAATCTCTTGCAGTTTAATTATCAGGGGAAGATATTCCTGGTGGGCCGCCGGCCCGGCGCTGCCTTCGGTTTGCCCATCCTCCCGAGCCTGCGGGAGCTTCCCGGACCGGTGGACCTGGCGGTGATCCTATCCCCGGCCCGTTTGGTGCCGGCCCTGGTGCAGGACTGCGGAGAGTTGGGCATCTCCCGGGTGGTGGTGGAAGCCGCCGGGTTTTCCGAACTGAGTGAGGCTGGCCGGGTCCTGGAGGAGGAGGTCCGGGCCCTTCTAAAAAAGTACCAACTGCGGCTCATCGGCCCCAACGGCCTGGGCTGCATGAACCTGGAGATCGGCCTGGCCTTGCCCTTCGCCCAGGTGCGGCCCCAGCCCCGGCGGGGCCGGATCTCCATCATTGCCCAGAGCGGCGGGCTGGCCACTCATCTGATGGCCTGGATGACCCGGGAAGGCCTGGGGGTCAACAAATTCCTGAGCCTGGGCAACAAGCTGGACGTGGCGGAAAACGAGGCCCTGGCCTATTTCCTGGAGGACCCGGGGACCGCCGCGGTCTATCTCTATCTCGAAGGTATCGGGGATGGCCGGGGCCTCTTGCAGGCGGCCCGCGGATCTGCCAAACCTATTTTCCTGCAGGTGGCCAACGTAGGGGCGGAGACCGCGGCCATCGCCCAATCCCACACCGCCTCCCTCAGCACCGATGAGGAAGTGCTGGCCGCCGCCTGCCGCCAGGGCGGCATGGTGCACCTCCGGAGCCAGGCGGAGTTCCTCTCCCTGGCCAAGCTGGTGGGCCAGCCGCCGGTTAAGGGAGACCGCCTGGTGATTTTCTCCCGCAGCGGCGGTGAGGCGGTGGTGGGCGCCTATGCCTGCCGCCGTTACGGTTTCCGCCTGCCACCCCTGGCCGCGCCGCTGGCGGATTTTATCCGCTCGCACTCCCGGTCCGGGGTCATCAGCCCCGGCAACCCCATCGATCTGGGGGACGTCTTCGACTTCACCGTCTATACCGAGGTCATGGCCCAGGTCTGCCGCGACCCGGAAGTGGACGCGGTCCTGCTCCACTATGGCCCCATGGCCGACTTCGAGATCACAGCCGGCCGGGAAATGGCCCGGCGCATGGTGGAGTTGGCCCGGTCTGCCCGGCAAGCCCCTGGCCATCACCCTGTTGATCACCCTGGCGGAAGAGGAATTTTTTCGGGAAACCCTGGGGGTGCCGGTGTATAACTTCCCCGAAGAGGCGGTCCTGGCCCTGGCCTTGAGCCGGGATCAGGCCTGCCGCGCCCCGGAGGTTGCCGTGGCGACCCCACCCTTGCCGGCTGCCGAGAAGCTCTCCGGGTGGCTGGCCCTTACAAAAGAGACCCGGGAGGGATTTCTGCCTCTTCCCCTGGCCCTCACCATCATTGAGGCCCTGGGAGTAGCGGCGGCCCCCTGGCAAGTGGCCGCCAGTCCGGAGGCGGCGGCCGCGGCCGCCGCCGGCCTGGGTTTTCCCGTGGTCCTGAAACTCGCCGCCGCCAGCCTGGTGCATAAGACCGAAGCCGGGGCCGTCCTCTTAAACCTTAAGGATGGCGAGGCGGTAATGGCCGCCTACCGGCAACTGGCGGGCCTGGCTCAAGAGGGCCTGCCCCCGGAGGAGCCCTGGCAGGTTCTGGTCATGGCCCAGGTGGCCGGCGGCCGGGAAGTGCTGCTGGGAGGCCGCCGGGACCGGGCCTTTGGGCCAGTGGTGGCCTTTGGGGCCGGGGGTCTGGAAACCGAGGTCCTGGGTGACGTGGCCCTCAGACTGGCCCCCATCAGCCCGGCCCAGGCCCGGGACCTCATGGCAGAGACCCACATCGGCTGCGGGCTCGCCGGCTTCCGGGGCCAGCCCCCCGGAGACCTGGAAGGCCTGAGCCGGGCCCTGGCGGCCCTGTCCCAGCTAATGGCGCAGTTTCCCCAAATCCAGGAGGTGGACCTCAACCCGGTGCTGGTCTTTCCCGGCCGGCCCGGACTCCTGGCCCTGGACGCCCGGATTCGAGTTTTTTGTTAGGGTAAGGGGATGGTGGCGAAGAATGCGGTTATCTGTTTTCTGTTTTCTGTGAAGGGCAAAATCAAAGTCAAAGGCCCCTTAGCAGAGACAGAAAACAGGAAACAGAAAACAGGTGGTCAAGCGTGATAGCGGCTTTCTTGGTTGGCTTGGCGGCCGGGCTCTTCGGCGGCCTGATCGGCGTGGGTGGCGGGGTCATCATGATTCCCCTGATGGTGCGCTTTTTCAAATTCAGCCAGCACCAGGCCCACGGCACCAGCCTCATGGCCCTGGTCTTCACCGGGCTGGCCGGGGCCTTCACGTATTATCTGCATGGCTCGGTGGACTTTATGGCCGCCGGCCTGCTGGCCGCCGCCGCCATCTTCAGCGCCCGCTTTGGAGCCCTTTATGCCCAAGCCCTGCCGGAATGGCAACTCAAGAGGGCCTTTGGCTGCTTCTTGATCTGCGTCTCCCTGTTGTTATTGAGCAAACCGTACCTCTCCCAGCTGGCGTTTCTCTCCCATCCCGCCAGCGCGGGCTGGGGCAAGGCCGCGGTGCTGCTGGCCTGCGGGGTCGTGGCCGGTTTCATCTCCGGGATGATGGGGGTGGGCGGCGGCGCCCTCATGATCCCGCCCATGGTGCTGTTGGTGGGCCTCAATCAATACACCGCCCAGGGGAGCTCGCTGTTGGCCATGGCGCCGGCGGGCGCGGTGGGGGCCTATACCCACCGGCGTCTGGGCAACGTGGTCACCCGGATCCTGCCCGGCCTGATCCCCGGGATTTTGCTAGGCGCATACCTGGGCGGCAGCCTGGCCCATCTCCTGGCCGAAGCCCAGCTGCGCTTGATCTTTGGCGCGACGCTCATCTGGCTGGGAACCCGGGATATCCTGGCCGCCTCCAGGAAGCGGCTCCAGGCGGAGGCCAGGTCCAGGCGTGAGGCCGGCGAATTGGCGAAATAAAGCCATCCGCGGTCAGCCCTAAGCCTTCAGCTAAAAGAACCGGAACTGATAAAGACCGTTATTAATCGGAGCGCCATGAAGGCCAAACAGAAGGAGATCACCCCGGAGCTCGCGGCGGCCCTGCTGCGCCAGGGGCGGAGGGCGGTGGCCTTGACCGGCGCCGGCATCTCGGTGGAATCCGGCATCCCTGACTTCCGCAGCCCGGACGGCCTCTGGTCCCGCTTCGATCCCCTGGAATACGCCCACATCCGGGCCTTGCGCGCCAATCCGGCCAAGGTCTGGACCATGCTCCGGGAGATGGAGGAGATAATTAGCCGGGCCCGCCCCAATCCGGCCCATCTGGCCCTGGCGGAGCTGGAGGCCCGGGGGATTCTCCTGGGTATCATCACCCAGAACGTGGACAATCTGCACCAGGCCGCGGGGAGCAAGCGCGTGGTGGAGTATCACGGCAACGCCTCGCGTCTCCGCTGCGACCTCTGCAAAGCGCCGCACCCCCGGGAGAACCTGGATTTCAAGCACACCCCGCTCTATTGCCGCTGCGGCGGCCTCATCCGCCCCGACGTGGTCTTTTTCGGCGAAGCCATCCCGCCTGCCGCCCAGGCGGAGGCCGAGGAGCTGGCCCGGGGGTGCGACCTGCTCCTGGTCATCGGCACCTCCGGAGAAGTGGCCCCGGCCAGTTACCTCCCGCACACCGCCAGGGAGTCCGGCGCCATCATCGTGGAAAACAACCTGGAACCCACCCGCCTCACCTACAGCCTCACCGACCACTTCCTGCCGGGCCCGGCGGGGAAGATCTGGCCGCAGGTTATTAAGGCCATAAACAATTAAGGACCTGAGGCCCGAAAATCGACATAGGTAGGCCCTCGCGGGCTTTCCCTGTCACACCACCGGGCGTACGGGTCCGTACCCGGCGGTTCGGATGGTTAAGCTATCTCCCCGGTGCTAACCTCGGGAGGCCAAGCGAGATAAAATAGGTGTTGGGCAGGGCAAAGCTGAGGGCCGGGCTGCGGCTGAGCCGCCACGGGCCGTGGGCGCTGCCGGCCGTTTGGGCCGCCAGATCACGGCCCACCCCGAGCCGACGTAAAGCCGCAAATCGGCTCCGGCCTCGCTTCCATTGCCGCCAGACCATCATCCTGAGGCGACGCCGGAGCCATGAGTCAAGTTGCCGCAGCAGCGAAGGAGTTTCGCAAAAGCCAAAGTAGCCCCGCCAGCCGATCAGAAATAGTCTGAGACGGTTCACCAGATGGGCCGGGGTTAGGTGGCGACTAGTGCGGGTCAGTTCGCGGACTCGCAGCTTAAAGCGTGCCAGGGACTGGGGGGCTATCCGTCTCTTGGGCTTACTGGAAGAGGTGAAGCTAAAACCCAAGAACTTGCGCTCCCCAGGGCGGGCTACCGCACTCTTCCCCTGGTTCACCTTGAGCTTGAGCCGCTTTTCCAAAAACCGGCTCACACTCGCCATCACCCGCTCACCCGCCCGCACGCTCCGCACATAGATGTTACAGTCGTCGGCGTAGCGCACGAAGCGGTGCCCGCGTCTCTCCAACTCCCGATCCAGTACGTCCAACATCAGGTTGGACAGCAGGGGCGACAGTGGCCCGCCTTGCGGCGTCCCCTCCGCAGCTGGGCTTACCAAGCCATTCTCCAGCACTCCCGCATTGAGAAACGCCCGCAGGAGCTTGAGCACCCGCCTGTCCTTCACCCGCTGGGCCACCAGGCCCATGAGGATATCATGGTTCACCCGGTCAAAGAACTTTTCCAGGTCGATATCCACCACATAGCCGTAGCCCTGGGCGATATGCCTCTGCGCCTGGGCCACCGCCTGGTGTGCCGACCGTCCGGGGCGAAAGCCATAGCTGTGCTCAGAGAACGTCCGGTCCCAGGAGCTTTGCAGCACCTCCATCACCGCCTGCTGAACAAAACGGTCCAGCACCGTGGGGATTCCCAAAAGGCGTTCCCCACCTCCCGGTTTGGGGATCTTCACCCTTTTGACCGGCTGCGGCTGATAAGCGCCCTGCAACAACTGCTCCCGAATCCGGGGCCAGTGCTCCTTAAGATAGTCGGCCAGATCCTCTACCCTCATACCGTCTATCCCCGGGCTGCCCTTGTTGGCCTTGACTCGCTTCAGCGCCCTCACCAGATTATCTCGCTGACATACCTCCTCCATCAGACATTCAGGTGACGCCGGGCTTTCAGTGCCATACCCCGCCTTGACGGCTTCAGTCCCTTCACCGGCAGCCTTTGGGGCTTCACCCCTACCTTCTGCCGCGAAGGCCAGCTTCATCTGGTTCTTCTGCTGCTTGGCCGCCATGAGAGATACCTCCTACTTGCCGCTCCATACCGTTCGGCCCTTCGGTGAACCTACACCTACTATGGCCTCTGCTGACTCCTGCACCGCGGTCAGGGGACCTCACGACCCCCTCAGTCCCGCACCCGGGACACGTTGCAAGCCTCCCGAGGTAAGCACCGCCGCCTTCGCCACACACCTGCCGGATTTACAGCCCTGGCCCTTGATGGATATGGACTTCGCGATCATATGCCCGCTTGTCCGGCCAAACCTGCCTCGTATCCGGTTCCTGTCCGTCAGGTCGTGGCTTTGCTCCACGCTTCCTTCAGACCCCGCCTCACGACGACGCCCTTGCGCTTCGCTAACCCTTCACCTCCATCAGGTTGGGTAGAGGACTTTCACCTCCAAGCTGCTGTACATGCTCGGCACACAAAGAAAAGGGGCGACCTAACGGGTCGCCCCTACGTATCAAAGCCTCTGAGTCCTCCCTTTAGATTCTCCAGGGTTCCAGCCGCATATGGGTTACCCCCTAGTAGCAATAATTATCTGTAAGAATATTACTTGTTACCCTGCCTGGCAGAAGTCTCGGAATAATCTTCCATGTCACTCTGCCCTTGACTTTGACCTTGCTCCACTTGGCTTTGGGTTGCCGTAGAGGAAGAGGTATCAACCTGGGTAGAGGAAGAGGTATCAACCTGGGTAGAGGAAGAGGTATCAACCTGGGAGGATTGACTCTGTTGGGCCAATGCCGGGCTAACCATCAAAAATGCCACAAGAATCAGCAAAAAAAACATTTTTTTCATAGAAACCTCCTAAATAGCTAAAAATCTTTTTTTTTAAAATACCACAAATAAATAAAAATGTCAAACATATTTTTATTAAAAAATCATAATAGGTTTAGTAGGTTGCTTTTGGCATAGCTCAGTGATTCTCTTTCTATCCGCTTAGAACCAACTGGAATCTTAAAATAATTAGGGCGACCCGGCGGGTCGCCCCTACCTTTAGTGGCACCGGCTTCCAGCCGGTGCCGCACAGGTTTTTTGTAAGTGACGCCTGTGCCACCATCCACTTATGCGGGTTGGGGGAGGGGGTTGGGGAGGCGGTAGGGGCGGGTTTCAAACCCGCCCCTACAATCAGTGTTTATTCCTTCTTTCGGAAGGTCAGTCCCTCCCCGGCTGCGTCCACCAGGATGGTGTCGCCTTCCTGGAAGCGTCCTTCCAGGAGCAGGGGGGCCAGCTTGTCCTGGAGGTAATGCTGGATGGCCCGGCGCAGGGGGCGGGCGCCGTACACCGGGTCGTAGCCCGCCTCGGCCAGGAAGTCCCGGGCCTTATCGCTGAGTTCCAGTGAGATCTGGCGCTCCGCCAGGAGCTTCCGCAGCCTGGCCATCTGCAAGGAGACGATCTCCCGCAGTTGGTCCTGGCTAAGGCGGTGGAAGATGATGATATCGTCCACCCGGTTGAGGAATTCCGGCTTGAAATGGAGCCGCAGGGCCTCCATGACCCGCTCCCCCATGAGCTTCTCGTCGCTGACTTCGGCGAGGTACTGGCTGCCTAAGTTGGAGGTCATAACGACGATGGTGTTCTTGAAGTCCACGGTGCGGCCGTGGCCGTCGGTGAGGCGGCCGTCGTCCAGGATCTGCAGGAGGGAATTGAAGACCTCCGGGTGGGCCTTCTCGATTTCATCGAACAGGACCACCGAGTAGGGCCGCCGGCGCACCGCCTCGGTGAGCTGCCCTCCTTCCTCGTAGCCCACATAGCCCGGGGGGGCGCCGATGAGCCGGGAGACCGTGTGCTTTTCCATGTACTCGCTCATGTCCAGGCGCACCATGGCCGCCTCGGAATCGAAAAGAAACTCGGCCAGGGCCCGGGCCAGCTCGGTCTTGCCCACCCCGGTGGGGCCCAGGAAAATGAAGGAACCCAGGGGCCGGTTGGGGTCCTGTAAGCCGGAGCGGGCCCGGCGCACCGCGTTGGAGACCGCCTGCACCGCCTCCTCCTGGCCCACCACCCGGGCCTCCAGGCGCTCCTCCATGTGCAGGAGCTTTTGCTTCTCACCTTCCAGCAGGCGGGTCACCGGGATGCCGCTCCATTTGGAGACGACTTCGGCGATGTCTTCGGCGTCCACCTCTTCCTTGAGCATGGCCCCTTCCTGCTGCAGGTCTGCCAGCTTCTTGGTTTCGGCTTCCAGATCCTTTTGCAGGTTGAGCAGCGCCCCATATTTCAGCTCCGCGGCCCGGGCCAGGTCGCCGATACGTTCCGCCTGGGCGGCGTCGAACTGGGCCTTCTCGATCTGCTCCTTGATGGTGCGGATGTGGCTGATGACTTCCTTTTCCTGCTGCCAGCGGGCCTTGAGGGCGCCGCTTCTCTTCCTGAGGTCGGCCAGACTCTTGTCGATCTTGAGCAGGCGCTTCTTGGAGGCCGGGTCCTGCTCCTTGCGCAGGGCCTCCCGTTCGATCTCCTCCTGGGTGATTTTGCGCTCCACCTGGTCAATGTCCGCCGGGCGGGAATCGATCTCCATACGCAGCTTGGAGGCGGCCTCATCCATCAGATCCACCGCCTTGTCCGGCAGGCGCCGGTCGGTGAGGTAGCGTTGGGAGAGGGTGGCCGCGGCTACGATGGCGCTGTCCTTGATGCGCACCCCGTGGTGCACCTCGTATTTTTCCTTCAGGCCCCGGAGGATGGCGATGGTATCCTCCACCGAGGGCTCGCTCACCATGATGGGCTGGAAGCGGCGCTCCAGGGCCGCGTCCTTCTCGATGTATTTGCGGTATTCGTTGATGGTGGTGGCCCCGACGCAATGGAGCTCACCCCGGGCCAGGGCCGGCTTGATCATGTTGGAGGCGTCCACCGCTCCTTCGGCGGCGCCGGCTCCCACCAGGGTATGGAGCTCGTCGATGAACATGATGATCTGGCCTTCGGACTCGGTCACCTCCTTGAGCACCGCCTTCAGGCGGTCTTCGAACTCGCCCCGGAACTTGGTGCCGGCAATCAGGGAGCCCAGGTCCAGGGCCACCAGGCGCTTGTTCTTCAGGCTCTCGGGGACGTCGCCGTCGACGATGCGCTGGGCCAGGCCTTCCACGATGGCAGTCTTGCCCACCCCGGCCTCGCCGATGAGCACCGGGTTGTTCTTGGTGCGCCGGGACAGTACCTGGATGATGCGCCGGATTTCGCTGTCCCGGCCGATGACCGGGTCCAGCTTGCCGCTGCGGGCCATTTCCGTCAGATCCTTGCCGTATTTCTCCAGGGGCTGGAACTTCTCCTCCGGGGCCTGATCGGTAACCCGTTGGGAACCCCGCAGGTCCGCCAGGGCCTTGAGGATGGCCTCGGGGGTGAGCCCCTGGGCCTTGAGCAGCCTGCCGACATCGGTGGCCTTGTCCGCGGCCAGGGTCCAAAGCAGGTGCTCGGTGGAGACGTAGTCGTCCTTCATCTGCCGGGCTTGCTTCAAGGCCTCGTCCAGGGCTTTATTGATACCGGGAGAAAGGTAGATCTGGGCTTCGCCGCTCACCCGGGGCAGCCGGGTCAGCAGGTCTTCCGTCCCCTGGAGGAGCTTTTGGGGATCGGCTTCCAATTTCTTCAGGAGGGGCCGGATGAGTCCCTCCTCCTGGGCCAGGAGGGACCTGAGCAGGTGGGCCGGCTCCAACTGGTTGTGGCTCAACTGCCGGGCCAATTCCTGGGCCCCCTGCAGGGCCTCCTGGGCCTTATAGGTCAATTTGTCAATGGGTATCAAATTTTTAGCCTCCGCAAAGCTTGAGCTAACATAAAGTAATCATTACTAAACAATAAGCACCATATCCTGCCTGTCAAGGAAATCAATTATGGAATTTGAGCACAAGCGGCTGGGCTCGGGGATTGTATTTGACGGAATTAGTTTTTGAGATTAATATAAAATTGATACGAAAAACATTCTTTATTTAGTCATATTTCAGGTAATTAGCTGCTATTTTATTAATGGTCCACCAATAATTTCTTAAGCCGGTTAGCCTTGACGGCGGGGCATGTCGCCAACTTTTATCTAGTCATGAAGTTGCTGTAGGCGGGCATCCCGCTCGTCTACAGAATAGCCGCCCCCGGCTGTTCTGGTAGCCGCAGGCTTTAGCCTGCGCCTGCAGCGAAAAGATGTCGTTCCACCAGACATCTATTCTGGTTCCCAAGCTGAGCTTGGGAACCAGAATCCGGCCTCTGTTAGAACCGGCTTGGCTGGCATAGAATTAAGTCGATTATCCCCCCCAAAGGGGTGCAAACCCAGATTTATGAAACTCATCGCCCTCATCCCGGCCCGCTACGGCTCCAGCCGGTTTCCCGGCAAGCCCCTGGCGCCCATTTTGGGAAAGCCCCTGATTCAGCGGGTCTATGAGCAGGCCCGGCTGGTTAAGGGGCTGGACGAACTCTGGGTGGCCACCGACGACGAGCGCATCCGGGACTGCGTGGAGGGCTTCGGGGGCCGGGCGCTGATGACCCGGGTCGACCACCCTGCGGGCAGCGACCGCCTGGCCGAGGCGGCCCAGCTTCTGGGGTTGGCCCCGGCTGACCTGGTGATCAACATCCAGGGGGACCAGCCGGTCTTTCCCCCGGAGCTCATCGCCCAACTGGCCGCCCTTCTTACGCGGGACCCGGAGGTGGTCATGGTGACCCCGGCCCGCAAGTTCACCGACCCCAAGATTGCCGCCGACCCCAATGTGGTCAAGGTGGTCTTTGACCGCCGGGGCCGGGCCCTCTATTTCTCCCGCAGTCCCCTGCCCTGCTGGTTTTTGCTCAGGGAGACCGCCCCCCGCTATTTTTACCGGCACCTCGGCATCTATGCCTACCGGGTGGGTTTTCTTAAGGAGTTCGTGCATCTTCCCCCGGGGCGCTGGGAGCAGGCGGAGAAACTGGAGCAGCTCCGGGCCCTGGAGCACGGCTTTCCCATCCACATCGTGGAGACCCAAGGAGAAACCCTGGAGGTGGACACCCCGGCGGACCTTCTCCGGGCCGAAGCCTATTTCGCCGCAGGTCCCCCAGGTTGAGCCGCAGAGGCGCAGCGTGCTGCCGCCCTTTGCCGGCTTGGCGCCGGAAAAACCAGGGGCGGGTTTGAAACCCGCCCCTACGGAAAAAATCTTTTTTGGGGATTTAATATCTTTATCTAGCCGGGCTGTCTGGGGAAGGGGCGGCGGCCGTCTGGGCTCCCGCGGCGGTCCGGGCGAACTTGCCGAATTTCTCCGCCAGATAGGGGCTCAGGCGCCGGGCCGCGAGGTCGGCAAACACTTCAGCCCCGGCGTTGGAAAAATGCATCAGGTCGTAGTAATACCGGGAACTCTTGGGCATCTCCCGGGCCTCATCGATCACCAGCAGGTGCTCTTCGGCCCCCACCCGGCGGGTCACGTCGTTGTAAAGCTCCAGAACCTGCCAACCCACCTCGCCGTTCATGCCGTTGGCCACCACGATCTTCCCCAGGTCGAGGCCGGTCAGGTCGTCGGTGGCCTTGCCATAGACCACCGGCTGGGTGAGGAGCACCGGGACTATGTGGTTATCCTGGGTGATCTTCAGGAGCCGCCGCAGCCGCACCTCATAGGCCGGCACGTACTTTTCCGCATGGGTCTTAAGTAGCGCCGCCCTTTCCACCTCCGACAACTCCAGTGGCGGCAGGGTCGTCAGGTCCAGCTCCCCCATTTTCCGCTGCCCGATGGCCTGCACCGATTTGGGGAAAACATAACGATACAGGTTCAAGGCCGCCGAGGCCACTTCGCTGCGGTAAGCCAGGGCCGCGAGAAACTTGTCCAGGGAGCGGAAACTGAGGCGGGTGCTCATGCGGGTGTCGAATTCCCGGGGATTGCCGACGCCCACTTCATTGATGCCGATCAAAAAGACCGCCACCTTCGGCTGCAATTGGGCGATAAAGTTGTGCATCAAAATGTAATGGCCGTAGGTGGATTGGCCGCAAAATCCGGCATTGTTGAGCCACAACTTGTTAAAGTCGTGCTGCAACTTGACCCCCAGCACGTGCGGCCAGGTCTTGTCTGCGGCGATTTCCAGACACTCGGTGGTGCTGCCGCCCACCGTCACCACGGTCAGGCAGTCGGCGAAATCCTTGGGAGGCTCCGGACCCTTAAAACCCAAGGAATTATTATGATGCACTACCAGGGCGTCGATTTTGGTGCATTTATCGTGATGTAGTATCTCGGTTTTATTAACCGGCAATATTATATTGTCGCCTTTAATTCTAAATCCCAAGGGATTGTAGAACCGCAAGGCAACTTCACAGATACTCAGCGCCAAAATTAAACTGATAAATATCAGGATTAGATTTTTACCAAGATTCTTTAATCTTGTTGACCTGGTTACTTGGGGCGCATTGCCTTGAAACATATTTATCTGGCTCCTGTTATCTTAAATTTTCGCCAAATCATCGCCGGATTGTCAATGAAAAACTTCCTGGCCAAACAAAAGCAAAAACCCATAAGCGTAGGGGCGACCCGTTGGGTCGCCCGGGAGTGTACCTCTCCCAGGCATAGCAGAGATAATCGGCGGCCACAGGCCGCCCTATAAATTTCCCTCTCCTTGCCTGCTTATAGGGCGGGCGGTGCCCGCCGTTTTAGCTGCCATTAATGCGAGCCAGCGAATCTCCATGACCGCTCGGGCTGAGGCGTTTTTGTAGGAGCGGACACCTGGGCCCGCCCCTACAAAAACGCCTGACTCTCACTCCTTGCCAGCCTGGGCTGAATCGACTATAGTGCCTAAGGGAAGAAAGGGGCTTGCCAGGAACGGGCGAGACGTCCGTGCCACCAGCTCCTCAGGCTTCTCCAGGCGCTTACCCATGATGTCCTTAACCAGGCGAAAAATCTCGCGCGTGGTCATCTCCACCGCCCTGGGCCAGGCGGGGGGGGGCATCTTTCCCTATACCCTGCTGCCGGGCTACCGCCGCCTCCTCCGGGTGGTAAAGGAAACCGGCGCCACGGTCTTCACCAAGTCGGCCACCCGTTTCCCCAGGCGGGGCAATTTCATCCCCGCCAATCCCCTCACCTGGAAATACCTCCGCCGGCTGCCGGAGATGGGCATGCTCAACGCCTACGGCCTCACCAACCGGGGGGTGGCGGCCTGCTCCCAGGATATCCGGCGCTCCTGCGAGGCCGGAATCAACGTCGTCCCCAACCTTTACCCCGAATTCATCAAAGGGACGGAGACCGCCATCCGGGAGACCCTGGAGGCCCTGGAGATTTATCGGGAGAGCCTGGGTCCGTATTTTTGGGCCCTGGAACTCAACTTCTCCTGCCCCAACTCCCAGGAGGAGATCGCCCAAAACCTCCAGCAGGGCTTAATCTGCTGTCAGCAGGTGCGGCTGCAATACCCCGAACTTTTTTTGATCGCCAAGATCAGCATCTGCCACCCTTACGAGTTTTCTCAGGAGTTGGAAAAAATTGGGGTCGCCGCCATCCACGCCATCAACACCATCCCCTATGAGATCATTTTTCCCCCGGATCGCTATCCCCCCTCGCCGCTCATGGCCGTGGGCGGCGGCGGGGTCTCCGGCGGCCCGGCCTGGGCCGCGGCCTATGAATACAACCGGGGGCTGCGCCCTAAGGTGGGCTGTTTTTTGATCATGGGCTGCGGGGTGCGCCGCCGCCAGGACGTGCAACGCTACTTCGAGATCGGCGCCGACGCCGTCAGCCTTTGCACCCTGGCCCTGCGGGATTGGCGGGAGGCGGCCGACATTATCCGGTCTTATTAACGGGCTGTTGAAAAACTCCTTAAAAAGAGGAGTTCTTGTAGGGGCGACTCGCTGAGTCGCCCGGGCGACCCAATCACAGGCTGGAAGCCTGTGCCACTGTCGCCCCTACGCCTGAAACACCCGCTAGTTTTTAACAGCCTGTTAAAGAAGAATTCGCAGGCTGGCGTCAATAATGGAAAGGTTCTCACAGGGTCATGGAGCGATGTCCCTTCAGGCGATAGCCAGGCGGGCGATGCGAGGCGGCCGGGAATTCCTGCTGGCGCCGATGGCGAGCCTGCGGGCCTGGGCCGCGGCACAGGGGCTCTCCCTGCGCCAGGCCATCGAAGCGGCCCTGGAGGCGGGCATCTTCCCCGAAGCCTTGGAGCGCAATTTCCCTACCCTGACCCCGGCGGAACAGCTCACCTTATGGCGGGGCAGCGCTCTGGTGGCGGGGCTGGGGGGCCTGGGGGGCTGCCAGGCGATGCTGCTGGCCCGGGCCGGGGTGGGCCGCCTCTACCTGGCGGACGGCGACGCCTTCACTCCCTCCAACCTCAACCGCCAGTTGCTGGCCACCGCCCTCACCCTGGGGCAGAACAAGGCCGTGGTCACCGCCCGCCATCTCCGGGAGGTCAACGAAGGCCTCCTCATTGAGGCCCTCCCGGAATTTCTGGATCAGGAGCGCCTGCGGGAGGTCCTGCCCGCGGTGCGGGTGCTGCTGGACGCCCTGGATACCCTTGGGGCCCGGCGGGACCTGATCGCCGCGGCCAAAAAGGCCGGGGTGCCGGTAGTGCACGGCGCGGTGAGCGGCGTCTTTGGCCAGGTGACCACCCTCATGCCCCAGGACCGCGGGGAGTTTAACCTTTATCCGCTCGTGGAAGCCCCGGGGCCGGAGACCGCCCCCGGGGTGCTGGCCCCCATTGTCACCCTGATCGCCAGCCTCCAGGCCATGGAGGCCATCCGCCTGCTGCTGGGAAAAGAGCCCAACTACCGGGGCCGCCTGGCCCACTTCGACGGCGACACCGGCCGCCTCGAGATCTTGCCGCTGGGCTGATGGTCTTGGGGAGGGAGCCAGGGCTTCCACAGGCGAGACGCCTGTGCCACTGGCCCTGCCCCCTCCCTAAACCCCTCCGCCAACCCGCATAAGAAGGGGCGGCAGTGGCACCGGCTTCCAGCCTGTGATTGGGTCGCTCGTAATGGTGCGTGAGACGCACCCTACAAGACTACAAGACTTCTGCAAAATGGCAGCCGTAGGGCGCGTCTTACGCGCCATTAGGGAAAGACCTAGGGGCGATAGTGGCACAGATAGGTAGGGTGGGCACTGCCCACCATTTCCTTTAGTGGCACAGGCTTCCAGCCTGTGATTGGGTCGCCCCTGGCCTAGACAATTTTTTTCCGCGATATTCTCAGCCGCCGCCGATGGGTGGGAACAGACCCAGTCGTTCATTCCCCTGCAAGACAAAATCCGCCTCCTGTAGGCGGCCGTTCACCATGATCAGGGTGACTTCCGGGGCGGGCAGGCCCAGGCGGGCGATCACCTGGGCCACCGTGGCACCCGCTGGGACTTCCAATGAAAATCCGTTATACGGGTCGTAGCCGGAAACATATTGCCGCAGGGTGGCGTTGAGGAAGATTTGCAGGGGCATGCTTATCTGAACGTTTTGCCTTGGAAGCCGGGGCCTTAGCCCAGGCTTCCAAGGCTCTTAACACGGGTTGGAGGGGGTTTGGGGGAGGGCAGGGATTTTTTGTATTTTTTGTATTTCTTGTATTTCTTGTAAGGGTCCCTGGCCCTCCCCCAAGCATCTTTCTACAAATCTGCCAGCACCTGGTCGATTTCCTCGTCGGTGAAGTCCCAGGTGACGTTGTGTGGTTTCAGATTCTCTTTAAAAAAGCCCGGCAGTCGGTCCTGGGCCCGGGTAAAGCCCGCCTCCCGGTTGAAGCTGCGCTCGTCGTGGAGGATCTGCCGGCCCAGGGCCGTCACGTCGGCGGTGGTGAGGCTCAGGCCGTAGCGGGCATTGATCAGGTCCACGATGCACTGCAGGGCCTCGGGGTTGTCCAGCACCGGGAAGGCCACGAACAGGCAGAGGCCGGTGGCGTCGATGGCCGCGGTGGCGATCTGCAGGTTCCGGGAGAGTTCGATGTTGCCCTCCTTTTTCAGGGGGTCGCCGCCGCCGCCGCACTTCAGGATGTTGGCGGCCACCGTGTAGCCTGCGGTGTGGTCGCCCCCCATGGGGCTGGTGGCGTAGGTAAGGCCCATCCCCTTTTCGGCCCGGGGGTCATAGGCGGGCAGGGCCTGGCCCTTCGCCGCCGGGACCCGGTCCAGCCCCAGGGCCCGGCCGGTGAAGACCGCGCCGTTGCCGATGATCAAACCCCAGGGGTCGTTTTTGCCCACCTTTTTCAGCATCTTGATGGCCGCGGGGCCATTGCCCCAGGGGATGACCCCCCCTTCCATCAGCACTCCCAGGGTAACCCCCATTTCGATGGTGTCCAGGCCGAGGTCATCGCAGAGGCGGTCCATTTGGGCGATTTCATCCAGGTGGCGGATCAGGGTATTGGCCCCCAGGGCCCAAATGGTCTCGTATTCGAAGCCGGAGGTGAGATATTTGCCCTTGGCGTCGTAGTAGGACTGGGAGCACTGGATAAGGCAGCCGGGATGGCAGCCTTCCTTGGTCTTGCCGCCCCGCTGCTTGATGAGTTCGGCCATGCGCTCGCCGCTGATGTCTTCGGCGTATTGGAAGCGGCCGCCCCGGAAGTTCTTGGTGGGCAGGGCCCCGGCCTCGTTGACGATGTTGATCAGGACTGCGGTGCCGTATGCGGGCAGGGCCTGGCCGCTCACCGGATGGCAGACCAGGTGGTGGGCCCAGGCGCGGGCGGCGGCCTTGAATCCCTCCGGGTCGGCCAGGGGGATGCTGGCCGGGGCGCCCTTATCGTCCACCACCAGGGCCTTGAGCTTCTTGGAGCCCATCAAGGCCCCCAGGCCGCCCCGGCCTACCGCCCGGCCTGGACGGCCGGCGGGATCGCTGACCTGGATGCTGGCCGCGGTCAGGCATTTCTCCCCGGCCGGGCCGATGCTCATCACCCCCACGCCCCGGCCGAAGCGCTTCCACAGTAGGGCCATGGTCCGGTAGTTTCCCAGACCCTCGTACTCGGAAGCGGGGAAGAATTCCACCCCCTCCTGGGAAATCTTCACCAGGGAGCAGCCGTCACCCTCCCGGGGTTTGCCCTCCAGCACTACCGCCTTGATGTCCAGGCGAGCCAGCTTTTGGGAAACGATCCCCCCGACGTTGCTCTCCTTGATGGTGCCGGTGAGGGGAGATTTACCGCCCACCGAGAGGCGCCCGGAGTTGGCCGCAAAGGTGCCGGTGAGCAGCCCCGGGGCCAGCACCAGCTTGTTGGCGGCGCTCAGGGGGTGACAGGTGGGGTCCACTTCCTCCCGGATGAGGCGGGAAGTGAGGGCCCGCCCCCCCAAACCGGCGTAGGCCGGGGGAACTTCTTGCCAGCGGTAACTCTGCCGGGCCATATTGAGGCGTAAAATCCTGGACATGGATGATCTCCTTTACAATAAATACAAAAAATACCAAAAATTCCGGTGAGGGCCGATTCGCCCGGGGATTTTAGTTCAAGGTTCAAGGTTCAAAGTTAAGGCTCAATGGCGGCCAGGGTAGTAAGCAAAATATTAAGACCTCATCGATCAGAAGGCAAGGCCCGGACCGGCAGGAATGTCCCTTGGCGGAGGATAAGCTGGCCGGGCTTCCGCCGAAGGAGAGGCCGGGGTTGGGCAAACCGGGCTGGAATAGTTTCCGCAAGTTCCACGGATAGTGTCATGTTGCAGATTTTCCTTTAATAAAGAATGTCCATCATCATTGCGGCACTAAGATGATCTGTTGCTGGCTCCGGAGGCTGGCATTGGGGGGCCGGCGTTCCTATAATGCTTATATACACTCATTCCCAGCGCAAATCCAGTTAGACTTGAGGGCGTCGCAGTCACCCCAATCGTTCGCGGCCGCATCAAAGTTAGGGGAAGAGAACAATATGTCGCAGTTTCCGGACCAGGAAGGGATTTTGCCACCGCCGCCGTGCACCGCCGCCGTGCACCGCCGCCTCCTGGCTGCGGCGGGTGGTCCGGCACGCCAACGAGATGCTGGTGACCGTCGGCCTGGGGGCGCGGATCCGCTTCGAGGAAGAGCCCGAGGCTGCCGCTCCCAATCCATGACCAGAGAAGCGAAGATTCATGCAGCGCTTCTTTCGTAAAAGGGCGCCATTCCTCTACTGGTATTCCCTGGCCCTGGCGTTGGTGGCTATCTCCATGCTGGGCTTTTTTCGCGAATAGCCCCGGGTCCGCAAGGCGCCTAGCAATTTACGCCGAAATCTATCTAATTGTATAAAAAGAGGAAGGTGTGCCTGGTTTTGACCAGGTCAAGCGGTCATGATAGCCGAGAAGGAGACCGGCCGAAAATTTGAAGGCCACGCCAGAGACTGATCCCAAAAACCAAAGGAGCCGTTTATGAAAAAGTTAATTATCCTGTTAATCCTGGCAATTTCCCTGGGCGCCGGCACGATGGGAGCGATGCCTGGACTTTCCCAGGCGCAGGTCTATCCGCCTCCGCCCCTGCATGCCGTAGCGGCGCCTTGGGTTGGCGCCAATACCCCGTGGGTCTATTACCACAGTGATTGGTTCTTGAATGGCATCCTGTATTACTTTTTTGGCCCCCAATATGGATGGGCCCCGTATTACGCCTATCCCGAAACCTATATCGTCAGACCCGGCCACTGGTATGGTCCGAAATGGGAAGGGTGGTATCACGCCCATCCGGCTTACTGGAAAAATTTCCAGCACAGCTACCCGCATTGGCGCGAACACCAGGTAGGCCATCATTATGGCGAGGAGTTCTATAACAGGTATCATCCTGGCCAGGGCGGCGGTTGGCATCACGGGGGCACTCATGGACCTGGTAAGCCATAAGCAAGCCCAACCGGGTGACTGAAAGCGAAGATGAGAGGGGCAGGGCAGGCAAAGGGTGAGGGTTGGGGCGCCGGCCCCTGAACCTGCCCTCTGCCCCGAGGTTAACTGAGGTGGTAAGGGTGCGAAAATCATTACCATTGGTCATGCTGGCCATAGCCTGGGCCGCCTGGCTCACCGCCCTGATGGCGCCCCTGGGCTGTGAGCAATTTCCGCTGCTGCCATACCAGAGTCAACCATATCCCGTGCAGCAGTATCCGCCCCCGTCACCCTGGGGTCCCCGGGCCCTGGCCCCGGCGCCGGCGCACCTTCAAGATGTGGAAGAATGGATCTTTTACTTCACCAATGAAATCCGCCGGAGATCCGGCCTTCACCCCCTGGCCAAAGAAGGGACGCTCTCGGCCGTCGCCCAAGCCTATAGCAATGACATGCTGCGGCGCGGCTTCTTCAGCCATACCAATCCTGAAGGCCTGACTGTCAGGGACAGGCTCAGCCCTTATTTCTCCGGCTCCATCCGCAGCTGGGGAGAAAACATCTGGGAAGGCTCCAACCTGTCTGTCGCCAACCGCGAGGCCCTGGCCCGGTACATTATGAATTCCTGGATGTCCAGCTCTGGCCACCGGGAAAACATCCTGGACGCCGACTACACCCACCTGGGCGTGGGGGTTACTGCCGTGGGTCAGGAGATCCGGGCCACCCAAGATTTCGCCAATCTTCAAGGCAGGTAGCCCGTCCCGTGGAAGAGGCCATTTAGCCGCGGAATGGCTGGCAGGACGGTCCCCCGGCAGTGAGCGGCCCGGGAGGCTTTAACCGAAATGGTGGCCTGGGGAGTTAATCCGCGTAGACGAAAACCGGCCCCGAAAGGAATTCCAGCGCTACCCCAAAATTGGGGGATTCTTTAGTCGGCTGCTCTATGCGCTTGATTTTCCCTTTGGCTTTGATTTTGTGGGGAATGAGGGGATTCGCCTGGTCAGGCTGGAATTTGAAAATGAAGTCTGCAATATCGTCAGGTTGCAGTGTAGGTGCGGTCTCGGACATATGCAGGCCGCCAATGCTGATGTCTTTCATAACGGCCCGGTTTGAAAATGAATCTTCCGAACCCTGCAATTGTGCCTGATATTCAAATTGCAAGGATTTATAGATCCGGGGGAATAGTCGCCGCTCCATGAAGCACCCTGCCCAGGGTTAACTGAAATTTATATGGGCAACCTTGGCTGCCTCTGTCCAAAAGAAGTTTTAGGGAATCCCCCAAAGTTTCCATGGACCCAGACAATATAGTTATATTTTAGTATAAATCTAAAAAATTGAAAAGGTACTTTTTTGATAAATAGGCATGAGGCTCTAGAGGCAGCCTTCGCCCTGGCCCTTGCCGCAGCAAGCCCGGCTCAGTCCGCCTCGGCGCCCTTTCAGGGAAGTCAGTGACTCGCCGGCGTAGATACGCCTCAGCCCCACTTCGATGAAACCGGACATCTCCACCGGGATCACCCCCCACTTCCCCTTGACCCCATGGAGGCCAGGCCCTATATTGCGGGTAAGAAGGCCAGGATGGCGTCGGGTTAGGCTGAGGTGAAGGGTAATCTCTTTTCCGCTCCCATTAATAACTCACCACCCCCTGGTTTCATCGGCGGAACCCTCAAGGGATAGGAGGTGCTGCTAGCGTTGGGGGGGAAGTGGCACGGATGGCAGGTTTATAACTCAAGTTTCACACCCCTGAATTATGTAGCGCCGCCGGGGGCGGCGGTTCCACACAATTACTTGGTGCGAAACTTGAGTTTATAACACCAGGGAATAGCGCGGGCTTTTCTCCCTCTCCCCCTCGAGGGGGAGAAGGGGATTTCCTGACTTGGGAGGTGAGGAGACATGGTCCGGCTCGCCAGGCTGTTTCAGCCGGTGAAATCACTTAACGCCGAGGAGGCCAAAGACTACATGGCCCGGCACCGGGAAGGGGATTATCTCATCCTGGACGTGCGCCAACCCTCGGAATACCAGGAGGCCCATATCCCCGGGGCCCGGCTGCTGCCCTTGCCGGAGCTGCCCGGGGCTTATCAAACCCTGGACCCGGATAAGCCCACCATCGTTCACTGCGCCATAGGGGGCCGCAGCCGGGTGGCGGCCCAACTATTGGCTGGCCTCGGGTTCAAGGAGGTTTATAACCTGCTCGCTGGGATCAAGGCCTACCAGGGACAAACCGCCACCGGCCCCCAGGAATTGAACCTGGACCTGGTGCGGGGCGATGAAGGCCCGGCGGAGGTCACCCTCCTGGCCGCCGGCATGGAAAGGGCCCTGCAACAGTTTTATGAAACCCTTAAGGACCGCACCCGGGATCGGGAACTTCAGGAATTGTTCGGATCACTGGCCCGGGTGGAGGAGAGCCACCGGCAAAGGCTGCTGGAGGTCTATGGGCGGCTTACACCCGGTGGCCGGGAGCTGGACGAGAAAGCGGCCGCCACCGCCACCCTGGAAGGCGGCTTCCCTTTTGAGGAGTTCCTGGCGGCCAACGAAGCCTTCCTGAACACGGCGCCCCACGTCCTGGACCTGGCCATGATGCTGGAGACCCAGGCCCTGGACCTCTATCTGCGCCTGGCCCGGCGGTCTGCCAACCCACTGGCCCAGACCATCCTGCTGGCCATCGCCGAGGAAGAAAAGGGCCACCTGGCCAGCCTGGGGCAGTTACTGGCGGCCAAAGCGGCGGGGGCGGGGAACCAGGGTGATGCTTCCTAATTGCTGGGACATTTCAAACTACGGTTTTTTAACCCCCCTTTGAAAAGGCTTTTTCTCCATCTTCAAACGTGGTATGAAGGGTGTGTATCACCATTGCAAGAAACAGCACCTTAACCGCTATCTGGCTGAATTTGACTTCCGCTATAACAACCGCACTGCCCTGTGGATTGAGGATACGGAGAGGGCCGAAAACCTGCTGCAAGGGGTGAAAGGCAAGAGACTTACTTATCAAACGACTGATAGGCAAGTTGAACCGTTAACCTAAGAGGAGAAGTCCAATGGCTAAGATCAAGCACGCGCCCCAAATCGCTGATCTGCCAAAACCGTACCATACGGCTGCGATGGCCGAGATCGAGAAGCAGACGGATCAGGGAGCGGCCATTGTTGGCGCGGCCTATATCGATCTGGTGGTCCGAGAAGCGCTCACCGCCCGTATGGGCGATCTTCCCGACATTGTGACGCTTCTCTTTGAGAACCGGGGGCCGCTCCAGGATTTCGGTGCGCGGATTCAACTGGCATTTGCGATCGGCATAATCGGCCACGGAGCCTATACCGATCTTTGCATCATTAAGGATGTCCGGAACGCCTTTGCCCACTCGGCGGAGGCAATGGATTTCGACCATGCCGGTGTGACAGCGCGTTGCAGCGGGCTGTGGTTCGCGAAAACGATTCTCTACGACAAGCGCCCAAAGCCTTCGACGGCGAAGGAGCGCTTCATCCGCACAATCGAACTGCTTGCGGACGGGCTCCACGAAAATATCATGCGGCATAAGGCGGGGCTTTCGCCGTCTCAATTCCTGACGATGGGTCCATCATCGCCGAAAGCCGCGAGCAAGTCGAAGCCCCCAAAGCGCATCGCCAGGGGTGTTGACGACTCAGAGCGGGCCGAAAAACTGCTGCAAGGGGTGAAAGGCAAGAGGCTCACCTATCAAACGACTCATTGCTAAATCGAAATTATGAGTTTATCATCATTAATCATTGAAAAACTAAAAGACAGTCAAGAACAACGGTGTGTTGTTGGTCCCCTAATTGAACGCCTTTGTGGCCTTGGTTGGAAACTTGACCAGATTGTCTTTGGAAAAAATGAATGGCGTGTTCCCAAAAATCCCTCACAGGCCACAAGTAGAGAGAAGGGCATTTCATATCAAGGCTTTCCGGTCGACATTGCTGTATTTGATTCACCTGACTATTTCGGCGATCCGCATCATCTACTTTTTATTATCGAATGCAAAGCACCTGACGAAAAAGCAGGCATATCACAATTGGAAGGCTATTTCGTTGGTGAACCCCACGCTCAACTCGGAATATGGACAAACAACGCAGACCCTTCTTCTCAAGCGGTCTTCATTTACAGGAAGGGTAACGGAACAATGTTGCTTAAGCGTCGGTTCATTAACGATCTCCCCCGTCCAGGTGAGGCAATTATTCCCGATGCGCGTCCAATCACACTTAATGACCTCATTCGACCCACTGAGAAGATTTTTAGAAAAATCATTGAGGATTTGCTTGATAGAATTGTAATTCATGATTCAATTGTCACCCGTCGAGAAGAACAGCTAGATCAACTCTGTAATATTATCCTCTTGAAACTAGAGAGCGATAAACAAGCAAAGGCTGATCCTAATGTTCCTGTTATGTTTCGACCAATGGAATCAAAAACGAGAACCGCTCAAACTATTAGAGAACGATACGAGCAGTTTGTAAATCTCTATCCAGAAACATTCACAACTGATCAAGACAAACGCCTTCGATTTGCAGACGAGACGGTTGCTTTATGTGTTGATGAACTTTCTGAAATTCATCTTCTTGATCTCGGTGTAGCAATTGTATCTCTTGCTTTTCAAGTTCTTCGGAGTGAAGCATTGAAGCAAAAGGAGGGTCAATATTTCACACCCCGAGCAGTTATAGAAGCAGGGGACTAGATTAATGAACATCAATTTAGATGATGTTGTCATTGATCCAGCGTGCGGAACAGGAGGCTTTTTAGTTCAAATACTCTTGGAGATTGCTCGAAAGTATCCTCTAATGTCTGATAGCGATCTTTCTAAATGGGCACAGATCCATATCTTTGGGATTGAAAAAGATGCCATTGGTCTTAAGCTGACAAAAGCTATCATGCAGATTGTGGGAGACGGGTCTGCTCACTGCGCGAGAGGAGATTCTGTTCGTGTCCATAAATGGACAAGTGAATACAAACACCTATCTAGTGGCACATATAAGGATGGAAGATTTACCAAGGTTATAACAAATCCACCATTTGGACAAAATCTTAAGGTCTCTGCAACAGATGCTAGGCTTTCTCACCTTGATATTGCTAAGGTGGATCAAAATCAGTACCAAGAATTAGAGATAGGGTTGATCTTCCTTCAAAGAGCACATCAATTGCTTCGCAAGGGTGGGCTCGTCGGTATTGTTCTTCCAGAAACCTACTTCTTTTCAACGAATTATTCCTTTCTATTGGAATGGATACGCCCCCGATTGCGTCCTATTGTCGTGGCTAATATTCCAATGGAAGCGTTTCAGGGTTTTTGTCGAGCAAAAACCAACTTCTATGTATTTGAAAAGACAGGGAATGGTTGATAACATGGCTATGCCCGAAGTAGTATTCTTGAACCCTCGGACTTGTGGGATATATAAGAGCGGAGGTAGTCGCTACAAAACGGACCCCGTAACAGGAAAGCGCACAAGTGAAATAGATAACGAACTGATTGATGCGGTTAACGCATACATAGCAGGTAAAGAGTTACATGGCATAATTCGGATAAGTATAGACGATATATTCTCAAAAAGGATACTTGTTCCGACATATTATGATCGACGATACAATACTGCAATTGAAAACCTCCTACACTCAGAGAATATTAAAGCTATTACTATAGGTGAATTAATTAACAATGGTACTATAATTGTGCGGGGGGGCCATGGTAGCCCAGGGAATGACCAAAGAACAGGCACAATTCCTTATATTAAGGTTTCAGATATTCGCGGGCTGCGAGTCAATGTCAATCCAACCAATTTGGTGTCAGAAATGGTTGCTCGTCGTCTTTGGCGGGGTCCTATTAGTAATCTTTGTGCTTGGGACATTCTCACCCCAAATAGGGCCAGCAGTAATATTGGTGAATTCGCCATTCTTCTTCCTGGTGAAGAACAGATTGTTTTAACAAAGGAAGTCTTTATCTTTCGGGTAATCAATGATGAACTTATTAATCATTTTTACCTCCTTTGGGCCTTTTCATTGAAGGCTGTCCGCGAGCAATGGCGGCGTATTGCGCTTATGCAAACCAACCGCGAAGACTGTGGAGACAGGCATAGAGAAATTATCTTACCCCTTCCTCCCACCCGCAAATGGGCTTTGGAGAGATCAAATGCGTTCCAGAAATATTTCGAAACCCTTGCAAATGCCAAATCTGAGTTTGTCGAGGTATTGAAGAAAGAACCATACGAGTTCGTAGCAAATGCAATAGTTGATTGATTAACAATGCCTGAGAAAATGCCGAATCTAATGGAGAATTAGTTATGAGCAGAAAAAAGCGGCCAGAGCCAGACGACAAAGAGCAATTCGCCCGGTTCGCTTCCTCCTCATCTCAGGCCTTCCCATCGGGGAGCCCGTTGCCTGGTACGGCCCCATTGTCATGAATACCCGGGAAGAGTTGCGCCTCGCCTTCGAGGAATATCAGCAAGGCACTTTCATCAAACACGCCACCCCGTGAGTTAGTCGTAGGCCGCGTCTCAGCCGCCTTTGGGGTGCGTCAGTGAGACGCTCGCCTACGGCCCCCCTAACAAAAAGACAAAAAAACGAAAAAGTCTCAGGCGTGGTATCGCAGCTTCAGTTCCAGGGGGTGGGGGTGCAGGTAGCTCCCTTGCAGGGAGCCCTGCCGATATTTATCGGCATAGTGATTGATCAGGGTAACCGGCACGATCAGGGACGTCTCTCCCCGGCGGTAGGAGTCCACGGCCCGCCGCAATTCCTCCCGCTCCTGGCGGCTCAGCGATTGCTTGAGCCGGCCCAGCAGGTGATCCAGGATCCTTAAGTTTTTCCGGGAGGTGGCCGGGAGCTTAAGCGCCGCCAGGGCCAGGGTCTGGTAGGCGCTGAGCGTCTCCGGCAGGGGCAAGGTCTCCGAGGCCAGCACCTGCTCCAGCCGGCGGCCATGCCCGGGGCTGTGGGCCAGAATCTGGAGGCGGTGCCGGTCATGGAAGGCCGCCAGTTGTCCCTTATCCGGCCGTTGCCCCAAAAATTCCCGCCAGCGCCGCTGGAAAAAGAGACGTTCCATGAAGTTCTCCCGAAGTTCCGGGTCGCGCAACTGCTCCTCGTCCACCACCGGCACCAGTGGTAAATGGGCCATAAAGACCCGGGCGAAGAGCCCCGGGCCGGTGGCCGGCGGCGCCCCCCGCTCGTTGTGGACCTTAACCCGGGCCGGGCCGCAACTGGGGGAGGCGCTCTTAAAGATGAAGCCGGAGAGGTCCTCCCGGGCCAATTCCCCAACTCGCCGGCGGGCCCAGGCCAGCAGACGCCGGGTCAGGTCCCGGCCGCTGTGCACCGTGAGGAGACGGGGAGGAGAGTCGGTCCGGCCCACCAGGCGCATGGGCTCCCGGGGCACCCCCAGGCCGCATTCCACCTCCGGGCACACCGGGGTGAACTCCAGGTATTGCCCCAGGGTGCCGGAGATCAAGGGCTCTAAGCGGTGCCCGCCGTCGTAGCGCACCTTTTCTCCCCCGAGGCAGGCGCTGAGACCCAACCTGATGTTGGACACAGGTTTTTTCCCCCTGAAATGAGTATATAATGAGGGTCTTGCAAAAGTCAGGTTAAACTGGTTAAGTCGTCTTTTCCCCCTCCCCACGGGGGGAGGGGGTTAGGGGGAGGGGGGCGTCAGTCGTTGGTAACTATTGGATAATGCGTAACTACTTTCACCACCCCCTCCCGGTGTCGCCCCCTCAAGGGGGAGGGAACAAGTCAATAACGTTGATTTCGCTATTGAATATGACTTTTGCAAGAGGCTCTAATACTACTACGTTAAGTCTTGACAAACATTCTCTAGTATGCGAGCCTGGGTCGCATGGACAGAGAAGAATTGCTTGAGGCCCGAGGTCGCCTGGAGGCTTTTCTTGAGCTGTTGTTGCCCTTGTTGGGCCGGTCCGAACGTTGCCGCTGGGGAGCCTTTTATATCCAGGGCTTGCTCCTGGAAGGAGGTCGAAAGACTGCGGCGGGGATGGCGGCCCATTTTGGTGGCAACGTCCAGGCTGTGCAGCAGTTTGTCAATCAGAGTCCATGGGACTGGCTGGCGGTCCGCCGGGTCTTGGCGCAAACCGTGATAAAGCAGACTTCCGGTCGTGGTGCCTGGATCTTGGACGACACCGGTTTTCCCAAAAAGGGGGCGCATTCCGTGGGGGTGGCCCGGCAATACTCCGGCACCTTGGGTAAGATTGGCAACTGCCAAGTGGCGGTAAGTCTGAACTATGCCACTGACGATGGCTGTTTCCCGGTAAATTTTCAGCTTTATCTGCCGGCCGCGTGGGTGGAAGATGGCCTGCGGCGACAGAAGGCCGGCATCCCCAAGGACATAACGTTTCGGCATAAGTGGCGGATCGGGCTGGAGATGCTGGATCAAGCCCGGGAGTGGAGTTTGCCTGCCCAGGTCGTAGTGGCCGATGCCGGTTACGGAGTGGCGACGGAATTCCGGCGGGACCTGGAAAAACGAGGCTACCATTACGTCATGGGAATCACCCGGGATACCACGGTCTGGACCGAGCCGGTGGTTGCCAAGCCCCCGACTTACTCGGGCCAAGGACGGCCGCCGAAAGGCGACCGCACTTTGCCCAGTCCCCGCAAAATCTGTGAGGTGGCGCGACTGCTGCCGGACGACGCCTGGGAAGACATCAATTGGCGGGAAGGGACAAAAGGCCCGATGCGTGGCCGCTTCGCAGCCATCCGCGTCAAACCCGCCATCGGTTATTTTAACGGCAAGGCGACGGAGCCGGTCGGTTGGCTTCTCATCGAATGGCCACGGCCAGAGCCTGAGCCCATAAAATATTGGTTCTCCAACTTGCCGGAAACCACTACGCAGCAGGAACTGCTCTATTGGGCCAAAATACGCTGGTGGATTGAGCAAAACTACCAGCAATTGAAAGATCAATTGGGGCTGGACCATTTTGAAGGGCGATCCTGGGCTGGCTGGCATCATCACGTGACTTTGACGATGCTGGCTTTCGCCTTTCTGGTTCTGGAGGGCTTCCGGGCTAAAAAAAACTACTGGGTGGACCCTCCCACGCGCCAAAAGGGAACTGCAACGCATGCTCATAATGAAGCTTGGCTTCTGCCCTTGTTGTTGGCGTCCAACCATAATGGATGATTCTTAACTTAACGTAGTAGTACTAATAAGACCGGCTAAATTCTCCAGGTCCCGATAAGTTCCGACCAGGTGAAATGTGGCCCATCAGCGAGATTCGGCAGCGCCAGAACTTGCAGGGGTGAGCGGATCGCCGGTTCCGGTTGGCCCGCCAGGATTATGGCCTCCCTCCCGCCATCTCCGCCCGGTAAAACTGCAGGGCTGCGGGGTTACCCTTAGAGCCCGGGTACCTCACCGGTGGGTCTTAAGAAACCCGGGACCACGCCCCCCTCGGGGCCTGGCGTTTAGTGACAAAAAAGGGCGGCTCACGAACCGCCCTGCTTAAAAAACTCGAAACTCCAAACTGGGCGACCCAGCGGGTCGCCCCTACAACTAAATCCCCAGGTAGGTGCGCCTGATCTCATCGTTCTTCATGAGGGCCCGGGCCTCCCCTTCCAGGTGCACCCGGCCCTCCGCCAGGACATAGGCGAAGTCGCTCACCGCCAGGGCCATGGTGACGTTTTGTTCCACCAGGAGCATGGTGAGCCCGGTCTTCTTCAAGCGGGTGAGGGATTCGAACAGGGTGAGGGCCAGCAAGGGGGAGAGGCCCAAAGAGACCTCATCCAGCATCAGGACTTCCGGCTCGGCCATCAGACCCCGGGCCACCGCCACCATCTGCTGCTCGCCGCCACTCAGGGTGCCGGCCTTCTGCCGGGCCCGCTCTTTGAGGCGGGGGAAAAGCTCGAAGACCTTCTCCAGATTTTGCTGAAAGGACGGCCGGGCCCGCCGGGAAAAAGCGCCCATCTCCAGGTTTTCCATAATCGTCATTTCCGTGAAGAGCTGGCGCCCTTCCGGGACCAGGACCATGCCGGCCTTGGCCCGGGCGTGGGCCGACCACTGGCTGACATCCCGGCCGCCAAAGGTGACGGCGCCCTGCCAGGGGCGCAGGAGCCCCATCATGGTTTTCAACAGGGTAGTTTTGCCCACCCCGTTGGAGCCCACCAGGGTGGTGAGCTTCCCCTGCTCCAGACGCAGGTTCACCCCCCAGAGGATCTGGACCCCTTCGTAGCCCGAAGTGATATCCTTGACTTCTAAGAGATTCATGTAGTTAGTTTAGCCTTTGCCTTTAACTGAAAAACGCCAACTGCAACCGAAAACCGCCTCACTCGGCCAGAAGCCGCGCCGTCATTTCCGGATCCCCCAGGTAAGCCTCGATGACCTGGGGGCTGCCGGCCACTTCCTGGGGGCTGCCCGCGGCGATGAGCTGCCCATAGTCCAGGACGATGATCCGGTCCGAAATACTCATCACCGCCTGCATGACGTGCTCGATCATCAGGATGGAGTAGCCCTGGCCCCGAATCTCCCGGATGGTCTGCATCATGTTGGCGATCTCCGAGGGGTTGAGGCCGGCCAGGACCTCGTCCAGCAGCAGCAGATAAGGCCGGGCCGCCAGGGCCCGGGCCAGCTCCAGGCGTTTCTTTTGCGCCACGTTGAGGCCGCCCGCCAACCGCTGGGCCCGGTCCGCCAGGCCCACCTGCGCCAGGGCCTGTTCCGCCAGGGAGGCGGCCCGGCCCAGGGAGTGGCGTTCCCGGCCGAAGCAGGCCCCCACCATGACATTTTCCAGGACGGTGAGATCGTTCAGGGGGCGGACCACCTGGTGGGCCCGGGCCAGACCCCGCCGGGCCACCTCGTAGGAGGGCAGGCCGGTAATCTTTTCCCCCCGGAAGATCACCTGGCCGCTGCTGGGGGGATAGACCCCGTTGATCACGTTGAACAGGGTGGTCTTGCCCGCGCCGTTGGGGCCGATGAGCCCCAGGATCTGCCCCTCGGACAGCTCAAAGCTCACGTCCAGCAGGGCCTGCAGGCCGCCAAATTTCTTGGAGACTTCCTGAACCTGGAGGATCATTCCAGCCACCTCCGCAACCCCGGAAAGCGCTTCCTAAGCCAGCCCACCCCGCCCCCGGGGACAAAGAGGACGATGAGCAGGAGAATCAAGCCCGAGGTGGCCAGATGCAGGTTCTTAAAGATAACGCTGGTGAGGAGGTAACCCCGCAGCCGCTCATAGGCGAAGGCCCCCAGCACCGGCCCCAGCAGCGTGCCTATACCTCCCAGCATCACCATCACCAGGACCTCCAGGGACATTTGAAACCTGAAGGCGTCTTCGGGCTCCACGTTGCCATTCTTAAAGAAATAGAGGGTGCCGATGAGGCCGGGGAAAAAGGCGGAGATCAAAAAGGCCTTGGTCTTGTCCCGGGGAGCCTTGACCCCCATGACCATGGCGGTGTCCTCATCTTCCCGGATGGCGATGAGGCCCAGGCCGAAGCGGGAACGTTTCACCAGGTAACTCACCACCAGCACCGCCAGGGTGACCAGCCACAGGAGGATGAAGGTGAGCCACAGGGCCTGGCTGGCGCCACCGTAGCGTTCATAGGCCGAGAAGTTGATGGACAGGCCGGTGGAGGCGCCGAAGGGCTCAAAATTGGTGACAAAGGCCCGGGCCGCTTCATTGATCCCGATGGTGGCCAGGGCAAAGTAGGCCCCCCGCAGTCGCAGAACCGCGGCGCCGATGATGAAGGCGATGACCATGGCCAGGACCCCGCCGCCCAGGGCTGCCAGGTAAAGGGGCCATCCCTGTTCGCTTAACAGATAGAAGCCGAAATAGCCGCCCAGGCCGAAAAAGACGATGTGGCCGAAATTGACGTAGCCGGTATAGCCCATGAGGATGTTCAGGCTGGAGGCCAGGCCGATGAACATCAGGACCGTGAAGGCCGTTTCCCGCAAGGTGTCCTGGCGCAAGGCCAGGACCGCCAGGCCGCCCAGGAATACCAGGAGGAAACTGGGCCAGAACCCGGATTGCCGGAAAGGGTTCATCTATTTGGACCCCAGCAGCCCGGTGGGGCGGACCACCAGGACCAGAACAAACAGAACAAACTCCACCACCGGTACCCAGCTCACCGGCATAAAGATGGGGACCACTCCTTCCAGACCTCCCAGAAACAGCCCCCCCAGCAGGGCCCCCAGGGGGTTGCCCAGACCCCCCAGGACGCAAATGACGAAGGCCTTCAGTTGGTAGCTGGCGCCGCTCAAAATGGTGAAGGGAAAGAAGGTGGAGGTAAGCCCCCCGGCCACCGCGGCCAGCATGGTCCCCAGGCCGAAGCTCAGGGCCAGGACCTTGGACGAGGAGATCCCCATCAGCTCCGCCGCCGCCTGGTTGCCGGACACGGCCCGGATGGACTTCCCCGGCCGGGTGAAATAGAGAAACAGATAGAGGGCGCTGGTGATCACCACTGCGGCCAGGGCCGCCAACAGCCGGGTGCCGGGCAAAATAATCCCGCCAATGGTGAAGGAGCCCGCGGAAAAGTCGATATTTCGAGGCGAGGTGGTGAAGACCGCGGTGCCCACCCCGATGATGATCATATTCACCGCGAAGGTGGCCAGCAGGGTAGACAAATAACCCGCCTGGATCACCCGGTGCAGGGCCGCCCCGTAGATCAAAAAGCCGAAGAGCAGGGACAGGACCACCACCGCCACCAGGGCCAGGTAAGGATTTATCGCCAGATCGGAGAACAACAGGTAGGTGGTGAACATCCCCAGGGCCATGGTGGCCCCGTGGCTCAGGTTGATGACCCGCATCACCCCCCAGATCAGGGTCAGGCCCATGGCGGCCACGCCGTACACGAAGCCGATGAGCAGGCCGTCGATTATCGAAGACAGCATTTGGGTCACTTGGAGGCTCCTGGAGCTACAAAATCTTAATCCCGGGAAGGGCCCGGCCAGTTGCAGGTCAGGGGCCCGCTCGCCTTTTCCCGGGAACGCCCCCTCTTTAGATAAAGGATATCCGGACCGCCGGGCGGCTGCTAGCGGACGATTTCCGATTCTCTTGTAGGAAGTTTGCCTAGTGCAGAAAGGTTCCCCAGAAATAGCTGGGCCGTCTTTCCCGGCGGGCCGCTCCCCTTGGCGCCCTTCCCCGAGAGGGAGAGGGCACGGCCTACCGTCCCCTCCTCTCAGCAGACCTTCAAGTCCAGGCTTAATGCACCGGACAGAGGATGGCTTCCTTATTGGCGGCGGCCGGCGGCCACACCGCCACTTTCACCGGCTTGCCCTGGGCATCCTTCTGCCACTGGATGATGATCATCTGGTGGCCGATTTGCAGGCCGTGGGCCTTGGGGGTGGTGTCAAACTTAATGCGGCCGTAAAAAGTGTACATGTCTTCCTGATCGATGGCCGCCTTGACCTTGTCCGTGTCTGTGGAGCCGGCCTTTAATATGGCCTCTTGCAAGATCAGTCCGGCGGCGTAGCCCCCGGCGCTGTGATAGGAGGGATCTTCATGGTACTTGGCCTTATACGCCTCGACAAATTCCGGCACCGTGAGGCCGAACCACTCCACACCTTCCGCCTTAGCCGCCTCCGGGCTGTATTTGGCCACCGGTTCCCACTGGGATGATCCCACCACCGCGATGCAGGCCTCGCCCAGTTCGGCGAATTTGGGCTCCGGCGGGGCCACCAGCAGGGCGATCATCTTGGTCTTGACCTTCTTTTCATATAGCTGCCGGGCGAAGGTGGTGGTATCGGCGAAGTGGCCGCCGCCCATCACTGCGTCCACCCCGGCTGGGATCTTGTTGATGAAGGGGGCGAAATCGGTGGTGGCGGCGTCATAGCCTTCAAACATCACTATTTGATAGCCTTTGCCTTCGGCGTATTTCCGCAGGCCGTTCACCGAATCGGTGGAGAATTTGTCATTTTCATGAATGATGGCGATCTTCTTGGCGTCCGGGGCCAGCTTGGCCAACAAGTCGACGGCCCCCGCCAGGTAGCGGGAGGCAGGGGTGTAAGTCATGTAGACCAGGGTGTAGCCTTTGAAATGGGTGGAGTCCGAAGACGCCCCCGCGGTGACCATGATCCGTTTATACTGTTGGGCGATGACCGCGGCGGCATCCGTCAGGCCGCTGCTGTAGGGACTGATGAGGAAGTCGGCCTTATCATCGTTGATGAGGCGGGTATAAAGCTCTTGCACCCGATCCTTGTTGCTTTCGTCGTCATAGAATTTGGCGGCCACTTTGACTGCGGAGCCGTCAGCCAGCTTGATGCCCCCCGCCTTGTTCACCTGCTCGATCCAGAGGTTCAAGCCGTTGATCTGGCGGATGGCCTCCACGTTGAGATTTCCGGTCTGAGAGGCGGTGAAGCCCAAGGTCACGGTCTTTTCCGCGGCCATCCCGGGAGGGGCGCTGAGACCTAAGAGCACCACAACCATGGCCAGATAGCTAAAGCCCAATCCCAAACGTCTCATAGCTCCTCCTCGGTCCGGCGGTTACCGGACCTCGCCAAACAGTTAAAGGCTCTCCCAAAAAGGGGGCCTTATTCCCACAACTTATTTATACCGCAAGGGAAATGGTGCTTTCAAGGAATATCTTTACCATCCCAGGCGGAAAATTTCCGATTCTGTTGTAGGAAATGTTCCTACCGGCTGAAGATCTAGTGCAAGTAGGGCCGGAGAAATTCCATGCCTTCCCGGGGCGCCGCCTCCCCTTGGAACTGGAAAGGTACGGGGATTATGCCTCCCATGACGGAGGCCAGGCGAAAACTGCCGGAGATTTGGTAGCGCACTTTCTGCTGCGGATTTTGCAGCAACATGGGCAAAAAGCCCAGCAAGGCGTCTATCTTCACCAGGATAGGGAAATGGGCCACCGTCTGCCCCCCGGCAGGGAGGTTCACTGCCTCCTGGGAAGACCCCGTGGCTACGCTGCGGCCTTCGATCCATAACTGATAATTGTAGCCCAGCAGGTTCAGGGACTGGGGGTTGGGATTTTCCAGGAGCAGGTTGGCCGCCAGGGGCCAGCCGTCCGAGGTGGGTTGGTAGACGGCGAGGCCCTGGAAGGTGACCTTGGGGGCCTGAATCTCTCCCCGGGCCAGCTCCCGGACGCCGCAGCCGGCCACCGCCAAGACAGCCAACCCCAGCAACCAGAGGCAGGCTCTCCCCAGGGGCGGAGTCCAGGTGCTGCCAGGGTGATCTCCAGTCGTCCTCATTTGCCCTTGCCCCTGATCTCGGCCACCATGGCCGGGGTAACCTCCGGGGCCCTGTTGGACCAGGAGTTGCGGATGTAAGTCACCGCCGCGGCGATTTCCGTATCGTTCAGTCTGTCCTTCCAGGTAGGCATCTGTCCCAACTGGCCCTTGCGGCCGTTCAGCACCGTGGCGATCACCCCTCTCGGATCGCCGTTGACAAAAGGATCGCCATTCAAGGCCGGATAAGTGCCTGGCAGCCCCTGGCCGTTGAGCCGATGACATTCGGCGCATCTATTTTCAAAGATTTCTTTGCCCTGGGGCAATAGATCCTCCTGACCGGACGCTGCCTGGAGGCCCGGATTCAGGCTCAGAAGCAGGCTCAGGCTCAGGCTCAGGAACCATAATCGGGGTTTAATCCTCACGAGCTGTCTACAAACTTGATAACGGTGGAGTCTATAGTCAATAGCGCTTCTGTTAAATTGCTAGGCGCCGGGGGCCCCGGTGGTGTGAGCCGCGGAGCCGGCTGAGACCACCTCTCACTGCGCTTATTTCCCCAGGGATTTCTCCGGGGTCAACATCTCCTGGATGCCGTAAGGATCTTTGAATTCCAACTGCGTCTGGAAATTGAGGTTCTTGAGGCCCCGCTTGTTAAGATATTTGGCCAATTCCAGGTTGACCTCCGCCGGGGTCTCCACTCCGGCTTTGGCCAGGGCCTCGCGCAGCAAGGCCTCGGCTTTCCCCGCCATGGCCACCGCGTCCCCGCAAATGCGGCCGGCTTCAGTGGGGTTATGGAAGCCCACGGAGTTTTCGGCGCCGATAAAATTGACCCGGTAAAAGGCCTCCAGGTACAGGGCCTTGGCCGGGTCGTAGAGGGCCTTATCCAGGTTCTTGCCTTCGCCCCGGGCCTTATGGGCCATCTCGAAGAGCTTGGCCGCCACCGCGGTGGCGTAGCCCGCCCGGTTCAACAGGGAGACGGTGCGTTCCTGGACGGCGATCACCTGGTCTTTAAGCCACTGGGCGCTCTCACTGTGGCATTGCTGGCAGGCCTTCATGTCGTTCTTTAAAGGAGAGCCCACGTTGTGGTCCGAAATCTTGTTGGCCCCCACCCCGGTATAGGGCATGTGGCAATCGGCGCAGGCGACCCCGGCGTTCCAGTGGGTGCTGTTTTTGTTGTATAATTCAAACTCCGGATGCCGGCTGAAAGCCAGCTTGAAGCCGGTCACCTCCTGTTTCCATTCCAGGTTGGCGGGATCGCTGTTGTACACCTTGATGATATTTTCGATGGAGATATCCCCCATCTTGCTCCCCTGCCAGGGGAAGAAGACGTCGACGGACTTCATCTCCGCATCCTTCTTGACGACATAGGAGACGTGGCACTGGGCGCACACCAGGCTGCGCTTCTCCTGGCGGCTGGCGGTATCGGGGTCTTTGCCCAGGTCCCGGAGGGCCTTTTTCAAGGTCCAGCGGGACAGGGTCAAATCCATGGTCTTATTCTCATGACAGTCTATGCAAACCACCCCCAGGCGCTGGAACTTTTCGGGAATCTTGGCGTGCACTTCCACATAAGGGTCTTTGAAGTAATGGGGCCCCAACTCCTCCTTGAGTTTGGGGGCGAAAGAGGTTTTGCAGGTGAGACAGACCCCGCCGGCCTTCAGGCGGGAAGGGTCGATCGCCAGTTGGTCGATCAGCATGTAGTGGTGGCCCCGGGGCTCGTTGTATTCCACGCCGAAGCCCCAGCCCTTAAACAACAGGGCGATGTAAGGATACTCGCTCAACCTGTCATATTTTACCAGGGTGGTGTCGAATCCCTTCTTGTATTTGCTCAACCCCGGCAGGCTCGGGTCTTTGGTCTTCCGCCAGAAATCGTATTCCAGGGGATAGGCCTTGCCCCACACCTCAGGATCGTGCTCGCCGTCGGGGATGGTCGCAGTTTTTACCGGCTCGGCCTTGGGGGGCTGACAGGCGAGGAATAAGAACATCCCCAAGGTGACCACCACCCAGATCATCATTAGCCGTGTGCTCAGTTTCATGCCTTCTTCCCCCCGTTAATTATTGGGTCAAGGTCTGGTCTCTATGGCCCCGGTGAGCCGATGGGAGAGGCGCCGGTGGCACTCCCAGCATCGTCTGTCTTCGTTAATCCTGGCCACCGTCTCGGCATGACAGCGGCGGCAATTATCCAGGACCACCTGGGCGCCGTGTTGGGAAAGCTTGAGTTTTTCAGGGAACAGGCCCGTATGGAAGGCCAGGGTATCTTTGACGCCCTCGATGGTCTTGGCCAGCAAGTGCTGGCCCAGGTTGTCGTTGGGCAGATGACAGTCGCTGCATTTGATGCCCCGGTGCGCCCCCGAATGAAACCAGGCCTCGTATTCCGGCTGCAAGATATGGCAACTGCCGCAGAACTCCGGGCTTTCGGACTTGGCGTAGAGGGCCGGCGGGCCCAGGGCGACAAAGTAGACCAGGGCCACCAGGAGCGCTACGGTGACCAGGGAAACCAGGAGGATTTTCTCCATTGCCGCGGTCATGGAACATCCACCCTTATTGGGGCAGCATAAGGTCGCCCAGGGGCAAAGTCACGCGAGCTCCAAGGTTTCCGTTCGGGATTACCCGGCTGGGGAAGGTTGACGGGGATAGGCGTACCACTTGCCTACCAAACCTGGCGAACCTCTTTCCCAGGGCCCGATTAAATCCTGGCGGCAACGGATCGGCTGGTTTGCCGGGTCTACGCCGGGAGGCCGCCCAGGGAGCGCCAAAAGACCTAAGGGTCTCCCGGGTGAGTACGAAGTATCTAGATGCGAGGGAACGGGCGGATTCGTCAGCAGCTCAGCGTGAGTCAGGGAGACCCTCAGGCTTGCGGCAGGTTACTCCACTCCCCCGTAGAATGCAAATAGATTTTTTTACCAGGTCAATAGCACAGTCAATAGCACATACAAATGTCCGGTTGGTTTTAGGAAATTTTGGCCTATCCTGAATTTGTCTCCTGGGATGATGGGGCAACGCTGTAGAGCGACCCGAGCGCCCCGGAGGCGGCCGGGGAAGAGGCGGGAGCACTGGGTTTCCGCCTCTCCTTTTTTGGCCTCTTCCCTGGCCTTAAAGGCGATAAACTCCGAGGGTCTGGGGGCTGGCCCCCAGGTATGAGGGTCCGGCCCTTAGGAGGAGGGCCTCATCCGGATCTGGCAAAAGCAAATCGCCATCCTTAAGCCCTTGGAAATCATGGATCGGATTCTGCAGTAACCCTGGTGGCGAGTGCCCGTCAAAACGGTGGGCTCACTTCTCTGAACCGGAACCTGGGGGTTGGGGGGTATTCGGGATGGCGGACTGGGCTCAGCCGTCGCCCTGCCGGATTTGCTGTAGCTTTTCCAAGGCCCGCTGCAAGTTGGTCTTGGCTTCCTCGTAAAAAGAGGGCCGTAGTTCAATGGCCCGTTGGAAGCACTTGGCCGCTTCTTCATATTGACCGGCCACAAAATAGTGGACCCCGATGTTGTTGTAGGCCTGGGCCTCATCCCCGGCCTTCATGAAGGCATCCATGGCCTCATTATAGCGCTTTTCCGCGGCCAGGGCCATCCCCATTTGATAATTGAGCTTTTCGTTTTTCGGATCCAGGGCCAGCCCTTGTTGCAGGCAGGCGATGGCCTGCCGATAATCCTTCAAATCGATGTAGGCCTGCCCCAGGGCCGGGATGCTGGAAACGTGGCGGGGGTCTACCGCCAGGACCCGCTTTAGTTGGACCACCGCCTTGCCGGGCTGACCACTCTCCAGGTAGGCCACCCCCAGGAGGTGCAGGGAATTGACCCGCTGGCGATCCTGGGCCAGGACCGTCTGGAATTCATCGATGGCCAGGGGGTAATTCTTTTCCTGCAGATGCACCAGCCCCATGGCTTCGTGGGCCTGGAGCATCTCCGGCCGGTGCACTAGAACCAGGGCCAGTTCCTCCTTGGCTGCCGGCCATTGCCCGTTGAGGAGGAAAAGGACCGCGACCTTGTAGTGCAGGTCATAGCGTTCGGGGTTTTTCCTGAGAATTGACAGAAAGTCGAGGAGGGAGGATTCGTAATCCCCGGTCTGTACGGCGGCGTCCCCCAAGGCCTCTACCCGGTCCTGCGGCAGGGCTTGATTATCCCCCCGGAAGCGCGCCTTCATTTTATTCCAGATGGTGTCGTTGGAAGAGCTGCTCGCGGCAAGGCTCTCCAGAGGGGAGGGACCCGTCGACTGTTCTTTCTGGGTGCAACCGGTTAGAACTATCAGCATGGCCAAAAGCCAGGCGATGCCTGCCAGGGGCTTAATGGTCTTCATGTCCTTTCTCGATTAAGCGCGCCATGGTTTGGGGCTGTGCCAGGAGATCGCGGCCCAGCAAGATCTTGATGGCCACTCCTTTTCTGAGCCTGGGGGACTCCACCAATTGGGCCCCGGGGAAGATCTGGGAGTCAAGGGCCTGGGCCACCTTCTCCGTCCCGGGGCGGTAATAGATCACCGTGGTTTCCGTCCCGAAATCGATATGGTTGCCAATCATGCCGACATGGAACCCTTGTTGGGACAACCGCTGCCGGGTCTGGTGAGCCAGCATCCGGGCCCGGGTGCCGTTCCGGATCTCAATGACGCTGGCTATCAGCTCTTCGGCGGTCGGCGTCGCCAGGGGAACCCCGGGTTGGACCAGGGTTTTCGCCGGGGCGGGCGGCGGCCCCTGAAGGGGTGAGCGGGCGGCCCCGGAGGCGGCCGCGGCCGCCAGGATCAGCGAGGCGGTCGGCCGGGGTTGTGGCTTCTGCGGGGAGGCGCCCGCCTCTTCCCCCCTTAAGCGGGCCATGATCTGGGGCTGCTCCAGGAGATCGCGGCCTAGGAAGATCTTGATGGCCACTCCTTTTCTGAGCTTGGAGGACTCCGCCAACTGGGCCTCGGGGAAAATCTCGGAGTGGAGGACCCGGGCCACCCGCTCCGTCCCGGGGCGGTAATAGATCACCGTGGATTCCGCTCCGGAATTGATGTAGTCGCCGATCCGGGCAACGTTGAAGGCTTCCTGGAACAGCACGGTCTGGGTTAAGCGAGCCAGGTTTCGGATGCCGTTGCCGTTCAGGATCTCGATGCCGGTCTTCACCCGCTCTGCGGCGGCCAGGATCGTCCGGGGCGCGGCCGCTTTGGCAGCCTTTTTCACCTTAGCCCTCGCCGCGGCGGCCAACGGCCTGGCCGGGGCCGGCGCCGTCACCAGGGTTTTTCCCTGGACTGCCACGGATTTGCCGGAGGAAGCTGCCACTGGCGGGGCAGGCGGTGGCGCCACTTTGGCTGCTTCCGTCAACCCTGCCGTTGGCCGGGTGGCCGCAGGCGTCGCCGGGGTCGCCGCCTTGGCAGTGATGGGCGGTTCCGCCGCCAGGGATCCGGCTTGGGTAGTAACTAGCACCGGGGCCGCCGGTTTCTGCGGGGCCGGCGCCTTGGCTGATTCTGCCAACCCTGCCGCGGCCGTAGCCTTGACGCTGGTCTGCCCCTCCGCCACCAATAAAGATCCATCTTGGGAAGCAATAATGGCCGGGGCCGCCGATTTCGGCTGCCGCGAGGCCGCTGGTTGCTGCGGCAGAGCCAGTCCTGGCTCCGTCGCTTTGGCGGCTTCGTGCACCTTGGCCTTGGGGGCCGCGGCCAAAGGCCGCGGCGCGGGCGCCGCCTTCACGGTGGGGGGCGCTGCCGCTACCGGTGATTTGGCTGAAGAATCAGCCAGTGCCGCACCTGGCCCTGGCTCCGCCAGCTTGGCATAATAGGCAGGGGCGCTCATTCCCAGGAAAGCCAGGGCCTGGTTCATCCGGGTTTGGGCGAGGGCGGCGCCTTCCGCTTCCTCCCAAAGCCGTTTGGCTTCCGCCAGCTTGCCCTGGCGGCACCATAACAGTCCTAAATTGTTCCGGGCGGCCATATTGCCGGGATCACGGGCTAGGGCCTCCTGGAGGCAGGATTCGGCCCTGCCCAAGTCTCCCTGAAGATAATAGGAGAAGCACCAATTGTTGTGCAAGGCCCGGTTTTCGCCATAGCGTTTCAGGGTCTCCTGGTACAGCTCCTGAGCCCGTTGGAATTGTCCCTGCTCCTGGTACATCTGGGCCAGGGCATCCACCACCTTGAGATTAGCGGGATCCACCTCGTGGGCCTGCTGCAATTCCTTTAAGGCGATCTCCGGCCTCCCCATTAACTGGTAATAATGGGCATTATACAACAACCGGGCGGAGTCCATCGCGGCTGGCAAGGCTACTCCCCGGGCCGTCCTATTATTGGACAACCATGAGGCGTTGCAACCCACCCCCAACAACGCCCCCGTCAGCGCCGCCATGGCCAGCGACCATGCCAGCCAGCGCTGCCGGCCAGAGGCGGATCCACTGGCGGCTGCCCTGACAGGACCCTGGGGCGGTAGCTGCCGCCGCCGGGGCCCCCTGTCCCCTGGCCATAATTGGTCGAGCCCTGCTGCCCACATGATTGCTATCCCCTTGTTACTCACTGCGACGGCGACGGCGGCGCGCTAGCACCAGCACCAGCACCAGTAGGAGCGACCATCGTCGGAGTCGCCCCCTTCGGCTCGCCCGTAAAGCTCTTGTTATATCCTTCCAGTTCATTAACTCCGGCCTTGGGGTTTAGCCCCGTCGTCGGGGTGTCAAGGAGGCCGGCCTGGGGATTGAGCACCGACTGGGCTATATTGTTGGCCACCGAATTGCCGTAGTCCTTTCCGATGGCGTTGGGGCTGGCACAACCCGTCAGCCACACCAGCACCAGGGCCAGCCCGATGAGGCCGGTTCCGGCTTTCCATCTTCGCCTCTCGTTTTTCATTTTCAGCCTCTGCCTGAGATGTGATGGGGGAAAAAGTGCTCCCGCGATTACGGTTTTTGAGCCCCAAAGCCCGCCGGCATCGGTTGGGCCGGCTGCTGGACCTGGGCCGGCTGGTCCTGCGGCGGCCGCCCCTGCTGCCATCCCAGGAGATATTTCTCATAGTCGCTGGTGTCTATCCACTTGTCATCGGACAGCCGGGCGGTGCCCGGGGTCACGGGCTTCACCAGGTGCGGGGTCACCAGGCATACCAGCTCGGTCTCCTGCTTCTGCCAACTGCTGGAACGGAACAGGTTCCCCAAAACGGGGACGTCCCCCAGCATGGGAAACTTGTTGACGATGTTGCGGTCCTCGTTTGAGAGCAGCCCGGCCATGGCAATGGTCTGGCCGTCCTGGACCTCCAGATGGGTTGACATATTCCGCGTCAACAACCCCGGAATGGAGAAGCTGCTGATGGTCACCGTCGTGCTGTAATCCAGCTCCGAAACCTCTGGTTCCAATTTCATGGCGATCTTGTCGCCGTCCAGCACCGTGGGAGTGAATTTCAAGCTCACCCCGTAGGGCTGGTATTGAATGGTGATGATGGGGGCGGTCCCCGAGCTGGCCTGGGGCACCGGCACGGGAATTTCGCCGCCGGCCAGGAAGGAGGCCGGCTGGCCGCTGGTGGTCACCAGGTTGGGCTCCGCCAGCACCCGCCCCAGGTTATTCTGCTTGAGAATGTCAAAGAACATGGTCCAAATGAGCCCGCCGGCCTTAAAACCCGCAATGCCCGTGACATTGGTACTGAGGGCTTGTGTAGAGGTAGTGACCACGCCGCCGGGTCTTGGCACTCCAGTGCCACCTAGGAAACCCCGGGTCAAAGCCGTGATGGCATTCAGGGCGTTGATCTGCTGCGAGAAAATATTACCCTGGGCAGCGAGGGCGGTCCAGTTGATCCCCATGCGATCCAGAAGGGTCCGATCGATCTCCGCCAGGCGCACCTCCACCATCACCTGCTGCACCCCCCCGACGTGGAGCAGGTTCACCACCTTCTCCTTCTTGCCCCCGCCAAAGGAGCCCGCCAGGGAGAGCGCGGTGTCCTGGGCCAGCGGCCCGCTCACCTCCCCGGAGAGCACCACGGAGTCACCCGCGGCCTGCACCGCGATTTTCTGGCCGGGCAGAATCTGGTGCAGCTTCTCTTTTAAGAGGGTGAGGTCCGCCTCCACCGTCACGGTGGCCGAAGTGAAACGGCTTTTGCCCCAGATGCTCAGGTTGGTGACCCCCGAATGCAGGCCGTTCACGTAAACTTCCTTCTCGGAGATCAGGATGATGTCGGCGATCTCCGGGTCGGCCACGGAGATGCGGGTAATGGGGTAGGTCGAACGCAGCACCTTGGATTGCCCCACCTGTAGGTGCAATACCTGGGTGATCTCCTGATTCTTCATCCTTTCGGTTAGGTCCGCCCCGGCGGCGCTGCTCCCCCCTAATCCCCACAGCAGCACCCACAAGGACAGCAAGCACCCCCACCTGGCTGCCATTGTCTTCATCCCCCACTCCTTAATCTTACTCAAATATTTTACTTAAATTTTCCAGAAGGTTAACCTCCTGTAAATCTGTGAGATATTTGCATCATTATAATGGCAAATATCTTTTGTCAAGTAATTTTTCCAGATGTAACCGGAAAAATTGAAGAGGTATTTAAGGCTACAATATTTCAATCTGAATTTTGGCTGCGGACGCAATGGCCAGACCAGGATTTTATTGTCCCTAATTGTTGTAACCGCTAGCAGGGACAACGGTGGGTTTACTTAATTATCTCAAAAGGTTGGGTACCAGGGGAACCAGATCCGCCCGAAACCGGCCCCCGGGACCACCACCATCTTGTGGTTACTGAGCCGGTCTTCTTGCCAGTTATTTCAAAACCATTTTATCCCGCCGCCAGCCACACCGCGTCGGTTCCAGATCACCTGGCCTTGGAAGTTAGGTGTTGCTCGTAGCTTGCAATGCTGTTAATCTTTCCCTCCAGTTAAGGTCGTTACCACGGTCTTCCAATAGCTTCCCTCTTGTGAAAAATATCCTTTTAAAATAGCAGTTCAAAACGGCTAATTTATTATTTGCTGAAGCCAATATATTAAGCTATTTAAATAGGTTATCCCGATGGCCGGCTGGCGCCAGAAATTTGCCCTCCCGGCTTTTGGAGCAGCCCGGGTGGGAAGGCCTCCGCATGGTGAGACTGTTGCAAAATAAATCGTAAATTTTGCTTAAAGTTACTTAAAAAAATGGTTGCCAAGCCACATAACTTATTGTAATATTTGACAATAAATAGTGGTGGAATTTCGCTTTGTCGCGGAGCACTGCAAAGACTTCTATGCCGATTGGGGGCGAGACCCCTGGGACCCGGTGCTGGTGTTCAAGATGGTTTTTTTGCAGTTTTTCTATGATTTGTCGGATCGCGAGATGGAAGAACAAGCCGCCTTTAACCTGGTCTACAAGTGGTTCCTGGGGTTGAGCACCGAGGAATTGCCGCCCGATCACACCGTCCTCTGCCGCTTCCGGCAGCGTCTGGGGGCGGAAGGCTTTGAGAAATTGTTCAATGAGGTGGTGGAGCAAGCCCGTAGCCGCGGCTTCATTACCGACCGCCTCCACATCATCGACTCCACCCATATCGTCGCCCGGGTGGACCTGTTTCGCCTGAAGAAGAAGCATAAGGGTAAGGGGGACGACGGCGACGATCATTATGTCGATCGGCACTCCCCGGACCCGGACGCCCGTTTTGGCCGCAAGAGCAAGAAAAAGTCTTTCTATGGCTAGAAGGTGGAGGACGCCGATTCGGAGTTTATTGTGCAGGTCAAGACCACCCCCGGCAATGTGCACGACGGCACGCAACTGCCTGCCCTGATAGATGGCCGCGCCGGAGAAGCCACGGGCGATAAGGCCTATGACAGTGAGGCCAACCACGCCCACCTGGCCGCGGAGGGGGTGACTTCCGGCATCATCCGCCGCCAGCGACGACCTGGGCGCCCGCGGCATTCTCTCCGGGAGCGGCCCAAAATCGAAAGAAAATTTTCCGAAGGTAAGAATCGCCCCGGCTTAGACAAAGCTCGCTATTGGGGGTTGGCCAAGGTCAGTATCCAGTCCTTTATGACGGCCATCGTGCTTAATCTCAAGCGCCTGGTCAAACTCACTCTGGCAGGCGGAACCGTTCCACCACCGGCATTAGCCGGGTAAAGGTTGTTAAGAAAAGCAGCGGATCTCTGAAATTCTGGGTCCCAAGGAGCATCCCAACCGGATATTGACAAATTTTACAGGGTTCTCGGCCGATAACCGTCCCGCTAGGAACCGTTAAGCTCCATATAGGGAACCCAAGCAATTCTTAACTTTAAGCAACAGTCTCAGGCTGTGCTTCGTGAATCGGCGATAACCTTTCAACTGCTTTGATCTCCACCACCACAGCATTCGAAATTACCAAATCGAGACGATAAGCACAATCCAGGCTTACCTCTTTGAACACAACCGGCAATGGTTTCTGCCGTTCAAAAAGAATAGACCGCAGCCGCAACTCATGACCAAGGCATTCCTCATATGCGGATTCCAAAAGACCCGGTCCCAATGCACGGTGAACCTCCATCGCCGACCCTATGACCTCTCTTGTCAGGTCATTGATTTTCATTTTTTCTCCGCGTCCTTTGCGTCTCTGCGGTGAGGCCTCTCATTTTCCCCCGCCTCAGGCTCCATGGGGTAATCCTCTAACGGGATCATCAAATCTCCTTCACCTTCTTTTCTCTGGCACAAAACCCTCACCCTAACTCTTTCAAGCCTAAGAAATGGACAACCTGGTGGGGGAACCTTGGCAAACTGATCATGATTCGAGGAAGACTTAAGGGTCTTGTCTAGGTAGTCTCCGGGAATTCAGGTTGCAAGGTGACAAAAAAAGTGGTGCCGCTGGCGGTGGAATCTTCCTCGGCGGTCTTGGTTTCGAATCTGATATGGCCGCCTAACTTCTCCACAATGGCATAGCTGACAAAGAGGCCGAGTCCCGTGCCCTCCCCCACTTTTTTAGTAGTGAAGAAGGGGTCGAAGATATGGTCCGCGTTCTCCTTGGGAATGCCCATGCCGGTATCGGCAATGATGGCTTCCACCAAATTCTCGCGGGCATTTCGACGGCTGGCTACCGTAAGCGTGCCGCCCTCCGGCATGGCCGCCACGGCATTGGTGATGAGATTGAGAAAGACCTGCTGTAGTTCGCCCGCGCCTCCCTTCACCTGGGGCAGATCGGAAGCCAGATTAAGTTCCAGGTCGATCTTTTTGGTCAAGAACGTGTTCTGCACCAGGAGAAGCACGGTTTGCAGGTCATGATTGAGGTCGCTAAAGGCTTCCGGCTGGCTCCGCTGTCGGGCGAACCCCATCAGGTTCTCCACGATGCGCTTGCAATTGAGGCCCTGGCGTTCCACCGTCTTGAGAATCTCATATTCCTGGGTGCCCTCAGGGAGGCGGTCCAGTAAAATTTCGGTAAACCCCAGGATGACGGCCAAAGGATTATTAATCTCATGGGCCACTCCCGCGGAAAGAGTGCCCAGGGAAGCCAGCTTTTCGGTCTGGAACAGTTGTTCCTCCATCCTTTGGCTCTCGGTGATATCCCGCGCCATCACCAAGATCCATTCCACCGTCCCGCCATCCTCTCCGAAGACGGGCACAAAGTGGGTGGAAAGCGAGTAAACTCGATTGCCAATATGCGCCTGGAATTTGACTTCAAGGCTTTTTCGGCTGTCCACCACTTCCCGCACCCGCATCAGCATGGCCTTAGCATCTTCCGGGGCAAAAAACCTCTCCAGGTTTTTGCCGGAAATCCCCTCCGCGGGAATTCCAAAAGCCCTGGCCGTCGCGGTATTGGCGCTGACAAAGTTCCCGTTTTCATCAAGCAAAAAAATGAAGTCCCGGGCGTTTTCCACCACCGTCTTGTATTGCTCCCGGCTGCGGCGCAAATCCGCGGTGGTACGGTCCACCTCCCGCTGCAGTTCCACCGACCAGCGCAGTTCATAGTAGATTACCGCCGCCAGAATCAGGGCGAAAATCAGAATCCCCTGGATTAGGAATTGCCGGATGTAGAGGGAATGGATGGTGCCGTAGACTTCAGCGGTGGGCGCCACCACCGCCACCGGCCAGATTCTGGAACCATCCGGGTTCACCTTGACATGGGTGTAAGCCACGAATTTTTCCATTTGCCCGATGACACCCCGGTGCCAGCCTGAAGTGTATTGGGAAGTCCCTTCCTCTCCAGCCAACATTTTCGATTTCTGAATTTCGTTGATCTTGGCGAAACTGATCAGCGGATTGCGCCGGCCGCGGGCGGTAAAGGCGTCTTCCCCGATAAACTCCCGAACGGGATGATAGAGAAATACCCCATCGCTATTGAGCACCCAGCAGTAGCCGGTGCGCCCGGAGCGAATCCCGGCGCAGTAGTGGCCGGTAAACTGGCTGGCATCTATTTTGAACAACAGCACCCCACCCCAAATGCCGGTCGCCTTGGGGTGCGATTCATCCACGCTCTCCTCATATACCGGCATGGCCAGGTCGAAGAAGGGCACCTTATGGTCCCCACGCGATTCCAGTTCCACAGGTCCCTGGCGAATGCGGCCGCGATTGGCCGGGTCTTTAGCCCAGGCCACCTCAGCGGAGGATTGATTAACTTTATAATCTATAACCCGGGGGCCGCCGGCGTCCAGGATATAGGTGTGGCCGCCATTGGCGCCCGCAATATCGATCCGCTCAATGGCGGTTACCCCCAATTTGGAGAGGTCGTTGAAACTGACCTGCATGCGGTTGGCCCAGGCTACTTTCTCCAGGTATTGAATGGCCGGGGAATAGTCGAGGATCTTGAGCTCCCGCCGCAAAAACTCCAGGCCATCTTCGATCTGGCGGGCGGTGGTTTTGGCCAGGATCAGTTGTTGTTGCTGAAAATCTTCAGAAACAATCTCGCTGGCGCGCTTCAAGGACAGCAGACCCAACACAAAGGCCGCCGCCAGCAATAGAACCACCAGCAGGCCCAACCCCGTAAGGAGTCGCCTGATGATGTTGATCCTAGCCAGCGGGATGCCCATGCCCATGATCTACGTCCTGAAAACCGTTTATTCTTTCACAGCAACGCGATTTTGGCCCGGATTTTACCTATTTTAAGGAAATTTTACCATTCATATCTTGATGATCTTATCAACCGGAATGTCATTCCCCCCCTAGTTCTGGCGCTCCCGGAAGAAATTATGGACCGGATCAGACAAGACCCCGATTACCGGCAGGGTGCGGCTGCGAGCACCAAAAAGGCGCGTAAGACGCGCCCTTCTGAGCTGGCTTTTGCAGAGATCTCTCGCGGGCAGCAAATCAGATTAAGGACAGCCTCTCGTCATAAATGAACTCCCGGGTATGGCGGGCCACCCTTTCCGGCGGCAGGTCGATGCGAGCCGTACCGGTTTCCATGGCGGCCCGGGCCACGGCTTCCGCCACCGCCGGCGGCACCCGGAAATCCATGGCTGCCGGCAGGATGTAGCCGGGGCTCAATTGATCGCCTACCAGGCGTGCGATAGCGTGTGCCGCCGCAATATTCATGGCATCATTGATGGAACTGGCCCGGATGTCCAGGGCGCCGCGAAAGATGCCCGGGAAGGCCATGCAATTGTTCACCTGGTTGGGAAAGTCCGACCTGCCGGTGGCCACCACTGCGGCCCCGGCCTCACTGGCCTCCTGGGGATAAATCTCCGGCTCGGGATTGGCCATGGCAAAAACAATGGGATCAGAAGCCATGGATTTTACCATTTCCTGATTGAGAACGTTCGGCCCGGAGAGCCCGATGAAGACTTCTGCACCCTTCAAGGCGTTGGCCAGAGTGCCTTTTTGTTTTTCAGGGTTGGTGATTTCCGCCAACTCATTTTTGATGAAATTCATCCCCTTGGGACGTCCTTTATAAATTATGCCGGTAGTATCGCAGGCAATGATGTTTTTTGCGCCGGCCAGGATCAGCAATTTGGCCACGGCGATGGCCGAGGCGCCGGCACCGTTAAAGACCAGCCTGACCTCGGAAAGTTTCCGATCCACCAGCTTCAAGGCGTTGAGCAGCCCGGCCAGGACCACCACCGCGGTGCCGTGCTGATCATCGTGATAGACTGGAATATCCAATCTTTCCCGCAACCTTTGCTCGATTTCGAAACAACGGGGGGAGGAGATGTCCTCCAGGTTAATGCCGCCAAAGGCCGGTGAGATATTTTCCACCAGCCGGATGATCTGTTCGCTCTCCTGGGTGCTGATGCAGATGGGAAAAGCCTCCACGCCGCCGAAGGTCTTAAAGATAACCGCCTTGCCTTCCATGACCGGCAGGGCGGCCCGGGGGCCGATATTTCCCAGACCCAACACGGCGCTGCCGTCGGTGACGATGGCCACCAGGTTGTTCTTGCAAGTGAAGTCATAGGCGGCCATGGGTTCATGCAGGATCTTCTGGCAAACCTCCGCCACCGCTGCCGGGGCATACAGGCGGTTGTAAATGACTTCGTCCTTGATGGGCACCTTGGTATAGATCTCCACGCACCCTCGATAACGGCGGTGCAGCTCCAAGGCATCCTCATTGGTGCCCAATTTTCCGTAATCCTGGCCTTCGGCGGGCAGCCAGGCCAGCTCCCCTTCGTAGATATAGCGCTCGGTGCGCTCATAGACCCGCTCGGGACTCACCTTTTCCGGCCCCAGGGAGGCGATCCCGTTCTCCTGGGCCGTCTGGGCCACCGCCTTGGCGATCACCGGAGAAATACGCCAGTCCATCTGCCGGGGAATGATATTGTTGGGGGATAATTTCTCCTCCGGGATCATGCCCGCCAGGGCCCGGGCCGCGGCCAGATACATGTCGATGGTGACTCGATTGGCCCCCACGTCCAGGCACCCCCGGAAAAATCCCGGGGTCACCAGAGACGAGCGGATCTGGTTCTCGCTGGTGGCCAGGCCGGTGGCTGTCACCGCGGCGCCGCCCGCCTTGGCCTCCGCCTCCTCAATCTCCGGCTGGGGCAGGGCCAGGGCAAAGACGATGGGGTCCGGGGCCATGCTGGCAATCATCTCCCGGGTGACCAGGCCGCCGGCCGATAGGCCGATGAAGACATCGGCGCCCTTGATGACCTGGGCCAGGTCGCCCTTGACATCCTGGGTGGACACCAGGCTGGCGATTTCCGATTTGGCCCAGTTCATTCCCACCAGCCGGGAAACGTTCAGGGCCCCGTGGCGATCGCACAGGACGATGTTATTATTGCCGGCGACGATCAATCCTTTGGCCGCCCCAATACCCGCCGCCCCGGCGCCGCTGATGACGATGCGGGCCTCCTGGAGTTTCTTGCCCACCACCTTCAGGGCGTTAATCACCGCCGCCAGCACAATGATGCCTGCCGCATGGTTTTCATGGTGCAGCACCGCCACCCGCACCGCCTTGCGGATGCGGTTCTCGATGGTGAAGCACTTGGGTGCGGCGATGCTCTCCAGGCAGAAGCCACCGAAGGACGGGGTGAGGGTCCGGACGATTTCCACGATTTCATCCGCATCCTGGGTCAACAGGGCAATGGGCACCGCATCCACGTTAGCAAAGGTCTTGAAGAGCACCGATTTGGCCTCCAACTTGGGCAAGGCGGCCAGGGCTCCGATATTGCCGAATTCGTAAACCTGGCTGCCGTCGGTGATCAAGGCGATGGAATTGCCGCGGCAGGTGTACTCGAAGGAGGCCAGGGGGTTCTTGTCAATCTCCCGGCAGATGGCCCCCACCCCGGGGGTGTAGATACGGCTCAGAACCGAGGTATCCCTGATGGGCATCTTGCTCTTGATGCCCACCAGGCCGCGGTAACGGCGGCGATAGGACAGGGCATCCGATTCGGCGGCCATAGTTGAATCCTCGTTGAAGATCGGTATTTTACCCTTACCTGAGGTGATGTCCCTTAGCCATCTTAAAGCTGGCCAACGGGCGGCCAGCCCCGCTGGGGCTTCTCCCTGCCCATCTCAATCCAGCTTTTCATGGACAAAGTAGAGAATCCTATTTTTGCCTTCCAGGTCCTTCCGGAGGGCTTCTTCATCCTGCACCTCCCGGGCCCGGATGTAGACATGCAGAAAGCTCTCGGGGGCCCCCCCATAGCTCGACAAGATGCTGGCGATGCGGCCGCCGTGGGCCTGAATCAGATCGGTGACCACCTTAACCGAGCCGGCCCGGTCTTCCAGCTCAAAGCCCATGGCCAGGGGGGCCTGGTCGATGCCAGAAATGGAGACAAAGGCCCGGAAGACGCCGCCTTTGGTGATGATCCCCTGCAGGGCTCCCTGGTGGTCCACCACCGGCAAGGCTGAGATATTCCGGTTCAACATGACCGCGGCCGCTTTTTCCACCGTTTCCCCGGGAGCGATGGTGAAGAGCTGTTTGGGCATCAGGCTCTTCACCTTGATCCGATCCAGGAGATAGTACATCTCGTGGATATCCAGGGTGGTGGCCTTGGAAGGCGTGGCCTCTTTCAGCTCCAGGTCCGAGACGATGCCCAGCAGGCGGCCTTTCCGCAAAACCGGCAGATGTCGCACCCGGTTTTGCTTCATGAGCTTGGAGGCCTTTATGATGGAAGCGTTTTCATCTACGGTGATCAGATCTTTGCTCATAAAATCCTGCACCGGCATGGCCGACCTCCTTGGTTTGAACAGGGGAACTCCCCGGGTAAGCCTGGGTAACCTATGAGTTTTTTAAAAGTCGGCGTCTCTTCCTTCCAGGGCCTTCTGGTCTGCTCTGCTCCCCGGAGCAGGGTTTAAAACATGATGCTTCGGGTTGGTTTAACGTTCTATTTTCCCAGGAGGAAAGTCAAGCCCTCCCAGGGCCGGCCGCTCAGATTTCCGGGGTCGGGGCGGAGCCGGGGCGAAGCCGGAAAGCCGCTTACTCTCATTAATCGACGGTAAATCGAGACCCTTACGAAAAATGGGAAAATCCAGGTAATTTCCCTGATTAATCCAAATGTGGCACCGGCGCCCTCGCCTGTGGCCAGATGTTTTTTGTATGACCGCCGAGGGCGGCCCCTGACAAAAAAAACCAAAAAAAACCCACATTTGGAGGTTCGCAGAACTCAGGCCGGTATTAAGGATTAGATATCGGATAAGGGGCGGTGGCAAAGCGGATGCGGTTTGCCAGGCCAGCGGCTGGCCGGCGGGCAACTTTTTTGCCCTGACCCCAAAAAGCCCACTAAGCCATGGGATCAACTGATTCGGGGTAAAGGCCTGTGAGTATTTTTTGAGGCGCAAAATCTTTTTCAATTCTGCGCCAATACTTGATTCTCCAGGATGAACAGTTCATTGGACCTGGCAAAGCTTAAAAGATACCGGCCCATGACTATCATCTGGGTATGGTACTCCAGGATGGCTTTGCGTTTAGTCACCACCTCCTCGGGGGTGAGGGTAAGTGAGACCCAGCGTATGCCTTTATCAGGAAAGCCCTCAGGAGGATGGAGGCGTGACCCGGTCCCCGCACCCTGGCCAATCGGCCACTGGCCAAAATGGATCAAAAAGGTAAGCACCCGGGTTTTGAGGTTGGGATGTTTCTTGCTCAACTGTGTCAATGCCTACTTAACGAAAAAGTAAGTTGCGCTATGGTCTGGATGCTCGTCCTGCCGCGGGGTGGTCGCCACCACGTCAGGTCGAAAATCAGCGATCTCTCGTTCGATCTCTTTGGTGAGATCGGGGCCGGTATAGATGGTGTGCGGGGTAATGAGTTCGAATGCCGGGGGACAGTTTTCCTGGGTAAAAAGAGATCTGTACGCCTGTCGGCCGGTGCAAAAATGCAAAAGAAGGGAGGACAGCCCGCCGTCCGGAAAGCCAAGGAAGGTCACCTCGCCCTCCTTCAGCCCTAACCTGGTGACGGCCATCAGGGCCTCTCCCCGGCGCTCATCACCATATTTGCAGTAATTTTTGGCAGTGGGATGGGAGATGCGATCCTCCTGTTCCACCCCTACAGGAAAGCCCTCTCCGCTGGTCATAAAGACAACCTTCACCCTTCCGCCTCTTTGGAGAACGCGCTGAATCAGCCCTGCTGCCCCCAGGCTTTCATCGTCCGGGTGTGGCGAGAAGATCATCAGACGTGTGCCAGGGGAGATCAGAGGTTCTAGCGCCCGCGGTTCCTCTGCCTGGGCATAAGGAGGGACTATTATGGCCAAAATGAATAGTACAACCCAGAATACCTTTATCACGATGACCTCCGGGAAAGACCAGGACCAAAGATATGGCGAACCATACCGTTTGATTATATCCGAGATTATGCCGCAGATTCAGCCACCGCGGCTAAAAATAGTTGAATAAAGAATTGACCCCACCCTGGATATGGTTAACTTCAAATTCAAGAGAAAACTCTTCCCAGTCGAAGAAGTTCTGCGCTTCTGGCCAAAAAGAAAAGGCCCTCTTTGGGGCCTTAAGTTATTGAAATCATTTGGCGGGCGATGGGCGACTCGAACGCCCGACCTTTGGTTCCGGAGTGCAAATCATACCCTTTAGCAGGGGTAAGCAGGAGGCAACAAGATTAATCACCAGTTCGTTTTTTCAATTACTTAAGTCTTGTGCTATTGTGCAGGACGAAGGAGGAAAAAGCAGCAAAAATCAGGTGAATATTCACCTATATATTCACCTAAAAATAGCCCTGAGAAGCCCGTTCTTCTGAAAAACTGGTCCCAAAGCTGCTCCGGAAGGTGAATAACCATTAAAAGCAGGGAAATCGAATTAGCACCCTCCCAACCTGGGATTAGATACCGAGGGAACAGGGCGGTAATCTCCGTTCATGAGACCCCGGGTGCAGTGAGCCCCGGGGTCATTTTTTCAATATATGAATGATATCGCAATATTTGAGCTAATGCGGATAATGGCAAGATATCCGCGGTTATTCCTTTCCTTTTCTTTGATGGCGCGAATCAGCTCGGATTCGCTAAGGGCCATAGGATTCGGTGAGGAGTGAGGTCCCCCCGCTACGCCGGCGCTTGCGGCCTAACGATTTCCCCCACCCTGGCCAAAACACCTTTTCTTGATCCTTAACTCTGACAAGAAAATTAAAATTAACCAGAAAAAATCTCTTGACCGATCCGGTTATGTAATTTATATTGCATATACGAATGAATGCCCAAGATTAAACAAGATATGGATATCACAAGCATAACCCCTGTTGAAAGATAAGGGATTAATTTAGCCAAAGTCCTTCTTGGGGCAGAGATGAGCCATACCGCTAAAAGCCAAAAAATCGGCGCCGTGATGGTGGTGGGCGGTGGCATCGCCGGCATCCAGGCGTCTCTGGACCTGGCGGAAAGCGGGTTTTTTGTCCATCTGGTGGAGAAAAAATCGGCCATCGGCGGTGCCATGGCTCAATTGAACAAGACCTTCCCCACCAACGACTGCGCTATGTGCACCCTGGCCCCCAAACTGGTGGAGTGCGGCCGGCACCTTAACATCCAGATCCATACCCTCACCGAGGTGAAGAGCATCACCGGTGAGCCAGGGAACTTCACCGCCGCTCTAGAAAAGCAGCCCCGCTACATCGACCCCGCCAAATGCACTGGCTGCTGGGAATGTGCCAAGGTCTGTCCAGTACCCATGCCGGACGAATTCAATCAGGGCCTGTCGCAGGGCAAGGCCGCCTATCGTCTCTACCCCCAGGCCATCCCGGGGGCATTTGCCATCAAGAAGCTGGACCGGGCCCCCTGCGTCCGGGCCTGCCCCGCCAATTTGAGCGCCCAGGGCTATGTGCAGTTGATCAAGGAGCACAAATTCCCGGAGGCCCTGGCCCTCATCATGGACCGGCTGCCGCTGCCCGGCACCATCGGCCGCATCTGTCCCCACCCCTGCGAAACTGACTGCCGCCGCCAGGAAGTGGATGAGCCCATCGTCATCTGCAACCTGAAGCGCTTCGTGGCCGACGCGGTGGATTGGGACGCCCTGCCGGTGCCCGAAGTTCCCCGCAGAAGCGAGAAGGTGGCCATCGTCGGCGCCGGTCCCTCCGGGCTGAGCTGCGCCTTCCACCTGGCCCTGAAGGGTATCCAGGCAGTGATCTTCGAGGCCGCGCCCGAGCCCGGCGGCTGGCTGCGCTACGGCATCCCGGAATACCGGCTGCCCCGGGAAGTGCTGCAAAGGGAAGTGAACTACCTCCAGCGCCTGGGCGTGCAGATCAACTGTAACGCCCCCATCGGCAAGGACCGGACCATCAACGACCTGCTGACCCGGGACGGCTTCAACGCCGTCTTCCTCGGGGTGGGCGCCCAGGATTCGGTGCGGATCCCGGTGCCGGGGCACGAGTCCCGGAGGGTCCTCTGGGGCATCGAGTACCTCAAAGACTCGGCCATGGGCAAGAAGCAAAATCTGGCCGGGAAAAAGGTGCTGGTCATCGGGGGCGGCAACGTGGCCATGGACGTGGCCCGCACCGCAGTCCGGCAGCAGGGCAAAGTCACCCTCATCTGTCTGGAATCCCCGGAAGAGATGCCCGCCTCCCCCTGGGAAGTGGAAGAGGCCCGGGAGGAAGGGGTGGAGATCGTCAACCGCTGGGGCGTCAAGCAGATCCTGGAGAAGGGCGGCAAGGTCACCGGCATCCAATTGAAGGCGGTGGCCCGGGTCTTCGACGAGCAGGGCAGCTTCGCCCCCACCTATTTCGAAGATCAGACCAGGACTGCGGATGCCGACGTGGTCATCATGGCCATCGGCCAGAAGACCAACCTGCAGTTCCTCACCGAGGCCGACGGCATCCAGCTCACCCCCCGGGGCCTCATTCAGACGGATCCGGAGACCAAGGCCACTTCCCGGGAAGGCGTCTTTGCCGGCGGCGACGTGGAGACCGGCCCCTATATCGCCATCGCCGCGGTGGCCGCGGGCCGCGAGGCGGCCATCTCCATCGACCGCTACCTCCAGGGCCAGGATTTAAAAGCCGGCCGCCAGATGCCGCTCAAGCCCCTGGCCAAGGAAGAAGGCCAGTGGTCCCCCGTCCGGGCCGACATCGAAAAGAAGCAGCGGGCCCTGATGCAGACCCTGCCGGTGGAGCAGTGGATCAAGGGCTTTAAGGAAATCAACCTGGGCTACCGCGAAGAAGAGGCGGTGGCCGAAGCGGCCCGCTGCCTCAACTGCGGGGGCTGCTGCGAATGCCTGGAGTGTGTCGCGGTTTGCCAGGCCAAGGCCATCGATCATTCTCAGCGGCAGGAGACCACAGAGCTCCAGGTGGGGGCAATCATCCTGGCCCCGGGTTACCAATTATTTGACCCCCACCAGAAGGCGGAATATGGCTATGGTCGCTATCCCAATGTCATCACTTCTCTGGAATTTGAACGGATTCTGTCCCCCACCGGGCCAACCCAGGCCCATGTGAAGCGCCCCTCCGACGGGGCCGACCCCCGAAAGGTGGCCTGGATTCAATGTGTCGGCTCTCGGGACCCGGCCCACGGCCGGCACTACTGCTCGGCGGTGTGCTGCATGTACGCCACCAAGCAAGCCCTCATCGCCCGGGAGCACGATGCCGCCATTGAACCCACCATCTTCTTCATCGACCTGCGGACCCACGGCAAGGGCTTCGAGCGCTATTACCAGCAGGCGAAAGAGCAGTATGGGGTGCGCTACATTCGCTCCATGATTTCCCGGCTGGCCCAGGATCCCCAGACCCACGACCTGGAACTCACTTATGTGGATGAGAGCGGCCAGCTCCAAACGGAGGTATTCAACCTGGTGGTCCTGTCCACCGGCCTGGAAATGGGTCCGGAAACCGTGGCCTTGGCCCAGGAATTGGGGGTGGACCTGTCTGCCAGCAACTTTGTGCACACCAGTTGCTTTACGCCGGTGGCCACCTCTCAGCCCGGCATTTATGCCTGCGGCGCCTTCACCGGCCCCAAAGACATTCCTGACTCGCTGATGGAGGGCAGCGCCGCGGCCGTTTCGGCAGGCCGGGACCTGGCACCGGCGCGGGGCAGTCTGGTCAAGATCAAGGAGTTTCCTCCAGAGATAAACGTGGCCGGGGAGCCGCCCCGGGTCGGGGTGTTCATCTGCCATTGCGGGCTCAACATCGCCGGCGTAGCTGACATCCCCTCCCTGGTGGAATCGGCCCGCAACTTGCCCGACGTGGCCTATGTGCAGGCCAATCTCTTCAGCTGCTCCCAGGACGCCCAGAACCAGATGGAGGAAATGATCAAGGAGCACCAGCTTAACCGGATGGTGGTGGCGGCCTGCAGCCCCACCACCCACGCCCCCATCTTTCAGAATGTGCTCCGGGAAGGGCGCCTCAACAAATATCTCTTCGAGATGACCAACATTCGCAATCAGTGCACCTGGGTCCACCAATCGGAGCCTGAGCGGGCCACGGAAAAATGCCAGGATCTGATCAGGATGGCAGTGGCCAAGGCCCGGCTGCTGAAACCCCTGGACTATCTCTCTATAGGCGTCAATCACGTGGCCCTGGTGATTGGCGGGGGTATGGCCGGCATGACCGCGTCCCTGGCCCTGGCGGACCAGGGCTACCAGGTGCACCTGGTGGAGCGGCTGGATCACTTGGGAGGCAACGCCAGACGCCTCCACTCCACCTGGAGGAAGGAGCCGGTCCAAACTTACGTTGAGGCCCAGGTGCAGGCGGTGGTAAAACATCCCAAGATCACGGTGCACTATGGCTCCATCCTCACCGAGGTCTCGGGCGCGGTGGGAAATTATAAGTCAAAACTGTCCACCGGCCGGGAGATTGACCACGGAATGGTGATTATCGCCATTGGCGCCGAGCCTTACCGGCCCGAGGGACTTTATCTCTACAAAAAGCACCCCAATGTTTTACTCTCTTTAGACCTGGACCAGGAACTGGCCCAGCAATCCCTGCGAGTCAAGGAGGCCAGGTCAGTAGCTTTTATCCAGTGTGTCGGCTCCCGGATACCAGAGCGCCCTTATTGCAACCGGCTATGCTGCAGTCACTCGGTGGAAAACGCCCTGCGTCTGAAAGAACTGAACCCCGAGACGCAGGTGTACATCATTTACCGGGACCTCCGCACCTATGGGGAGCGGGAAGCCCTGTACTTCGAGGCCCGGCAAAAAGGGGTGGTTTTCCTCCGCTATTCCCTGGAGGAGCCGCCTCAGGTGGATGGTGAGGGGGATCGCATCCGTATTCTGGTGAAAGACCAGAATCTGAAGGCGCCGGTTGAGGTTACGGTGGACCTGCTGACCCTGGCCACCGCCATCATACCCCATCAGAATCTGCCTCTGGCAGAACTTTATAAGGTTTCCCTCACGGCCGAGGGGTTCTTTATGGAGGCCCACGCCAAAATCAAACCGGTGGAATCCAGCACCGCGGGCATCTTCTTTGCTGGGTTGTGCCATTACCCCAAGCCGATCCAGGAGTCCCTCGCCGAAGCCCTGGCCTGCGCCTCCCGGGCGGCCACCATTCTTTCCAGGGACTTCCTGGAACTGGAATCCACCATCTCACACGTCATCGACGAGAACTGCGACGGCTGCGCCTTCTGTGTGGACGCCTGCCCCTTCAAGGCCCTGACCCTCTTTGAGTACATGAAGGAAGGCAACGTCAAGAAGACGGTGGAGGTAAACGTCACCCAGTGCAAAGGCTGCGGCTCCTGCATGGCCACCTGCCCCAAACAGGGCATCTGCGTGGACGGCTTTACCATGGAGCAGTTGGAGGCCCAGGTTGACGCGGCCTTGAGATTGATTTGACTTGCTTCTAGTGCTTCGCAGCCTTTTAGGCACAAACATGAGAAAGTCCTGATCACTGCTGAGGCTGTCGAAAAAGGTACTCGCCGGGGTTACTTGCCTCCAATTTTCGTCCCCTTCGGTCCACCCAAAATCATTTATAACCAATTATAATCTTTATAAAATAGTTGTTTTGTGCTATCCTTGACCAATAACTTTTTTGGGATGGATAAGCCATGGCCAGATTTAAAACCTACGACTATCGGCAAAGAGTTCTCTTACCGGTTTCTCTGGAAGAGCAGTTGATGCCTGGCACCTTGGAGTTCGCCATTCATACCCTGGTGGAAAAGCGGTTGGATATGTCTGTTTTTGAATGCAAATACCGTAATGATGAGACCGGCCGGGCCGCGTATGACCCCAAAATCCTCTTGAAGGTGGTGTTGCTGGCCTATTCCCGGGGGCTGATTTCTTCTCGGAAGATCGAACAAGCCTGCTGGGAGAATATCGTTTTCATGGCCTTAGCCTGTGGCCAGCAGCCTGATCACAGCACCATTGCCGCCTTTGTTTCTTCCATGAAAGATGAGATCCTGCCCCTTTTTAGAGATGTGCTGCTGGTTTGTGAGGAGATGAACCTGCTGGGCGGCACCATGTTTGCCTTGGATGGCTGCAAGTTGCCTTCCAATGCCTCCAAAGAGTGGAGCGGCACCATAGGCGAGCTCCGGAAGAAAAAAGAGAAGATCGAGACCAAGGTGGCGCAGTTCCTGGAAGAGCAGATGCAAACCGACCAAAGGCAGGATGATCCTCCCGGGCCCAAAGCTTCGGGCGCCAACCGGCAGCAGCAGGTGGAGAAATTACAGAGGAAGGCAGAGCTGATTGAGACCTGGCTGGCCGAGAACCAGCCTAAGCTAGGTGTGGCTGGTAGAGAAAAACAGAGTAATATTACGGACAATGACTCGGCCACCATGATGACTTCCCACGGTGCCGTCCAGGGATATAACAGCCAGGCCCTGATTGATGCCAAGCACCAAGTGATTGTGCATGGTGAGGCCTTCGGAAATGGGCAAGACCATGGCCATGTCCCGCCCATGATAGCCGGAGCCCTGGCGAATTTACAGAGCCTTGGCCATGGACCGGACTACTTTAAGGGAAAGGTTTTCACCGCCGACAGCAATTACCATACTCAGGTCAATCTGAAGGAGTGCCAGGAGTTGGGATTGGACGCCTATATTCCCGATAGAAAGTTCCGTAACCGGGACCCGAGGTTCGCCACCCAGAAACGACGTCAGATGAGAAGATTCACTTTAAAAGACTTTCATTATGACGAGGCCTTGGACCAATATATCTGTCCCCATGGCAAGGTCCTGAAATTACGGGTCAAACAAGTTCTCGACCATGGGCACCTTTACCGCAAATATCTTGCTACTGAAAAAGATTGCCAGACTTGCCCGTTAAGACCGCAGTGTATTTATGTTGTTGGTGCCAAACGCAAACAGCTGTCAGTCCCCATCGACAGTCTCTCCACTCAGATGGCGGAGAAAATCGACACTGAACAAGGACGTAGAATCTACCCGCAACGACTGGCCATCGCTGAGCCCGTTTTCGCCAACATTCGGGTTAACAAGCGATTAGACCGGTTCACTTTGCGAGGAAAGATCAAAGTGAATATCCAGTGGCTGATGTTCTGCCTTGTCCACAATATAGAAAAGATCCTAAACTATGGAATAGCATATGCGTAAAGCTGAAGGGAGGTAAGCCTCAAGAAAGCCAGCAAAAGATAAGAGAGGATATTAATCGGGAACGATCGCCAAGATCTTTGGCCAAAAATTCATCAAGAGCAAAGATCACAAGATTCAGAGAACCTTTTTCGACAGCTTCGCTATGGTCCGAAACTTATCACGGCTCTAAAAACTTCTCCATATTCAGAATATATTTGCTTTTTGGTGGACGACCCCGCCGCTTTCTCTGTCGTTTTTCGGCTTCCATTGTCCCCACGCCCATGGGGGTTAAGTTTCCTCGGTTATCGCTCCCAAAACGCAGTCGTACCTGAGCGTCAACGGTCCTGGAGGGTAGGTTCATCTCCCTCGGCCCGTCGCGGCCATGTGGGGACCGCCGCCGCCTGCAACGATGGCCCGGTCACCCATCGACTCCGAATCCCCGACCCTACCTTAAAGGGCGGGGTGGGAGATTTTCCTGCGCGACTCGACTCGGTCATTTGGCTCTTTGGCCTCTGCCCAGTATGGGTCGCATAATCTCGGCTTAACGCTGGAATTCAGCGGCCCGCCTGCGCGGGCCCGCTGGAATGGGTTGTTAGCCAATCAAGGGGTCAGTGACTTGATGACCTCGTCGCCCGCCATCGAGATTTTTGTGAGGTCCATCGCGTCGAGGTTCATCTTCGTCAGATCGACCATCCGAATCTGGCTGTTCTGGTAGGTCCGGAAGTAGAACCGCTTCGCCTTTAGGTCGTTGGCGCTCGTCCAGACCGTGTAATCGGCCAGGATATTGCCGTGATCGTCCTTCTCGTTTTCGCGGAGGGCGCCCTTGGGAAGGTCGAAGTTGTTCAGAATGTGGAATGCCTGCAAAACCGCGTCGGTTCCGGTCTTTGACGGCAGTAACGATTGACTGAACGCGACCGCGCGCACGAAGCGCGAGGGCGGTGTGAAGTCCCCCGGAAGCCCGAGCATCCCCAAGCCTTGGCCGAACGGGACCAGCTTGACGGGCCCCAGTTGCACCGGAGGAACGTTGGTGAGCGAGAAATTTACGTAGTTCCGTAGATTGGTCATGTGCCAATCGAAGGTCGGCGAGTTGGTCATCACGCCCAGCGGGTTTTCGTGGACGTTGAGCTTGCCGCCGACATACTCGATCACGATGCTCTTTCCGGAGGCGTCGTGCACGACGAAATGGACCGGCGGAACGAAGCCCCAGTCCTTGAATACGACTTCCGCCACGACGATCTTGCTGACGTTGGCCTTCACCTCTTCGACGGTGGCGAAGTTATCCAGAATCCACGAACCCATTTCCCACGGGGCAATGGTCTTCCCCGCGTCTCCTACGCTGTAGGGCATGAATCCAGCGGTGGTGGGGAAGTAGAACAGCCCAATGGCCAGCCCCTTTTCATTCAATCCGTCGAAAATGAGCGGCATCCCAAGGCCGTTGGCCCCAACGCTAGCGTACTTCACCTTCCACTTGAGCCCTGCCTTGCCCTCGGGTGTGCTTCCTATCCGGGCGTAACCGCGGGGGACCATGATCACGTCGGAGTGAATATCGACGGCAAACTCCAGCGTTCGCGCGTAGACGACGGTGCCGTCGGCCGCAACCAGGCGGATGCCGGTACAGGCCTGCGCGGTTTGGAATCCGAGGCTCAACAACAGCGCGCAGCTTGTGAAGACAGAAAGAACCTTCCACGCCATTCGGCTACCAGTCATTTGTGTTCTCCTTCCAGTTGATGACAATTGAGAAATGTCGGGCCCCGCGCTCAGCCGCGCGGCTTGTCCGCGTCGAGTGCCGCGAGTTGTTGGGCCTCATGGACTGCTGCGATTCATTGCACGATCAACTGAACCGCCGCCTCCTGAAGTATCCCCCTATGACTTGCACCATCGACAAGTCTGACAAATAGGATTAATTTGGGAAAAGGAATTCACTATTAAATTGAGATTATGCGCCAGGTTTGGCCACCACGGTCTAAATTGGTTTTTTGGGCCTCTTGTCCGAAAAAAATCCCCCAAAATTTCTGCTCTTGAAGCCGAACCCTCTCGGCGGGGGCATCATAGCATAACTTTCGCAAAAAGGTAAAGGCGCCACTGCCTGGGTTTCTCGCCCCCAGCGGGGGGACATCCGGACCGCCCCTTGCCTGGCAGTCTCGGCTCTGGACCCCTGGCATCCACCAATGGCCAGCAGCTCGCTGCGGTCCCTCCCCGGCGCCGCCCCACGCCTGGAGAATTTCCAGCCCCGAAAGGCAAAAACCCGCGGTGGGACTCCTACGCCCCCCCTAGTCAGTATGAGTGCCACGGAAATTTTTTCACTTTTTCATCGAGGGGTATTCAGCAGCAGCCCCCCCCTGGTATGGGGCCGGCCCAAATTTTAGGATGAAAAATTCTCTTCGGTCGGCTGGGTATCTGTGCCCGTAGGGACACCCCCTAAACATGCTTCGCACATTTTCTGAGAAGCGATTTTTGAAAGGCTTTCCGATATACGAACGATATGGAAAAATTAGCGAGAGAGCGTATAGTGGCAAGTTACGCGCACCTTCAGCTCTGCGGGACTGGCTGATAAAGCGGCTGATCAAAGTGGGCTTAAAAACCTTGATTTTTATTAAATTATGTGCTGAGGTAATCCCGGTTAGGTTCCCCAAAACCGTTTTTTGGCTGCGGTGGCCAAGCCTGCCGCATAATCTCGACTTAGGCGAAAAGGCGAAACGGGACCAACCCTTTTCCCTTTTGTTTCCGAGATTTGCCGGGGCAGTTCCAAAGCCGCCCCTATCCGCCCACAAGGAAAAACTATGAGCACGGATATGGAAGTCGTCATCAAGACCGCTATCGCCGCGGAAGAGATGTCCCACGATTTTTATCGGCGCATGGCCGAGGTAATGAGCCATGCCGACACCAAAGAGACCTTTCGGTACTTGGCCAAGGAGGAGATGGAGCACAAGAAGTTCCTGGAAAGCTGTTTCACTCCCACGGGCTGCAAGCTGGTGGGGCAGTCCAAAGACACCCACCTGGCGGAACTGCTGCAAGCCCCGGCCATTCAACCGCACATGTCTCCCAAGGAGGCGTTTGTAATCGCCATGAAGCAGGAGGAGGTCTCCCACCGGTTCTATCAAACCCTGGCCGCCTTGCAGCCGCCGGGGGAGATTCGCGACTTTCTTGAGAAGATGGCGAAAATGGAGCTGTCCCACAAGGCCAAGATGGAATACCTTTACGATAACACGGCCTTCCCGGAAGTCTGGTAAGAGGGATTAACATGGCGAGAGGTTTTCTTATCGCCTTGGAGGGTATCGACGGGTGCTGGAAAAGCACCCAGGCCGAACTGTTGGCCGCCCCTCTAAAAAAAAACGGCCTTAAAAAGAACTGTCAAATCCAGGAATGAGGCGGTCTTGCGGCCGCCTTTCATTTTTCTGGATTCTAAACTTTCTTGATCATTTGGCCATAAAATGCCTTATAAAATCAGCTACCTCCTTTTTCTCCTTATAAACTCCATAATGACCTTCACACAGAATATCGGCATCCAGTGAGAGCATTAATTCCAGGGAGCGCTGGTAATCTTCTGCATTCGATCTCAAGTCCGGATGCAGCGGCCCATGAATATCTTGTCCAAACAGAATTTTCATTCCTTCTGATTCGGTCAAATAAACCATGGATCCAGGCGAGTGTCCAGGCGTGTGAATAGCTTGAATGATTCTGCCTCCCAATGAAATCTCTTTCTGTCTCACAGAAATTTTAAGATCGACTTGAAAGGGCTGGATTTTGGTACGATACCAGTTTGCAGCCGTTACCCCATTATCACCTTTCCCAAGGAATGGCGCTTCTAATTAATGGGCCACAATCTGGCATTTGAGCAGGTCTCTCCGGGCTCTGACGCCCCCGGTATGGTCATAATGGCAATGAGTGAGGAGGGCAGGTATTCAATCTGCTCAAGTTTGATCCCACAAGACCTGATATTGCCTAAAAAGCCTGTCTTGATCATCACCACAACCGGCATCCACTAAGGCCGAATGACCGTCGAAATTGATTAGATAGATGGCGGCATCTTGAGACGATGTGAGTTGACTGGCGCTCCCTGGAAAATATCTCTGATTATTTCCACAGCCTTACCCTGGTTCTGCTTCCTATCCACAATTTCCTTGACAAAATCAATCAATTGGCAAATTAATGATATACTTACCCCGATTCACCAACTATGTCAAAAAAATAAGGAGACATTCCCATGGCCACAGAAATCCTGAAGCTCACCACATCAATCATAACTTCACACGCCTCTATGACGGAATTATCAACACAGGAATTAGTGGATGAGATCAAGATGGTCTATGGCGTCCTGTCTTCTTTGGAAGGCGGCGCTGTGATCCCAGAGGCCATGGTACCGAAAAAAGCACCAGAAGCCGAAGTGGTGAAGAAGCCGTCGATACCCTTAAAGGATATTGTGACCGAGAAGCACGTGGTCTGTATGTCATGCGGCAAAAAATGTAGGACTTTGAAGGCACATCTCAAGAAAGCCCATGGCCTTTTGCCCAAGGAATATTTTAAACAGTTTGGACTTGACCCCAAAAAATTCCCGCTTGTTTGCAAAGAATATTCTGCAAAACGGAGTCAGATGGCCAAAGATAGAGGATTTGGAAAAGCGGCAGGGAGGAGAAAGAAGGCGACGGCTTAGTAAACATTCCGATACCTGGCTACTTAAAATGACAGTCAAATCCGGGAATGAGGTCGAAATCGAAACCTCATCCCTAAGATAGTGGCTCGTTTTCGAGGTTTAACCTGGTAAAAACCCATTTTTTCGACTGCGGGGCCAAGACTGCTGCATAATCTCAGGATAAAAGAATTGATTCTGCTTCAGGGTGTCGGCCAAGTGGGGTTCTCGCGGGGCCCATAGTTCATTGAGAGTCTGTAAGTGAAGACTATCCAACTTATTGCTTTGACGGTCTCACTTTTCCTAGCTACCTGCAGCTTTGGCTGCGGTCCGACTAAATTGGAGCTGATACAGCAGAAATATGATCAGGCTTACCGATCCGGCCAAATTTCCACCTCAGAATATCTGAACCTAACTAGTCAGCTGGAATTCCAACGAGAGCAAACTTTTTTTGGCATATCACCGGCTTTACTAAACTATTCAATCCAGCAGAAGTACATAAATCAATGGAGTCGGCCGGACAGCTGTGATATCTTTAGCACCCCGCGCTGAGGACCATAGTTTATTTAAAGTTAAAAAATTAAGATACTATGGGCATATGTATGTATATACCATTGTAGAATGGGAATCTCTTTAATTATCCTGAATCAGACTTGATTTGACAGTATCCTCGCAGGACATGGGAGAGTGAAATGAAAATCGTCTGCTTGCTCGGGAGCCCAAGAGAAAAAGGGAATAGTGCTACCATCGCAAATCGATTCTGCAACAGCGCCGAAGGACTGGGTGCAGAAGTGAAGACTTTTATCCTGAACAATCTCGAATACCGTGGATGCCAAGGATGTATGGCATGCAAGACCAAGCTCGACAGATGTGTGCTGAACGATGATCTCACAGAAGTTCTGGATGCGATTCGTGAGACCGATGTTCTCGTGCTGGCATCGCCGGTTTATTTTTGGGATATTTCCAGTCAACTCAAGACATTCATGGATCGTACCTTCTCATATCTGGTGCCCGACTTCATTACCAATCCTAAGAAATCTCGCCTTGCGCCGGGGAAGAAGCTGGTCTTCATTCTCGCTCAGGGCAATCCAGACCGAAGCAGCTATTTCGATATCTTCCAAAAATTCGAATACTTCTTCAAAGCCTACGGCTTTGTTGATAGTCATTTCATTCGTGCGTTCGGAGTTCGTGAACCGGGGGAAGTCGAAGGTCATGAGTATGTGATGAGGCTGGCTGAAACGACGGCTGAGAAGTTATGCAATGTGGTTTAAAAGTGTGGAAAAGTTCCCGAAGTCAGAACCTATTTCTAAGATAAAGGAAACATTTTCCGGGTTAAACTTGAAGAGGGAGGTCGCCAAACCTTTTTTGGATTGCGGTGGCCAAGGCTGCTGCATAATCTCGGTTGAAAGGACCGAAAAATGGACCGTCGCGAGTTTATTAAGAACTTAACGGCCCTGGGAGTAGCCGCAGGAGTGGCGCGGATTCCCGGCCCGCTGCCTCATGCCTGGGCGGTCCAAGAAAAAGGCCAGATGCCTTACCATGTGTTGGGTAGCACGGGTGAGAAAGTTTCCATCGTCGGCCTGGGCGGTTTTCACCTCGGCCGGCCGGAGGAGCAGGAGAGCATCCGCATCATTCGCACCGCCATCGACAACGGCATTAACTTCATGGACAACTCCTGGGATTACAACAGTGGCGAGAGCGAAATCCGCATGGGCAAGGCTTTGAAAGACGGCTATCGCCAGAAAGTTTTTCTCATGACCAAGATTGACGGCCGTACTGCGGAAGCCGCCGCCAAACAGCTGGATGAATCTCTCAAGCGCCTGCAAACGGATACCATCGATCTGCTGCAGTTCCATGAATTGATTCGCATGTCCGACCCCGAGCGTATCTTTGCCCCCCGCGGCGCCTACGAGGCCATGGTCGCAGCCAAAAAAGCCGGAAACGCTATATCGGCTTCACCGGGCACAAGGACCCCGCAATCCACCTGAAGATGCTGGAACTCTGCTTCGCTAACAACTTCACCCCTGCCACCGTGCAAATGCCGTTGAATCTCATGGACGCGCACTATGACAGCTTCCAAAAGCAGATTCTGCCCATGCTCCTGCAGCACGGCATCGGGCCCCTGGCGATGAAATCAATGGGTGACCACTTCCTTCTGGAGAGCAACACCGTAACCCCCATGGAATGCCTGCACTATGACATGAATCTGCCGGTTGCCGTGGTGATTACCGGCTGCGACTCCATGCCCATTTTGGAGCAGGCCCTGACTGCTGCCCGCACCTTCCGGCCCTTGAGCGCCCAAGAAGTCGCGGCCCTGTTGGCCAAGACTGCCAAAGCCGCGGCGCGAGGCAGATTTGAACTTTACAAGACCTCGGATCATTTCGACAGTACGGCTCGCAACCCCCAGTGGCTGGGTTAACCGTAGCGCCGGCTGGGGATTCGATCCACCCAAAAGGAGGGAACAACCATGAGTAAAGTGGCGGTCTTGATCACCGACATGTTCGAAGATTCGGAATATTCCCAGCCGGCCGAAGCCTTTAAGAAAGCCGGCCACGAACTGATTCATGTCGGTTTAAAAAGTGGAGTTACCGTGAAGGGCGAGAAGCAAGGCACGCCGGTTAAGGTCGACAAAGCCGCGCAGGAGGTCAAGGTAGGCGACTTCGACGCCCTCTTAATTCCCGGCGGTTATTCGCCGGATAAATTGAGGGTCGATGACCATGTGGTGCGGTTTGTCAAAGAGTTCGTGGAAAGCGGCAAACCAGTTTTCCTGATTTGCCATGCCCCGCAACTTCTCATCACCGCCCAGGTGCTCAAAGGGCGCAAGATTACAGGCTGGAAATCCTTGATCCAAGATATCAAAAATGCGGGGGCCGAATTTATTGATCAGGAGGTCGTTGAGGACGGCAACCTGATTTCCAGCCGCAGCCCCGCTGATCTCCCGGCTTTCATACGGGCTTGCTCCAAGAAATTATAAGATTTTCTCAAAGACTAAAGTACCCGGAAAGGTACCGGGGGGTATTCCCGCCAAGTCAAGCCTGAGCCGGAACAGCACGGAGGAAAAGTTTATGAGAATCTTGGCCGCTCTTGATGATTACAAAAGGCTTTTCTTCTCTCTAATTCTGATTCCCATTTAGGAAAAGGAGCCGACATGCGGTGGAAACAAATCGAGGATGAACCGAAGGTTTTTGCCCTAATCTTTGAGACCGGCGACGAGATCGCAAGCGTGCTGCAACAGTTCTCGAAGGAACAGGGTTTGGGGGGAAGTAGCTTCCAAGCCATCGGCGCTCTTTCTTACGCGAAGCTGGGTTGGTTCAACTGGGAGACGAAAAAGTACGAGCTAGCCAGCGTTCTCCACGAACAAGTGGAACTGCTTTCGCTCATTGGCGACATCGCCCTCAAGGACGGAGAACCGCAGGTGCATGCGCACGCGGTAGTAGGACGCTCCGACGGGACTGCCCACGGTGGGCACCTCCTTGAGGCTCGCGTGCGTCCGACATGCGAATTGATTTTGACCGAGAGTCCGACTCATCTTCAGAAGAAACTCGATCCTGAATCAGGAATAGCGTTGATCCAAATCTAAAGGATGGATGGCAGCCTAATCTTTATCAACCTTTAACCGCCACCCACTTTCAACTGAATTTGGGACAGGCTCGGTTTTTAGGGTGATTTTGTATATAGTTCCCATTTAGAGAATGATACGCTCGCTCTGGCTTCCCCATTCTGTCTGCGGAGATTAAGACACATGCGTCCTCGCATCTTCAGGGCCACGAATATCGTACTCGGGCTGCTTTGCCTGATGTACTTCCTTAGCTACATTGACCGCGTGAACATCAGTACGGTAGTTGCGTCCAACCAGTTTCTGAAGGAAATTCCGCTGACTAAGGTGCAGATGGGGTTTGTGTTCTCCGCCTTCGCCTACCCGTACCTGCTGTTCCAGGTGATCGGCGGATGGGTGGCTGACAAATTCGGCCCACGCAAGGCACTCACAGTGTGCGGCATTATCTGGGCGGGCGCTACCATCGCCACCGGTCTGGTACACGGCATGGTCAGTCTGTTCGTGGCCCGTGTCATCCTCGGCTTTGGCGAGGGCGCCACGTTCCCGACGGCGACTCGGGTAATGTCGTACTGGACGCCAAAGGAGAAGCGAGGCTTCGCGCAAGGGATTACGCATGCCTGCTCGCGCCTGGGCAACTCGCTGACGCCATGGCTGGTCGCATACCTCATACTCACCATCTCCTGGCGCGGCTCGTTCATCATCATCGGCGTCATTAGTACGGTGTGGGCGCTGGCTTGGGGGCTCTACTTCCGTGATGATCCGAACAAACACAGCGGTGTTACATCCGAAGAGATTGCCTTGTTACCTTCATACGGCTCCAAGAAGACCAGTGGCGTAAAGGTGCCATGGAGCCGCCTGATTCCGCGCATAATGCCCGTGACGGTGGTGTACTTTTGCTATGGTTGGATTCTGTGGCTGTTCCTCAGTTGGATCCCGTCGTTCTTTAAAGGGCAGTATCACCTCGACCTGCAGAAGTCGGCGCTGTTCGCGTCCGGTGTCTTCATTTCAGGCGTGGTCGGAGACACCTTGGGCGGCCTCGTCAGCGACAAACTGTACGAGAAAACGCATAATCCGAAATTCGCCCGCTGCAATATGGTCGCGCTCATGATGTTTTTTTGCGGGATCTCGCTCGTTCCCATTATTTATACCCGCAACATGAACGTGGTTGCTTTGGCGCTGAGCGCCGGGTTTTTCTTCGCGGAGATGACGATAGGACCGATGTGGGCAATCCCTATGGACATCGCGCCGAAGTTTTCCGGTACGGCTAGCGGCCTGATGAATACTGGTTCGGCTCTGGCCGCCATCGTCTCGCCGGTTGTCGGCGGCTATTTGATCCAGAAGACCGGCAACTGGATGCTGCCCTTTATTGTTTCCATGGGCGTGATCCTGGTTGGGGCGGCACTATCGTTCACCATGCATCCCGAACGGCCACTTGCTGAGATTACTGATATACCCTGACGATGGAATGGGAAGGTAGTCTGGTGGTGGCGAGTCTCTCCGCGACTGTCGAGCTGTACTCAACCTGTAGACAACGGCGATTTGCTGCACTGAACCTGTAGACGGAACTGTTTCGATGTTGGGGGTGGCCTGTCACATGACGGGTAGTTCGACTGCCGCAGGCATCTGACGGAATTGCGGATACCACTCTCGAACGCGTATTTTATCAACAATGTTCACGGACCGACTCTTCGCATCCTTAACAACAGTTGCGAACATTGAAATCTTCGCAGTCGCAGTTATATTGGAGTGAAGTCAATCAGTATCCGCAGCATGGCTAATGAACCGCTGTGACTTGGGTTGCTGTCGCGGGTACCGTTTCGTTGCTCAGGGAGTCCATAGCCGCCTGCACGCCGCCCGCATTATGAGGCACGCCGGCCGCGCCTAGTCCCATTTCCACCCCCGCCAGTGAGCCGACCAGCATGAGATCGTTGAAGTCGCCAAGATGGCCGATGCGGAACACTTTGCCTTTCACTTTTCCCAGGCCAGTTCCGAGCGAGATGTCGTACTTCTCGAGCGCGATATTGCGGAAATGATCGGCATCATGACCTTGCGGCATGACGACTGCAGTCAAAGAATTCGAGTATTCGCGCGGATCCAGGGGGAGGAGCTCGAGTCCCCAATGCCGAACCGCAGCTCGCGTGGCCTCGCCATGACGACGATGTCTGGCAAAAACTGTCTGCAGCCCTTCCTCCAATAACATCGCGATGGCTTCACGAAGGCCATACAGCAGATTCGTGGCTGGCGTGTAGGGGAAGAAGTAGCTGGCATTCGCCTTCAGCATCTCCTCCCAATCCCAGTAGGACCGAGGTGTGCGGCTTGACTTGCTAGCGGCTAGGGCTTTCTTCGAAACAGCGTTAAAGCCGAGGCCGGGCGGCAACATCAATCCCTTTTGCGAGCAGGTTACGGTAACATCAGCGCCCCATTCGGTGTGCTTGTATTCGATGGAGCCCAGGGAAGAAACGGTGTCAACCATCAGAAGCGCGGGATGGCGGGCGTTGTCCATGGCCTTGCGGATTTTAGGTATCCGGCTGGTTACTCCAGTGGAAGTCTCGTTATGCACGACCATGACCGCCCGGATTGCATGCGTACGGTCTTCGGCAAGCCGTGCCTCTACTTGTGCCGGATCTACCCCGTGACGCCAGTCACCCGGCACGAACTCCACATCCAAACCCCAGCGCCGCCCCATGGCTTGCCACAAAGTAGCAAAGTGCCCGGTTTCAAACGCTAAAACTTTGTCCCCTGGCGAGAGCGTATTGACAATGCAAGCTTCCCAGGCTCCGGTACCTGAACTTGGAAACACCAGCACGGGATCAGAGGTCTGAAAGATCGCGCGACAGCCCTCTAAAATTTCCTTTCCGAGCCGAGAAAAATCAGGACCGCGGTGGTCAATGATCGGCCGGTCCATGGCACGCAGAACGCGATCCGGAACATTAGTGGGACCTGGAATTTGCAGAAAATGACGGCCGGGGCGGTGCTTCACGATTTCCTCCTAGAGTGTCCGATTACATGCAATTTTATATCAGGACAGCTAAGGGGAAGCAATCGCTATTCTGATCCGTGCGCTGCCTGGCCGTTTCGTGCCTGCCCAGAGGAATGGCGTCACTGGCGGAGCGCGGCTCGGACCAAAGAAAACATCAACAATCACGGGGGAAAAGTATCGGGTGTTTTCCCGCTATCGTGGCACTTTCCCAAAACTGAGCAGGTTCAGGAGCCGAAAACTGCGAAAGCATCACGCCCGAGAAAGACTTCTGCACCGAACTCTGGCGATCCACAGGCGACCCGGGTAGCCGCATCGGAGTCTGCGTCCGCGGACTGACTTACCGCACCAGCGCGGCTTCGAGAACACGCGATACGTGTACGGCCGTCCGGCTGGTGCCATCGGCAATTTGATGCCTACAGCTGGTGCCATCGGCAACTATGACTGCCTCCTGAGGTGCCTTTCGTATCGCGGGCAGAAGGTCACGTTCCGCCATGCGCATCGAAACCTCCTGATGCCCCGCCTCGTAGCCGAATGCGCCCGCCATCCCGCAGCAGCTTGATTCGATCTGCTTGACCATAAGACCGGGAACGAGTTTCAACGCTGCGACTACGTCCGGCATGGCTCCAAACGCCTTCTGGTGACAATGGCCGTGAAGGAATGCTTCCCGCGGACCGTCATTGCGGAAAGCTAGCTTAAGCTTGCCGCTACGAGCTTCTCTCGCCAGGAACTCCTCAAACAGAACGGCTTGTGCGGCCACGGCATCAACCACGTCCCCCCTCAGGATCACCTTCAACTCATCGCGGAGAGTAAGCAAACAGGACGGCTCTATGCCGATGATGGGAAGGCCGCGCTGAGCGTACGCGCCTACGGAGTCCACCAGTCGTGACATTTCTTCGCGTGCTTGCGCGACCAAGCCGGCGCTTAGGAACGTACGGCCACAGCAGAGTGGCCGAGATGCGTTCGGCTCGAGCACGGTGTATCCGCCAGCCTCCAGGACCGCGCGCGCTGCCCGGGCATTTTCCGGCTCGAAGTATCGGCTGAAACAATCCACGAACATGACCACTTCACCGCTGTCACCCTCTTTCTGAGGCGATGGCCGGTAAAAATCGCGGCGCCAATTGGGTAGTTTTCGCCGCGCGCTCAGGCCTGTGAAGCGTTCGGCGACAGCAGCCAGCACTGGAATCCGATTCCGCAAATTGATGAGGGGAGCAAGCCGGCTCGCCCAACTCGCATAACGTGGCAAGTAGGCGGTCAGTTTTTCACGCCTTGTGGTGCCATGACGCTGGTGCCACTGGTGCAGAAACTCGATCTTCATTCGCGCCATATCGACACCGGTCGGGCACTCTCGCTTGCAACCTTTGCAACTGACGCAAAGGTCCATTACCTCTTTCATGTCGTCGGAAAACAAAGCGTCGTGCCCGAGCTGGCCGGTGAGCGCGAGGCGAAGACTATTAGCACGTCCACGCGTGAGGTCCTTTTCATCGCCTGTTGCGATGTAACTGGGACACATCACACCTGCGTCAGCCTTACGGCAGGTCCCATTGTTGTTGCACATTTCCACGGCGCCGAGAAGCCCGCCCCAATCCGACCAATCGAGAGCGGTATCTAGCGGCATGGCAGCGTACCCCGGCTTGTAGCGGAACAGCCGCCGATCATCCATGCGCGGCGCCCGCACGATTTTGCCAGGATTGAAGAGGCCGGTTGGATCGAAGGCGTCTTTCACAGCTTCAAAGGCGCGCACCAGCTGCTTGCCGAACATAACCTCGTGAAACTCGGAGCGCACCAGCCCGTCGCCGTGTTCGCCCGAGTGGGACCCCTTATACTCCCGCACGATGGCGAATGCTTCTTCCGCGATCCGGCGCATCTTCTTCACATCCGTTGGATCTTTCATGTTCAGCACGGGGCGGACATGCAAGCAGCCGACGGAGGCATGCGCATACAGCGTTCCCTTGGTCCCGTTCTTTTCAAACATCTCGGTAAGGCGGTCGGTGTACTCCGCCAGATCCTCCAGCGGGACGGCGCAGTCTTCGATGAATGAAACCGGCTTGCCATCACCTTTCATTGACATCATGATGTTCAAGCCGACTTTGCGCACCTCGGCAAGTTTCGCCTGCACTCCCGTGTCGGTCGCCCGGACGACGGAGTTCGGATACCCCAGATCGGCAACGAGGCCTTCCAACCGGGTAAGGCACGCTAGTAATTCCGCGTAGTCTTCCCCGGCGAATTCCACCAGCAGTAGAGCTTCGGGATTGCCTTTCACCAGACTATCGATAGTGGGCTGGAAGGCCGGGATTTGACGCGCTAAATCCAGCATGGTACTGTCCACCAGCTCCACTGCGGTCGGACCCAGCTTTACGATGTGCTGTACCGCATTCATGGAATCGCGAAACCGTCCGAAGTGGCATACACCCTGGACTTTGTGAGTCGGAAGACGATGCAACTGCAGCTTGATCTTGGTGAAGAACCCGAGAGTCCCTTCGGAACCGACCAAGAGTTTTGCCAAATTCTGCGGCCACTCGCCCATCGTCTGGATGTTGTAGCCGGCGACATTGCGCATCACCTTTGGATAACGCAGCGTAATCTCCTTAGCGTTGTTGAGATAAAGGGCGCGCATCGCGTATGCCAGCTCGGCGACGCGGCTAGGCGCGGCGCTGAGTTTTTCCGCAATATCGCCAAAAAGGATTCGCGATCCGTCAGCGAGCACCGTTTCGATCTCTAGTACGTTGTGCACCATGATTCCGTACTTGATGGATCGGCCGCCGGCGGAATTGTTGCCGGTCATGCCGCCGATCGTGGCAACGCTGGATGTGGATACGTCAATAGGGAAGTGCCATCCGGTCGGCTTGAGTTCTTTATTGAGCTGATCCAGCACGAGGCCTGGTTGCACCGTCGCAGTGCCGCGTTCCACGTCGAGCTCCAGCAGCCGGTTCATGTGGCGGCTGGTATCCATGACCACCGCTTCATTCACGGTCTGGCCAGATTGCGAACTGCCTCCGCCTCGGGGTAGCACGGGGACGCCCTCTTCGCGCGCGATCGCAATGGTAGCTTCGACGTCGTCCGTGTCCCGCGGCAGCGTCACACCAATGGGTTCGATTTGATAAATAGAGGCATCCGTGGAGTATCGGCCACGGCTGAAAGGGTCGAACAGAACTTCCCCGCGCAGTGCCCGCTTCAGACGAGTGGCTAAGCCAGGATCACCAATCCTGTTCCCCATCACCGCACCTCTAAAGAATCATTTTGAATGCAAAACTATACGGCTGTGGCCTGATGCCCCCGATGCCGCCTTGGCGGGAAATGCAGGATAGCAGCAAAAAAAGAACCGGAATGGCGCGTTTTTTGCGTAATCCCCGCGTCCAGAGACTATCCCGTCCGTAGTTGAAAGTTGAAAATGGGATGGCGGTTCATCCCGCCGATTCGTTAGAATCGGTTTAGGGCATTAAGGACAAGGAGGAACCGCCATGAAGCCATCATACCAGATTGTGGACGTCAAGGACAGCCGGGGTTATGCCAAGTACCTGGCCAAAAATGGGCAACTATTGTTGCCGTTAGTGGAACTGCTCGAAGGAAAAGTCATGCGTGATGAGCAACAATCTTCGCCCGAATGGCAGCAACCAGCCCGACCGTGGTGGGGACATCGATGCCGTAACGTTCCCCGCCGCGCACAATGGGGCCGGCAATGGCATCCAATTCGAGCTGGCGCCCGGCGGCAAGGTCTTTCTGCATAGAACTGCGCATACCAGACGGCATGCTGTCGAAGATGGCCTGCGGCTTCGGCGGGTCAACTTCTGCGCCGCTTGCTCTCGCCACGGCGCAAGCCTCGGCAATGGCAGAAGCCAATTTGTGTTTCCACTCAGCGTTCGCGAGAATCTCTCCCTTGTTCATGCCTGATGCGGATGTCACCAGCGCGAAGGGCGCCAGGAAGCAGAGCTTGCTCCATAGCAGAGTCTGCTCGTTCTGAACGAACTGCCAGGTGAAGCCAAGATCGCCCAAGCGTCCGACGACTCCTCCCAGAAGTGGCTCTCCGCTGGCTGACAAGTTGAGGCGCACGACCGGGGAGCGCTGGAGAAATTGTCCGGAAGCAATTTTCTCCGCTTCAACCTCGATGGCTGCAGGCACCACGCGATCACGGCCAAAACGCGCACGGAGAATCTCTACGTGATCCACTCCGTTCAGCAACGGAACTGCGCAGGTGGGCAACGAGTGCACAGCCCCCAGCGCAGTTTGTAGTTGATAGGTTTTGGTAGCGATCCACAGCACGTCAACCGGTTCCGTCAGCGCGGCTACGGCTTTCGCCGGCGCCGAGATCGAGCCCTGCGGACGTTCCAGCGTCAAGCTCTTGGGATAGCCCGCCAGGTTCTCCGGTCGAACTACTAATGTGACGTCCTCCCCAAGCGACGCCAGTGCAGTACCGACCAAACCTCCGATTGCTCCAGCTCCTAAAATGGCATGTTTCATGCGAAGCACCCTGAGAAGATACTATCCGACATTTCCCATATGACCCGAGATTATGCGGCAGCCTTGGCCACCACAGTCCAAAAATGGTTTTGGCCACCTCTCTGCCCGAGTTTAACCCAGGAAGTTTCCTTTTTCTGGCGAACTTGTCTTGTGGCAGGCATGAAATCTTGCTTGGATCTGTTTTGGTTGTGTTTTAATCCACCTGGCTGCCTAAAACCTCTTGGGGCGGAATGAAAGGACGATCCGGACGCATGAAGAGACACAATACCGCCCCGCTCGCACAGACGGCTATACTTATTATAAAGGGTATATCCCAACTGCCGGTCCGGTCAATCACCCAGCCAAAGAGGATGGGGGAAATAATTCCTGCCGTCCCAAAGCCAAAATTCATCAATCCACTAGCGATGCCAGCATATTCCCTGGTGATATCCATGGGGACGGCCCAAATCGTCCCGACGATCAATTCAAGGAAGAAGAAAGACGCTCCAAGATAAATGGTGACCAGCATGATATTGCGGGTCAGCATCGTAGCATATAAGAACCCTCCGGCAAGCAATATCGATATGGCGATAAAAGCATTGCGTGCCAGGCGCTTATTGCCGGTTTTAATCAGGATCCAATCAGAAAACGTGCCCCCGAGAGTATCTCCGACCACGCCGGCAAAGAAAGCAAGGCCTGCCAGCAGAGCTGATTCTTTTATCTTCAGGTGGTGACGGGTCATGAAATACAGGGGAATCCATGAAATGTACACCCACAGCATCCAGCCGTAGCAAAAATCCACCGCGGTCACCGGGAATATCCGCTTGATCAGCGGCCACCAGGGGGTGCGGGTCCGCCGAATCGCCTTAGACGGGGGTACCAAGTCTGCTACTTCGGCCTCGGTAATCATCCGATGCTCCCTAGGATTATCGACGAAATACCACCACCAGAGAGCGACCCAAATCAAGGATGCAATTCCGCATATCACAAACGATAGACGCCAGCCGCTTAGAACCAGGAGCCAGGCCACGAAGGGAGGGGCCACCGCTCCTCCCAGGCGGGCAGCCGAGTGCGTTATACCTTGAATGAACCCGAAGCGCTTCTCTGAAAACCAGTGTCTCATGGCCTGGGTGGCGGCGGAAAAGGACGGACCCTCGCCAATACCCAAAAGCAGCCGCACCGTAAACAAGGTGGCCAGCCCCGTCACAAAACCAGTGGCAATGGTCGATAGACCTACCAGCAGGCCGCAAAGGGTCAGGGTAAGACGGGTGCCAATTTTGTTAGCAAACCATCCTCCGGCGAGTTGCCCGAAAAGATAGGGCCATGAGAAGGCTGAGAATGCGAGGCCAAGCTGAAGTTTCGTGAGGTTAAATTCTTTAATCATGGAATCGGCGGCCACGGAAATGTTTACGCGGTCCAGATACATGATGAAGTACAAGGAACAGAGCAGAACGCTGGTCCATGCACTCGCGCCGATCAAACGGCGCCTTTTGACCGGCGGCACGATCTCAGCTGAGGAAGAGGACACCTTCTCTCCCCTACCTTTTGTATCGTTGTAAGCCATGGAGGTCTCCTATTAATAAACGAGTCGTTTATTGTCAAAGACTCTCGATTGCGCAAGTGCAAGGGGCGGTTGCAAGCGTTAACTTTTCGGACCCGGCCAGTAAAGTCAGGGATGACACCTCTCAACCTTTTGCGTTTACTTTTAAGACCCGATCCCGACGATTTCTTTTAACTTGAGCCGTTGAATCTTTCCGGATGGGCCCTTGGGCAACTCTTCGAGCTGGATAATTACCTTGGGAGTCTTGTATTTCCCCAAATAACGCAGGCAATGTTCTCTGAGTTCCGGTTCGGAAACGGAGCAATCGGGTCTCAGGGTGTAGCACACCATAATTTCTTCCCCGTAGTGTTTATCCGGTATGCCCACGGCCGCCGCATCCTGGATGGCGGGGTGTTGGTAGAAACATTCATCGATCTCGCGGGGGGCGATGTTTTCCCCACCCTTGATGATAAGTTCCTTCAATCGCCCGGTAACAAAGACGAAGTCATCCTCGTCCATATAGCCCAGATCTCCCGTATGGAACCAACCGTCGGGCTCCAAAGCCTCTGCGGTTTTGCCCGGATCCTTGTAATACTCCTTCATCACGCAGTCGCCTCTAATCATGATTTCCCCGACGGTACCCCGGGGAGCTTCATTGCCCTGGCGGTCGATGATTTTAGCCTGGCAGCCTACGGGCTGACCGGGAGAGCCGATTTTCTGTTTGGCAGGGTCCAGGGGGTTGGAGAAAACCGGGGCGGCGGTCTCTGTGAGCCCCATGGTTTCTACAATGTGGCATCGGAATTTTTTCTCAAACTCCTCTTGCAAGGAGGGTGGCATGGGGGCAGAGGCAGACCGTCCGAAGCGAAACTGGCTCAAATCAAAACCTTTACCTTCGATTTCGCTGCCGCTCACCAAATAAGAGACGATGGTGGGGACCACGGAGAACCAGGTGCACCGATATTCCGAGATGAGCGGCCAAAAGGCGCTGACGGAAAACCGCTCCGGGACTACGATGGAAGATCCGCTTACCAGCGGACCCATCACCGAGACGATTTCGGCATTAATGTGGTAGAAAGGAAGGGATACCAAACCCCTGTCTTCCGGTGTCAGACAGTGAGCCAAGGTGACGTTCTGCCCGCCGGCCACCATGTTTTTATGGGTCAAAACGGCTCCCTTGGGCAGGCCGGTGGTACCGGAAGTATAAAGCAGGAGTGCCGGATCGTCTTCCGTCACCTCGGCCAACTCATACCCGGAGAGGTCTTCATCAGGAAAGATTTCCGCCGCATCTTTATCTATGACCATTACCTTGACATCTCGTGATATTTCCTTCAAAGCTTCTTCCAGGCGGTCCCGGTTCATTTCCGTCACGAACACCAACTTGGTGTCAGAGTGGCCGAGGACATACGCTAATTGGCTAGGCTGGGCCAAAAGGTTGGGCGGAGCAGTGACAAAGCCGGAATACATGGTGCCCACAAAGATCTTCAAGGTCTGATAGCCGTTGCCCATGAAGAAGGAGACCTTGTCACCCTTGCGCAAGCCCATCTTCAAAAATCGTTTGCCCAGATTGATGCAAGATTCTTTTAGTTGGGCATAAGTGAGTTCCAGCTTTGGTCCCGGGGCGATTATAAAAACCTTATCAGGCTGCAGCGCCGCTTGTTTATCTACGTGAAACCTTACCGTTTGCATGACTCCGTTATCCCCTTGCCATGAAATTAAAAACCAGTTTTAGAAAGCATGATGCTCTGAGACTGGCTTTCTGCTCCGTTCTGGCGCTCACCATTTGCTGTTCAGAACAGAGCCAATATGTGTCGAATTAAGCAATGCCCTATGGAGGTCGGGATGTTTCCTAAAATGCATGAGCTTCCTCCTAGACAATTGCGTCAAAAAGTTAGGCTTCATGTCAGGTTCCCGGTCGCATCGCAAGAGATGCCAATTCCAGAGCGTATTAACCTGCGGGTAAATATGCCGCTACTCAGAAAGCTGTCCTCGGGTCTGAGGCCGGTCATCGCTGCCCAGCCAGACACGGCTGGCAGGTAGACCGGTCCCCCTGCCCGAGTTTTAAAATCTACTGCTAATTGATTAGTCAACGACGAGGCGTTCATCGCCAGTGAGGGCGGTCATGGAATTCGCCCTGGTCAACGAGGCGATGTAATCAAAGCCAACATTAAAGGCGGCCTCATTCTCCTGCTTGAATTTCGGGAGAATTTCCAAGATGCTCTCCAAAACAATTTCCTTCTTCAGATAGTTCTCGAGTATCTTTGCCATGGCGCCAAGAGCGATAGAGTTACTAAAAATAACTTTGCCGAAGTGATCCATAGCCAGTTGCTTAGCAGGCAGCGGCTTCTGTTTGCATGGAAGCGTGTTGTCGATTTCCTCAACAAAAGCCGGGTCATAGAGAATAAGACCATCCTCAGGAACAGTATGTTTAAAGCGATTGTAGGCGGCTGACGTGAGGGCGATGAAATAGTCGGGACTTTCACACATAGGGCTATCAACCACTTTTTTGGCTAACACCACCTGACTTCTGACATATCCACCCCGCATCTCCGTGCCGTGGCTCTTCAGCATGGTAACCCGGAGACCTTCCTTCACCCCGGCTTCCCCCAGGATCTGGCCCAGCCGCACCACGCCCTGGCCGCCAAAGCCGCTTGCCACTATCTCAATTCTGTCTTTCATAGTGTTCCAGTCCTCCTGATCTTTTCGGTTGCACCCCACTCCACTTCGGAAAATTCGGGTCTGGAATTGCTGGCGTCATGCCAGATCCCCGTGGCCCAAATGGTGTTCGGTTTCTCTTGCCCCAGGGGCGCAGTGCGTTCTTTAAACCACCGGAAAATTTCCACCGGGACCCGGGACCCCAGGTGCCTCATGGCAAAGTTGGTTACACAGGGATGCGGCATGTGCACCAGGGAGAAGCCGCGGTTAAGGATGGCTTTCTTAACACTTTCCACCGCCTGGAAGCCGTCCGCTAAAACCACGTGACGGGCAAGGAAGGTGGCGCCGGCTCCTTTTAAGATGTACATCACATCCATGCTCCCGCTCATCAGGTTGGGCTCAAACATCCCGTAAGGGCTGGAATCGGTTTTTACGCCCATGGGAGTAGTGAAGCCGAACTGACCGCCGGTAGACTGATATCCCAGGTTGTCATGCACGATGACCGTGATATCGGCGTTGACCCGGGCGGCGTGGATCAGGTGCAGCAGGCCGATGCCGAAGGCGTCCCCGTCACCGACGCTCAGGACGATCTTCTTTTCCGGGGGCAGGGCAATGCGCAGGCCCCGGGCAATAGCGTAAGCCCGGCCATGGGTTCCGGCGAAGCCGTCGCCCTTGAAGGTGGCAAAGGTCTGCCGGCCGGCGCAGCCGATGGAGGTGCCCCAGATAACATCTGCCGTACGTAATCCCAACTCCTTAAAAGCCTGGATCACCACCTTATGGTTCATTCCCAACCCGCAACCGGAACAGGCGGTACTGGGTATCTTCCGAGCACGCAAATATTCTTCGATCAAATTGCTGGAATAGTATTCCATCACCAGGCCTCCATTTCCCAGCCTCTCCGCTGTAAAGGCTGGTCTTTTAAGATCTTATCAAAGGTTTCCAGAAGGTCTTTATTAGTGGGCAGATCTCCGCAGATTCCGAGGAAGTGCACTTCGGAGTCATGCATGACCGCCCGCTGGATCTCCCGCACCAGTTGCCCATCCCAATTGAGCTCCACGGACAGGTACTTGGCTTTTCTGGTGAAGTGCTCGTCAGGGAAGGGCCACAAATTAATCAGCCGCAAAGAGCCAACTTTCATGCCCTGGCTGCGGGCCCGGCCTACCGCGGTGTTCACCACCCGGGAGGGAGTGCCGTAGGACACGACGACCAAATCCGGATCGTCGTCCATGTATTTTTTCTCGTAATGGTGGTTAAAGAGTTGCCGGTTATTCCGCACCTTATAAATGAGCCGGTAAGCGTGCTTGTGGTGATCCTCCACCTCTTCGATATCATAGCCTTGCTCAGTCGGCGTCCAGTCGGAACAAAGTCCGCCGGTGTTTTTGCCCATCTGCACCGGTGGTATATCAAGAGCATCAGTGGCAGGGTAAAAATCAGGACCGGGGTGGAACGTTCGGGGCCAAAACCGCATCCCCATTTCTTTCCTTTCCTCTTCAGTTTCAGGAATTGAAATATCCTCCCAGCCGTCGGTGATCAACTGGTCTGCCAGGACCGTGACCGGCATGCGCAACCGTTCGGAGAGGTAAAAGGCCTCAATTACCATGGCCATAGCCTCCTGAGCCGAGTTCGGCGCCAGGACGACGGTCTCGTAATTGCCTCCCTGGGTAGGATAACGGGTATTATAAAACTCCCCTTGGCCAGGGGCCCCGGTAATCCCGGATACCGGACCGACCCGGCCGGAGTTCAGGACCACCATGGGCATCTCGCATCCCAGGGCCCAGCCAAAGGGATCGGCATAGAGAATGAAACCCGGACCTGAAGTCGCGGTCATGGCCTTCATACCCCCCAACGAAGCGCCGATGCAGAGATGCATCGCCGCACACTCATCCTCGCCCTGAAGGTAAACCCCACCCACCTGAGGGAGGCGAAGGCTCATGGATTCAGCCAATTCAGTGGCCGGGGTAATCGGGTATCCGGCAAAGAATCGGCAGCCGGCGATTATGGCTCCTTCGGCTATGGCAAAATTTCCTGTTTCCAAAAAGCGTTTCATATGATTTCTCCTTGGTTTTTAGGAGGCAATGTCCTTAATCACTTCTTTGACGTCGATGGCAAAATCAGGGCAGACAAAGAAGCACTTGAAGCAGCCCACGCAATGGTCGGACGACTTGACCTCCATCGGCCGGTAGCCCTTCTCATTGAACCCGGCAGCGGGAACAAAAGTGCCAACTCCGCAAACTTCCGTACAGTAGCCGCATTCTTTACAACTCTCCTTCTCGAGCACCACTTCGAACTTGCGGGCGTCGCAATTCAAGCAGCGGGAGCCTTCAGCCTCGATATCTTGCTCAGCCATGGGGAGTTCCACATGTTCGAAACCCAAAGCCCTCTCCCAGACTTTAAGATGAGGGAGGTCATGGCGAGGCTGGACAAGGGGGATGAATTCCTCGAGTTCCACCGAGTCTTCGGGGGCAGCGAGAGTCTCTGAAACGTCGCCCTGGCCGCCGAGATATTGATCGATGGCAGCCGCGCCCTTGCGTCCCTGCGCAATGGCGCTGATGATGGAAGCAGGCCCGGTAACCACATCGCCACCGGCAAAAATCCCCGGGACGGAGGTAGAAAGGTCCTTTTCTTCCACCGCCACCCGGTTCCCTGCCATGTTTACGCGCGCTTTTTCGGCAAAATCGAGGATAGGCGTCTGGCCGATGGCGAGGATGACCATGTCAGCATTTACTTTCTCGGTGGTTTCGTCATCATAGACGGGGTTGAATTTCCCAGCTTTGTCAAATACCGAGGTGCACCGCTTCAATTTCAGGCCTACCACCTTATCAGATCCCAAGATTTTCATGGGGGCCCATTGGTCGTTGATAACAATGCCTTCCTCTTCGGCAAGTGCGATTTCATAAGGATGGGCCGGCATCTCTTCGCGTTTTTCCAGGCAGAAGAGGTTGATTTTCTTGGCCCCCAGCCTTTGGGCGGTGAGCGCTACGTCGATGGCCACGTTGCCACCCCCCACTACGGTGACTTCGCTATCCACCGCAACATTCTTGCCAAGGGCCACATCCCGCAGAAAGTCCATCCCCCAGTAGACCCCATTCTTATCAACCCCATCTAGCTGGATCTTTGCAGCAGCATTGGCTCCCGGGGCAATGAACACCGCGTCGTAATCCTTTTTGAGTTGTTCCAAGGTCACGTCTTTGCCCACCTCGGTGTTACCTTGAAAAGTCACGCCCAGGTCCAGAATGACATTGATATCTTTGTCCAGTCTTTCCTCGGTCAAACGATATTTGGGAATGCCGTAGCGCAAAGTGCCCCCTGGCTTGGGAAAGGCATCCAGCAGCGTAACTTGATGACCAAGGGTAGCCAGATGGTAGGCTGCGGTCAGTCCAGTGGGGCCGGCTCCGATAATCGCTACCTTTTTGCCCGAGGGTGCAGCCTTTTTCTTATTTTTAAGCCAGGCGTCACCCCCATTGTCCACTGCAGCCCGCTTCATAGCCCGGATGGCGATGGGATCGCCGAACTGCTTATATGCACACACATCTTCACATGGCGCGAAGCAGGCATCGGCACAGATTGTGGGCAGAGGCAAACGTTCCCGTAATACCGCTACCGCCTCATCAAATTGGCCATTACGAACCGCCCGGATATAGCGCGGAACGTCCACGCCAGCCGGACAAGCAGCGGTACACCGCGGTACAATGAAATCTTTTTCCTCAACCTTAAAGCCCATAAACGGTGTCCTCCTTAGAAAAACCAAACCAGATAAGTGGCTGGTGTCCGAACTCTTTGGGCATTGAATAATCACTATCGCGGCTGATGCAAGAGGCAGTTGGGGGGAAATTGAGACTGTTGCAAAATTGAGGTGGATCCGGTTTTCTTGGACACGGGATTGGGGGATAATACGTGACCAAGGAGAACCGGGAGATGGCAAAAGGGCGGGATAATGACCAGGTGATGGGGAGAGGGACGCCAGGGGAGACGGAAGGAGGCCGTAGGCCGACCGGAGTCTCCCCTGGGGAGATTGGGGTGGGGCCGCTGGGACAGGGACAACGCTGGACTGCGGCCAGAAAACGTGAGGTGGTGCTCCGCCTCTTCCGGGGCGAGCTCCTGGATCCGGTTTCCCGGGAGTTGGGAGTCGAGCTCTACCGGCTGGAGCAATGGCGGGAGGACGCCTTGGCGGGCATGGAAGAGGCCCTCAAGGCCGAACTGGACACGGCCATGCAGCGCATCGGCGAGCTCACCATGGAGAACGAACTGTTATGGGTCCGGGTGAGGCGGCCCGGCCGCGCACCTCCCGTTCTAGCCCCAACCCCCCCCAAGACGGCAGCCAGGACCAGCCTGATAAATAGTTCTTATAATTGACCATCCCATTATCCTCCTGTTAGGTCTAAGAATTAATTGTTAGGTAAAAAATTATAATAACCCCGATAGACCCGCTCCCCGCATAGGGCGCCTTCAGTCAAATGCCCGCCGTAATGGGTGCAGATACCGCTGATGGCATGAGATTTTCCCTTTATCCGGGTCAGCAAGACTTTGGTTTCACCAACCGCGACCTCCTTCATCTCGCCATCCTGCACATCGCTTACCTCGGCAACTACGGCTTCGATTGACATGGGAAAACCTCCTCGGCCAGCGAAAGCTGCCGGAATCTTGAAATATTTAAGTTACGAGCCCCTCGAAGATCAGATCTTCGGGAAGTGCTCATCGAAAGAGGAATCTCGTGAGATGGAGGTTGTAATGGAAATATCCCGGTTCCGGGAGGTCTCCGTTCCAGTTGTGAATGATGAGCGGCACATCCGACTCGTACAATGAACCGTGGGCGCGGTAGGTGTCCGGCAACTCCTCCCTCGGAGTTTCGAGGTCCCCGAAGACCGTGGCGCGGTCACCCAGTACCATGAGATCACCGATATACTCTCCGGGAAGGCGGAATCTGGATACGGCCTCATCCCTGGTGATGACTTCCTCAACCCCTTGCAGGCGAAGGCAAATCCTGCGTACCGTTTCCAGGTCGGAAGGTCTCTTGACCCAGACCCATCCCGATCCGGCGAAATTCCTGTGATGCTTGATATAATAGTCGCGCTCCGGTGACAGGGCAAAACGGATCGGCATGCCTCGCTCCACACAGGCCCGGCCCAAGTCCCAGCAGCGCCTCTTGAAGTTCATGCCATGGTCGGCGGTGATGAAAAAGGCCGCATCCGGAGCGGTTTCTTTCGTCTCGCCCAGGAGCGCATCCATCTTCGCCAAATGTTGGAGTGAGCCTGCTTCCTCAGGCGCCCACATATGCATGGGGTAATCAGTGGTGTGGACATAGATCACGCCGATCTCAGGACGGGTCTTGAGCAGGTCGATGGCGACACCCCACAGCCATTCATTGATCTCGCTGGAGTAAATGTCCGCCGGGGCGCCGTAACGCTCGACAAAACCAGCAGGAGGGGCTTCAGCTGCAATGGCCAGCAGCGTGTCCTTGTGGAAAAGCTGCACCGTTTTCCTCTTGGAGGTGAGCAGCACACCCTGCACTCCCTGCTTAAGAGCCCGCTGAAAGATGGTGTCGGTTTTGATCAGGTCGGCGGCATTCATGTAAACTGCCTGACCAGTGGCACTATCATAATAGGAATTTGCTGAAATGCCGTGTTCATCCGGCCAGGCGCCGCAACAGACCGAGACATTGTTGACATTCGTGACCGTGGGGGCGACGGCTTTGACCGGACGGAAGAAACCCTCGTCGGCCATTCCATGCAGAACCGCCATCGGGCTCTTTTCATAATAGTCAATACCCAGACCGTCGATGAGTGCCACGACGAGGCGCTGCCTTGATTCCTGATTTGCCATTTTATCCGCCTGTAGCTTGCTTATAACATTGTCTGGCACAACCAGCGCGTCAGATCGAAGTTCATTTGCATCTCCTCGGACAAGGGCAAGGTTCCATCATATCCATAAAGGATCAGCGGGATGTCCTGTTCATAAAGAGAGCCGTGATTACGGTATCCTACAGCCAGGGCTTCTTCAGACCCGGCAAGGTCGCCAAAAACCGTGTCTCTATCCGCCATGACGACCAGATCGCCGATTCGTTCAGGCATGAGGTGGAAACGGCAGGCGGCCTCATGCCGCGTCAGGACATCGTCCACTCCCGGAAGGTCGCGCAAGAAGGCCTGAACCCTGGGAAGCTCCCCCTCGTAATTGACATAAACGTACGAGACGCCCCCGAAGCCCCGGTGATGCTTCAGCAGGCGGTCGGCCACCGGAGAAACCGCGAAGCGGAGCCGGATGCCATATTCGGCGCAGGTTTTCCGCAAGTCCAGACACCATTGCTTCGGATTCATCCCATGGTCGGCGGTAATTAAGAACATGGCATCCGGAGCGGCATCCCGGGCTGCACCCAGCAACTCATCGAGCTTCGCCAGATGGTTGAGGGAAAATGATTCTTCGGGGGCCCACATATGCATGGGGTAATCAGTGGTGTGGACATAAATCAGGCCGAGATCTGGACGCGATTTCAACAGATCGAGAGCAATTTCCCAGAGCCAGTAATTTACCTCGGAACTGTACATGTGAGGCGGGAGGCCGTAGGTTTCCACGACTTCGGGTGCAGGCTCTTCCGCGGCGACCGCGAAATCGGCATGCCGGGCGAGGAGCTTCAGGGTCTTGGCCTTGCAGGTGAGGAGTGCGGAGCGCACCCCTTCTTGCCGGAAACGCTGGAATATGGTGGGCGCCAGAATAAAATCCGCATCTTCTAAGAAGCGCGCTGTTCCCATTGTTTCGTCGAAATAGCAGTTGGTCGTCACGCCATGCTCGGCAGGCCACGTGGCGCAGCAGATGGAGATATTGTTGGCATTGGTGAGGGTCGGGAAAATCGCCCGCCCGGGCTTGGCCAGACCTTCCCGGGCCATGCGCTTCATAACCGGAAGCCGGCTCAGTTCGAAGTAATCCATCCCGAACCCGTCATACATGCAGACCACAGTTCGTTGGGTTGCGTGGTTCATTGTTGGCTAGCCAATCTTTCCGGTGACGAAGTCACACACCCCAGCGTTTTCGGAGGCGGTAAAAATTTGTGTAGTCGTGCCCTGTTCGAGGGGATGAGTTCAAGGGTCCGGTTCAGCACGCGCAGCAACGTCGCTTTGCCGGCGCCTGACGGACCGATGACCGCGAGTACCTGGCGATCGGGTATGGCCGTGGCCACTTCATTGAGGTTGATCTGCCCATGGAACGAGACGCTCAGGCGCCTGACCTCGAAGGTAATGGGATGATGCGGAGGCAGCAGTTGGGCGTCGCTCCGGACCGCTGGCAGTCGCAGCGCTTCGGTTTGTGCGGTCATGGGGAAATGGTCACTCCCATTCGGTGCAGCAACAGGGCGCTAATATTGAACAGCAGTAACCCCACAATGAGGACGAGCGCCGTTCCAAAGGCATGATTGAATGAGATGGCCTCGGAAACCAGGTTACAGATGCGTGGGTAAGGTCATCACGGGTTGATGGGACTGAATCCCGCCTTTGGAGAAATAACCGAGATTATGCGGCAGCCTGGGTCATCCCGGTCAATAAATGGTTTTGGGGACCTCTTTGCTTCGGTGAGAATCTCCCAAAGGTGCCATTCCTTAAGCCATCTACTCTCTTCGATGGCATAGTACCATAAATTCCGCTGTAAAAATGATTTTTCCCTGAATTTGGCTAACCGCCCCTCAAAAAATGGGCGAAGCATTTGGGGGGGATGTTCCTACGGTCACAGGTACCCAGCCAACCGGGAAGATTTTTCTTTTAAAATTTGGGGGCGGTCCTATACCACGGGGGGGTCTGAAAAAAGAAATTATGAAAAATTTGGCGGACAACGCATTGACTACAGGGGGGCGGTAGGAGTCCCACTAGGGGTTTTGGGTTCCGGGGCCGAAAAATCCTTAGGCTACCGGGGCTGCACTAGGGGGCCGGGGCCGGAGCACGCAGACCGGGGATAACCGTGCCGGCGCCGCGGCGGGGGTGCTGGCGCACCATGGGGGCAGGTGGGGGATGGGGAAAAGTTATGCAGACTACCTGGTACACGGGTCCCAAGTGGCGGCCAATTTGTTGACCCATGATGGTCACCGCGGCGACCAACTTTGCTCCCCTTGTGAAATCCAACCGATTCACGAAAAACAAGTCCGCCCCCTCGTCCCCCTTAAACCAGAACAGCTTAGGGGAAGGATTTCTCTTAAAAATTTTTGGGCTGGGTCCCATCACCATGGGGGGGGTCTGCTTGTCAGCTCGAATGAATTTTTGGAAAAATCTCTGTGGCGATCATACTGACCAGGGGGGGTGGAGTCCCTTCCCGCGGGGTTTTGGTTCAGGGGCCGAAAATTCTCCAGGCGTGGGGCGGCGCCGGTGGCGGGACCGCGGCGAGCGGTTGCTGCATGGTGGACGCCGGGGGCGGGGCCTCCGGGCAGGGACAGGCAAGGAGTGGGAGGCGACCCCGATTCCCCCCACGGCCCCCCAGAATGCCCTACACGGCCCGATAGAGGGGAGGGCCAGGGTTTACTGTGCGGCCTCAATGCTCATTTGGGCAGCTTTCGGCATTCCCCCGCCAGGGGCATGGCCGCGGTCTTCACCTCCACTACTTGCAGCCGGCCAGAGCGCAAAGACACAACCTCCCCCTTTTTACCGCTAAATTTTAGATGCAGGATGGAAATAGGGTTGGAAATCAACTTTAAGACAAAAAGAAAAGGCCCTCTTTGGGGCCTTAAGTTATTGAAATCATTTGGCGGGCGATGGGCGACTCGAACGCCCGGCCTTTGGTTCCGGAGACCAACGCTCTATCCACCTGAGCTAATCGCCCGCGCCAAAAAATTTTATCAAATGCACCCCCCTTGTCAAGGCAACCCGGAGCCGGGAAAAGAGGCCGGCCCAGGCAGGCGTAACCGTCCTGCCGGGCTTTCTGCCTGGCAGATTTTCGCCGCAGCAGATCTCGTGGCGCCTGAGGCGCGGCCTGGGGGCCGCCCACGGTCGGGCGCCGATCACCGTACCGGGTATTAAGGGGAGAGAAAAGCAATTACATCCCCCCTCACCCTTGCCCTCTCCCCCATTGGGGGAGAGGGAGAAAAGTGCAATTACTTTGATGCCCTGATTAATCAATACGGCATCAAGGGCGGGCACCCGCTTTCCAGCCGGCGCCACCGGAAACGGCGGGGCGCCAGTGTCCGGGGCGCCCGCTTTTTCAGGGCGAAGGCGGGGAGGACCACCATCCCAGGGGCCTTAGACCTTGAGGATTTTTTGGAATCGTTGGGTACGGTTGACCTCGGCCGCCGACGGCGCCACTTCCCGGGCCGCGCCCTTCACCCTGGCCAGGCGCTCGCTGGCGGGCGGATGGGTCTTGGAGAAGCCGCTGACGCCAGCCTTCTCTTTGGGCTGCATCTTGGCCAGCACCGCCGCCAGGGCCCCGGGGTCGTAACCGGCTGCGGTCAAGATCTTCACGGACCCGGCGTCGGCGGCATACTCGGCACTGCGGCTGTAGCCGTTGACCACCAGGGCTTTAAAGACGTCGTCAATGGAGCCTTCGAAAAGGTTGACCAGATTGCCCGCCACCCCGCCATACTGCCGGGCGGCCTCGGCGCTCATGGAGGTCACCACCTGAGTCCAGCGGGCCTTGCTGATGGAGTTGATCCCATCCTTATCGACCACGTGGGTCACCTCATGGGCCAGCACCGCGGCCAGCTCGTCTTCGTTGGCACAGGTGGCCAGCAGGCCCCGGGTGATGAAGATGGTGCCGCCGGGACAAGCAAAGGCATTGAGTTCTTCGGTGTCCAGCACCGCGAAGTGGTAGCCCTTAAAGGTATTGGGCCGGGGGGACTTGCGGGCCACCGTCTGGCCCACTTCGTTGACGTACTCGGTGACCGCGGGGTTCCGGTAGAGTGGGTAGGTGCTCAGGATGCGGGCCGCCACCGCCCGCCCCACATAGTATTCCTCGGAATCGGTGATTTCCCGGGATGCCTGGACCGCCTTGGTGGCCCCGACGGCGGCGATGCCGACTGCCGGTTGCACCGCGGACGGCAGGAACCCGGTGGCGGCGGCGCAGCCCCACAGACCAGGGAGGGCCACCAGAAGAAGGATCGCTAACCGGCGCAGATGGCTTCTCATGGCTTCAACCCTCCTTCCGTGATAAAGGCCTGGAGTTTGGCGGCAGCCACCTGCTGGGCCTCCACCTGGTCCACCTCGGCGTATTTAGCCTCCGGATGCTTCTGCTTGTAGGAGGACTCCACCTCCGGAGTGAAGCCCTTGCCGGCCAAAGCCACTTCGTCACTGCTGGTCTCTTTCACCGGGGCGCCGGTCAGGAGTCCGGGGAGGTTAAACCTGGAGCCCGTGGCGGGGGCGGGGAATGCCTGCCGGTTAAGCCAGCCGCTCTGGCCCTGGTACTCCACCTGGTACCAGTCGCCCGACTGCTGCAGGACCGTGACCGCCGCCCCCACCGGCACCGAGGCCACCGGGGTGCCGGCGAAGTCCGGGTCCGGATAGAGGGACTGATTGGGTTGCGTGACCTTCATGGTTTCAGCCATGGCGATCCCGGGGAGCAACAACAGCGCCAGCAAGGCCAGGGCCAAGAACCAGGGGCCGGGGCGCCGGAAAAAGATTGGCCGGTTCACGTTCGCCTCCTTTATGCGGTTTTCGGTTTTCGGTTTCTCAGTAGTGTCCGGGAACCTTAGCGGACAATCCCGGGTTTCCTGTAAAAAAATGAAAAGCTTTTACTGTTCATTGATCGCCTTGGCTCCCAGCCTAATAAATTTCTTGCCAAGGGGCAAGGATTTAAGAGAGCAGACGGCGCTCCCCGGAAAATCTGCCACAACTCCGGGAAAAAAAGTTTAGGGGGTCCATCACTTGGAATCCGGGCGGAAGACGGGGTCCCGGGGCAGGGTCGGGTCTGCCTGGAAGCGCCGGCAGCGCTCCAGGAAGGCGCGGGCGGGTCCGTCGTCCGGGAAATTCTCCAAGAGGGCGGTAAAGGCCGCCCCGGCATCGGGGATGTCGCCGCGGCGGTAGTGGTCCAGGGCCTGGGCAAATTCCCGGCTCCGGGCCTCCCCCTCCGGGGTCAGGTCTTCTTTGAGTGCCAGGACCTCGAAGACCCGCACCGGCGTCTCCCGGCCCTTCACCGCCACCAGGTCAAGCTCCCGGAAGGCCACGGCCTCGCCGCACCCAGCCACGGTGGCCTCGCTGGCCATGATGGTGGTGCCATAGAACTTGTTGAGACCCTCCAGGCGAGAGGCCAGATTGACGGTGTCGCCGATGACCGTGTAATCGAAGCGCCTGGCGGAGCCCAGGTTGCCGACGATGGCCTCGCCGGTATGGAGGCCGACCCGCATGGCCAGGGGCGGTAAATTCAGCCCGGCAAAGCGCTGGTTGAGGCCGGAAAGCGCGGCCCGCTGGTGAAGCGCCGCCCGGCAGGCCCGCAGCGCCTGGTCCTCCTGGTCCAGGGGCGCGCCCCAAAAGGCCATGATGGCGTCCCCTTCGAATTTATCCACCGTGCCGGCCTCCTCCAGGATGATCTCGGTCATTGAGGAGAGGTAATCGTTGAGGAGGGCCACCACGGTTTCGGGATCCAAACGCTCGGAAAGGGTGGTGAAGCCGGCCAGGTCGGAAAAGAACAGGGTGACCCTGCGGCGCTCGCCTCCCAGTTGCAATTTCTCCGGGTGCGCCAGGAGATCGCTGATGACGGTTTCGGACATGTACTGGCCGAACATGCGGCGGATGTAAAGCTTCTGGCGGCCCTCGGTGGCATAGCTGTAAGCGGTGGCCAACCCGAAACTCAGGGCCAGGGCCAGCCCCGGCAGGAGCGGGTCGGCCCACCAGCCGCTGCGGAAGGCCAGGGCCGCCAGGGTCAGATAAACCAGCAGCAGCAGCAAAAAGGCCGCCAGGGTAACCAGGAGATGCCGGAAGAACAGGACGATGACGGCCATGACCGCCGCCAGCAGCAAGGCCCATAGCCATAAGGCCCAGCCGGGCAGGGTCCGGAGAAAATCTCCCTGGAGCAGGTTGTCCAGCAAGGTAGCGTGCACCTCTACCCCGGCGTAGACCCCGCTCATGGGGCAGGCCTTGAGGTCATACAAACCCGGGGCGGTGAGGCCCACCAGGACCCATTTGCCGGCAAAATCCTCCAGCGGATAGATGGGCGGTAGCTGGTGGCGCAGCCGGGCCTCGGAAGAGATGACGTTGGCCGCGGCAAAGCGCCGGTGGCTCCGGCTGGGGCCGCGAAACTTGAGGAGGAGGTTGCCCCGGTTGTCCAGAGGAATCCGCAGGTTCCCAAGAAGCAGGCGATTTTTCTCAAACCTCAGGGGCTCATTATTGCCGAAGCGGTGAAAGGCGGCAAAGCCCAGCATGGGAAGCCAGCGGTCCTTAAAGGGCAAGACCAGCGGGACGCGGCGGTAGATGCCGTCCGCATCCGGATGGCATTCCACATTGCCCAGGGCTTGGGCCCCATCCAGCAGGGGCCGGACCGGGGTGGTCACGGCGCGGTATTTTATTCCCCCCTCCGGCTCCCGGGGGGGCGGGCCGGGGATCTCCAAACCAGCCTTATCGAGCAAGGCCGCCTCATCCCGATTGGCCCCCCTTTCCTCCCGGGTCAGGGAAAAGGGCAGGACCACGTTGCCCGCGGCCGCAGCCGCCTGGGCCAGGCGCTGGTCATCTTCGGGGCCGTAGGAGGAGGCCTCGGTGAAGAGGATGTCGAAGATCACCGCCCGGGCCCCGGCTTGCCGGCAATATTCGATGATAGGGGCGTAAAGCTGCCGGGGCCAGGGCCAAACGACCCCCTGCTTCTTAAAGAAATCCAGGTCGGGCTGGTCCACCGTGACCACCACCACTTGGGGGGAGGCCGGCGCCAGGGGCACATGGCGGAACAGGAGATCCAGGGTCTTCAGGCGATAATAAGGGAGGGGGCCGAAGATTTCCAGGCAGCCGGCCAGGAGGAGCACCGCCGCCGTGAGGACCACGGCCGCCTTGAGCTTGGCCGCGGGCGAATGGCTGAACCCGGCAGTCACGGATGACCTCGAATCTGACTTTAGTCCTAAAAGATGAAATGGCTTAGGGAGAGGTTTTCGCTAAGATTTATCCAAAAGATAATTTTCAGCAACATAATTTTACCTATACCCTTAAATGTACATGTTCAATATACCGTTAGCAACAATTACACAAATTGGGGAGACTTGACAACCCCTTGGACGAGATTAGCTCTTAACAATAAACCGGCCGCAAAAGACCGGAAGCCAAGTCAAGAAGGGAGGTGGAGCACTGAGATACGGTCTACGAATCCGAGGAAAAGGGCGAACCCGGATTCCAAGCTGTGCCGGTAGCGCCCACGGTCCTCCTCCTGGGCTCCGGGCTCCTGGGTCTGGCTGGCGGGAGGAGGTTTAGGAAGAGTTAATCAGTCCTTGCCTCTTAGCAACGAACCAAGGCAGAGTCAGCCATGGCCCTGCCTTTTTCGCGCCTATTGGCCCTGCAAGATAACTTGCCAAACTCAACACCTATCCCCAAGCCAAGAAAAATTGCAGATATGCCCTGGATATCATGTTCACTCATGGGTCATCTGTTAGTAAGCGCCCATTACAGGGTAATCCTCTGATAGCCTCCCGGATCATCTCCCTCCAAAAGGAAAAAAGGACCTCCTCGGTCCCTTTAATTAAAAAGAATAATCGGGCCTTGCCCAGGCCTTAGCGGCAGTTGATCGTAGCCGTAGCTGGAGCCGAGGTGATGTCGGTGTTGCCGCTTCGAACCCGAAGTTGCTCCCAAACCTGCATTTGCTGACCCGGCGCGCCTAGTTGCCAATGCTCAATAACGGTCAAGACCCTTGTACTAGCATTGGGGACCCGCATTCCCCGCAATGGCCCCTTGGCGCCATCACTGCGCTGCCACTGATAATTTAAGGTCATGGGGTAACGGTCGACGTAAATCTTGCCGGTGAAAGTAATCTTGGCCGGACAAGGACCCGTATAACTTTGCGGGTGCGCCGCCGCGGTAACTGCGGTGATGGGTGCTCCCTGGGCCCAAACCATCTGGGCCGGGAGAGAAACCAGAAGCGCTGCGAGCACCATAAGGCTGAGAGTAATGGAACGACAGCGGGGCATAGTCTTTTTCCTCCTTGCTGGGATGATGGTGGGTACTGCGGGGGGGCGCTACCCCAATCCCTCTTTCCCTGGGATGGCAATTTAAAATATTATATAGGAAATAAGAAAGTCGTTCAATCAATTTATCCGAGATTATGCGGCAGTCCTTGGCCACAACGGTCATAAAATGGTTTTAGGACCTTCCACCCCAAGTTCAATCCCAAAGAAGCAAAGTATCTTATCAAGCTCCGGCTTGGGAACCCATTTTAATGCAAAGCTCCCGCTTTGCTCAGAAGCCGGCTCGTCCTGAGGGCAAGCTGGCTCTCGCCAAGCGGAGCTTGGCACCAAGGGTGCGTTCCCAAGCGGGAGCTTGGGAACGAGAGATAAAATAAAATAACTGAGTTTTTCATCCCCGGAGGTGAGACAAATTTTTGCTTCATGGACGTTTAGCTTGCGAAAATCCTTGATAAAAAGAGCGCAGGCTAAAGCCTGCGGCTATAAGAACAGGTAGATATTTTTAAAGGTATTTCTGAAACATTCCCCTGGCCGCGGCCTCACCCGGCCAGCAGCCGGCCATCCTTCAGATAGAGGAGTTCATCCCCCAGCCGGTCCGCCTGGGCCGGGTCGTGGGTGATCATCAGGATGGTGGCCCCTCCGCCGGCCTTCATCCGCAGGATGATGTCCTCGATGATTTCCGCGTTCCGCGGATCGATGTTGGCGGTGGGCTCGTCCAGGAAGAGGATCTCGGGGGCCAGGACCATGGCCCGGGCCAGTCCCAGGCGCTTGGTCTCGCCGCTGGAGAGGTCCAGGGCCCGCTGCCCACCCTTGTGGGCCAGGCCTACGCTGGCCAGGATCTCCCTCACCCGGTCCTCCAGCTCCCCGGATTTAACCCCCCTGATCTTCAATCCATAGGCGACATTGTTGAACACCGTGGTATTAAAGATGCCGGGGCGGGGTAGCACCAGGGTGAAGCGGCGCCGCAATTCCAGGTTTTGGGCAAGGGCTGCGCCATTTTCCAGATAATTTACCTGGCCGGCGTCGACTTTCTCCAGGAGGGCCAGGATGCGGAACAGGGTGGATTTGCCGCTGCCGTTGGGACCCAGGAAGGCGTAAGTGCGGCCGGCGGCAAAGGCGTAGGAGCAGTCCCGCAACACCGGGTTGCTATGGTAAGTTTTCCGGAGGTTGGCCGCTTCCAGTCTCAGGCCCATGAACTCATCTCCAGCCCGGCGCCCCGCCCCCGCCGTTGCAGGCGGCGCAGGGCCAGGTTCGCCAGCAGGGCCAGGGCCAGCAGGATGATCCCCAGGACAATGCCCAGCTCGAAGTTACCCTTGTCGGTCTCCAGGGCGATGGTGGTGGTCATGACTCGGGTGTAGCCGGCGATGTTGCCGCCCACGATGAGCACCGCGCCCACTTCGGCATTGGCCCGCCCGAACCCGGCCATGATCGCGGAGATAATCCCATAGCGGGCTTCTTTGATGATGGTGACCGCCTGCTGCCGCGGGGTGGCCCCCAGGGTCACCGCCGCCTGACGAATCACCGGGTCGACGTTGACGATGGCGGCGTGGGCCAGAGAGGCGACGATGGGCCAGGCCAGGATAGTTTGGGCCAGGACCATGGCCGCCGGGGTATAGAGCAGGCTCAGGAAACCCAGCAGCCCCTGGCGGGACAGGAGCAGATAGAGAAACAGCCCCACCACCACCGGCGGCAGCCCCATGAAGGTGTGCAGGGTGTTGATCACCGCGTCCCGCCCCGGAAACCGCTGCAAGGCCAGGAGGGCGGCCAGGGGCAAGGCGATGACCGTCGCCAGCATGAGGGCGGCGGCGGAGACCCAGAGGGACAGCCAGACGATGCCCCACAGTTCCCGCAAGTCGAGGCCGCCCAGGAAAGGCAGAAGGTCGCTCATGGTCTCTCGGATCTACCTGGACCTTGCGGATATCCTGGCCGCGGCCGGCCAGGCGCTCCGGCGCCAACCCTACGGCAAAACTCACCTGGCATTGGGGATGAAAAGCTGGTTGCCATGGGCATCCCGGTAAGCGGCAATGGTTTGCTGGCCTTCCGGGGATATCAGCCAGTTGATGAACGTCATGGCTTCTTGATATTTGACCTGAGGATGTTTTTCGGGATTCACCACCATCACCCCGTACTGGTTGAACAGGGACGGATCGCCCTGCAACACTATCTGCATCTCCAGCCTGTCCTTATCCTTGGTGGCCAGCCAGGTGCCCCGGTCGGTGAGCGTATAGGCCCGTTTTTCATTGGCCACCCGCTGGGTCTTTTCCATGCCCTGGCCCACCTCCAGGTACCACGGCTTCCCCTTGGGGTCCAGGCCGGCGGCCTTCCACAGGGCCAGCTCCTTCACATTGGTTCCCGACTTATCTCCTCGGGAGACGAAGGGGCCGGCGGCGGCGTAGATCTTCTTGAAGGCCTCCGCCGCCGAGGTCAGTCCTTTGATCTGCAAAGGATCGCCCGCGGGGCCGATGATGACAAAATCATTATACATCAGATCGTGCCGATTGACGAAATAGCCTTCCTGGACCGCGGTCAATTCCTGTGCTTTGGCGTGTACCATGAGCATATCGGCGTCGCCCCGCTTGCCGATCTCGATGGCGGCGCCGGTGCCCACCGCCACCACATCCACGTGGATGCCGGTCTTTTTCTCAAAGATCGGCAGGAGATATTTGAACAACCCGGAATTCTCGGTGGAGGTGGTGGAGGCACAGCGGAGGTGAATAGTCTCCGCCGCGGCCTTAACCCCCGCCAGCATCAGGGTCAGCATCAATCCAGCCATCCACGTCTTTAACCAGAAATGGTATCCCATTCGGCAGTCCTCCTTTTCCCGAAAATTTCCACTTGGGTCCTTTGCGAACCTCTAAATATGGATTTTTTTGTTTTTTTTGTTAGGGCACAGGGCGGGGCGATTCAAAATTGGCGCCTGGCCAGCCAATCCCGGAAGTCTGCCACCAGGAGCCAAAATCGGGTGATGGCCTCCTCCCCGGCGGCAGTGAGCCAGGCCCGGCCGCCCCGGCGACCGCCGAAGCTGCGGCCCACCAGGTCCTGTCCGGCCAGGCGGTTCAAGGCGGCCACCAGGGACCAGGCGTGGCTGTAGGCCATGTCCAGAGAACGGGCCGCCGCGGCGATGGAGTGGTGTTCCCGGATCCGCTCCAGGAGAACTACCCGGCCCCAGCTCAGGTAGGGCTCCCCCTCCTTTTCCAGCCAGAGGCGGCCTTTGATCTGGAAACCGTCCGCTCCCGGACTTTCTGCCAGGGACGTGCCCCGGCCGTGATGGCTTCGCTTGTTTCCCATGGCGCTATTTTCTGAAAAATATAGCCCCAAAAAGCAGCCCGGGCAATGATTTTTTCCCAGCGTTACCGAGCCACCGAGCCTGATGACGAGGTGGGGCTGACCGCTGCCATCATTGGCTATGCCACCAAGTATGGACGATACATGGTGGTCTCCCTACCGCGGTGAGCGGATGAGAATAAGGCTCAGGCCCGCCCGGGTACTTGAAAAGAGAGCTATTCAGGCACCAGGAATGTTATCATCTCAGCCATTATGGCGGGCCGCTGACCAAAACCGCTACGCCATGCTCCGCCAGGATCTCTGGCTTGACTTGATCCCCGTCCTAACTTAAAACTTGGTACCACTAGCGGGGGCGGGTCAAGGAGATGCCCTCTTTTATTTTCTGCACCACGGTGTCTTGGGTTACCCGGCCGGGAGGACCACTGTTAATTTCGCTTATCATAGCCTGTTGGAAGCGCAGGGCAGAGTTCGCCCGGGCTATCCATTTCCGGATTCAGCCTGGACGTGGTGCCATGGAAGATGCGGCGCTACTGTGAAAAACCTTACAAAAACGAGAGCAAAGGAATTTAAACATGAAAAATATTGGCATGGCTGAGATTAATCTTACAGAAAAAGAAATTGAGGCGGCGGTCCGGGTCTTAAGGTCCGGCGCCTTGCGTCAGGGGAAAGAATGCGACGCCTTTGAGCAAGAGTTTGCCGCCAGGGTGGGGGCCAAATTTGCCGTAACCAGCGCCAATGGTTCCGCGGCCCTGCACCTGGCTTATCTGGCTTTTTTGCAACCTGGAGATGAAGTCCTGGTCCCATCCTTTACCTTCATGGCCACGGCCAGCATGGTGGCCATCAGCGGCGGCCAACCGATCTTTTGCGATGTGGACCCGCAGACCTTCCTTTTGGACCTGGAAGATGCGGCCAGGAAGGTGTCGCCCCGGACCCGGGCTATCTCGCCGGTGCATCTTTTCGGCAATGCCTGTGATATCGACGCGGTTCAGGCCTTTGCCAGGAAGCACCACCTGGTCATCGTCTGGGATGCAGCCCAGGCTCACGGGGCGGCATACCGCGGTAAAGACGTCGGCTCCTTTGGGGATTTCGCCGCCTACTCCTTTTATCCCTCGAAGAATATGTTTGTGGGGGAAGGGGGCATGACCTGCACTGACAATGACGAGTATGCCCCCAAGTTGCGCTATCTGCGCACCCACGGGCAAACTGGCAAATACCTGCACACCATGCTGGGACTGAATTACCGGATGACCGATGTGGAAGCGGCTATCGGCCGGGAGCAACTTAAACGACTGGATGACATGCTGGCCATCAGGCGGCGCAACGGCAAAATGCTCAATGAAGGTCTGGCTGGCCTTCCTGGTATTGGCCTCCAGAGGATTACCCCCAACTCTGAACCTGCCTGGCACCAGTACTGTGTAGTGGTGGAACCGGAAACCTTCGGCTGCGACCGGAATAGCCTGGCGCAGCGTCTGGATGAAAAAGGCATTGCCACTGCGGTCCACTATCCCCGCGGCTTGCATCAGCAGCCGATCTTTGAAAAGCTCTATGGGAAAAGTCGCCTACCGCATACCGAAGACCTGGCCAGGAAGATCTTAGCGCTTCCCGTGCACCATGGCTTGAGCGAAGAGCAAGTAAAGTTCATCATCGAAGCGGTTCAGACCAGCCGCCCAGGGTGAGCCTGCTCCCCAGGTTCTATTTTATAGTTACCACCTGGCCAGAGACGAGGAGCCGGGGGCCTTTCGTCCCTGGATGGAAACCCGCCTATTGCAGAGAGCCGGCTTTGAAGTGACGCTGATATGGAGTAGCAAACATCTAGCAATGATCTTGTATTCCGATGCTGCTACCAATGATGAAAATTGCTTATTTCCCTTTGGTGAGGACCTTGTTTAATACTTTACCCAGTTCTGCAACCTTATAAGGCTTGGCAATAACCCCAGCAAACCCATACTTTTGAAAATCCGCCATTATTGGATCATCGAAATAACCGCTGGAGACTATGGCCTTTACCTGGGGATCGCTCTTCAGAAGTCTTTCCATAGCCTCTCTGCCTCCCATGCCGCCGGGAACGGTTAGATCAAGGATTACCGCATCAAATGGCTGATTGGTCTCCTTGGCCTTGACATATTTTTCTAGGGCCTGAGATCCATCGCTTGCAGAATCCACCTCGTAGCCCAACCGGCTCAACATCCCGCCTAAAACCTCTCTGACCATTTCTTCATCGTCCATTACCAGGACTTTCCCTTGCCCCATAGTCGGTTTTGCCGTTTCCAGTTCATCGGCAGGAACTCCTTTCTCTATGGCTGGGAGGTAGATATTAAAAGTGGTACCAACTCCTATCCGGGACTCTACTTGTATGTGTCCGGAATGATTTTTAATAATTGAATAAGCCGTCGCCAGGCCCAATCCGCTTCCCTTTTGTTTGGTACTAAAATATGGGTCGAATATTTTATCTAAATATTTTGGGGAGATGCCAATCCCTTGATCGGCTATGGCAAAATTAACATATTTACCCTTTGGTATAGGTAAATTCGATTTGGCTTCTATTGAAATATTTTCCGCTTTTATCTTAATAATTCCACCCCTTGGCATGGCCTGATCAGCATTTATTAGCAAATTGCCAATAACTTGATTGATCTGCGCTGTATCGGCTTCCACTGACCAGAGATCGTCAGGGATTGACACTTCAGGGCGAGACTTGGAACCGGATAGCGTTAGAATAGCTGACTCTTTTAGTAAATTAGCAATAGAAACAATCTTTTTAATTGGTGCCCCACCCTTGGCAAAGGTGAGCAGTTGCCAAGACAAGGCCTGAGCCCGGAGACAGGCATGTTCTGCCTGAGCCAGTCTATCTTGAACCCGGTCTTCTATCTTGCCATCCAGCATAGCCAGGCCGATATTGCCAAGTATGACAGTGAGGATATTGTTGAAGTCATGGGCAATGCCGCCGGCCAGGGTAGACAAGGATTCCAGTTTGCTGAACCGCAAGCGCTCTTCTTCGGCTTTTTTTTGCTCGGTGATGTCAATCATGATTCCCGCCAGGCCGGCAAGGGCCCCACCCTTGTCCACGAAAGTAGCCTTATGCACCGACATCTCCCGCCTCTGGCCATGGGCGTCATAGTTGTGGAACTCGTAAACCTGGATACCGGGGTGCTGTAAAAGGTCCTGGTCCGCCTGGAAAACCCTGTCAGCGATTTCCTTGGGGAAGAGCTCATGCACCGTTTTGCCAAAAATCTGCTCCATAGTCTTGCCGTAGAACTGGCGAAAGGCCTGGTTTACTCCTTGATACCGGCCATCGATGCCTTTATAAAAGATGGGGCTGGGTATGGTATCCAGGATTTGCTGGCGTAACCTCAAGTTTTCTTTAATGTACTCTTCCGCCCGCTTGCGCTCCGTGATGTCAATGGCGAAGAGGCGCAACGTCATGAATTCTTCAACCACATGAATGGATTCCGCGAATACTGCGTCATCTATTTCAACCTCCCGATAAAACTGTTTCACCCCCTTCTCCCGATAGCTTTGGATCAAGGCCTCCAGGTCAGGAGGTAAGAAGGCCGTGATATCCTGGCGGCCCAATTTCCGGAGAACTTCATGGGCCCACTCATTGCCATAGGTGATCTTACCACCCAGGTCTATTTCCAGAACCGGGTTGGGGTTCAGCCGGGGAAAGGAGGCAAAGCGCAAAATTTCCTCCTCGGCCCGCTTGCGCGCGGTGATGTCCAGGGAAAAAACGGCAAGCTTGGAAACTTTACCTTCAGCATTAATGATGGGACGGATGAAGTTGTCCAAGAACCTGCCATCCCGCATATCTTCAAAACGAACCGCCCTGCCGGTTCTTATGGCTTCGTCAGTGTTAGCCTTTCTCCTTTTGACTACTTCGGAAGGAAGCAGCTCGGACATCTTAGATCCAATAAGTTCATCAAGACCTTTGCCTAATCTTTTTGCCGAGGTTTCATTGGCCGCAACGATGACCCCGCCCCTACCAATCAGGAAAATTGACTCCGGAATGGCATTTAGAAGCGCTCTTAGAGTTTCCTTGTTTTCGCGCAAGGCATCTTCCATCTTCTTCCGCTCGGTGATTTCATTTTCCAGCCGCTCATTCAGCATCTGCAATTCGGCCAGAGCCCTGCGGGTATCGCTTCGATCCCGGGCTATGCAGAGGCTGCCAGTGAGATTATGCTGCCTGTCATATAAAAGATTGATGGACAGATTAAACGGCGCAATAGTGCCATCCTTTTTCTTCATGTTGATTTCATACTTTCTAACGAAGCCATCCCGGCGCAGCCGGGTGAGCATTATCTCAAGCTCAGCCGCATCTTCGTAGAGCTCAAAAAAATGCTTTTCTTTGATCTCTGCCGCACTGTAGCCAAAAATCTCCTCTGACGCCCTATTCCATCTGGTGAATCGGCCTTTGGCGTCCACCACGCCAATGGCGTCGGCAGAGCTGTCCAATAGATTTTCCAAGACGTATTTCGCTTCTTGGAGATCATCATACTGCTCTAGCTGCCTGGGACGATCCGGGAATTTCACCACAAGCCCTCCATGAAATAAACTCCGCACCCCATAATCTATGCAAGTTTCAGGCCGCGGTAGTTACCGCTGCGATTAATTCCTTAATTTTTCAAACAATTTTTTTGATAGCCCGACGCCGCTGATGGAGACCTGGCAAGGCGCCATAAGCCCTCCAGGTGCACCCGGTACAAAATGTTGGCTTGGGCTCAAGGACGGTTAGGTTTGTATGGTGCGGGCCGCAGGCCACAGGCCTTACATCTGGTCGTGGCCTTGAGAATGACGGTGGCCCCGGTTCGCTCCCTCAGTTTCCCCCAAAGGCCCTGCGAAAAAGCTCCGCTTTTTCCGCCACTTCTTTAAAAGGGCCCACGGTCACAATACGTCCTTCATCCATCAACACAATCTCATCCGCCAATTGGCGTCCCCAACCGGATTTGAACCGGTGTTGCCGTCGTGAAAGGCCGGATACAGACGTTTACCCAACCTTACCTACCTTTTCTAAATCCCATTAATATCAAAGATAAAATAGACATCACTTTTCCATTGACTTCCCTATTTGAACCCGTATGCGTTATTGCAGCAGTCTTGTGGGTCAAGAGCTTTTGCAGGGTATAGAGGTCAACTTGCCCCGATGAGGTTCATTGTGGATTCTCTAAAAGTTCTCGGGCGGCGGGGTTCAGGGGTATCTTTTTAAAGCAATATATTATAATTATACGATTAAAGACAATTCTCCTCGATTGAACTGAAGATCAGGATTCCGGCTATGAACACTATGCGCAATCAGGAATGGAACCGGGATGAACTTGTTCTGACCCTCGACCTTTACAAACGTTCCGGTGGCCGCATACCGGACGTACGCGATCCTGAGGTCATTGCATTGTCATCATTGCTCTCCGAACTGGCAATGTTGGATAAGGACAGCGAAGCACAGACCGGGCGCAGCAGGGCGGCAATCATTTTCAAAATGAGCAACTTCCGTGCCCTCGATCCGGAGGCCGGAGCAAGCGGCAAGTCCGGCTTCCCCCATGTAGGTTCTCTGGACAGGATTGTCTGGCAGGAGTTTGCGGACAATCCTGATGCGCTGAAAAGTGCGGCCGAATCAATCCGGGAGAAGATCGCTGCAGGTCAGGGGGAACTGGAACCACTTCGCGCCAATCTGCATATTCTTAGGCTTCTGGGTGATGAACTGATAGGAAGCCATCTGCTTGCCATCTTTGAGCTCGTCAAGAACTCCTATGATGCTGATTCCTCGACGGTCATGGTCCAAATGGAGATTGAAAGTAATCCCCCAACCATAACCGTCATGGATGACGGATGCGGCATGGACCTTGAAACCATAAAAAGCGGATGGTTGCAGATCGGGACACCTCTTAAGCGCGAGGGTAAAATTCTCCGCACACCACGCTTCGGGAGATTGCCCTTGGGCGAAAAGGGCGTTGGAAGACTGGCCGCGTTTAAACTGGGAAACCGTCTTGAAATGACGACCAGACAGGAGGGCGGCACTGAATACAATTTAGTGATGGACCTGGAGAGCATTCTTGGGGGCGGGGATGGAAACGTTGAGAATTCGGTGGAAGATGTTCGCGTGCGGGTACGGGCGATGAGCAAACCTGTTACTTTTCCCGGTGATCATGATCACGGGACAATGATCAGGATATGCAAGTTGCTACCGGAACTGGTTTGGTCGAAACGTGAACTGCGAGAACTCCAGCGGCTAATCAATAGCCTGTCCAGTCCGTTCCGAAAAATTGGAGAATTCGAGACTCTGTTGTTAGTACAGGGTAGGGAAAGTGAAATTGATACCTTGCCCGATATAAAAATGGCGATGGAACATGCCCTATGGGAATATCATTTCAAACTCAACGAAAATGGGCAGTTCCGATGGGACTTCCGGTTCAACCCTCCTGTAGTATTTCGCGGGCTTAACCGCAGAGAGCTTGAATCCGAAGCTGACCGACTCGAATTCATACCGCAAGAACCGGACCCGGACATGCCGAGCCGACCTCCGAATAGGCTATTTGTGAAAGGGGAGGATCTCCACGGAATAGGCCCTATTGAGGGCGAATTCTATGTCTTTGATTTGAGGCCGGGGGTCCTAAAACTCCTGGGCGCAAGGAACATCAAAATGATGCTTGAAAAGCAAGGGGGAATCCGGGTCTACAGAGACGAAATAAGAGTCTTCAACTACGGTGAACCAGGTAACGACTGGCTTGAACTAAACATAGAAAGAGTTAACAAGCCGGGCAAAACCCTGGCTACAAACTCGGTATTTGCCGCAATATATCTTTCCCTCAATCAAAGTACAGGCCTGAAGGAAAAGACCAACCGGGAAGGCTTTGATGAAAACGATACATATAATCGGTTTAAGTGGATTGTCCAGAGTCTGGTGGCACACCTGAATATTCTCAGGCAACGCGACCGCGACAACCTTAGTCGTATTCTCAAAGGCGATCCGATTAAAGAGGACGCACCGACCAGATTCAGGAAATCTGTTGATGAAATCCTGAACATCGCCAAAGAGAAAGGAGTTCTCGATCAGATATCAAAACCAGTAGAGCGGGTTAAAAAGGAATATGAAACGCTTCAGGAAGTGGTCGCTTCTTCGGGTGCCGGACTGAATCTGGCTATAGTCTTCCACGAGGTCGAGCGGGAGGCACGCGGGATTGCCGAGGGGCTGAGGAAGGGTGAGAATCTGGATACCCTCAAGATACGGGCGGAGTCTCTTGTAACCATTCTTGACGGGTTCGGCAGTCTTCTACGCAGAGCATCCCGAAAGACGATGCCGGTAAGCATGCTCGTAAAACGTGCCGTGCAGTTAAACGAGGGCCGTTTCAAGGCACACAAGATAGTATGCAGTTGTCCTGTGCTCACAGGGGAGGACGAGGACTTTATTATCTCAGGGGCCTTCAACTTCTATCTTCAATCGCTAATGAACCTCATCGACAATGCCATCTACTGGGTGCGCAGGAGGGCCGAATTGGAGGGCTCTGGTTTTCGCCGAGCCATTCAGATCAGGACGCTTCCCGGGTGGGCGGCGGAGGGGCCAAGCCTGGCCGTCCTGGACAATGGCCCTGGTTTCTCGATATCACCTGAGGAGGCCATGAGGCCATTCGCTACGACAAAGCCGGCTGGCATGGGGCTTGGACTTTACTTTGCATCTACCGCCATGGAGGTTAATGGAGGGGCCCTTTTCATTCCCGAGAGTATCGAGGACCTCGATATTGAGACTGGACTCGATGGAGCCGCCGTAGTCATGCGTTTCAGGAGGCCAAGATGATGTCCGATACCGGCAAAATTGATATTCTACGTTTTTTGCCTCATCCCCGCATCATAGTTGTTGATAATAACCCAGATCATCTTAATTTGATCAGGGAGGGCTTGTTCAAGCTTGGATTACCTTGCATGACGATTTCATATGATATTACAGAAGGTTTGGCAAAACCGGAACACTGGAATGGAGAACGGATTAGAGTTATCTTTCTCGATCTTAATCTAAGTGACATAGAGAACTTAACTGCATCTTCCGATATAGATGTATCTTACGAAAAGGTTGTGGGTCTTGTGGGCCCCATTGGCGACGCTTTGCGTGGCTTGGCATTACATGGTCCCTATCTTATTATTTTTTGGACTCAACACGAAGACTACGTTGAAGCTACAATGAAGCTTCTTGCTGAGAGAGAACAGGATGTCCTATTGCCTTTCGGGTTCACAACCATCGACAAAGACCTATTTATCTCACTGGGCCCTCAGGATGACCTGGGACCATTGAAGAAGGCCATTAAAACTGCCCTTTTAAATTACCGGCTTTTTCTATCCATTCTGGCCTGGGAGTCTGAAGTTGAAGGAGCAGCAGTTCGTACATTCAACAATGTATACAGCCTGCTGAAAAGAGGGCAACTTATTGGGACAGACCATAAGGATGGGGATCTTCAGGATGTTATGAAGATTCTGGCAATGGCTGCATGGGGTAAGACCAATGCCATGAAAGAACCGGGAGCTTCAATAGCAAGCGGGCTCGCTCCCCTCCTCCTCGACCATCTTGACTCGATTATAGGAGATGAAGATTATACCCAAATATGGAAAGAAGCGATTTCAGATGAATGGAAAGAAAGGTACCCGGAAGGAGTCTCCCCTGCCAGTCTGAACGCTCGCTGCCTTGTCGATCTGAAGAGCAAGAATCGAAGGTTCAGAGGGACATGGCTTGAATTTTCACAAGAAGCCTTTAGCCAGGGGCCGCGGAACCATCGGTTAGGTTTGCGGGGTGTTTTCAAATCATGGGGATCCACTGGAGCCAAATTGGCACGATGCCGTCCTGGCCGAACCACCCAAACATATGTCATGCGAAGAGGCCGCTCAAAACCTGATTTTCGCGGCAAAAGAGGACGATGGGGCCAACAAGTTCGATGGGTTCAGCGAGACCAATTACGACCCTTTCAGGAATGTTTCTGTAAGACCAAAGGCGAACTGGTGGAGGAATTTATCAAACCAAAACCTGGTGCCGATGTTGGTTCAATTAGAAACTCAGTGCATCTTGGGATTCTGGATTTTACTGCCGCATGTGATTACAATAATGACAAGGCTCCTCTACGCCGATTCGTCCTTTGTGCGAGAATACCGGTAGATATTTGGAAACTTAAACAAGGCAAGCGATCCGAGGCCATCTACCCGGTCGGATTAATTGCTATGGAGGAAGGTGCTTTTTATTTGTTTGTGAATTTCAGGTATGCGCCTTCCCTGCCTGACAACCATCCCCTGTTAACCACAACAGAACCGATCTTCAGGGTACGTAGCCAGGTCTTGACCGATATTGCGGATAGATATGCTGCGCACACAACGAGAGTGGGCACCCTCGCATTTGGCAAAAAAGAATAGAAATCAAGGGCAAAGTATCTTGGCCAGCGCCGATGCGATAATCCGCGCCAGCAATGGCGGCACGGCATTCCCTATCTGATGGAACCTGGAGGCTCTCCCTCCGAAAAAGAAGTAGTTGTCGGGGAAGGTCTGCAGCCGAGCTGCTTCTCTCGGTGTCAGGCTCCTGCACTGTGTTGGATCGGGATGGATGAACGCATGACCGTCCTTGGCAAGGTGGGAAATGATTGTTCCCGCGGGACGATCCGGAAGCAGGACCCTGAATCTGTCCTTGAAACTGCCTGACAGGCTATTGCGGTGATCAGGAAGGAGGCTTGGAGGGAAATCTAAAAGCTTGGGAGATCTTCCCATTACCTTTCCGAAACAGGCACAGAACAGATACCGGTGCAGATCCCGGCGGATATGAGGGCGGGCCTCGTGATGGCAGACGCCCCCAAGGCGCTTATCTACATACCAAGAGCGATTCCAAGACGGGGATGTCCGACAGGGAATAAAGTCGGCGCCGGATTCTTCCGGTGACAATTTCACAAGCCTGCCCGCAGATTCCAGGATATGGCTGGTCAGTTCCTGCCCTTGCATCTGGCCCAATTCCTCAAACCATGGTTCCCTATTCAAGTCATCAAAGACGCCACGCCATGCCTCGTTCGAGTCGGGCTCTCTGGAGAGGGTGCTCCTGACTTGTGGCAGATCATCCAGTACGGCATTCATCCCGATAGGCGTCTCTGTTTCAGCAGGGCGGAACCCTGACGGGTCGATATCATCACGGATTCCTATGATGATCAAACGATGGCGTGATTGAGGGATTCCAAAATCCTCCGCCCGGACAATGAAGGCTCTGGGGTTGCTGCCCATGCCCCTGATGCCAGAAGTCAGCGAAAATAACCGGTAGCGCGGTCCTTCCGGCCATGAGTTGAATTCCCGGAATGCGAAATCACCGGGTTGGGCAAGACCTTTAAGAATGTCGTCGATTATACGTCGGGAATCAAGTTTAGCAGAAAGCATGCCGGGCACGTTTTCCAGGACGAATGCCGCAGGGGCATGTACCGCAAGTACTCGTATATATTCTTTGTATAGGTGGTAACGGGAATCTTTCTCCGGATCGTAGCACTTGTTTGTCCTGTTACCAACAACCCCTGCGCAGGAGTAGGCCTGGCATGGAGGGCCGCCGATAAGTACCCAATTCCTGCATCTATCAACAACTCCGGCTATCCGAGCGTCTAATTTAGCATGGTCACACTCCCCCAGGGTGGCCTGCCAAGTCTCCTCTGCAGCCCTGGTGGCCTGTTTCGGCCATGCCTTGAAAAGTGCCTCCTGATCGATTTCCCCGCGAAGGAAACGATAATAATCTTTAGGCGCAGCATCTGCCGGAAACTGCCTGAAAAATGCGCGAAGCCGGAGAGTCTTGAAAGGTACGTCCTTGTTCTCGATTGACAGGCGAACGTGAAAGAGCCTCTCCCCATCGCAATGGATGCTGCTGAATCCTTCAGACAGCCCTCCCGGCCCGGCGAAGATGTCGACCACTGGTATACCTTTCATAAGGTGGCTCCAGGAAGGGCGGTTAATTCCCTTGTCAGACGGTCGGCAAGCGTATCTAGATCATTGGTTTCACATTCCCAGACATAAAGAACGCCCCACCCCGCAGCCTTCAGTGCTGCAGCGGCTTTCAGGTCCCGTTCAACATTACGGTTGAGTTTGTTAAGCCAGAAAGCCGTGTTTGTCTTTGGTATCGTGGCGTCCTTGCAGCCTTGATGCCGATGCCAAAAACAGCCGTGAACAAATATTACTGCATTGCGCCCCGGCAAAACGAGATCGGGCTTACCCGGGAGGTCGCGACGATGCAAACGGAATCTGAAACCAAGGCGATGAAGCAAGGAACGGACGACCCTTTCCGGGCCCGTATTCTTGCCGGTAATGCGCGACATCACCCGACTTCTTTCTGCTGGAGTTAAGATGTCCATACGGGCATCCATCTTGAAACAATGATGATAGCCACCTGATATGCACCCATCCTATCAAACCCCCTGTAAATCAGCCTCTTCCTGGCCTGGAATTCAGCACAAGACCCCCTTCAAATTCACTCGGTATTACAACCATTCGGACACTTCCAATATCCTTTCGTCAGACGACCCGGTGAGTGGGGTTCGGGAAACCATTCCTCCTGGCATTTTTTGCACTTTAATAATTTCCGGTTCCCATCGATTATCTCAACCCTGACTTTCTCCAATTCTTTTTCGCTAAATCTTTTTGGCCTGACCAATTTTCTTTCATCATAATTTCTCAACCAGGAGATAAGATCAGGCTTGTAAAAACGCCATTCCTTCCCAACCTTCTTCGCCGGAATCTTGCCCGCCTTGCAAAATTCCCGGATGCTATATTCCGTAAAGCCAAGAAGCTCTGCTGCTTCCTTCACGTTGAGAACTTCTTTTTCCATCAACCACTCCTTGACGATCTCATACACTAAAATACCATAAATATCAATATATATCTTGATAAATATATATAAATTATTAGATATTAATGAAAAATAAGATAAGTTAATTCTACTTTAGTAAGTTATTGAGATTACATGCAATCAGCCCCACCCTCTCAAGGGGTATTGCCTACCTTCGAAGGGTAAAAAGACGTCGTTACAGCTGCGAAAATCTACCCGAGTTTGAACGATCCTAAGCATCCCTGGGTAAGGGGATGGGTTGCTCCTGAAAGACCCGGAACCCCCTCTTGCAATCTTGAGGCCGGCTCCCATAAACCGGGGGCCCCGGGGTTTGCCTTCCAGAGCCGAAAATTCTCCAGGCGTGGGGTGGCGCCAGGCCGAGCCGGGTCAAACGATTGATGGTGGGAGCTGAGCCGGGTAGCAAGGGCACGGCTGCACGGAGGAGGGGCCGAGGCCGGCGGTGCGTGATGGAAGCCTCCGGGGAGGGGCACCCCCGGGGCCTGGTTGGACCGTCTGAAGGAGCCCATCACCATTGGCAAACGCTGCCGGACGACCCCAGCGATAAGGGAACACCCCGGCCCCGTTTACCCTCATTTAATGAGAACCATGTGGGAATAATGTGGGAAATTAAAAGAAAAAGGTTAGGTCATGATGGCCTAACCCCTTGATATTTCATGGCGTCCCTAACCGGATTTGAACCGGTGTTGCCGGCGTGAAAGGCCGGAGACAGGCATTTACCGGCCATTACCTACCTTTATAAATATCCTTAATTTTTCAGCTAAAATAGACTTCACTTTTTTCTTGACTTACCCATTTATACCCTCATATTGATTTCAGGTGTGGGGAATAGAAGGAGGGCCAGTCCATGCCAAGCTTAAAGTCTTAATGCCAAAATTTGCCATTAGAACATCGCGGCCGCATGGTCTTTCCATCCTTTAAGGAAAGGATAGCACAAAATCTCTCTAAACAGCGCAAGACAAAGAAGGCCAGGTGTCTACCTTGCCGGGGCGGGAGATGGCCGATGCGGGTAAAACCGGGGCGGCCATTTTCTTTTAGTGGTCAATTCTGCGTTTGACTGCGCACCACGGGTATGCTCACCTCGACATAGTGTTCCTGATGGTCGTCAACCAGGGGAATAGTTTTATCGTGTTGGTCGACCCCATCAACTGTCACACGCGTCTCGCCATTCTCGGCCGGCTGGCGCTGGACGGCGATGTGGTAGACCGTCTCCCGATACCGGTAGTGCATCTTGAAGCCCGGCCAATCCGACGGGAGACACGGCGTGAACCGCAGCTTGTCCACCTCCAGGCTCAGTCCCAGGAGTGATTCCACGATAAGCCGGTACATCCAGCCGGCAGACCCCGTGTACCACGTCCAGCCACCGCGGCCAGTATGAGGCGAGAGCGCATAGACGTCGGCCGTAACGACGTAGGGTTCTACTTTGTAGATGGCGATCTCCTCGGGAGATCTGGCATGGTTCACCGGGTTGATCATTGCCAGTAGTTCCCAGGCGCGCGCCCTGTCGCCCAAGGCCGCGAAGGCCATCACCGCCCAGATCGCCGCGTGAGTGTATTGCCCGCCGTTCTCTCTCACCCCGGGGACGTACCCTTTGATGTAGCCGGGATTCAAATCCGACTTGTCAAACGGCGGATCCAGGAGCTGGATGAGCGCCTGCTCCCGGCGAACGAGGCGCTGATCCACTGCTTCCATGGCCAGGCGCACATGCGCCGCATTTCCCGCACCGGATAGAACGGACCAGCTCTGCGAAATCGAATCGATCCGGCACTCGGGGTTGCGCGCCGATCCCAGCGGTGAACCGTCGTCGAAGTAGGCGCGGCGATACCACTCGCCGTCCCAGCCATGCTCCTCGATCTTGCGGCGCAGCCCAGCCGCCTCCCTGGCGCAACGCTCGGCGAAGGTCACATCACCATGCGTACGGGCCACCTCGGTGAACCGCGTGAGCACTTCATAAAGGAAAAAGCCCAACCAGACGCTTTCCCCTTTGCCGTGTTCGCCCACCAGGTTCATGCCGTCATTCCAGTCCCCGGAGCCAATGAAGGGCAAGCCGTGCTCACCAAATCTGAGGCCCCAAAGGATGGCTCGCACACAGTGGTCATACAAACTGGCCGCTTCCTGAGACCGATTGGGCAGATCGTAATACGAGTCCTCCTCCGCGTTTACCGGGCGGCCCTGGACGAAGTGGATAGGCTCATCCAACACGCCGGTATCCCCGGTGTTCAGGACGTAGCGGCACGTCGCCAACGGCAGCCAGAGGTAATCATCGGAGCAATGGGTACGTACGCCCCGGCCCCAGGGGGGGTGCCACCAATGCTGGACATCTCCTTCCGGGAACTGGCGGGAGGCGCAAAGGAGCAGGTGCTCGCGCATCAGGTGCGGCTCGGCGTAGATCAGCGCCATCACGTCCTGCAACTGATCGCGGAAACCGAAGGCGCCCCCCGACTGGTAGAAGCCGCTGCGCGCCCAAAGGCGGCACGCCAGAGTCTGGTATAAAAGCCAGCCGTTCGTGAGCACGTTGAGGGACGGATCGGGTGTTTCCACTTGCACGGCGCCGAGGGTATGATTCCAGTAATGCCACACGGCATCGAGGGCGCCACGCGCCTCCGTTGAGCCTCGAAAGCGCTGCACGAGGTCCCTGGCGTCATCGACGTCTCGCCCTACGCCGAGCGTGAAAACGACCTCACGCTCCTGCCCGTCGGCCAACTCGAAAGGAACCTGAAGCGCGGCACAGGGGTCCAAACCTGCTCCCACCTTTCCAGAAAGCCGCCACCGGGACATAGCGGCAGGACTGCGCAGCGTGCCGTTACGTCCCAGGAATTCGGTCCGGTCGCCGCTTAAGGTCCGGGGCATAGCGTCCACCTTGAAGAAGGCAACTCGATCACTAAACTCCGTGTTATAGGGGTTGCGCGCCAAGAGCGCGCCGCTATTCGGGTCAACTTCGGTGATCACGTGCATTGCGAATTTCGACCGCTGATCTCCCATAACCCATTCTAAGTAGCCCGTGGCGGAGAGCCGGCGCGACCGGCCTGACACGTTCCGCACTTTGAGCACCGTGAACTTGATCGGTGCATCCCGGGCCACGTAAACCCACACCTCTGAGCTAATGCCGTCCTCGGTGTGCTCGAAAACGCTGTAGCCGAATCCGTGGCGGCTGGCGTAAGGCAGCGCGCTACGGCTGGGCAGCGGCATGGGGGACCAGAAGTGGCCGGTCTCTTCGTCACGGAGGTAAAAGGCTTCTCCGCTCGAATCGCTCACGGGATCGTTCCCCCAGGGAGTGAGGCGGAACTCGTGGGCATTCTCGCTCCAGGTATAGGCCAGGCCGCTCTCTGAGATGACGGTTCCGAAGTTCGGGTTGGCCAGCACATTTACCCATGGCGCCGGAGTCACCTGCCGGTCCGTGGTCGTAATGACATATTCGCGTCCGTCAGGGGTGAATCCGCCCAGCCCGTTGAAGAATATCAGATCGCCGCGGGACAACTCGGCCGTCCACGGGGGTTCGGCGCGGTGGGTTCGGGTCGGCGTCAGGGGCGGTACTGTCACTTCCACCTGGCCCCGACGGCTGAGCTGGTCCCCCAGCTCCCCCCGGCTATCGGTGATGATGGCGCGAGCCACCGTTTGGAACAGAATGCGGTCCTCCTCCGATATCTGGTCCCCAGGTCTTACGAAAATGCCGCCTGGCCGATCTATCTCGCTGGCTTCGACCCCTGCGGCAATTAGTCCCATGATCTGGTCATGCAGAAGTTGCCGGTAGCCGGCGTGATCTTCGTTCCAGATCACCAGGTCCACCGCCAGTCCTCTTAAGCGCCAATAGGCATGGGCCTGGATGAGTTGGCGCACCAGACCGATATTGGCTGGATCTTCAATCTGCAGCAGCACAATGGGTATATCGCCGGAGATGGAGTAGCCCCAAAGACTGGATTGCCCGCGGCGGTTCTTGATGAGGACGCTCGGGTCGGCTCGCAGCGAAGCATTGGCGTAGATTGCCGAGCTCGCAAGGCGACAGTAGAGCTGCGCGTCGGATTCTGTGGCATTGATCTGCCGCAGGGCCACCTGGCTATGCGTCCAGGCCAGATCAAAGACGCGGTCCGCCAGACGCCGATCCTGGTATTTCTCCACCAGACCCAGGCACGCCTCGCGGGTTTCGCCGATGCCGGAGACAATATTGATCGTTACCGATTTTTCCGGATCGAGCACTAGCCGATACCGGATGGCGACAATCGGATCCAGCACTGAGCCCTCGCGGCCCGAGAGCGCCGCTGGACCGCGCATCGCTTGTGGATCGGCGACGGTCCTGCCGCGGCCGATGAACTGCATGCGGTCAGTCTCATAAGAGACTTCTCCGATGTCCGCCCCATGCACCGCCATCAGGTGAAACATCCATGGCGCCTGCTCGTCGCGCGAGCGGGGCCGGCGAGTGCAGAGGATCGCCTGCCGCTGGCGGATGATCTCGGTCTGAACAAAGAGATTGCTGAACGCCTGATGCAGTGCGTCCGCGGCAGGCGGTGCCAGGACTACTTCCGCGTAACTCGTGACGTCGATCTCTCTCGGTGTCTGAGCGCGATTGGTAATGGTGATTCTGCGCACCTCGATGTCATCCTCGGGCGAAACCGCGATCTCCGTATATGCGTCAAAGCCTTGTTGGCGGCAGCGGAACTCGGCTCGCCCTTCCGTGAAAATCGCCTCAAAATTGCCGGATCGCTTGAGCGTCGGCTGATATGCGGTGGACCAGAACTCCCCGCTCGTCACGTCGCGGAGGTAACAGAAGGTGCCCCAGTTGTCGCAGGTACCGTCTTCGCGCCAGCGGGTGACGGCGAGGTCCTTCCAGTGACTGTAACCGCCGCCCGCGTTGGTGATCATCACATGATATCTGCCGTTCGACAACAACTGCACTTCTGGTATCGGCGTATCGGGGCTGTTGAAAACTCGCACCGGTGTCTCCGGAACGCTGGAGGTCAGTTGTGATCCGGTGATCTCGTCGGCGGGCACATAGAACGTCGTGGCTTTGGGAATGCGCTCCTGGAGCAACAACATGGTCGCCTGGAACAAAGGGTCCGACTCGAATCGCTTCTGCATCGGCCGGTCCAGGAGCAGATGGGCCAGGGAGAGGAAGATCATGCCCTGGTGATGGCTCATGAAGGACCGAACCACGGCGCTCGATTGTCCGCGTAACAGGCGCGAAGGAGTATAGTCGATTGCTTCATAGAAACCGAATTTTCCCTCAAACCCTGCAGCGGTCAGTTGCTCGAGATTCAAGCAGGCCTTCTCGGGCGCCACCATCAACGCCAGCGCTGAGGCATACGGGGCAATGACCAAATCCTCGGCCAGTCCGCGCTGGAATCCCAAGCCGGGCACGCCGAAGGCCCGGTACTGGTAGTTGAGATGAATATCGATGGCATTGTAACCGGATTCTGAAATGCCCCACGGCACGCCGCGCTTCTTGCTATACTCGATCTGTTTCTCCACCGCCGCCTTGCAGCTCTGGTCGAGCAAGGTGTTTTCGTAGGTCGGCATTACCAGGAGCGGCATGAGGTATTCGAACATCGACCCGCTCCACGAAATGAGAAGCGATTCTCCCCCGACGGTAGTGAGGAGACGTCCCAGGGCAAACCAGCTCTCCTGCGGCAACTCTCCTTGAGCAATCGCCACGAAACTGGAAAATCTCGCTTCCGAAGCCAGCAGATCGTAGTAACTCGAGTCCAGCCGACGCTCGCCCACGTTGTAGCCGATAGCCAATAGGTGACGCGCCTTGTCGAACAGGAAATCATACTCCATCCGGGCGAGTTCGCTTGCTTGCAGGGCCAGCCGTTCGATAGCCGCAATCCTGGTTCCGGCCCGCCGGCTTGCCTTGGTGATGAGCCGTCGCAGCTTATCAAGCCAGGCGTGCTCCTCGGGCGTTACCGCCAAAGCGAGCCTGGGCTCGATGGCCGGCAGCAGATCCACCTCAAGGTTGGCCAATTGGCGCAGCGTCGGGATTTCGCCGATATCCGGGAACTCGCTGAGTTTATCCAGGGAAGCCCGCAATAAAGTCCACGGAGCGAGAAATGTCAGCTCATCGAGGGCATCCCGGCACTGCCGGGCGAGGGCGCCTGCCCACCAGTTCACCTGGCCCTCGGAGTCGGGATCGAGGCTGCGGACCACATCCTCGGCGGACGTCGTCAGCCGGTTGAGGCACAGCCGCGCCGCCGCCAGCGTGGTTGGCCGGGAATCACATGCAGACGCCAGATCCTTCTGAAGTTGCGCCAGCGGGGCCGGAGTGACTCCTCCCGCCGCGTCCACGACAATCCTTAGGGTGTCACTCAGTCCGTCAAACCAGCGCGCCCCCAGGATCTGGTGATCGGGAAGTGCGAGCAGACCGGCCCGCAAGGTCAGCAGATGGCCCGCCAGGTTTCCACTGTCCACTGTCGAAATGTAGATGGGCAACAGTGGCTGCAGAGACTGCGTGTCGTACCAGTTGTAGAAGTGGCCTCGGTGCCGCTCCAAAGCCGCCATCGTGTGGAGTGCATTTGCCGTGCGTTCGACGAGTCGTCCGGCTGGAATGTAGCCGAAGTCGTAGGCGGCTAAATTCGCCAGGAGCGCCAGTCCCATGTTGGTCGGCGAGGTGTGATGGGCGACCCCGGCCACGGGATGCTCCTGATAGTAATCCGGCGGTAGCCAATGATCTTCCGGGCCGACGAAGGTCTCGAAGAACGCCCAGGTCTTTCGGGAAATCTTCTGGAGGAAGCGGGTCTGGTCGGCCGTCAATCTTGCGGCGCGGCGAGTGAGCGGTCGACTGATCCACCAGGCGATAGCCGGGGAGGCAAACCAGAGGCCCAGTATGGGCCCAGCCACCGATAACACGGCTGGCTTCGAAAACGCCAGGTAGATCGCCGCGGCTAAAGCGATAATGGGGGCGATCCACATCGTCCGGTAGGAGGCGACGAGGTCCGAGCGGTTAGGGGGCTCCCGATCGCCCGACGGATTCCATTCGAGAAGTCGCTTGTGGGTAATCAGTATCCGGACGCCCGTGCGGATGATCGCATCCAGACTGAAAAATGCCTCATAAGGGAGACACACGAGCTTAAATGCAGCCTGAGCGAAGTGTCGATCAGCCGAGTGCCTTATGGCAGTGAGGTGCTGGCCCAGAAGCACCTCGCCATGCTTCTGGAACATTTCCAGCAGAGAGGCAAACAAAGGAGGAATAAGGATAATGCCGATCACCGACAAGGTCCAAAACCAGGCTGATGACAAGACCGTCCAGCCCAGGAGCAACAGGAGCGTCAACGCCGCGGACACGAGACTACGGCGCAGGTTGTCGAAGATCTTCCATCGGGATAGCCCCGAGAGCGGATTCTTCTGAAGGTGTGGGCCTGGGCCGGGAACACCTGGCAGCAGCCACCGGGCAATGTGCCAATCCCCGCGAATCCAACGGTATCGGCGGCTCATGTCGGCGCGATAACGAGCGGGGTATTCCTCGTATAACTCGACATCACTCAACAGCCCTGCCCGGACGTAGCACCCTTCCAGAAGATCGTGGCTGAGAATCCGGTTTTCGGGGAAGCGCCCCTTGAGCGCCCGTTCGAACGCATCGACCTCATAGATGCCCTTGCCGATGAACGAGCCTTCCTGGAACAGATCCTGGTACACATCGGAGACGGCGTGCGTATACGGATCGATGCCCGGATCACTCCCCCAGAGTCGCGCATACCGCGACCGGTTCGTGCCGGGGAGGCTCACGGCCACGCGTGGCTGCAGGATGCCGTACCCCTCACAGACACGCTGCTTGTCCTCGTCGAACCGCGCCCGGTTCAAGGGGTGCGCCATGGCTCCCACCAACTGCCACGCCGAGTCGCGGGGCAGTTGCGTATCGGTGTCCAGGGTGATCACGTACTTCACGCCCGATAAGACTGCCATCGCACCGACGACGACTGAGAAGCAATCCCTGGAGCCGCCGCGCAAAAAGGAATTCAGTTCCGCGAGCTTGCCTCGCTTGCGTTCGTAACCCATCCAAATCCGCTCGCTGGGATTCCATCGGCGCGGGCGCTGAAAGAGGAAGAAAATATCGCCTTTGCTGCTCCGGTACTTTTCATTCAACTCTTCGATGCCCTGCCGGGCCAGATTCACCAGCGGCTCGTCCTCCGGCAGCGTCTCTTCGTGCGCATCCCGAAAATCAGTGACCAGGCCGAAGTGCAGGTTCTCGTCCCGATTTGCCAGGAACCGGACTTCCAGCGCCTCGATCAGAGCCGCGATGTTCTGAGGGCTCGTGAGCATAGTCGGGACCACCACCAGGGTGCTAGATTCCAGCGGAATTCCTTCGGAGAAGTCCAGGCGCGGCAGCGGCTGCGGCCTCACCAGCAACGTCGCCAGCCAGTTTACCAGGGCTGTCGCCAGATGACTGGCGCCTAAGAGCGAGAGGATCCCGATCAGCCCGAGTATCCAACCGGATAGCCCATCGGCCTGCGCCTTCGCCAGGAAGCTGCCGGTAGTGATTGCCGCAACCAGCATGATCGTGCCGACATACAGCAACAAAGGAAACCGGCGGCTCACTCTGCAAAGCGCCTCAAAGGTGGAGCGGCGCCGTTCTACTGTCCGCTCGAGTTGCGCCAATCCCTTATCGATCAGGTAAAAGCCGACATGTGCCGTACGGTCGTCGCCGCCTTTCCTGGCCGCACCCTCGCGGGCCAATTGGATCGCTTGGCGCGCCACCTGGCTTTCGGAGTGCCGGCTATTCTTGGCGATCTCCTCGACGACATGGCGGTAGCGGTCACGAGTGGGGAAATCCATCTTGCTGTAGACGCCACCGGGATCCTGACGCAAGGTCTGCTCGACCACGCTCAGCGTCTCGACGAAAACGCGCCAATCTATCGCACCCAGGAAACGGAGGCTGCCGATGCTGTTGCTCAAGGAAACCTGATCGGCGGCCTGTTGTTGGTTCTCCGACTGCACCAACTCCTTGCTCGTCCACCCACATTCGGCAAGTCGCTGCTCGATCCAGGTGAGCGGCAATGCCAGGTCGGGCCCTTGCCCCTGCAACCGGCGCGTCAGTTCCGCCACAAACGAGCTCACCAGCGGCGGATTCGACCGCGCCATATCTGCGATCACCAGAATCAGGCTTTTCGGGTCCCTTTCGGCGATCTCCGTCATCTGGTCCGCCCAGTAGTCCGCGTAGTTTCGGTCGATCCTGTCGGTGGCAATCCGGGCGGCAACGCGTCGGAGATTTTCGATCAGAGCAAGGCGTAGCATAATGGGGATGGCCCACAATTCACCCAACTTCAGGGCTGTGACGGTCTGGTAGGCGGCAATGAAACTGCTGAGACCTTCCGGATCCACCCGTCCATCGCCGTGGGAGATCGTCTCCAGCGCCAGGTCATACACCCGCGAGAGCCCGGCCGATGGGCCGGTTAGCAAGCGTGGTAGTTCTCGGCTGTAACCCTTGGGCAAATGCCTCTTGGCGGTGCGAATCTGCTCTTCGATCAGATAAAAGTTGTCGAGCAGCCATTCCCCGGCCGGGGTAATCCGGCGGTTTGCCTTGACCGCCTCAGTCAGCAGGTTGCGGACTCCAATGAGGACGGCTTTATTTTCATCCAGCCGCTTCAGCAGCCGGCCCTGAGGACGTACCGGGCTCAACTGGTGCGAGCCCGCCAGGGTCTTGCCGTGCTGCTTCATCTGATCGGCGCTGAACAACTCCGATCGCAGTGGGGACTCATCGCCGGCGTACCTTCGCCCCAAGCCGCCTCCCGGGAGGTAGGACCTCAGGCGGAGCAAGGGCTCACGAATGGTCTTTCTGCTCACCGCCATTCTTGAGGTCTCCTTTAGATGGGCTACTCGGCGGACTAAACCGAAATCTGACGAAAGACTCTTGATTTGTGGTGCAAGGCGGAACAGCATCCCTAAAGCTAGGTCGGATGTCTGTCCAGTGGAGTGAAGGGGGCAGGTTTTTGCGATTGAGCCGCGACAATCAGAAGGATTGTGCCTTAGCGGCAGTCGCCGCTGACACTCGGAGTCACACCTTTATCAACCGGGCAAAATCCATTTCCCCTATTCTGCTCCGGAATGAAATTTAGCACAAAAATATTATTTTGTCATTAGAGAAGGTATTTCAGGCAGCGGATAATTGCTATTACTAGATATTTTTAAATGGCAAATAAATTTAGCTATTTGTAAAATAGATATTTTTCGCGATCTTGGCTATTATTTCCACAAAAACAAGAATATCTACTGCTATCATTCCCTTAATTTCCATTTGCTAATCCCAACTTAAAATCTTTATAATTTATGAGAGGTCCAATTTTATTTTAATTAGCTTGACATTGAAAAATTTTCTTGTACAATACAGAAAGTTTAGCATGTCAGACCGAGAGCCGGGCCACGAGTCCTGGACAATGATCGGACGGGAGTGCTAAGTTTCCCGGCCGATTTTTTTTGCCTGACTTGCTGTGCGCCCTGCTTTTTTGGCGGGATATCATTGCAGTATCTGCAGGAGGTTTCACAATGAAGGAAACTGGTACGGTAAAATGGTTTAACGACTCCAAGGGTTTTGGCTTCATCTCCCGGGAAGAGGGCCCCGATGTCTTCGTGCATCACAGCGCCATCCAGGGCGAGGGCTTTCACTCCCTGGCGGAAGAACAATCGGTGGAATTTGAAGTAACCCAGGGTCCCAAGGGGCCTCAGGCCCAAAACGTGGTAAAGCTTTAGGCAGAAACGCCTGATGATCGGAACTCCGGTGGTCTCTGGATCATGGAGTTCCGGCATTCTTTGCCCCAACACATGGGAAAGACCTGCCGGCAAAAGACTCCCGTAAGTCCATCCCGGCAAGACCAACAAGGAGAAGATATGAGTACAAAATTGTACGTAGGCAATCTGTCCTACGAGATGACCGAAGAACAGCTAAACACTCTTTTTTCCGAGGCCGGCGAAGTGACCTCAGCCAGGATCATCACCGACCGCCAAACAGGTCAGCCCCGGGGCTTCGGCTTTGTGGAGATGGAAACCAAGCTGGAAGGCGAGAAGGCCATTTCCATGCTCAACGGCCGGGATTTAGACGGGCGCCCTCTGACAGTCAACGAGGCCAAGCCGCAACCAAAAGGCGGATTTGGCGGTGGCGGTTACCGGCATTAACGGGGCTCAGGCGGCCGCAGGTGGGCAGCCTACACTGGTGGCCCCGTGATTTCCCGGTAGTCAAGAGGCGGCTTCTGGGCCGCCTTTCCTGTTAAGGAGCCAAACCTAATGCCATTTTCCTGTTTTGCCGGATACCACCATGCTGTCCTGGGCAGCCCCAAGAGGGTGTCTCTGCAAAACAAACTTAGAAAAGAGCGAAGGTAATCCGACTAATTGAGTCTGTCGAGGTCCGTTGGGTGAGAGGCGCTCGAGGAGGCATAAGTAAGATGGAGAAAATCGTTCTGAAAGCTACCAAGCGTGACGTGGTCGGCAAGAAGGTGGGGGCCTTGCGCCGCCAAGGGAAACTCCCGGCCGTGCTGTACGGGCACCGTATCGAGACGACTCCGATCATGCTGGATGCCTATGAGGGGTCGCAGACGCTGTCCCACCTGACCTCGTCCAGCCTGTTGACGATCGACCTGGACGGGAAGCAGTACTTGGCGCAGGTGCGGGAGAAGCAGCGCGATTTTATCAAGAACCGCCTGGTGCATGTAGACTTCCAGGTCATATCGCTCACTGAGAAGATGCGCGCCAAGGTCGGCATTGAGCTGACCGGCACGGCCCCGGCGGTCAAGAACTTCAACGCCGTGATCCATACCGGCCTGACCGCGTTGGAGGTCGAGTGCATGCCGCAGGACCTGCCGGAGCGGATCGTGGTGGATATCTCCGGCCTGGCCGAACTCGGCGACGGCGTACGCGTGCGCGATGTCGTCCTTTCAGACAAGGTGAAAATCCTGGCCGATCTGGAAGAGGTCGTCGCCATTGCTGCCGCCACCAAGAAAGAGGAGATCAGCGTAGAGGCCCCGGTTGCAGAGGAAGCCGCGCCCGAGGAGATCGAACGCGGCAAGAAGGAAAAGGAAGTTCCCAAAGAGGACAAGGAATAATCCCCTTGATAATTACGGAACAGCGGTGTTTAACACACCGCTGTTTTTTTCTCGATCTTTCGGTTCAAAATCCCACTAATCCTCCTATGGAGGATTATCTGCTATGACCGGAAATTTATCCGCCAGAAATCTGTTGACTATTGTACCCTATCGCCATATTATCCAACGAGAACTAGAAAAGGAGGTGATCCTGGTGAATCGGCCGGTGAGATTTGCTCCCGTAAAATCCTGAAGAATCGGCGTTCGTGGAGCCTTGGTAAGGCTCTATAACCGGAGGCCGGAACAGGGACAGGCCGTGAACCGGGACACCTGCCGTTTGAGGTCCGCTCCCGGGTCACTCCTTCCCTGAATTAGGTTCACCGCTCGCATCATTTTTCGGCCTACCGCCGCGCACGCCGCTATCTGAGGGAGCCTGGCTAGCCGGGGTGTACTGTTCCCCGGCAGGGCCTGCCGCCTAAGTCCATTCCCCTTAGAGGGTCTGGGGTTTCGGCGCTCTGAAGCCTTACCTCACCGAAGATCTTCCATCACCCCGCCGATTCCATCCCGCGGCTGATTTTTCCGGCAGCGTTTTCCCGCCGGGCTATCAGGCCGCGACCGCCCATGGAACGGGAAATTTTAGACAAAAAGCCCGGGGGCCATGATCCCGGGGAATGCCCGGCCAGACGGCCCCTGCGGGACCGCCTCTATCCCTGGGCTTACCATGTGCTCCGGGTCGGCCTCGGGGGTATCTTTATCTATGCTGGAGTGGGCAAGCTATTCCAGGCCCAGGCCTTTGCCCACTCCCTGGCCCAATTCGACCTGTTGCCCAACGCCCTGGTGCCTGTGGTGGCCCTGGGCTTGCCGGCGCTGGAATTGCTGGCGGGCTTAGGCCTGGTCCTCCAGGTGCGAGGCAGTCTGGCCGTCATTTCCTCTCTCTTGCTGATCTTTCTGGCGGTCCTGGGTTACGCCATCTTGCTGGACCTGGATATCGACTGCGGCTGCTTCTTGCTGGAGGAAATCGGGGCCCGCCATAGTGTCAAGGCGGCCTTCTGGCGAGATCTCGTCATGGTGGCGGCCACCTTTTTTCTTTATCTGGGCACAGGGGGTCCACGGCGCCGCGCCCTTCCTGAGTAAACGCCATAAATAACCAACTAAAGGAGAAGATATATGGATCTGAAAAAAAACGCCTGGTTGCTGACCATCCTTTCTCTGGCACTGCTCTGGGGTTTCACCGGCTGCGGCAAAGCTCCCACCGGGGCCAAGGAATTGGAGACGGAAAAGACCGCGGTCAATCTGGTGCAGGAAGTGGCACGGGGCGGCTATAAGGTCATCCCGGCCCCGACCCTCAAGGAATGGCTCGATCAGAAGAAGCCCATGCTGCTCATCGACACCATGCCCCTGAAAGACAGCTACCAGAAGCAACACCTCCCCGGCGCGGTCCAATTCGAGTTCCCCATCCCGGAAGTCAAGGAAATGGACGAGGCCACCAAGGCCAAGTTTGAGCAAGTCCTGGGACCAGACAAAGACCGGACCCTGGTGTTTTACTGCGGCTTCACCAAATGCACCCGCAGCCACAACGGGGCCATGTGGGCGGTGAAGCTGGGCTATAACAACGTCTACCGCTATCCCGGCGGCATCAAGGCCTGGATGGAGGCCGCCTACCCGGTGGAGAAAGGGGGCTGAGACAACCCGCTCCACAATGTGATTACTCAAGTTCAGCATAAACCTCTCAACGGGCGGGTCCCCGGAGCCGTTTTTCCGACGCCGCGGCCGATGGAGTATTGAACCGGGCCAGGAAGGCTCCCGGGACCCAAACCCGGTTGCGCCGGGTAGGGGTGACGCCTACGGTGCTCTTCGCTGGCGGCGTGGCCCATAACCCTTGCATCAAATCCCTTTTGGAAGAAAGCCTGGGGGAACCCGTCCTGGTTCCGGGCCAACCTGACCTGATGGGCGCCCTGGGCAAAGCCCTTTATGGACAAAAACTTATTGCCAATGATTGAGGATTGCCTTTTGGGGATAAAGGCCGCGGCCCCGGTGAGACCTGGCCGTCTGCACCACCTGCCTCATCTTGAGGAAGCCGTTTTAGAGCAACCCCTGCCCCTGGAAACTGTGATCCAACTGGGACGGGAAGAAACAGGCATCGCCGGGCGGAATTATGCTCAAGATGCGGTGGTGATCGCCAGGCCGAGAAAATCAGGCTTTATCAGGCGCTTCGACGGCACTAATGGATTGGTGTGCAATCGGTTTTATCGGCTCATTCTTTCCAATGGCTGTCCGTTTAACTGCCAGTATTGTTATCTCAGACTTATCCTTGGGGGCAACAAAAGCCCTTTGGTCTTTACCAATCCATGGTCGGAGGTGGAGAGGCAGCTAGAGAAAATTCCCACCGGAGTCTTTTCTACGGGTGAATTAGCTGACAGCCTGGCCATTACTCCGCCGTTGCTCAGGCCAGCCATAGAATACTTCCGCAGGCAAACGAATAAATTCCTTTTTCTCACCACCAAGAGCACAAATATCAAGTTGCTCATGGGAATAAGACCCACACCGCAGGTATGGATTTCTTTCTCGGTGAATGCCGTCAGGACTTGGGAGCTATTCGAAAAGAATACCCCTCATCCCGATGAGAGGTTGGCCGCGGCGTGGAGGTTAAAAGAGGCGGGCTGGAGAGTCAAAATCAGAATCGACCCGGTAATCCCAGAGGTTGGGATCGACCACTACCGGGAAGTAGCCCAGAAGGTAAGCGCCCTGGCCCCCGAACGAGTAACGGTGGGCGTGCTCAAGCATTTTCCCAGGTTTCCCCGTTGCCAGCGGGAAGGACCTCAGAGGCAGCTTGCGGAATCGCCTAACGGGATCAAACGATACCCATCGCACGTTAAGGCCCGCGTTTTTAATAGCCTGGCGGAGTGGCTCGAATTTCAACCCGCTATTTGCCGGGAAACCGCCGATCTTTGGAAGGAAATGGGGTGGAAAGCCAACGGCTGCAACTGCACTACCGGTCAAATAAAAGCTAGGCGATGCTCCGAGACCAAGCCGGTTAATTCAAAGAAAAACGACCTGCTTAGCCTTCAGAAGGTGCCGGCCGACCTGGAGCTTGCCTCCGCGAAGGATGAGATATGATCTTACCCTATGTGGCTTTACTGGTATTAGCGACCGTCGTATTGCTTGGAGTGGTGTGGCGGTGGCGCCGCCGTGCCGCTGTCCCCCGGGAAGCCGATTGGGACGAGGTAATGGTCGAGGCCGAAACAGGGGGTTATCGACTAATCAGCACCGAGGAGATGGCGAACCGCTACCGGAGAGACCCCCAGAGCCTCTTGCTGGTGGACACCCGCCCGGAAGGAGAATATCGGGCAGGTCATATCCGGGGAGCGGTAAACTTGCCGTTGATGCCTGCCGGGTGGGGCAGATGGCGTTCCAGAAAGCTCCTGGCCGCCCTTCTGGGACCGGATCGAGGGCGCTTCGTGGTCTTTTACTGAGCTGGCCTTGCCTGAGTCCGGAGCGACTCCGCAGCCCGGGTGGCTGTCAAGCTTGGCTATCAGAACGTTTACCGTGATCCCCACGGCTTTCCGGGATGGCAGAAAAGAGGGTTGCCGGAGGCCAAAGGCTCCTGATCACCAGGGGAGAAAATGCTGAGGAGGAAAAACGATGTTCCGATATCGGAGAAAATTCAATTGGACCATGGCAGCGGTATTATTACTTCTAATTTGTCAGCTTGTGCCTGCACCGGCGCCGGCGCAAATGCCACAGACAGTTGCGCCGAAAGAACCTGCCGGGGTCGGCGTGGAAATTTCCACGGAGGAACTGAAGCAGATTCTGGCCAACAAATCCGAACCCGTGGTTGACGTGCGCACGCCCAAAGAGTATGCTATCGCCCATATCCCCGGCAGCATCCATATCTATGAGAAAGATATGGAGAAATTGATACAGCTCCTCCCCGACAAAAAGGCGGGCTTGGTGATTTACTGCAATGGGCCGTATTGTCACAAAGTGAAGCGAGTGGCCGAACAACTGTTCACGAAGGGCTACACTAACATCAAACGCTACCAGATGGGCATGCCGGTTTGGAGGGCATACGGCAATACCGTGCAGACGGATATGGCAGGTTGCAATTACATTTTCCCAAAGGACAAAACCGCCGTATGGGTTGATGCCCGCCCCAAGGAGGAATTCGCCAAAGGGACTGTCCCCGGGGCGGTGAACGTCCAGGCGGGAGAGGTTAAGGTGGCGAATGAAGATGGGCGTCTGCCTTATACCGACAAGGGGACGCGGATCGTGGTCTTTGCCGACAATCCGGAGATGGCCCGGAAAGTCGCGGAGGAGATCGCCCACACGGCTTTCTGGAACAGCAGCTACTTTAGCGGCACGTTTGCCGACTTGAGGGCGGCCGGACTATGGTAACAGTATTGCCCAGGTAATCAAAAGGAGCTTAGGCTTTTATACAAGCACGGAGGGTGGCTATGCTACTATCAGGACAATATTTGGCGTGTGATTTATCTGAAATAGTCGTCGCGAGTATATAGCTGATCTCTGCTATGACTGGAAACTTATCAAGGTGTCAAAAACTTGTCTATCCAAATCATACCTGTATTTTTCCCCACTCAAGCAATAATTGACGTATGGTCTCAGTCCTACCGCGGCGAAGATCATTTTTGTGCGCTCGGCTGATCGGATGATCTTTTTCTTCAGCGGCAAAACTTAAGGAGAAAATTATGCTGAAAAAATGCTTTACTTCTCTGGTAATTGTTGGACTTATTTGTAGTGTGGCTTTTGCTGCTGATGAGCTCGATTGGACTAAAGAACAAGTGGGTAAACTTCGTCATGGCCTCTCTGAAAGAGAAGTTAAGCAGATAATTCCCGGCAAGCCGAGACGCGGGCCGGAACAGTGGTGGGGGGCTGATGGAGAGTATCGCCAAGAGTGGAAATATCCTGATGGCGGGATTACCCTCGGCATGGTCTCGAAGAAAAAAGGTGGGCCTAAGTCCATATGGTCTCTTACGATAACCAGCCCCAGCACGCTGCAAACCGAAAAGGGTATTAGGATTGGGAGCACCGAGCAAGAGGTTAATGAAGCTTATGGACGCTTCCGGAATGCAGAGGATAGCAAGAAAGGAGAAGTATTTGTGGCAGGTTCTGTTTTCGGAGGATTAATTTTCACTTTTCAACAAGGTAGGGTGAGCAAGATATTCATTGGAGCAGCAGCCGAATAAATCTCGCTGGCTCTTGAATTTACTTAAGGAGCGGCGTATATCCGCTATGGTCCAAAACTTATCACGGCTTTAAAACTTCCCATATCCATATCATCGAGTTCCCTGAATTTTTGAGAGGTTTCTGGTCTGGCAAAATATTCGCTCTCCTCGTTCACCTCTAATCACCTAAGATATCCGGTTCGCCAAGTTGAAAGATTTGATATGAAAAGCGAGATACGATATATTGGATTTAAGAAGATGAAAATGACTAATGGCTCGGGTATTGTGACAAGTTAAGGTTTAACTTGAGGCGGCCGGAGGAGGCTGAATGCTCACACGCTTAAAAGTAAACGGCTTCAAAAATTTGGTAGACGTGGACGTTTATTTCGGGCCATTCACCTGTGTAGCTGGCGCCAATGCGGTGGGCAAATCCAACCTATTCGACGCCATTCATTTTCTGGGCGCACTTGCAGATCGTCCTCTGATCGATGCTGCGTTATCGGTTCGCGCCGAAGGTGGAAGGAGCACAGATATCAATAGCATTTTTCATCGTGTGGGGGATGATTTCGACAGAGAAATGTCATTCGTGGCAGAAATGATCGTCCCTCAAGAGGGCTGGGACGATCTGGGACAAAAAGCAACTGCTACCATGACTTTTCTTCGGTATTCAGTGACCATAGCATATCGCAAGGACGACTATAGTCTGAGATCCCTAGGCTCGCTCGAACTTAAAAAAGAGGAACTGGTGCGGATTACCCAGAAAGACGCACTAAAAAAGCTACTTTTCACCCATAAGAAGGCATGGCGTGACTCAGCTATCCGAGGTCGACGAATCCCCCCTTTCATATCGACAGAAGGTGAAGGAGAAAGCCGGTTCATCAAACTGCATCAGGATGGCAGGGGTGGACGAACATTAAAACGGTCTGCAGAAACCCTTCCGCGCACTGTGCTTTCCGTTGCAAACGCCGCAGAAAGCCCAACGGCTCTGCTGGCACGGCAGGAGATGCAATCCTGGCGATTGCTCCAATTGGAGCCATCATCACTTCGGGAACCTGATGGGTTCACAGCGCCCACAAAACTCGGCATGGACGGATCTCACCTTGCTGCCGCACTTTATTACCTGGCACGGCGAGGGGGTCGGAAAACAGGTGCTGCATTCGTGGCTCCAGGAAATGAGTCTCGAATTTATGGGCAGGTAGCCAATCGCCTGTCTGGACTCATCGACGACGTTTACGATGTATGGGTTGATCGTGATGAGAAACGAGAAATTTTGACCCTACACGTTACTGACAGTGGGAAAACATCACATCCCGCTCGCGCTCTTTCCGACGGCACCCTCCGTTTTCTGGCTCTTGCGGTCCTTGAGCTCGACCCCGAGACTAAGGGTCTCCTGTGCCTCGAAGAACCAGAAAACGGCATCCATCCGGAAGGCATTCCCGCTATGCTCAGGTTGCTCGAAGATATTGCTGTTGATGTCGATTCTGAAATCGGGACGGATAATCCTCTTCGTCAGGTGATCGTCAACACACATTCACCTGCAGTTGTCGCTCAAGTTCCCGATGACACACTACTTGTCGCCGAATTGAAGGAAGATATCCGTTCGGGGAGGCGATTCAAAAAGGCTTGCTTCAGTTGTCTCCCCGAAACATGGCGAAGCAAAATTCTAGGCGTTTCCATCGTTTCGAAAGGCAAACTCCTTTCCTATCTGAACCCCATAGAGCCGCAAGAACTTTCGGAAGTACCTAAAAAGCGCAGGGTTGCAGACCGTGAGGATCTGCGGCAACTGATGATTCCTTTCGTGGAGAAAGTTGCGGAATGAGGGAGCTTCGTTATACGCTTGTGAGCGATGGAAGCTTTGACAGAGCGTTGCTGCGCATACTTTCATGGCTTTTAGTGGAGCAACAAGTTTTGGTTCCAATTCAGGCGGAATGGGCTGATCTCAGATGGTTACGAGATCCCCCGAAGGGCATTGCTTCGAGAATTAGACTGAGTCTGGATCTTTATCCTTGCGATCTGTTGTTTATGCATCGTGATTCAGAGAGACAATCCTATGCCCAACGCAAAGCTGAGATCATTAGGGTCTTGGCCGACATCGGTCCTATGAATACTCCGTCAGTTTGCGTGGTACCCGTTCGCATGCTGGAAGCTTGGCTGCTTTTCAACGAAGCAGCGCTACGCCGGGCGGCTGGAAATCCTAACGGTCAAACGCCGTTGGAACTCCCGGATCCGGCAAGGCTTGAACAGAAGCCTGATCCCAAGAGCTTACTCTTTGACCTCTTGAAAGTCGCCAGCGGGCTCACAGGGCACAGGCTGAGGAAGTTCCGCGCTAGTCAACACGCGGAACATGTGGCCGATTACATCAATGATTTTGCCCAGCTCAGAACTCTGCCTGCCTTCAGGGAGCTTGAGGCCGATGTCGGGGAAATCGTAATCCTGAATCAATGGGCTGCTCCGTTATAATCTCAAGTTGGGGGATTGTGCATTTCAGTATCTGCTATCTATGTGGTTGATAAATCAAAATAATTTAAATTTGATATGGTTTTCATAGTTGGATCTTGGACCCTACCTGCATTTTAAATTTTGCCTCGACCCAATCCGAATTGGAAGTTGTCCGATCATTTCACAAAGCGGCCGCCAAGGAAACCCTGTGGCCCTAAAGTTCTTCCATGGAGTCTTTCTTGGCGGCCATCTCCATCTCGCTTAGACCGGTAATCAGGTCCCGAGCCCCCGCCATTGAAAAATGTGGCTGGGTCCGCCCGTAGTGCCGGGTCATGATTGGGTTCGGGCGTGGTGGAGCCGTTATGCAAGAGCCCAAAGGCCTTCAAGCGCGACGAACCAATGAAAAAGGGGGCGTTGCCTGTGACCCACCATATTTATCTTGCAAATATGCATTTAAAATGCATAATTGCTAACAAACAATGGTTATGACCTGGCATTACCTCAAGCGCTCTCTGGAGCCGGTGCTCAATCGGGCGGCAAAGGAATTTCCCGCGGTAGTGCTGACCGGACCCCGTCAGTCCGGCAAGACCACCTTGCTCAAACATCTCTTCGGCGAGACCCACGGCTACGTCTCCCTGGAGCCTCCGGACGTCCGGGCCGCAGCCGCGGCGGACCCCCGCGGCTTTCTGGAGCTAAATCTCCCGCCAGTGATCCTGGACGAAGTCCAGTACGCCCCCGACCTTTTACCTTACATTAAAGAGGCCATAGACGCCCACCGCCAAGAGCGGGGGCTTTATCTCTTGACGGGCTCCCAGAACCTCATGCTTATGGCGCAGGTGACCGAGTCCCTGGCCGGTCGGGCGGCCATCCTCAGGCTCCTGCCCTTGTCCCAGCGGGAAATCCAGGGAGAGCCCGACAAACCCCTTCCCTGGGAGCAGCCTTTGAGCCAGGCCTCTTCCAAGAGGCGTTCCCAGTTCGACCTCTGGAAAAGTTTCCTGCGTGGCGGCTACCCGGAACTAACTGTCGAGCCGGACCGGGATATTCCGCTCTGGCATGCCAGCTACCTGCAGACTTACCTGGAGCGCGACGTGCGCTCTTTAAGGCAGATCGGTGATCTCACCCTCTTCCAGAACTTCCTGCGGGCCTTGGCCGCCAGGAGTGCCCAACTCCTCAACCTGGCCGAGTTGGCCAGAGACCTCGGGGTCGCTCTCAACACTGCTAAATCCTGGCTGGCGGTCTTGGAGGCCACCTTCCAGGTAATCATCCTCAGGCCTTATTTTGCCAACGTGGGCAAGCGCCTGGTCAAGTCGCCCAAGGTCTATTTTTCTGATGTGGGCACCCTTTGCCACCTGACCGGCCTCAAGGACCCGGAACATGCCGCCTCCGGGCCCATGGGCGGAGCCATCTTCGAAACCGCGGTGCTCACGGAAATCATCAAGACCCTCATCCATCGGGGCCAGGAGCCCCAGGTGTACTTTTGGCGCACCGCGGCCGGCGCCGAAGTGGATATCGTGGTGGCGGAAGGCGGAAGGCTGATTCCCCTGGAGGTTAAACTCTCCGCTACACCCCGCCCAGCCATGGCACGCAACCTCACAGGCTTCCAGAAGGACCTGCAGGGCCGTGCCGCCCCCGGCTACGTCATTCACCCCGGCGAAGTTCGGCTGCCCTTGGCGCCGGTAGTTACCGCGCTGCCTTTTGGCGACCTCTGATGCTTCTACCGAGACGGTCAAGAGTCAATCTGCCAAAAGTGGTGACCAATGGGGAAGATCGGGTATTCAGACCATATATGGTATTTTTCCATCCTGATGATAGGGGCCGATCATGGCAAGTAATTCGCTCTTCTTTTCCTTTAGTCCATTATCCTCGGGCGGTGATAGCCTGGGGTTCATAGTCCCACGCCATACCAAGAACTCCGAGCCAAGGGGGTATTATGTTCAAAACCTGCGGGGAAAGATATAATTTGATGGAAATTTGTGCTATCCTGGCTCCCACAAGATGATTTGGCCGAAAGAAGAGAGACCTTTTTAGAATTGTTCCCTGGACGCAAGGTCCCACAACCATGTTTTGTGCACGGTGACCAAGGTTGCCGTATAATCTCCTTTTATGAAAGATAATGACCATCATCGCTATCGGTTAAATATTGATGAAGCCAAAAGTGAATTATACAGAGAAGTTACTGAGATTGATAGTAATGAGTTCAAATATATATATGTATTTGCCTTTGATCATGAAGATAGATTGATTTGGTTCAATGTGTTAGGACCAGATGATCCTGAAAGTCAATTACATCTTATTATTGATTTAGCTGAGCTATTAGCTACCGAAAATGAAAATGTATATTTTATAATGAAAGTTAAATCTTTTAAAGATTATTTTGAGGGTTTTGTCGACAAAAAGGGTACAATGGAAAGGGCTAGAGGCTTTATAAGAGCGTGGAAAGAATTTGAAAAAAGCAAAGGGGGCAATATCCCTGCCTTAAAACGATATACGATAGAATTTGTAAATCATACTTTGGGGTTACCTTTTAGATATTCTGAAGATCAAAGAAATATGGATATCCAAGAACTGTTACCTAAGAAAAAATGGTGGCAATGGTAGCGATGAATTATAGGCAAGGTGGGATCAACCGCCCCGCCGTTTCACATCCCCAAGATTTGTAGGAAAATATAATGCCAATGATTCCAACCGATTCGGAGATCACCCAGGCAGTACAGTCCCTCTTCAGCGCCAGCGCTTCTCTTGATCGAAATGCTCGTTGGAACGCTCTCGTGCCTACTGACCTTGACCTCTCGGCGCAACCGCTCCCCCAAGGACAGAAACAAATCTCCTTCGTACCCTACTTAGAGTTCCGCGAAGTGAATGCCTTTGTGGACTACTTCGGCAAACTTGTAGTGTCGAGTGGGCGAATCGATGAGAACGCCATCCGTTTGATGCTCATGGTCTACTGCCACATCATGGAATCAGATTTCTGGCCAACTCTCGTCTGGAACAAGCTGCGGCTTCTCGCGGAAAAACAACCATCTTGGCACTTTACGCACAAGACGCGCAAGGGCAATAATGAGGTCTGCGTGTACCCGAAAGACAAATTCAAAGAAATCAGAGACCTGGCCGGGAGCGTGCATCACCCTATTGGTGACGTCATCTCCCGGATTTGGGATAGTAATCTGCGTAATGCCTTCTCCCACTCCTGCTATATGCTCACAGATCGCTTCATTCCAACTAAGTGGATTTCGCCAATCTCACGAAAGGGTGCGTTCAAGGCTTCCAGTAAGCCTCGAAGCGAAAGCTATTCATTCAACGAGGTCCGCGATTTTTACCGAAGTGCGAGGACGCTCCTGGTCGCCGTGGCCTCTGAGCATTCCAAGGCCTGGGAGGAATTAAATAAGTCCTTCTTAGTTTGATGGTTGTCAGCTTAAATCTTGGTCTTTACACCTTAGGGTACCCGGAAAAAATGAAATCCCCAGCTTTCCAGATCGACGAATAAACAGGGCTGGCGCAGCTCCAGACCGTCTCGCTCATAAATCTCCCCGGTGAACGCCTCGGAGAGCCGCCAGGTGTGCCCGGCCAAATCCTCCCAGGGAAGAGGCACCCGCGCCTGGGACCTGACCTCAGAAAGATTGATAATGATGAGGCGCCTTTTTTCAACTCGTTCCCAAGTTGCACTTGGGAACGAAAATGACTCACGAGCTTAGCCTGGTGTTAATAAAGGGCATTCCCAAGCTCAGTTTGGGAACGAGAAAAAAATCAATGATTGGTCTTAGCTTTGGGAGAAACCTGATCGACCAGCTTGATCGCTGGGCGAATGAGCTCGCATCTCCTCTAATGCCACCACGGGAGGTGTTGGAAGAAGGTACTGAGATTCGGTTCGAATTTCGAGAACACATTCCGTACACGGTGATGATCGGAAAATCCATTCGTGCGGTGAGCGGAATCCGAGCGGCGCTTGTTCTAGCCGACCTCGGCTACTTAACAGAGTGTGCCGCTCTTCTAAGAATGGTGTCTGATTTTTGCACCGAAATCATAGCCGTCGGCGAGGCATTAAATAGGGGTGGCAAGTTACCCGCATCGATTCAAAAATTCGTTGATCAGTATTTCACCCAGAAACCGCGCACGCCGGAACAGCTAGCTGAAGCGGAGCGCACCTGTTACGTGAGCCGCGAGGATTTGATGAAGGCTGAGTTGCGTTTGGCGGAGAGTGCCCATGTAGACGGTGAGCAACAGAGAATCGTCCATCGATTCCTAAACATGGCTTATGACGCTTATATTCATGGTAGTTACGAAACAACCATGGAGTTGTATGATCCGCTCACAGGCCGTTTCATGATGTCCGGTCACGCCTCCACATCGAAGCGGGAAGAGTTTGTAGAGGCCGTGCTTCTCAAACTCCACGAAGTGATCATTGCTCTCGAAATCACTGCAGCGGTGACTGCCAACACATCAATCTTCAAGGCGGCGCGCAAAGCGAGGCATGTAATGGATGCCATCGAACCCTGGAAGCACTCTTGAAACGAGCTCACACTCCGACCCGGCCTAACCCGATGCATCCAGGCGATCCGTTGAGTGTTTTGGCCATAATCCCTTGGTAGCGCACCTGATGCTGTTGTTCACCCCCCCTTCCTTTCCCTCCACCGCCATGGAATCATCATGCCCCTCGATTGAATAATCACCGATAACTGCTATTAATGCGGTCTCCAAAAGGATTTCGTTATCCAGATCATACATGCAAATTTCCCGTTTTTGGGGATAATTGCTGGGTTTGGCAAGATATATATAGATCTCAGGAAATTAACTCTTCGGTCTCTTTCTTGTTTTATTTCCCGATACAGAGAGTTTGTGCTCCAATTGTTTCGTTTCTGTAGTAGGAAGTCTCACAACTCCACTATCCACACCATACAATTCAATAAGAAATCCCTCGGCCAGTTCAATAATGCGACGCAACCCATCCTTGAGTCTATATGGTGATAGGGTTTTCCCTTTTATTTCTTTTAATATGCCACTAGCAACCATCTTGTCCCAGGCCCTTTCCCACTGGACACATGACTTTAAAAATTCGTCTATTACTTTTTCGTAATCGCTTGTTAATTCAGCAACCGAAGGTTTTTTAGTATAGATGCGCCAATCGCCCACCTTGGTATGTTCAAAAGCCTGAGCATATGATGCTTCAGGGTGTTCCAAAAGATAAGGGATAAATTGTGTTACAACGTACCTGCCATAGAGCTTGTTTGAGAGGATAAATTTGGCAGCATCTTCTTGGCGGCTTTTTGGGAGTCTTCCAACGGCTTGAGCTATAGTGTAACTCATGATTCCGGAGAACATTAATTCTTTTAATGTATTTGACAATTTCATTACTCTTAATAACTCAGAAAACCTCTCCTTGCTGGCACCAAGTTTATTTCTATATTTATCCCATTTCTGTGGCTTGTTTAGTATTCCGAGATCGTCAAAAGTTTTTTCCAAAGCTTTTACTTTTTCCTCGGGCTTCAAACTTTCCGTCTGCAAAACCCTCGCTATTCTTTTAAATATCAGATCTTCTTCTGAAGGTTTTTCTTCTACTATAGCCCTTAAATAAGGAACCCCAGTCGCAATTGCAGCTCGCCACCTTCTTTCCCCATCATGAAGATCAAATTCACCGTGCCACTTACCATCACTACTCACTTTCGGAAAAACTTTTATTGTATCCATCTGCCCAATTTCTTGGATGTTTTTACCCAGGGCAATAATTTCTTCCTGATTAAAGGTCTCCCTTAAGTTTTTGGGGTCAGGAGAAATATTTTTCACCGGAATAAGAATGGTTTGCCCAATTATTCTTTCTTTTGGTTGTTTTTCCCAATTAAAAATATCTTTTTCCATAATTATCCTCAATAAAGTTATGGGGCGGGAGGAAGATTTGCCAATCTTCTACGTGCGTCCTCCAAAGCTTGCGCCCGGGGATTCCTACTACCTGCTTTTATCCTAATAAGTTTTACTAGAGTTTCGCTAAGGGATTGTACTCCTCGTTCACGAAGAGCTACCGATTTCCTGATGTCTTTCATTGCCCTGCCTAATCCAAATCTATGAAGCTTAAACTCAGCCTGCTCCAGCAATAATTCAATGAACGGCATCATTTCTACATATGCTTCCCCAAAATGCCCGGTTACAATTTCCATGATAGGACCATAAACTTCATCCCTTGCCAACTCCTTCATTACTGCATCAAATTGCTCCTCATCGCCATATCTCATCGCGCTTCGGATCCTATAAAGTGCATCTGCAGCTACTGAAGCTCGCGTCCGGGCTATGCGCGTATTAGTATCCTTTGTCCTCCAACCCTTTACTAGGCGTACAATTGGATCAACGGCAAGTGGGAGACAAACCCTATGCGGGTTTACATACCAAGTTGTCCTATAAAAGAATTGATTATTAAACGGAAAAGCCGCTATAAAAAACCACCCAGGTTTGCGCTCGGTGTATCCTTGAGCTCCTTTATCTATAGCTTTCCTTAACCTGTCGTGATAATGCTCAAAATCACCTGGCATCCCAGAGGCTCCTGGAGTATACCCAATATTTTCCAGCACATTGTTCTTCACCTGAACCCCATAGTCAGTAAGAAAAATCCCAATATTTAAATTATCCCTCCAAGTAGTTACTATTGGCATAGGTTTCTCCTCTATAATTCAGGTTCCCTTATATTTGGGTAAGCCTAATGCCAAGCATGAGCCATGCCGTGCTTAACTGCGTCGGCTCTTGTAAGGGGGTTGCGTTCCTCCGGCCTCACAGCCCACCAACGGGTGTCAGGCAGCTTGCAAACCCTAAATTAATTTTTTACCAAACTCTTTATCCGATTGCAAGATCACTGCTGAGGCTGTCGAAAAAGCTAACCTTCCTCATCCCGGGGAAAAGCCCACATTAAGGTTGAAGGTTGGAAATCAAAATCAAAGGGTTAGCCCATGTGAGCTTACCCTTTGATTTAACTGGCTGAGACCACGAGACTCGAACTCTCAACCTCTATATATACTGAAGGTCCGCGAGAATACCGAAAAAATTTTATTTGGGCCTTTTTCTTCTGAGTGATGCTGGGACTAATGCTGGGAATAAAAAAAGGGGTTAGCCGATTTCAGCTAACCCCTTGATTTCATTTGGCGTCCCCAACCGGATTTGAACCGGTGTTGCCGGCGTGAAAGGCCGGTGTCCTGGACCAGGCTAGACGATGGGGACGGAGAGGGTTTTTGTGGGCCGTGTTGGATTCGAACCAACGACTCTCTGCTTAAAAGGCAGATACTCTACCGACTGAGTTAACGGCCCAAACGGAATATTTTTAACTTTTGGGGGTGGCGTTTGTCAAGGGTTGGCAGGCAGCCAGGAGAGCCAGGTTCCCGCGGCTGGCGAGGTGGTAACCGGGCACTAGGCCGCAGCCGCTTCCTTAAGGGCCATGCGGGTCTCCTCCAGGATGGCGGCATGCACCGAAAGGGGCGGCCGGGAGGCCTCCACCCGCCGAAACCGGGGGCCCCGAAGACCGGCGTAAATGGCCTCCACCTGTTTCAGGTAAGGGAAGGACTCGCTCACCTGCCGGGCCCCTTTGTCCTTCCGGGCCAGGCGGTGCAGGGCCTCGCCCACCGGCAGCACCAGGATGAACACCAGGTCCGGCGCCGGGGCAAAGGACTGGTTGGCGGCCAGAATATCGTCGGGGTCCAGTCCCAGGGCCCCCTGGTAGGCCACCGAGGAATAGTAGTAGCGGTCGCTGATGACGATCTTCCCCCGGGCCAGGGACGGTGAGATGGTCTGGGACACGTGCCCCCGGCGGTCCTCCATGAAGAGTTTGAGCTCCTCTTCCGGAGAGAGATTGCGGCCGGGCCCCTTAAGGTAGCTCCGGAGCTGCTGCCCGGCGGGACCGTCAGTGGGTTCCCGGGTCAGGACCACCGGGTGGCCGTCCTTTTCCAGGGAGGCGGCCAACAGCCCGGCCTGGGTGCTCTTGCCGGAGCCGTCCACCCCTTCTAGCGCGATGAGGAAGCCTTTGGCCATTCCTCAGCTCTCATACCAGGCTTCCGGGAAGGCCGTGTTATCGTAGAGATATTCCATCTTTTCCTTGTGGGACAGCTCCACCTGGGCCATCTTCTCCAGGAAATCCCGGATTTCCCCGGGGGGCTGCAGGGCGGCCAGGGCTTTATAGAAGCGCTGCGAGCCCTCTTCCCGCTTCATGGCCACCACCAGGGCCTCTTTGGGGGACAGGGCGTCGTGGAAGCTGGGGGCCTCCAGCAGTTCCGCCAGATGGACCTCTTTGGGGCGGCCGGTCAATTTGCAGCCCTGGGGGGTGATACAGCTCTCCAGGAACTGCTTGTGCTCCAGCTCCTCCCTGGCCAGATACCGAAGGGTCTCTTTGGTGTCGGCGTGGCTCACCACGTCGGCCAGGCGCAGATAAAATTCGTGGGAGAGTTCTTCCTGGGCGATGGCGTTCTTAATGACGGCTTCCATTTCTGTGCTCACGGCATCTTTCCTCCTCAGGTCGACCCCTGGGGCCGCCTCTAGCTAGACGATTTGAAACCTTTGCGGTGTCTGACAGCCGAAGACGGCTCTGACCAAAAAAACCAAAAACCCATATGGGGATTTCCGCATTTTCCGTATTTTCCGCATTTTCCGTATTTTTCGTAAGAGTCTAGATTTATTTGGTTTTAATGGTGATGGCCTTGGGTTTGACCACCTCCTTCTTGGGACAGGTAATGGTCAGAACCCCCTTTTCATATTGGGCCTCGATCTTGTCGGCGTCCACCGCGGCGGGCAGCCGCAAGGCCCGGGAGAAGGAGCCGTGGCTGCGCTCCACCAGGTGGTAGCTCTCCTTGGTCTCCTCCCGCTCCGATTTCTTTTCGCCCTTGATGGTGAGGAGATCGCTCACCAGGGAGATATCGAGATTTTTGGGTTCGATGCCCGGGACCTCGGCCCTCACCGTCACCTTTTCGGGGGTTTCCGCCACGTCCACCGCCGGGCTCCACTCCTCGCCCCCGCGCCGCGACAGGGGACCCGGCCCGAAAAAGTCCTCCCAGAAACGGTCCATTTCCCGGCGCAGCCGGGAGACTTCCCGAAACGGTTCCCATTTCACCACTTCTCTGGCCATCTCCGCTTCCTCGTGGTGTCATGGTCTTCTGCATTAAATAGGGCCGCCCCGGAAAATTGTCAACCGGCAGCCAGGGAAAATTTCCTGGGATTATTCTTGAATTTTTCTCAGGGGAATGGTAAAAAGTTATAGATGCCGGCAGGCTGCCTATGAACCGCGAAATCCAGGATATCGAGACCCGCCTCCTTTTCCAAGGAGGTTTTTTTTGGCAAATCCCGGGAGCAGGTTCTCCGGCGGCCCGCCGGGGTTAGGTTAATCACTCCTGGCGGGTGATTTGGCCCGGTTTTATCCAGGACCAGACCTGTTTCGCCGCTAAGATTGGCGGCCGGCCATCTCTCGCCAGGGATAAAAAGGAGCCGCCATGGAATTCCGGCACAAGGATCTGGTGGGCATCGCCGACCTTTCGGCCGGGGAGATCCACCTTATTCTTTCG
>CAWIDL010000025.1:0-164763 GCA_963834795.1 uncultured delta proteobacterium | reverse complement strand
AACGCAGGAAATGGGGCGGCATTTGGCCCGATTAGTCTTGTCCAACCTGTCCGGCGCCCTGGAAATGCAGGTCCGCCAGATGATGGAGAAATATCTGCTGAATCTGGATAATACGCAAATACTGGCGATCGCCGCCGCGGCTACCACGGCGCAGATCGAGGTCCAGGGGGGTGATGCCCGGGTGACCCTGGTGGACCCCAAGACCCAAGAGCCGTTTCACTTCCGGATGCAGCGGCAACCTAAGAGCGGCACCTGGCAAATTGTTGCGGTCGATTATCCAGGATTTAAGAAAATTTGCTAAGCGGGAGTTTTAGGGGACCTGATAAGATAATGTCTGATAATATATATTATGTAAACTACAACCAGAAGATGATAGAAAAATGTCCTAAATGCGGCCAGTCCCTCCCGGCCCGGCGATCACCGGCCCCCACGGTCGATATTATTATTGAGATTCCCCTCAAGGGGATCGTTCTGATCCAGCGAGCCAATCCGCCTCTGGGGTGGGCCTTGCCCGGCGGTTACGTGGACTATGGCGAATCCCTGGAGGCCGCCGCCTGCCGCGAGGCCATGGAGGAAACCGGACTTGAGGTTGAATCTCCTGGGCCAGTTGCACACCTATTCCGACCCGCGGCGAGACCCGAGGAGGCATAACATCACCACTGTATTCGTGGCCCGGGCCCTGGGTACGCCCAAGGCCGCGGACGATGCCCGGAGCCTTAAGATCTTTGGCGTGAAAGATTTACCCCGGGAAATGGCCTTCGATCACGCCGCTATCCTGTCCGACTACCTTAAAGTGCGCCGCCACTGGTTGGCTAAACTTAATAAACTACCTTAGATATGACTGATAATACCTTGGTTAATTAGCTTATCAAGGCTTGAGCACCCTGGCCGGCTTATTTGGCTGGCCTCTTTTTTATTGGCACCTGAAATCCAGGGGCCGGGGCGAGAGTTTCCGCCCCCGCCTGGGTCTGCACCTCCCCGGCGGTCCTCCCCCGGCGCACCGCGTCTCTGGCTGCACGGGATTTCCGTAGGAGAAATCCTGGCCGCCCTGCCCCTGATCCGCGAACTTAAGAGTCTGCTCCCCGGGGCCGCCTTGATCGTCAGCACCGGCACCGAAACCGGCCAGGCCCTGGCTCGCAAACATTTTTTGCCTTTGGGCGCCCGGGTCTGCTACTTTCCCCTGGATATTCCCTGGACGGTAGCAGCGTTACCTGGAAAGGTTGCAGCCTCAATTGGTGATTACCCTGGAATCAGAGATCTGGCCTAATTTTCTTAATATGGCCAGGCAGCGCGGCATTATCCTGGCTTTGGCCAATGCCAGGGTTTCCGAGCAAAGCTTCAAAAGATACATTAGATATCGGCGATACGCCACTGAATTAATTAATAATTATGATCTTATCTTGCCGGAGCCCCCTGGATTATCAACGCCTGCTGGCCGTGGGCCTGGACCCGGCCAAAATGCGGCTCAGCGGCAACCTGAAATGTGACCGCCTGTTCCAGGACCGGAATGAGGCAGAGGCCGCCCAGTTCCAGCGGCTGCTGCACCGCGGCCAGGCAAGTTTCGGAGGCGAGCCGGTATGGCTGGCCGCCTCCACCCATGCCGGCGAAGAGGAAATAGTGCTGGACGCCTATAAGGAGCTTCTGGCCCCCTACCCTTCCTTGCTCCTGGTCCTGGCCCCCAGGCATCCCGAGCGCGCCCCGGGTTTGCTCGATAATTTAGTGGGGGCGAAGTTCGGTTTGCCGGCCATCTCTGGAGCCGGCTGCAGGCGGGTTTAGAAGTCCGGACTCAGCCGGTGGTGCTCATCGACACCATCGGCGACCTCTTTAGCCTCTACGGCGCCGCGGAGGTAGCTTTTGTGGGCGGCAGCCTGGTCCCCCATGGGGGCCAGAACATCCTGGAAGCCGCGGCCTGGGGCCGGGCTCCCCTTTACGGCCCCAATCTCTCCAACTTCCGTATGGGCTCAGGACATCTTGGAAGCGGATGCCTCCGGGGCCGGGATCAGGGTGGCGGACGCGGCCTCCCTGGCCGCCGCGGTGGACCGGCTCCTAAGAAACCCGGAACTCCGCCGGGATTTGGGGGCCAGGGCCCAGGCGACCTTGATCCCCCATCAAGGCGCGGCCCGGCGCCAGGCGGAGCTGATCGCCGGGCTTTGGCGGCGAAGTCCGCCACGCTGGGGGAACGCCGCAGCTAGGGGCCTCACTCCCAGGTTGGGCCAACAGTATCGGGCAACAAAATTGCTTGGAGCAGGTTACATTATCTCGCAATTTAGCTCTAACAACGGCAATTTCAGCGATATCAAAATATTAGATCGATGTACCTAAATCCCCTCTCCCCCAAGGGGGCGAGGGTAAAAGCTGGTAAATTCCATGAATTGATTTCCAGTGCGCATGTCTAAGTTCAATCAATTTCCTAACTCCCTGTCTCATAGCAAAACCCCTGCCGGACACTACTATCTTTGGGCGTGCCTGGGAGGCAACAGCTCTCTCTTTTTGGTGGGCAGTGCCCACGCCACATTTTTACCTGGCCGGACACGGCAAGCCTCCCCCAAAGTCAGGCCATGGTTTAACCTTGCCTGGCTGCAAATCGCCCCGCCAGGGGCTTTATATGCAGCCGGTCTCCGGGGCCCGCGTCCAGCCTGGATTTCCCGGACCAGTTTTGAGCCGCGGCCACAAGCCCCTCAATTTGGGGTTGGGGTTTGGAAAATTTAGCCGACGCCCAGCCGGGGATTATGTTATAATTTTGCAAGAAATTTAGCTTGGTTTCGAGGTCATTACTGTGCAGGCGTTATTGGCTTTGGAAGACGGTCTGGTCTTGCGGGGGCGATCCTTTACCGGCGAAGGAGAATCCGGCGGCGAGGTGGTGTTCAACACCGCCATGACCGGATACCAGGAGATTCTCACCGACCCCTCCTACAAAGGCCAGATCGTCACCATGACCTATCCCTTGATAGGCAATTACGGGGTCAACCCCGAAGATGTGGAATCCCGGGGGGTTGCGGTGGAGGGCTTCATCGTCAAAGAGTACCACCCCTACCCTTCCAACTGGCGGGCCCAGGGGAACCTGGCCGATTATCTCCGGGCCTCGGGCAAGCTGGGGGTGGAGGGCTTCGACACCCGGGCCATCACCAAGCGCCTCCGGGAAGTTGGGGCTATGCGGGGCTTCATCTCCACCCGGGACCTGGACCCCGAGTCCCTGGTGCGCCGGGCCCGGGAACTCCCCAGCATGGATGGCCTGGACCTGGTGCCCCTGGTCACCTGCCGGCGCCCCTACTGGTGGCCGGAGTTTCCGGCGGACACCGACGACACCGACCTTAAGACCTTGTGGTCACAGCCGCACCGGCAGGAAGGTAGTCCTCTACGATTATGGGGTTAAGTTCAATATAATCAGGACCTTAATCGACAAAGGCTTCCAGGTGCTGGTAGTGCCGGCCACCACCCCGGCTGGGCAGGTGCTGGCTCTCAAACCCGCGGGCCTCATCCTCAGCAACGGCCCCGGAGATCCGGCCGCGGTCACTTACGCCATCGACAATGTGCGCCAGTGTCTGGGCGCCGTCCCCATGTTCGGCATCTGCCTGGGGCACCAGCTAATGGGCCTGGCCCTGGGCGGCCGCACCTTCAAGCTCAAGTTCGGCCACCGGGGCGCCAACCAGCCGGTAAAGAGCGCGCTCTCCGGCCGGGTCGAGATCACCTCCCAGAATCACGGCTTTGCGGTGGACCTGGCGTCCATCCCGGACCCCGGGGTGGAGCCGACCCACGTCAACCTGAATGACGGCACCCTGGAGGGCCTGCGCCATCAGGGGCTCAAGGCCTTTTCGGTGCAGTACCACCCGGAGGCCTCCCCGGGGTCCTCATGACGCCCATTATCTTTTTGAGGAATTTCTGAAGATGGTGGGGCAGGTTTAGGCGGCCTGGCGGGGAGTGGGGTCGCTATTAAATCCCCCTAAATCCCAGCAGTGTCCGGCAGAGATTTGCATAAGGACTGGCGAATGAAAATTGAAAGATATAGCTGCAACCCTTAAGCCAGAGAAGACGGGGGAACCCCGGAAGCGCCAAAACTCCTCTCCCCTGTGAGGGGAGAGGGGAACAAGCAAGAGAACTCCATAAGTTAATCAACGAGGATTTTGGAGCCTAGATTACAACGGCGGGTTAGCAAAAACCTTGCCGGACACTACTGCCTAAACCCCCCTTTTCCAAAGGGGGATTTTGCCACCACTGGGACCTTGACACCACCGGGGTTTAGGTTTTTACTCGATTCAATACCACCGTATTTGCGAAGCGCCACACTAGCCACCGACAAATTATGCCGAAACGCACCGATCTGAAAAAAATCCTGATCATCGGCTCGGGGCCTATCATCATCAGCCAGGCCTGCGAGTTCGATTATTCCGGCACCCAGGCCTGCAAGGCCCTCCGGGAGGAGGGCTATGAGGTGGTGCTCATCAATTCCAACCCCGCCACCATCATGACCGACCCCGAGATGGCGGACCGGACCTACATCGAGCCCATCACCCCGGAGATGGTCTGCCAGGTGCTCGAACGGGAGCGCCCCGACGCCATTCTCCCCACCCTGGGCGGCCAGACCGGCCTCAATTGTGCGGTGGCCGTGGCGGACACCGGCATTCTGGAGCGCCTCGGGGTGGAGATGATCGGGGCCAACCCCCAGGTCATCAAGAAGGCCGAAGACCGGGAACTCTTCCGGGACGCCATGGCCCGTATCTCGTTGCGGGTGCCCCGAAGCGCCATCGTCCGCACCCTGGACATGGCCCTGGCCGCGGCGCCGGAGATCAGCTACCCCATCATCGTCCGCCCGAGCTTCACCCTGGGGGGCACCGGCGGCGGCATTGCCTATAACCTGGAAGATTTGAGGCTGCTGGCCGCGGAGGGCCTGGCCGCCAGTATGATCAGCGAGGTGATGCTGGAAGAATCGGTGTTGGGCTGGAAGGAATTCGAGCTGGAGGTGATGCGGGACTTCCGGGACAACGTGGTGATCATCTGCTCCATTGAAAACCTGGACCCCATGGGGGTGCACACCGGCGACTCCATTACCGTCGCCCCGGCGCAGACCCTGACGGACCGGGAGTACCAGGCGATGCGGGACGCGGCCATCGCCATCATCCGGGAAATCGGGGTGGAGACCGGCGGCTCCAACATCCAGTTCGCCATCCATCCCCAGACCGGGGAGATGGTGGTCATCGAGATGAACCCCCGGGTGTCCCGCTCCTCGGCCCTGGCCTCCAAGGCCACCGGCTTCCCCATCGCCAAGATCGCCGCCAAGCTGGCGGTGGGCTTCACCCTGGATGAGATCCACAACGACATCACCCGGGAAACCTACGCCTCTTTCGAGCCCACCATTGACTATTGCGTAGTCAAGATCCCCCGCTGGACCTTCGAGAAATTCCCCGGGGCCGAGGACTTCCTCACCACCTCCATGAAATCGGTGGGGGAAGTGATGGCCATCGGCCGCACCTTCAAAGAGGCCCTGCAAAAAGGCATCCGATCCCTGGAGATCGCCCGTTTCGGCCTGGGGAGCGACGGCAAGGACCTGCCGGAGGTGGGTCCCGACGAGCTGCGGGTCCGGCTGCGGGTCCCCAACTCTCAGCGCCTCTTCTACCTGCTTCAGGCCTTCCGCTCCGGGATGAGCGTGGCTGAAGCCCACCAGCTTACCTTCATCGACCCCTGGTTTCTCCACCAGATCCGGGACCTGGTGTCCTTCTCCGGGGAGTTGGCAATCTTTGGAGAATTGTTGCGCCAGGGGCGGTGCCAGGAGCAGTTAAAGGACATGCTGCGCCGGGCCAAGGAATACGGTTTCTCCGACGTGCAGCTTGGCCACCTCTGGGGCTGCGGCGAGGAGCATCTGGCCGGGATGCGCCGGGAGCACGGAGTCACCCCGGTCTATAAGCTGGTGGATACCTGCGCCGCGGAGTTCGAGGCCTACACCCCCTATTTCTATTCCACCTACGAATGGGAGGACGAGGCCCGGAAGACCTCGCGGGACAAGGTGGCCATCCTGGGCGGCGGCCCCAACCGCATCGGCCAGGGCATCGAGTTCGACTATTGCTGCTGCCAGGCCTCCTTCGCCCTCAAGGAGTTGGGGGTGGAGTCCATCATGGTCAACTCCAATCCGGAGACGGTGTCCACCGACTACGACACCTCGGATAAGCTCTATTTCGAGCCCCTGACCCGGGAGGACGTCCTCAACATCGTGGCCGCGGAGGACCCCAAGGGCCTGATCCTGCAGTTCGGCGGCCAGACCCCCTTGAACCTGGCGGTGACCCTGGGCCAGGCGGGGGTGCGCATCATGGGGACTTCGGCCGCCGCCATCGACCGGGCCGAGGACCGCAAATTATTCAAGCAGCTGCTGGTCGATCTTAAGCTGAAACAGCCGCCCAGCGACACCGCCACCAATGTGGACCAGGCCTTGCAGATAGCCCATGAGATCACCTACCCGGTGCTGGTGCGGCCCTCCTACGTCTTGGGGGGCCGGGCCATGCAGATCGTGGCCGATGACCAGGGCCTGGTGAATTTCATGAATTGGGCCCTTCAGGCCTCTCCGGACCACCCCATCCTCATCGACAAGTTCCTGGAGGACGCCATCGAAGTGGACGTGGACGCCATCAGCGACGGCAGCCTCACCGTCATCGGCGGCATCATGGAACACATCGAAGAGGCCGGCATCCATTCCGGGGATTCGGCCTGCGTCCTGCCCCCTTATTCGCTCTCCCTTGCCATCCAGGAGGAAATCAGGCGGCAGACCAAGGCCCTGGCGGCGGAACTTGGGGTGGTGGGCCTGATGAACATCCAGTTTGCGGTGAAGGACCATCAGGTCTACGTCCTGGAGGTTAACCCCAGGGCCTCCCGCACCGTGCCCTTCGTGAGCAAGGCCACCGGGGTCTCCCTGGCCAGGCTGGCCACCAAGGTGATGTTGGGCCACTCCCTGGAAGAGCTGGGTTTTACCCGGGAAATCGAGCCGCCCTATTTTGCCGTGAAGGAGTCGGTCTTCCCCTTCCGGCGCTTCCCCGGGGTGGACCCGCGGCTGGGGCCGGAGATGCTTTCCACCGGAGAGGTTATGGGCCTGGACTCGGATTTCGGCCTCGCCTTTGCCAAGTCGCAGTTGGCTGCCGGCCAGGTCCTGCCTCTGCAAGGCGGGGTGATCTTCAGCGTCAAGAGCCCGGACAAGCCCGCCACCCTGGAGCTGGCCAGGGGCTTTCAGGGGGAAGGGTTCCCCCTCTATGCCACCGCCGGCACCGCCGAATACCTTAAGGAGCACGGCCTGCCGGTGACCCCGGTCAGCAAGATCCGGGAAGGGCGGCCCCATATCATCGACCACATCAAAAACAACGAGATCGCCCTGCTGGTCAATACCCCGGAGGGCCGCTACACCCCGGCGGACTCCTACTCCATCCGCCGGGCCGCCCTGGAATACAACATTCCCTATACCACCACTCTGGCGGCGGCCAGGGCCACCCTGGACGCCATTCGGGCCATGAAGCGGGGCAAGTTGGAAGTGAAAAGCCTGCAGGAATACCATTCACTGGTGAAACAGTCGACGGAGCTAAAACTGCGGGCGGCGCAGGGGTAGAGGTTTGGTAGCGCAGGCTTCCAGCCTGTGCCTTAATTTAGACTTTCAAAAGTAACATAATAATTTTATTAAACTTTAGGCGATTTTGGAAAAAAATATGAAATTTTAAATTTTTTTTGATGTTGTTTTTCTCTATGTTCTGTTTTTCATGCCAAGGAAATTGCCCCGAATGTCAGGAACCTTTTACTAAATTCAGATTTCCCAAAAGCCTGAGGCAAGGGTTATGGGGAGGGTGGATTTGTAAAAATTGTGGAACTGAATTTGACAGGAAAGGTAGAAAGATTTCAAAATAAAAAATTATGACCATCGCTGAACTTGAGAAATTTGCTTCATTAATACGAGATCTGGGATTAATTTTTGGGATACCTACATTAATTTGGATATGTTACAAATTATTCAAACAACATATTGAGATTTTAAATGCTGAAAATAAACTCTTACGAGAGACACAATACGACAGGTCTTTAACAATGATTAAATCTCAAAAAGAATTATTCGATATTGAGAGAAAAGAATTTGAAAGCAAAATTCATATTGAGAGAAAAGAATTTGAAAGCAAAATAAATGAACTGCAAATAAAAGCAGATGAAGCAAAGCTACTTATTCAAATGTTTGATAGAATTATGTCAATATCTTCATCAACAATTAATGATTTTGAAAAAAAATATGATGAAGGATTTATCCAACAATTAGCTCGGGCTTTAAATAATAATAATCCAAATTAGGTTGCCCCTCACCCTTGGGTAATGCCAGCCCTAAATGTATAGACTGCATCGTGGCAGCGGAGGCCTAATGAAATTCCGGGTAATCATCGAACAGGATGAAGACGGCGTCTTTGTGGCGCAATGTCCGGCCTTGCCGGGTTGCATCTCCCAAGGGGCTACCCGGGAGGAAGCTCAGGCCAATATCAAAGAAGCGATCACCGGCTATTTGGAAAGTTTAAAAAAGCATGGGGAGCCGATTCCGCCACCCAGTACCGAAGAATTATCGATGTGCGGTATGACCCGAATTCCGGTATTGTCAGGCCGTAACCCGATCCTGTATACTTGAGCCGCAGGCGAAGGGTCTATCATTTCGATTGTGAAACTGGCCGAAAAACAATATTATGTTTATATCTTAGCCAATAAAGGGAGAATGCTTTATACCGGCATTACCAATGACTTGGAGAGGCGGGTTTGGCAACATAAAAACCATCAAACCGAGGGTTACACCAAGAAATACAATATTACCACACTAGTTTATTATGAAGCCACTTATGATGTTCTTGGAGCAATAGCCAGGGAAAAACAGATTAAAGGTTGGCTGCGAAAAAAGAAAATAGCCTTAATCGAGTCGATGAATCTGGAATGGAAAGATTTAAGTGAAGATTGGTAACTTAGACAAATCCTTTTTTGTCACCCTTTTTTTGTCACCCTGAGCGAAGCGAAGGGTCTAGACAGTGCAAAGACTAGATTCTTCGCTTCGCTCAGAATGACATTGCGTTAAGTGAAATAGGTGATAAATTCTTCTCCGCCTGTGGCGGCTCAGAATCGCAAAATAATCCAGAATAGCTTAACCCCTGAGTTATAGGATTACCCGGAAAATGCAAAAAACCGAAAACCGAAAACCTGGTCATGCGCCAGGATGACCGCACGTCGGCGCTACCAGTCCAAACAAACATTGGAGAAAAGCGCAGGCTGAAGCCTGCGGCTACCAAACCTTTTAGCCGCTCCGGCAAGGGTTTAATGTGAAAATGGAAAACGGAAAACGGAAAACGGTAAACCAGGTCGTCCTTCAGGACGACAAACCCCGGGAACACTGCGGTATCTTCGGCATCTACGGCCACCCGGATGCGGCCCGCCTCACCTATTTCGGCCTTTATGCCTTGCAGCACCGGGGCCAGGAGTCCTGCGGCATCATCACCGGGGATGGCAGCCGGGTCAACCAGCACCGGGGTCTGGGTCTGGTGCCCGAGGTCTTTAACCAGCAGATCCTGGAGGGGCTTCCGGGGCACCTGGCCATCGGCCACGTGCGCTACTCCACCACCGGTTCCACCCTGCTGGTCAATGCCCAACCCTTCGTGGTGCAGCACGGCGGCCGCATCATGGCCATCGGCCACAACGGCAACCTCACCAACGCCTGGGAGGTCCGCTGCCGCCTGGAAGAGGGCGGCTCCATCTTCCAGTCCAGCATGGACACCGAGATCATCGTCCACCTCATGGCCCGGCACCGGGGCGCCGAAGTGGTGGACTCGCTGATCAACGCCCTGAAGCACCTCAAGGGCTCCTATTGCCTGGTGCTGGCCACCGCCGACCAGGTCATCGCCGCCCGGGACCCCCACGGCTTCCGGCCCCTGTGCCTGGGCCAATTGAACGGCTCCTGGATGGCGGCCTCCGAGACCTGCGCCCTGGACCTGGTGCAGGCCGACTACTTACGGGAAGTGGAGCCGGGGGAGATCGTGGTCATGGACGCGGCCGGCCTCCATTGCCATAAGCCCTTCGCCCCTGTGCCTCCCCAACGCTGTATCTTCGAGTTTGTCTATTTCGCTCGCCCCGACAGCCAGATCTTCGGGAAAAGCGTCTATCAGGTGCGCAAACGCCTGGGCGCCGCCCTGGCCCGGGAGCATCCCCTCCAGGGCGACCTGGTGATGCCCTTTCCCGACTCCGGCACCTACGCGGCCCTGGGATATGCCGCGGCTACCGGCATTCCTTTCGAGATGGGGATGATCCGCAACCATTACGTGGGTCGCACCTTCATCCAGCCCTCCCAGACCATGCGGGACTTCTCGGTACGGGTGAAGCTCAACCCGGTCAAGGAGCTCCTCAAGGGCCGGCGGGTCATCGTCATCGAAGACTCCATCATCCGGGGCACCACCACCCGCTCCCGGGTCAAGTCGCTGCGCGAGGCCGGGGTCCGGGAAGTGAGCATGCTGGTGAGCTGCCCGCCCCACCGCTTCCCCTGCTATTACGGCATCGACTTTTCCAAAAAGGGGGAACTAATCGCCGCCCAGCAGGAGATCGAGCGAATTCGGGATTTCCTGGGCCTCGATTACCTTGGGTATCTCAGCCTGGAGGGCATGGTTGCCGCCACCGAAATGGAGCGCGACACCTTCTGCCTCTCCTGCTTCTCCGGCGACTATGCCATTCCCCTGGAGGCCGCCTTCTCCAAGACCTGCTTCGAAGAGGACGTCTGCGCCCCGGGCCCCTGGGAAGGCCGCCCGGTGGTTTGTGAGACGGAGTAACTCAGGGGCATAAGTTTTAGCGCGGAGAGGTTATTCCTGCGCGTTGCTGGGTTGGCGCCGCTTATCCGGGAATTTTGAACGGGGTTTTTTTACCTGTGCGCCTGAGCCAACATCTCATCGGCGTCATCTCCGACACCCACGGGCTGCTGCGGCCACAGGCGGCCCAGGTCCTCCGGGGGGTGGAGCTCATCATCCACGCCGGGGATATTGGCAACCTCGGGATGTTGACAGCCCTGGAGGAAATCGCCCCGGTTCAGGCGGTGCGGGGCAATACCGACCGGGGCAAATGGGCCCGGCGGCTGCCCCTGACCCGGTTGCTGGAGGTGGGCGGGGCGCGGCTCTATGTCCTGCACGAACTCCAGGCCCTTGACAAGACCTTTCGCCTGCGGCCTCAATTCCAGGCGGTTATCTATGGGCACTCGCACCAACCCCGATTGGAGTGCCAAGACGGCGTCCTTTACCTCAACCCCGGCTCGGCCGGACCCAGAAGATTCACCTTGCCCGTCACCATGGCCCTTCTGCGGGTGCAGGAGGGCCACCTCCAGGCGGAAGTGGTAAATTTACTGAGCCCATAGCCCAAACCGCGATTTCTGCCCAAGATTTAACCGCCAACGTAACCCCCGGCGATGTGGCTGGCATCCCACCAGTCGATCTTTTCCTGCAGTTGCCCCTTCAGATCCTCGATCTCCATCTTGGCCTTGCTCCAGTCGGCCGGACATTCCTTCATGAGCCGGTCGATTCTCCGGCTCAAATCTCCCACCAGGATGTGGAGTTCATCTATCTGGGATCTGATTTTGGCCCTGGCCTCCACCGGCATCTGGTCGATCACCCGGAGGACGTCGTAAATCCGCGCCTTCTGGTTGGTCAACTCCGCATAGATGGAGTCGCAGTAGTCTCTGATCTCCATTTTGACATTTCCTTTGTTCCCTTGTGATATGTTAAATTTAGCTCTGATCAACCACATTGTCAATGGAGCCTGGCGGCGATATAATGGTCTTGTTCACCCGAACTCGCTAAGCGACCCTCAGGGGACTGAGAATAGAGATGACCCCCAATCGACCCGTCTATCCCTTCGCGGCCCTGGTGGGCCAGGAGCGCCTCAAGAAGGCCTTGATTCTCAATGCCGTCAACCCCCTCACCGGCGGGGTGTTGATCCGTGGTGAGAAGGGCACCGCCAAATCGACCGCGGCCCGGGGTCTGGCGGAGCTATTACCTCCCATCAGCATGGTGGCCGGGTGTCCGTTTCATTGTGATCCGGAAAAGGTAGAGCTGATGTGCGACTCCTGCCGTCGCCGGCGGCAGCAGGGGGAGATCTTGTCTGGGCGGCAGCGGCCAATGCCGGTGGTGGATCTGCCCCTGGGCACCACCGAGGACCGGCTCCTGGGTACCATTGACCTGGAAAAGGCCATCAAGAGCGGCGAAAAGCATTTCGATCCGGGGCTGCTGGCCGCGGCCAACCGGGGAATCCTCTACGTTGATGAAGTAAATCTCCTGGACGACCACCTGGTGGATGTGCTTCTGGACGCCGCGGCCATGGGAGTTAACGTGGTGGAGCGGGAGGGCATCTCCTTCAGCCACCCGGCCCGCTTTATCCTGGTGGGCACCATGAACCCCGAGGAAGGAGAGCTGAGGCCCCAGCTCCTGGACCGTTTCGGGCTCTGTGTGGCAGTGGCTGGCCTGCACGAGCTCCAGGCCCGCATGGACGTGGTGCGGCGCCGTCTGGCCTTCGAGGCGGACCCGGAAGGCTTCGCGCTCCGCTGGGCCCTGGAGCAGGAGGCCCTGCGCCGGGCCATCCTCGCCGGTCGTGAACTTCTGCCGCGGGTGGGGTACCGGGAAGAGGTCCTGCGGCTGATCAGCGCCATCTGCCTGGACCAGGGGGTGGATGGGCACCGGGCCGACATTTACATGCTCAAGGTGGCCCAGACCCTGGCGGCCTATCGCGGCCGGGAGGAGGTGGCGGATGCCGAGGTGCGGGAGGCCGCGCAGTTAGTACTGCCGCACCGGTTGCGGCGCCAACCCTTCAGCGACTCGGAGATGGATCAGAATAAACTGGAGGAAACCTTCCGTAAACACCAGGAAGAGATGGAAAGCCGGCGCCTCTTGCGGCCGGCCCCGGAGCCCGGGGCCTCAGGCGCGGAGCCGGAGGAGGCCCAACTCCTCGGGGAGGTGACGGTGCCGCCGGGAGCCGCCTTTCCGGTGCAACCCCTGGATCTGAAGCCAGAACGCAAGACCCAAAAGGCCCCAGGCAACCGCACCCGGGCCTGCAACGACGAGCGCCGCGGCCGCTACGTGCGCTCCACCCTGCAGCCGGCGGGGCCGCCGGATCTTGCCATTGATGCCACCCTGCGAGCCGCGGCGCCCTTCCAAGGGGTGCGGCAGAAAGGCAACCTGGCCCTGGCCATCAGTGAGGTGGACCTGCGCTACAAGATGCGGGAGCGTCGCATCGGCCGCCATATCCTCTTCGTGGTGGACGCCTCCGGCTCCATGGGGGCCGACGTGCGCATGGCGGAGACCAAGGCGGCCATCCTGTCGCTGCTCCTGGACGCCTACCAGAGGCGGGAGCGGGTGGGACTCATCGTCTTCCGGGGGAGCGAGGCCAGACTAACCCTGCCTTTCACCCACAGCGTGGAGATGGCTCAACGCCACCTCCGAAACCTGCCCACCGGCGGCAAAACCCCCCTGCCCCACGCCCTGAAGCTGGCCTTGGAGGTGCTGCAAAAGGAAAAGGCTCGGCATCCCCAGGATGCCTTTCTCCTGGTGCTGATCACCGACGGCAGGGCCAACCTCAGCATGGGGGGCGGCCGTCCCCTGGCCGAAGTGAAGGAACTGGCGGCACGACTCAAGACCCTGGGGACCAACTCCCTGGTCCTGGATACCGAGGCCTTCGCTCCCTGCCTGGACCTGGGCTGCCTGCCGGAACTGAGCCTCATCATGGGCGGCAGCTACCATTCTCTATCCACCCTCCGGGCGCCGGAGATGCTGGCCCGCATCGAGGCGGCCTTGGGGGCCTGAGGTTTTCTGAGAATTTTAGGGGGTGAAGAAAGGCAGGCGCACTATCAGCAAAAAGCCGTTGGCGGCCAGCAAGGTTCCCAGACTGGCGGAGACCAGGGCGAAGCCCAGGGCCATCCGGGAGTAGGCCAGGATGGCGATGGAGGCCATGACAATGGAGATCGCCAGCAGCACCTCGCCGTACTCGAAGTAGGGGTCCTTGCTGCGGTAAAGGTCCCGCTCCTGCTCCAGGTGTCTGGCCTCTTTCTCGATCTCTTCCTTTTCCGCGTTGTAGCGCCCCTCATCTGCGGTCACCTGCCGCAACTCCTCTTCGTAGCGTTTCCTGACCTCCGGCTTGAGGGAGTCCTTTTCCAGCAGGTTCAGTTCCAGGATGGTCTTTTGGTTCCGGTCGATATGCCCCCGGATGTTCTTGGCCTGGTACCAGGCCCATTGGTCCGAAGCCTGCTGCTGGGCCAGGAGCATCTCCTTGGTGGCCATGGAGCCCCCCAGGTGGCTGATGGCCAGGACGACCGCAAAAATGGCGGTGATCAAGGCGACGCGGCGTGTGAAGGCCTTGGATTTGATCTCTTCCAACTCTTCCGGTTTAGGGAGTTCCACCTCAGGCATGGCATATCCTTTATTTAAGGAAGATTTTCCCGCCCTACTGATTTACTGAAAAATCCAGAGGGCGGCTTGCTGCCCCTCTCCACCAGGACTATCCTAACTATAATTATTCGTTTGCACCCTTTCCCTGCTGCCGGTGTTGATCATAAAGGGCGAGATAGGCCTTGAGCATCTCCGGGATGGGCAACCCGTAAGGGCAGCGGTCGACGCATTCCCCGCACTCGATGCAGGAGCGCGCCGCTTCCATGGCCTTGGCCGCGAAGCCGGCGGCCTTGTCCGGACCCATCCGCCGGGCGACGATGCCGTAAAGCATGGCCGGGGTGATCATCACCCCCTGGGGGCAGGGCTGACAGTATTCGCAGCGCCGGCAGAACTTATCCCCCAGTTCGGCCCGGTAACCCTCCATAACCGCCAGGTCTTCCGGGGTGACGGCATTATCCGTGTCATAGAGGTCAACAACCTCATCCACCCGGGCCACCGAATCGCAGCCGGGCAGGGGAATGACGTCGGGAAACTGGCGCAGATACTTAAGGGCCACCCGGCCGTTGTCCACCAGCCCGCCGCAGAAGGGTTTCATGGCCAGCAGACCCAGGTTGCGCTCCCGGGCCAGAGGGTGGAGTTCCGTCGCCGCCGCGGTCTCAATAAAGTTAAAAGGGAATTGGATGGTGCTGAAGAGGTCGGCGCCCACCAGCTTCCTGGCCATCTCCAGATTATGGCAGGTAATCCCCAGGTGCCGAATCTTGCCGGCTTCCCTGGCCCGCAGGGCGGCTTCCAGGGCGCCGTCTTTGGCGGACAAGGCCTGAAAATCCTGCTCTTGAGAGACCTGGTGAAATTGAAACAAATCCAGGTAATCGGTTTTGAGGAGTCGCAGACTCTGCTCCAGGTCTCCTTCCAGCCCCAGCCGGTCCCGTTTAATACTCTTGGTCGCCAGGACCACTTGCGGTCGCAGGCCCTGAAAGGCCCGCCCGATCTTCTCTTCGCTGTCCAGATAGACATTGGCGGTGTCGAACAGGGTGATGCCCCGTTCCTGGGCCCGGCGCAGCACCCGGATGGCTTCGCCCATGCTCAGGCGAATGATAGGGATGCAGCCGAAGCCGACCTCGGAAACCTCCAGTCCGGTTTTCCCTAAGAGGCGATGGCGCATGGATTTGCTCCCTCTCGTCATAGGAGAACTGCTTTAAGGCGCCCTATCCCCGGATTTTGGATTTCCCTTATCATACAGCTTGTGGCTCATTCTTTCAATGGTGAGCGGGTCAGGCGTGGCAAGCCAGGGTACGCACCTCCAACAGATTCTTCTACTTTTGCCGGCATCTTTGGTATGATGCTGTCAATGGGCCCCAATCCCTCGACCTCTCCCCCGGGTTCTGTTTATGGCTCCAATTCCCCTAATGGTGATCGCTCCCCTGGAGGACGAGATCCGCCATCTGCGTTTGCGGCTGCAAAACCAGTCCCGCCTGGACCTGGGCGGCCGCCTGACCCTGGGCGCCTGGGGCCGCCTGCCCTTGCTGCTGGTCCGCACCGGGGTGGGCGCCGCCGCCATGGTCCGTACCCTGAGCCGCGCCCTGGAGCATGGTTATCCAGGTCTTTGCCTACTGCTGGGCTATGGCGGCGGGATTCTCCAGGAATTGCGCCCCGGAGACCTGGTGATCGCCACGGACCTCATTGATTTTCAGCAGGACCGGGTCTTTAAGGTGGCGCCGGAGATGGTGGCCAGGGCCGCCAGGATTCTCGGGCAAACAGGCCTCCCCGGCCGCTTGGGTTCCCTGGTTAGTGTGCCCCAGGCCGCCCTGAACCCCGGGGATAAGGCCGCCGCCGGGTCGCGGCCCGGGGCCCTGGCCCTGGATCTGGAGAGCGCCGCCTTCGCCGAGGTTTGCCGGGCCGCCGCCCTCCCCTTTCTGGTGGTGCGGGCCATCCTGGACCCGCTTAACCTGCCCCTCCCGCAGCCGACTGACGGTTCCAAGACCCGGATAAAAGTTTCCTGGAAAACCCCGCCCCTCCGGGAATTTGCCGCCCGGGCCCGGGACAGTCTGACGGCCTTCGCGATCGCCTGGCTGGATGATATGGCCGGGAACTGGGACAAGCGCCTTTAGGTAGCACGGGCGCAGCAACCCCCGCCCCTATCAATAACTGCCATTCTAAACAGGATACTTTCCATATTCGTCGATTTGGGGTAAATTTAACCTTATGGGGTGCCTTTTAATCCCCCACTCTCTCAAGATCGAATCCGAGCAAGGCGCCGGCTCAGTAACAGCAAAGCAATCAAGACCTTAAGCGGGTGCTTAGATGAAGAGATCAGGACCGACCAGGGAAGAATTGTTGCGGCGGGTGGGTGAGCTGGAGCAGCGCCTCCGGGAGGCGGAAGCGACCCTCGCCGCCCGGAGCGCCAGCACCGCCGGCAAGCAGCGGGAACGCGAGTTCCAGCGCCTGGCCTCTTTTCCCCAATTGAATCCCAATCCCATCCTGGAGGTGGATACCTCCGGCCGCATCACCTATTCCAACCAGTCGGCCCGGGAGGTCGTGACCGGGTTGGGACCGCCGACTAAATTGAGGGACCTCCTGCCCGCCGACCTTAAGCAAATCTTACTGAACATCAAACGAACCGGACAGACCCACTTCCAGCGGGAGGTGCAGGTCAAAGACGCGGTTTATCTCCAGAGCATCTCCTACGTCGAGCCGTTCCAGACCATTCGCCTCTATGGCATCGACATCAGCCAGCGCAAACGTAGCGAGGCGGCGGTGCTTAAAGCCAATGAGGAGTGGGAGCGCACCTTTGAGGGGGTGCCGGACCTGATCGCCATCCTGGACACCGACCATCATCTGGTCCGGGTCAACCGGGCCATGGCCGCGGCCCTGGGAGCGGAGCCCCAGGAATTGGCGGGTAAGCATTGCTATGAATTAATGCACCGTAGCACCTATCCCCCGGACTTTTGCCCTCATAGTCTGCTGTTGCAAGACGGCCAGGGGCATACCGCCGAACTCCGTGAATTTGATCGGGATTTCCTGGTGACTACCTCGCCCCTTGTGGACGATAAAGGGCAGCTTATGGGCAGCGTCCACGTGGCCCGGGACATCACCGTGCGCAAACGGGCCGAGGAGGCCCTGAGCCGGCTGAATGAGGAACTGGAGCAGCGGATTGCAGCGCGCACCGAGGAATTGCATGAATCGGTAGCCCAATTAAAAGAAGAAATGAACGAGCGTGAGGAGGCCGAGCAGAAGGCGGCCGTTCTGGGAAGGCTTTACCGTTTATTGAGCCGGGTGTATGAATCCATTGTGCACGCCCAAGACCAGGAAGGGCTTTTCCGCCAGGCCTGCCGGATCATGATGGAGGAGGGAGACTTCCTGCTGTGTTGGATCGGCCGGGTGGATTGGGAAGCCGGACTGGTCCGGGCGGCGGCCCAATACGACCTCCTTGACGATTATCCGCAAAATATTACTATTTCCCTGGAAGATGTCCCGGAGGGCCGGGGACCGACCGGGGTAGCGGTGCGCCAGGGGCGCTGGGATGCATGCCAGGATTTTGCCGCTGACCCCCGCATGGCCCCCTGGAGGAAACAGGCCCTGGCGCGGGGTATCAGGTCCTCCGCCGCTTTTCCCTTGTTCGTGGGCGATAGAGTCGAAGGAGTACTAACCCTATATTCCGGGCAGAAGGGTTTCTTCAACACGGAAGAGATCTCGGCGCTCAACTCCCTGGCCCAGAATCTCTCTTTCGCCATGGAATCCATGGACCGGGAAGCCAGACGCCGGCAGGCGGAAGAAGAGGTCCACCGCCTTAACGAAGAACTGGAGCAGCGGGTCAATGAGCGCACCGCTCAGCTGGAGTTAGCCAACCGGGAGCTGGAGGCCTTCGCCTATTCCGTGTCCCACGACCTCAAGGCCCCCATCCGGGCCATCGACGGCTTCTCCCGCATGCTGACGCTGGAACACGCCGCCCGGCTGGATGGCGAAGGCCTGCGGCTGCTGGAGGTGGTCCGCCGGAATACCGCCTTCATGGCCCACCTCATAGATGACCTGTTGGCCCTTTCCCGCCTGGGACGCCAGGAGGTCCGGAAGGCCTGCATCGACCTGACGCCTGAGGTCACCAGGCTCATCAAGGAACTCCGGGCGGCGGAGCCGGATCGCCCCCTGGAGCTGAAGATTAAGGAGCTGCCGCCGGCCTTCGGGGACGCTTCCCTGCTGAGGCAGGTCCTGGCCAATCTGCTGGCCAACGCCTTCAAGTTTACCCGGCTCAAGGAAAAAGCCGTTATCGAAGTGGGGGGCGGGAGCGTTGCCGGCGAAACCATTTATTATGTTAAAGACAACGGTATCGGCTTTGATATGCGCTACCGGGATAAGTTGTTTGGAGTCTTTCAGCGGCTGCACCCCATCGGCGAATTTGAAGGCACCGGCGTGGGCCTGGCCATCGTCCAGCGGATTTTACAACGCCACGCTGGACGGGTATGGGCTGAAGGGAAGGTCAATGAGGGCGCCACCTTTTTCTTCGCCTTGCCTGCCGGGGCGGATAACCCTTAGCGGGAGGGCGCGGCTGGCGCATCCGATCAGGCGCCCGCGAGACGCCTGGGCTGGAAATAATTCTGGGGGCGGGTTGGACACCGCCCCTTTTTTTTAGGTTCAGGCAGTAGGCAAGTACAGGTAAAATAGGCGTCTCGCTGGAGTAGGAAATCGGGATTTTAATTCACACAGGCCAGAGGCCGAGGCTACCAAATCCGGGCAGAGATAGAAAATATTGCCCCTGGCCCAGGCGGGGAAGTTATGATAAACAAGCAGTATCTCCCAAGGGGTTTTGCCTATTTTGTCTAGTTTGTCTATTTTGTCAGGGATGCCGGAAGTGCGGACTCGTTTCTCTCCCAGCCCCACCGGTTCCCTGCACCTGGGTGGGGCCCATACCGCCTTGTTCAATTGGCTTATTGCCCGCCATAGCGGCGGCGCCTTTATCCTGCGCATCGAGGACACCGATAAAGAGCGTTCCCAGGAGGAATTCGTTCGGGAAATCCTGGAGGCCCTGGCGTGGCTGGGGCTGGATTGGGATGAAGGCCCCTTTCGCCAGTCGGAGCGCCAGTCCGTCTATCGGGAATATATCGACCGCCTGCTGGCCCGGGGGGCAGCCTATTATTGTGATTGCTCCCCGGAAGACCTGAAGGCGCGTCGAGCGGCGGCCCTGGCCCGGGGTGGCAAGCCCAAGTACGACGGCCTCTGCCGTAATCGTGGCCTCAAGCCCGGGCCCCATACCGTGGTGCGCTTCCGGGGGCCCGACATCGGCGTAACCCGGTGGGACGACCTGATCAAAGGCCCCATCACCTTCGACAACCGGGAACTCGATGACCTGGTAGTCCTGCGGGGCGATGGCATCCCCACTTATAATTTCGCGGTGGTGGTGGATGACATCAGCATGAGGATTACCGACATCATCCGGGGTGAGGACCACATTCCCAACACCCCCCGGCAGATCCTCATTTACCAGGCCTTGGGGGCTGATCTTCCCCGCTTTGCGCACATGCCCCTGTTGCTGGCCCCGGACCGGGGCAAGCTCTCCAAACGCCGGGGCGCCGGATCTGTCCTGGAGTACCGGCAGCAAGGCTTTCTGCCCCAGGCTCTGATGAACTACCTGGCTCGCCTCGGCTGGTCCCACGGGGATCAGGAGGTCTTCACCCGGGAAGAGCTCATCCAATACTTTAGTCTGGAGCATGCCACCACTTCCCCGGGAGTATTTGACGAAGAAAAGCTTAAGTGGATCAACAGCCAGCATCTGATGGGTCTGAGCGCCCCCCGGCTGGCCCAGGAACTGGCTCCTTTTTTGACCAGGCTGGGCATTGAGTTGCCGGATCAGGAATACCTGGCCCGGGTGGCTGCCACCCTAGCGGCCCGGTGCCGCACCCTCGTGGAGATGGCCGAGGCGGCCCGTTTCTATTTTCAGGATCCCCGCCCTTACGAAGAGAAGGGGGCAAATAGGTTTTTGACCCCGGAGACCCTGCCGGCTTTGCGAGAGGTGGCCCGACGCCTGGACAGGCTGCGGGAGTTTTCCGAGCCCGCCTTGAACCAGCTCTTTCAAGACCTGGCGGCGGAGACCGGCCTGAAGATGGCCAACCTGGCCCAGCCGGTGCGCCTGGCCCTCACCGGCCGCACCGCCAGCCCCGGGCTCTATGAGATCATCAATATCCTGGGAAAGCCGGAGACCCTGCGCCGGATCGGGCAGGCCATCAGCTTTGCTGAAGGCAAGCGATAAAATCTTTCTGGATATTGCCGGCATCCGGCGTATAATCGATTTATCTCCAAGGAGGTTTTGACATATGGCGGAAAGCAATCAGGGTTATCGTCTAAAACAGGCCATGCTGGTGTTTCTGGTCTTCGCCTGTCTGGCTGTGGCCATTTTCTCCGGCAGCGCTCCGGTGATCGTCGGCGCCATCATGGCTGCCTGCGGCCTCTGCTTCTGGGCCTCCACCCTGGAACCGGAAAAGAGCCAGGACGAGCACCATCATTGACAGGAATCTTCAAGGGTATTTTCAGGGAGATTTTTGTATTTTTGGTATTTTCGGTAAGGGCAGTGGGGCCCGCCCCTGCCCTGCCCCATAATGCCGCGCCACTCCAACTTACAGAGGAGGGCTGCCATGCGGATCGCCTTGCTAGGTCAGGCCGCTTTCGGCGCCGACGTCTTGAAAGGCTTGCTGGAGCACGGTCATGAGGTGCCGGGGGTCTTTTGCCCGCCGGATCGGGGCGGCAGGCCCGACCCCTTGAAGGAGGCGGCCCAGGCCGCCGGGGCGCCGGTTTTCCAGCCGGCCCATCTTCGTGACCCTGAGGCTTACGAGGCCATGGTCTCCTTGAATGCCGACCTGGGGGTGCTGGCCTTTGTCACCGACATCATCCCGCTCCGGGTCTTCAACACCCCGAAGTTGGGCTCCATCCAATATCACCCCTCTCTCCTGCCCCGCCATCGGGGCTCCAGCGGCATCAATTGGGCGGTGATCAACGGCGAAACCCACACCGGGCTCACCATCTTCTGGGTGGACTGGGGGATCGACACCGGAGACATCCTCCTGCAAAAGGCGGTGGAGATCGGCCCTTCCGAGACCACCGGAGAGCTCTATTACAATAAGCTTTATCCCCTGGGGGTGGCGGCGCTCCTGGAAGCAGTGGAGTTGCTCGTCCAGGGGCAGGCCCCCCGGATTCCCCAGGACCATTCCCAAGGCACCTACGAGCCTCCCTGCGACGAACGGGTGGCCGGACTGGACTGGAGCCAGCCGGGCGTGCGGGTCTTCAATTTCATCCGGGGCTGCGACCCCCAGCCCGGGGCCACCACCACCTTCCGGGGTGAAAAGGTCAAGCTTTACGGCGCCGCCTTTTTGGGGGAATCCCCTCAGGCCGCAGCCGGGGAGATCCTGGAGGTGAGCGAGCGGGGCCTTAAGCTGGCGGTGGCCGGCGGCGCCATTTCGGTCAGCCGTTTCCGCACCAAAAAGCTGGGGAAGGTGAAGACGCCTGAATTTATTGCCGCTAAACAGCCGCAGGTGGGAGATAAGTTCGGGACCTGATGATGGGGGATTTCCCTGAGATGAAGGAAGTTGGCATTTTCTACCATCCATCTTTCAGCCGCAAGAGCTATCTGACCATCGGCAACCGGCTGCGGGATTTCCCCGAGGCCATGGAACCCTTGCTGGAAAAGGCCAACGTCAGGATGTTCCAGGCCCCACGCGCCTCCGAGGAGCTGATCCTCAAGGTGCACGCCCCGGAAATCCTGCTCCTGGTGGCGGAAGACAGTTTATGCGCCACCGCTTACGAGTCGGTGGGTTCGGTGGTGGCGGGGATGACGGCCCTGGCCCGGGGAGAGCTGCAGCGGGCCTTCTGTTTCATCGGGGCCGGCGGCCACCACGCCGGCTATCGCCAGTTCTGGGGCGCCTGCTGTTTCAACGACGTGGTCATCGCCCTGACCCACCTCCGGCAGATCAGCAGCTTCCGGCGCTTCGCCATCGTGGACACCGACGCGCACCACGGCGACGGCACCCGCCAGTTGATCCGGGACGATCCGGAGGTGCTGCACATCTGCTTCTGCGGTCTCAATTACCATTCCCAGGACGGCAGCAAGGTGGACGTTGACGTCCAGCCTCTCACAAGGCAGGCGAACCCTAACGAGCACTACCTCGACCTGGTCCGGGAACAGGCGGTGCGGATTGCCCCTTTCCGGCCCGATCTGCTCATCTGGTATTACGGTTTCGACACCCACCTCGAAGATTACGGCTCCATAGGGCTCACCGAAGACGCCTACTTCGACATCTGCGACCTGATGATCAAGGCGGCTGAGGAAGCGCAGGTTCCCCTGCAGGTGGTCCTGGGGGGCGGCTCCCTCTCCCACCTGGCCACCCGCACCATCCCGGAAATCATCCGCCGCCTGGCGGAGTCCTGACCCCTGGCCTGACGGACCTGACAGTAAGTCTTGTGGGTGGAGTAATCAATCCTTCTAAGCCTCATTGCCTTGGAACGAATTTTCCTTTATAATTAATTATTAAGGCTTGAAATAGACGGGGCTTCCGCCTGGTTTTAACGCCACCGAAAATTAGGCGCACTGGGCGGAGGGCTGGAGGTTTGCCGGGCATCACTGGCCGGCGCCCCGGTTTTCGATAATCTTATGTTGATCGCCAGACTAGAAAAACTTGAAAGTCAATTTATCGACCTGGAGCAGCAGCTCTCCGATCCTGAGGTCATTCGGGATCAGGAGCTTTATCAGAAATACCGCAAGGAGCACGCCGAACTTAGCCACCTGGTCCAGACCTTCCGGCGCTTTCGGCAGGCGCAGAAGGAGTTGCAGGAAAGTCACAGCTTGCTGAAGGAAGAAACGGATGAGGAGATAAGATCCCTGGCCCGGGACGAGATCCAGACCCTCCGGGAGGAGGCGGCCTCTCGGGAGGAAGAGTTGCGCCTGCTGCTGCTGCCCAAAGACCCCAACGACGAGAAGAACGTCCTGCTGGAGATTCGGGCCGGCACCGGCGGCGAGGAAGCGAGCCTGTTCGCCGCCGATCTCTTCCGCATGTACAGCCGCCTGGCGGAGCGCAAGGGCTGGAAGCTGGAGATCTTGAGCCACTCCGCCACCGGCATGGGCGGCCTCAAAGAGGTCATCGCCGCCATTTCCGGCCAGCGGGTCTACAGTCTGCTGAAATACGAAAGCGGGGTGCACCGGGTACAACGGGTGCCGGTAACCGAGTCGCAGGGACGCATCCATACCTCGGCGGTGACCGTGGCCGTCCTGCCTGAGGCGCAGGAGGTGGAGGTGCAGATCAGCCCGGAAGAATTACGCATCGACGTCTTCCGCTCCTCCGGTCCCGGGGGTCAAAGCGTCAACACCACCGACTCCGCGGTGCGGGTCACCCATCTGCCCAGCGGCCTGGTGGTCATCTGCCAGGACGAGAAGTCCCAGCACAAAAACAAGGCCAAGGCCTTGAAGGTGCTGCGGGCCCGGCTGCTGGACCTGAAACAGCGGCAGCAGCAGCAGCAAATCGCCCAAGAGCGCAAATCCCAGGTGGGCAGCGGCGACCGCAGCGAACGCATCCGCACCTATAATTTCCCCCAGGCCCGGGTCAGCGACCACCGCATCGGCCTTACCCTCCACAAGTTGGAGGCCATTCTGGACGGCGACCTGGACGAACTACTGCAAGGTTTGGCCAGCCATTACCGCACCCAGGCCCTGGAACAGGCCTGAATGAAGGCGGCTTCCCAGCCGGCCTGGACCATCGTGGCACTTTTGCGGTGGACCACCGATTACCTCAGAGATAAAGGGGTTTTGGAGCCCCGGGCCTCCGCTGAGGTGCTCCTGGCGCACGTGCTTAACCTGAGCCGCCTGGACCTCTACCTGCGCTACGACCAGCCCCTCTCCCCGGAAGAGTTGGCCCGTTTCAAGTCCCTGGTGGTGCGCCGCCGCCAAGGTGAGCCGGTAGCCTACCTCACCGGCCACAGGGAATTCTGGTCCCTCGATTTTCAGGTGCGCTCCGGGGTCCTGATTCCTCGGCCGGAAACCGAAATCCTGGTGGCCTCAGCCCTGGAGGCGGCCCGAACCATGATTGGCCTGGAACTTGAGGGCCGGGAACCTCAAAAATTCGCAAGGCAAAAGAAAACCGTCCTCTGGGGTCTGGAAATCGGGGTGGGCAGCGGCGCGGTGGTGGTGGCCCTGGCCAGGGAGCTGCCCCAGATGGCGTGGCTGGCCCTGGACCTCTCGGAAACATCCCTGACCGTGGCCCGGGACAATGCCCGGCGGCATGGCGTCGCCGACCGGCTTCGTTTTGTCCGGAGCGACCTCCTCTCCGGGCTCAACCCCGGACCACGCTTCGCCTTGCTGGTGGCCAATCTCCCCTATGTACCCCGGGCCCAATGGGAACAGCTCCCCCGGGAGATCAGAGATTTTGAGCCGCAACAGGCCCTTTTGGGCGGAGAAGACGGACTGGAGCTTATCCGGCCCCTGACTCAGGAGGCCCACCGTTATTTAAGACCCGGAGGCTGCCTGGCCCTGGAAGTGGGCGAAGGTCAGGCGGGCAAGGTCCTGGAACTGTTGCGCCAAACCGGGGCCTACCGGGGACTGGAAACGTTGGCGGATTATCGAGGGATCAAGCGGGTGCTGCGGGGAATGCGGAGCTTAGATTAGAAAGTCCGCTCATTTTTCAGCATGATGGAAAAGTCGGACAGATCCTTGGGATTCTGACTGTAATACCGGGGGTGGATGTTGTAGCTGTCCCAGCCTCCGTCCTGGTCAATGAGCAGGCGCTCCACCTGGCCGTTATCCTTCTGTTTTTCATAGAGGACGCCGTTGCATCCCCCCACCAGCAAGATCAGGAGGGCCAAGGCAACGAACCACGCCCCGTATATTTTTTGGGCAGACATCTTTTTCTTCTTGCCGTCAGTCGGCTGCCTCATAAAATTTGCCATTTAAACAGCACATTTACATCAAAATGTCAACTCTTTTTTTAGCATGATGGAAGATTCGTCTTCCTTAAGGGGGTTCTGATCATAAGTGCTCCATTTGCCGGCGGTATCCAGGCGAAGCCTGTCTGTCTGCCCGTTCTCCGACACATTTTCCGCCAGGATTCCGGAGCAGCCGCAACACAGCAAGGCGGCCACGGCGACCAGCCAAATCCATCTTCCCCGGGCCATAACTTCCTCCAGTCCAAATACTTAGACCAGCAGGGGCAGCAGCGCTAGCAGGCACTTGTTTCTATAGTTGCGCCGGTCCGCTAATGCGCCCGGTGACCGCCGAGGCCGCGGCGACCGCCGGGTTGGCCAGATAGACCTTGGATTCCGGATGGCCCATGCGGCCTACAAAGTTCCGGTTGGTGGTGGCTATGGCTGTCTCGCCGGGCGCCAGAATGCCCATATGCCCGCCCAGGCAAGGGCCGCAGGTGGGAGGGCCGATAACCGCGCCGGCCTCCAGGAAGATGGCCAACAGGCCCTGGTCCATGGCCTGCCGGTAGATCAGAGGGGTGGCGGGAATGATGATTAGACGCACCCCTTTGGCCACCCGGCGTCCTTTAATGACCTGCGCCGCCTGCTGCAGGTCTTCCAGGCGCCCGTTGGTGCAGGAGCCGATCACCGCCTGGTCGATGCTCACCTCTCCCAACTGGGATACGGGTTTGACATTACCCGGCGATGGCGGGCAGGCCACCTGCGGCTCCAAACGGGCCACCTCATAACCCTTGGTATAAGTATACGCCGCATCCGCGTCGCTGTAAAGATTATCAATTTTGAAAGGCCGCAGGGCCCGGCCTTGGACATACTCCAGGGTGACCGCATCCGGGGCGATGATGCCGTTCTTGGCGCCGGCCTCCACCGCCATGTTGGCCATGGAAAAACGGTCCGCCATGGAGAGGCGGCCAATGGCGTCCCCGGTAAACTCCATGGCCCGGTAGTTGGCCCCATCCACCCCGATATCCCCGATGGTGTGCAGGATCAGGTCCTTGCCGCCGACCCAGGGGGGCAGTTCTCCGGTGTAGACAAACTTCAAGCTTTCCGGAACCTTGAGCCAAATGCCGCCGTTAACCATGGCTGCGGCCAGGTCGGTGGAGCCCACCCCGGAGGCAAAGGCCCCCAGGGCCCCGTAGGTGCAGGTGTGGCTGTCTGCGCCGATGATCAAGTCGCCGGGGACCACGATCCCTTTCTCCGGCAGCAAGGCGTGTTCTACGCCCATCTCCCCGCCATCGTAAAAGTGTAGCAGGTCCTGCTCCCGGGCGAATTGCCGCAATATCTGCACCTGGATGGCGGAGGCGATGTCTTTGTTGGGGGCGAAGTGGTCCGCCACCAGCACCACCCGCTCCCGGTCAAAGACCCTTTTGGCTCCCACCTCGCGAAAGGCCTTGATGGCCAGGGGCGCGGTGATGTCGTTGCCCAGGGCGATGTCCACCCTGGCCAGGATCAGCTCTCCGGGTTCCACGTATTCCTTGCCGGCATGGGCCGCCAGAATCTTTTCGGTTATGGTTTGAGGCTTGGACATATTAGTTTCCAGTTTTGAGTTTCGAGTTGCAGGGGCGACAGTGGCACAGGCTTCCAGCCTGTGATTGGGTCGCCCAGTTTGGAGTTTTCGCCAGGGTGGGCGTGATCGCCCGCCATCTAATTTGACCTGGCCCCGATAATCGGCGGCCATAGGCCGCCCTATAAAATCCTCTCTGCCTGCCCGCTGCTAGGGCGGGCTGTGCCCGCCGCCTTAACTGACAGCTTCTTACAATTTCTCCGGCTTTTTCTTGGGGCCGTGGCCCATCTCCTTCAAAAAATGAAGGCGGTTCAAGCCGTTGATATAGGCGCGGGCGCTGGCGGTGACGATATCGGGGTCCACTCCCTGGCCGGTGACTACATAGCCGTCATCCTCCAGGCGCACGGAGACCTCCCCCAGGGCCTCGGTGCCCCCGGTGATGGAGCTCACCGCGAATTTCAACAGGCGGCAACTCGATTTGGCCAGGTCGGTGATGACCCGGTAAGCGGCGTCCACCGGGCCATCCCCAAAGGAGGAGAGGGTCTTGACCTCCCCGCCTATCTGCAGCTTCACGGTGGCGTTGGGCTTTACCATGGTGCCGCTGACCACCACCAGGTCAAGCAGCCGGAAATACTCCGGCACCGATTTGTAAATGACCTCGGTTTCCACCAGGCTCACCAGGTCTTCGTCGAATACCTTCTTTTTGCGATCCGCCAGGTCCTTGAAGCGGGAAAAGACCCGGTTTAATTCCTTGTCCGCCAGGTAGTAACCCATCTCCTGGAGCTTGTTTTTGAAGGCATGGCGTCCGGACAGCTTTCCCAGAACCAGGAGGCTCTTCTTGATGCCCACCGCGGTGGGCGTCATGATCTCGAAGGTGCTGGCCTCCTTGAGCACCCCGTCCTGGTGAATCCCGGACTCGTGGGCAAAGGCGTTGGCCCCCACGATGGCCTTATTGGGTTGCACCGGCACCCCGGACAGTTTGCTGGTGAGGCGGCTGGCAGGGGCAATGTACTGGGTGACGATTTCGGTATAATAGTCAAACTGATCTTTCCGGGTGGCCAGGGCCATGACCACCTCCTCCAGGGAGGCGTTGCCGGCCCGTTCTCCCAGGCCGTTGATGGTCACTTCCACCTGGCGGGCGCCGTTCATAATAGCCGCCAGGGTATTGGCCGCCGCCAGCCCGAGATCGTTATGGCAGTGTACCGAGATCACCGCCTGGTGAATATTGGGGATGTGCTCCACCAGGTATTTGATCTTGGCGCCAAACTCCTGGGGAATGGCGTAGCCCACGGTATCCGGGAAATTCAGGGTAGTGGCGCCGGCCTCAATGACCGCGGCGAAGACCCGGGCCACGTAATCCAGGTCGCTGCGGGAGGCGTCCATGGCGGAGAATTCCACGTTCGAGGTGTAGCGGGCTGCATGCTTCACCGCGGCCACCGCCATTTCCAGGACTTCCTCCCGGCTCTTGTGCATCTGGTGCTGCAAGTGGATATCGGAGGTGGAGATGAAGGTGTGGATGCGGGGATTGGTGCCCTCCTTGATGGCCTCCCAGCAGGCGTCGATGTCCTTGGCAAAGGCCCTGGCCAGACCGGCGATTTGGGGGGCCCTGATTTCCCGGGCCACCGCCCGCACCGCGGCGAAATCCCCGGGTGAGGAGTAGGGAAATCCGGCTTCGATGACGTCTACGTTGAGGAGTTCCAATTGCCGGGCGATCTGCAGTTTCTCATCAACGTTGAGATTGGCTCCGGGCGTTTGCTCCCCGTCCCGCAGGGTGGTATCAAAGATATGAATTTTCTCAGGCATATGAACCTCCTGGCCCCGGAGGGCCGTAAAAGGCAATAGTATTATACCACTGCTTCGTTCAAAAAGAAGGAGTTAAAACAAGCTTTTGCCGAATTTGGGAGGAGTGGAAGATACGTTGCCTGCCTAGGCAGGCAGCAAGCGTAGCCAGGTTGGACCCTGGAGGGCCAGAACGGAATGCTGGTGGCTTCGGGAAACGCTCATTTGCCAGTCTACCTCAAAGGATAGATAAATTATCTATGAAGATCAGGTAAAATCAAGCCCAAAATGTTTACCACGATGCCTCGGGGGGGGCAAAACCCCGGGGGCGGCGGAAAATGATGCGGTTTATCTGCCTTGGAAGCCTCCGGTTCATGGAAGATTGGCAAGATTGGCGTGCCCGGGTTGCTGACTCTTCTTAAGACGCCTTTCTACCTCTGTGCCCAGGTATTGCGCCGCCAAGGCTTGACCCAGGGCCGTCCAGTGCCCATCGCGGGGGACAAAGTACAATTTAGGCAAGGGCTCTGCGGATGCGGCGAGTACCGGGGTTAACGATCTTAGCTCTTTCCCCTGTTTTTTAATAATCCCGGTAAACGCCGCTTCATCAGGAGATATGGCCCCATTTTTTCGATATTCTTCGATCTCCGGAGCCATGGGTAGATAAAAAAACATTATGGAGCTGCCGGTATCCTCGACCGATTTGATTAAATTCTTCACATAGATCTCGGTTAATCTAATTTTGGTTTCATCGCCGTATCCGTTCTGCCTTTCCGGATAGGTAATCACCAGGCCGCCTCTCCGCAGTTCGTTGGGAGCGGTTCTCGCGAGATACCATTGGATGCCCGCTCGCTTAACCAGATTGGCCGCCTGGGACCAGGAAACCAGCCAGTTATAGCCGGGTAGCTCGTCTAGCAGGTCCTTTATAAAACTACTACCGGCGCTTAAGCGTTTAGGGGTAAGCTCCCCTTCTGAAGAAACCGAATAATACTGGCCGCGGGAGTCATCGACAAAATTTTTGCCCAGAAAGCTAAATACGGTCAGGTCAGGTTTAAATTTATGTCCCAGGACTTGAAAAAACTTCAAAGCATAATCAGTACCCCGGCCGCTATTCCCGGCGTTGATCACTTCCACCGAGATCTTCTCAGAGATCAGGTGTTTTTCGGTCAGATAGGGAAAGGTTTGATCGTCATTCACCCCTAATCCGTAGGTGAAGGAATCGCCCAAAAACAGAATGCGGTGGTCCGTATGCCTCTCAAATTTATATTCTTTACTGCCGCGGAGACCCAGCGAATTATTGCTATAGGTGTGATCGTACCCCCCAGGCATGATTTTCCGGCCCTTCTGATTGGGGGTGGGAATTTCCCCACGTTGGGGATCGAATACAAATCGAATCGGCGCCACCTCTTGCGGACAAAAGATCCTTACGCCCACTTCCGCGATTCCAAAAGCGACCACCAAGCCTAACATAATGCTGACAATCTTAAGGAGAGCCTGTCGCATCGATTCTCTCACCATATCCAACCGAATTAACCCGGCCTCGCACCCGGGAATTAGCGCTCGTGGTTAGGTCAAGAAAGTTTTCTCACCCAACTGGCCGAGGCTAAGAAGAACGCCGCCGCCGGCCTTGTCCGGCTGACGGCGCAGATTATTATCAGGGAGGTTTGATCGAAGCTATTTTACGCAATATCTCCGTTAGGTTATGCCATGAGAGGCCTGGAGCTCCGCCCGTTTCTGGCGGATTTCCAGGGGCACAGAACCAAACTTGGCCATTCGCGGCCTGGTAGCCTAGGCCTCTGTCCTTTGTGACCTGACCTCCCAATTTCCTAACAGGCGGGACGCCTGGGCTACCCGGTTACGGGTTGGCTGGCTTGGGGGCGGGGGCTTCGTCCTCTCCCTTATCCGTCCAGGACGGCCGGCGATAATACATGTAAGTGCTGAGGGGCCCGGAAGCCACGTACAAGATCATTACCAGGAACCCCATAATATCGGGAGCCGCGGCAATGACCACAAACAGCAACACCAGGCCTACCAGGGTTTGGAAGGGGTGACGCCGGAAGATCTCCACCTTCTTGAAACTGGCGTATTTGATATTGCTCACCATCAAAAAGGAAAGCACATAAATCATGGCCAGGATGTAGATGTGTTTTCCCGGGAACCACTCCCCGACTTCATGATAGAAGGCCACCGAGGTGGCAATGAGCATAGCGGCCGCCGGGATCGGCAGGCCGTTGAAGTAGCGCGGGTCCGAGGAACCTTGCTGGACGTTGAAGCGGGCCAGGCGCAGGGCCCCGCACACCACGTAGAGAAAGGCCGCCACCCAGCCGAATTGTTTGAAGGGTTTCAAGGCCCAGAGATAGACCAGGAGTCCCGGGGCCACCCCGAAGGCCACCAGATCCGCGAGGGAGTCGTATTGCGTCCCGAAACCGCTGGTACTGGCGGTAATGCGGGCGATCCGGCCATCCAGGCCATCCAGCACCAGGGAGATGAAGATCGCCCAGGCGGCGTGGTAAAAGCGGCCGTCAATGGTGGCCACGATGGCATAGAAGCCGGCGAACAGGCTGGCGGTGGTGATCAGGTTTGGGATCAGGAAAACGCCCCGAAAGCGGCGGCGATCCCTTTTCTTGCGTCTTCTGCGGAAGGCCATGGCCAACCCTCCCCGGATCTTGCCCCGTGAACCATCGCAGGCAACCGCCATAGCCCGGCGATGCCCGGACCGCCCCTGGCGGCCTCAGAGGCTTTGGGGAGCGGGGTTACCCCGCACCCAATTCCTGACGATAATTATATCATTAAAATATGGCGCCTTGTTTAAGAATTCAAGTCCAGCGGGCCACGATGCTGCTGCCGGCCTTGACCCGGTCCCCAGCCTTGACCATTAGTTGGGCCTGCTCCGGCAGGTAGAGGTCCACCCTGGAGCCGAAACAGATCATCCCCAGGCGCTCCCCCTTTTCCAGGTGCTGGCCCGGCTGGACGTACGAGACGATGCGCCTGGCCAGGAGACCGGCGATCTGCACCAACAGCAGGCGGCGGCTGCCTTCCTCCAGGACCAGGGCCAGCTGCTCGTTGAGGGTGCAAGCCTCCTCCCGGAAGGCCGCCTTGAAGCAGCCATCCCGGTGCTGGGCCACCCGCACCGTGCCCGCAGTCGGCGCCCGGTTGACGTGGACGTCAAAGGCGTTCATAAAAATGGCCACCCTCCGGGCCGGACCGTTTAGGTAGTGCTCCTCTCGGACCTCATCAGTCAGAATGACCTTGCCATCCGCCGGCGCCACCACCACCTCAGGCTCCGGGGGAATGCGCCGCTCCGGGTCCCGGAAGAAATATCCGAAGAAGATCAAGGCCACCAGCCCCGGCCACCAGAGCCAGCCCCAGTGCAGCAGCCAGCCCAGAAGAATCAACAGACTGCTGGAGGCCAGGAAGGAATAGCCGGGCGAGGCTATGAGCCCGCGACTCATGAGCTTGGTCCCCGATGATCTCGTGGCTGCATAATACTCGTCAGGAAGGAGCTTATTTCCGCTGCAGCCAGCCCATCATGGCCCGCAGCTTCTGGCCCACTTCCTCGATGGGGTGGGCCGCCTCCTGGCGGCGCATGGCGTTGAATACCGGGCGCTTGGCCTGGTTCTCCAGGATCCATTCCTTGGCGAATTCGCCGCTTTGCACCTCGTAAAGGATCTGGCGCATCTCGTCCCGGGTCTCCTCGGTGATGATCCGGTTTCCCCGGGTGTAGTCGCCGTACTCCGCGGTATCGGACACCGAGTAGCGCATGTAGCTGATGCCGCCCTGATAGAAAAGGTCGACGATGAGCTTCAGTTCGTGGAGGCACTCGAAGTAGGCGATCTCCGGGGCGTAGCCCGCTTCCACCAGGGTATCGAAGCCGGCCTTGACCAGTTCCGAGACCCCGCCGCAGAGCACCGCCTGCTCCCCGAACAGATCGGTTTCCGTCTCTTCCCGGAAGGTGGTTTCGAAGACCCCGGCCCGGGTGGCGCCAATGCCCTTGGCATAGGCCAGGGCGGTTTTCAGCGCCTTCTTCGAAGGGTTCTGCTCCACCGCCACCAGGGCGGGGACCCCGGCGCCTTTCTCATATTCGCTGCGCACCAGGTGCCCGGGACCCTTGGGGGCCACCATGATCACGTCCAGGTCCGGAGACGGCTCAATTTGCCCAAAATGGATGTTAAACCCATGGGAAAAGAGCAGGGTTTTGCCCTTGGACATCTTGGGCTTCAGGTCGTTTTCGTAGAGCGTGGCCTGGACATGGTCCTGTGTAAGGATCTGGATCACCTGGGCCCCGGCCGCGGCGTCGGCCGCGGGCACCGGCTGGAATCCGTATTGCAACGCCAGCTCGTAGTTGGGAGTCCCGGGCACTTCGGAAACCACCACCTCCACCCCGCTGTCCCGGAGGTTGAGGGCCTGGGCGTGGCCTTGGGAGCCGAAACCGATGATGGCGATCTTTTTCCCCTTGAAAATCTCCAAATCCGCGTCTGCATCATAGTACATTTTCATGGTTGGCGATCCTTTCTCTGAAATTGCACGAATATTTAAGCGAGGTGTTTCGTAAGCATTTGTCAATGGTGGGCCGTGCCCACCCTACATTTTGCCTCGGTTTTTAGCTGACTGCTGATAGCTGACCGCTGAAAGATGACAGCTAATCCTTCCTGGTCCGCTGAATGGCCAGGGCGCCGGTGCGGACGATGTCCAGGATGCCGAGGCCCTTGAGGTTGTCCAGCACCGCCTGCATCTTGGCGTAGTTGCCGGTAATCTCCAGGGTATAAGTGGTGGGGCTGACGTCCACCACCCGGCACCGGAAAATATCGGCAAGACGGAAGACTTCGGCCCGGGAATCGCCTTCGGCCCTCACCGTCACCAGGGCCATCTCCCGCTCCACGTGCTCCAGGCCGCTAAAGTCCACCACCTTGATGACATTGATGAGCTTGTGCAACTGCTTAAGGATCTGCTCGGTGATGGCCTCATCCCCGGTAGAGACGATGGTAATGCGTGAAACCTCCGGGTCCATGGTTTCGGCCACGCACAGGCTTTCGATATTGAAGCCCCGGCCGCTAAACAGGCCGGTGACCCGGGAGAGCACCCCGGGAAGGTTTTCCACCCAGACTGAAATGGTATGCCTCGGTTCCATCTCGCCTCCCTAGGCCAGCAACATCTCGTGAATGGCCTTACCCGCGGGCACCATGGGCATGACACATTCCTCCGGCTCCACCCGGAAGTCCATGATCACCGGCCTGGGGGTATTAAGGGCCTCTTTGATGACCGGCTCCACTTCCTGGGGTTTGGTGGCCCGGAGACCCACGGCCCCGTAAGCCTCTGCCAGTTTGACGAAATCGGGGGCCGCCAGGGGAGTGGAGCTGTAGCGCCGTTCGTAAAAGAGCTGCTGCCACTGGCGCACCATACCCAGGAAAGAGTTGTTCAGGATGGCGATCTTCACCGGCAGTTTATTTTCCACCACGGTGATCAGCTCCTGGATGTTCATCTGGATGCTGCCGTCCCCGGCGATGTCGATGACTATCGCCTCCGGTTGGGCCACCTGCACCCCCATGGCCGCGGGGAACCCGTAGCCCATGACCCCCAGGCCGCCGGAGGTCATCAGCCTGCGGGGCTTCTTGAACTTGTAGAACTGCGCGGCCCACATCTGATTCTGGCCCACCTCCGTGGTAATGTAGGCGTCCCCCTTGGTCAACTCCCAGAGCTTTTCGACGACATACTGGGGCTTGATGGCGGTATCGCTCCAGGTGTAAGTCAGGGGATGTTCCTGCTCCCAGGAGGCAATGGTTTCCAGCCAGGGCCCTCTGATCTGGGTCCAATCCCGGGCCGGCATCTCGTGTAGCAGGTCGTTAAACTGCTGCAAGGTATCACGGCAGTCCCCGACGATGGGGATGTCCACCTGGACGTTCTTGCTGATGGAACTGGGGTCGATGTCCACGTGGATGATCTTGGCATGGGGCGCAAAGTCCGAGAGCTTGCCGGTGACCCGGTCATCGAAGCGGGCCCCGATTCCCACGAGGAGGTCGGCCTTGGAGACCGCCATATTGGCGCAATAAGTGCCGTGCATCCCCAACATGCCCATCCACAGGGGGTCGTCCCCGGGATAGCCGCCCAGGCCCATGAGGGTGCTGGTCACCGGGATTTGCAAGAGGTGGGCTAATTTGCTCAGCTCCTCCGAGGCATCCGAAAGAATGATGCCACCCCCGGTGTAGAGCACCGGTCTCCTGGCGCTGAGCATCAACTCCAGGGCCCGTTTCACCTGCCGGGGATTGGCGTGGTAAGTGGGGTTGTAGCTCTTGATCTTGATGGCCTCGGGGAACTTGGGCACGACGCTGGCCTGCATCACGTCCTTGGGCAGGTCCACCAGGACCGGACCGGGTCGGCCGGAGCGGGCGATGTGGAAGGCCTCATGGATGGTATAGGCCAGCTGGTTGATGTCCTTCACCAGGTAGTTGTGCTTGGTGCAGGGCCGGGTGATCCCGACGATGTCCACTTCCTGGAAGGCGTCGTTGCCGATGAGGGCGGTGGGCACCTGGCCGGTGAAGACCACGATGGGTATGGAGTCCAAGTAGGCCGAAGCGATGCCGGTCACCGTGTTGGTAGCCCCGGGGCCGGAGGTCACCAGGGCCACCCCCACTTTGCTGCTGGCCCGGGCGTAACCGTCGGCGGCGTGCACCGCCGCCTGTTCGTGGCGCACCAGAATATGCTTGATCTGCGGCGTGCGGGTCAATTCATCGTAGATATCCAAAACCACGCCACCGGGATAACCGAAGATGTGTTTGACTTCCTCCCGCTCCAAACACTTAAGTAAGATCTGGGCCCCGGTCAATTTCATGACATCCGTTCCTTGCCACGGTATTTGGCCAGAATTTGCTCCATCCTATCGCGGCCGGCCAGCTTCAGCTTCTGCAGCCGCTTCCGCTCCAGGGTTTCCGCGGTGGTAAGGTACGGCCGCCGGTTGAACGCATCCAAAAGCCGCTCATACTCATGGTGCTCGTCCCAGAATTTCTTTAATTCCGGGTCCTGTTCACTCAGTCGCGCTATCAACTCCAGGTCTTGTTTCTCCATGGTTTCCCTTGCCTCTGGGGTTTTTTTCTCCAAGGTACCCAAGATGCTAAAATAATGTGGGATAATTGTCAATTGCCGGCCGCGCTGCGTCCCTAAAAAGCTGCCTGCCAGCCCCGCAAACTAAAAAGCACCTGCGGCTCCCGTAGGGGCGGGTTTTAAACCCGCCCCTACACCCCCACAGCAAAAAAAACAGGGCCGCCTGCGGCCCTGCCTGGAGTCTGCGAAGTGGGGAGGGTCTTGATTAATTCTGAGAAACCCTCCTTATCCCCAGCGGAGGCGAGCCAGACAGGCAGGCGCCAGCGCCTACCGCGACGACGGCTACCAGGACCGACGCGGCATTCCCCCTAATAAGATAACCAATCTTTGCCATCATCTCACCCTTCTTCACTTGCTAAGGATTATTAACCAGGCGAGGAGATTTTGTCAAGCCCCTCCCCCAAAGAAATTTCCGCGACCAGCGTAGGGGCGACAATGGCACAGACTTCCAGCCTGGGATCGGGTCGCCCAGAATTATGGCGATTACATGGCCTATCATTTAGGGGCGGCGTCTCGCCGCCCTGGGCGGGGAAACCCCGCCCCTACAGAATACGGCAATCAGGCCACCTTCCGGGGCTTTCCCTCGGAGCCAGACAGCCCCCAAAGAAATTTACTCTCACCCTGCCCAGTACCTTAGCAGAATCGACATAGGTAGGCCCTCGCGGGCTTTCCCTGTCACACCACCGGGCGTACGGGTCCGTACCCGGCGGTTCGGATGGTTAAGCTATCTCCCCGGTGCTAACCTCGGGAGGCCAAGCGAGATAAAATAGGTGTTGGGCAGGGCAAAGCTGAGGGCCGGGCTGCGGCTGAGCCGCCACGGGCCGTGGGCGCTGCCGGCCGTTTGGGCCGCCAGATCACGGCCCACCCCGAGCCGACGTAAAGCCGCAAATCGGCTCCGGCCTCGCTTCCATTGCCGCCAGACCATCATCCTGAGGCGACGCCGGAGCCATGAGTCAAGTTGCCGCAGCAGCGAAGGAGTTTCGCAAAAGCCAAAGTAGCCCCGCCAGCCGATCAGAAATAGTCTGAGACGGTTCACCAGATGGGCCGGGGTTAGGTGGCGACTAGTGCGGGTCAGTTCGCGGACTCGCAGCTTAAAGCGTGCCAGGGACTGGGGGGCTATCCGTCTCTTGGGCTTACTGGAAGAGGTGAAGCTAAAACCCAAGAACTTGCGCTCCCCAGGGCGGGCTACCGCACTCTTCCCCTGGTTCACCTTGAGCTTGAGCCGCTTTTCCAAAAACCGGCTCACACTCGCCATCACCCGCTCACCCGCCCGCACGCTCCGCACATAGATGTTACAGTCGTCGGCGTAGCGCACGAAGCGGTGCCCGCGTCTCTCCAACTCCCGATCCAGTACGTCCAACATCAGGTTGGACAGCAGGGGCGACAGTGGCCCGCCTTGCGGCGTCCCCTCCGCAGCTGGGCTTACCAAGCCATTCTCCAGCACTCCCGCATTGAGAAACGCCCGCAGGAGCTTGAGCACCCGCCTGTCCTTCACCCGCTGGGCCACCAGGCCCATGAGGATATCATGGTTCACCCGGTCAAAGAACTTTTCCAGGTCGATATCCACCACATAGCCGTAGCCCTGGGCGATATGCCTCTGCGCCTGGGCCACCGCCTGGTGTGCCGACCGTCCGGGGCGAAAGCCATAGCTGTGCTCAGAGAACGTCCGGTCCCAGGAGCTTTGCAGCACCTCCATCACCGCCTGCTGAACAAAACGGTCCAGCACCGTGGGGATTCCCAAAAGGCGTTCCCCACCTCCCGGTTTGGGGATCTTCACCCTTTTGACCGGCTGCGGCTGATAAGCGCCCTGCAACAACTGCTCCCGAATCCGGGGCCAGTGCTCCTTAAGATAGTCGGCCAGATCCTCTACCCTCATACCGTCTATCCCCGGGCTGCCCTTGTTGGCCTTGACTCGCTTCAGCGCCCTCACCAGATTATCTCGCTGACATACCTCCTCCATCAGACATTCAGGTGACGCCGGGCTTTCAGTGCCATACCCCGCCTTGACGGCTTCAGTCCCTTCACCGGCAGCCTTTGGGGCTTCACCCCTACCTTCTGCCGCGAAGGCCAGCTTCATCTGGTTCTTCTGCTGCTTGGCCGCCATGAGAGATACCTCCTACTTGCCGCTCCATACCGTTCGGCCCTTCGGTGAACCTACACCTACTATGGCCTCTGCTGACTCCTGCACCGCGGTCAGGGGACCTCACGACCCCCTCAGTCCCGCACCCGGGACACGTTGCAAGCCTCCCGAGGTAAGCACCGCCGCCTTCGCCACACACCTGCCGGATTTACAGCCCTGGCCCTTGATGGATATGGACTTCGCGATCATATGCCCGCTTGTCCGGCCAAACCTGCCTCGTATCCGGTTCCTGTCCGTCAGGTCGTGGCTTTGCTCCACGCTTCCTTCAGACCCCGCCTCACGACGACGCCCTTGCGCTTCGCTAACCCTTCACCTCCATCAGGTTGGGTAGAGGACTTTCACCTCCAAGCTGCTGTACATGCTCGGCACACATAAAAGGCCATGCCCCGCGGGACATGGCCTTTCTAAAATGGCCTGGCGGGACTGCAACCCCCGCATCGCGCCCCTTCTAATATAATTGCTTCGGGGGGCCGGCGGCAGACTTTCCGGTCCTCAGGTCACGGATCATTAAATAATCATCATTTTGGGGAAATCAAGGGGAGGGCCGGGAATCCAGGCATTTTATATTGCTAATTTCAAAAAGCGTATATAGTTTGGCTCGCCCCTGATAATCGGCGGCCACAGGCCGCCCTATAAAATCCCCCTCCCTACCGGCTTCTAGGGCGGGCTGTGCCCGCCGCCTTTGCTGGCCCGGCCGCGTCCGTGGTCAAAAAATTTATCGTTTATAGGTCACCACCGTGAAAAACCAGGTTTTCCTGAATAAAAATGGCCGAAGGCCAAGATTAGTCATCCCGGCCGGCTACCGGCGAAGCAGTCCTGGCCATCTCCGGCAGAGTGCCATTCAGAGGTTTCCCGCCGGGGAGAAGCTCGCCGCTAATGGTGCCCATATTAGGGACATTGGTCCAGGCCTTCCTGGGCACCCGGCTGCCGTCCAGGTAGGCGAACACGGTACCCCGCTCGTTGGCAAACGCCTGGTTGTTGAGGGAGATCATCACCTTCCGCCCCCATTCGGTCTCCGGACCGATGCGCACCTCGATCTCTTCCGGCTTGGGATAAGGTATCCCCTCCAATCTAAGGGTCTCACCTTCCTTGATCGGTCCCAGGAGGCCCAGGCGATAGTTGTAGAAGGCGCTTAGCGGATCCTGGATGGGGCCCTTAAGAGTAGTGTGCCATTTGCGCACCATGACGTCCCTGTCCTCCTTCAACTGCCACAACTCCAACTGGCCTTTCTCGTAGTCGAAGCGGTATTCCTTCAGGTAGCGTTTATTCTTTTTCCGACACTCCTCCCGGTAAACCAGGGGCAGGAACTTCCCATCCCGCCAGATCATCTCCGTCTGGTAACTATCGCGGCGCAGCCGGCCAGGGTCTTCATCAATCCCAGGGGTTCCCCGGAGAGTTCCACCAGGTAGCGGCCGGGTCCCAGGCTGGTCAAAGTCAGCCGGGCCCGAGCCACCTCCTTCCACAAGAGATATTCCACCCGGAAATTCAAATCCTCCAGCAATTGCCCCTGGGCCACTGCAGCCGGAGCCGGCGCCCCCGGCCAGGCCTGCAGGGCCAGGGCCGCCACCAGCGCCAGGAGGAGCAGCCCCCAAAAGCTGAGGCGCCGACGCGGCTTAGCGCCGGCTCCCATTCGCATCGTAGCTGCACACATAAAATCTAATTCCTTCACTCAGTTTCTTCTAGATTGCGGGATAGTCTGGGATTAATTGGCAGCCGTTCCCTGGAGCACTCTCCCGGGACACCAATTGCCCGGACAGCTTGCAGCAGGCGAGGACCCGGGTCCAGACTTGCCGGGGCAGCCATTGGGGGGTGCAGACGAGATAATAGGTGTCGGCCTCCGCGTCGCTCCCCGAGCCCGTCACTTCCAGCATGACCTTCTGTCCCTGAGGGGTTTCAGGCCCGATGCGCAAGACCAGCTCCCGGGGCTCGGGGGCTGGGACCAGGGGCACTTTCAGGGTTTTGCCCGCGGTTAACGGACCAAAGGCCCCCCGACGCAGGTTGTAAAAGAGGGTCAAGGGATCGTAAACCGGCTTCTGCAACGGCACTTGTAACTTCTTCACCAGTTCCCGGTCATCCTGGCTCCGCCAGACGGTAAGGAGCCTCCGGGAATAATCGAATCGGTATTCCTTGCAGACGTGATGTCCCCCGGCCTGGAACTCTTCCCGATAGACCAGGGGTTTGAGCCTTCCTTCCTCCAGGGCCATCTCGGTTTCGTAGCGCTCCGGCAACGAGCGGCTCAGGAGACTCCAGGCCCCTTGGGCGGCGCCGGCGAATTCAGCCCGGTAGCGCCCTGGCCCTACCTCCGTAAGGAGCAGGTGCACCCGCGCCACATCCTGGAGGACCCCCAAATTCAGGCGATAGTGCAACTCCTCCAAGAGGTTCCCTGCCCCCGGACCAGCCAGGCCTACTGCCGGACAAAAGAGGTTGGACAGGAACAGCAAAATCAGAAAACCGATGACCGGCATCACTCCCGATCCTCCCCCGGATCGGCGGGGGGCGGCGGGCTCCAGACCCCCGTGGCGAAGCGGTTGTGCCACCACTTCATGAGATCCTCTTGGGCAGACCTTTCCACCAGCTCAATGCGATAGCCTTCAATATATTGGAGTATCCGCTGATAGGCGGTGTTAAGCTGCTGCATACGGCGGCGATATTCCGCTTCCTGAGCAGCCGCGGCCCGGTCTGGATGCCAACGCCGCGCCGCCCGGCGATAGGCGGCCCGGACCTCATGATGACTGGCTCTTTGACCCAGCCCCAACAATTTGCGGGCTTCTTCTAAGGTCATGCATTTGTCCTGGGAGTACCATGGTTAATCAATTGATTACTCAAGTTTTGCACTAAGTATTAATGGGAGCGGAAAAGAGATTGAATTCCCCCTCACCCTTCCCTCTCCCCCATTGGGGGAGAGGGGATAAAGCTGGAACCCCATTCATGCTCCCGTTAATAACTGATTACACAGGCCAGAGGCCTATGCTACCAAGTCAAGGTAGCATTGGCGTCCCGCCTGTGTACTGAATTCAGGGGTGCGAAACTTGAGTTGATTAATTATATCCGGGTTTCCGCCCCGGGGCAAATGCCGGGTCGGGCGGCGCCGGCGTCTCGCCTGCGCCTCTTTCTCATGTTGGCCCTGCTCTATAAACATTACCCCTTTCAGGCACTTTCCCGGAGCACTGGGGAAATCCTGATCCCGCTTGTCTTTCCGGGGCGTGCGTGTTAAGTTAAAAAAAATTTGATCCACGGGCCGGAGGCCTGTGCCACGGGTCGGCGCCATGGGATTATCTTCAGGCCTGGTTTTTTTAGGTCCGGCCTGAATCTGAGAGCCCCAGGGCTTATGCCTCGCTTAACCAAAAAAAAAACGAAAATGGCCAAACCGGCCTGAAACTGGCGGGCAACCCCAGCTGACTTGACAAATAATTAAAGAAAACAAGGATCTTGCCTGATATGACTCCCAAGAAGCCCTCCGGCATGACCGCAGCCGAGTTGAAAAAAACCCTGGAGCGACTCACCGACGAGATCATGGGGCAACACCGGAATACGGACTGCCTGCTCCTGGTGGGGATCCGCACCGGCGGGGCGCATCTGGCGCAGCGCCTGGCCACCGGCATCAGCCGGCGCACCGGGAAGCCCATGCGGGTGGGGGTCCTGGACATCACCCTCTACCGGGACGACTGGACCCAATTGAGCCATAAACCACTGGTGGGCAAGACGGAGCTGCCCGGCTCCATCGATGACCAGGAGGTGGTGTTGGTGGACGATGTCCTGTTTACCGGCCGCACCGTACGGGCCGCCCTGGACGCCCTCATCGACTACGGCCGGCCGCGGCGCATCGAACTGGCGGTGCTCATCGACCGGGGCGGGCGGGAGTTGCCCATCCAGGCGGACTTCGTGGGCCAAACCGTAAGGCTTCCCTCCGGTCAACGGGTCAACGTCTATCTAAAGGAGATGGGCCGAAAGGACGCGGTGGCCATCGAGTCAGCCCCCCCCGAGAGGCAGTGATGGCAGGGGCAAAAAAGGCCCGCTCCCGCCTGGGCTGGACCTTGGCCCCATTGCCGCCCGCGGCGGCAGCCGCCCTGCAATGCGAGCTAGAGGCGGTGATCGCGGCTTGCCAGCAGGGTGCGGACCTGGAAGGCCTCAAGGGCCTGGTTGCTGCCTCGCCGCAAGACCTGCTGTGGGACCTGCACCTTATGGCGGCCTTGGGAAATATCCGCCACCCGGCGATTCCGGGCCTCCTGGCTGAGATGTTCGGGAGAAGCCCGGACCCTCCCAGGCGCAAGGCCTTGAAACGGGCGCTGCACCTCCTCAAGACCCGGGGAGTTCCCGTACCTCGGGAGGTGCTGCCCAGGGAAGAGCCGGTTATCGGGGAGGAGCATCCCCCGGCAACCCACGCCCGGGTTTCCCCAATCTTGGGAAACGGCGACAGTATCGTCGTCCTGGAGGCCCCCAGGGAAATCCTGGGGGGCGCCTTCCTGGTGGCCTTCATTAACGATGCCGCGGGATTCCAGGAATGCCAGCTTCTCTCGCTGAATAGCAAGCAACAAAAAGAGTTTTGGGATCACTACCGAGAGCAGGGCCTGACGGAATGGTTCCCGGTGCCCGGACCATACGCGGTGCGCCTCCTGGAAGAGGCCTACGCCCAGCAAGGCCGGGGCGGGGCCGCCGCAGGCAGTTATCCAACTCTCCGGGAGCGTATCTGGAAATACTGGGGCCGCCCAGATGAGGCCCCGGACCTGGAGCAAACCCTGCCGGCCTTGGACCCCGGCGAACGGAACCGGCTGTTGGAGCAATCCCGGCAATTAGCCAAGGAGCCCATCTTCCATTACTGGTTACCCGGTTTGCAGGAGATTGAACCCTGGTTCCATAAGCTTCAAGAGATTCTGGAAAGTCCCCTGGTCCTGGCGGATCATCAGAAGCAGGGGCGCGCCGACGCCCTGGTGCAGGAGGCCGCCCTGGCCCTTTATCCCCCGGAAAGCCGGGGTCGCTGGCGCCGCCGGCTGCTGGCAACGGCCTATTACCTGGACCTGAGCCAGCGCCAGGAGATGGCCCGGATCGCCAGGGCCGCCGCCGCTGGCCTGGCCAACCCCCAAGGTGGCATCCTGGCCAGGGAAAACCCCTTCTTGACAGGACTGGTATCAGTGGCCCTCAGGTTGGCCCTGGAGGACTTCCGCAAAACCCATGAGGCCCCCGCCCCGGGCGGATTGCTGACCCTGCCCGGCAACTCCCGGCTCATCCGGAGGTAGCATGTTGCAAACCCTGACACTGCACACCAGCAGCCGCAACGAATTTCTGGACCTGACCCGGGAAATCCAGGCTGCCGTCATGGAGAGCGGCGTCCGCGAAGGTCTCTGCCACCTCTTCGTGCCCCACACCACCGCGGCTCTAACCATTAATGAAAACGCCGACCCGAGCGTCAAGTCTGATATTCTGATGGTCCTCAACAAGATCATCAGCGATCAGGAGCCTTATCGCCACCTGGAAGGCAATTCCCCGGCCCATATCAAGGCCTCCCTGCTGGGGCCGCAGCTCACCCTGATGGTCAGCAGCGGCCGCCTGGTGCTGGGGACCTGGCAGGGCATCTATCTCTGTGAATTCGATGGGCCCCGCTCCCGGCGTCTGCACCTCAAGGTGATGGGGGATTGATGCCGCGGGAGAAATTCTTTGCCGAGGTGAGGCTGAATGGCTGCTCCCTGGCAGATGTCAAACTGGGCCAGGCCACCATCCGGGAGCGTTATCTCCTCAAGGAATTTCTGGAATACGTCCACATTAAGAAAGGCCTGCTGGAGGTTTACGACGCCACCTATCCCCTGGTGGAGCCTCGGGAACTCCTGCCGTCTTTCGAGAAGAATTTTGCCGAATACAGTCACCTTCCCAGCTTCAGCCTGGTGGCCTTCAACCGGCCCCTCTCATACCAGGAAGAGATCTTTCAGTTCGATTTGCTGCATCCTTGGGGCGACGGCAAACGCCGCAACGCCAGGGAAAGCCTGGAGAAGATCCTGCCGCACCTGGACCGGGACCGCCGCACCACCTTTAAATCAAAGTTCGCTTCCCGGGATCTCACCGATCTGAGCCATTATGAGGAACTGGTGGAATTTCTCTTCCACATGGACCGGGGCCAGGTCATTGCCCGGCAGGCGCCCCAGGGAGATTTTCGCCTTTTGGGGGTGTACGCTTCCTTTCCCTCGGAGCTGGACACCGAACTCAAATCCTTCGGCTCCAAGTTGGGGAAATTCAAAGACCAGGACAGCGCTTCCTACGAGCGGGAACGGGAGTTCGTTTACCAGTATCTCATGGAACTTTACGGCTTTCCCATCGCCGCCGAGCGCCGCACCTCCGCCGCCCTGTTCGCCCGCAAGCTGAGCCGCCTGAAGGAGCAGTACCTCATCAAGGTCTTAGGGGCCTCGGACCGCACCATTACCAGCCTCTCCGGCTTTGAGCAGAGGCAATATCCCCTGGTGGAAAAGACCGCCCTCATCTCCCTGCCCCAGTCCATGGTGGAGGCCAACCCGCATTTGCGGGAACAGGGCTTCTATCTGGACCGGAGGCGCCGGGTGGTGATCTTCAAGGTCACTTATCAGCAACACAAGTACAACCGCTTCAATGTCCTGGAGGACCGGGCCCTGTCGGTGGTCAAGCAGGAACTCATCCACCCGGTGCACGGCGGCCGGGATGCAAGCCCCAACATCCTGAAGGACACCCGCCGGAGCCTGAAGGAGCTAACCGACATCATCCGTGGCGAACACAGCGGCTCCATTTCCTACAAGCGCAGCGAGCTCATCAACACCACCAAGACCCATGAGGAGCGCCTCAAGTTTTTGTCGGCCTGGCTCCGGAAGAACATGCGCCGTCTGGGCCGTTACAGTCACGAGACCTTTGCGGCGGCCAAAAAGCTCCTGAACAGCTACCTGCTCAACCGGGAATTCCGGGAGGCCTTCGTCAAACACCCGGACCTGCATCAAGAGGTGCTGCAGCTATTGACCTATCTCACCCAGGCGCAGCGGTTGCAAGTCCTGGAGAGATTGGCTCAGGTGGATGAGAAACACCAGGGCTCCCCCACCCGGCGCCTGAGCCAGGCGGTGGCCTTCCTGGAAGAAAACCAGGGGGACCTGGCCTACTTTTATCCCGACCTGTTTGCTAAATGCCTCAGCCTCTGGGAAGAACTCTTGAACCAGCCCTATTTCAAGAAGCTGGCCGGGGCGCAGCCGCCGGAGAATCCCTCCCGGCGCCGGGTCTGGGAAACTTTGATCCGGGGACACCGGCTGATCGAGGAATTGCGGGAACGATATATCCGGGTGGGGGATGAAGTGCAACGGGGGACCCACTTTCCGGTGATTCTCCCCAAAACCCCCCGCCTGTAAAAGCGGTTTTCTGTTTCACCTGCTCCCGGAGGTGGGGCACGCCCCCAGGAGGAGGCCCCAACGCAGGTTAACAAAATTATCGTTGATTTTTTGACCGCTTCATTAAACAATTAATCTAGAAGCTTTTTCAAAATCCCAGGGCAACGGGCTCCTTTACAGGAAAAAACCGGATACCGACATGAAAAAAAACATCATTCCATTTGCCAAGGCGCAGCGATCCGTGAAAGAGGTGGTGGAGAAATTTTATCAAGACCTGGATGACATCGAAGAGATCGTCATCATTGCCAAAGACCGGGAGGGCGAGTGGATCTTCGCCAACTCGGAGCTGGAAAATGAACTGGAATGGATCGGCAGCCTCTATAAATTCATCAACAAGGCTATCCTGGAAGACGGGGAGGATTTTTAAGAGGTCTTAAAAGGGGGCGCCCGACCCGGGCGGCCGCCAGGGGAAAGGGAAACTGGTGGGCAGTGCCCACCCACATTCTCAATTTTGCCTTTTTCCTTTTAACTTTTGCCTTTCTAACCCCTAGCCCCTGCCCCCTAACCCCTGTTTTTACTGCCTCTGTTTCAGAAATTCCAGGGCGGCTTCCAGGGTCGCCAGGAGATTGAAAATCGGCTCGCACTCCAGGCAGTTGACGATATTGTCCCGGCCCCGGGAGGTAAAGATGGTTTCCCGGCTCCCGGCGCACCTGGGACAATTTTCCGCGGCCAGCTTCAGGTCCATAACCAGTTTGGTGATGGTCAGGTTATCTATATCCATCGCCTTATCCTTAATTTTGGTTTCCAGGCTGGGCCTGGGAATTTTTTTTTTAGGGAAGAAATTTCCGAACTAGAAGTCCAGGGTGTGGCTAAAATCCGCCGCTACCGGCCCCATCAGGGTAGCTGCCCAGTTTTCCGGGCGGAACAGCTCCCGGGCCAGTTCCTGAATCTCGGCCGTGGTGACCCTCTCCAGGCCGGCGACGATGTCCTCCAAAGGAATATAGTGGCCGAAATGGATTTCGTTCTTGGCCAGGCGCATCATCATGTGGTCCGCGTCTTCAGCGCTCAGATAGATGGACCCCCGCAGGTATTCCCGGGCCGCCTGCAGTTCCGCCGCCGGGACCGCCTGGTCTTTTAGCCTCTTTAATTCGGGGCTGATCGCGGCCAGCAGGGCCTCCAGCTTCATTGGGCTAACTCCCGCCGAGATGCCCAGCAGGCCGGTGTCGCCGAAGAAGCTGAGAAACGAGAAAACGGAATAAGCCAGGCCTAATTGCTCCCGGATCACCTGGAAGAGGCGGGAACTCATATTGCCCCCCAGGATTAATTGGAGCATGGTGGCGGCAAAGCGGCGAGAGTCGCTGGCGGCCAGGCCCCGGGCGCCGAGACAGAGATACACCTGCTCCAGGTCCCGGGGTACGGCACTGACTCCGGGATGGTAGCTGGCGGCAGGGCGATCCCGGGGGGAGCGGCCATTGGCAAAATCCTGGAAATGGCGGCCCACCAGATTCTCCAGGTCCTGGTGCCGCACCCGGCCCGCGGCGGCCACCACCGTCTCCTCCGGGCGATAACTGGTCTGCCGGTATGCCAGCAGATCTTCCCGGTTCACCCCCGCGATGTGTCCGGCCTCCCCCAGGATGGGCCGGCCCAGGGGGGTATCCCCCCAGAAATGGCGGCTGAAGGCAATCTGCACCTGGTCTTCCGGGTTGTCGTCCTGGGCGCAGATCTCCTCCAGAATGACCTGGCGCTCCCGCTCCAGGTCCTGGGAGGAGTAAAGAGGGTTTAAGAACAGGTCGCCCAGCAGGTCAACCAGCCGGTCCAGATGCTCCGCCAACACCCTGCCGTGAAAGCAGGTCTGCTCCTTGCTGGTGAAGGCGTTGCAGGAGCCGCCGATCTGGTCGATCTCCCGGGCGATCTCCAAGGCGGTGCGCCTGGGGGTGCCTTTGAAGGCCATGTGCTCCAAAAAATGGCTGAGACCGTTCTCCTCCCGAGTCTCGTCCCTGGACCCCATGTTGAGCCAAACCCCCACGGCCACCGAATGGAAGTGGGGCAATTCCTCAGAAACTACCCTCAGGCCGTTAGTCAAAACGCTTTTTCGGTACATAGCCGCGTCTCCTGTCCCTCTCCGGTGCCGGCGGCAGGCCCTCCGGCACCGGCAGCAGGACCTTGCGGGACAGGCGAATCTTGCCCTGGCGGTCGATGTCCAGGACCTTTACATCCAACTCGTCGCCTTCCTTGAGGACGTCGGTGACGGCCTTCACCCGCTCATGGGCCAGCTCCGAGATATGCACCAGACCGTCGGTGCCTGGGAGGATCTCTACAAAGGCGCCGAAGTCCATAATCTTCTTCACCTTGCCGTGATAGACCTGGCCGATCTCCGCCTCGGCGGTGATCTCCTTGATCAGGCGGATGGCTTCGTCGGCAGCCTTCTGGTCCGGCGAGGAGATGTGAATGCGGCCATCGTCTTCGACGTCGACCTTCACCCCGGTGGCCGCCACGATCTGTTTTATCATCTTGCCGCCGGGACCGATGACATCCCGGATCTTGTCGGGGTTGATGGTGATGACGATGATCTTGGGAGCATGTTCCTTGAGTTCGGGAGAGGGGGCGTCAATGATCTTGTTCATTTCTCCCAGAATATGCAGCCGGGCCTCCCGGGCCTGGGTCAGGGCCTGGCCCATGATCTCCCGGGTGAGGCCGGTCATCTTGATGTCCATCTGCAAGGCGGTAATGCCGGCGGCGGTGCCGGCCACCTTGAAGTCCATGTCTCCCAGGGCGTCTTCATCCCCCAGGATGTCCGAGAGCACCGCTACCCGGTCCTCTTCCTTGATGAGGCCCATGGCCACCCCGGCCACCGCGCTTTTGATAGGTACTCCGGCGTCCATCAGGGCCATGGAGGCGCCGCAGACCGTGGCCATGGAGGAGGAGCCGTTAGAGGAGAGGATCTCGGAGACGATGCGGATGGTATAAGGGAACTCTTCCGCCGACGGTAATACCTGCGAGATGGCCCGCTCCGCCAGGGCGCCGTGGCCGATTTCCCGGCGTCCCGGGCCCCGCAGTGGCCGGGTCTCTCCCACCGAATAGGGCGGAAAATTATAGTGCAGCATGAAGGATTTGAAGGTTTCCCCCACCAGGGTCTCGATCTTCTGCTCATCGGAGGGGGTGCCCAGGGTGGTCACCACCAGGGCCTGGGTCTCCCCCCGGGTGAAGATGGCCGAGCCGTGGGTGCGGCTCAACATGGCGACTTCTCCGCTGATCTCCCGGACCTGGCTGAAGCTGCGGCCATCGATGCGCCGCTGCCGGTCCAGCACCAGCTGCCGCACCACTCGCTTCTGGGTCTCCTTGAAGAGATTGGCCACCAGCTTTTCTTTTCCGAGGGCCTCCTCTCCCAGCTCGGCCAATACTTCTTTATAGGCTTGCGCCAGGCCTTGGTTGCGGGCTTTCTTCTCATGCGGCTGTACCGCCTCCAGGATACGGTCCCGGGCCTGAGCCGCTACTCTTTCCGCCAGGTCCCCATAATCCGGGGCTTCCGGGGGGAGCCGCTTGCTCAGGCCGATTTCCTGGCGCATCCGGGTAATCAGCTCCAGGATGGGCTGCAGCTGCTCCTGGGCGTAAAACAGGGCTTCCAACACCTCATCTTCCGAGATCATCCGGGCTCCGGCTTCCACCATCACCAATCCTTGCGGCGCTCCGGCCACGATGAGGTTGAGGGCGCTTTCCTTCAGTTGCGAGTTGGTGGGGTTGACCACCAGTTGGCCCTCGATCTTCCCCACCCGCACCGCGGCCACCGGGCCCTGGAAGGGGATGTCCGAGATTTCCAGGGCTGCCGCCGCCCCGTTCAGGGCGACGATGTCCGGGTCGATCTCCAGATCGCCGGACAACACCGTAGCAATGATCTGGATCTCATTTTTCAACCCCTTGGGAAACAAGGGCCGCAAGGGCCGGTCTATGAATCGGGAAGTGAGAGTCTCCTTTTCGCTGGGGCGGCCGATCTCGCGCCGGAAGAAGCCCCCGGGAACCCGCCCGGCGGCATAGGCCTTCTCCAGGTAATCCACGGTCAGGGGCAAAAAGTCGATGCCCTCGCGCGTATCTTCCGAGATGACCGCCGCGACCAGGACCGTGCTCTCCCCATATCTAACCAAAACGGAGCCACTGGCCTGCTGGGCCAGGCGGCCCGTTTCGAAGCTGAGGTCACGACCTCCAATTTCCACCTTAAATATTTTGGGCATAGCCGTCAGATGAGCCTCCTATTTTCTCAGCCCCAGTTGCTCAATCAGGGTCCGGTAGCGTTCGATATCCTTATCTTTCAAGTAGTTCAGGAGGCGCCGGCGCTGGCCCACCAGCTTGATCAAACCTCGACGGGAGTGATGGTCCTTGGCGTGCGTCTTGAAATGGTCCGTCAGGTAAGTGATCCTCTCGCTCAGGATGGCTACCTGCACCTCCGGAGAGCCAGTATCGGAGTTGTGCAGCCGATAGCGGTCAATGATCTCCTGCTTCAGTTCGGTTGTTAAGCCCACGTCTTCCTCCTTTTTTAGCGGTCAGCCTTCAGCAGTCAGCGCTCAGCCAAGGATTGCAGGATGATTCCTCAACCTGAGTCCCTTAAAACAACCCAAAATGCCTAAGGCGGCCTTAATTACCTGATGGGTTTTCCCAGCAGCGCTAAGCTGCAAGGTTGGCATCTTATAAATTTTTCCTCTCGTCTGCCACGGTCCCAGCAACACAGGTCCTTTCTGCGTCCTGGTCCCTGGCTGCTGAATCCGGGCTGACGGCGAACACCCGAATGGGCGCCAATACCATCCCGGCGCCACGGAGCCGGACCCTGGCCAACGCCAGTAACTGGCCGGCGGCCAGGATTTGCACCAACTCCCCCGGGGGCCAATTTTCTGGCGGCGGGATGATCTCCTGCCCCTGGCGCAATTTGGCGGCCTCCCCGAGGCTGACGGTCACCTGCCTGACTCCCGGTAGACAACTGCTCAAAGGAATAATCCGCGCTAAAAGCGCCTCCGCCAGTGTGGGGCGGGCGTCTCGCCCGCCGGCGGCCTCTTCCAGAGTGGCCAGCTCCAGGGCCTCCTCCACCCGAAAAGCCCCCACCTGCAAGCGCCGCAAGACTTCCAGATGGGCGCCGCAACCCAGGGCGGCCCCCAGATCGGCGGCCAGGGTGCGAATGTAGGTCCCCTGGGAGCACTGTACCGTAAAGGTGACCCGCGGCATCTCCACCTTCTCCACCTCCAGGCGATAGATAGTCACCGCCCGGGGCGGCAACTCCACCATCTGTCCCCGCCGGGCCAGACGGTAGAGGCGCTCCCCTTTATAGTGCAGGGCCGAGTGCATGGGGGGCGCCTGGCGGATCTCGCCCACCATGGTGGCGGCCAGCCGGCGCACCTCCTCCGGCTCCGGCAGCGTCTCCGTATGGGACAGCACCCGGCCGGTGAGGTCTTGGGTGTCGGTGGCCTCCCCCAACCTCAAGGTGGCCCGGTAGCTCTTGGGCCCCGGCAGCAAATAGGGCGCCAGCTTGGTGGCCTCCCCCAGACACAGAGGCAAGAGCCCGGTGGCGAAGGGGTCCAGGGTACCCAGATGGCCGATCTTCCGCAGCTTCAGGGCCCGTCGCGTCCGGCGCACCACCTCGAAGGAGGTGATCCCTGCGGGTTTATCGATGAGCAGGATGCCGCAAGTCATGGATGAGAGATTAATCCTGGCATAGCGTCGGCCTGGACTTTATTTTTAACCGCACCGGCCACCCAATCTAGGGGGGCCTGGGGATGACCAGGATCTATTGCTTCGATGGTTCCCCGGAATTTGAGGAAATCCCCGCTTCCCGAAACAACTCCTCCAGCCGGGCCTCCTGATCCGGACCCGTATCCGGCAAAAAACCGATTTCCGGCAGCAGGCGGAAGAGGTTCTCCCGGGCCACTTCCTGCTTGATGAACCCCAGGGCCCGGTCCAGGGCCCGGCGCAACTTCCCGGGGTCGGCCTCGGGGCGGGCCGCGTAAAAGACCCGGGCCTGCTTCAAATCCGGGCTCATCTCCACCCGGGTCAGGGTGAGCTCCCGAAGCCGGGGATCGGCGCACTTGTAGAGCAAAATCAGGGCCAGGCGCTCCCGAAGCAATTCCGCCGCCCGCCGGGAGCGGCCCCTAACCAGGCGCGGCGGCATCGGTCACTCATCCTTCAGGTAGCAGAGTTCCATCTGGCTATCGATGATCTCCACTACGTACTGGTTCTCAATGAATTTCATAATCTGCTGCATCCTGGACTCCAGCAATTGGGGATCGTTGCCCACCAGGGCCACCCCGACCTGGGCCTTGCGCCACAGGTCGTTGTCTCCCACTTCTGCCATGGCCGCGTCAAACTTGTGCCTGGCCTTTTCGATGAGGCTCCTCACCACCTTGCGCTTTCCCTTTAAGGAGTCGTTGTCCGGGATGATCAAGGTTAGGCGGGCCGCGGCGACGATCATGTCTCACCTCCCTGAACCGGTAAGGCCGGGTCCCCTACCCTATTCCTCGCTCTGCCCCCGGTTTGGCAGGCTTTCCAGGATGGCCTTCACTTTCTCCTGGACATAGGCCTCAATAAGGTCTCCCACCTTAAAGTCGCTAAAGCGGTCGATGCCGATGCCGCATTCATAGCCAGCCTGGACCTCCTTCACGTCTTCCTTAAAGCGCTTCAAGGAATTGATCCGACCGCCTTCGGAGACCGGCTTGCGGTCCCGCAGCACCCGGGCCAGGGCGTTGCGTTCCACCGTACCCTCCAGGATCATGCAGCCGGCCACGGTGCCGATCTTACTGACGCTAAAGACCTGGCGCACTTCGGCCCGGCCCAGGACCTTTTCTTCGACCAGGGGCTCCAGCAGGCCCTCCAGGGCGTCGTGGATATCCTGCAGCAGGTTGTAAATGACTTCATAGTAGCGCACGTCCACCTGTTCCGCCTCCGCCAGGGCGATCGCCTTGGGGTTGGCCCGGACGTTGAAGCCCACCACGATGGCATCGGAGGCGGAGGCCAACATAATGTCGCTTTCGGTAATCTCCCCCATGCCGGTGTGGATCAGGTTAACCTTGATCTCACTGGAGCCCAGCTCCGAGAGGGCCTTGGCCAGGGCTTCGATGGAGCCGTGGACATCGGCCTTGAGCACCATCTTTAGCTCCTTGACCGCCCCTTCCTTCACCTGTTGGTAGAGCTTCTCCAGGGTCACGCGGCTGATGCGGGCCAAGGTGGCCTCCCGCTGTTTCTGCTGGCGCATCATGGCGATCTGCTTGGCCCGGCGCTCATCCTCCAGGACCATGAACTCGTCCCCGGCCTCGGCGATGCCATTGAATCCCTGAACCTCTACCGGCAGTCCTGGAGTCACCTCATCCAGCTTGTGGCCCCGGTCGTCAAATATGGCCCGCACCCGGCCGTACTGGGAACCGCAGACAAAGTAGTCGCCCACCTTCAGGCTGCCTTGCTGCACCAGGACGGTGCCCACCGGGCCCCGCCCTTTGTCCAGCCGGGATTCGATGATGCGGCCGGAAGCCGGCGCCTCTGGAGAGGCGGTGAGGTCCAGGATTTCCGCTTGCAGCAGAATTTTCTCCAGCAACTCCTGGATGCCGATACCTTTCTTGGCGGATACCTCGGCAAACAGGACATCACCGCCCCATTCCTCGGAAACCACCCCATAGTTCCCCAACTCCCGTTTGACCCGCTCGGGGTTGGCGTTGGCTTTGTCAATCTTGTTGACCGCCACCACTAATGGCACTCCTGCGGCCTTGGCGTGGTTGATGGCCTCCACGGTCTGTTCCATGACGCCGTCGTCCGCGGCCACCACCAGGACCACCAGGTCGGTGACCTTGGCGCCCCGGGCCCGCATGGCGGTGAAGGCCTCGTGGCCCGGGGTGTCCAGGAAGACCACCTCGCCCTGGCTCCCGGGGAGCTTCACATGGTAGGCGCCGATGTGCTGGGTGATACCTCCGGCTTCCGCTTCGGTGACCCGGGTCTGCCGGATGACATCCAACAGAGAGGTCTTGCCGTGGTCCACGTGGCCCATGATGGTGACCACCGGCGGCCGCGGCCTGCTCGTCCCTTCCTTGCGCGGCGCCAGGGCCAGCAGGTCCTCTTCCTGCATGGTGGCATGTTCCACTTCATAACCGAATTCGCTAGCCACGATCACTGCGGATTCGAAGTCGATGGCATAGTTGATGGAGGCCATCACCCCCATCTGCAAAAGCTGCTTGATGATTTCGCTGCTCTTGATGCCCATGCGCTTGGCCAGTTCGCCCACGGTGATGGATTCCCCCACCTTGATGCGGCGCTTGATGGCTTTAGGCACGGTGAGTTCGGCCTTGCTCACCTTCTTGATGGCCTTTTTCAGGCCTCTGCGCCGGGGCCCGCGGACTTCGCCTTCGGCGATGCTGTAGAGGTCCGCCCGTTCCCGCACTTCGCGCTTCTTCAGCGGCTTGGCCCGACTGGCTTCAGGAGTTTCCGGGCGTCTGCTCTTCCTCTTACCCTTGATTTCTTTCTTCTCCTCCGGCAATCCGGGCTTGAGAGCGCCGGGCAGCGGCTGGGCCATGCCGATATCCGGTTTAGCCGCCCCAGGGCCGGGCCTGCCCGCGGCCGTCCGCGGCCGAACCCCAGCCCCGGGACCCTCTTTGGAGGGCGGCGGCGAAGGGGGCGCCGGTTTTTCGCTGGGCAGGCTGATAATCCGGGCGGGAACCTCCTTCTTCCTGGCTTTACCGCGCTGGCGCTTCAGGGCGGTTCCGGAGTCGGCCAACGAGGCCTGGCTCGGCCCCCTGGGCGCCGCGGCCGCGGCCACCGCGGCGGGCTTGACTTTCTCAGAAGGTGGCGCACCTCCCTCCGAGCCCTTTTCTTTGTGGGGTAAGGCCACGATTCGGGCCATTTCTTTGGCCTTACGCGGCTTGACCTCCTCCCTGGGAGGAGGGGCCGGCGGCGCTTCGACCTGCGGCTCTGGCTCCGGGGCCGGCGAAGTCAGCGGCGCCGAGGCCACCCGGCGGCGGCGCTTGACATTTTCCCCGACCCGCAGTTCTTCCATCTGCGTGGCGGCGGCGCTGAGGCTTTGCCGCGCCCGAGACACCGTCGCCTCATCCAAAGAACTGAGATAGGTGAAATGCTCCTGCAGTCCCAAATCGTCTTTCAGGCGCTGGATCAGCTCCTTGACGTCTAGTTTTAGTTCCTTGGCCAAATTGGCAATCCTGGTCTTCGCCATATACTAACCATACCCCCGAAACTGGTTTCGTTTCCAACGCTTCAGATCAACATTTATCCTTCCTAAACTTCCTGGGGAGCGGCCTCCTCGCCGGTCTCCTCCTCCGCCGCGCCTCGCACCATTTCCTGAGCTGAGGCAATCAGGGCCCCCGCTTTTTTCTCGCTCAGGCCGGTGGCCTGAATTAATTCTTCCAAACTCGTTTCCGCCACTTCCCTGGCCGAGTTATAGCCGCCCTCATGCAGCAGATTGGCGGTAATCTCCCCCACCCCGGGAATCCGCAGCAGGGAGAGATAGCCTTCCTTCAAAGACCTGGAGTACTTGGACTCGCTCTTGACGTCGATCTTCCAGCCCACCAGTCGGGAAGCCAGTCGTACATTCTGACCCCGCTTGCCAATGGCCAGGGACAACTGGTCGTCCGGGACGATGACCTCCATGGACTGGGAGACCTGGTTCAGGATGATGCGACTCACCTGAGCCGGGGACAAGGCATTGGTGGTGAACTTGGCCGGATCCGGATGCCAGGGAATGATGTCGATCTTCTCGCCCCGCAGCTCCTGGACAATGTTTTGCACTCGGGAACCGCGCATGCCCACACAGGCCCCCACCGGGTCCACGTCGGATTCCCGGGAGGCCACCGCGATCTTGGCACGGCTTCCCGGTTCCCGGGCGCAGCCCAACACCTGGACGATCCCTTCGGAAATCTCCGGGACCTCGGCCTCGAAGAGGGCTATCAGGAATTGCGGGTGGGTGCGGGAAAGGATGACCTGGGGCCCCCGGGTCTGCCGCTTGACGTCCAGGAGAAAGGTTCGAATGCGCTCTCCTTTGTGGTACACCTCCCGAGGCACTTGCTCCGATGGGGGCAACAGGGCCTCGGTGCGCCCCAGGTTGACGATAATCCCCTCGGGGTCTACCCGCTGGACAATGCCGTTGACGATCTCGCCCTTGCGGTCTTTGAAATCCTCATAAACCAGGTCCCGCTCCGCGTCCTTCATGCGTTGCATGATCACCTGTTTCGCCGACTGGGCGGCGATGCGCCCGAAGGCCGAGGCGTCCATCTTGATCCCCAGGCTGTCCCCCACTTCGCATTCCGGGTCCAATTCCCGGCCTTCGGCCATAGAAATCTCCTGGCTGGGGTCCTCCACCTCGATCACCACTTCTTTGTATTGAAAGACCTCGATCATTCCGGTGTCATCATTGTATTCCACCTCGATCTCCAAGCGGGGCCCGAACTTCTTCTTGGCCGCGGAACGGATGGCATCCTTGATAGCGCTGATCAGCACCTCTTTGTCGATGCCTTTATCGCGGCTGACTTGATCGATGATCCGTTTTAATTCCAAGTTCATTTGAGGTGCTACCCCTCCTTGCGGTGATTTTTTAGATCCAGCTCCAGCCGGGCCCGGGCGATTTCCTGCAAGGGGATGCGGCAGGTCTCCTCCCCCATCCGCAGGCAAACCGTCTCCCCCTCCAGGCCCAGGAGGATGCCCCGGTGCACCTGACGGCCTTCCCAGAGGGTGTGGGTAGTGAGGCGCACCAGCCGCCCGCAGTAGCGCCGGTAATCCTCCGGCCTTCGCAACGGCCGGGTCAGCCCCGGGGAAGAGACTTCCAGATGGTAGGATCCGGGAATAGAGTCGTGAACGTCCAGCAGTTCTCCCACCACCCGGCTGATCCGGGTCAAGACCTCAAGCGAGATGCCGCCGGGCTGGTCCAGAAACAGGCGCAGGGTGGCCCGGCCCCGGCGCGGCCGGGCGTATACCAGGTCCACCAGCTCCACTCCCTGGGCCTCCAGGAGCGGCTCTATCAGCTCCTTCACCCGGGTGATAATCTCTTCCTTAGTTTGCATCTTTAATTACTATAACAAATTACATCACTTATGGCCATTCACCCAGATTGTCGGGTTTTCTGACTCTAATGTTCGAAGAACATGATCAAGATGCGTATTCCCACCAGCCCCAGGGCCAGCGCCAGGCTGCGGATGATCCAGGGTCCCTGTATGCGGTTGGATAGTTGCGCCCCTATGGGCGCCCCCAGTATAACCCCAATGGCCAGGCACAGGGTTTGCCTTATTCCCGTATGAAACGAACCATTCCAGATGTGCACCGCCGTGCCGGTCAAGGCCATGATGGCCAGAACGAAGTGGGACGTTGCCGTGGCGATGTGCACCGGAAAATCTAAGAAGTAAACCAGGGCCGGCACGTGAATGATGCCGCCGCCGATTCCCAGAAAACTGGAGAGGTAGCCCACCACAAAGCTGATCCCTATGCCCACCAAGGGATTGAAATTGTAATAATATCTCTCTCCCTCGGCCGTTATCACAGTGCGCCATGCATGGGGGCGGTGCACGTGCAGCCCGGAGCGAGGTTTGATTGCGGGGCGCCACGATAGAAATATGGCCACAACTATTAAAATTATCCCGAAGATGCCGTTGAACAGGTGCCGGGGCACCAAGGAGGTGTTAAGCGCCCCGATGACCGCCCCGGGGATGGTGGCCGCGGCGAACATCAGGCCCGACTTATAGTCTATCCGCCCCATAAAGGCATAGGCTTCGGAGCCGGCCAGGGCGTTGAAAAAAACCACCGCCAGGGAAATGGCCGTAAGTTGGTCAGGGCTTGCCTGGGGATGCAGCAGCAGGAGCAGCGGCATCAACAAAAAGCCGCCCCCCGCGCCGATGAGGGTGCCGAAAATCCCCACCGCCACCCCTAGTCCGATGAGCCAGAAATATTCACCTGGCGCGATTGGTCCCATTTGCTATCTCGCTTCCCAACTGCCGTCACAAAAAAAGTGGGCCTGTAGCCCACTTCCGGGAAATTCCAAGACGTTGTTTAATCTCGGGGCGCCCCAGAGCAACTACTCAACTCCGCCCTCAAAGTAAACCGGCCATCCTGCCCCTTTTCGCCGGCCACCTCGATGGGGGAAGCGGGTCCCCCGGCAAAACGATCAGGCCCCTTAACGCCTGCTCGCCCCCGGGCTGGAGCGGGCAACGGGATTCGAACCCGCGACACCAAGCTTGGGAAGCTTGTACTCTACCAGCTGAGCTATGCCCGCTCAAGCCTTGTTTTTATTAAATTTGCTGGCGGAAGTCAAGCGTGTTTCTGGTAGAGGCAGCGCTAGCAGCCTCTGCGGCCGCCGTAATTTCCAGGTCTCAGGCCCAGCCGCCGCAAAGGCCGTCGAGGTCCCCGGCGGGGAAGCTGCAGAAATTTCGGCTGCACTTGGTGCAGTGGTCCAGATAGGGCTCCAGGCAATAATCGCCCGAGCCGCTCTTCTATGATTCGATGAGCCGCCGGCTCCCCGGCCTCACCCAGGCCGTGCGACTAAGTATAAGTTTCTCCGCGCAATCTTGTTGCCGGACACTACCGGTAATTTACAGAAATTGCCGGGCTGCGGCTATATCGGCATGGATCTGGGCGGCCAGGGCCTCAACCGAGGGGAAGCGCCGCTCTTCCCGCAGGCGGGCCACGAAATCCACCCCCAGGTCCTCGCCGTACAGGTCGCCGTCGAATTCCAACAGGTGCACTTCCAGGGAGAATTCGCAGCCGTCGAAGGTGGGGCAGGTGCCGATGTTGGCCACCCCGGGCAGGATTTCCGCCCCCCACCGCACCCGGACCGCGTAGATGCCCGAAGCGGGCAGCAGTTCGTTCAGCGGGCGGATATTGGCGGTGGGCACTCCCAGGAGTTTGGCCCCCCGGCCTTTGCCCCGGACCACCTGTCCCACCACCTCGTATGGACGTCCCAGGAGGCGGCGGGCCTCCTCCACTTTCCCCAGACGCAGCAGAGCCCGGATCAATGAGCTGCTCACCACCGCCTCGTCACTCTCCACGGCCCACACCACCTGGACCGTGAACCCGCAGACCTTGCCCATCTCTCTGAGGAGGTCGACATTGCCTTCCCGGCCTCGCCCGAAGCAGTAGTCGTGGCCGATCACCACTTCCCGCACCCGCAGCCGCTCACAGAAATACCCGCTAACAAAATCCCGGGCCGACAGGGCGGCAAATTCCCGGGTAAAGGGCAGGACCACCACCGCGTCCAGTCCGCAGCCCCTAAGGAGTTCCAGTTTCTGCGCCGGGGTGGTGAGCAGCGGCAGATCCATCTCCGGCCGCAGCAGCTTCAGGGGATGGGGATCGAAGGTGACGGCCACCGCCTGGCCCCCCAATTCCCGAGCCCGTCGGCAAACCCGGCCCAGGATGGCCTGGTGTCCCAGATGGACCCCGTCGAAATTGCCGATGGTGACCACCGTAAGCCCAAAGGGCGATTCCCCCGGAGGGAGATCCTCAATGATCCTCACCCCTGCCTCCTCTGCCCTGGGTTTCGTTTCAGGTTTGCCGGAACGCATCCCTAAAGTTGTTAGTTTTGGTTGAAAATCCGGCCTTTTGCCTGGCCGCAAAACGAACCGCCCCCAAACGCTCTCCCGGGGCCATAATTTGCCCGAAGCAATCTCCCTGAGCTCCCTGCCCGGCGTCGTCTTCCAGAATTCCCCCCGAAGCGCTAAACAGCCACTATTCCTCCGGGGAGGGGAACTAAGGTAGAGTGGGCCACCTTGACAAGCCTAATTGGTTATAATAAATTAATTATTCGAAAAACGCCAGGCAGGAGCCTGGCATCAGGCCGAAGTGGCGGAACTGGTAGACGCGCTGGGTTCAGGGTCCAGTGGGGGTTTCCCCGTCGGGGTTCAAATCCCCGCTTCGGCACCAGTTGATTAATTAAGGCGTAACCTCGAGGTTACGCCTTTGGTTTATTTTTCCATGCCCTTGTCTAAATTCAAGGAAATTATTAATGATTAAATGCAGCATTTATCCCCTCTCCCCCGATGGGGGACGACACCGGGTGAGGGGGAATTTAATCGTTTTTTTCTGCCAGATGGGGCGAAGCAAAGGGTTTAGGTCTGGAGGCCTGGGCTAGCAGCCGCTCATGGCGCTGGATGGGAGGACCACATGAGCGCCAGCCCCGCCAGCATTGCGAGAAAAGCGGCCAGGTCCCCCCAGCGCAGCCACGCCAGATAGAGGCCCCGGGCCGGTCTGCGGTCTTTCCCGGCACGGCGCCGCATCAATTTGTGGGCCAGCCACAGGACGAACCCCAGCAGCGCTACCGTCTCCCCGGAGGAAGGGTTAAACCAATCGCTCATTGTGAACTGTTTTCTGTTTTCTGTCTGTGTTTGTTGTTGGCGTTGTAGAGCAACTTGAGAGACTCTGCGAAAATCCAATTATGCTCCGGAAACCTGAAAGGAATTAGCGGCGCCGGAGCCCTGGCCGGGCGCGTCTTACGCGCCCAATCCAGATCATGAGAACTGATTAAGGGCGCCTAAGACACGCCCTACGGCATAAAAAAAATGGCGGAGAGAGAGGGATTCGAACCCTCGGTGGAGGTTTCCCCCCACACTCGCTTAGCAGGCGAGCACCTTAGGCCTCTCGGTCATCTCTCCGGACCTGCAAGGATTGTTTTCTGTTTTCTATTTCCTGTTTTCTGTTTTCAGATGTCGTTCTGAGAACCTAAGTTAAGATTAAATACCGACGGCGATTTACTATAAGCTGTTATTAATAGGAGCGGAAAAGAGATTAAATTGCCCCCCCCTAACCCTCTCCCTTCGCCGGTAGGGGCGGCATCTCGCCGCCCGGGCGGGGAAACCCCGCCCCTACGACAGGGGGAAAGGCGATAAATGCTGCATTTAATCTTTAATATTTTCCTTGAATTTACAGAAAACTGAAAACTGAAAACAGAAAACAGAAGCCTTACCTGGCGGAGGGAGAGAGATTCGAACTCCCGGACCCCTATAGGTCTGCGGTTTTCAAGACCGCCGCCTTAAACCACTCGGCCATCCCTCCTGCCCCAAATTTTTACCATCCGCTCCCCGGGATGTCAACTTAGGCGGTCAGGAGGGGCGGCGGTACAGTAGTCTCCGGTAAGGTTTTTGCTATTAGACAGGCAGTAGGGATTTGTTTGAACTTAGGTATGCCCACTAGATAGTCAATTCATGGAATTTACAAGCTATTTACCTCTCCCCCCTTTGGGGGAGAGGGTTAGGGGGGGGTATGGACTGTCTTGTAGGGGCGGGTTTTAAACCCGCCCCTACAGGGCGGACACCTGGGTCCGCCCCTACGCAAAACCATGCGAAGCCACCCTTCACCCTATCCCTTACAAAAAATTCCCTCGCCGGTAGGTGAGGCGGGCCTCCGTGCCCGCCAACCAGGGCAGGCAGGGACGCCTGCCCCACCCGACCCCCCCCTACGGCGGGGGGGAGAGGAGATTTAGTGAGCATCGGTATAATATGTTGATATCGCTGAAATTACAATGGTCTAGAGTTTAACTGTGAGATAGTGTAATCTTCTCCATGCAATTTTGTTGCCCGACACTACTGCTCTCATACTCCTCTATTTGGGACGTTTATCCACCACCCGCTGGGCCTTGCCTTCGCTGCGAGGCAGGCTGTGGGGCTCCACCAGCTCCACCCGGGGGGTTACCAGGAGCTCGCTCCTCAGGGCCTCGGTGATGCGTTTCTTTAGGCCGCTCAAGTACTTGAGGTCCTCTTGAAAAAAATTGGCCTGCACTTCCACCTTGACGTGCAGCAGGTCGTTGAACTCCTCCCGGGTCACCTCCACCAGGTAGTGGCTGCCCACTTCCGGCATAGCCATCAGCACCCGGTCGATCTGCAGGGGAAAGATGTTGACCCCTTTAACGATGAGCATGTCGTCGGTGCGGCCCTGGATGCGGGAAAGACGCCGGAAGGCCCGGCCGCAGGGACAGGGGTCCTCTTCATAAGAAGCCAGGTCCCGGGTGCGGTAACGCAGCAGGGGCATACCCTCGCGGCTGAGGTTGGTGAATACCAGCTCTCCCATCTCCCCGGGCCCCAGGGGCTCCAGGGTCTGGGGGTGCACCACTTCCAGCAGGAAGGCGTCCTCCCAGAGGTGCATGCCGTTCTGTTCCGGGCATTCGAAGGCCACCCCCGGGCCGTTCATCTCCGAGAGGCCATAGGAGTTGTAGGCCTTGAGGCCGTAGGCCGTCTCGATGCGCCGCCGCATATACTCCGAATGGGGTTCGGCCCCGATGAAGGCGATCCTGAGGGGCAGGTCGCGAGGGTCCAGGCCGTGCTCGGCGAAGCTTTTCAAAAGATACAGGGCGAAGCTGGGGATGATATGGATGACGGTGGCCCCGAACTGCTGCAAGAGTTGGATCTGCCGGGCGCTGTTCCCGGCGCCGGCCGGAATGGTGAGGGCCCCCAGCCGCTCGCCGCCGTAGTGGAACCCCAGGCCCCCGGTGAACAGGCCGTAGCCCATCATATTCTGGAAGACGTCCCCCGGCCGCACCCCGGTCATGTACATGGAGCGGGCCACCAGATCGGCCCAGGTCTCGATATCCCGGCGGGTGTAATAGATCACGGTGGCCTGACCGGTGGTGCCCGAAGAGGCGTGCAGCCGGACAATTTCCGTCTGGGGGACGCTGAGCAGGTCCCGGCCCCGGGCCCGCAGGTCGTCCTTGCTGGTGAAGGGAATCCGGCGAATATCTTCGAGGCTGTTGATCCACTCCGGCCTCACCCCGGCCCGGGCCAGGCGCTCGCCATAAAAGGGGCTGCGGGCCGCCCGGCTGACCGTCTGCCGCAGGCGCTGCAGCTGCAGTTCCTGCAAAGCGGCGCGCTCGAGGGTCTCAATGGTCCGGTCCCAATACACTGGCTTCTCCCGATCGTCGGGTTGCCCCTACGTTTTGGTGGGCAGTGCCCACCCTACACATTTGGTTTGGCGAAAGGTTCCGCCCTCCATGTTTTATGCGGAGGGAGACCGCCTGTCAAGACTGGCCAGCCTCCGATTCCGCCTTGCCAAGCCGGGGAAAACTTCCTATCATATTCCTCAAAGAGGGCGGCCATGGCGCAGAAAGACATCCCCCAGGAAGTCGTGGCCCGGGTGCAGGAGCTCCGGGAGCAGATCAATTACCACAATTACCGCTACTATGTCCTGGATGACCCGGTAATCTCCGATGCGGAATTCGACCGTCTTCTCCAGAAGCTCGTCGGACTGGAGGAGCGCTATCCCCGGTTGCTGACCCCGGATTCCCCCAGCCAGCGGGTGGGGGCCGCGCCCCTGGAAAAGTTCGAGACGGTGCGCCACCGGCTGCCGATGATCTCCCTGGAAGATGCCTTCAGTGAGGCCGAGGTGCGGGAGTTCGAGGAGCGCCTGCAGCGCTTTCTGCGCAGCCGCGAGACACTCCAATACGTCCTGGAGCCCAAGATGGATGGCTGCGCCATTGAACTGGTCTATGAACAGGGGCGCTTCCGCGTGGGCTCTACCCGGGGCGACGGGGTTCGGGGGGAAAACGTCACCCAGAATCTGAAGACCATCCATACCATCCCCTTGCAAATCCTCACCCGGGAAGAGCCGGCCCCGGAACTGCTGGAGGTCCGGGGGGAAGTCTACATGGATCTGAGTGAGTTCAAGAAGCTCAATGAGCAGCGCCTGTCCCAGGGCGAGCCGGCTTTTGCCAACCCCCGCAACGCCGCGGCGGGCTCCCTGCGCCAACTGGACCCCAGCATCACCGCGGCCCGCCCCCTGAAGATCTTCTGTTACGGGGTGGGCGAGGTGCGGGGCCACAGTTTCGCGTCCCACTGGGAAGTGCTGCAGACCTTGAAAACCTGGGGGTTTCGGGTCTCGCCGCTCATCGAGCGGGGTGAGGGGATCGATGCGGCCATCGCCTACCACCACCGGCTGGAGCAGCAACGCCACGGCTTGCCTTACGAAATCGACGGCATGGTGATCAAGGTGGACTCCCTCTCCCTGCAGGAGAGGTTGGGCGCCAAGGCCCGCAGTCCCCGCTGGGCCCTGGCCTACAAGTTTGCGGCCATCCAGGAGACTACCCGGGTGCTGGACATCGTGGTCAACGTCGGGCGCACCGGCGCGGTCACCCCCATGGCGGTGATGGAGCCGGTTGCGCTGGGCGGGGTCACCGTCAGCCGGGCCACCCTGCACAACGAAGACGAAGTGGCTCGCAAGGACGTGCGGGTTGGTGATTGGGTGCTGGTCCAGCGGGCCGGCGACGTCATCCCTGAGGTGGTCAAGGTCATCAGCGAGCGCCGTACCGGCCAGGAGAAACCATTTCAGATGCCCAAGCTCTGCCCGGCCTGCGGAACCCCCCTGGTGCGGCCCCCGGGCGAGAAGGTGACCCGCTGCCCCAACCGCGATTGCTTCGGGGCCCAGACCCGGGCCATCATGCATTTCGCCTCCAAAGGGGCCATGGATATCGACGGCCTGGGGGAAAAGGTTATCCGGCAGTTGGTGTCCGCGGGCCTGGTGCGGGAGGTCAGCGACCTGTACCGCCTGACTGAAGGCGACCTCCTTCCCCTGGAGCGCTTCGCGGAAAAATCGGCCCAGAATATCATCGAAGCCATCCGGCGGAGCAAACTGGTTCCTTTGCACCGGTTGATCAACGCTTTGGGGATCCGTTACGTGGGGGAGGCTACCGCCCGGATCCTGGCCCGCCACTTCCAGAGCCTGGAGGGCTTGATAAACGCCTCCAGGGACGAGCTGCTGCAGGTAGAAGGGGTGGGGGAGCAGGTGGCCGCCAGCATCCGGGAATATTTTGACCTTCCCCGGCACCTGGAGCTGTTGCGGCAGCTTAAGGAGGACGAAGTGAAGGAGCTGCCGCCGGAGGCGCCGGCGACCGGCCCCCTGGCGGGCAAAACCTTCGTCTTTACCGGGAGTCTGGCCCATATCTCACGGGAGGAGGCCAAGGCCCAGGTGACCGCCCGGGGCGGCAAGGTGAGTTCCTCGGTGTCCGCCAAGACCGACTACGTGGTGATGGGGGCTGATCCGGGCAGCAAGTACGCCAAAGCGGCGGAGCTGGGGGTGCCCCTCCTGGATGAGTCGGCCTTTGCAGAACTGATCGGCAGGAGGTCATGATGGCGGACAAGGCGCGACTCCACGTCGTGATTGAGGGCCGGGTACAGGGGGTCTTCTTCCGGGCCGCCACCCGGGACGAGGCCAGGGCCTTGGGTCTGGCGGGCTGGGTCAGGAACCTGGCGGATGGCCGGGTGGAGGCCCTCTTCGAAGGTGAGCGGCCAGCGCTGGAGAAACTGCTGGCCTGGTGCCGCCAGGGTCCGCCCTATGCTTACGTGGATCACCTGGAAATCGACTGGCAACCCTACCAGGGCGACCTGGCGGACTTTCGCGTGGTTCATTGATGAGGTAAACTGATCCACCGGCCAGAGGCCCAGGCTACTAAGTCTAGGTAGCGTAGGCGCCCCGCCTGTGTAGGAAATTGGGATTAGAGGTGGGTGAAAATGGCGGGAAAAGAAATGATGCCTGCCCCGGAGGAAATCCTGGTTCCCTGCGGCCGGGCCTTTTTTGTGTATTATGTGGCCATTGTCATCTTCCTGCTGGGACCGCGGCTCAACCCCGATGTCTGGATTTTCGGGGTGTTCCATTTTTCCGTGGCGGTGGGCACGCTCCTGGGCCTGGTCCTCATCGCCCTGGTAGTCTATCTGAAGTTGGGCCGGGAGTACCGCCTCAGCCCGCGGGGGCTGGCGACGCGGTGGCGCTGGCCGTCGCCCCGGCAGCAGGAAATCACCTGGGAGAACCTGGGGGACGTCCTGTTGCGCCGGGGGCTCACCCAATCGATCCTGCGGGTGGGCAATCTCGTCATCGGGAATAAATCCGGCGGGCCGGAGATGTTCTGGTTCGGGCTGGCCAACCCCAAGGAAGTCCAGGAGGAAATCGAAAGGAGACGCCTGCGGCGCTAATTCAGTTAACTGCCTTAGCGCGCCGGGTCCTGGGTCTGGGGGCCCGGCGGGGCCTGCTCTTCCTGGGCCGGCGCCCGGGCGGCCCGGCGCCGTTTATTTCTTACCCGGAACACGTGGCCCACCCAGCCCAGCACCAGCCCCACCGCCACGCTGGCGTAGGCCAGGAGGAAAGTGGGCGCCTGCCCCAGGGTGAATCTGAAGAGTTTCAGCTCTAGGGTCGAACCGCGGTTCTCCAGAGCGAAGTCCAATAGAATAACGATCAGGATAACGAACAGGACCGTTTTGATTCTATTCACGAAGGCCTCTCTTCACTCGGTTCTTTCAGGTGGCGCCTAACCACCGCTTTTAGATCTTCCAGGTCCGAGGATTTTACCAGATATTCATCCGAGGCCCAGGTGGCGAAATCCTGGCGGTATTCGCCGTAGGCGGTGCTAAGCACCACCGGCAGGTCCGGCCGCTTCTCCTTGATTTGCCTGAGGGCCTCGATGCCGTCCATCTCCGGCATCTTGATATCCAGGATCACCAGATCCAGGGGGATCTTCTCCACCATTTCCAGGGCTTCCCTCCCATTGCTGGCCATGTAGACCTCGTAGCCTTCCTCTTTGAGTTCTTCGCTATAAAGGAGGCGAATGCTCATTTCATCGTCAGCCACCAGGATCTTTTTCATCGCCGTCCTCCACTAGATGTCATCGAGTCGCCCTCCGAAACCGCCTCCTGGGCCGTCTCCTTCACCAGACAATATTTGGCCACCGGAAAGGTCACGAGGAAGGTCACCCCTTTGCCCATTTCGTTATTGACCTCTATCTGGCCGTAGTGCCGGGAAACGATGCGCTGGGCGATGGCCAGCCCCAGGCCGGTGCCGTAGTCTTTGGTGGAGAAAAACGGGTTAAAGATATTGTGGAGCACCTCCAGGGGAATGCCGCCGCCGGTGTCGCTGATGGCCGCCGCCTCATAGAGGCCGTCGGACCGTTCCACCTGATGAGTGCGGATGGTTAGGGTGCCGCCGTGGGGCATGGCCTGGACGGAGTTCTGAAGGAGATTATAAAAGACCTGTTTTAACTGCCGGTCATCGCAATGAAGCCGGGGCATGGGGGTGAATTCCTTGACCACCATGATCTTGCCGGCGTCCAGATCCCGCTGCACCAGGATAAGGGTGTCCTCGATGAGCTTGGAAAGTTCGTAGTCCCCGTAATAGGAGAGGTTTTCCCCGGTGAAATCCAGGATCTCACGCAAGAGCTTCTCCAGGCGGCTCACCTCCTCCTGGATGACCTCCACGTAGCCATGCAGGGGGGAGTTGACATCCACCAGCTTGCCGATGCGCCGGGCGAAGCCGCCGATGGATACCAGGGGATTGCGGATTTCGTGGGCCATACCGGAGGCCAGGCTGCTCAAAGCCGCCAGCCGGTCCGATTCCAGCATCCGTTCCCGAATGAGGAGCAGCTCCCGATTGTTGGCTTCGATGGTGGAATAGAGGCGGGCATTTTCCAGGACCAGGGCCGCCTCGTTGGCGAACATCTGCAATACGTGCAAGGGCTCCGCCTCCAATGGGCGCCCGGAATCCTCGTTGTCGACCACGATCACCCCGGTGGCCCGGTCTTTCACTACCAGAGGGACGACGAAAAATTCTCCCGGGGCGTATTTTTCCAACAGGGAAGCGGGCACGCCGGGCTCCTTGCCGCGGTGATGGAAGGGTTGTTTCCGGAGCACCGTCAGGGCCAGGGGACCCTGGTCGGGTCGGATGGGGATCTCCCAATCGTCCACCGCAATGGGATCCGGCGGCGACGCCAGCAGGGCCCGGAAACTCAGGGACGGCTCGTCGACCCGGCGGGCCCCTTTGATCCCTTTCAGGGTCTGGGTTTCTTCATCCACCATGAAGACGATGGCCCGGGCAAAGCCCAAACCCTGCTTCAGGGTTAGCCCCTGGAGGACGATCTCCAGCAGCCGGTCCTGCTGTACGGTGGAGAGCAAGACCTGGGAGATCTCCTGCAGGGTGGTAAGGTTCCGCACCATGCGTTCGTTTTTCTCGGCCAGGCTCTCCACCTGCTGGTACGTGAGGGCGTTTTCGATGGCATTGACCACCACCCCAGCCATGGTATAGAGAAGCTGGCGGTTTTCCGGATCGAAGGAGGTGAATTGGCCGCCGGGGACCAACTTGTCATAGACGCATAAGGTGCCCCGAAGTCGCCCTTTGAAGGTCAGGGGCACCGCCAGGAAATAGTGGGTGCGGCCTTCGGCGTTAAGGGCATGCCCTTCTAAGTGGGGGGGCTCCCCGGCCCCGCCGGTTTCAGGGGGATATAGGGAGAAGGGTGGGCATTCATGCGGGATGCTGCCGTAACGGGAAGAAACCCTGATCTCCCCGGTGCCGCTGTCAATGATGTCCAGGGCCGCACCCCGAGCGGTGATCACCTTGGCGGTGGTGCTGACGATGCGCTCCAGAAGTTCATCCAGATCCACCGTGGAGCTAAGGGCCTTGCCCACCTCGAAGAGCACCGAGAGTTCGGCGATGCGCTTCTTGGCGTCCTCCTGGACGATGGCCTGGCGCAGGGTGCCCGCCAACATCAGGCAGACCAGTTGAATGTTCTGGCGCTCCGTCGGGGTGATGGGCCGATCTTCACGGTCCATCAGCAGCAAAACGCCATAGAGAAAATTGTCGTCGGACACCGGGAAGGCGGCCAGGGTTTGATAGGCAGGGGTTAACTTCTCCAGGACGGCGTTGACCTCGGCGACCCCCGGCTGATACCGATGGACTACCCGGTACTTGCGGCTGACGGCCGTCTTCCCCACCAGACCGGCCCCCAAGGCAAATTCCAGGCGCTGCTGCGGCGCCACGGGTCCCTGGCTGCTGATATTTAGAACCAGGGTCTCCCTGGCCTTATCCAGACCAAAATAGAGGGCCAGATCCAAATTCAGGTGACGGGCCAGAAGATGGACCATATTGTTGAGCCGCTCCCCAAAACTGACGGTGGAAGTGAACACCTCCACCATCTGGGTCAAGAAGGCAGCGCGCTCCGAAATCATGGAAATTTACCCTCCTAACAAGCGCTGCCGTTTTTCCACGGCGAGACGGTACAGCTCTTCATACTTGGGGCCCGCGGTATTAATCCAGGAATAGTCCAGGGCCATGTTCTGTCGCATCAACGCCTCCCAGGCCGGCCGGTTTTGATAAAGGGCCAGGGCCCGCCGTACCGCAACCATGAGTTCCGCCGGGGTATAGCCCGAGAACTTAAAGCCGGTGCCCGCTCCGCTTTGGGGATCGTATTCCTGGATCGTCTCATCCAGGCCGCCGGTAGCCCGCACCACCGGAATGGTGCCATAACGCAGACAGTAGAGCTGGTCCAGGCCACAGGGCTCGAAGCGGGAGGGCATGAGAAAGATGTCGGTCCCGGCGATAATCTGGTGCGTCAGTTCTTCCGAGTAACCGATATCCAGGCCCATCTTCTCGGGATAGCGGTTAGCGATCTCACGAAGCAGATATTGGTGACGCTCTTCCCCGGTACCCTGGATAACGAAGCCAACCGGCAGGGCCATCAAGTCATCCAGGATTTGCTCCACCAGGTCGATGCCCTTGCGCTCAAAAAACCGGGTGGTCATGCCCAATAAGGGCATGTCCGGCTGCAGGTTTAGGCCGAAGCGCTTTTCCAGGGCGATCTTGCAGGCCTTTTTTCCATCCAGGTGCTCCCGGTCGTAGGGGGCCTCCAGGAAGGTATCCTGGCCGGGATCCCAGCGAAGATAGTCGACCCCTTCCAGGATGCCGTAAAGCTCCCGGGCCCGTTCCTGGAAGAGGCCCTCCAGCCCAAAACCATATTCCGGAGTCTGGATCTCTTCCCGGTACCTGCTGCTTACCGTATTGAGGAGATCGGCGAACACCAAACCGCCTTTCATAAAGTTGAGATGGCCATAAAATTCCAGGGCCTTGGGGGAGAGCAGCTCCCACCCCAGGCCGGTGAGAGGCAGGTCATAGGAAGAAAAAAGGCCCTGGTAGCCCACGTTATGGACCGTGTAGACCGTGGCCATCCGCTGGAACCGCGGCCGCTCGCCGTAAAGGGTTCGCAGATAGACGGGCACCAGGCCGGTCTGCCATTCGTGGCAATGGCAGATGTCGCAATCCATCTCCAGGGCCTCCATCATCTCCACCACCGCCCGGCTGAAGAAGATGAAGCGTTCCGCATTATCCTCGAAATTGCCGTAGGAGGTGCCGTAGAGGCCATTCCGGTTGAACAGGGCGTCCTGGGCGATGAAGTAGAACCTCAGATGGGGCTCCATCTCCGCGGTAAAGATTTCTGCCGGCAAATTCTTCCAGGAGAGCGGGATAGAGAGGGTATGGCCCGTGTAGGTCAAGGGGCGGCCCGTTTCCTGAACCTGGCGGTAGAGGGGCAGCACCACATCAACCTCGTGTCCCAGGCTCACCAGGGTCTGGGCCAGGGCAGAGATCACTTCCGCCAATCCGCCGCTGTGGGCGAAGGGATTGGCTTCCGGGGTAACCATCAGGATACGCATCTGTTATCCCTCTCAGGTTACAGCTTCACCTCGCGAAGATACTGGGCTGCATCTTCCGGGGGTGTAGGATTGATGTAAAACCCCGACCCCCACTCGAAACCGGCGATCAGGGTAAGCTTGGGCATGATCTCGAAATGCCAGTGGTAATAGGCCAACTCCGGCTCCCCAATGGGCGAGGTGTGCAGAATAAAATTATAAGGAACCTTCCCCAGTGCCTTTTCCAGGCTTTTCAGGGTCTCGGAAAAGACCTCAGCCAGCAGGTGGAAGGAGTCTTCCTTCAAATCCACGTAAGAGGAGTGATGGGCCTTGGGCAGGATCCAGGTCTCAAAGGGAGAGCGGGGAGCAAAGGGAGAGATGGCCACGAATTCGGTGTTTTCCAGGACCACCCGCACCCCCTGCTGTAATTCCTGGCGGATCATGTCGCAAAAGACACAGCGCTCCTTATAGTTATAATAAAATTTGCCGCCGCTCAGCTCCTCCATGACCAGTTCCGGTACGATGGGGAGGCCGATGAGCTGGCTGTGGCTGTGTTCCAGGGAGGCCCCGGCGGCTCGCCCCTGGTTCTTGAAGATCAGGACATATTTGAAGCGAGGGTCCTCGCTCAAGGCGGCAATCCGGTCCCGGAAGGCGGTGAGCACCCGGAAGAAGCCTTCCAGGGAAATGGTGGCCAGGGTTACCTGGTGATCAGGGCTTTCGATAATGACTTCGTGGGTCCCGAACCCGTTCATCTTGTCGAACATGCCTTCGCCCCGGCGGTCTAACTCCTCTTCTATGGACAGGGCCGGGAATTTGTTGTTCACCACCCGGAGCAGCCAGCCCGGAGTGTTGGGCGCGCTGCCATCCTCACGATAGGCCAGGATCTCCGGGGGGGTGGTGTGTTCGTTGCCCGGATCGAAGGGGCAAAAACCGCCCTTGGTCCCCTCCGGTTCCACCCCAAAATCATAGGGGCGCTTACCGCGTTCGGTGGAGATGATTACCCAGCGGCCGATGATGGGGTCTTTACGGAGTTCCGCCATCTAGTTCACCTGCAAACCCCCACGGTTCTAGCCCGGGGGATCACCCGCTCTTCCTGGCATCCAGGTCCGGCAGCGGGATGCCGCACAGTATACTTTTCCGGTGGGAAATTTACAAGGTATTCGGCGCACATGCGTCACCAGTCGCTGACCTGCCTTAAGATAGGGCGTCTGGCCGCCGTTGTCCAGGGGATGAGGCCCAAGTAAGTCGTGATCGCGGCTACAGGGGAAATCATGACTGGCAAGATTAGCGCCGCCTAAGTCCTGGTAGGGCGCGTCTTATGCGCCAAATCCAGACCATGAGAACGGATTAATGGCGCCTAAGACGCGCCCTACGGTAAAATCAGCGCCGCCTGAGCCAGAAGATCAGGCTCAGAATGAGACTTACCAGGATGCAAGTCCCCAGGGGGAAGTAAACGGTGAAATTCTCCCGCTTGATGATGATGTCCCCCGGTAGCCTGCCCAGCCCGGGAATCCTGGGAAGCAGCAGCAACGCCAACCCCAGCACTACCAGGATGACGCCCAGGAGGATAAGAAAACGGGCCAAATCGGACACTTTCTTAACCTTTATCTGAATAATTCAGCTAGTGTCAGGTCTCAGATTTTCCTTTAATAAAAAATGTTCTTCATCTTTTGGCCTTTAACTGGTAGCCGCAGGCTTTAGCCTGCGTTCATCCTTAATGAAACGAGCGCCTCACTAATGCCTTTTCAAAGAAGGTGGAGAACCTGGCTCACGCCGTCTCCCTGCATTTCATGTTCTATAACTTCGGGAGAATCCATAAGAGCCTGAGAGTAACCCCCGCGATGGAAGCAGGGGTCACAGATCATGTTTGGAGTTTGGAGGAAATCGCAGGCTTGGCGGATTAATATTATGGATTAGTAGTCACATGTAATTCACATGTCTTTTCCCAAAAGCCAAAGCCAAATTGTTCAAAAATGGTATGCCTGCCAAGCAATCCACAAAAAAGTGGGTGAGGTTGGAGGGTTGCCAAAAGATGAATAGGGCAGTTAATGGTTTTGCCGAATATTTCCAATTGTCCATTATATTCGTAAGCAGTTGCCCTGCCACCCCCTGTACCCGTATCTACCGAAACTCCTTGATCCCAAGAAGTCAACCCCAAGAGAGGATAAAGGTCTGCCCTAAGAGTTGTAAAATTAGCGCCAGTATCAAATAATAATGACAGGGTAACTCTACCACCTGCCGGGATTAATAAGACTGCCTCCACAATTGGGAACCACATTGATTTGCCATGCCGATCCATGACTGAATTACCATGGCTGTCCTTGACCTCATAGAACCGTATTGTTCGTTCAAAATCCTTGGATACCATATGTAAATGTCCATAGTATTGGTTCTGATGGCATAAAAGTTACAAGTGGTTTATCTATGTCGCCAATCAAAGCAAGGAGGTCTGGTAATGTAGGAGCTGAGGAAATTATTTCGTTATCCCCAACAGCTATCCATTGACCAGCAAATCTTTCCTGAATTAATTGAAGATTCTCGCTTAACCAATCCATTCTATTCCCCTCCGGCGGTGAAGAACGGTTTGCACGTATAACGGCTGCGTGTTCTTCAGAAACAAATCCGCGGAAAAGTTGCCAATATTTTAATGCCAAGTCCCCTGTTTTAGTCACATGGTATTCAATGCCAATTCTTTCTAAATGTTCCAAAATTTCTTCACAAGAAGTGGCCCCAGTTGGAACAGAATTTATTATTTTCCTTAAATTGCCAATAACATTCTCACTTACTTTCATTTTTTGTCGCCCTTATTCTTTCAATCAAAGCTTTTCCAAATTGTTTAGCATGTACAGGACTGAAAGTGACTGTCGCCCTTAAGAGAGAAACCGCCTTTGTAATTTTGCCTGCACGGGTCGGGGGCGCGGGAATAGTCTCATAAAATTGCATTACGACTTCGTTATCAGTTCCAATGACGTGAGCATAGTCACAATAAAACGAAATGGCATCTGGAGATTGTTCGAAATCCCGCTGCACAGTCAGATCGCCTGCGGGCTTGCCTTTTTCGCCATTCATGATTATCTCCTTTTGAATTATGGGTGCCCTTAAACTTATAAAATAATCACTTAAGCGAAATCGACAATACCACCACCTATATTTTTCTGTCAATCACTTTATTGCACCTGCAAGATATTTCAAGCACATAAAAGTCAGGTGAACCTATATGTAGATTCTTTATCATAAATGAGTCACAATTGCAATAGGAAACTGATACACTACCCATCCCTCAACGGGCTTGTAAGTAATGAGTCAGTTGGGTTAAAATTTTAATATGCTGATTATTCCGGCCATCGACCTGAAAGGCGGCAAGTGCGTACGCCTGCGCCAGGGCCGGGCCGAGGAGATGACAGTATTCTCCCACGACCCGGTGGCCACCGGCCTCAAGTGGCAGGCGGCCGGGGCCCGTTGGCTCCACGTGGTGGACCTGGACGGGGCCTTTTCCGGCAGCCCCCAAAATCTGGAGGCCATCCGGCGCCTGCGTGAAAATCTCACCATCCCTATGGAGCTGGGGGGCGGCATCCGCACCCTGGAGACCATCAGCTTCTACCTGGACCTGGGGCTGGACCGGTTGATCCTGGGCACCGTGGTCCTCAAGGACCCGGAGCTGGTGGCCCGGGCCTGCGCCCGCTTTGCCGGGCGGATCGCCATTGGCCTTGATGCCCGGGACGGCTTGCTGGCGGTGGAGGGCTGGACCGAGAGCAGCCGCCGCACCGCCCTGGAAGTGGCTAAATCCCTGGAGCCCTTGCGGCCCGCGGCCCTGATCTATACCGACATCTCCCGGGACGGGGTGAAACGGGGGGTCAATATCGAAGCCACCCGGGCCCTGGCCCAGGCGGTGGACCTGCCGGTCATCGCCTCGGGCGGGGTTAGCTCATTGGCGGACATCGAAGCCCTCCTGCCCCTGGAGCCCCTGGGGGTGGTGGGGGTCATCACCGGCCGGGCCCTTTACGACGGCAGCCTGGACCTTAATGAAGCCATCTCGCTGGCGCAGCAAGATGACCACGCGGGTAAAAGGTTATAAATACAGATAAAGTCTGGCGACCCTGCGGATCGCCCTAAGATACAAAAGGAAATCCTCCTAAATCCCCCTTTGAAAAAGGGGGGGGGAAGAGGGGGGATTGATGATTCCAGACCTTGTCCGAGCCCACCTACTTAAGCCGCGTCCGGCGCCCGGCCCGTTATTTGGGCGGGGAGATCAACGCGGTCCACAAGGACCCCCGGGGGGTTTCCCTGCGGGTGGCCCTGCTCTTTCCGGACCTCTACGAAGTAGGCATGTCACATTTGGGTCTGGGGCTGCTTTATGGCATCCTCAACCGGGAAGAGACTATCTGGGCGGAGCGGGCCTATGCCCCGGCTCCGGACCTGGAATACGAGCTTAGGCTTCGAGGCCGGCCCCTCGCCAGCCTGGAGTCCGGCACCCCTTTGGGCTCGTTCGACCTGTTGGGGGTGAGCCTGCAATACGAGCTGGGTTACACTAACTTCCTCAACCTGTTGGACCTAAGCGGGGTGCCCCTGAAAGCGGTGGAGCGCGGTCCGGAGGATCCGGTGGTGATTGCCGGCGGCCCCGCCTGTTTCAACCCCGAGCCGCTGGCCCCCTTCCTGGACGCCGTTTTACTGGGCGACGGGGAAGAGGCGCTGCTGGAGCTGGCGGCGAAGGTTTCGGCCTGGAAGGCTGGCCGTGGCAGCCGCCGGGAGCTATGGCGGGCCCTGGAAGAGATAGAGGGTGTCTATGTGCCTGCCTTCTTCCCCATGGAGTTCGATGAACAGGGGCGATTGCGAGAAATTCTCCCCCAGGGACGGCGCCGGATCATCCACAAGCGGGTGCTGGACGATCTCAACCGCATATCCGTTTCTCCTCAGGCGCTGGTGCCCTTTTGCCAGATCATCCATGATCGCCTCAACCTGGAGATCGCCCGGGGCTGCACCCGGGGCTGCCGTTACTGCCAGGCGGGTATGATCTATCGTCCGGTGCGGGAGCGTCGGGCCGCCGACCTCCTGGACTGGGCCGAAACGGCCCTGGCCGCCACCGGCTACGAAGAGATCTCCCTGCTGACCCTGAGCGCCGGAGATTACCGTCCCCTCACCTGGCTGCTCACCGGACTGATGGATCAGGTCTCCCAAAGGCAGGTGGCCATTTCGCTTCCTTCCCTGCGGGCCGATACCCTGACACCGGAAATCATGGAGCAGATCCAACGGGTTCGTCGCACCGGCTTGACCCTGGCCCCGGAGGCTGGCAGCGACCGCCTTCGCCGGGTAATTAACAAGAACCTGCCGGATGAGGTCATCCTGGCCTCGGCCCGGCAGGCCTTCGCGGCGGGCTGGCGACTGCTAAAACTCTATTTTATGCTGGGACTGCCCCAGGAGAGCGCTGCGGATCGGGAGGCCATCCCCCGGCTGGCGGTGCAAATCCTCCGGGCCGGCAGCCGCCGCTCCCGGCTCAACGTCAGCCTGGGGAGCTTCATTCCCAAGGCCCACACCCCCTTCCAGTGGGAGCGTCAACTGGGTCTGGAGGAATACCTGCAATGCCTGCACCGGGTCAAGGACGGGCTGCGCCATCCGCAGGTTCAGGTGAAATGGAACGCTGCATCCCAGGCCTGGCTGGAAGGCGTCTTTTCCCGGGGAGACCGGCGCCTGGCCCCCGTGCTGCTGGCGGCCCACCGTCTGGGCTGCCGCCTCGACGCCTGGAGCGAGCACCTGCGCCTGGAACACTGGCGCCAGGCCTTCAAGGAGAGCGGGGTGGACCCGGACTTTTATCTGCGGGAACGGGACCAGGATGAGGTCCTGCCCTGGGACCATCTGTCCTGCGGCGTCAGCCGGGAATTTCTGCTGCAGGAGCGGGAACGCGCCCGTTTGGGGCTGGAGACTCCCGACTGCCGCCAGGACGGCTGCCAGGAGTGCGGAGTCTGCGACCAGCACAGGATCTCCCTGCGGTTGCAGCAGCCACCCGACCTCCGGCCGACACCTCCCTCAACTCCTTCCCCCGCAGCGCTTGCCGCGTCCCCTCAGCCGCTTTTTTTGGTTTTCTTGTCAAGGTACCGGCTGACTTATAGCAAGCTGGACCAGGCCCGCTGGCTGAGCCATTTGGAGCTGGTGTCCGCCATTTATCGCACCCTGCGCCGCTCCGGGCTGCCCCTGGTCTATACCGCCGGCTATCATCCCCTGCCCCGGGTGTCGTTCCATGGCGCCCTGCCCGTGGGGTTGGAGTCTCTGGAGGAAACGTTGGACGTGCAACTGTCGGCCAGCCTGGAGCCCGCGCTCCTGGTGGAAACCCTTAACCGGGCCTTGCCGCCGGGCCTCCGGATTTTGGACGCCATTCTCTTGCCCCAGCGGCTGCCTCCGCCCCGCCGGGAAATGGCGGTTTACCAGGTGGAGACCCCGGAAGACACCTTTTCCCGGCAAACTGCCGAAGAATTTCTGGCCCGGAAGGAATTCCCGGCGATCCGGCGGCGCCCCAATAAGGAAGACCGCACCATGGACCTGCGCCCACTGGTGGCCAGACTTACGGTGACGACCCCCCGCCGCCTGGAACTTCACCTGCGTCTCCAGGAGAAGGACAACCCCACGGTTACCGATGCCCTGTCACAGATCTTCCATCTGAACGAAGATCAGAGCCGGGAACTGCGCATTTTGAAGATGCAGAGTGAGGAGCCCGGGGCAGGGTCCGGTGATTGCTGCTCACCGGTCAGTGGTTAGGAAAAAGATTTTCTCCTGCATTTATGCTATGGTGGAAAAGATCACCGAGCTGGGGCTTTAGTTGAAGCGGCGGGCACAGCCCGCCCTATGAAATGATAGAAAGAGGGGCTTTTCTAGGGCGGACTGGGGCCGCCGATTATCCAGGCTATGCCAAACTAGATGCGGTTCTATTCAGGAAACACGTGGTCTGGAATACCATCCCACTAATAGACTGGAACCTCCTCTGAAATGATAGCCATGGCCACTTCTGTGAATTAACCATGTCCACCGCTCCCATCATCCTGGGCACCGCCGGCCACATCGACCACGGCAAGAGCTCCCTCATCAAGGCCCTCACCGGGGTGGACCCGGACCGCCTGAAAGAGGAAAAGCTGCGGGGCATCACCATTGAACTGGGATTTGCGGACCTCGCCCTGCCCAATGGCCGGCATCTGGGGATTGTCGACGTCCCCGGCCACGAACGCTTCGTGCGCCACATGGTGGCCGGCGCCACCGGCATGGACCTGGTGGCCCTGGTCATCGCCGCGGATGAGGGGGTCATGCCCCAGACCAGGGAACACCTGGAGATCTGCCAGTTGCTCCGGGTGAAGCAAGGCCTGGTGGTCCTCACCAAGACCGACCTGGTGGAGGAAGACTGGCTGGAACTGGTGGAAGAAGAGGTGCGGGAGGCCCTCAAAGGCACCTTCCTGGAGGGGGCGCCCATGGTGCGCTTCTCCGCGGTCACCGGGGCCGGCCAGGAGGAGCTCCTGGCCACCCTGGCGGAGCTGGCCGAGCGGGTGCCGCCCAAACCGGTCAAGGGGATCTTCCGCCTGCCCATCGACCGGGTCTTCACCATTCGGGGCTTCGGCACCGTGGTCACCGGCACCGCCATCTCCGGCCGGCTGCGGGTGGGAGAGGCGGTGGCCGTCTATCCCCCCGGGTTCAAGGCCCGGGTGCGGGGTCTCCAGGTTCACGGCCATTCGGTGGCGGAGGCCCAGGCCGGCAACCGCACCGCCGTCAACCTCCAGGGACTGGAAAAGGAAGAATTGCAGCGAGGCATGGTGCTGGCGCCGCCGGATGCCCTCCTGCCAACGCGGCGCCTGGACGCCTTTCTGGAAATCCTGGCCAGTGCCCCGCGGCCCCTGAAGCACCGCCAGGCGGTGCGCCTCCATACCGGCACCAGCGAGCGCCTGGCCATGCCGCTCCTCCTGGACGCCGATGACCTGCCCCCGGGGGCCTCCGGCTACGTGCAATTTTTCCTGCGGGAGTCCCTGGCCCTGAAACCCGGCGACCGCCTGGTGATCCGCAGCTTCTCCCCGGCCTTCACCTGGGGGGGCGGACAGGTCCTCCACGTGCATCCGCCCCGCCACCGCCGGCGCCAGGCGGAGGTGCTGGCCAGACTGGAGATCCTGGAGAAGGGCGTTCCGGAGGAGGTCCTGCCCCTCTATCTGGAAGAGGCGGGGGCCGCCGGCCTTAGCCGCAGCGAGCTGGAAGCCCTTCTCCCCTGGGACCCCGGCGACCTGTTGGCCCTGTTGCTCCGCCTCAGCAAACAGGGGCAAGCCCTCAATTACGACCCGGAGAAGGAGAGGTATATCCTCGCCGCCACCGCCAGCCAGCTGAAGGGAGAGATCACCGGCACCCTGGCCGCCTACCACCGCAATAACCCCTTAAAACCCGGGTTCTCCAAGGAAGAGCTGCGCCGCCATTTGCCTCCCCAGATGGAGGTGCGCCTCTTCAACCAGTTGCTCAACGACCTGGCGCAACAGGGTCAGATTGCGGTGGAAAAAGAACTGGTACGCCTGGGCGGGCACCGGGTCACCCTGGCCGGCGATCAGGAGGAGCACGTCAACCGTCTGGCTGCCCTCTACCGCGGGGGCGGCTTCTCGCCCCCCACCCTCAAGGAAGCCGCCGCCTCCCTGGAGGTTTCCCCGGACAAGCTCAAGCAGCTCCTGACCCTTCTTCTGAACCAGGGCCGCCTGGTCAAGGTCAAAGAGGACCTCTATTTTCACCGGGAGGCCATCGATCAGATCAAGGGGCAATTGGTGGACTTCCTCAAAAAAAACCGGGAGATCACCGTCCCGCAGTTCAAGGACCTCACCCAGACCTCCCGAAAATTTACCATCCCCCTCCTGGAATACTTCGATTTGGCCCGCACCACGGTGCGGGTGGGGGACACCCGGCGCCTGCGGCAGGGGGTCTAGGGGTAGCGCAACTTTTCGGAACAGGTCAACACGATAAAATGTCATTTACACGGTTCTATACGGCGCTAACTTTAGCGTAGGGCGCGTCTTACGCGCCATTAATCGCTTTCATGATCTAGCTTTGGCGCGTAAGACGCGCCCTACTTGGCTCATGCGGCGCTAATCTAATGTGAGGCTTTATAATTAGAATGGATGGTATAATCTGTCTCATGGGAAGAGGGCCGACAGTGCGAATCGAGTTGACGGCAGAGGAAAAGCAAACCTTGACCATATGGTCCAAACGGACCCCTGAGGCGGGCTATTTGGGGGGGTTTAAAGTTTTCTGTTTTGTGTACTCAGCACAAGTACTATACTTTTTCTGTTACCGTAGACCAGAGCCAACCCGAATTAATGCAGCGGACATTTCATAAGCGGAAACAACAGCAAATTATTAATAGAGATGAAAAAGATCGATTAAGTATTGGCTAAAATCAGGGGAGGGGCCAAAAAAGCGGTTAAAAGTAGTCCACTCTCACTATCCAATGACCGAAATTAACCCCGCATATATGAAACTGGCCCTGCGTCTGGCGGCAAAAGGGGCTGGCTGGGTCTCGCCCAATCCCATGGTGGGCGCGGTGGTGGTCAAAGAGGGCCGGGTGGTGGGGCGAGGCTTTCACCGCCGGGCGGGCGCGGCCCACGCCGAGGTGGCGGCCCTGCGGCAGGCCGGCGAAACGGCCAGGGGAGCCGACCTTTACGTCACCCTGGAGCCCTGCAACCACCAGGGCCGCACCCCGCCGTGCACCGAGGCCATCCTGGCGGCTGGCCTGGCCCGGGTAATCATCGCCACCCGGGACCCCAATCCCCGGGTCGCAGGGGCCGGGGCCCAATCTCTCCAATCCCAGGGTTTGACGGTGGAGGTGGGACTGCTGGCGAAAGAAGCCCGGTGTTTGAACCAGGCCTGGTTTCATTGGCTGGAGAGCGGGCGCCCCTGGGTCATCGCCAAGGCCGCCTGCTCCCTGGATGGCAAGATCGCCACCGCCGGCGGCCAGAGCCGGTGGATCACCGGTGAGCCGGCCCGGGCCTTCGGACACCGCCTGCGCCACCAGGTGGACGCCATCCTGGTGGGCATCGAGACCGTCCTTAATGACGACCCCCAGCTCACCACCCGGCTGCCCCGCCGGGGCACAGACCCCATCCGCATCGTCCTGGACAGCACCTTACGGATTCCCCTGGCCTCCCGTGTCCTGCACCTGGAGTCGCCGGCCCCCACCTGGGTGGCCTGCACCGCGGCGGCTCCCGCTCAAAAGATCAGGGCCCTGAAGGAACTGGGAGCGGAAGTCCTGGTCTTCCGGGGCCAATCCCGGGATTCGAGGAGAGTGCCCTTATCGGACCTGATGAGACTTCTGGGCCAGCAGCAGGTGCAAAGCCTGCTGGTGGAAGGCGGCGCCGAAACCCTCGGGTCATTCTTCCAGCAGAGATTAGTGAACCAGTTCTACTTCTTTTTCGCCCCTAAATTCCTGGGCGGCCGTGAGGCCCCCGGCGTCCTGGGGGGTGAGGGAATCGTTCATCTGCAGGATGCCCCCCAGGCCCGGGACCTCGCCATTCGCCATATCGGCCACGATCTGCTAATTTCCGGTTATTTATAATGAAATTTAATATCTCTGTGTTTTCAATATTAAAAAATTCAGTAGCTCAGGGGTCAATTGGAATATGATTGAATTTAGGATTACCAAAAATGACATTTTAGAACTAGGACAGGGTGATATTTCGCCAACTGTCTACCTTGACCATTGGGCATTGCGTATGTTCTCCGAATCACAGGCGCTATCAGATCGTTTGACAGTGGCTTTGAAACAACAGAATGGTACGCTCGCACTCTCTTGGCTGAATTTGGCCGAGTTCACCAGAGTAACTGATGAAGAGCAGGCGAGCAAAGCGGAGACCTTCCTTGAAAAAATTCTCCCCAACATTTTCTTTTTAGAAGTTGATTTCGGTGAGGTTATTCGACGAGAAGATGATCTTCTTGCCGGCGGTAAGCTTATCCCCCCTCATTTTGACCTGGATCTCCTAAGAATGTTCAGCCAAATGAAGCCAAATTTGCTTAATCCCTTTACAGCCCATGACCTATTCAAAGTTATACAGGGTCAGGTTTCCGCACGCTTTGATGGTTTGGCAGATACAGGTGTGGATCGCATTGAAGCGCTGCGAGAACGATATGCAGCCGATCCAGAATTTCAATCAGCTATCAAACGTTTGCCATCCGGCCCACCCATTCAACGTGGAACTAGTACTTAGTTGCATAAATCAGAGATACGATTAGCCAAGCCTTTGGGATAAACATACCTTTTCCGCCATTGAAACGGTGCGGCTTGTGGATTGTAAGCCTGGACGAATTTATCGATAGCCTTCCTGACTTGTTGGGGGGAGGTGAAATTAGCCCCTTTGAGGGCACCGCGGCTGAGGATGCTGAACCAAACCTCGATTTGATTAAGCCAAGAGGCAGAAGTTGGAGTGTAATGGAATTTAACCTGGGGATGCCTCTTCAACCACATATCGTTTTTGGGCTTATGGGTATTGAGGTTGTCTAAAATCACATGGAGTTCCTGATCAGGATAGTCAGCCAATATCTGGTTCATGAAGTCCAGAAATTCCACCCGCCGCCGTCGGTTATAGTGACCGGCTTTTACCTGACCGGTAGTCACTTCCAGGGCGGCAAATAACGTGGTGGTGCCATGCCGCTTGTAACCGTGACTGAACCCCGTCAAGGTCTTGCCATTGGGAAGTTTCAGCCATCCCTGCGCTCTTTCCAGGGCCTGAATCTGGGGTTTTTCATCCACACAGATGACCACGGCGTTCTCCGGCGGGTCCAGGTAAAGTCCCACAATGTCCGCAGCCTTGCGGGCAAACTCGGGATCGGTGCTGACGCACCAGCTCCGGCGGCGTTCAAGACTGATGTTATGGCGCCGCAGGATGCGCCAGACCTGATGCTTGGTAACGTCACCCAAGGCTTCGGACAGAAGCCTGCCGTTCCAGCGGGCATAGCCTTCGGGAGGCGGTTCGTCCAGTTTTCTCAGCACCCGTTTTTCCGTGTCCTGCCTGTAGCTGCTGGGCTTCCCCGGTCTTTGGGCATCTTCCAAACCGGCCAGGCCTTCGCTGGCAAAGCGGGTCCGCCACTTGCTGACGGTGTTGGGGCGAACCTTCAAGTCCTTGGCAATGCCGCTGGTTTTTGCTCCCTGCGCCGCCGCCAAAATAATGCGAGCCCGCAGAACCTGGCGCTGTTCAGTTTTACTGTTACGTATCCTGGATTCGAGAATCCTACGGTCATCATCCGTCAATTGAATTTGAGTCGCTCTCATAATCGAGAGCCTATCATATATCGCTAATTAAAGCAACTAAATACTAGGTTTATTTTTCGAGAGTTTGTCCGTGCCCTTATCGTGGATAAAGGAACAAATGTCACTAGGAACCAAGTGATTGACTTATTTCACGCCATCGTTCCTATCGCTTACTGTGATTTTGTACTGTTGGATAAATACTGGGAAGACCAACTTGATCGTGTGCGCTCAAGATTTAAGAAAGCCGGTATGGACGTGCCGACTGCAAGAGTGTTTTCGGGCAAGGCAGATGGTGTAACTCGATTCATCGGTGAACTAGAGTCCAAATGAATTTGGATTGGTCACCTGAGGGCCGAAGGCCCCGTATTCCCAGACCTCTTATGGGGGTTGGGGGATGGGGTTTGGGGAAGGGGGCCAGGGGCCGTCGGCCCCTGGCCCCCTTCCCCAAGTTCTTGTCTTTCACTTCGCCCGCAGGGGCTCTTTGAGCGCGGCGATGAACTCGCCCACCTCTTTGATGAGTTCCTGCCCCTTAAGCCTGGCCACCCGCTGGACGATGGCGCTGCCCACCACCACCCCGTCCACGTGGGGGGCCAGCCACGCCACTTGCTCCGGGCTGGAGATGCCGAAGCCCACTGCCAGGGGGCATTTCACCAGGCTGCGGACTTGCCGCAGGGCCGCGATCAGCTCCGGCGGCAGCTCTCGCCTCGCCCCGGTAATCCCGGTCACCGAAACATAGTAGAGAAACCCCCGGGTGAGCCGGCCAATCCTGTGAATGCGCTCGTCCCCGCTGGTGGGGGAGGCCAGGAAGATAGCGGCCACCCCGGCCTTGGCGGCGGCCAGCCGCCAGGGTCCCGCCTCCTCCGGCGGCAGGTCCGGGATGATGAAGCCGTCCACCCCCTGGGCCGCGGCCTCCTGGGCGGTGCGCTCCAGTCCGTATTGCAGGATGGGATTGTAATATCCCATTAGGATCAGCGGTATTTCCGTTTCACGGCGCAAGGCCCCCGCCACTTGCAAGACCTCTTTAAGGTGCACCCCCATCCGCAGTGCGCGGTTGCTGGCCGCCTGGATGATGGGGCCGTCCGCCAGGGGGTCGGAAAAGGGAATCCCCAACTCCAGCAGGTCGGCGCCCCTGGCCGCCATCTCCAGGGCCAGGGCCCGGGTGGTGGCCAAATCCGGGTCGCCGGCGGTGATGAAGGGAATGAGGGCGCCCTCCCCCCTGGCCTTAAGTCGCTTGAATACCCGATCAATCCGCGTCACCGGACACCTCCAGGGCCTCGGCCACCGCCTCGACATCCTTGTCCCCGCGGCCGGAGAGATTGACGATAATCAGGTCAGCCGGGGAATATTCGGGGGCCAGCTGCTGCAGATAGGCCAGCGCGTGGGCGCTCTCCAGGGCCGGCAGAATGCCCTCGGTCCGGGACAGCAGTTTGAAACCTTCCAGGGCCTCTGTATCGCTCATCGCCACATATTCGGCCCTTCCTGAATCCTTGAAATAAGAGTGCTCCGGGCCGACCCCGGGGTAATCCAGCCCCGGCGCCAGCGAATGGGCTTCCTGGATGTTGCCCCATGGATCTTGCAAGAGATAACTGAAGGCGCCGTGCAGCACCCCGACGCTGCCGGCCACCAGGGTGGCGGAGTGCTGCCCGCTGCTCAGGCCGTGGCCCGCGGCCTCCACCCCGATAAAGCGCACCGGATCGTCCACAAAGGAATGAAACAGGCCCATGGCGTTGCTGCCACCGCCCACGCAGGCCACCAGGCACTGGGGCAGACGGCCGGCAAGCCTGTGCAACTGAGCCTTGGCCTCCCGGCCGATGACCGCTTGAAAGTCCCGGACGATCATGGGATAGGGGTGCGGCCCGCCCACGGAGCCCAGGACATAATGGGTGTGGCGCACGTTGGTGACCCAATCCCGGATGGCGTCGTTCATGGCGTCCTTAAGGGTGCGGCTGCCGGACTCCACCGGGATCACCCGGGAGCCCAGGAGACGCATGCGGATCACGTTGAGGCGCTGCCGCCGGATATCCTCGACGCCCATGTAGATGTCGCACTCCAGCCCCAACAAGGCGGCCACCGTGGCGGTGGCCACCCCGTGCTGGCCGGCGCCGGTTTCGGCAATGATCCTTTTTTTACCCATGCGGCGGGCCAGAAGCCCCTGACCCAGGGTGTTGTTGATCTTGTGGGCCCCGGTATGGGCCAGGTCCTCCCGCTTGATGTAAATCTGCGGCCCTCCCAGGGCTTCGGTCAGATGCCGGGCGTGATACAAGGGCGTGGGCCGGCCCACGTAATCCTTGAGATACCAGGACAACTCCTCCCGAAATTCCCGCTCCCTGCTGATCCGATGATAGGCCGCCTCCAACTCCAAAAGGGCCGGCATCAGGGTCTCCGGCACAAACCGGCCCCCATACCGCCCAAATCTGCCATGCCGATCCGGTAACAAGTTTGCCTCCTTTGTTCGTAGCAGTAACCAGTGATCAGTGATCAGTGATCAGTGATCAGTGTCTTTTTCAAGAATAAACGTGCTTTCTTCCTCTTGAATTATAAAAATATCCTGTCTGCAAAATAAGTTTGCTTTTGCCATCATGGCATTGAGCATTCGGCCGATTTCTTGAAGCTGGGTCTCTAAAGTTTCTTTTTCATCCCCTGACAGATATCCACAGGATGCAGCCACATCAAGCCAATGTTGGGTTTCCATCTGTTCCGCATCGGCATCCGTTAATTTGCTGATAAAATGTTTTTCATAACGCCTTTTTCCCCAAGCCTCCGCGATTTGTCCCCCTATAGACCTGGAGGCTCTTTTAATCTGATCAGTAAGGGAATACACCTCTTCTTTGGGAAAATTCCTTGATATTTCAAAGATTCTTTTGGCCACTTCAAAAGCTTTGCGATAAACCAGTAAATCTCTGAAACTTCGGGCGTGACGCGCATTCTTCATTATTCCCTCTCTTAATACGCCTTATTACCGATTACCGATTGCTGATAACTGATTACTGATAACTGATAACTGATAACTGATAACTGACTACTGATAACTGACTACTGATAACTGACTACTGATTACTGACTACTGATTACTGACCCCCTTTAACCTTTTCAAAAAAGGCTCTCAACTTCTCCGGGTCCTTCTTCCCCGGGGCGGCCTCCACCCCGCTGGCCACGTCCACCGCCTGGGGCCGGGCCACCTCGATGGCCTGGGCCACATTGGCAGGGGTCAGACCGCCGGCCAGGACGATGGCGCCGAAGTCCTGCGCCCGCCGGGCCAGTTGCCAGTCGAAGGTCTCCCCGGTGCCCCCCGCCTGCCCGGCTTTATAGGTGTCCAGGAGAAAGGCCTGCACCGCGTCCCGGTATTCTGCCAGGGCCCCCAGGGAGCTTTCTGCTTCGATCCGGAACCCCTTGACAACCCGGAGTCCCAGGCTGCGGCAGTACTCCGGCGATTCCCGGCCATGGAGCTGGACCCAATCCAGGCCCAACCGGGCAGCCAGGTCCCGCACCACCGCGGCTTCTTCATCGACAAAGACCCCGACGCTCAGGACAAAGGGCGGCAGTTGCCGGATGATCTCCCGGGCCGCCTCCGCCGCCACCCGGCGGGGGCTGGCGGGATGAAAGATAAACCCCAGGGCGTCAGCTCCCAGCTCCGACGCCAGCCGAGCGTCTTCCGGATTGGTAATGCCGCAGATTTTGATCCGAACCATGTTTTTATGACCCGGCGGCCAGGCCGCCCGATAAAATCTTCTCTTTCTATCATTTCATAGGGCGGGCTGTGCCCGCCGCCTTGCCTTAACCGGCGTTCCCCATGAACTCCCGCAACTTGGCCCCCGGGTCGGTTTGCATCACCAGCGCCTCCCCAATGAGAAAGGCCCGGATGCCCGCGGCCTGGTATCTTTCGACCTCGGCCCGGGTCTTCAGGCCCGAGGCGGCCACCAGGGTCACCCCCGGCGGCACCAGAAGCGCCAGCTCCAAAGGCCGGTCCGGGAACATTCGCAGGGAGCGCAAGTCCCGGGAATTGATGCCGATCACCCTGGCCCCTACGTCCAAGGCGGCGGCCATCTCCCCTGGGGTGTGCACCTCCACCAGGGCCTCCAACCCCAGGGAATGGGTCAAGGACAGCAAGGCCCGGAGCCTCTCCGGGCTGAGGAGGCTGACGATGAGCAGCAGGGCGTCGGCCCCCAGGGCGGCGCTCTGGTAAACCTGAATCTCCTCCAGGATAAAATCCTTGCGCAGGATAGGCAGCCGGATCAGCGGGCGCAGGCTCCGGATGAATTCGGGATCGCCTTTAAAAAAGGAGACCTCGGTGAGCACGGAGATGGCCGCCGCCCCGTTCTCCTGGTAGCTTAAGGCCAGCTCCCGCGGGTCCCAGTGCATGGCAAACTCCCCTTTGCCGGGGGAAGCCCGCTTCACTTCGGCAATGATGGCGGGGCCGGGGCGGCCCTCCAGGGCTGCTTGCAGGCTGAAACACGCCGGCCGCCGGCCAATGGCCGCCCGGAATTGCGTAAGCCCCCCCGCTTCCCGCAAGCGCTGGCTCTCGACCTTTTTCATCTCGACGATTTTTGCCAGAAAATCCATAATCTTAAACCATCAGCTGCCAGCGGTCTGCCTTCAGCTTTATCTGGTAGGCAGTGTCCACCCCACACGGGCGACCCCAGGCTTGCCCCTACGCCCTGATTGCTGGCTCACCAACCCGGCACCAGGCGTAGGGCGCGTCTCACGCGCCATTACGAGGTGCGTGAGACGCACCCTACACCTCACTCCTCAAAGCTCTTGCTCTTAGCTATCAAGTCCTCCAGTTTCGCCAGGGCCTTGCCGGAGTGAATGGTCTGCCGGGCGAGTTCGAGGCCCTGGGGAAAATCCTGGCTCAAACCCGCGGCGATGTATGCCGCGGCGGCGTTCAGGGCCACCATGTCTTCCCGGGGCCCCCCCTCCCCTGCCAGCACGGCGCGCACGATGCGGGCGTTTTCAAAGACGTCGCCGCCCTTGATCTGCGCCAGGTTGGCCCGTTTAAGGCCGAAGTCCTCCGGCGCGATATTATAGGTGCGCACCTTTCCGTCCTTGAGCTGGCTCACCCGGGTGGGACCGACGATGCTGATTTCGTCATAGGAGCCTTCGCCGTAGACCACAAAGGCGCTCTTGCCTCCCAGGTTCCCCAGCACCTGGGCCAGGGGCTCGGTGAGCCGGGCCTCGTAGACCCCCAGCACCTGGACGTTGGCGTTGGCCGGATTGGTGAGCGGCCCCAGGATATTGAAGATGGTGCGGATGCCGATCTCCCGCCGCGGGCCGATGGCGTAGCGCATGGTCCCATGGAGTTGCGGGGCGAAGAGAAAGCCGATGCCCACCTCCAGGATGCACCAGGCCACCTGCTCCGGGGTGAGGGAGAGATTGATCCCCAGGGCCTCGATGACGTCTGCGGAGCCGCAGCGGGAGGAGACCGCCCGGTTGCCGTGTTTGGCTACCTTGAGCCCTGCCCCGGCCACCACGAAGGCGGTGGTGGTGGAGACATTGAAGGTGGAGGTGGCGTCGCCGCCGGTGCCGCAGGTATCCACCACCGTCTCCCGATCCACGTTGATTTCGTCCCGGTCCAGGTCGATAAGGCCGTCCGAGATGGGAATGCGGGTGGCCCTAGTCCGCATCACCCGGGCCGCCGCGGTGATCTCCGCCACCGTCTCCCCCTTCATGCGCAGCGCGGTGATGAAGGAGCCGATCTGGGCCTCGGTGGCCTCGCCGGTCATAATAATCTCCATGGCCCGGGTCATCTCCGCTTCATTCAAGTCCTGCCCATGGACCACCTGGTAAATGGCTTCTTTAAGCATTTTTACTCTCGGAAATTTATTATTTAAGCCTGGTATAAACGGCAGCCAGGGCGATGATGGTCATTATCCAGCCGCAAATCTTCTGGAACTGCCACCAGATAAAGGTAAAAAGGGAAATATCGGTGCCCTTCCAGCCGCCCTTCCTCCGCGCCGTCGAACTCCTGCTCCAGGTCGGCGATCTCCCCGGCGGCCGCCTGCTTCAGGACAAACTGCTCCTGCGGGGTGAGGGGCGAGCCGTCACTGAGAGTAAACTCCGTCCTCGGGCGCATTTGGATCTTCGCTTTCTCTAAGTCCTTGATTTCTTAAATATGGTAACGTCTCTTGTCCACCCCCCTCTCCCCAGCCCTCTCCCCCCGTCGGGGGGAGAGGGAGAATTCCAAGCGTTGGCTCTTTATCCCCTCTCCCCCAATGGGGGAGAGGGTTAGGGTGAGGGGGAATTAATCACTTGCTTCCGCTGTTAATAAATACGTTACTGGATTTATGAAATCGGTACTAAGCAACTTAAGCTCTGCCGCATAACCGGTTAATCTTGATCTTCCATTCCGATTTCGGAAGGCGTTGCCTCTTGCTCGGCCAAGATCTTGGCGCCCGCGGCCAGTCCGGCCTCCAGGGCCCGCTCGTTCAATTCACGGCTGCCGGCTGGCACCCGGGCCAGGACCGCGGCCTTCAAAGCTTCGGGGGAGACCGCCCCGGTGATGGCCGCCAGGGCCCCCAAGGCCACGATGTTGGCCATCAATTCCCTGCCCGCCTCCCGGGCCAGGCGAGTAAAGGGGATGGACAGCGCGCCCGCCTCCGGCACCTCCCGCACCAGGTCGGCGTCCACCAGGAGCACCCCCTCCGCTTTCAGATCACCCAGGTAAGCGTCCAGGGACTTCTGGTTCAGGGCCAGGAGCACATCGGGCCGGATGGCCTTGGGATAATCGATTTCAGCGTCACTGATGACCACCTCCGCCTTGGAGGCGCCCCCCCGGGCTTCGGGGCCATAACTCTGGGTCTGGCAGACGAATTTGCCGTCATAAATCCCGGCGGCCTCCGCCAGGATCACCCCCGCCAGCACCAACCCCTGGCCCCCGGAGCCGGCCAGGCGAATCTCAAAGCGACTAGACATAGTTCAAAGTTCAAAGTTCAAAGTTCAAAGTTTCCCGTGCAACGCCGCCCGGGCCGCGACCTGGATGCGCCGGTATTCCTCGGTATAGATAGGCAGGTCGCGGTCCACCAGGACGCCGATGGTGATCTTGCCTGCCAGTTCCTCCGGGCTCATGGTCCTGGCCTTCTCCACCCGCACCGCCATCTCCTTCTGAGCCCGCATCATCTCCACCGGGCCGCCCCTCAGGTTTTTCAGGCCGAACTGGGTGTGGCAATGGCTGATGACCTCCACCACGGCAAAGCCCCCCTTCCTGATGGCCTGTTCCATCAATTGGTCCAGCAGGGTGACGTGGTACACCGTGCCCCGGCCCACCATGGCGGCGCCCGCGGTCACCGCCATCTCACTGATGGAGAAGGCGTGTTCGATATGGCCGAAGGGAGCAGTGGCCGCCCAGGCCCCGTAAGGGGTGGTGGGAGAATATTGCCCGCCGGTCATGCCATAGATATTGTTATTAATGATAATGGCCGTCAGGTCCAGGTTACGCCGGGCCGCATGGATGAAATGGTTGCCGCCGATGGCGGTGGCATCGCCGTCCCCCATGACCACGATGACCTGGAGCTTGGGGTTGGCCAGCTTGACGCCGGTGGCAAAGGTCAGGGCCCGGCCATGCGTGGTGTGCAGGGTGTTGAAATCCACGTACACGCTCATGCGCCCGGAACAGCCGATGCCTGAAACCAGGACTATCTCATCCTTGGTGAAGCCGGTGGCGTCAATGGCCCGAATCAGGGATCCTAGGACGATGCCGTTGCCGCAGCCCGGACACCAAACATGGGGGAACTTCTTTTCGTGGCGCAGGTATTTGTGAATCAGTTTGGTGACATCTTCGGCCATTTTTAGCTCTCAGTAGGGGCGACAGTGGCACAGGCTTCCAGCCTGTGATCGGGTCGCCCGGGCGATCCAGCGGATCGCCCCTACGGCGGTCAGCTTTCGCCTCGGCAGCCGCAGGCTTTAGCCTGCGCGGTAAGCGGCGCCGGTTTCCAGCCGCTGCAACACAGGCCGGAGGCCTGTGCCACTCATTTCCTTTGTCATTTTTATTAGCTTCATCTAAAATGTATTGTTGTTATTGCAATAGCAACGCTAACTATGCTAACTATTATTGTAATAAACCAAAATAAAAATGGCTGATTTTTATAAAAAACATTTATTTTCCACGCTGTCTTACACATCGCAACCTCAGATTGCACCCGCACATCGATAAATCGATCCATCTCTGCAATTTCTACATCGACTTTCCGTTTCTCTACATTTTGAGGGTATCCACCGCCTCGTAGCCGCTGATCAACATCTGCCATTAAGTTGTAAGTCTTTCTAAGCATTATCTTCAACAATTTTGCTGTCTCGAGCAATGGCTCTCTAAGGCTTTCCCCTTTTTCATTACAAAGCTGGATCGTTTGATCAATCGCTCTATACGAGATGTCCTCCAGAAAAGGTTCAATATAACGACCCCAAAAGACTTCACGAGGGGAGCCTTCGAAGGTTACTCCTTGATAATTAATTTCATTTCCATAAAAATCATTGCAATGGAATATTTTACCAGCAGTTAAAAAGCTCCAAGGAATAATCTGATTACGACGTAATTTTTCCCATTCAATATCAATGGATTTATTTATGACTGGATATAAATTGGTTTCTTTGAGCCTATATTTCATCTTGCTTGGTTTTCCTTTTTCTCAGATAACCAGCGGATCGCCCCTACGGCGGCCAGCTTTTGCCTCGGCAGCCGCAGGCTTTAGCCTGCGCGGTAAGCGGTGCCGGTTTCCAGCCGCTGAAACACAGGCCGGAGGCCTGTGCCACTTGATCTTCAATTTGGTAATCTATATTCTTTTAATAATTCTCCATTATAATTAATTAAAAATATATTCATTTTCCTATTTTCGCCATTTGAACAACATATTAAATATCTATCAATATCTCTTTTTTGTTCATAATGCCTAATAAATTCTATCAGTTTGGTTTTTATTATTTTCATTCCATCGATCGATGATTTATAAAATATAATAATTTTAAGAATCGCCTTAGATATTAACAACTTATTGAAATCATATATTATCTCTCTATCCCGATTCGACCATTCAACTTCAATAGCTGCAATTATATTTTTTACGTAATTTGGCTCATCAAAATAACCATCGCCTATATCTACCTTGCCAGTATCTAGGAAAGAATAATCATATAAATATTCCCAATTTATATTAGCTCCTTTCCCATCTTTCAAACTATAACGTACTTCATATTTATAGTCATAGTTATCCCTTATTGCATCAATTGCTTCCTTTAATCTCGCGTTAAAATATTTATTAGTCATTAATTGTTCTTTCGACCATGATTCAATATCCATCCTATTACCGATTTCCTTGATAAAATGACCTATCAATGACTCAATTTTTCCCATGATCCTTCCCCCTTCAAATTAACATGAAAACCCACAGATAATTAAAATGTCACCAACCTTTCTACAATCTGCATCTTCGGAAATTTTTAGCTCTCGGGTATCGGCTTGCCGCGCTAATTCATCTTAAAAAATCGACCCCCAGGTCACATCTTCAGCAACCGCTCCATAATCTCCCCCGGCGTAATCAAATTGCCGTCGATCCGGTTCAAGGTCTCCACCCTGGTTATCCCCTGGTTGACCCGTTTCACCTCCCGGGACATCTGGCCCATATTGAGCTCCGGCACCAGGGCGGCCCGCACCTGGCGCAGCAGTGGCTCCAGATGCCGCCGGGGAAAGGGCCACAGGGTGATGAGTTGCAGCAGTCCGGCCTTGATCCCCCGCTCCCGGGCCTCGATCACCGCCCGCCGGGCGCTGCGGGCCACCGAGCCATAGGCCACCACCAGGATCTCGGCGTCCGCCGTCTGCTCCTCCCGCACCATCTGGATGTCGTGGAAGTGCTGGGTAATCTTGCGGAACAAGCGGTTCAAAAAAGGCACGATCTCGTCGGGGCGTTCCGTGGGATAGCCCCGCACGTCATGGATCAAGCCAGTAACGTGGTAGCGGTAGCCGTCCCCGAAGATGCCCATGGGTGGCACCCCGCTGGCGGTATCGGCGTACGGGAGGTACCATTCCGGCGGCATATCCGGGCGCACCCGGTCCACTACCTCCAGGGGCGTCTCCGGCGGCAGGAGGAGCTTCTCCCGGGTGTGGCCCACCACTTCATCGCTCAAGATGATCACCGGGGTCCGGTATTTTTCCGCCAGCGAGAAGGCCTTGACCGTGAGCTCGAAGCACTCCCGGGTGGTGGAGACCGCCAGGACGATGATGGGGTGGTCGCCGTGGGTGCCCCAGCGGGCTTGCTGCGCGTCCCCCTGGCTGACGTGGGTGGGCAGGCCGGTGGAAGGGCCGCCCCTCGTAACATTGACGATAACCGCGGGCACCTCGGCCACGCAGGCGAACCCCAGGTTCTCCTGCATCAGGGAAAAACCCGGGCCGCTGGTGGCGGTCATGGCCTTGACCCCAGCCAGGGAGGCGCCGATGACTGCACCCATGGAGGCGATTTCATCCTCCATCTGGATAAAGGTGCCGTCCACCGCGGGCAGGCGGTAGGACATGGCTTCGCTGATCTCCGTGGCCGGGGTGATGGGATAGCCGGCAAAAAACCGGCAGCCGGCATAGAGGGCGCCCTCCACCATGGCTTCGTTGCCTTGCAGCAGTCTGGCTTTCCCGGGGGTTCCGGCATTCATGGTTTTTCTCTGATCCTGTTTGCCAAAGTCAGTCCGCCTCCTCCGGTTTCGCTTCTTTGGCGGTCAGCTCCTTGACGCAGATAGCAAAGTCCGGACAATGCAGTTCGCACCAGCGGCAGCCGTTGCAGCGCCCGGGGCTCTTCACCCGCGGCGCCCCCTGTTCGTCCATCTCCAGGCACTGCCGGGGGCAAAAGGCGGCGCAGATGCCGCAGGACTTGCACCAGTCCCGAAAGATGTCAATTTCATACTGCGGCTGGGGCTTTTCGGAATGTTCCTGTCCGGCCTGCCTCGCTTCTGACCCTAAGGTTTGATTTGGCTCGATTTCCGAACCCTTATCCCTATCCATAACCAGGCATAGCCCCGATAATCGGCGGCCACCGGCCGCCCTAGAAAATCACCTCTTGCGCTATTCCGCAGTTAAACTCTAAACCATTGTAATTTCAACGATATCACCATATTATACCGATGCTCACTAAATCCCCTCTCCCCCCCGTAGGGGCGGGGTTTCGGTGGGGCAGGCGTCCCTGCCTGCCCTGGTTGGCGGGCACGGAGGCCCGCCCCACCTACCGGCGAGGGGACGACAGCGGGTGAGGGGTGGCTTCATCGGCCGTTCCATACCCCCCCCTCACCCTGCCCTCTCCCCACAAGGGGGAGAGGGAAATAGCTTCTAAATTCCATGAATTGATTAGCTAGTGGGCATGCTTAAGTTCAAACAATTCCTTAACTGCCTGACTGCCTGCCTCATAGCAAAAATCTTGCCAGACACTACTGCACTCAGCCCCGGCTGCGCTTCAAAAAATTGCGCAGCAGATTGATGCCTTCGGCGGTCATGATGGACTCGGGATGAAACTGCACTCCATAGATGGCGTATTCCCGGTGGCGCATCCCCATGATCTCCCCCACCGCGGTCTGGGCTGAAACCTCAAGACAGGCGGGCAGGGTCTCCCGCTCCACGATGAGGGAATGGTAACGGGTAGCCTCAAAGGGAGACGGAACGCCCTGGAAGAGATCCCGTCCGTCATGGTAAATGAGGGAAATCTTGCCGTGCATCAGCCGGGGGGCCCGGATGACCCGGCCCCCGAAGGCCGCGCCCATGGCCTGGTGTCCCAGGCACACTCCCAGGATGGGAATCCGCCCGGCGAAATGGAGGATGGCCGCCATGGAAATCCCCGCTTCGGTGGGAGAGCAGGGTCCGGGGGAGATTACCAGCCGGTCCGGCTTGACCGCCCCAACTCCCTCCAGGTCTATCTGGTCATTGCGAAAGACCTGGACCTCCTCTCCCAACTGGCCGAAATACTGCACCAGATTATAGGTGAAGGAGTCATAATTATCTATCATTACAAGCATAATTGCCTCTTAATTTCATAGCCACCATACATTTTGCAGGAGGGGCGCCAATTCAGAAACTCAAAACTCAAAACTGGGCGACCCAATCACAGGCTGGAAGCCTGTGCCACTGTCGCCCCTACAACTCGAAACTCAGATCAACCCCCCTTCGGCCCGCTCCAGGGCCCGCATCAGGGCCAGGCCTTTATTCACCGTCTCCTGGTATTCCCGGCCCGGGTCGGAATCGGCCACGATCCCTGCGCCCACTTGCAAATAGACCTGTCCGCGATGGATGGCGAAGCTGCGGATGGTGATACAGAAGTCCAGGTTGCCCCCGAAGCCCAGGTAACCCACCGCTCCGGCGTAGGGCCCCCGGCGGGTGGGTTCCAGTTCCTCGATAATCTCCATGGCCCGCACCTTGGGGGCGCCGGCGACGGTGCCCGCGGGGAAGGTGGACCTGAGGACGTCCAGGCCGTCGCAGCCCGGCGCCAACTCGCCCTCCACCTGGGAGACGATGTGCATCACGTGGGAGTAACGCTCGATGCTGAAGAGCTCCGGCACCCGGACGCTGCCGATCTTCGCCACCCGACCCACGTCGTTGCGCCCCAGATCCACCAGCATCAGGTGTTCGGCCCGTTCCTTGGGATCTGCCAGCAATTCTGCCTCCAGTTCCCGGTCCGCCGCCTCGTCGGCTCCCCGGGGGCGGGTGCCGGCGATGGGCCGATAGGTGATGCGCCCCTCCTCCAGGCGCACCAGGATCTCCGGGGAAGCCCCCACCAGTTGCAGGTCCCCCTGGTCCAGGTAGAACATGTACGGTGAGGGATTGATGATGCGCAAGGCCCGGTACAGGTCCAGGGGATCGTGGCGCAGCGGTGTCTGAAAGCACTGGGACAGCACCACCTGGATCACGTCTCCGGCGGCGATGTATTCCTTGCCCCGCGCCACCATGGCCTCGAAGTTCTCCCGGGTAAGGTTGACAGTGAGCGACCCTCCCGGAGATTTTTTTGGGGAGGGCAGGCTGCGGCCGCGGGGCACCGGCTGTCCCAGGCGTTCGATGATGACCTCGATGGCCGCCACTGCGCGCTCGTATTGGGACTTCAGGGGAACCTCCGGGTCCAGGCGCACCAGGCTCATCACCTTGATGGTTTGGCGCAAATTGTCGAAGATCAGGAGGTTGTCGGTCAACATCAGCCTGGCTTCGGGCATGGGGCTGGGCGGGGTCAACTCCGGCAGCCGCTCGATATAGCGCACCATGTCGTAGCCCAGATAACCCACCAGCCCCCCCCAAAAACGGGGCAGTCCGGGAGCGGCCACTGCCCGGAAATCCGCTAGCAGGCGGCGCAAGTGCTCAAAGGGATCGACGCCGGCCTCAAGTAACAAGACCTCCTCCCGCCCCTGGCGGCAGATGGTGGCGCGGCCGTCCTGCACCTGAAAGAGCAAGGAGGGGTTGAGCCCCAGAAAACTGAAGCGTCCCCACTTCTCGCCGCCCTCCACACTCTCCAGCAGATAAGAACAGCCTTCGCCCTTCAACTTCTTATAGGCAGATACCGGGGTCTCCAGGTCCCCCAAGATTTCCCGGTACACCGGGATGAGGTTGCCCTGCCGGGCCAGGTCGCTGAAGATAGCAAAATCCGTTTGCGCCATGTCTGCTCCGTCTGTTGATCTATTCATCTAGTTAATGCAGATAACTGCCGATAACCACAGATAAACCAAATATTTTTGCCCTTTGCCCAACGGTTGTCATCCAGCGGCGATAAGCGGCGGTTAGCGGCGGTAAAAAAAAGCCGCGCCCCTGGTGGGCCACGGCTTTGGAAAAGCGCCAAAAACCGGGGCCCCTCTCGCGAGGGGCCCCCAATTATCTCTCACCTGCTGGGGACGCACCTCACCAGTCCGCGATCACCCGCCACCAGCACCAGTTTTTTGAACCGAAATTTTTCATTTTCTTTTCTCTGAAAAGTGTATATTCAAATCACTGATTGTTGTCAATAGGTTTCCTGAAACGAAATGGAATTACCATCAAAAATCGGGAGAAAAAGATTGAAGTTTCTCATTACCATATTCCAGGATGAAGATGGCATGTATATCGCTGAATGCCCTGCCATCCCGGGCTGCGTCAGCCAGGGACAGACGGAAGTGGAGGCGGAAAGAAACATTAATGAGGCGATCAAAGAATGCCTGGCCGTGCGCGCTGAAAAAGGATTGCCGTTGAAGGTCTCTACCCGCCAGATCGAGGTTGAGGTGGAATGGGGTCAATCCCCTTATTGAGGCCCAAGGAAGTTGTAAAAGTCTTTGAACGACTCGGTTGGGAAATAGCCCGCCAGCGCGGCAAGCCACATCATCATGACCAAGCCCGGCCATCTCGCCACCCTTTGCATCCCCGATCATCACTTTGTCGCCCGCGGCACTTTGCGCACTCTTATTGCTCGATCTGGGATATCGACAGAAGATTTTTTATCATTTTTGAGTATGTAAAATAATTATTTTACCTCTTGTGAATCGCCAAATTCGAAATCGCCTTCTACTATTGTACTGCGCTTTATATGATGATCTTGCTTAAATACCCTACCAAAACCAGATAAAGAATCGTGGGCAAATACCCTATAATAATCGCGACTAGCAGGTTGTTGAAAAACTCCCATAATTGAGAATTTGTCATTCTGAGCGAAGCGAAGAATCTAGTCATATTAATAAGTTCTAGATCCTTCACTTCGTTCAGGATGACATAAAAACGCGTTTTTCAACAACCTGCTAGATTTAATACTGGTTCCCAAGCTGAGCTTGGGAACCAGAAGAGAGTTGCTTATATCTCATTTCCCCAATAGGGTCAATAATTTTTCATGCAACCATCCATTACTGCACAGAATATTGGGCGAGTAGAGGTCATAGGGCCCGCCGCTGAAGTTGGTGAGGCGGCCGCCGGCTTCGCTGATGAGCAGCAGGCCGGCGGCGGTGTCCCAGGGTTTGAGGTTCTCTTCATAGAAGGCTTCGAAACGGCCGCAGGCCAGATAGGCCATGTCCAGGGCGGCGGAGCCGACCCGCCGCAACCCCTGGACCACCCCCAGGATGCGCCGCATGCGGGCCAGGGTCTCCGGCAGCCTCTCCCGGATGTCGTAGGGAAAACCGGTGGCCACCAGGGCCCGGTCCAGGCGGTCAATGCCGGAGACCTGGATGGCCCGGCCGTTTAATAGGGCGCCCTGGCCTCTCCTGCCCTCAAAGAGCTCATCCCGCAAGGGGTCGTAGACCACCCCGTATTCCAGGCGTCCCTCCACCTCCAAGGCGATGGACACGCAGAAGGCCGGAAGGCCGTGGGCGAAGTTGACCGTGCCGTCCAGGGGGTCGATGATCCAGCGGATTGGCCGCGGCTCTGAGGCCGGGGATGGGATAGCCGAGGGCCTAAGTCCCTCATACCCCCCCTCGCCTGCCGTTTCCTCCGCCAGGAAGCCGTGATCCGGAAAACTCCGGCGGATCAGGGCCACGATCAGCTCCTGGGATTGCAGATCGCTTTCGGTCACCGGGTCGATGACCCCCTTTAAGGTTATCCGGTGGGGTTTATAGAAGTTCAGCCGCAATAGGGCGCCGGCGGCCAGGGCCGCCTGCCGCCCGGTCCGGACTATCTGCTCCAACATATCTTTATTCAGTTCCACCAGAGCGCCCCTTTCTTCGTGGCCAGGCGGCCGTCCCTGGCCGCCCTGCGAGAAGGCGAAACCGAGGCCCCCTAGCAGCGGCGTTGCCTGCTATCCGGATAAGAGCCTGCTGATCGCCGTAATTTCAGACCTGCAGCAACTGAAACCCGGTCTGTGGATCCTTTTTCCGAGCCGCGGCGGTTCCCAGGATCTCCAGGAGCACCACCTCCCCCACCAGCCATACCGCTACCCCGGCCCGGGTGCAGCCCACCGTGGCCTGCCCCTCCCGTCCCGCGGCAGCGTGCAGGTGGAGCACCGGCTCCCCCGCCTCATTGGGGATCAGGGTTCCCAGGGCCAAAACCTCCTGGGCGCCCCGCAAGGTATAGATCATAGGAATGACGCCCTCCCGGTTTGCTTCCGGTCCCACCACCACCTGGCTGCCATCGGCGGCCCCCCCCAGGTAGAATGCCAGTCCATGCTTGATCTTTTGCTCCCGGGCAAATTTCTCGATGCTGTCATTGAGCCGCTCACCCTCTTCCAATCGCAAAACGAAGATACGCCCCAGCCGCCCTTCGCTGAATCGCATATTAACTCCTTATCATAATGTTCCCATGGCTTTCCCAGCCATGCCCGTAGATTGCACCCTGGCCGGCGCCCAACTGAGCCGAGCTGCCGCCTGGCAAGACCACCTGGCCATTACCAAAAATTCTTCAATCTTGCTTCTTGCCTTGCTTCTTGCCTTTAGCTTTCCGGCCAGATTTGCGGGCCGGCTGCCGCCTCCCCACCTGCGCCGGGGTAAAGAGGTTGACCGTGACCAGGCCGATGAAAAAGCCCCCCAAGTGGGCCATCCAGGCCACCGGCCCCCCCTGCCGCAGGCCGTAAAATTGCAGGACCAGCCACAGCCCCAACCAGACATAGGCCGGGATGGGCACCATCTCCGGTCGCAGGCGGAATAGTATCAGGGTGTGGATGGGGGATTTGGGCAATCGCCTGAGGTAGCCGCCCAACACCCCGGCGATGGCCCCACTGGCCCCGATCATGGGGGCGCGCAGTTGCGACGCCCCCAACACATGGAAGATCCCGGCAAAGAACCCGCAAAACAGGTAAAAGGCCAGAAAGCGCCCGTGGCCCAGGTCATCCTCCAGGGCCTCTCCGAAGATCCAGAGGAACCACATATTGCCGACGAGGTGGACCCAGCCCCCATGGAGGAACAGGGAGCTGAACATGGTGGGCAGCAGCCTCAGGCCCTGGTACGAAAATAGCAAGTGCGGCTGGCTCAGCTTGGCAGCCACCGCCCCTTTTTGCAGAACGAGGTCCGCGCCCGCCTGCGGTCCAAGCCGCAATTGATAGAGAAAAACGGCCAGGTTTGCGGCGATCAGACCCAGGGTGACCCAGGGCTGGCGCCGCAGTGCCGGCGCCCCGCGGATGGGGAATAACATAAAGGCTCCGGGGCTCTAGTTTTTGGGCAGAGGGCCGGGGGGGGGCAGAAAGCCCCCGCACTTACAGAAAATACAAAAAATACAAAAAATACAAAAAATCAGTAGTGTCCAGCAAGGTTTTTGCGCTGAGCCAGGCAGTATAAATCTGTTTGCACTCAGGCCTGCCCACTAGTTAATGATTTCATGATAAACCCTTCCTCCAACCCCTTGAAGGGGGCCGGGATCAGTAGTGTCCGGCAATAAAATTGCACGGAGAAGATTACACTATCGCGAAGTTAAACCCTAGACCATATGTAATTTCAGCGATATCAAAATAATATACCGATGCAACTAAATCCCCTCTCCCCTGCGAGGGGAGAGGGTTAGGGTGAGGGGTGGCTTCATCGGCCGGTCCATACCCCCCCTCACCCTGCCCTCTCCCCCCCCAAGGGGGGAGAGGGAAATAGCTTGTAGATTCCATCAATTGATAGCTGTGGGCATGCCCGAGTTCAAATAATTCTCTACTGCCTGCATCATAGCAAAACCTTGCCGGACAATACCCGATCGGAAGGGAAGATTGAGGGGGGCGGCGGACCGCCTTTAACCAAATCCCTCGGCCCTCCCCGCCAGGACGTTCCATTTTACTCCAGCGAGCCGGGCCTGTCCAGGGGCGGAGGCCGCGGAGTTGACAAGGGGCGGGGTTTCTAATAAAAATAAGTGTATGCCGGTCTTGAAAAAGAAGCTATACATCCGCACCTTCGGCTGTCAGATGAACCAGGCCGACTCCCAGCAGATGGCCCGGTTTCTGGTGCCGGAATATGAGGTCACCCGCCGGGCCGAAGAGGCGGATCTATATCTTATCAATACCTGCGCCATCCGGCGCAAATCCGAGGAAAAGCTTAAGAGCCTGCTGGGAAGTTTGAAATTCTTGAAAGCCAAGAACCCCCGGCTCATCTTGGGGGTGGGAGGCTGCGTGGCCCAACAGGAGGGGGAACGCCTGCTGGCCGCGGCGCCGCACCTGAACCTGGTCTTCGGTACCCAGGCGAGCCGGCGCCTGCCGGAACTGGTGCGCCGGGCCACCCTGGGCCAGCGTCTGGCGGCGCTGGAGATGAAGCGCGGCCTCCCCGAGCCGCCTGCCCGGGTCTGGTCCCGGGGGCCGGCCCAGGCCCTGGTGACCATCATGCAAGGTTGCGACAACTTCTGTACCTTTTGCGTGGTTCCCTACGTCCGGGGCCGGGAGGCCAGCCGGGCCCCCGAAGCCATCATGGCGGAAGTCTCCGGATTTCTAGCCGCCGGGGGCCTGGAAGTCACCCTCTTGGGGCAAAACGTCAACTCCTACGGCCGCGGCCTGCCCACCCCCATCACCTTTACCGGGTTGCTGCGCCGCCTCGCCCAACTTCCGGGGCTGGCCCGGCTGCGCTTTGCCACCTCCCACCCCCGGGACCTGTCGGATGAATTGTTGGCTGCCCTGGGTTCGCTCCCACCCCTGTGCGAGCATCTACACCTGCCGGTGCAGTCTGGGTCCAACCGCATCCTCCGGGCCATGAACCGCGGTTATACCAGGGCGGCTTACCTGGAACGAGTGTCCCGCTTGCGTCTCGCCTGCCCCGGCATTGCTATTTCCACCGATCTGATCGTCGGCTTCCCCGGCGAGACCGAGGCCGACTTTGCCCAGACCCTGGACCTGATGCGGCATGTGGCCTTTGAACAAGCCTTCTCCTTTAAGTTTTCCCCCCGGCCCCAAACGCGGGCCGCCGGCTTCCCGGACCAGGTGCCGGAAGAAGTCAAGGCGGAGCGTCTGGCCCGCTTGCAGGCCTTGCAGGATGAACTCACTCTGGCGGGAAACGCCCGCCTGCTGGGGCAGGTTAAGGAGGTCCTGGTGGAGGGCGCCAGCAAACGCAGCCCGGAGCAGCTCTGCGGCCGCCTCAGGACCAACCAGGTGGTGAATTTTACCGGACCGCGGCGCCTGACGGGACAACTGACCCAGGTTTCCATCACCGCGGTCCACCCCCATTCCTTAACAGGCTCTTGGACCCAGGCCCGTTCTTTGGAGTATTGGCGGATGCCTGAGGCGTCCCCATCGCAGGAGGCAACATGTTTAGGGAAATGACCGTTTCCGGATTGACCATTGACCCCTTTACCAATAGCCCCATCATGATCCTCAAGGATGTGGCGTCGGACAAGGCGGTCCCCATCTGGATCGGACTACTGGAGGCCACGGCCATCGCCAGCGAGCTGGAGAACATTAAATTCTCCCGCCCCATGACCCATGACCTGCTGAAAAACATCATGGAACTCATGGAGACCCAGGTGAACAAGGTGGAGGTCTGTGACCTTCGGGACAACACCTATTTTGCCCTCATCTACCTTTCGCGGGGGGGCAGCGAAGTGACCATCGACGCCCGCCCCAGCGACGCCATCGCCATAGCCTTGCGCACCAAGGCCCCCATCTTCGTGGCGGACGTGGTGATTCAAAAGGCCCGCCGGGTCGACCTTTCGGCCAAAGAGGCCATCACCAGCGACGACGCCAAGAAATGGACCGAGATCCTGGAGAGCCTGGATCCCGAAGATTTCGGCAAATACAAGATGTAGTTTCGAGTTGTAGGGGCGACAGTGGCACAGGCTTCCAGCCTGTGATTGGGTCGCCCAGTTTCGAGTTTCGAGTTTCGAGTTTCTGAGTTTCTGAATCCGGCCTTGATATTTACCGAAAACCGAAAACTGAAAACCGAAAACCGTTCTTCATGATCGACCTGCACACCCACACCCTGAACAGCGACGGCGAGCTGTTGCCCGCGGAGTTATGGCGCCGGGCCCAGGTTAAGGGCTACCGCTACCTGGGGATCACCGACCACGTGGACGCCTCCAACTTCGAGGCGATTTTCGCCTTTCTTCAGGCGGCGGCCCGCAGCCTCAACCGGGGGGAGGCGCCCTACCTCATCCCCGGCCTGGAATTCACCCACCTGCCCCCTGCCCTCATCGGCCCCCTGACCGCCCAGGCTCGCGCCCTGGGGGTGCCGCTCATCGTGGTGCACGGCGAGACCCTGGCGGAGCCGGTGGCCCCGGGGACCAACCGGGCCGCCCTCGAGGCCGACATCGACATTTTGGCCCACCCGGGCCTCATCACCCAGGAGGAGGCGGCCCTGGCCCGGGAGCGCTCCGTCTTCCTGGAGATCTCGGCCCGCAAAGGCCACTGCCTGGCCAACGGCCACGTGGCTCGCACTGCCCTGGAGGTGGGCGCTTCCCTGATCCTCAATACCGACGCCCACGCCCCCGGAGACCTCATCAGCCGCCAACAGGCGGAACGCCTGGCCCGGGGCGCCGGCCTTACGGAGGCTGCCGTCCACAACCTCTTCGCCGACGCCCAAGACCTGGCCCAGCGTCTGGCTGCGCGATAATCAATCGAAAAATAAAATGATTTGGGGGAACCCCGCTTTTTTAGAAAAAGCGAGGTTCCCCCAAACCCCCTCCTGGAAAAATATGTATTTGGTGGCGCAGGCGTCCCGCCTGCGCCCATGATTCCCGCAATTTGCCCCCCAGGTCGGTCTACGTCAGCAGCATCACCTAAATTCTAGCTTGACAGTTGCCCGGCCGGCGTCATTATATGGATTCTGGTGAGGGGAGGTGAGATGACACCTTTTGCCCCGGCCTTGCTGAAGCGCTTCAGTTTGAACCTGCTGGAATTCTTCCTGCCCCGCTTCTGCCTCTTCTGCGGGGCCGCGGTGGGGGAGGTTGCGGCGCAGGCGGTCTGCCCGGAGTGCGAGGCGAAGATCGAGTGGGCGCATAGCCCCCTGTGTCTCTGCTGCGGTCGGGTCTTTGCGGCCCCGGAGGGCGGCGACCGCCTCTGTGGAGAGTGCGCCGGAGAGATGCCCCCCTATGACCGGGCCCGGGCCGCCGCTCTTTATGAGGGGCCGGTTGCCGCGGCCATCAAGCGCTTCAAGTTCTCCGGCCAGATGGCCTATCTGCCGGTCCTGCAAAGCTGGCTGAACCGCCCCGATTGCCTGGAGCTGGCCGCCGCCGCCGACCTCCTGGTGCCGGTGCCGCTGCACCCCCGCCGCCTCAAGGCCCGCGGCTTCAACCAGGCCTGGCTTTTGGCCCAGGGATTCAAAGGCGCGGCCCTGGGCCGGCAGGTCCTCACCCGGGTGCGCCACACTGTGCCCCAGGTGGGGCTCAAGCCCAAAGAGCGCCGGGCTAACGTCCGGGCCGCCTTCAGCGTGCCGTACCCCGAAGAAGTGCAGGGGAAGAACATTCTCCTCATTGACGATCTTTACACTACCGGTTCCACGGTTAAGGAATGCGCCCTGGCGCTACGCCGGGCCGGGGCCGCCGGGGTGGCGGTCCTCACGGTGGCCCGGGTGAAACAGGAATAATGGTCCGCGGTGCTCACTGCCCTCCCGCAGCTGCATCGCATTTTAGAAAAGAAGTCATAGCGGAGAAAGACTAAGGAGCAGCTCTTGACCATTCCCAAAACGCTGCAAGATAAGTTGAGCCGGATGAAAGTGATCCCCTTTGTTGGTGCCGGTGTCTCCATGGCAGTAAGAGACCGGGATAAGGGAGGTCGCCTTTTCCCCAGCTGGCAAGAGTTGCTATTGCGGGCAGCGCAGCGGCTGGAAGAGGAGAAGAAACCCTCTATATCAAAGTTAGTGCAGTCCTTACTTGAAATAGCCCCCCCAGATTATCTGGAAGCTGCAAAACGAGCCAAAGAAGGTATGCCCGGCGCCGTATGGTTCCAATTCCTCAAGGAACAACTTGATCCGCCAAGGGATCGCGTCCTTGATGATAGCCTACAGTTGGCTAAAATCATCTGGCAATTGGGAAGTCCTTTGTTGGTCACAACCAATTACGACAATGTGCTACATTGGGCCTGCTCCCACCCCCGACAGCCCGACTTAATCTACTGGAATATTGAGGCTCCAGCCGAACAGGTGGCTCTACTGCAAGGAGGGCTTCAAGGGCTAGAAAAGCCAACTATTTGGCATCTCCACGGTTATATCGCCGATGCTGCCCGCCTTATTCTGACCCCCGACGGTTATTCCCGTCTTTACCCTGAGGGCGGCGAAGTGGAACGACATTATGACGCCGCCCTTGCAACTCTCCGCCAGCTATTGACATCCTATACCTTCCTGTTCATTGGCTATAGTCTGGATGATACTTATTTCGGCCTGCAATTGCGTGGCATAGACAGGATATTCCAAGGGGCCACGGGGCCGCACTATGTCTTAGTCCCCCAGGCGGAGTGTGATCGAGTCAGAGCCTTAAACCTGCCAATAGAAGTGGTTACTTTCGCGGATCACGGCGCTCCGCTTCTAAAACTTTTACAGGACATCGCCGAAATTGCCGCGACAGCCGCCGCCCCGGGTACTGCAACCTCGGTACCTATTACGAGGCCAGGAGCCGGGGCGCCGGTTTCACCGCCCACTCCCTGTCATCCAGATAATCCATATTTTTATGTCCCTTATCGTCCCAAAGGTGATGGAGTTATTGGCCGTGAGGAGGCACTCGATAAAGTGCGCCGGGAACTCATCCGAGTTCCCAGTGTGGCTATCGGTCAGGCCGTGGCCTTTAGCGGCCTCGGTGGCCTCGGCAAAACCCAGTTGGCCGTAGAATATGCTTACCGCTTTCAAGGCGAATATCCCAATGGCGTGTTCTGGCTGAATGCCGATGGGGATATTGCCGCCCAACTCACCGATCTCGCAGTAAAAGCTTGCTGGATCGCAGCGGAATCTGAACACCACTATAAGCTGGAGGTGGCTCGGCAGCGTTTGCGTACCTACTCCAATTGCCTGATCATTTTTGACAACCTGGAAAACCGAAAAGACATTGAAGAGTACCTCCCAGACCCTCAGGCTCACCCTCACATTTTGGTAACAAGCCGTGAAGAGCAGCCAGGATTCATCCCTATAGGCCTCGATCCTTTGGATGGAGATCAATCTTTAACGATGCTTCTCAAAGAGGCAGGGCGAGAACCAGAACGAGAGGCGGAATGGCAGGCGGCTCGGGAGATCGCTGGAACTTTGGGGGGGTTGCCACTGGCCCTGGAACTGGCTGGGGCCTATTTGCGCTTTCGTCCCGTGAGCTGGGGCCTTTATCGGGATCTTTTGCAAGAAAACCTCAGAGCCGCCTTACCGGGGAGAATGCTGGCAAGTTTTACCAAGCATGAATCCGACCTCTATTCCACCTTAAAGATTAGCGATTCTCTGCTGGACCAGGAGCCGCTCCTACGGGAGATATTGAACCTTCTCACCTGGAGCGGCCCAGCTCCCATGGGCCTCGATTTACTAGGCACTCTCCTGGGAGGAGTCACCTCCGCAGCAATGGCCGGCGCCTTGGGTCTGGGCTTATCATTGCGCCTCCTGCAAAAGACTCCGCAGAGTGAAAGATATGCCATCCACCGCCTGGTGGCCCAGGTGCGCCGAGAGGAATTGTCACTGGACGAGCATCAGGTTAGACTGATCTGCCAGCGGCTCGGGGATTGGTTTCGCGACCGGCGGGAAAACTTCGCGAACCTACCCCAATTTGAGGCGGAGATCGACCACCTGCGGGCCTGGCAGGAGCTCGCCCGGCAGTATGCCCCTAAGGAAGCCCCCTCCCTAATCTGGCTACAAGCCTACCCTCCCTTTCATCGGGGGCACTATGCTGAGGCTCGGGAGTGGGTAGCTCAGGCCCTTGATTTCTATGAAAAATGTACGGACGATAATCAAGAATTACTGGCCAATCTTTTAAACGATCTAGGGGCCACTTGCTCATCCCTGGGCAACTATCTCTTGGCGCTTGAGTATTTCCAAAGGGCCTTGAGTATACGCCAAAGAGTTTTGGACGAGGAGCATCCCGATACCGCGATGTCCCTTAATAATATTGGTTCGGCCTATGGGAGTCTGGGCGATTATCAACAAGCATTAGAATATCACCTAAAGGCCCTGGCAATCCGGCAGAAAATATTAGGCCAGGAGCATTCTGATACCGCACGTTCACTCCACGATGTTGGTCGTGCTTACGGGCGTCTGGGTGATTATCAACAAGAATTAGAATATTACCTAAAGGCCCTGGCAATCTATCAAAAAGTATTAGGCGAGGAGCATCCTGATATCGCGAGCGCTTTTGATAGCGTGGGCAAAGCCTTCGGCGAATTAAACGACCATAAACAGCAGTTTAAGTATAATCAAAAAGCCCTGACTATCCGGTTGAAAGTCTTAGGGGAAGAACATCCTATTACCGCCACTTCCTTGAGCAATTTAAGCGTGGCTTATGGAGATTTGGGCGATCATAAGCAGGCCCTGGAGTTTTGCCAGAAAGCCCTGGCCATTCGGGAAAAAGTCTTAGGTGAAGAGCATCCCGACACTGCCAGTTCTCTCAACAATTTGGGCACATTATATGGGAGATTAGATAACTACCACGCTGCGTTAAAATATGAGTTAAGAGCCTTGACTATCTGGCAGAAAGTTTTGGGTGATTTTCATCCTCTAACGGCGGTTGCTATAGCTAATGTGGGTTTTACATATGGAAAATTAGGAAAGTTTGGGGAGGCCCGGGATTATCTGGAAAGGGCCCTAAAAATACACCGCTACCGCTTGGGCGATCGCCACCCAGATACCATCAACAACATTAAAAGCCTTGCATTTGCATTGGTTAACTTAAGCCGGCCCCTGCCAGCGATGCAACTACTTAACGACCTTTTGGTTCTACTGCCCCGGGATCATCCGAAGTATGAAATGTTAGAGAAGCAAAAGAAAGAAATCCAATTGCCAGGCTTCCGCCATCAACCGGGTGGTACCAAAAAGAAGCCAGGAAGCAAATGGAAGAAAAAACACCGATAGAGATTAAAGGCTTTTTACCGGAGGATATCTTGTCTAGCTGCGACACCGGCCACAAGGTAGTGACCCGGGAGGCGGCGGCTCGCTGGGTCCGGGAGCAACAAGCCCAGGGGCATTCGCTGGTCTTCACCAACGGCTGCTTCGATCTCCTGCATCCCGGCCACGTGGCCTATCTGGAGCAGGCCCGCTCACTGGGGGAGGCCCTCATCGTCGGGGTGAACACCGATGCCTCGGCGCGCCGCCTGGACAAAGGCCAGGGGCGGCCGCTGACCCCGGAGACCGACCGGGCCCGGGTCCTGGCGGCCCTGGCCTGTGTCGACCGGGTGGTGCTCTTCAATGATGACACCCCCCTGGAGCTGATCACCCTTCTTAAGCCAGACATCCTGGTGAAGGGCGGGGACTATCAATTAAGCGAAATCGTGGGCCGGGCGGAAGTCCTGGTCTGGGGTGGCAAGGTCTTAACCCTGCCCTTCCTCCCGGGGTATTCCACCACGGCATTGCTGCAACGCCTCCGCCGGGGGGAATAACCGGGAACCTGGCTAACCCCCTCGAAGCTGTTCAGGAAACCGGAGTTACTGGCGATGAAGTGGTTTGCTCCAAGCCTGCCGGCGATTTTTTTGTCCATGTTGTTCTGGTTGTCTCCGCGGTCCATTTCCGGGGCAGGCCCGGCCAGGGCCTTCGAGCCGGGATTATTGCTTGCCTAAAGGCTTCTTTTTTTCGCCTTCCCATAATCCGTATTTCTCGCGGTCAGCATCGACCAATTGTTTAGACGGCGGCGGCAGTTTGTATGGTGTGTAGTCGGGATGTTCGCTAAATATGCTGAACATCGGTACCGCCATGGCATCGTTTTGGTTCAGGGGATCAAGACCGAGCAGCACCTCAATCGTGCGCAGCATGCTGAGCTGGTCGTACCGGTCGCTCACGACCGCGCCCCTCTTGACATAGGGGCCTGCCGCCAATGCCACGGTCCTCGTGGCATCCACGTGATCCGGTCCGTTTTGCGCATCGTCTTCCGTTACCAGAATAAGGCTTTCTTTCCATATCTCGTGTTTCGATATCGTGTCGATGATAATGCCCAGGGCCGCATCGTTTTGGGCCACAAACTGAAAGGGCGTAAGGGAGCCCAAGTTGGTCCCGGCCGTATGGTCGTTGGGAAGCCATATATAGTGAAATTGCGCCACGGAGCCATGTTTAACCTGATTTTCGAAATGTTTGACCTGATTTTCGAAATCGGCTGTCCACACTTTAACCCGCTCGAGGTCCGAAACTTTGAGGTCCCAGGAGGGATAGTTGATGGGGTAATGGTAGAGATATTTCGCAAATTCGTCCCGCAGTTTCTCATTTGTTCCAAACTGGTCCACGAGGCTGTCATCTCCCAGTAGGTATTGCGAGATTAGAAGGGCTACCTTTTCATTTTGCAAAAGTTCCTTAGCCTTATCCACAGAGTCCGGCTGCGGCTGAAAAAGAGCGGCGTGGCTATACAATGCCTCGCCGCGGTCCACTTTGGCGGCAAGCACCATCATTTGGGCGTAAAATTTATCATAAAACTTCGCCCGGTCGCGGTCATGCTCGAAGCTCTCCTTGATGATGCGCTGCGCCCTCGTGTAGAGAAAGTAATTCTCCCCGTATATACGATAATCGATATTCTTCGTCTCCAGCTCATCCCACAGGTATCTCGGTGAGTTCAGCGCCGGAACGCACCCGAACGGATAGCCTTCGTATCTATGCGAATATGACATGTTGCTGAGCAACTCCATGAAGGGGCTCGCATAGCCGCTGGTTGTGTAGCTATGGCCAAGGACGCTGATCTCTCCGTCGGCAAAGTAATTGTCCAGGGTCACGAACTGTCTGGCCAGTTCATGGGCGTTTGGAGTGATCTTATCCCCGAAAAGCGTCAGATACTTATCGCCATTTCCCTGCCCAAGGTCGCCCAGCACCTGGTCATACGTGCGGTTCTCCCTGACGATGAAAAAAACGTGGCGGATGGGAGGCATAATACCCTTGCGGAAACCGTATATCGGTGATCCCTCCTCCACCTGCCGTGTCCAGGTGGGCAGGTTCGCCTCAATCTGATCCCGTGGAATGATCCCAAGCGTCCCCTTTAATAGAGTCAATACGTATTCCTGCCCTCCCTTTTCCGGGATCGGCTGAGGGCCATTTACATTGGGTCTGCGTCCCTTGATGCCCTTGGCGCTCAGAACAGCCACCCATTCCTTCCCGGGAATGGAAATCACCTTTGTGGGATACCAGCCGGTGGGAATGAAGCCGAGGCGCTTGCCCTCTCGTTTATCGAATATCCCGACCGCGTTCGTAAAAGCAAGGGTCACGAAGAGCCGGTCGCCGTCGACGGCACACGAGGTGGGACCGCAGCCGAAACCCTCCCCGTGGCTCCGAATGGCGATCTCGGATACGACCTCATCTTTCCCGGCATCGACCACCGCTAGATTGTCCGAGCCGGTGTTCACCACGTAGAGCCGGTTGGCTTGCGGGTCCGGGCAGATATCCTGCGGGGTCTTTCCGACAGGCATGGATTTCAGCAAATTGAGGGCATGAGAATCGTAGACGTTCAGTTTATCCTCGCCGAGGATAGTGACATACAATTTGCCGTTCAGATAGCGGACCGTGTGCGGAAAGTACCCGGTCTCTTTCTCATGTTCGATTTCTCCGGTCTTCGTATTGAGAATTGCAAGCTTTCCCTTTCCGTAGTAGACACCCTTTTGGGATTTAGGATCATTGCCCACCACCAGGTATACGACGGCCAGGTGGTCCGGATCGATGGGCGCAAGTCCCGCGGCATACCCCTGCACCGAATATTTCAGCACAAGTTCGAACTTGTTGTTGTAGCGATAGACCACCTGGTCGTACCCCCCGCTGATATAAAGGTCTCCGTCCAAACCGGCCACGGCGCAAGGAAACAAGGAGCCAGGGTGCAGTACTTTGACCTCCCCGGAAGCCGGGTCCACGATGGAAATCTCTTGCGGCTCCTTCAAATAATACCCCGTATTGAGCACTACAATATGCTTCTTATAGAAGACGGCCTCCTCGGGCAACCGTCCCACCTCCAACTGTCTGCCTGCCGGAGCGATCTTCCAACCGGTTGGGAGGACAACTTCCGCAGTCGGTGCCGGCTCCGTTTTCCGCATCTCATCTATGTGGCGTTCGGCTTCTGCGTATGGGGTACCTTTTGCAAACTGCCAAAGTTCCCGGTTTAGAATATCCTCCTCTCCGGGCTGGTCGGGCGCCGAGTTTCGTGAGCTCCGTTGCTCCTGTGCCATTGCGGTCCAACAGAAGACGATCAACAAAACCGCTGCGAAAACCAACGCTGGTTTAAACCGCTTCATGGCTTCCCCTTCCCTTTTTGTTATGAACTTTTTGTCCCCCACGGTTTCATAGTATGAATCAAAGAAGAACCGATTTACGCTGAGATTATACGGTATGCTTGGCCACCGCGGTCAAACCGCGGTTTTGGGGAGCCACTTCTGAGATTTTTACCCCGACAAGGATTATTTTTAGTAGCTGAGGGGTCTTACGATAGCGATGATAGCATAAGTTTCGATCAATTTGTGTCAACTATCCCGGCGGATATAGTAATTTTTTAGAAATTTTGGGCGCGGCAACTGGTGAGCAGCGATAGCGATATTGAACCATCGCCTGCAGCGGGTGCGGCGGATTAAAACCAATTTTTCAGCCCGCCAGCAACAAATAGAGCCTTTAACTTTGAACTTTGAGCCTTTAACTTTGAACTTTGAACTTTGAACCTTGAACTACCCCCCCTGGCAGCTTACTCCTGCAATCCTCGATAAGCCACCGGCAGCAGGGCCAGGGTGATTATTCCCGAGATGATCAAAGGGGCCTGGTAGCCCATGGCCGCCCCCAGGGGGCCGAAAATCAGGGAGCCGACCAGGACCCCCATTGTAGTGATGAGGGGAATCAGGCTGGAGGTGCCGCCGATGCGGTCCACGTGGAACTGCCGGGAGACGGTGGCATAAGTCTCCATGAGGATGAGGCCGTCCCCGAAGCCGTGCACCGCCCGCCAGGCAAAGGACCAGGGGAGAATGGGCCAGGTCATCAGAATGTGGCCGCTGCCGGAGGCCAACAACGCCACCGCCAGGAAGGTCAGCGGCTGCAAGCGGCCGGCCCAGAAGCGCCCGTAAAGATAGGCGGTGACGGTTATCACCGCGAACTCCCCGGCCATGTAGGCCCCTACCCCCTGGGCCTCCAATCCCAGGTTGTGCTGCAAAAACAGGGTCAGGCTGGTAGCTTCGGCGCCCCAGTGCAAGGTGAAGAGAAAGAGCCAGGTCACGAAGAACAGCACCGGCCTGGTAAAGAGTTCCCGGCGATATTCCCACATGGAGGCCCGCACCGCCGGCACCACCGGCAGCCAGGCGGAGGGCCACCACATCAGCAGCAGGACCCCTCCGCAGAGCTGCAAAACCCGGGGGAAATTGAGGAGATGCACCAGGAAGCCGCCGGCCAGGGTCCCTAACATCATGCCTCCCATCCGCATGGCATTGAAATGGCCGAAGCGCCTGGCCGTAGACCCTTCGGCCCCGCTCCCCTTGAACAACATAATATTCAGCGATTGGCTCAGAAGAGCGGCGCTCAGGCCGAAGCCCCAGAAGATCAGGAAAAATGGCCTGAAACTCCTTAGGGTGGCCATGCCCCAGAGGCACAGGGCACAGCCCGTCAGGCCCAGGCGGGTGAGGCCCCGGGCCGCGTAACGGTCGCCGCTGACCCCTACCGGAAAGGACACCAGGATGGCGTTAAGGTTGAAGACCGCGTAAAGCAGGCCGATCTGGGCGCCGCTGAACTTGAGGTTGCCCTGTAAATGCAGGGGCAGCAGGAAGTAAATGGAGGAGATGACCGCGGCGTAAACGCCGATAAAAATCGAGAGCAAGCCGGCCGCCTAACTTAGAGGGCGCTGCGGTCCAGTTGGACTTCCATGGCCCGGGCCGGGCAAACCGGGCAACACAGCTCACAGGCGCTGCATTTGCCGGCGTCAAACAGCACCGCCATCTCCGGCCGCACCAGATAGAGAGCGCCGGTGGGGCAGACCGCGGTGCAGGTGCCGCACTGGTAGCAGCGCTCCTCATTGCGCCGCACTTCCCGGGCTACCCGTTTCACCTGGACTCCGGAATCCCGGAGATACTTGAGACCCCGGCGGAAGTTCTGGGGATGGCCCCGAAGCTCCATGACCATCACCCCCTCTTTTTGGGGGTAGATGGTGGCCTTCAGCAGATTGAATTCCAGATCAAAGTCTTTAACCAGCCGATAGATGATGGGTTGATCCACCACCTCCCGGTTGAACCGCAGGACCAACATCTCGGCGTGCATGGTTTCTTCCTGTTAACGAGGTGGAGGCGCCAGGTGGGACAGCCGCCCTCGACTGTCATACACCCGCCTTAGCCACCCTTTGATTAGTCAGGGAAATCCCTGGATTTTCGCAGAGGCCTCGTCCCGCCTCGGTTTTAGAATTGGCGGTGGCTCACCCACCGGGCCGCCCGCGGGCGCCCACCTCATTAATTGTATCAGAAAACCCATTTCCCTCAAATCAAGTTCCCGAAGCGGCGCTGCCAGGCGATGTTGAGGTCTTCCAGAGAAGCCTCCAACAATTGGCCCCCGCGGTTTACTTGAAGCAGCCGATCTTGCCGCACTTCTCCCAGCAGATAGGCGGGCTGGCCTTTAAACAGCTCTTCAAAGCGGCTCCGCCGCGATGGGTCGAGGCTCACCAGGAAACGCCCGGCGGATTCGGCATAAGCGGCGGCGAAATCCGGGGCCTCCGGAGCCACCCCGCCCAGGTCCACCTGCACCCCGAGGCCCGCGGCCATGGAGGCCAGGGCCAGGTGCACCAACAGGCCGCCCCGATAAACCCCGTGGCAGGAAGCCAGCAGTTCCTCCCGTCCGGCCTGCTCCAGCAGGCGGTAATAGGCCAGAAACTCGCCTGGCCGGGCCTCCGGGACGCTCAGTCCCACATAGCCCATGAGTTCGTAAAACTCTGAGCCGCCCAACTCCGCCCGGGTGTGGCCCAAGAGGTAGATGAGGTCGCCCGGTTTCTTCCACTCCAGGGTCATAGCCCGGCGAATCTCCGGCAGGACGCTCACCGCGGTAAAAAACAGGGTGGGCAGGCCCGAAACCCGGTGCGTCTCCCCGAAGGGCCCGGGCAGCAGGCCGTCCACATACATGCTGTCCTTGCCGGAGAGCAGGGGAATCCCGTAAGCCAGGCACAGGTCCCGCAGGGCCCAGCAGGCCCGCACCAATTGGGCCGCCTTGTACTTGCCGTCGGGGTTGTCCTTCGGGTGATACTCCACGTTGGGCCAGCAGAAGTTGTCCACCCCGCCGATATGCTCCAGAACGCCACCCACTGCCAATAGACGCCGCAGCGCTTCATCAATGGTGACCGCGGCCATGTGGTAGGTGTCGATTTGCGAGTAGGCCGGATTGAGCGCCAGGCTCAAGGCCAGGCCCCGTGGGGATTGGGGCCTGGGGCGGATCACCGCGGCGTCCCCCGGCACCTGAACCTCCCGGCCCACCAGGGGTTTGAGGACGCTGCCCCCCTGGACCTCGTGATCATACTGGCGGATGATCCATTCCCGGGCGCAGATATTGGGCCGCGCCAACATGGCCAGCAGCAGGCCCCGCTGATCCCCGGGGTCCCCCAGCACCGGCTCGCTGAGGCGGTTGGCAGGGGGCTGCCACTCGCAGTCAAACTCCCAGGGGGGGAACTCCTCTTCCAGCAAGGAGAGGTCCATATAGGCGCAGACCCGGCCCTGGTGCTGCACCTCCAGGACTCCACGGTCGTTATAGGCGCCGATGACGCTGGCCTCCACCGCGTGTTTGCGGGCCAGCTCCTTAAAGTGGGCCTGGTTTTCCGGGCGCACCGCCACCACCATGCGCTCCTGGGACTCGGAAATCCAGATTTCCCAGGGATCGAGACCCTGATATTTCAACGGCACCCGGGAAAGGTCCACTTCGCAGCCCCCGGCCATCATGGCCGATTCGCCCACTGCCGAAGAGAGCCCGCCGCCGCCGCAATCGGTGATGAAGGTGATGAGCCCCTGGTCCCGGGCCTCTTGCAGAAAATCCTGCATGTTCTTCTGGGTGTAAGGGTCGCCGATCTGCACGTGACCCGCCGGGGTGCCCGGGGAGGCCACCTCCGAGGAGGCCGTGACCCCGTGGATCCCGTCCTTACCCACCCGGCCGCCGCACATAAAGATGAGATCGCCGGGCTGAGCCGCCTTCTTGGCCGCCGGCTCCCCTTTGAGCTGTTTGGGTAACAGACCCACGGCCCCCACGAATACCAGGCATTTGCCCAGGTAGCTTTCATCAAAATAGAGGGCCCCGTTGAGGGTGGGTACGCCACTCTTGTTGCCGCCGTCCTTAACCCCTGCGATAACCCCATCCAACAGGCGCCGGGGGTGGAGCCGGGGCCGCAACGGGCCGGGATAATCCCGCGGGCCCACGCAAAAGCCGTAAATCCCCCCAATGAGCCGGGCGCCTTTGCCGGTGCCCATGGGGTCCCGGTAGACCCCGACGATCCCCGTGAGGGCGCCGCCATAAGCCTCCAGGTTGGATGGAGAGTTATGGGTCTCCCCTTTGATGACATAGGAGAATTCGTCGTCGAACTGCCCCACCCCGGCGTTGTCCCACAACACCGAGACCACCCACGCCTTCTTCCAGGCGATCTCCCGGGTGGGCGCCTCGATGCAGGTTTTGAACAGGTTGTCCACCACCAGTTGCTCCCCGCTGGCCGGGTCGCGGAAGTGGAACAGGCCCCGGAAGGTGTTGTGGTTGCAATGGTCGCTGCGGGCCTGGGCCAGGTACTCCAGCTCCACGTCGGTGGGAGGCCCCAATCCCACCGCGGCCCGGCGCTCCTGGACCTCCGGGCGCCGGAAGTAATCCCTGATGATGGGCAGGTCCGCGTCCCGGAGCGCCAGATAGCGCTGGCGGCTCAACTCCCGTAAGGCCTCCAGGGAACTGAGGTCGAACACCGCCACCTCCGGGGAGTGCGTCAGCTCTACCCGGGGCAGTATGATGCCCACCCCCCTTTCCGGGTCCCAATCTTGCCGGGAGAAGAGGCGGAACTCCTGGATCATGTCGTTGGCCAGCAGTTCCCGGGCCACCTGGGCCATGCGCCCCCGGTCCAGGCCCTCCCCGGAAAAGAGAAAAAGCTTGGAGGTATAGACCGCCTCCGCCGGCGCCAGGGAGCGCCCCAGATAGGCCTCAATGGCCTCCCGGGCCACGGCCCCGGCATTATCCCGCACCCGGGGCTTGAAGCCCACCCACACCGCCCAGTCGAAGGCCTGGGCCAGAGGCCGGAAGCCGGAGGTCTGGGTGGCGGGGTGCGTGAAGACCTCCCGGCGCACCTCCTCCAGCTCCCCGGTAGGCAAGTCCAGGTCCAGCATCAAGACCCGCAGCACCCGAACCCGGTCGATCTCCAGGCCGAAATACTCCCGCGCCTGGCGACGCACCCCCTCCCCTTCCGCGTCCGGCAGCTCCGGCCGCCAGCCGATTTCCAAGCGAACCGCCATTTTTTCCCCCCCATTAACCGCGGGTGATGAAGCGAATATACCTTAAGGCAAGCCGGAGAAAAAGTCTTATGATGTCCCGGCCAGGGGAAAATTATTCTTCAAGCATAATGGGTCTGGCCTTTTATCTAAGTTATTGTATATTATAGCTTTTTGAGCAAGACAACCAGATAGACAATTTTCTAATAAATTACATGAGGTACAAGGTTCTTCAAAGTCAGTGGTTAGATATCTCCTAACTGCCTTCAAAAAGGGTGATTTCTCCCAGCATTCACTTAGAGTAGCACCATAAAGTTTAGAGAAATCCATTGTTCCAACTAAATTATCCGCTTTAATTTGTTTAAATGCATCACATGGGAAAATCCTCAAATCTGGACCGATTGTAATTCTATCGATTCCAGAGCAACATTGTGGCTGTTCGTTGAGTATTAATATATTATAAGGAGAGCCAGTTCTAATATCATAACCATTATTTCTCAATCTTATAATCGATTTCCTTAAATCAACGTTTTGAGAACTATTTAAAATACAACTTTGGTGGACCTGACCACGCCCTTGAGGTACAAACCGTAGTACACTTATACGCCTAACTCCAAGCTCATAGGATAGGTTGGCTATTTTATCGATTTCCATAATGTTTTCAGAAAAAGGAACAAAATGAAATTCGGTAAGTAAACCAATTTTTGTTGAATAGGAAACTGCTTTTAATGTAGCTATGAAACTTCCAGGTTTTCTTGTAATTCTTTCATGCATCTCCTGAACAGAGGCGAATATACTATAAATACAGCGGTCTACATTAAGATTTTTTATCATGGAAAGTTTATGATTAATATCTGATACGGCTCCAGAGGTATAAATAGAAACCCTCATCCCTCCTTCTTTTGCGATTATAATAGCATCTTTGAGGTGAGGCCAAAGCAAAGGCTCCCCCCCTGAAAAGGCTACCTCTTGCACGCCCATTTGAATAGCTTCTTTAAGGATTTTTAAACAATCGCCTCTATTCATAGCAATATTATTAAATGGGGAAGCGTAACTGGAACAGTGGATACAATTAAGATTGCATCTATGCGTTACTTCTATTTTAAATTCACGAAGTTTAAAAGGTGACTTATGAAACTTCATACGATCCTCTTAGCGTGGTATGCGATGATTTAAAGCCCATTTAGGTGGATACAAATATGAAATCTTTTCCATTTTAGGACGATATATTTGTTTAATTCGAGTTCGGCCACTCCTACCTTTTATTTCAGGATGGGCTAACCTAGAATATTTGTCTACCTCGCAAAAAAGATTTTGACAATCAATGAGTTGCAATGGCCTTCCCCATAGAGACTGAAATTCAAGGCCAAGTCTCTCAAATTCCCTTTCCTGTTGGTTCGCCATTAAGCTAATAATCTCAATTTCGCTTAATCCACCAAACTCAGAGAAGCATTTTCTAATTCCATCACGAGCCCCAGGACCTGGAACAACAAATTCCATCTCTGAAAAATCTGTAAGTTCACTATAATTTAAATCGATAACATATTGATAAGCAAGGAAATCTCCAATCATCGGGTACGATCTTAGTAAGTCGAACGCTTTTTGCATGGAACGCATTGAAGCAATTTTTAATGGGACCTCATCTTTCATCATCATTTCGATAAGCTTAAGATAGCTTTGGTGCTTAAGCGAATTAATAAGTGCCCCATTTCCTGAAGGCATGATGTAAGCCCCAGAAAAAATAGGCAAACCAGAATTCTTAATTTCAGTTAAAACGGTATCATAACTATGAAATGAATAGTCTGAATAAGATATATTTCCGAATTTCTCTGTAAGTAATTGCCAAGTTTCTATCTTATTAAAAAGCTTAAAGAGGATTGTTCGAAAAAACATATCATTATGAGACTGATTTCCATTATAAATAACTTCTTTAATGAGGAATTGACTTACTCTATCGGAAGCTCTATAAGCATTAGTAAATTTATATTTACTTAGTATCCAATCATTCGTCCAAGGAGCTTCTTCATCCTTCATCTTTCGAAAAAATATTGCTTGCCTTTCTGCCGCAAATTTCCAATAAGTATCAAAAACTTTGGTAGGCTTTGCAGGGGAAAGACGCGTGAATATAAAAGGTGAATTAAAAAATGATGAGCCATCAGATGATTCACCTGATTTGAAATCAAATTGATGATGGTTTTGGATAATATTAGCATTCTTATTGCAATTTTTGGCTTTTTTAGTCATAATATTGCATTTATAAGTTAAGATAAAAAGACGTTATTTGGGTATATGAGAATAATATAATCACAAAATATTCTTCAATTTCTGGGCTAAATCAGTGACGGAATATTTCAATATATTGCCAAGCTTTGCATTAGACGTAAAACATATCATTTGCTTTAATTCTAATCCAATCTCATGGGCTATGAAATGCCCCAATCTGCATAACCCCAAGTAATTGCCATATGCACGTTCATATATATGCTGAGTCGTATATATACCCGTTATAGATAGTCCTTCATTACCGAATGGCGAAAAGTTAACCTGTTGTAAGCATGGGAATCCGCGCCTTCTCTGGTTCGTGTGGTCCTCATGGGGATTAATGACACTAGCCAGAAGGGCGCTTCTACGATGATTTCCTCCTAAATAAGTATTTATAATATGCTCTATTTGATTAACTTTTGAATTTTCCGGACCGATGTTAATTAAGCGCTCGAAATATAATCCATATTTATTCTTAGGATATTTTCTTAATCTTTCCAGGATATTGGTATATCTATTGTATAATACCTCTCTGTCAGAATTTGGATTCCAAAGAGATTTCGGGAATATTGTGTTTGCAACGGTATGGCAGGAGGCCATACCATTTCTTTTAAGCGAATCATCGACTGCTTCTCTAATGTCAGAATCCTCCTTAGCAATATTTCGATCAAAGCCATCGATAATAATTAATAATGGCTGTATTTCACTTACTCCTGGACTCAACAGTTTAAAGAAAGCTTTAGTCCAAGCATGTGAAAGGTTTTCTTCTTTTATTAAGTAGTAGTCAATCATATTCATGGTCCTCCAAATGGCGATAGCGACTCAAACCAACGTAGCCCTTTCGGGAAACCCTTACAAAACAAGCCCACGGAGAATTATTATCAAAAACCCTTGAAATCCCAATTTGTTCCCCTTGGAGAAGGGTTGACCGATTATCCGATGTAATTAGCGTCAAGCTCTTGCCTTCATATTGGGTGGATGGTGGGAGAAGAATCATATCCCCTACTTGAATATCGATAGGGCGCCCTGTCCAAAAATAATCAACTGGTATTAAGTTTCCTTCGATCGTTTTACCAATACATTCTAATCGAATTTGGTTTGGCGATATTTTCAAAAGGCGCTCAGCATGTTCCTTTGAAATTAGGTTTAGGCTTATCTGCATATGATTCAAGAGGGTGGAATAACCCACTCCAAGCCAGCATGAGATTTTAAACACTGTTTGTGCAGTACATGTCACTGGCTTCCAGCCACGCCTTAGAAAACCATTGTTAACAGTAGTCTTAGGCATTAATAAAAAGGCAGCGAAGGTATCTGCTAAAAATTCCTCTGGGGAAAAAACCTTCTCCTTGTGCAAACTCGCTTTAACCTCATCAACATGAGAACCATGATTAAATAAATAATGACCTAATTCATGCGCACAGTTATAAACTTGTCGCCCTGGAGGTCGGTGTGATGAGATGAGAATCTCAGGAGGAAATTTCTTCAAGAATACCCCTTCCATGCTGGGGATATCAACAAATCTCACTTCTATCCCAAGATTCTCTACAAAATCGTATATAGGAATAGGGTCTTCGATACGAACTTTTTTGTCCTGTCTTAATCTGATTGCACTTTTTAGAGCTTCCAGGGCAATTTTTTTCCGATTAGCTATCAATTATCATCCCCTTTTTGCCTAAGGGCAGATAATATTTTGAGAAGGCGGTCAACATCTTCAGGCTTTAATTTGCTTAATTCCCTGGCAGCTAAGCCCATTCGTATTTGATTTTCGTCTTCCTCCTCGGATTCCCCAATAAGCCAATTTACACTTACAGAATAAATCTTTGAGAGTTCAGACAGTTCCTCAGCAGACACTTTCCGGCGTCCCGCCTCTATCTCGGAAATAGCCGGGCGCTTTAAATCCATGATTTTAGCCACTTGATTTTGTGAAAGACCTGCCATTTCTCTTGCAAGCTTTAACTTATAAGCTATCTTTGCCATCATATTTGCAGATTTTCCCATAGGTTATCCTCTTTGAGAAATCGTGATTTGATATATGCTCTCCACGATGTCCCTGATACTCAGACTCGACATTCTTCCCTGGGCTGATTCGGGGTTAGCATAGAATATTTCATCATCTAATTCTAACCCGATTAAGCTTGATAGCTCGACAACCAGTTCAATCATGATTAGGCTATCAAACCCTTCCAAATCTCCTACCGGGCAAGTGGAATCTCGCACATCAGAGATAGGTAACCCATTTAATTCTTGGATGTCCTTTATGCATCGGACCAAAATGGTTTTGATTTCCCCCCTATCCATAGCTCGCCTCCATTTCTTACATCATGTAAGAATATCTTACCATTGGCGGTTGGATCTGTCAACGAAAAATTTTATTATGTTTTAAGGAAGTATCTATAACTCAGCATTTTCGGTAGTCACGAGGGGATGGATCAGAAATATTTATGTACCTAAATAGCCCGATCACAATCAACAGAATACTCCTGCCACCTTGGATCTACCTGGTTTTTGGTGAGGAGCGCCGCGAAAAAACCATCCAGATCGTCGGCACCTAAGGAGCAGAACCACCCCGGCGGCTGCACCAGGTGGCGGGCGGGAGCCGGCAGGAGCTGGGGGTCGGTGCTTAGGCGAAACTCCCGGTGGGCCCCCAGGAAGGACTCGATTAACTCCTGGTTTTCGGCAGGCTCCTCGGTACAGGTGATATAGAGGAGGTGGCCGCCGGATCTCAGGGTCGCGGCCGCGGCCGCAAGCCAGGCCCGCTGCCGGGGCGGAAAGGTGGCCAGATCGGCTTCCTTAAGGCGGGTCTTGATTTCCGGATGGCGCCTGAGGATGCCCAGGGCGGAGCACGGGGCGTCCAGGACCGCGGCGTCCATTTTAACTCCATCTCGCAGAGGCAGGACGCGGGTGGCGTCAGCCCGGATGGGTTGGACGGCGCTCGCCCCCCAACGCGAGAGCGAGCCCCGCAGTTCCCGGAGCCTCCCCTGATGCAGCTCCAGAGCCAGGATCAGGCCGGCGTTGCCGGACAACTCGGCCAGATGGGTGGTCTTGCCTCCCCGGCCGGCGCCCAATTCCAGCAGCCGCCCCCTCGCCGGGGGCAGCAGCATGCTGACCAGTTGCGCGGCCTCATCTTGAAACAGCCACTGGCCCCCTTGATAAGAAGGGAGTTCCAGCGGCGGCACCCTAAGCCCGGTTAGCCGCAGCCCCACCGGAGAGAAGCGGCAGGGCTGGGATTCCACCCCTTCCCGGCTAAGCCGGACCCTGAGGGTTTCGGGGTCGGTCTTCAGGGTGTTAACCCGGATGGTCAGGGGAGGGAGGCGATTATTGGCGGCCAGCCTGGCTTCGGTCTGCTCCAGGCCCCAGCGCTCCAGCCAGCGGCGCACCAGCCAGGGAGGGTGGGAGTGTTCCACGCTCAGGGCGGCCACCAGATCGGTTTGGCGCTCCGGTAGTGGGGGCAGGTCGCCCGCGGCCAGGCGGCGCAACACCGCGTTGATGAAGCCCCCGTAAGTCGGCGGCAAGCGCCGGGCCTTGGCCTCCAGACCGGCCTGGTGAACCGCGGCCCGGGCCGGCACCCGGTCCAGCATCAGGATCTGATAGGCGGCCAGGCGCAGGATCAAAAGGACTAAGGGGTGCAGTTTCGGCAGCGGCATGGCGGAAAGCTGGGAAATGAAATAGTCGAGTTTCAGTTCCCAGCGCTTCACCCCCTGGACCAGTTCCAGCAACAAGGCCCTCTCCGGCCGCAGCAGTTGGGGCTGCCGTTTGAGGGTGGCGGCCAGTAGTTCCTCCACCGACCTCCCCTGCTGACGCGAGGCCGCGGCCAGGATGTCCAGGGCCAGGGCGCGGGCGCCGCGGCCCTGCTCGGATTTGGGCGTCTTACGCAAAATTTCCTCAGATCGGCACGTTATTACTAAGGGCGAAAAATTGATTAACTATGGAGGTTTCATTTAATCCCCTCTCCCCCGCTGGAGGAGAGGGTCAGGGTGAGGGGGAATTTAATCTCTTTTCCATCCCATTATTAACATGAAAGAAGAGAGACCTCTGAAAACATGAAAATTATTTAGATTTATGTCCTTTGTCTCTTATTGAAAACCGGTGCGGTGTCACAAGAGCCGATTAGGTAGAAATAATAATCTCTAAAATTAGCCAAACCTGATATTAGCATTAAATTTTCGTAAATTGAATTTCCAAGACGATATTCATCAGTATTAGTCTTAATAACATTTTCACCAAATATTTCACTGGCCTCAGATTTATCGATAACAAATCCATGATCTTTATATGAATAGACAAGTGCTTCTGCAATCTTATCAGGTTTCTGTTTCAGATTTGCGGAATGAGTTTTTAGCAGACGTTCTGCATATTGAGCAGCAGATTTGGCAACTCGTTCATAATAACCCAAATTAATTAGTTCAAGAGATAAATGAAGATATTTTGCAAACATTTCTGAAGCTTGTGGATAATTTTTAACAAGGTCGGCAATATTTTCAACAGAACTTTTTAATCCAAGAGCAGGTAATTTTCCAATTTGAGGATCAATAGGCCCCAATTCGCTTAAACTACCCATATGAATTTCATCAGCAGCGCAACAAAGTAATGTAGCCGCAGACTTAGCTTCGCGAGGAACGACAACTATGAACCTTTCTTCGGAATATTCTCTACAGAGCTTCCCAATCAAATAAGCAGAGCCGATTGCACCGCCAGTAGAATATAAGATAAGTAAAATAGACTTCTTTTCCGTAAACCCTGTTACAGCAGAATAAATTTTATCTGCATCGCTTTTAACCATTTGCCCTTCATCATGTAAAATAAGGACATTATACTGTTCTGCTATTTTGTGAAGGCCTAACTGTTGCTTTAAATATCTTTTTATCAGTTCATCTCTAGCTTTTTTGGAACCTTCAGGGGCGTCAGCGACAAGTGAGGCATAAATTGCATTGTAAACCTCGCCCATTCTTATAGCAGGTTTTTTCTCCTTTTCTTTTTTTGAAGATATTATATTTTGTTCTTCTAGAGCCGTATATTCCTCCATTTTCCACATTGTAATAATTTATATAATATAATTAATTGCGTTTCTATGTTTTCATGCCAGACCAGCTTAATCACTTTCCAAATCCTTCATTAAATCATCTACCGTCCCCTTTTTAGCCAGGCCTTTTTTATAGGCGCGCATGGTTTCCCGCGAATCCCTTAAAATCTGTTCCCGTTTTTTTTCGATATGGCGCTTTTTTACAATATTTAACAGCAGTTCCTGATCTTCCAAAGACAAGGAGGCTATCTCATCCAAAATCTGGTCCAGGTGGGACTGGCTTGCTTCCATGGGATTTTCTCCAAGGTAAACTTTAACGTTCATTTTAATCATGCCGGGAAAATTTTGCAATTTAAACAATAAAAAGCCCGGCTGTTTCAAAAACCGGGCTCGGGGGCGAGGATCGTGGTCTTTTTGAAAAATATCGGATACGTCGATATTAGCAGGTGCTTACCTGGCGGCTTCCTTGGCTAAGTCATCCCGGACGAATTCCGTCCCCACCCCTGCATCCGTCAAAATCTCATAAATAAAGGAGTGAGTGCTGCCTTTGACAATATGACACTTTTGCACTCCACCTTTTAAGGCCTTCATACAGGTTTCCACCTTGGGGATCATGCCTCCATGAATGATCTTCTTTTCGACCAAGGCCTCAACTTGACTTATGCTCAGGGTCGAGAGCAGCGAGCCGTTTTCATCCAAAACGCCTTCCACGTCGGTCATCAGGATCAGTTTTTCCGCACCGAGGCTGGAGGCGAGGATGCCGGCAACGTCGTCCGCATTAACATTAAAGCCGGGATCACCGGGCTGGGTCCCGGCGGTCACCGATGAGACTATGGGGATCACCTTATCCGCCAGGTTATCTAACAACGAAACCTCAACGGCCCGGGGAACCCCCACAAAACCTAATTCCGGCGAATCTATCCGCTCCGATTTTACCAGGCCGGTCTCCCGCCCAAAGATTATGGAACGGTATCCATGTTTTTCAACCTCAGTTTTTATTTTCTGGCTAATTCCAGCGAAAACCCTGGCAGCCAATTCCAGCACTTCTGCCGACGTTACCCGTAACCCCCGGATTAACTTAACTTGTAATTTTTTCTCTGTCATGGCTTGACTAAGCTGCCGAGAGCCGCCGTGAACCAAGACCACACCTATTCCCACTTTTTTCAAAAATATCACATCCTTAACAAGGATGGGCAATAGGCTCAAATCATCTAAGACAGACCCCCCAATCTTTAGAACAAACCGCTTTCCACAAAAAGCAGTTATGTAGTTTAAAGCAGCAGCCTGCAGTTCGGAAAGGTCATGCTCTTTCAAGAGTTTCCGAGCGAGTTTCCGAGCCGTCTTTATCGGAACAATCTTTGACATAACGATTAGTCCTGTCCATTAATTGACATACATTTGGAGCACAGTTTGCGAAAACCATGCTCCCCGCTGGGCGCTTGTGAAGAAAAGCTCAATAAGATTCTCAGAAATTATTAGCACCTTTTCGAGGACATTGTCAAATAAAATATAATTCTGAGTGCCCCCTTGGCAAGGGGCCATTTAGCATTTCTAGCGGAAATGTATAATATATTAGACGGCCAGAGCGTTAAAGATTCTTGTCATCAATTTTTCGATTTAATTTTTCATCCAAACGAATGGCGCCATTCTCTGAGCCGCCGGACGGCGCCGCGGCAGGCAGCAGGAAGGTCTTCAGGGCCTCTTCCACCTTCTCCAGGTCCACCAGGGTATCATAGCAGGGGCCCTGGGGACGGGAGTTGAGCACCCCGAAGACCGGCAGCGGGTAGCTGTCCTGGATGCCGCTGCTCAGGTCCCGCTCACAGGCCACCGCGATGATCAGCCATGGCCGCCGCTCCACGATGATGCGCCGGGCCAGGGTGCCGCCGGTGGCCACCGCCAGCCCCACCCCGTACTTCTCCGAGAGTTCCGCCAGCCCCTTGATGGGGCATTTGCCGCAGCGTTGGCAGTGCACGGTGTTGCCGGTGATGCGGAACTGGCATTCATGGAACTGCAGGCAGTGGGGCATGAGCAGCAGCAGCTTGTCCGGGGTGGCGCGGGAGTGCTGGGCCAGCACCAGTTGGTTGTTGATCTCGATGAAAGAGCGGCGCACCTGGTCCTTGGAGACGCCGCAGAGTTTGCCCACCACGCTCATCAGGGGCAGCAGCAGCTTGATGACCGCGCCCCGGAGTTTCCGGGAAAAGAACAGGTCCCGGCCCAACACCACCGTCAGGGCCAACAGCAGCAGGCCGCCCACCAGGAGGAGCAGCAGCGCCGCGAAAAACCCCGCCAAGATCAAGGGCAGATGGGGATTGAGGTTGCTGAGCCCCACATAGGGCACGTACCACAGCACCCCCAACAGGATGGTGAACAGCAGGCAGGTGACGGCCAGCAATCCCAGGAAGATGCGTTTCTGGGGCCGGAGGGAATTGCCGCCGTTCAGAATTTTGACCGGTTCATCCATCTTGCCGCGCCTCATTCCAAGACCTGTTTTAGCAAAGGATGGCCCCGCAGGAATTCAGGAGCCGTCAGGCGTTTATGTCCGGCCAGTTGCAGTTCCTGCACCAGGACGCTGCCCTGGCCGCAGGCGATTTCCAGCCCCCGCGAGCTCAGCCCCAAAACCGTGCCCGGGGCCGCGGCTCCCCCCGCCGATTTCTTCACCCTGGCGGCAAACAGTTTCAAGACCTCTCCCCGCCACAGGGCATAGGCCCCGGGAGACGGATCGAGCCCCCGGATCCAGCCGGCCACTTCCCGGGCCGGCAATCGCCAGTTGAGGCGGCGCATCTCCCGGGAGATGGGCGGGGCATAGGTAACCCCTTCCTGGGGCTGGGGCTCTTTGACGGCCTCACCCCGGCGCAGCCTCTCCAGGGCCTGCACCAGCAGGACCGCGCCCCTCTCCGCCAGCTTCCCGGACAGGGCGCCAAAATTGTCGTCTTCCATGACCGGGACCCGCTCCTGGAGAAAGATGGGCCCCGCATCCAATTCCTGAACCATCCACTGAATGGTCACCCCGGTCTCCCGCTCCCCCCGGATCAAGGCCCAATTGATGGGGGCGGCGCCTCGATAGGCGGGCAGGAGGGAGGCGTGGACGTTGAGGAAACCCAGCGCCGGCAGGGCCAGAAGCTCATGGGTCAGCAGACGCCCGTAGGCCACCACGATTATCAGCTCCGGCCCCAATGCCGTAAGTTGCTGCGCCAGGGCGGGGTCCTTGAGACTCCGGGGCTGCAGCACCGGCAGCTTCCAGGAGAGGGCCAACTCCTTCACCGGCGACGGGGTAACTCGCTGCCCCCGCCCCCGGGGCCGGTCCGGTTGGGTAATCACCGCCAGCACCTCCTCCCCATGGGAGATCAAGGCTTCCAGGGAAGGCAGGGCGAACTGGGGGGTGCCCATGAAGATTAAACGCCAGGGGCCGTGCTTCACCTGGCCGCCGCCTGTTTCTTGAGCCGCCTTAAATAGATGCTCCGCTTCAGCCGGCTGATGCGGTCAATGAAGAGGATACCTTCCAGGTGATCCACTTCGTGCTGGAGCACCACCGCCAGCAATCCCTCCCCGGTAATGGTTACGGGGTTCCCTTCCCGGTCCAGGCCCTTCACGCTCACCCGGGCGTGGCGCCGCACCTCGGCGCTAAAGTCCGCCACCGAGAGGCAGCCTTCCTCGTGGGTAAGCTCTCCTTCCGCGTGGGTAATGCAGGGATTGATGAGCACCTTGAGGTCCCTGGCCGCGCCATCCCGGTGGGCCACGTCGAAGACGATGAGGCGGCGCAAGGCCCCCACCTGGTTGGCGGCCAGCCCCAGGCCCGGGGCGGCGTACATGGTTTCGGCCATATCATCGATGAGACCCTGCAGCTCGTCGTTGATCCCGTTGATCTCCCGGGCCGGCTGCCGTAGCACCGCGTCGGGTAATTTACGTATAGGCAGGACTGCCATGGTCCTCAGGTTTCTAAAAATCCTCTCAGTGATTTTCTTTTTTAATTTTACGGTAATTCCGGCAATTTTTCAAGGATTTGAGGGAGCGGCTGAGCAAAATTGTGAGGTGGGACCGAGGTCAGGGGTCCTAATGAGGTAGTCTTTAGCTTCTGTAGGGCGCGTCTTACGCGCCATTATTGGAACTATTGTTTCAATCCACGCCCGGCCCGAAAGTCGGGCGCTTCCCGGTGGGTGGCGGCCACAGGCCGCCCTTAAGGGGTGGCCATGTGGCCATTAGGAATGAACCGGATAAATCCGTTCGAGTTGCAGGTAACCTATAAGTAGGGGAGGAATGGAGATCGAAGCAAGGTGTAACTGAAGGCAATAATGGCGCGTAAGACGCGCCCTACGGATCCTTGGAGAGATGGAGATCGACGGAAGGTGTTGCTGAAGGGCCGGTCTGGCCCTTCAGCTTCTAGGGGTTAACTGCTCCCGCTATTCTTCGGCAGCCATCGGCGACCCGGGGCCCATGGCCATGGAGCCCATACCGCTACCCTCACCCATCCCCGTCTTCATAGGGGGCTTGGGGACGATCTTGCGAACTTCCAGGCGGAAGAGCACCCTCTTCTCCATCAGCTGTTCCTTCAGGGGACTGAGTTCCTTAACCTTAGCTACGATGGCATTCCCATCAGGGGTCTCAGCCTTCCACAAGGCCGCCAATTCCGCCTTCCCCACAAATAACTGCTTGCGCAGCGCCGCGGTGTCGGTGCGGAATTTTTCTTTGACGTCGAAGAGTTTAGCCGCCTGGTCCGGGGTCAGATTCATGTGTCCATGGTGGCATTGGTGGCCATGATGCATCATCATGGGTCCCGGTCCCTTGGGCATCCCCTTGGGAGCCTCGGCCCAGACGACTGCCGCCAAGCCTACAGCCAACACCAGGGTCAAAGCCAGCAGCAACGATCTCTTGCCAAAAGGTTTCATACATCCATCTCCTCTGTCGTTTTAGAGAATTTCAAGTCACCTACCAGTGACTTCATAGATTAAAACCCGGTTTGCTCCGGATTCCGGCGCGGGATTATTTTGTACGCAAAAAAGGGCGGGGGAATATTAATGGGAGCATAAATGGGCGCCCTTGGCGGTTACTCCGTAGGGGCGGGGTTACCCCGCCCTGGGCGGCGAGACGCCGCCCCTACAAGGGTTAACCGCCAAGACGCAAAGGCATGCTCCCTTTAATAATCAAGGCAGGACCATGGCTGATCCTGCCCAAGGGTGGCGGTGCGTGACAGCCGGGGGCGGCGCCAGTGGGCGCCCACCTGGGTGCGCCCCTACAACCTAGGCAACTTTTCAGGATAGAGGTTCCAGAAATCCTGAGGATCCGGCGCTAAACGCGGCGGTAATCGTCGTCCAGGCGCTGGATATCGTCCTCGCCGAGATAGGAGCCGGTCTGCACTTCGATGAGGCGCAGGGGCTGGCTCTCCTGGTTTTCCAGGCGGTGTGCGGTTTTTGCGGGGATGAAAACACTCTGGTTGCTGGCCACCGACGTGGTGTCCGCGGCGATGGTCACCCTGGCGGTGCCCTGCACCACCACCCAATGTTCCGCCCGGTGCTGGTGGCTTTGCAGGCTGAGGCGGCCGCCCGGCGCCACCTCGATCTGCTTGACTTTATACCCCGGGCCCTCGTCCATCACGGTGTAATGCCCCCAGGGCCGCTGCACCGTAGGGTGCTGCACCGACTCCGCCATCTGCCGGTGGTGCAACTCCGCCACCAGGTCCTTCACTTCCTGGACCCGTTCCCTATGGCATACCAGGGTGGCGTCTTGGGTATCCACCACGATGATGTTCTCCAGGCCGATGGTGGCCACCAGACGACTCTGGGCGAAAAAGGTGCAGCCCTTGCTGCCGCGGTCCAGGGTCCGGCCCAGGAGGACGTTCCCCTGGGCATCCCGGGGAAAGATCTCTTGCAAGGCCCCCCAGGTGCCCACGTCGTTCCAGCCCATCTCCACCGGCACCACGGCCACCCGGGCGGCATGCTCCATAATACCGTGATCCAGGGAGATGTTGGGAAAATCCCGGTAAACCTCCGCCAGGAAATCAGGGCCCGCCTTTCCCTGCTGGATACGGGCCAACCCCTGGTAAACTTCCGGCAAGTAGCGCTTAAATGCCTCCAGCAAAGAATCCCGGCGAAACAGGAAGATGCCGCTGTTCCAGTAATAGCCGCCTTCGTCCAGAAAGGCCCGGGCCTGGGATGCATCCGGTTTTTCAATGAAGCGGGCGGCCTGAAACCCGGTTCCGGCGGGGTCCAGGGGTGGCCCTTGCTTTATATAGCCATAGCCGGTTTCCGGGCGGCTGGGGGGGATGCCGAAGGTCACCAGATAGCCGGCGGCGGCCCATTCCGCGCCCCGGTCCAAAACCGCCAACAGACTCGCCTGGTCGCCGATAAAGTGGTCCGCCGGAAAGACCGCCAGCAGGCCGGTGGGGTCTGCGGCCCCCAGCAAGACCGCGGCCAGGCCCACCGCGGGCGCAGTGTTTTTCCCTTCCGGCTCCAGGATGATCCTGATGTCTTGCCAACCTTTGCGGCGCAGCTCCAGACTGATGACCTCCGCCTGGGCGGTATTGGTCACCACCGCCAGGCGCTCCGCGGGAATGCGAGGCAGCAAGCGCTCGATGGTCGCCTGAATCATGGACTCCGACCCCAGCAGCCGCAGCACCTGTTTGGGATATTGGGAGCGGCTCAAGGGCCAGAAACGGGTGCCCAGGCCACCCGCCAGGATTAGGCCGGTTATCGGAACGGGGTTTTCAGCAGTCATCTTCTTACCAATATTAAGTCGCCTGGTCCAGCACCCTCAACAAGTACTGGCCATAGCCGTTCTTCCGCAACGGCTGGGCCAGGGCCCGCAGTTGCCTTTCATCTATATATCTCTTCCGGTAGGCGATCTCTTCGATGCAGGAAATCTTTAGGCCCTGCCGCTTCTCGATGGTTTCGATGAAGGTGGACGCCTCCAGGAGCGATTCGTGAGTGCCGGTATCCAACCAGGCGAATCCTCTTCCCAGGATCTCCACCCGCAGGGACCCTCTTCTCAGGTATTCTCTATTGATATCGGTGATCTCCAGTTCCCCCCGGGGTGAGGGTTTGAGGCCGGCAGCGATCTCCACCACGCCATTATCGTAAAAATAGAGACCGGGAACCGCAAAGTTCGACCTGGGTTTGGCAGGCTTCTCCACCAACTCGATGACGCGGTGGCAATCATCAAACTCCACGACCCCGTATCTTTCCGGATCCTTCACCCAGTAACCGAAGATGACCCCGCCCGACACCAGACTTACGGCCCTGCCTAAAATCTCCTGAAAACCGTGCCCATAAAAAATATTATCCCCCAAGACCATGCATACCCGGTCCCGGCCGATAAAGTCCCGGCCGATGATGAAGGCCTGGGCCAAACCTTCGGGCCGGGGCTGTTCGGCATAGGCGAATTGCAAGCCCAGTTGGGAGCCGTCTCCCAAAAGGTTCCGGAACCTGGGAAGATCCTCCGGGGTGGAGATGACCAGAATCCGGCGGATGCCTGCCAGCATCAAGACTGACAGCGGATAATAGATCATGGGCTTGTCATAGACCGGCAGGAGCTGTTTACTTACCACCTTGGTGATGGGGTGGAGCCGCGTTCCGGCCCCGCCGGCCAGAATTATGCCCTTCCAGCCTTCGGCCCTGGCGTCCATCCGGGCCGCGGCCCCCTTGTCTGCCGAATCTTGCATCTTAAGGTCTCATCTGCTCCGGAGGTGATAACTGCCCGCAAGATCTGAATATGCCGTAAGGATTATTTTACCTTACTCGCCTGAGTTGTTCCAAGAGTTATTGGTAACCGTCGCCCGCGATGAAGATGAAGGGAGCGGTAAAGACGGCATCCCCCGGCCCAATCTGAAGCGCCCTCAACGGCAGCAACAGCGTAGCGGCGCCCCAGGAGCAGGCCCGGGCGCCCCGGGCCGGGAACTCCCGGGCCAGGTGAAAACCGCTGAACCCGGCGCTGCCGGTTACCAGGAAGGAGCCTTCCATATACGAAAAAACGAAAAATCTGAAAAGTCCATGGCCATAAGAATCATGAGAGAAATGTTTATCAGACGCACCCCTGAACCACAACCTTGAACCCTGGCCGGATCAGGGGAATTTTTCGCAAATTCGCCTTTTAAAAAAAACTCGCTCCCCAGTATTTATCCCGATACTTACGGTAATATGCCACGGTCCGGGAGATCCCTTCCTTGAGGGAGGCTCGGGGCCGCCAGCCGATGGCGGCGCCGATCTTGCCAATGTCGCTGACGTAGTCCCCGGTTTCCACGAAGTAGCGGTCCGCCGGCCACTCCACCTGGCGCACCTGAGTGCCGGGCACGGCTTCGGCCACCAGGCGCGCCATCTCGATAAACGGCGTGGACGTGGCGGAACCCAGGTTATAAACCTGGCCTGCGGTTCCGGGAGCCAGGGCCAATGCCAGCATGGCCTCCGCCAGGTCCTCCACAAAGATATAATCCCGTGCCTGCCGCCCCTCGCCGTAAATCGTCAGGGGCCGCCCCTCCAGGGCCAGGCGGATGAACCAGTTGACGATCCCGTATTTGCTGTGCTTCATCTGCTGCCTGGGACCGTAAGGATTGGCGATGCGCACGCTCACCGTATCCAGGCCATAGGCTTCATGATAGAAGCGATAATACTTTTCCCCCGCCAGTTTATGGATGCCGTAAATGCTCAGACAATTGAAAGGATGGCCCTCGTCCACCGGGTTGTAATCGATCCTCCCATAGACGAATCTCGAACTGGCGAAGACCAACCGGGCCTTGGCGCCAACCTGGCGACAGGCCTCCAGCATCTGCAGGTGCCCTTTACAGTTGATATCCAGGTCCAGAAACGGGTCGGTGTTGCTGTCCACATAGCTCACCTGTCCGGCCAGGTTGAAGAGGTAATCGGTTTCCGCCACCAGGCTTTGGCCCAACGACAGATCCCGGATATCGCCCTGGACGAATTTGATGGCATCGAAAATCCCGTGAAGATTAAAGAGATTTCCCCCATAAGCCGGCAACATCGCATCCAGGATGGTAACCCGGGCCCCATGTTGCACCGCCAGGTGGGCGATGGTGCTGCCAATCATGCCTGCGCCCCCCGTAATCAGGACGCGGGCGCCCTTAAGAGAAGAGAGATTGCTGATAACCCGCCTCCACCGCCCATCTGGTCCGAGGATGCGCTCCTGCGTTTACCCGGAGATCGCGGCATTTGCCTCTCATCCTATCAAAACCTGGAAATTTGTGCTATCTTGGCCCCTAGAAGACCATGTGCCCCCCAAAAAACCTTTCCGGGATTAAACTCGGCGAGTCAGGTCCTCAAAAACTTTTCTGTCCGCGAGTGAAGCGGCTGCCGCATATTCTCGGATGGAGAGGTTACTTTGTTACAAGCAAGGATAACGCAGTAGTGTCCGGCAATAAAATTGCATGAAGAAGCTTATGATTTCTCACGTTAAACCCTAGCCCATTGTAATTTCAACGATATCAGCATATTATACCGATGCAACCAAATCCCCTCTCCCCTTTGAGGGGAGAGGGTTAGGGTGAGGGGTGGCTTCGTCGGTCGTCCATACCCCCCCTCACCCTGCCCTCTCCCCCCAAGGGGGGAGAGGGAAAAAGCTTGTAAATTCCATGAAATGATTATCTATTGGGCATGCCTAAGATCAAACAGATTTCTACTGCCTGCCCTATAGCAAAACCCTTGCCGGACACTACTGAGGATAACGCCATTTCCCTTTTTTTGTTAAAATATAATAATTATTTGTAGGTTATGGGAAAGCTTAGCTGCTTCAAGGCCTACGACGTTCGCGGGCGGGTACCGGAGGAACTCGATGAAGATCTGGCCTACCGGATCGGCCGGGCCTACGCCGCCTTCCTGCACCCATCCCGAGTGGCCCTGGGCCGCGACGGGCGCGCCTCCAGCCTGCCTCTGGCCCGGGCCCTGAGCGCCGGGCTCAGCGACTGCGGGGTGGAAATTCTGGACCTGGGATTGTGCGGCACCGAGCAGGTTTATTTCTACACCGCCCACCTGGAACTGGACGGTGGCCTCATGATCACCGCCAGCCACAACCCCCCGGACTATAACGGCATGAAGTTTGTTCGGGAGCAAGCCCGCCCCCTGAGCGGCGACTCCGGCCTCAGGGACCTGGAGGCCCTGGCCGCAGCCGGCGAATTCCCGCCCGAGCCCCCTCGAATCCGGGGCGCCCTGGTGCCCACCGAGGCCTTCCAGGGTTACGTCGCCCACCTGCTCAGCTACGTGGACCTGGCCCACCTTAGGCCCCTCAAGGTGGTGGTCAACGCCGGCAACGGCTGCGCCGGCCCGGTGCTGGACCGGCTGGAGAAACACCTGCCCTTCAGATTCATCAAAATCAACCACGAGCCGGACCCCAGCTTTCCCCACGGGGTCCCCAATCCACTTTTGCCGGAGAACCGCCAGGCCACCAGCGCCGCGGTGCGCCTGCATCGGGCCGATCTGGGGCTGGCCTGGGACGGCGACTTCGACCGCTGTTTTTTCTTCGATGAGCAGGGGGACTTCATCGAGAGCTACTATATCGTGGGCTTCCTGGCCCAAACCCTCCTGGCCCGCCACCCCGGGGCCGCGGTAATTCACGACCCCAGGCTCACCTGGAACACCGTGGAGCAGGTATTGGCCGCCGGCGGACGACCCATCCAGAGCAAGACCGGTCATGCCTTCATCAAGGAGCGCATGCGCCTGGAGAACGCCTTATACGGCGGGGAGATGTCCGGGCACCACTATTTCCGGGATTTCGCCTACTGCGACAGCGGCATGATCCCCTGGCTGCTGGTGCTGGAGTTCTTGAGCCGCAGCGGCCGGCCTTTGTCGGGCCTGGTGGCGGAGCGCCTGGCCCGCTTCCCGGTGAGCGGCGAGATCAACCGCCGTCTCCCGGACCCGGAAGCGGCCCTGCGGCGAGTGGAGGACTTCTACGGCCCTGGCGCCCTAAAGGAGGAGCGCACCGACGGCCTCAGCCTGGAGTTTTCCAACTGGCGCTTTAATCTGCGCCCCTCCAACACCGAGCCGGTACTGCGCCTCAATGTGGAAACCCGGGGGGATCCGGTCTTGCTCAGGGAAAAGACCGAAGAAATCCTGGCGATGTTGGGGTAATCATTAATTACCGGAAAGAAATCGCCTGGAAAGATTAATCAGAAACTGGATTGGTTTAAGAGTATTTCATGCCTTTAAAAACCCATGCCATTTCAAGGCGCCCGGCAACAGGGGCAGCTCTTTCACGCTGCGGTACCAAAGAAAAAGCGCCACCCAGATAAACAGGAAATCGGAGGTCCAGGGGGCCAGGGCAGGGTTGATCTTAAAGCCGACCGCCAGGCGCCAGGAGGCGGTGAAGACGATGTAGTACACCAGAAACAGGACCAGTCCCACAATCAACCCCCAGGTCCGGCCCTGATGCCGGTGGCTTAACCCCAGGGGCATGGCGATCAGGCAGAGGATCAGGGCCCCCACCGGCATGGCGAAACGCTGGTTCAGCTCCACCACCGCCCGGTTATAAGGGTCCGTGCCCGCCTGCTCCCGGGAGAGCCTGGACCACAGTTCCCCCAACGACATCTCGGACTCGGACCTGCCGCCTCCTTTTAAGCCAAAACTGAAGAGCTGCAAGGGCAGCCGGTAGCTCTTAAAATCCACCACTTGCCAGCTATCCGGACCCTTTTCCTCCTTGCCCCAGCGGAACACATAGCCGTTGGTTAGCTCCATCATCATGGTCTCCTGGCCCTCATCGTAGCTCAACTGTCCTGACTGGGCATAAACCGTGTTGGGATTTTCCTGGTCCCGGAAGTCGTAAACGAAGATGCCTTCCAGCCCCCCCGCCTGGGAAGAGACCCGGTTGGCGAAAAGCATCAGCCCTTGAAAATCCGTATTAAACACCTGTTCCTGGAGACCCAGGTCGGCCCGTTTTTTGGCCACGTTATTCAGGAGGTCCCGGGTGGCCTGCTGACCCCAGGGGCTGCCGAAGACCGTGAGCATCAGGGTGATGCCCGCCGCCGCCAGAGAAAAGCCCAGGATGGGCGGCAACAGTTGCGCGAAGCTCATCCCCGCGGTCTTCAAAGCCATCACCTCCCGATCCACACTGAGGCGCGTCAGCGACAGCAAAATCCCCACCGTGGCCGCCATCGGCAGGGTGAAGACCAGCAGATAGGGGAGCAGATAGAGACAGGTCTGTAAAACTTCCACCAGGCCCACTCCTTTCACCACGATCATCTGGGTAATCTTCATCAAGCGGCCCAGAAAGACGATGGCGGTAAAGCCCAGCAGGCTCACCCCAAAGGGCGCCAGGATTTCCAGGAGCAGATAGCGGTAGATGATTAAAGGCATGGGGTGGCGGATAATCCGGGGTGCTCATCGTCCTGGAAGCGCAGGCTAGTTCAGCCTGCGTCCAGCTTGCTTGGTTAGGCGATCACTGCTTACTGTTCACCGGGCGACCCGATCACAGGCTGGAAGCCTGTGCCACTGTCGCCCCTACAGCTCACCGCTCTCTATTTTCCCTCATAGACCAGCAAAAGGCAATCCCCTTGACGGGCCAGGAGCCGGAGCTTCCCCGGCAACTGTGTTTTCAGACCCTCCAGGTGCCGCTCCTTCACATATAAGAAGACCAGGGGGCGGTTTTGGGCAAATTTCGCCAGATCGCTGATCCCGGCAAAGTATAAGGTGCGCTCCTGCTCCGGGGCCAACTTGCTGCCGAAATCCAGCTCAGTCCGGGACTCCAGGAGATGGAAGACCTGGCCGCTATAGAAGGAGAGGCCCTGGGAATAGAGGTACACTCCCACCAGGGCGGCGTGCGGCTGCCAAAGAGAGTTAAGCAGGCGTCCCATCTCCCTGGGCGAACGCGGTCGGCTCAAGCGCTCCATCCCCACCGGCATCAGGATGCTAAAGATCAGGGCCCCGGCTCCCAAAAACAGGAGGACCCGGCGCCGGTCCAGCAGAGCTAAAATAGGGGTCAGGGTGAAAACCGCGGCCACCACTAACAAATATGGCCGCGAGAGGTTGAGGCGCGACCAGACCTGGTCCAGGTTCGAAAAGTAAAGCAGGGAAAACAGGATCGCCCCCGCGGTAGCCCAACCCCACAGGCTGGCGCGGAAACCCAGATCTTTCCGCCCGTCCTGGCCTCCGCCCGCCAGATCCTCCAGACCCCGCCCCAGGAGCAGGGCCAGGGGCAGCAGGGCCGGTAAAATGTAGGGGGCCAGTTTCCCCCGGGATAGGGAAAAGAAGACCACCACCACCCCTGCCCAAATCATCAGAAAGACCCGGTCCGGGTCCCGCGGGCGGCAGAAACAGGCCCAGGGCAGGAGGAAGCTCCAGGGGAGCAGCAGGCCCAGCAACACCGGCCCGTAATAATAAACGGGCTCCGGGTGGAAGGCTGGGGTCAGGAAGCGGCCGAAATGATGCTCCAGGATGAAATAGTGAAAAAATGCCGGATAGCGCCATTGCACGTAGACGAACCACGGCAGGGTAAGGCCCGCCAGGAGAAGCCAGCTCCAGGGCTGGACTAGCGGCTGCCAGGTCCCCCACTGATATAGTGCTGGCAGCCGTGAAGATATCCTTGCTGTAACTCCCTCCCCCTTGATGGGGGAGGATTGGGGTGGGGCTGGATTTAAAAACACCCAGAGCCCCCAGATGAGGCCGGCCAGGAGCAGGGCCACCGGCCCTTTGCTGAGCACCGCCAGACCCAGGGACCCGTAAGCCCAGGGCCACAGCCGGGACTGCTCCCGGCGAATCGCCAGGTAACCCAGGCCGATGGCCAGATTGAGCAGAAAAGCAAAGGTCATGTCCAGGGTGAGGAGCCTTCCCAAGACCACGTAGCCGGAGCAGGTAGCCAGGACCGTGGCGCCCATAAAGGCTGGCACCGTCCCCCACAGGGTCCGGGCCAATCCGTAGGCCAGTAACAGGCCCCCCAGGGCGGCGGCGGCCGACGGCAACCGGGCTGCCAGCTCGGTATAACCCAGAACCTTGAAGCTGGCCGCGGTGAGCCAGTGGACCAGGGGCGGCTTTTCCAGGTAGGGGAAAAGGTTCAGGTGGGGAATGAACCAATCCCGGAGCAGCAAGATCTCCCGGGCAATTTCGGCATACCGGCCCTCATCCGGATCCATCAACCCCGGGACCCCCAGCCGGTAGCAAAATAGCACCAGCCCCATGAAAATCAGCCCCAGAAGAAAGGGCCATTCCGCAGTATGGGGTTTTCGGTTTTCGATTTTCGGCTCTTGGCGGTTCAAATAATTTTCCGTTGGGAATTGCCAATAGCGCCTTTTATCAGTGGCGCGCCAAGACGTAGAGCCGGACCTGCGTTCCCGCCCTAATTAAGGGCGCACACCTGGGTGCGCCCCTACAAATCAAACTCATTTTGTTGTTGCTCTGGAGTTGGGCCTTTGCGGCGGCGAGCCGCCTTTTTGAAGGTTTTGGGAGGCACCCAGCGGGGGTATTCCAACTGCCTGCCGGCGAACAGTTCGGCGATGGTGAGGATTTGCAGCCGTGGAAAGCGCAACTCCGGAAACTGGTCCGGCACATAGAAACCCGCGGCCGCGGCCTCCTCTTTCATGGGCCGGGTAGGGGGCTTCAGAGTCAGGAAGCAACCCAGGGCCGCCTTCTCCCGCGGCATTACGCCTTTCAGGTCGCGCACCATGGGGGCGTTGACGTGGCCGCTCTTCACCTGGACGATGATCTTTTGGTACGGCCCGTCGTCCTTTTCCTGAAAATAGAGGACCCCGTCCACGCCCCGATCCGCCCCCTTCTTCTTGTCCTGCGCCGGGGCCGCGTCGATAAGGCCCAAGGCCCACCACTCGAACTGGTGGCGATTGGTCTCCGCCAGGGCCTCGGCGCCCTTGGCGTCCACGGGCTCGCCCACCACCTCGTAGCGGGCCAATTCCTCGCCGAAGGAGTCGTGCAGGCGCTTCTTGATGAGGGTGATGGCCAGATGGGTGATGTCGATCCCGATCCAGCGGCGCTTCAGACCCTCGGCCACGGTGATGGTGGTGCCGCAGCCGCAGAAAGGGTCCAGGACGAGGTCGCCTTCCTTACTACTTGCTTGAATAATCCGATTTAAAATTCCCTCAGGTTTTTGTGTGGGGTATCCTAAGCGCTCTTTGTCTTTGGTTGAGAGCCATTTAACATCTTGGTCTATTCCAATCTTATTGTCGCCGTAAACGCATCCTTCAGTTCCTGGTTGGTATGCCCATATGTCTTGAGAAGGAACTCCAGGGGCATCACCTAAATAAAATTTATACCTTGGGACAACCTGGGATCCGGATTTTCCCCACGCTATTAGTCCAACCTCATCGAGTTTAGTTAAACGTTCCAATAATGGATATTGGGCCAAATCTTCTCCCGTTAGTTGTAAATACTTAGAATAAAGATATGATGCTGGTTGCCAATGACGCCCAACATCTGAAGGGTTGTAACAGCGCCAAGGTTGTCCGCTTTCCCCTTTCCTAATTCCTGGACCAGTCAGAGCAACAGATTGATATTTTCCTCTCCTGTCTTCTTCGGTGAAGAAATTATCAATATAATCTTTTGTATAAGGCGTTTTAGGCTGATAAAAAGGTGAATTGTTGCTTTTAACATAATAAAATATAACTTGATGGATTGGACCAAAACGCTTCGCACTATTATTTGAGCCTGTACGCCTCCATATAATTTCATTCCTTAAATTTTGGAGGCCAAAAACAGCATCCAATAAAATTCTTAAATAATGCCCCGCCGTTGGATCGCAATGCAGATACAAGCTCCCGGTGGGCTTCAAGACCCGGTGCAGCTCCGTCAGGCGCGCCGCCATCATGCTCAGGTAGGCCATCATGTCGTTCTGGCCCAGGAAGGCCCGCAAGGCCCGGAGCAGCTCCGCCAGCCGCGGCCGGTCGCCCCGGACCACGTCGTCGTAGGCCGCCGCCGCTTCCTCCCCCCAGTGCCAGGTGTCCTCGAAGGCGGTGATCTGGGCCGCGGACTTCTCGCCGCTCTTTTCGGCGAAGAGGATGTTGTAGGTGGCGTTGGAGTTGAAGGGCGGGTCCAGGTAAATCAGGTCAACCGACCCCACCGGGATGTGGTTGCCCCGGAGAATATCCAGGTTGTCCCCGAAAAAAAGCTGATTCTTCCAACTGTCCATGCAAGCCTCTCCCCATTAACCTTAAGAAGCAGAATATCGACCAAATCAAAAACCCTTAGTGGCACAGGCCTCCGGCCTGTGCTGCACAGGCTGGAAGCCTGTGCCACCAAAACGCTTTCATATTAACATACTTTTTTCCTGGTTGCCGAGACGATGAGGCCTCAATCGACATAGGTAGGCCCTCGCGGGCTTTCCCTGTCACACCACCGGGCGTACGGGTCCGTACCCGGCGGTTCGGATGGTTAAGCTATCTCCCCGGTGCTAACCTCGGGAGGCCAAGCGAGATAAAATAGGTGTTGGGCAGGGCAAAGCTGAGGGCCGGGCTGCGGCTGAGCCGCCACGGGCCGTGGGCGCTGCCGGCCGTTTGGGCCGCCAGATCACGGCCCACCCCGAGCCGACGTAAAGCCGCAAATCGGCTCCGGCCTCGCTTCCATTGCCGCCAGACCATCATCCTGAGGCGACGCCGGAGCCATGAGTCAAGTTGCCGCAGCAGCGAAGGAGTTTCGCAAAAGCCAAAGTAGCCCCGCCAGCCGATCAGAAATAGTCTGAGACGGTTCACCAGATGGGCCGGGGTTAGGTGGCGACTAGTGCGGGTCAGTTCGCGGACTCGCAGCTTAAAGCGTGCCAGGGACTGGGGGGCTATCCGTCTCTTGGGCTTACTGGAAGAGGTGAAGCTAAAACCCAAGAACTTGCGCTCCCCAGGGCGGGCTACCGCACTCTTCCCCTGGTTCACCTTGAGCTTGAGCCGCTTTTCCAAAAACCGGCTCACACTCGCCATCACCCGCTCACCCGCCCGCACGCTCCGCACATAGATGTTACAGTCGTCGGCGTAGCGCACGAAGCGGTGCCCGCGTCTCTCCAACTCCCGATCCAGTACGTCCAACATCAGGTTGGACAGCAGGGGCGACAGTGGCCCGCCTTGCGGCGTCCCCTCCGCAGCTGGGCTTACCAAGCCATTCTCCAGCACTCCCGCATTGAGAAACGCCCGCAGGAGCTTGAGCACCCGCCTGTCCTTCACCCGCTGGGCCACCAGGCCCATGAGGATATCATGGTTCACCCGGTCAAAGAACTTTTCCAGGTCGATATCCACCACATAGCCGTAGCCCTGGGCGATATGCCTCTGCGCCTGGGCCACCGCCTGGTGTGCCGACCGTCCGGGGCGAAAGCCATAGCTGTGCTCAGAGAACGTCCGGTCCCAGGAGCTTTGCAGCACCTCCATCACCGCCTGCTGAACAAAACGGTCCAGCACCGTGGGGATTCCCAAAAGGCGTTCCCCACCTCCCGGTTTGGGGATCTTCACCCTTTTGACCGGCTGCGGCTGATAAGCGCCCTGCAACAACTGCTCCCGAATCCGGGGCCAGTGCTCCTTAAGATAGTCGGCCAGATCCTCTACCCTCATACCGTCTATCCCCGGGCTGCCCTTGTTGGCCTTGACTCGCTTCAGCGCCCTCACCAGATTATCTCGCTGACATACCTCCTCCATCAGACACTCAGGTGACGCCGGGCTTTCAGTGCCATACCCCGCCTTGACGGCTTCAGTCCCTTCACCGGCAGCCTTTGGGGCTTCACCCCTACCTTCTGCCGCGAAGGCCAGCTTCATCTGGTTCTTCTGCTGCTTGGCCGCCATGAGAGATACCTCCTACTTGCCGCTCCATACCGTTCGGCCCTTCGGTGAACCTACACCTACTATGGCCTCTGCTGACTCCTGCACCGCGGTCAGGGGACCTCACGACCCCCTCAGTCCCGCACCCGGGACACGTTGCAAGCCTCCCGAGGTAAGCACCGCCGCCTTCGCCACACACCTGCCGGATTTACAGCCCTGGCCCTTGATGGATATGGACTTCGCGATCATATGCCCGCTTGTCCGGCCAAACCTGCCTCGTATCCGGTTCCTGTCCGTCAGGTCGTGGCTTTGCTCCACGCTTCCTTCAGACCCCGCCTCACGACGACGCCCTTGCGCTTCGCTAACCCTTCACCTCCATCAGGTTGGGTAGAGGACTTTCACCTCCAAGCTGCTGTACATGCTCGGCACACAAAAAAAGCCGGCCCCCCGAAAGGAGCCGGCTTTCATAATTAACGATTAACCAGCGTACTTGGCCAGCAAAGGCACGATGAGCAGGGCCACGATGTTGACCACCTTGATCATGGGGTTCATGGCGGGGCCGGCGGTGTCCTTGTAGGGGTCGCCCACGGTGTCCCCGGTGACCGCCGCTTTATGGGCGTCGGAGCCCTTGCCGCCGTAAAGGCCGTCTTCGATGGCCTTCTTGGCGTTATCCCAGGCGCCGCCGCCGGAGGTCATGGCAATGGCCAGGAACAGGCCGGTGACGATGGCGCCGATGAGCATGCCGCCCAGGGCCACGGGACCCAGACCTGGGGCGAAGCCCACAATGAGCGGAGCCAGCACCGGGATCAGGGCCGGAACCATCATCTGGCGCAGGGCCCCCTTGGTGACGATGTCCACGCAGGTGCCGTATTGGGGTTTGCCGGTGCCTTCCATGATGCCCGGGATTTCCCGGAACTGGCGCCGCACTTCCTCCACCACGCCGCCGGCGGCCTTACCCACGGCCTCCATGCACAGGGCGCCGAATAAGTAAGGCAGCAGGCCGCCGATGAACAGGCCGGCCAGCACTCGGGGATCGGAAAGCTCAAAGGACATGACCCCTGGGAAGGACCGGGAGTACTCGGCGAAAAGCACCAGGGCGGCCAGAGCCGCGGAGCCGATGGCGTAACCCTTGGTCACCGCCTTGGTGGTGTTGCCCACCGCGTCCAGGGGATCGGTGATGTTGCGGATCTCATCCGGCAGTTCGGCCATTTCGGAAATGCCGCCGGCGTTGTCGGTGATGGGGCCGTAGGAGTCAATGGCCACCACGATGCCGGTCATGGAGAGCATGGCCACCGCGGTGAGCGCGATGGCATAAAGTCCGGTGCCGGCACTTTCCATACCGCCGCCCAGGTGGAAGGCCGCCAGGATGGCCGCCACGATGACCAACACGGGCAGAGCCGTGGCCTTCATGGAAATCGCCAGGCCCTGGATGACATTGGTGCCGTGGCCGGTGGTGGAGGACAGGGCAATGGACTTCACCGGCTTGAAGCTCTTGGAGGTGAAGTACTCGGTGATGGCCACGATGAGACCGGTAAGCAATACGCCGATAACCGCCAGCAGGAAGACGTTAAAGGGCGGGATCACATAACCCGCGGCCCCCTCCTTCACGGCCTTGGCGGCCACGCCCGCCATGAACTTGTTGGCCAGGGGATAAAAGGCGACGGCGGCCAGCACCCCTGCCACGATGAGGCCCTTATACAGGGCGCCCATGATGTACTGGGATTTCCCCAACCTGACGAAATAAGTGCCGATCACCGAGGCGATGATGGAGACGCCGCCGATGACCATGGGGAAGACGATGGCCATGGAGCCGGCGCCGTATATGGTATTGGCCAGGAGCATGGCAGCCACCAGAGTGACCACGTAGGTTTCATACAGGTCGGCGGCCATACCGGCGCAGTCGCCCACGTTGTCGCCCACTTGATCGGCGATGACCGCGGGGTTCCGGGGGTCGTCCTCCGGGATGCCGGCTTCCACCTTGCCCACCAGGTCGGCGCCCACGTCGGCGGCCTTGGTGTAGATGCCGCCGCCCAGCCGGGCGAAGACCGATACCAGGGAGCAGCCGAAGCCGAGACCGATCAGGGCGTGCATGGCCTGATGCGGATCAATGCGCATCAAAAACTTGTAGTAGCCGGCCACGCTCAACAGGGCCAGGCCCACTACCAGAAGACCCGTGACCGAGCCGCCCCGAAAGGCCACGGTCAAGGCTTGAGCCATGCTCTTAAAGGCCGCCTGGGCGACCCGCACATTGGCCCGCACCGACACGTACATGCCGACGTAGCCGGCCAGGGCCGAACCGGTGGCGCCGATGACAAAGCCGATGGCGGTATACTTGCCCAGGCCGAACAGCAGCACGAAGACCACCGCACCCACCATGGCCACGGTCTTATACTGCCGGTTCAAGAAGGCATTGGCCCCTTCCCGGACCGCCGCAGAGATCTCCTGCATCCGGGGGTTGCCCGCATCCTGTTTCAAGACCCAGGTGGTGGTGATTAAGCCATAGACTACGCCCACCGCACCGCAGATTAAGGCAAAAGTCATAATATCCATCTGTCTGCCATCCTCCTGATAAGTAATAATTTCCTTAATTATTTAAGGTTATTCCGCCGATTGAGGAAAAATCTCCCCATTCCCGCCCCTCCCCTTTCCAGGAGCCGAATGTCAATTCATACCCTAAATTGCCACCCGAAGTAAAGGAAATTTTTCACAAGTTTTAATCTATTTATTGCTTATGGCAGATCGGAGTCTTGGGGAGAATCCGAGGGGGGTAAGTTGCAGATCGGGGACGGGGCCGCTAGATTATTTTTTCCCCCCACCCGGCGGCTAATTGTGGATGTTCCTTGGGGTCTATGACCATCACCCCGTGGCGCTGCGCCAGATACAGGAGATACTGGTATTCCATGGCCTTTTTCTCCAAACGGTAGCGCAGCGCCAATCTCAGGGGCAGATAGAGCAGGGCCAGGGCCAACAGAGCGATGAGGAGATATGAACCACCCAATCCCATGCCCTTGATTCCCCCGGCGATCAGGGCAAAAGCCGCCTTGCTCTGGCCCAGGAAGGCCAGGGAGGCCATGAAGGCCAGCAAGCCCAAGAGATACCGGACCGGCCAGCGCCTCCCACCTAAGCCATTGACGCTCTGCGGGGTCTGCGCCGGGGTCTGACAAAATATCTCGAAGCTCTGGATAATGAGGCCGAACAGGAAGAGCAGGGCGATGGGCGCGATGAAACTGGCCAGGAGATAGGCCTTCCAGGGAAAGGCCACCGGGGTTCTGGCCTGCTCCGCAAAGATCCCCTCAAAGTCGATCTGCCAGATGAGCGTGAAGACCAGGATGAGGACCTCAACCAGGGCCACTACCACCAGGAAGCTATTGAACACGTACCGTTTTTCCAGGGGGTCGTAAAAATTGAAGAATCTGGCCATAACTAGTTTTGAGTTTCGAGTTTTGGGTTTTGGGTTATTTCGGTTATGGTCAAAAATCGGGGCGGGCGGCGGCCGCCAACGGTGGTTCGGTTGCGGCCACTATTAGTTCCCAATAGTACAAGCCCGCGGCCCAGAACACTATGAGGCCGTCTTCCAGGATGGGCGCCAGGCCCACCTGCCGGCTAAAAAAGAGACCGCATCCACAATCGATCTTCAACCCTCGGGCCAGGGTAATGAGCATCGCCGACAAAAAGATCCCGGAGAGAAACCCCAGCAACATCAGGCAACTGCGCCTTTTAAGCCCCAGGGCCAGAAAAAATCCCGCCGCCAACTCCAGCCCGGGCAGCACCGCGGACACCAACCCCACCAGGCCTGGCGGCAGAAGCTGGTAAGCCAGCACCGCTTCCGCAAATTCGTCGGCGTGAAACAGCTTCAGATATCCGGCGTAACCAAAGAGCCCTCCCAGGATGATCTCCAGGAGACGTCTTAAGATAGCTTGGAATTCCGGGCGCAATCTAAAGTTAACCTTCCATAACCTTGCCGGTGTTATGCCAGGTTGCCGTCCACAGGTTCACCGGGCTTGGTCAAAAGCAGACCTTGGTCATTTATTGGTTTCGGCCGGATAACCGGCTTGATCCCAGGCCCCGAATCCATCCATGAATGCGCTCACATTGGTGAACTTCAGGGATTGCAGCTTCTCCGCCACCAGCAGGCCCTTATTGCAGTTGGCCGGGCCGCAGTAGACCACGATCCGGCGGTCCCGGGCGATGCCCTCCAAAACGCGGTTCCCCTGGCGCTCCAGGAGGTCCGAGGGAAGATTGACAGCGCCGGCAATGTGCAGTTCGGCGTATTCGTCAGTATCACGGGCATCCACGAACAGCGCCTGCCCCCCCTGGAAGATTTCGTAAGTCTGGGGCAGATTCAGGGTCTTCACCCCTTGAAATTCCACCTTGCGGCGTTGCTCCCGCTGTTGTTCCAGGTGGGCCGGCAGGGCTCCGGTCCAGGAGAGGCGCACCAGTTGCCATTGCTGCCAAATCCCCAGGACCGCGGCCAGCAGCAGGATAACCCCGGCCCAGGCCAGGTCCTGCGCTACCAGGCGGCGGCTCAGCACGGCGGCGGTGCTCCCTTTAAAGCCAATACGGTTCATTTAAAGAGGTTCTAAGGAATCGGTGGGCAGTGCCCACCCCACATTTTCTTGTCTTCTTGTCATGCATCGCTTCGCTCCGCATCTCGTATTTAGAGATTCTTCGGTCGCCTCCGGCTCCCTCAGAATGACCAGAAATGACCTCGTATCATCTTGGCGCTTAAGTGAACAGCCTTACCTTTAAAGCAAAATTCCGCGGCATGTCGGGCTCAATGGTTTTCTGCGGGATCATCTAGTTTCCCTTAAGATTATGGTCCTTTTGCGGATTTTAGGCTATAAATTTCTTGGCTATGACCTCCATCTCTCCGCCCATCGCCGCCGTCGCCTTCGACCTGGGCAATGTCCTGGTCAAGGTGGACCACCTGCGTTTTTGCCGGGGTCTGGCCGAACTGGCCGGCTGGCCGCCCCAGGAGATTTACGCCGCGGTGTTTCAGAGCGGCTTGGAGCCCGGCTACGACCGCGGCCGTCTCTCCTCCCGGAAATTCCACCGGCGCCTCCAGGCCCGCTTCCGCCTGGACCTGCCTTTTCCCCGCTTCCGGGATCTGTGGAACGAGATCTTCGACCCTTTGGAAGACATGCAGGAGGTGGTGGCCCGCCTGGCGCGGCGCTACCCCCTCTATCTGCTCTCCAACACCAATCCCCTGCACTTCCGTTACGTCCGGGAGCGCTTTGCCTCGCTGCTCAAGCATTTCCGGGCCCTGACCCTCTCCTACCGGGTAGGCAGCCGCAAGCCCGAGGCGGCGATCTTTCAGGCCCTGCTCCGGGAGGTCGGACTACCGCCGGCTCGGATCTTGTATATCGAGGACAATGAGGATTTTGTGGCCGCGGCCCGGACTCACGACCTGACAGCCTGGATCTTCGTCTCCCCCCAGGACTTCAAAGAGAGGCTCACTGTTGCGGGCCTCTGGTAGGGATTGTTTTCTGTTTTCCGTGTTTTCAGACTAAGAATCCAGGCTCTCCTCCCAGTCATCGAAAATCTCGTCCCACGAGCCGCCATCACCGCGCTAAAACGGCGGCTTGCGGCAGTGGAAGTCGGTAGCCTGCTCAAAGGCATAAGCTGCCCTGAATATTTCGGACTCCGCGAAGGGCGGCCCCAGGAGTTGCAGGCCGATGGGCAGGCCCCGGGAGCTGAAGCCGCACGGCACCGAGATCCCGGGAATACCGGCCAGGTTGGCGGAGATGGTGAAGATGTCCGACAGGTACATGGTCAGGGGGTCGGCCAGCTTCTCCCCCAGGCGAAATGCCGGGGTGGGCGACACCGGGCAGGCGATCAGGGCGCACTCCCGGAAGGCCGCCTCAAAATCCCCCCGGATCAAGGCCCGCGCCTGGGTGCCCTTCTTGTAATAGGCGTCATAGTAGCCGGCGGACAGGGTATAGGCGCCCAATATGATGCGCCGGCGCACCTCGGCCCCGAACCCTTCGGTGCGGGTGTTGAGGTAGGTTTCCATGAGGTTGCGCCCGTCGGCCCGCAAGCCGTATTTCACCCCGTCATAGCGGGCCAGGTTGGAGGAGGCTTCCGCCACCGCCACCAGGTAATAGGTAGCCACCGCGTACTCGGTGTGGGGCAGGCTCACTTCCAGGATCTCCGCCCCCAGGCCGCCCATGGTCCCCAGGCCGGACCTGATGGCCGCCTCCACCTCCGGGTCCAGGCCGGAACCGAAATACTCCCGGGGCACCCCGATCTTCAGCCCTTGGAGATCCTGACCCAGGGCGGCGGCGTAGTCCGGCACCGCCTGGGGCACCGAGGTGGAGTCCTGGGGATCGTAGCCGGCAATGACAGCCATAAGCAGGGCCGCATCCTTCACCTCTTTGGTGATAGGACCGATCTGGTCCAGGGAGGAGGCGTAGGCCACCAGGCCGTAGCGGGAGACCCGGCCGTAGGTGGGTTTCAGCCCCACCACCCCGCAGAGGCAGGCGGGCTGGCGGATGGAGCCGCCGGTGTCGGAGCCCAGCGAGGCGAGGCACAGGTCCGCGGCCACCGCCGCCGCGGAGCCCCCGGAGGAGCCCCCCGGAACGTATTCCCGGTTCCAGGGGTTCCGGGTGGGGCCAAAGGCCGAGTTTTCGGTGGAGGAGCCCATGGCGAACTCATCCATGTTGGTTTTGCCCAAAAATATCGCGCCTGCCCGCCGCAGGCGGGCCACCACCGTGGCGTCGTAGGTGGGCACAAAATTCCCCAGGATTTTGGAGGCGCAAGTGGTGCGCAGCCCCCGGGTGACCATGACGTCCTTCAGGGCCAGGGGAATGCCGGTGAGGGGTGAGCCTTCCCCCCGGCCCAGGCGGGCCTCGGCCTCCCGAGCCTGGGCCATGGCCCCGGCCTCATCCAACAACAGATAGGCGTGCAGCTCCCCATCCCGCTCCCGGATGCGCTGCAGCAGTTGGGCCGTCACCTCCACCGGGGAGACCTCCCGCCGGGCCAGCCGCGGCGCCAACCGGCTGATACTCATGCCATGCCAAGGTTCGGTCATTTAAAGACTTTCCCATCAGAAATGCTGAGGCGGCGCCGGCTAAAAAGCCTAAGCGAAAACCGCCTTTCGGGCTTTCTCCGCGTCCTCCGCGTCTCTGGTGGGGCGGCCGTCCCTGGCCGCCTCTAAATGGCGGGCACGGAGGCCCGCCCCACCAGAGGCGCAGAGAGCGCAGAGAAGAGCAGAAAACCGAAAACCGCAGTTAAATAATCCGGGGCACCAGGAAATTGCCGTCTTCCCGGGCCGGGGCATTTTCCAGGACCGCGTCCAGCGGCAGGCTTTCCCGGACCTGGTCCTCCCGGAAGACGTTGAATAAGGGAATCACGTGGGCCAGGGGCGCCACCCCGCTGGTGTCCAGTTCCTGCAACTTCTCCACGTATTCCAGGATCTCGTTGAGTTGCACGGTAAATAGCTCGATCTCTTCGGGGCTGAGACTCAGGCGAGCCAGTTCGGCCACGTGCAGCACTTCCTCCCGGGTCAGGGCCATGGACCAACCTCCTCTAACAAAAAAAACAAAAAATTCCCCCGGCTCTCAGGGCCGGAAAGGTCTTTATCAAGGTTTTATTATATAACCCGGGCAAGGCTGGGATGAAAAGATAAATTGCACCGGGATGAGATCCCTGGGTGAGCCTGCTGGCGCTGCCGCGCCCCGGTTCTGCGGCTCTACGGTAACTGAATTTTGCGCGGCGAGGCGAAATAATAATTTTGCCAAAACGCTCCGCTTATGGTTTATTTACTACAAAGTGAAGCAAGCTTCCTGGTTAAGAGGATTTGAGGCAGTTGAGCCAAGGCAAGCTCAAAAAACCAGGTGGCACAGGTTGAAAACCTGTGCCACCAGTTTATTTTATTTGATTAATAGCTTACGGTTAAATAGAATCCAGATCTAGAACATGGTTGACACGATATTACGATCCGCATCCCTCTTATAAGCCAAGGGTAATGGAAACAGCAGAAACCGCCATGCCGCTATCCGCCCCCGACCCCAGCCGGCTGCAGGAAATCGCCCGGCAGGTGCGCCTGGACATTATCGAGATGCTGTATCGCGCCGGTTCCGGGCACCTGGGAGGGTCCCTGTCGGCCATCGAGATCCTGGTCGCCCTGTTTTTTGCCGAGATGCGCGCCAGGCCTGGCGACCTTTGCTGGCCCCAGCGGGACCGCTTCATCCTCTCCAAGGGCCACGCCGCTCCGGCCCTCTACGCCGTTCTTGGATAAATGCCGCCGATCAACCCCGGTTGCAAGCGCAAATAATTTAACGTATAGTTCTGGGAGATATGAGCCAAAATGCCCTGGTTCCAAGTCGGGTTTCCACCCACTACCTATATCCGGGAGATAATTTAGCAAAGTGAAAAATCCGGGATTTACTGAAAAGCTGGCCGCTGGGGGCCGCCTGGGGCGCCGCGCCTTACTAATTCTGCTGCTGCTGGTCCTGGCCTTCCGGGCGGGACTGGCGGCGGACGCGGCGACTTCGCCCTACGATTCGTTGCGCCTGTTCAGCGAAGCCCTCTTTGAGATCGCCCAAAAATACGTTTATGCCAAAACCGATAAGGAGATAATCTACGGGTCCATCCGGGGCATGATGAACTCACTGGACCCCGACTCCGCCTTCCTCACCCCCGAGGAATATCAAAATTACAGCCGCGGCCGGAATGAGGCGACCGCGGAAGCCGGGGTGGATTGTATAATTAAGGACAACCTCCTTACCTTAACCGCGGTCCTGGATGACGGCCCAGGGGCGGCGGCCGGCCTGCAACCCGGTGATCATGTCCTCAAGATTAACGGCGAGACGTTGCGCAACCTGACCACCCAGGAGGCCGCCTCGCGGTTTCGGGGAGCCCCCGGCGACAACCTAAAATTGGAGGTATTACGCAACGGCGCCATCAAATCCCTGAAAATCACCGTGATCCTGCAGCCCCTGGGGGATAACACCGTAACCTCCAAGATCATTAATGATTCCTATGGCTATGTGCGGCTGCGCTATTTTAACGACGCCACCCCGAAAGAATTTGCCATCGCATTACAATCCTTGCAAAAAAATGGGCATCCTCTGCGGGGCCTGGTCCTGGACCTGCGCAATAACGCCCGGGGGGCCATGGAGCAGGCGGTGCGCACCTCCGCGCTGCTCCTGGGGGATAAGGAAGTGGTCACCGCCAAGGCACGGATGCCGGGCAGCCAGGAAACCTTCCGGGGCAAGGAGCGAGAACTCGTCTGGAAGGCCCCGGTACCCATGCCCACCGTAGTCTTAGTGGATCAAGGGACCGCGCGGGCGGCGGAAATCGTGGCCGCCGCCTTGCGCGACCAATACCAGGCCACCTTGCTGGGAACCAAGACCCTGGGACTGTGCGGCCTCACCAAGGTCATACCCCTCCAGGATGGCTCCGCCCTGGTGATGACCATGGCCGAATGCTACACCCCCGGTGGCCGGAAGATCCATGGCGCCGGCCTGGAACCGCAGGTCCAGGGCCAGACTCCCAAGTCTAAGGAAAATCACAAGGAAGCCGCCCTGCGGAAGCCCCCCCCCGAGCAGGATCCCTGGGTACAGCAGGCGGTGGAAGTCTTAAAAGACGGCAACAGGCCCCAGGCGACCCGCAAGACCTGAGGATAATGGTCAACGTGCCCTGGAGGAGACCCCTGCCCCTCGATAAATCGCTTTACGGGAACAGATATCATGTTACGTAGATCATCGCTTATGGTTAATGCGGCTTTGCTGCTGGCGCTGGTCCTTTCGGTGGCCCTGGCCCTGCACGCCACCGAACCGGCCGGCCCCGCGGCTCAGGGCCCCGCCCCGGGGAGCACGCTCGCCTCCCCCGAGCACACCCCCAGTTTGGAGATATTTGCCCAGGCCCTGGCCCTTGTGGAAGATCAGTACGCCGAGCCCAAGACCAGCAAAGACCTGATCTACGGCGCCATCCAGGGCGCCATCGGAACCCTTGACGCTCATTCCTCCTTCATGACCCCGGAGGACCTCAGAGAACTGCAGATCGAAACCAAAGGGAAATTCAGCGGCATCGGCATCGAAATCGCCATGAAGGATCGGGTCCTGATGGTGGTCTCACCCATCGAAGGCACCCCCGCTTACCAGATGGGAATTCAGCCGGGAGACCAAATCGTCAAGATCAACGGCCAGCCTACCAAGAATATGAGCCTCGCGGATGCGGTGAAGTCGATCCGCGGCCCCCAGGGCAGCACGGTGACCCTAACCATTAACCGGGAGGGCTTCGCCCATCCGAGGGATTATGTGATCACCCGGCAAATCATTCCCATCCTCAGCGTCAAGGCCCGCATCCTGGAGGGGGGCATCGGCTTTATCCGGGTGACCAACTTCCAGGACACGACCGACGCGGACCTCCATGCCTATTTGGATAAGATGAAACAACGGCTGGCACCCTTCAGGGGGCTGATCCTGGATTTGCGCAACGATCCGGGGGGCTTGCTGGATCAGGCGGTGCGGGTCGCCGATGAGTTTCTCAAATCCGGCCTCATCGTTTACACCGAAGGACGCAACCGCCAGCAGACCGGCCGCTTCTATGCCACTGCCGGCAAGGATAAATATTCCAACATTCCCATGGTGGTGCTGATTAACGAGGGTAGCGCCTCCGCCTCAGAGATCGTAGCCGGGGCCCTGAAGGACCAGAAACGGGCCCTGATCGTGGGCACCAAGAGCTTCGGCAAAGGCTCGGTGCAGACCATCATCCCCCTGGAAGACGACTCGGCCCTGAGGCTTACCACATCTCTGTATTACACCCCCAGCGGCATCACCATCAATGACAAGGGGATCGAGCCGGATGTGGTAGTGGATGAAAAACCCCTGCCCGCTGACGAGTCCCTGCAAGGTCTGCGGGATGAGGTCCTGGAGCGGCACATGCGCAAGCAAGGGCTGACGGATAAACCCTGGAACCAGCCCATCACCGCGGCGGAGCTGGATAAAGATCCGCAATTAAAACGGGCCGTGGAATTGTTGCACAACTGGCCTGCCAAGAATCTGGCCCAACGGCCCTGAAAGGACGATTTTCGGGTTTTCGTTTTCCGGTTTTCGGTTAAAACCGGGAGAGCCGTTCCCAGGTTAAGGGGGAATGATTATCTGATTAATCATTTCCCCTTTTCAAAAGTGATATAAGCACAATTCCAGGTTAATGCAGATCGTCACTAGCCTCTACCCTTCCGCGCTTCCTGACTGTTTTAAATTAAATTAGCCTGAAAACCTGGTTAATTTAGCCCCGACCTTCGGAATCAAAGAAATGTCTCTTCCTGGTCCCCGAAAACCGCAAACCGAAAGCCGAAAACCGGCGACCCCGCAGGGGCTGCCCCTGGTGGCCATCATCGGCCGGGCCAACGTGGGCAAGTCCACCCTGTTCAACCGTCTCAGCCGCTCATCCCGGGCCCTGGTGGCCAATATCTCCGGGGTCACTCGGGACCGTCATTATGCCAGCGTCTCCCTGGAGGAACGCACCTTTCTCCTGGTGGATACCGGCGGTCTGGTGGGAGGCGAAGACGAGTTGGGAGCCCAGGTGCGGCGCCAGGCCGAGGAGGCGGTGGCCGAAGCCGACGTCATCATCCTGGTAACCGATGGCCGGGAAGGCCCCCAGCCAGGGGACGCCCTGGTGGTGGACTACCTGCGGCGCACCGGCAAAACAATGGTGCTGGCGGTAAACAAGATCGACCATGCCAATCTCGAGCCCAATGTGGCGGAGTTTTACCGCTTCGGCTTGCGTCTCCTCTTCCCGGTATCCGCCACCCACGGCCTGGGGATAGCTTCGCTGCTGGAGGCCGTGCTCCAACACCTGCCCCCCGTCGTGGAAGCGCCCGAGGCGCCCCCTGGCATCCGGGTGGCGGTCCTGGGCCGGCCCAACGTGGGCAAATCATCTTTCATCAACCACTTCCTGGGGGAGGCGCGCCTCCTGGTCAGCGAGACCCCGGGAACCACCCGCGACGCCATCGACATTCCCCTGAGTGTGGCAGGGGTCGATTATATCCTGGTGGATACCGCCGGCTTGCGCCGTCCCAGCCAGGTGAGGCGTGAGGGCCTGGAGCGCCAGATGGTGCTGAAGACCATCAAGGCCCTTTACCGGGCCGAGGCGGTGGTGCTGCTGCTGGACGCCCAAGAGGGCCTGACCGGACAAGACCTGCGCATCATCGGCCTCATCGAGGACCAAGCCAAGATCTGCCTCATCCTGGTGAACAAATGGGACCTATTGCAAAAAATGCCCGGGGAATTGCAGAAGCAGACCCTGCAGCAGGTGACCGGGGGCCTGGAGATCATCTCCCATGTCCCGGTGCTGCCGGTCTCGGTCCAGAACGGCTATAACCTTAAGAAGGTCTTTCCCCTGCTGGGCGATCTCTATGAGCAGAGCGGCCGGCGAGCCACCACCGGGAAGCTCAACGAGCTCCTACGGGAGATCACCTCCCGAGTGCCGCCGCCCCGCTACCGGAACCGGCCGGTGAAATTCCTTTACCTGACCCAGGCGGAGGTCCATCCCCCTACCTTCATTGCCTTTGTCAACAGCCCCCAGGGAGTGCCCGACTCCTACCGCCGCTTTCTGGTGAAGCAGCTGCGCGAGCGTCTGGCCATCCCCCACTCTCCGGTACGCCTCTTCCTCAAAGGCCGCGAACGCCGCTAGTGGTCTGTGCCGCAATTGATTATCCATTGAAAATGACTGATTTCTAACCCCCCTTTGCAAAAAGGGGGTAGGGGGGATTTAATATAACCTCTTGAAATCCCCTTAAATCCCCCTAAATCCCAGTAGTGTCCGGCCACAAACCCGATGCTCATCTAGCAGCAGGATGTTCTGGACCGCCGGCTTCGGAGGTGAGCCTTCGGCTCACCGGAAGGCGTTCCCTTAAACTTAATGACTATATTCGCTCCCAGGGATAACCTGGTAACTTTCAGGAAGGGGGCTTACCGCGGAGAAAAATTGGGTTACTGCTGGCCTCCCCTGGGAGGCCGCGGGGTTTGGGAGATTAAAGGCGGAATTTTCAGGCGCTGCCGAAGTGCCTATTTGACCAGGCGCAGGGCCGGGCGGCCCCCGGGAATCCACTTCCGGCGATGAGACTTCCCGTGTTTCAGGACGTTTTTCACCCGGACCCCATTAATCAGGAAATAGGCGATCACCGCCCGTTCCCACTCCGGGGTCGGCTCAAATTGCTCCATGCGGGTCTTAAAGTGATTGAGAAGGGAGGTAAGGTCGGTTTCTTTGTAAGCCAAAACCCGGTCGACCAAGCGCTCAATGGCTTTCTCGATCATCTTAAAGTTTTCCTGTCTCTTTCCGATATAGATTCCAGCGAGTTCCCTTGTATCATTCTCAGAAAATTAATTCAAGGCAAAAAAAGTCAAAAATATCAGGGAAGTTTTGTAGAAAATTTTCCTACAATAATTCGTCCAGCAATTGGGACAGCCGCAGGGCCTCGGCGGCCAGGATCTCGTCGCCCTGGGCGGCGCCCGCGGCGGCGGGGTCCCCCCAGACCCCACCCGGCCAGTAGCGCCGTTTGTCCCGCACCAGCCGATATTTGGGGAAACTGGGCCATTCCGCCGGAGCGCGGCCCCGGACCAGGCCGGGATAAGCAGCCATCATCACGGCGGTCTCCACCTCTCCGGCATGAGCGTCTCTCCGGGTGGTCACCAGGAGCGGTTTAGCGGCCAGCACCTCCTGGAGCAGGTCCAACAGGTTCACCACCGCCAGCCGCAGGTCGGGCAATTCCTCCAGCAGGCTCTCCCCGGCCTCCAGCAGGGCGGAGATGTGGGTGCCGCCGGCGTGGCCGCTGATCAAAACCAGGCGCCGCAGGCCCTGGCGGTGGAATTCCCGGCCCAGGTCCCGGATAAGGGCCCGCAGGGTGTCTCCCTGGAGGCTGACGGTTCCCGGGTGCTCCCGGGTGGAGCGGCACAGGCCGTAAAAGACCGGGGGCGCCACGATCACCGGCCGCAGGGCCGCCACCCGCCGGGCCACCTCCAGGACGTGAAAGGTGTCGGTTCCCAGGGGCAGGTGTGGCCCGTGCTCCTCCAGAGAGCCCACCGGCAGTAGCACCGGATGCCCCTTATCCCGGGCCGCCTCGAATTCCGGCATGCTCATCTCTTCCCAGTGAGCCATAAGCTTTCCCTCTCCTCCGATAATGGTTTTCTGTTTTCTGTTTTCTGTCTCTGCTAAATGGCCTTTGACTCATTAGTGTCCGGCAACAAAATTGCATGGAGAAGATTACACTATCTCGCAGTTAAACTCTAAACTATGGTAATTTCAGCGATATCAACATATTATACCGATGCTCACTAAATCCCCTCTCCCCCCGCCGTAGGGGCGGGGTTTCAGGTGGGGCAGGCGTCCCTGCCTGCCCTGGTTGGCGGGCACGGAGGCCCGCCCCACCTACCGGCGAGGGGATTTTTTGTAAGGGATAGGGTGAGGGGCGGCTTCGCATGGTTTTTCGTAGGGGCGGACCCAGGTGTCCGCCCTGTAGGGGCGGGTTTAAAACCCGCCCCTACTGCCCACCATTTCGTAGGGGGCGCACACATGGGTGCGCCCCTACAAGACCGTCCATACCCCCCTCACCCTTACCCTCTCCCCGGTCCAAACACCCCCAAGGGGGGAGAGGGAAATAGCTTGTAAATTCCATGAATTAATTAGCTAGTGGGCATGCCTAAGTTCAAACAACAATTCTCTACTGCCTGCCTCATAGCAGAAAACTTGCCGGACTCTACTGTCTTTGACTTCGATTTTGATTTTGCCTTTCACAGAAAACAGATATTAACGGGAGCATGAAAGGGGTTCCAGCTTTATCCCCTCTCCCCCGATGGGGGAGAGGGTTAGGGTGAGGGGGAATTTAATCTCTTTTCCGCTCCCATTAATAACCAAAAACCGCCTTAGCGTGGGTGCCCTGGTACTTTTTTCCTGCCTGCGGTTGGAGCCCGGGCATCGCGGCTCGCTGGCCTAAGGGCAGGGCCCGGGGCTAGTGTAGTGTTTCAGGAAGACCTTGAAAAAAGAACCGCTTTATTCCCTCCCCTTGAGGGGGCGACACCGGGTGGGGGTGATTATTTGTTCTGTTATCTCCAAATGTTATCACCCTCCCCCAACCCCCTCCCCTCTCAGGGAGGGGGAGGTTTGGGGCCAGGAGATATTAAAGATATTCCTGAAACGCGACACTAGTTTACCATTAATCATCGGACTTAGGATCACCCTGATTGATGGCGGCCCCATACGCGGTAAGGATTGTTTTCGGGACAGTCGCTCATGAGCCTGCGGCTCACCCATAAATCATGGAAAGGTAGCGCCGCCGCCCGCGGCGGTGTGAAGAATTGGTGGCACAGGCGTCTCGCCTGTGCGCGGCGCGGGAACTTCAGGAACTTTTCCAGGCAGCCGTTCATGGGCCTTTGGCCCACCCGTAAATTATGAGAAGACCGGTGGGGCGGGCCTCCGTGCCCGCCGTGTAGGGTGCGCACTGCGCACCTTATATCTCTCGCCAGCCGCTTTAGTCCGCACAGGTTTTTTTCGAGGGACGCCTGCGCCACCAATTCTTCACAACTTTTCCAGGCAGAGAGAGGCGGCGAAATTTTTTGTCAGGGAACAGGAGGAACCGCGCCGGGAGGCTGATGGCGGTGAATGCGGTTCGGGCGCTCCTGAACGCCTGACCTCAAAAGAGGGGCCGGCGGTAATGAAACCCGCTTCGGTCTTTTGTTTGTAATATCCTTGAATCCTCCCCCCAAGCCCCAATTCGCCAGCCAAATCATATCTGCAATTTTTCCCCCACCACCGTTAAGGGGAGATATTGGCAAGACTAAAAACGAAAGAAATTTAAGTCTTGAAGGTTTCCCAAATAAATTGACATTTTCGGCCTTCCGCTTTAAAGTTTTTTCATGCAAATTATCTAAAAAATAGCGAGGGTTAGAATATGAATGCCCGAGGACCGTAGGGCGGGAAAGCGAAGCGCATCCCGCCTTTCGCATCATTCCATCTCCAGACGCCGAACGTCGTCATCTACCGCCCACTCAAGGTTATAAATACCGCATCGCACATAATGGTGAAAGCTTGAATAACGCCAATCCGCAACCCTCATCACATGACCATGCTTTACCGGATTGTAGTGGATGTAATCCACGTGACGCTCATAATCACGCTCGTCGCGGATGACATGTTCCCAAAAACGCCGCTGCCAAATACCTCGTTCCCCCTTCTTCAGGCGCCGCTCTGAAAGTCTTTCCCCACGGGGAATTTGTGTCGCAAATCGTGCTTTTATATCATGCCAGGACCGTAGGGCGGGAAAGCGAAGCGCATCCCGCCTTTCGCATCATTCCATCTCCAGACGCCGAACGTCGTCATCTACCGCCCACTCAAGGTTATAAATAGCGCATCGCACATAATGGTGAAAGCTTGAATAACGCCAATCCGCAACCCTCATCACATGACCATGCTTTACCGGATTGTAGTGGATATAATCCACGTGACGCTCATAATCACGCTCGTCGCGGATGACGTGTTCCCAAAAACGCCGCTGCCAAATACCTCGTTCCCCCTTCTTCAGGCGCCGCTCTGAAAGTCTTTCCCCACGGGGAATTTGTGTCGCAAATCGTGCTTTTATATCATGCCAGCGCGTTGAGAAATCCGCGTCCCCGGAAGGCAACGTCCAGATACAATGCAGGTGATCAGGCAAAATGACGATGGCATCGACAGTGAATGGTCGACGTTGGCGGGCCGCCATGAATGCCGCCCAGAGATTGTCAATGTGTTCGGTCAAGAGGTTCCGGCGGCGTTCCAGTAGCCTGACTATGAAAAAGAACGTGCCTCCTGGAACAACGGCGCGTATATATTGGGGCATGATTTTAGTTTAACCCAATTGCTGAAGGCGGGATGCGCTTCGCTTTCCCGCCCTACGGGGGTTTACAAAATAATTATATTATAAAAATCAGTCGCTTCAAGATACCTGCTATTTACACGCGGCTTGAATCAAAATAATTGATATTTGATATGGTTATCGTAGTTGCGTCTTACTCAGTTCCTCGAATATGGTTCACGAGCCGCACGAAGTTGGCGATCTCAGGCGGGACTAATCGGCGCCCGTGCTCCCAACTGCGAACGCCAGCCAGGCTCAGGCAGGGGGGTGCTCATTCGCTGAATGGCGCACCCCCGCATGCTTTAGCCCCACGGGCACAGGCAGGGACGCCTGCGCCACCTGGGCGGTCCGCCCCAATCCTGAGCGAAACCACTAGCAGCTTGTTGAAAAACTCTCATAATTGAGAATTTGTCATTCTGAGCGAAGCGAAGAATCTATTTATATTAACAAATTATAGATCCTTCACTTCGTTCAGGATGACATAAAAACCCGTTTTTCAACAACCTGATAGGGCGCCTGTGCAAAACTCCCCAATTCCTGGCCGCTAACGAGAGGTTTACCATGAGTCAGGCGGCCACAGGCCGCCCTATAAAATCCCCTCTCCTCACCCGCTTATAGGGCGGGCTGTGCCCGCCGTTTTAGCCGGCTATTACCGCGAGGCCATGGCCTCACGCCTACACCTTGCCAGAGGTTAATCAGAGAGTCAGCCCTAAGAATAAATTGGCCTGTCCGGTCACAAACTCCTTGACTAAAATTTTTCGTCTGGGTATAAAGGTCAAGGTTGTGCCAAAAAGCACAAGGAGGCGGCCTTGGAAATCCCGCAGGCCTTGAGCGATTTCTCCTTCGTCCTGGTATTCCTGATAGGGGCCGCCCTGTTCGCCCTGGGCCCCATCATCCTGGCCCACCTGATTGCCCCCCGGAGTTATGGCGCCGCCCGCGGCGAGGTTTATGAGTGCGGTATGCCGGTCATCGGCAGCGCCTGGATTCAGGTGGCGGTCATCTATTATCTGTTCGCCCTGCTGTTCCTGGCCTTTGACGTGGACGTGCTCTTCCTCTTCCCGGTCTTGCTGGCTTACGGCAAGGGCTACGCCTGGCTGGACTTTGTGGAAATCACCATCTTCATCGGCATTCTGTCCCTGGTCCTGGTTTATGCCTGGCGCAGAGGAGTCTTCAGTTGGAAGCGAAAACAGGTGACCCCTTAATCCGCCTGGGCCTCCTGGAAGCAGCCCTGAACCTGGCCAGGGCCAACTCCCTGTGGCCCCTGACCTTCGGCCTGGCCTGCTGCGCCATCGAAATGATGGCCGCGGGTATGGCCCGTTTCGACCTGGACCGCTTCGGGGCCGGGGTCTTTCGCCCCTCTCCCCGGCAATCGGACTTGATGATCGTGGCCGGCACCATCTCCAAGAAGATGGCCCCCGCAGTGGTGCGCCTCTATGAGCAGATGCCGGCCCCCAAGTGGGTGATCGCCATGGGCAACTGCGCCATCTCCGGCGGCCCCTTTTACTACCCGAACCAGTATGCCATTATCCCCGGCGCCGACCTGATCATCCCGGTGGATGTCTACATCCCCGGCTGCCCGCCCCGGCCTGAGGCCATCCTCGAAGCCATCCTCATGCTGGAAGAGAAGATCACCAAACGGGGCCGTCTCAGGAAGTTCAGAGATGTTAAAGGATAAGCTCAAAACGGCCCTGGCCCCCTTGAACCTGGCGCAGGTGAGCGACGGCGATTACGCCAAGACCGGCTATCACCTGGAGGTGGCCGCCGGGCCCGGGCAGATGCCGGCCGTGGCCCAGGCCATGCTGGACCAGGGCTGCTTTCTGGAATCCCTCACCGCGGTGGACTTGCGGGAATCCTTCACCCTGGTCTATCACTTCGCCAGTTTTGATGAACTGTGCCGCACCGTGGTGCACGCCTCCCTGGCGAAAGAGACGAAAGAGGCCAAGGGGGCCCAGGCGCCCACCATCTCCCAGGTGTACCCGGGGGCGGATTGGTACGAACGGGAGGTCTACGACCTTTTCGGCATCAAGTTCGCCGGACACCCCAACCTGAAACGCCTGCTGCTGCCGGAAGACGCCGATTTCCATCCCTTGCTGAAAGACTTTGGAGCCGAGCCGGGCAATGATTGAGCTAGGAATAGAAGAAAAGACCTATACCCTCAACATGGGTCCGCAACATCCCAGCACCCACGGGGTCCTGCGGGTGCTCCTGGAGATGGACGGGGAGTACATCACCAAGGCCGAACCGGTCATCGGCTACGGCCACCGGGGCCACGAGCACATGGCCGAGAATCGCAACTACCAACAGTTCCTGCCCAACATGGGCCGGGTGGATTACCTGCACGCCCTGGCCTACAATCAGGGCTACTGCATGGCGGTGGAAAAACTGGTCGGCCTCACGGTGCCGGAGCGGGGGGAGTTCATCCGGGTGATTTTAAGCGAACTCAACCGCATCTCCTCCCACCTGGTGTGGATCGGCGCCTATCTCCTGGACCTGGGGGCCTTCACCCCCATCCTCTATACCTTCGATGACCGGGAAAATCTCCTGGACCTGCTGGACCGGATCACCGGTTCCCGCCTCACTTACTGCTTCTACCGCTTCGGCGGGGCGCCCCGGGACCTCGACGAGGAGTTCGTCACCGGCGCCCGGGCCTTTATCAAGCGTCTGCGCAGCCGCTTCCGGGTTTACGACTCGCTGGTGACCAAGAACGTCATCTTCATCAACCGCACCCGCGACGTCGGTGTGATCACCAGGGACCAGGCGGTGAAATACGGCCTCACCGGCCCCACCCTCCGGGGCAGCGGCATCGCCTACGACATCCGCAAGAGCGAGCCCTATTCCGCCTACCCGGCCTTCGACTTCCAGATCCCCATCGGCGAGAAAGGCGACGTCTTCGACCGCTATCTCGTCCGCATCCTGGAAATGGAGCAGAGCCTGCGGATCATTGAACAGGCCCTGAACCAGCTCCCCAACGGTCCCATCATGGCGGACAAGGTGCCCAAACGCCTGAAACCCGCCGCGGGTGAGGTCTATCAGGCGGTGGAGAGCGCCCGGGGCGAATTCGGCTGCTATATCGTCAGCCAGGGCGATATCAAACCCTACCGCATCAAACTCCGGGTGCCGTCCTTCGGCAATCTCAGCATCCTCCCCGAGGTGGCGGTGGACACCCTGGTGGCCGACCTGGTGGCCATCCTGGGCTCGGTGGACGTGGTGATCCCGGAAATCGACCGCTAGCCATCTAAGGGCGGAATTATGGGACTGTTGGCGTCATATTGGGCAACGGAAGCAGGAAGGCTGATCATCGGCCTCATCGGGGTCATGGCCCTGGTTGCGGTGAACGCCCTGTTTCTCATCTGGATGGAGCGCAAGGTCTCGGCCCACATGCAGCTCCGCCTGGGGCCCATGGAAGTGGGGCCCCACGGCGCCGTGCAAACGGTGGCCGACGCCCTGAAACTCATGGGCAAGGAGCTCATCACCCCGGAAGAGGTGGACCGGCCCGTCTACTGGCTGGCCCCCATCGTCATCTTCCTGCCGGTGTTGCTCGCCTTCCTGGTGATCCCCTTTTCCCGGTCCCTGATCATCAAGGACCTGAACGTGGGGATCCTGCTGATCCTGGCCTTTTCCACCCTGGCGGTCCTGGCCCTCCTGATGGCCGGCTGGTCTTCCAACAATAAATACGCGGCCTTCGGGGCCATCCGTTCGGTGGCCCAAAATGTGGCTTACGAAATCCCCCTGCTCATCACGGTGATGAGCGTGATCCTGATGGTGGGCTCCTTCAAGCTCTCGGACATCGTGGCGGCCCAGGGCTCTTACTGGTTCGTCCTGGTGCAGCCCCTGGCCTTTATCCTGTTTATTACTTGCGCCACTGCCGAAACCAACCGGAACCCCTTCGACCTGCCGGAAGCGGAGTCGGAGCTGGTGGCCGGGTTCCACACGGAATATACCGGCATGCGCTTTGCCATGTTCTTCCTGGCGGAATACACCAACATGTTCATCACCTCGGCGGTGGCCGCCGTCCTTTTTCTGGGGGGCTGGCAGGGCCCCATCCTGCCCGGGGTGGTCTGGTTTCTCCTGAAGGTCTACGCCCTCATCTTTCTGATGATGTGGTTTCGCTGGACCTTCCCCCGGGTACGCTTCGATCAGTTGATCACCCTGGCCTGGAAGGTCTTGATTCCCCTGGCCTTCGCCAATCTGCTGATCACCGCCCTGGTATTGAAACTCAGATGAGCGGGCCGCTGAAGGTTGACTGAGCCATGCTGACCTATTTCAAAGTGATTGCCGTGGGTTTCTGGAGCCTGCTGGCGGGCATGGCGGTGACTATCCGTTGTTTCATCAAACCCGAAGTCACCGTCCAATACCCCCGGCAGAAGATCCAGATGAGCCCGGCCTACCGGGGCTATCCCCGCTTGCTCCTGGATTCCGAGACCCAGACGCATCGCTGCATCGCCTGCGAGATGTGCGCCCGCATCTGCCCCTCCCAGCTCATCTCGGTGGCAGGGGCCAAGCTGCCGGGGGCCAAGCAGAAGGTGCCCTACACTTACGTCCACGAGTACTACTACTGCAGTCTCTGCGGCCTGTGCCTCGAGTCCTGCCCCACCACGGCCCTGGAATTTTCCCAGGAATACCGCCTGGCGGGTTTTCGCCGGGAGTATGCAGTCATCGATCACCTGGCCCTCTTGCGAGAGCGCCAGCAGGCCGCCGGGCTACCCCTCACCCCCATTCCCACCGCGGAGGAGATAGCCGCGGCGGCGGCCGCCGAGGCGGCCGCCCGGGAAGCCCGGGAGAAAGAAACCGCGGCCAAGGCGGCCCAGGCCAAGGCCGCCAAACCCGTCCAGGCCCCGGAGGAGGGCAAGTCCCCCAAGGCACCGCCTGAAGAGGTCAAAGAATGAGCGCCTGGTTAAGCCCGCAGAACCTGGCCGCCGCCGCCTTTGTGCTGGTGGTGGCCCTGACCATCATGGGCGCCTTGATTGCGGTGGCGGCCCGCAAGATCTTTCATAATGTCTTGGGGCTGGCCCTGGCGCTGTTCGGGGTCTCCGGCCTCTTCGTCTATCTAAATAGCCCCTTTGTGGCCCTGATGGAGATCCTCATCTACGTGGGGGCCATCTGTATCGCCATCTGCTTTGCCGTGATGCTTTCCGAGCCCCAATACCTGCCCCGGCCTCCCCGGAATCCCCTGAAGATCCAGGCAGCCCTGGCTGGTGCCCTGGCGGTCTTCATCTTCCTGGGAATGCTGCTGAAAAAGACCACCTGGGTCCCAGCCCCGGAGCGCAGCTCCGATTGGTCGGTCACCACCCTGGGGCATTACCTGCTGACCAAGTATTCCCTGATCTTTGAATTGATCTCCCTGCTCTTGCTGGTGGCCATGCTGGGGGCCATGGTCACGGCCCGGGGCGGCCGCAGCCGCGGGGCTCTCGAGAGGTGACCGATGCTGCTCTTTAACCAGTTGCAGACTTACCTCTATCTGGCCCTGGTGCTCTTCGCCATCGGCCTTTACGGAGTGCTGGCGCGGCGCAATCTGATCGCGGTGCTGATTGCGGTGGAACTCATGCTCAACGCCGCCAGCATCAACTTCATGGCCTTCAACCGCTTCCTGGCTCCACATCCGGCGGTGGGCCAGATCATCACCCTGTTCATCATGGCGGTGGCGGCGGCGGAAGCCGCCATCGCCCTGAGTATCATTATCGCGGTGTACCGTAAGCTGAAAACCGTGAATATCGATCAAGCCACGGAACAGAGGGGTTAACCATGGGCTCGTGCGATCCGATCCTCTGGGGCTGTCTCCTGACGGTATTTTTGCCGCTGACGGCCTTTGGTCTGATCATGATCTTCACCAGGAACAGGCCCCACCTCTCGCTGGCCATCTCCCTGGTGGCCTCCACCATCCCCCTCATTATTGCCTGGAGCTTTTTCTTCAAGCTGGGGAGCCTGGAAGAACCCATCATCTACAACTTCAAGTGGCTGGTCTCGGACATGGTCAAGGTGCCCTTCGGTTTCCTCCTGGACCCCACCAGCCTGGTGATGCTCTGTATCGTGGCCACCATCAGTTGGCTGGTGCAGGTCTACTCCATCGGTTACATGGGCGGCGACCCGGGTTTCGGGCGGTACTACGCCGACCTCTCCCTCTTTGCCATGTCCATGCTTACCCTGGTGATCTCCAGCGGCCTCTTGCAGCTTTACATCGCCTGGGAGCTGGTGGGCCTGTCCTCCTACCTGCTCATCGGCTTCTGGTATGAGAAATTCTCCGCCTCGGAGGCCGGGAAAAAGGCCTTTGTGGTCACCCGCTTCGGCGACATCGGCTTCTTCATGGGCCTGGTGTTTTTGACCATATTTTACGGCAGCCTGGATATCGCCACGGTTAACGCCGCGGCGGTGGCCAAAGCCATGCCGCCCTGGCTGCTCACCCCCGCGGCGCTGCTGATCTTTTGCGGGGTCATGGGTAAGAGCGCTCAGTTCCCCCTGCACGTCTGGCTGCCCGACGCCATGGAAGGTCCCACCCCGGTCTCGGCCCTGCTCCACTCCGCCACCATGGTGGCCGCCGGGATCTACCTCATGACCCGCATCTTCCCATTCTTCGCGGCTTCGGCCACCGCCATGACCGTGATCCTGGCCATTGCCACCCTGACCCTGTTGATCTCCTCCACCATCGGTATGGTGGCTACCGACATCAAACAGGTCTGGGCCTATTCCACCGTCAGCCAGCTGGGCTTCATGGCCATGGGGCTGGCCGCCGCCGGACTGGCCTCCGGCACTATGTTCGCCGGCTATTACCACCTCACCACCCACGCCGCCTTCAAGTCCCTGCTCTTCCTGTGTTCCGGGGTCTTCATCCATCACTTCGGCACCAACGACTTTTTCACCATGGCCAGCCACGGGGGGCGGAAGCTGGTGATTCCCATGACTTGTATCACCATTGCCGCCCTGGCCCTGTCGGGCATCCCTCCCCTGGCCGGCTTCTTCAGCAAGGAACTGGTGATAACCACCCTGTCCCAACTGCATAACAAGTTCTGGCTGGCCATGGGGCTTTTGGGCGCCTTCCTGACCGCCTACTACTCCTTCCGGGTGATCTTCGTCATGCTCTTTCCCAAACCCGGCGCCTACGGGAAGGTCCCCGGCCACGTGGAGGCTCATCCCGGCCACGGGCAGGGCGACGCTCACGACGAACACCACGGGGTGCCCTGGGTCATGACCTTCACCCTCATCGTCCTGGCCGTCTTCACCCTGACCCTGGGTTTCTGCCAGGGCTACCTGCAAAAGTTTTTATTGGGGGAAGTCCATCACCATGCGCTTAATTATTTCCTGCTGGCCGCGGCGCTAAGCTGCGGGGTGGGCGGCATCGCGGTGGCCTGGTTCGACTGGGGCGCCAAAGACGCCAGGTGCCTGGGCTTTATCCAAAAATTGCCGCTGCTGCAAGAATTCTTCATCCAGAAATGGTACATGGACCACTTCTGGCGCTGGTTCCTTAACACCGTGATTTACGGCGTCTTTTCCCGGTGCTTCACTTACAATGACCGCCGGGTGGTGGACGGCGGGGTGGACGCGGTGGCCTTCTCCACCGTCGGCGGCGGCAGGCTGCTCTCGTTTGTGCAGACCGCCTTTTTGCAATACAACCTGTTCTTCATGGTGGTGGTCCTGGCCGGGGTCGGGATCTACCTGCTGATGGGTCGCTGATATGACCGAACACATGGCCTCATTTCCCATTCTGTCCTGCATGCTGCTGGCCCCGCCGGCGGGGCTGCTGATCCTCCTCTGCTTAAGGGAAGATCAAAAGTTCCTCATCCGGGCCGTATCCCTGGTGGCGGCGGGCCTCTCCCTGGCCCTGGCCATTTACACCTTCGTGGCCTATGACCGGACCCTGGGGGGTGTGCAGTTCGTGGAGAATATACCGATGGGT
>CAWIDL010000024.1:0-284912 GCA_963834795.1 uncultured delta proteobacterium | reverse complement strand
GGCCTTTTCCCACCACCACCGCCCGCTCGAGGGCGTTTTCCAGCTCCCGGACGTTCCCCGGCCAGGAATACCGCCGCATGGCCTCCATGGCCTCCGGGAGAATGGAGTCTACCTTTTTGTTGGTCTCTGTGGCATAGCGCCTTAGGAAATGCTGGGCCAGCAGGGGGATGTCTTCCGGTCGCTCCCGGAGGGGCGGCACCTGCACATGGATGACGTTCAGCCGGTAATAGAGGTCCTGACGGAAGGTTTTCTTACGGATGCTTTCCTGGAGGTCCTGATGGGTGGCGGCGATGACCCGAAAGTCGCTGTGTAACGGGACGGTGCCGCCCACCCGGGTGAATTCCCGGGTTTCCAGGACCCGCAGCAGGTCGATCTGCATCTTTATGGAGATGTCGCCCACTTCATCCAGGAAGAGGGTGCCGCCATGGGCCATTTCCAGCCGGCCTTTCTTAGTGTAGCTGGCGTCGGTGAAGGCTCCTTTCTCGTGCCCGAAGAGTTCGCTCTCCAGGAGATGTTCGGTGAAGGCCCCGCAGTTGATGGCAATAAAAGGGCCGTAGCAGCGGGGGCTCTGGGCGTGAATGGACCGGGCCACCAACTCCTTGCCGGTGCCGGTTTCCCCGGTGAGCAACACGGTGGCGTCGCTTTGCGCCACATCCACGATGGTCTCAAAGAGCTGGAGCATGGGTGGCGATTGGCCCACCAGGTTTTCAAACCGGCTAATGGTTGCCACCCGGTCTTTGAGAATCAGATTTTCCATGGCCAGGGTCTGCACCTGCACCAGTTTCTCGATAATGAGACTCATTTCCTCCAGGTCGAAGGGTTTGAGCAGATAATCATGAGCGCCCAGCTTCATGGCCTCCACCGCGTCCTGGATGGCCCCATGGGCCGTCATGACCACCACCGCGGTATCGGCATTGCTTTCCCTTAAGTTCTTGAGCACCGTAATCCCGTCCATCCGGGGCATCTTGACGTCCAGGAGCATGATGTCATAATGGGTTTCCTGGGCCTTGGCCAAGGCCGAGGGCCCGTCGGCCGCACTTTCCACTTCGTAGCCGTCCTGTTGCAGCCAGCCGCTCAAAGATTCCCGGATACTCAGCTCGTCATCCACTACCAGGATGGAGATCTTCTTATGAGGCAACATGGTCTACTCCCGGTTTATAGGCGGGCAGACGGATGGTGAAACTGGCGCCCCGGCCCACAACGCTACCCACTTGGATGGTGCCCTGGTGGTCCCGGACGATGCCTTGAACCACGGAAAGCCCCAGCCCCACCCCGGAGCCCGCGTTCTTGGTGGTATAGAACGGTTCAAAAATTTGGGAAAGCCTTTCCTTGGCGATGCCCACCCCGGTGTCGCTGATCTGTACCACCACTTCCCGGCCCCGGGAATTTCTGGTGGCCAGGGTCAGGGTGCCGCCTTTGGGCATGGCATCCTGGGCATTCAGCAACAGGTTCAAAAAGACCTGCTTCATCTGGCCCGGATCCGCGCGCACCGGCAGCAGGTCCGCAGCCCAGCTGGTTTCTACCGTGATTCCCTGCAACCGCTGCTGATACTCGGTGAGGGATACGGTCTCGGCCAGCAAGGTGCTGAGCGAGACCGGTTTGAATTCCGGCTTGGACTTGCGGGAAAAGGGCAGGAGATTGGAAACCGTTTTACTTACCCGTTGGGTCTCATCAAAAATTATATCCAGGTAATTTTGCACCTTTGCCAACTCCGGCTCGCCGGCTGGCCCCTTCTTAAGCAGGCGCTGGATCAATTTGACAAAATTGAGGATGCCGGTCAAGGGATTGTTAATCTCGTGCATGACGCTGGCGGATAGCTTTCCCAAAGAGGCCATTTTGTCGTCGTGCATGATGCGGGCGCGGGTGATTTCCTGGGTAATGTCCCGGGACAGGTCGACCACTTGATGGACCCGTCCTTCCTCATCAAACAGCGGGTGGTGGACCACGTGAACATAGCTTTCCCGGCCGTCCTTGTTAAAGTGGATGTGGATCGCGGAAGCGGCCTTACCGGTGGCCACGGTGTCTTTTAAGGGACAGGGATGATCGGGGCTGGCGCAGGGCTCTTGCAGGTGATGCGACACTTCATAACAATGCTTGCCCACCACCTCTCCCCGTTCTAAGCCCACCATTTTCAACAAGGCGCGGTTGACTTCGACGATCCGATAGTTGAGGTCGATCACCATCATGTGGTCCTCGATGCCGTTGAGGATGGTTTCCAGGAAGGACTTCCCCTGGATGGCCTCCTTCAGCAGCTGCCGGCTCTCGTCCTGGGATTGCCGAAGTGCCTCTTCCAGTTGTTTGGTAGGGGTGATGTCCTTGACGACCTCGATCACCCTTTTATTGGTCGCCTCCGGTGAAAATAAAGGCGACATGGTAATCTCGTCGCAATGCATCTTTCCATCTGGTCCAGGATAGCGCTGCAAAACCTGGTGAGTTTGGCAACTATCCAGGACATCTGGTAAAGGACAGGCCAGTCCTTTGAGGTTGCAAGGCTCATCGAACTGATGAAACACCTCGTAACAGGGTTTTCCAATGACCTCCGTCGCCTTTTTTTGAAAGCGGTCCAAAAAGGTAAGGTTGACTTCATCTACCAGATAATTAGGGAGCAGGACGAGTATCGGATTGGGCAGGTGATCGAAGATTCTCTGGAAACGGCTGCGTTGCCGTCCCAACTTGATTTCGCTTTCCACCTTGCTGCGCAACCGCTCTTCATCTTTTTGCAGCAGTTCCCAAAAGAGACGGGCCTTAAGGTGGTCGATAATCTGGGTATGGGGCTGCTTCTGCCGCATGATTCTTTTCCCCACCTCCGGGTCACCGGTGAGTTCCAGGATCAGGTCCGGGGCCTTCGCCAGGAGCGGCGCACAGTGGTCAAAGGTCGGAATACCCATCTTATTTGCCAGGCCCAGGCCCAGGGCCCGGGGATTGGGATCGGCCACCCCGAGGATCTCGATTCTCTTTGTGTGCCGCGGATCTCCGGAGATTAATTGGAGGATCTCATGACCTACCTTGCCGCCGCCCACAATGCCGATTTTCACGGGCCCCGCCTCTTTAATGGGCGACAGGTCCATGGTGATCAGATCCCAGAAATCCTCCCAGGAAAAGTGCCGATCGGCGTTGAGGATGGTCAACCTCTCAGGGGCCTGCTCCCGTAATTGATGGGAGACCTCGGGCCGGCCGGTGGCGTTGACGATGACGTCTAATTCCGGGAGTTGGAATAAATCTACAAAATCGACGGTCACAAAGAGATTATTCCGGTAAGCGTAGGATAGACCGCAAGCCTCCGGGTTCAGATCCGCTACCCCCACCACCCGCAAGGGTTGATCCTCTTTACGGAGCGGCGCCAAGGCCTCCAGGATGGCCAGGCCTTGCCGGCCTGCTCCCACAATAGCCAGATTATAAAAGGGTTTGGCAGGACTCAAGCTGAACTCCGGGGAAGCGGTGGAAATCTTTCCTTGACCCCAACCACGCGGCTCACCAGGCCCCAGGGAAATGTCCCTTTCCACCTTAATGGAGGTTGGGGAGGACCCTTTGTATAATATTTTAACATAAATTTTCCAGCTTATCCAGAATTGCCCAGGAATAGACAATAAAACAGCCTGGAGCCGGAAGCCATGCCCCCGGGGCGGCTATTTCACCCAGTTTCGCAGAAATCTCGATCACCTTATTAGAGTTCCACCAGGCGGTTTTGGATGGCAAAGAGGGAGATTTCGGCATTGTTCCGCAGATTCAGTTTCCGCAGCAGCCGCAGCCGGTAGGTATGCACCGTATTGGTGCTGAGGTGGTAGGCCTGGGCAATCTCCCGCACCGTATGGCCCAAGGCCAGGTGCCGCAATACCTGGATTTCCCGGTTGGACAGGGTGTCCAGGGGGGTGCGGCTGCGGGGCCCGGCGGCCATATGCTGCGCCAGGGATTCGGCGGCGCAGTCGCTGAGGTAGCGGCCGCCGGCGTGGACCTTGCGGATGGCGTTCACCAGTTGCTCGGGGGCGGAGCGCTTGGTGATGTATCCATTGGCTCCGGCGCCGATGGCCCGCACCACGTACTGTTCCTCTTCGTGCATGGTGAGGATCAGGATGGGCAATTTCGGATAGTATTGCCGTAGCTGGCCGATGACTTCCAGGCCGTCCAGGCCCGGCATGGAGATATCGATGATCGCCACATCCGGCGAGGTTCGATGCACCTGGTCAATGGCCTCCTGGCCGTCAGCGGCCTCGGCCACCACCTCGATGTCCCCGGAATCTTTGATAATGCGGGCCAGCCCGCCCCTGACGATGCTGTGATCGTCGGCCAACAGGACTCTGATCATGGTGAGGCGCCTCGCTGCTCATCCAGGGGTAGCCGGAAATAGACCCGGGTTCCCTTCCCCGCTTTGGACTCCAGTTCCAGGCGGCCGCCCAAGAGGCTGGCGCGCTCCCGCATGCCCGCCAGGCCCAGGCAATGGGACTGCGACAATTTCTGGGGATCGAAGCCCCTGCCGTTGTCAGCCACCGAGAGGGTCAGCACCCCTCCCCTGACCTGCAGGTCAATCTTTACCTGGGTAGCGAAGGCATGCCTGGCCACATTGGTCAAGGCTTCCTGGGTAATCCGGTAGGCGGCGGTGGCCACCAGGTCGTCCACCTGGGGCATATTGAAATGTTTATAAATACAGGAGATGCCGGTCCGCTGGCTGAAATATTTAGAATACCAATCCAGGGCGTCAATGAGTCCGAAATCATCCAGCACCCCGGGGCGCAGCCGGGTGGCCAGGGCCCTCACCTCGTCGATGGTCTGATCGATCAGGTCGCACATGGTCAAGGCCCGGGCCGCGGCCTGGGCCTCCTGACCTTTCAGACGTTCGCTCAGCCACACCGCGTCCATGCGCAAGGCGGTGAGCACCTGCCCCAGTTCATCGTGCAGTTCCCGGGCAATGGCGGCCCGCTCCTTTTCCTGGCTGGCCATGATACTGCCGGACAGTAGCCGTAGTTGCTCCTGGGCCTTCTTCAACTCGGTGATGTCCGTGGAAATGCCGCACAGGCCGTCGACCCTGCCCTGCTCATCATAAAGGGGAAATTTTACCGACAGATAGGTATGCACCCCGTCCTTTAAAGGTACCCGTTCCTCTCCCTGCCGTGACCGTTTCTGGGTGAGGACCATCAGATCGTTGCTCCGGAATTGGCCCGCTACCTCCGGGGGAAAGATATCATGGTCGGATTTCCCTTGAATCTCTTCATTCTTGATACCCAACAACTCCTCGTAGCGGGGATTAACCAGCCGGTAATAACCGTACTTGTCCTTGATATGGACCATCGCCGGGGTGTAACGGAGAATACCGTTGATTTCCCTGGTTCTTTCCCGCACCTGGCGTTCCAGGTCCCGGGAATAGCGGCTCAGTTCGTCCCGGGTGCGCTTCAGCTCCATTTCATACTTTTTCCGCCGCGAGAGATCCCGGGCCAAGCAGACACTGCCGATGGTTTTCCCCTGGTCATCCTTGAGGAGACTGATGGAGATATCCATGGACACGATGTTGCCGTCCTTTTTCTTCATGGCGATCTCATGTTCCCGCACTACCCCGTCACGGCGCAGTTTCTGGAGCATGTAGTCCAGCGTGGCGGGGTCGGCGTAGAGATCGAAGGCGTTCTTGCCGGCCAATTCCTGCAACGAATAGCCATAGATCTCTTCGGCCCGCCGATTCCAGAGGAGGAAGCGGCCGAGCTGGTCGACGATGCCGATGGCGTCCACCGAGTTATCTATGACATTTTCCAGGTATTCTTTGATTCTCTTCAGCTCATTTTCGGTCTTCTTGCGCTCTTCGATCTCCTGCAGCAGGTGTTCATTGGCCTTTACCAGATCGGCGGTGCGCTCTTCAATGCGCTGCTCCAGGGTGTCGTAAGCCTTTTGCAAGGCTTCCCCGGCGCGCTCCCACTGGGTTTTCAATTCGGCCATCCCGGCGGTTTTCGGGGGAACCCCGGCCAATCTATTTGCTAATTTAACACTTCTCTTGTTCACTTGACTCAGCTCCGGCTGTTTTGGATGGCAAGGTTATCTGCCCCGTGGCATCGCGCCCGCTCCCAGCGTGCGCATCGCCGCGGTGGCGTCCCAGGTCATTGGCGCTCTCACCTCAAGGAGCCGCCGGCCGCGGCGGCGGGTCGGTCCCGGCCCTGAGAAAGATAGGGGGGTATCAAGTGTAACCCTGGGGCGTTTGGCTCAACAGCCGGGTTGCCAGGCCGTTCATAGTTCATGGGGGAAAGGAAGTACCCCTGGTTTCAGGAGGCGGGCTGGGACCGCGGGGGCGGAAAACTGGATAAATTTCTGGGACCCCACGGCTACTCCCCGGCGCCGCGACTGCCAGGGCCGGTATCCATGGCCATCAGCCCTCTAAGTAATTATAACCCAATTTCTTCACAACCGGACAATATTTACCCGCTCGGCCCCGAAGGAAGGGAAGGGCTGGGCAAATTTGCCGTCCCGGAAGGCGGCGTTGGCCTGCAACTCAGCCGCAGCCATATCCCCCTGGCCGCCGCGGCCATGGATTCCGATTGCGATCATCTTTATCGCTGCCTCTCTTTAGGGTTAAACCCCCAGCGGACTGCCGCCTCCCCTAAAATTCCACCCGCGGCGCCGCGCCCAGATCGTTAAAACCTTGGGTATGCCCATCGCTGCTTAATGACAGTCCCACCCCACCGTTTCAGTCCTCAGTCCCGGAAACCGGCAGGGGTTCTTCCCGGGAGGCCAGGGCGGCCTTGATGAATTCCCGGTTTAGGCGGGCGATGTTGGCAATGGAGATGCCTTTGGGGCACTCCGCCTCGCATTCCTTATGGTTGGTACAGTTGCCGAAGCCGAGGGCGTCCATCTGGGCCACCATGGACAAGGCCCGCCGCGCGGCCTCGGGTCGCCCCTGGGGCAGCAAGGCGAATTGAGAGATCTTGGCGCTGCAAAACAGCATGGCCGAGGCATTGGGACAGGCCGCCACGCAAGCCCCGCAGCCGATGCAGGCCGCGGCGTCCATGGCCAGGTCGGCGTTTTTCTTGGGGACGGGCAGCGAGCTGGCTTCAGGGGCCTGACCCGTATTCACCGAAATGAAACCGCCTTCCGCAATGATCCGGTCCAGGGCGCCGCGGTCCACCACCAGGTCCTTGATGAGCGGCAGGGCCCGGGCCCGGTAAGGCTCGATGACCAGGGTGTCTCCGTCTTGAAAATGGCGCATGTGCAGCTGGCAGACGGTGGTTTCCTTCTCCGGTCCATGGGGGCGGCCATTGACCACAGTCCCGCACGTACCGCAAATCCCTTCCCGGCAGTCATGGTCGAAGGCAATGGGGTCACGGCCCTCCAGGGTGAGCCGCTCATTGACAATGTCCAGCATCTCCAGGAAGGAGGCAGCCGTGGGAATATTCTCCGCCCGGTAAGTTTCCAGACGCCCCTGCTTGCCGGGCCCCCGCTGCCGCCAGACCTTCAGGGTGAGATTGATGGTCTTGCCGCTCACTTGTAACTCCTTGTTGCTAATTTGACGAATTCGAACAACAGCGGTTCCTTGTGGAACACGGCCTCCCGGCCTTCTCCGGCATATTCCCACACCGCCACGTGACACATGTTCACATCGTCCCGCAGGGCCTCATGCTCTTCGGTCTGGAAGGCCTCATTGAAGTGGCAGCCGCAAGATTCCCGGCGGGCCAGGGCATCCAGGAGCATGACGTCGGCGAACTCCAGGAAATCAGCCACCCGCCCCGCGTTTTCCAGGCTTTGGTTGAAATCCTCTTGGGAACCCGGCACCGTCACATTCTCCCAGAATTCCCCCCGGAGGTCGGCCACCAGGGTCCTGGCCTTGGCCAGGCCTTCGTCGGTTCGGCCCATGCCGCAATATTCCCACATGATATTGCCCAGGTCCCGATGAAAGCTCGTCACGGTTCGCCGGCCCCGGATCTTCAGAAGGCGCTCGACCTTGGCCGCCGCCGCCGCCTCGGCTTCCTGAAAAGCCGGGTGACTCTCATTCACCTCGGGGAAACGAGTCCCGGCGAGATAGCCGCTGATGGTGTTGGGAATGATGAAATAGCCGTCGGCCAGGCCCTGCATCAGGGCGCTGGCCCCCAGGCGGTTGGCGCCGTGGTCGGAGAAGTTGGCTTCCCCCAGGACAAACAACCCGGGAAGGGTGCTCATCAGATTGTAATCAACCCACAAGCCGCCCATGGTGTAGTGGGAGGCCGGATAGATCATCATCGGGGTCTGATAAGGGTCTTCGGCCACGATCTTTTCATACATCTGGAAGAGATTACCGTACCTGGCCTCGATCTCCGCCTTTCCCAGCCGCTTGATGGCGTCGGCCAAATCGAGGTAGACCGCCCGGCCGGTGGGCCCCACCCCCTTGCCCTGATCGCACTGGGTCTTGGCGGCCCGGGAGGAGATATCCCGGGGGGCCAGGTTGCCGAAACTGGGATAGATTCGCTCCAGATAGTAATCCCGTTCCTCTTCGGGGATGTCCTGCGGCCGCCGTTGGTCTCCGGGCTTCATGGGCACCCAGACCCGCCCGTCGTTGCGCAGGCTTTCGCTCATTAAGGTCAGCTTGGACTGATAATCCCCGTGCACCGGGATACAGGTGGGGTGGATCTGGGTGAAGCAGGGGTTGGCAAACCCCGCCCCCTTTTTATAAGCTCGATAGGCCGCGGTGACGTTGCTGGCCATGCCGTAGGTGGAGAGGAAAAAGACTCTGCCGTAGCCGCCGGTGGCCAGGACTACCGCATGGGCTGCGTGCCTTTCCAGCTCTCCGGTCAGCAGGTTGCGCATCACGAGGCCCCGGACCTGGCCGTCCACCAGCGCCAGGTCCAACAGCTCCCGGCGGGGAAACATCTGCACCTGGCCCCGGGCCACCTGGCGTATCAAGGAACTGTAAGCCCCCAGCAACAGTTGTTGGCCGGTCTGGCCCCGGGCATAGAAGGTCCTGGATACCTGAGCCCCGCCGAAGGAACGGTTGGCCAGCAGGCCGCCGTATTCCCGGGCAAAGGGTATCCCCTGGGCCACGCAGTGGTCGATGATCAGGTTGGACGTCTGGGCCAGGCGATAGACGTTGGCCTCCCGGGCCCGGAAATCACCGCCTTTGATGGTGTCGTAGAAGAGGCGCCAGATGCTGTCGCCGTCATTGGGGTAATTCTTGGCCGCATTGATGCCCCCCTGGGCCGAAATGCTGTGGGCCCGCCGGGGGCTGTCCTGGATGCAGAAGGTCTTGACCCGGTAGCCCAATTCCGCCAGGGAGGCCGAGGCCGAGGCCCCGGCCAGGCCGGTACCCACCACGATGATCTCAAATTTGCGCTTGTTGGCCGGGTTGACCAGCTTCAACTCGAACTGATGTTTATCCCACTTCCCCTCCAGGGGGCCGGACGGGATTTTGGCGTCAAGTTGCATTAAATGGCCTCCCTATCTTTGCCACAAAATGACCAGGGGCAGGGAGCCGAAGCCGATCCCGACGATCACCGCAAAGACGATGCTCAACTTTTCAATGAAGGGCATGTACTTGGGATGGTTGGCCCCCACCGTTTGAAAGGCGCTCCAGAGACCGTGCCGGACATGAAGGGCGACGATGACCATGGAGAACAGGTAAAATGCCAGATATCCCTTGTGGGAGAAGACTTCAACGGTAATTTGAAAGATGGTCCGGTTGGTTTGATCCACCAGATGGTGGGAGAAATTGCTCAGGTGGGCCCCGATGAAGCCCAGGATCAGCAGGCCGGTATAGGGCATGGTTTGCGAGCTGAAAGTGCGGCCGCCTCCGCTCTTATCCATGGTGTACCTGACCGGCCGGGCGCCGCGATTCTCGAAGAACAGGATTAGCCCCAGACTCACATGAATGATTAAAGCCGCCGCCAGCAGCACTTCCGCCGCCAGCAGCAGTTTTCCCAAGGCGTGCAGGTGTTGGGCGTAGGCAACGAAGGCGGCCCTCCCTCCATAGATGCTCAAGTTGCCCAACAGATGGGTTGCCAGAAACAGCAGAAACAACAGGCCAGTGACGGCCTGCAACTGTTTCTTGCCCACCGAGGTGGAGAGTGTGCGGAAGATCCAATTCATTTTCTTCTCACTTATGGCTGCTTAAATCTTGGCCTGAATTTTTTCCCGGAGGACCATGGGGGCCGGCCTCTTCTCCCTGGCTGCCGCTCACAGCTTCAGGTCATCCCGGGTCCTGGCCACCGCCGCCGCCGATTTATGCAGCATGGCCTCTTCTTCCCGGCTCAGCTTCAGGGTGATGATCTTCTCGATGCCCCGGGCTCCCAGGATCACCGGCACCCCGAAGTAGAGGTCATTGAGGCCGTATTCCCCGCTGAGGTAGGCCGACACCGGCACCAGCCGCCGCTGGTCTTTCAGGATGGCCTCGGCCATCTGCACCGCGGCCGCCGCCGGGGCATAAAAGGCGGAGCCGGTCTTCAGCAGGGCCACGATCTCGCCACCCCCCTGGCGGGTACGGGCCACCAGGGCGGCAATCCGCTTTTTGGACAGCAGACTGGTGAGCGGCACCCCGGAGACGTTGGTGGCGCTCACCACCGGCACCATGTCATCGCCGTGGCCCCCCAGCACCATGGCCTGGATCTCCTCCACCGCCGCCTTAAGCTCCATGGCGATGAAGCAGCGAAAGCGAGCGGTATCCAGGATGCCCGCCATACCCATGACCCGCCGGCTGGGAAAGCCGCTGACCTTCCGGGCCACGTAACACATGGCGTCCAGGGGATTGCTGACGATGATCAGAAAGGCGTTAGGGGACCTGGCCGCCACTTCCCGGGTCACCCCGGCCACGATCCCCTTGTTGGTATTGATGAGATCCTCGCGACTCATGCCCGGCTTGCGCGGGATGCCGGCGGTGATGATCACCACCTGGGAGCCCTTGGTGGCCTGGTAGTCGTTGGCTCCCACCACCTCGGCGTTGAAGCCGAAGATGGGCCGGGCCTGCATCAGGTCCAGGGCCTTGCCCTGGGGCATGCCCGCCACTATGTCCACCAACACCACGTCGGCCAACTCCCGGGCCGCGGCCCAGTGGGCGCAGGTGGCCCCGACGTTGCCGGCCCCCACCACGGTTATCTTCGGGCGAGCCATGAAATATTCCTCCTTTTGACGATCTGCCTGGTTCAGACACCCAAAGGCGTCTTTTCGGATATGAGCCGATCCCGGTCGATCCTCCCTCATCAGGCAAAGACTCGGATGCGGCTGGGCCTTTCCAGGGAAGCCAACCGGCTAATAGGTATAGACTCGGGTCTGGGTGGACGCTTCCATGTAACCGTCGAGATCGGCCTGGAGTTTCTGACGCTCTCGACTTGAAAGCCAGGCCTGCCATTGCTCCAGGGAGTACCAGGCGCTGATCACCAGGTAATTATTGGGAGCGTCAACCTCGTGGAGGGTCTCCCCGCTGATATATCCCGGCTGCTGCATGGCCAAGACCCGCAGCATCCTCAGGAGTCGGGTAATTTCCTTGACGTGCTTGCCTTTAATGGTTCTCTCCGACAATACTTTGATCACCGCTGTCTCCTCAGAAAGCGGGTAAAGGCGGACGGCTCTTACCCGCTCCTTGCTTTATTTGCCGATGACCAGGATGACGGTGTCCTTGGCCACGGAGGCGCCGGGGTCGAAGTTGATGGCCTTGACCACCCCGGCGGCTGGGGCCGGCAGGGAGTTCTGCATCTTCATGGCCTCCAGGACGCAGACCAGGTCGCCGATGGCCACCTTGTCCCCCACCTGGACGCTGTAGCTGATGATCATCCCCGGCATGGGGGCCCTGAGGGGCACCTCCCCCGCGGCCAGGGTCTCCAGGGGGGCCGCCGCCGCTTTGGACACCGGGGCCGGGGCCAGGGCCGCCGCGACCACAGGCGAGACGCCTGTGCCCACAGCCGCGGCCTTGGGGGTCACCCCGGTGAGCACCGGAGTCCCGCCGCGCGCCTCCACCTCCACCTCGTAATACTGGCCATCCACAAAGACGTTGAAGGTCCTCAGAGCCGCTCCCTTGGCCGGGGCCGCCTTCTCCAGGTTCTCCAGCAGCTCCTTCACCTTGGCGAACAGCTTCTTTTGCTTGATGGTGCTGTAGACCTCGTCTTCCAGCTTGATCTGCTCCAGGGTCTTGCCCTTCACTTCCTCCGGCACCTCCTCCAGCCCGTACTTCCATTTCAGGAAGCGCTGGCCGGTGGTGGGATAAAGGGCATAGATGAGCACGTCCCCGTCGTTTTTGGCCAGGCCCTTGGTGGCCTCCACCGCCTTGTCCCACTCCGGCTCCAGGATCTCCCCGGGCCGCACGGTGCTAGGGGTCTCCCCCCGCTCGTAGCCCTTGAGGATAATCTTCTGCACCTTCGGGTCCATGGGGGCCGGGGTCTTGCCGTAGAGCCCGTAAGCCAATCCCTTCACCTCCGCCGGCACCATCTTATAGCGACCGAAGAGGACGTTCATCACCGCCTGGATGCCCACGATCTGGCTGGTGGGGGTCACCAGCGGCGGGGAGCCCAGCTCCTTACGGGTCCGGGGCAATTCCGCCAACACCTCCTGGATGCGGTCCAGGGCCTTGGCCTCCTTCAGCTGGTTCACCAGGTTGGAGTACATGCCCCCGGGAATCTGGTGCAGCAGCACCCCGGTGTCGATCTGGGCCATCTTGGAGGTGTCTAAGAGATCCCGGTATTTCACCACCACCTTCTCCAGGTCCTGGCCGATCTCGATGAGCCGGGCCAGGTCCATGTCCGTCTGCCGCTCCGTCTGCTCCACCGACACCAGCAGCGGCTCGATGGCCGGTTGGGCGGTCCTCAGGGCAAAGGGCGACAGGCAGGTGTCCACCACGTCCACCCCTGCCTCGATGGCCTTCAGGTAGCTCATGGAGCCCTGGCCGCTGGTGTAGTGAGTATGGAATTCCACCGGGATTTTGATGGTCTCCTTGAGCGCCTTGATGATCTCGTAGGCGTCGTTGGGGGAGACCATGCCGGCCATGTCCTTGAGGCAGAAGGATTCGGCCCCCATCCTCTCGGCCCGTTTGGCGAAGTCCAGGTAGTATTTCAGGTTGAAGATGGGACCGCCCAGGCGCCGCTGCGTCAGGCTGTAGCACACCGCCGCCTGGAAGTGGGCCATCAGGCCCTCCTTCTTGGCGTCCATCAGGGCCTTAACCGAGACCTCCCAGTTGCGCATGTCGTTAAGGGCGTCGAAGACCCGGAAGATATCCACCCCGGCCTCGGCGGCGTAACGCACGAAGCGGTAGGCCACATCGTCGGCGTAGTTGCGATAGCCCACCAGGTTCTGGCCCCGGAGCAGCATCATGGTGGGGGTCTTCTTCAGGATGGACTTGATGATGCGGATGCGCTCCCAGGGATCGTCCCCCAGGAAGCGGTGGGTGGTGTCGAAGGTGGCGCCGCCCCAGACCTCCAGGGCAAAGTAGCCCTGCCGGTCCATGCGTTCCATGAAGGGCACGATGTCCTCGGTGCGCATCCGGGTGGCCAGCAGCGACTGGTGTCCGTCCCGGAAGGTGGTGTCCGTGAACTTGATGGGGTTTTTTCCTGCCATTGGTGACTCCTTTGTCGTCAGCTTTCTTAGTGAGCCATGAGCGGTGAACAGTAAACAGTTTAAGATAGTCCCAGCCGAATCTACTGCTCACTTATCTCAGGCTGCGGCGCTGCATCAGCAGTCTAAGTTGCATGGCCTGGCTGCGGGCCGCCAGGCCCCAGAGGTTGAGCGGCGGCCCCGCCGCCGCGACCTTGGTCAGGGTGGGGGCGGCCTCCTCCTCGGCCAGGTAGACCGCCAGGGCCCCGCTGATGGCCGCCAGGATCTGGGGTTTGATGGCACTCACCTTGTCCTCTCCTCATGATGCTGTCAGCTAACAGCTAAAAACCTTAAACAAAGCTAAACTCGATTCTCGTTTATGCGCCACTGCTCCCTACACCGGGATGTTCCCGTGTTTCTTGGGCGGCAGCACCTCCCGCTTGCCGGCCAAGGCCTCCAGGGCGGCCAGCAGGCGCGGCCGGGTCTCCCGGGGAGCAATCACCTGGTCGACAAAGCCCCGGGAGGCGGCGATGTAAGGGTTGTAGAGCAGGTTCTCATAGCGCTCGATGATCTCCTGGCGCTTGGCTACGGGGTCCGGGGCCGCCTGGATCTCCTTGCGGAAGATGACGTTGGCCGCCCCCGCCGCCCCCATCACCGCGATCTCGGCGGTGGGCCAGGCCAGCACCAGGTCCGCCCCCAGGTCCCGGGAGCACATGGCCAGATAAGAGCCCCCGTAGTCCTTGCGGGTAATCAGAGTGAGCTTGGGCACCGTGGCCTCGGAGTAGCACCACAACAGCTTGGCTCCGTGGCGGATGATGCCCCGCCACTCCTGGTCGCTGCCCGGCAGATACCCCGGCACGTCGGCAATGGTCAACAGCGGCAGGTTGAAGGCATCGCAAAAACGGATGAAGCGGCAGGCCTTGTCCGCCGCGTCCACGTCCAGGCAGCCCGCCAAGACCTTCGGCTGGTTGGCGATGATCCCCACAGGCCGCCCTCCCAGCCGGGCAAAGGCGGTGATGATGTTCTGGGCGAAGTGATGCTGCGGTTCGAAGAAGTCACCCTCGTCCACCACGGCCCGGATGACCTCGCGCATATCGTAGGAGAGCCGGGGGTCGTCGGGGACGATGGCGTCCAGGGCCGCCTCCTCCCGGCCTGCCGGATCATTACAGGCAGCCAGCGGCGGGTCCTCCAGGTTGTTGCCCGGGAGAAAAGAGAGCAGCTTTCTGATCTGCCGCAGGCAATCGGCGTCGTCCTCGCAGGCAAACTGGGCCACCCCGCTCTTGACGTTGTGGGCCATCGCCCCACCCAGCTCCTCGAAGCTGATCTCTTCACCGGTGACGCCCTTGATGACGTCCGGCCCGGTGATGAACATGTAGGAGGTCTTCTTCACCATGAAGATGAAGTCGGTCATGGCCGGGGAGTAGACTGCCCCCCCGGCGGTGGGGCCCATGATCGCCGAGATCTGGGGGATCACCCCGCTGGCGATGGCGTTCCTATAAAAGATCTGGCCATAGCCGCTCAAAGAGTCCACCCCCTCCTGAATGCGGGCCCCCCCCGAGTCGTTCAATCCCACCAGGGGCGCCCCGGCCTTCAGGGCCAGGTCCATCACCTTGCAAATCTTCTTGGCGTGCATCTCCCCCAGGGTACCGGCCCGGGAGGTGAAGTCCTGGGAAAAGGCAAAGACTACCCGGCCCTCCACCTTGCCGAAACCGGTGATCACCCCGTCCGCCGGGATCTCCACCTTCTCCATCCCGAAGTTGACGCAGCGATGGGTGACGAACAGGTCGGTTTCCTGGAAGCTCCCAGGGTCAAAAAAAAGCTCCAGGCGCTCCCGGGCGCTGAGCTTGCCCGCGGCGTGCTGCTTGGCCACCGCCGGGGCGCCACCCATGGCCTTCACCTCGGCTTCCCGCTCCGACAACTCCCGGATCTTCTCTGACACTGTCTTCATCGGTGACTCCTTTTCCATAAACCCGTCCCCGCGCCATCATGGAGCACAGAAAACCGGGGGTGGAGACGGATTTGAATCAGAGTTAGGTTGTCTGTATCTTCCTTGAGGTATCCAGGCAGCGCCCGGGAAAGAAAGGAAGCTTACAGCTGGTAAGCTATCAAGGTAGAGGCAAACTAAAAATCGCAGGAAATATGATTTTTCTGTCAAATAAATTATTACGAGTCGCAGGATTAGCAGCATGGTTCGCCCCTGAGGATTTTTTCGGGGATGATGGTGGCCATGGCCACCCGGTCCTTCCCCACCAGGGAGGAGGCTTCTCCCGGGGGGGGTCGTAGCAGCTTGCTGAGGAACCCGCCCGAGCCCTAAAGAGAGAAGAGACCAAGGGATTAGATATTTCAGGATAGATTTTAGCAGGCTTTAAATAAACCGATAGAGCAAAATTAATGAAAAAAGAATTGATTTCTCCGGAAAAATACCTCTAAAATTCATCAACCACCTTGGGGGGGCGGATGATGAACTCTAAGTCACACCGGAAGAACTCTCTGGCTTTCAGCGCTTGCGAACAGGCGGGGGTCCGCCGGCCGAGCCAAGATGCAGGTCAACGCAATCATTTCCAAAGAAATTTAAGAAAAGTACAAATCTTATTTATTGCAGATTACCCGGCGGGGAATTTTTTGTTAGGGCTGGTCTTGCTGGTGGCCGTGATTTTCCTGTTAGGCGCCCCGGCGGCAGCCCGGGGAGCGGGTTTTGCCCTGGTGAACCAAGGGACCGCGGCCATGGCTCAGGGGAACGCCTTTGTGGCGGAAGCCGACGACCCCTCGGCCATTTATTACAATCCCGCCGGCCTGAACCAGATGCAACGGGCCCAGTTTTATACGAGCGGGTTCCTTTATTACCCCGACCGGGAATTCCACGGAGGCGGGCTGTCCTCGGAAACCGGGCATCAGTTATCCGAGACCATGTCGGCTTATTTTGTCTTCCCGGTGATCCCGCGGCTATCCGTGGGTATCGGCTATTTCAGCCCTTTCGGTCTGGGAAGCAAATGGCCTTCCACCTGGACCGGCAGATACCTCAGCACCTACTCGTCCTTGAAAACTTACACCCTGAACCCCGTGGCCTCCGTCAAACTTTTGGACAACCTGTCACTGGCGGCAGGGTTCGATGTCATGTGGTCTAGCGTGGAAATCAATAGAAACACCCCGAATGCGGTGAGGGGCAAGCAGTTTCCCGACGGAGAAGCGAGTCTGTCCGGGAATGGCAACGGCTGGGGCTATAACCTCGGCGTCCTTTACGAGCCGGTGGCAGGCGTGAAACTGGGGGCCTCGTATCGCAGCGAAATCACGGTAAAGTACTTCGGTGCCCTGGATCTGAGCTTGCCGCCGCCGTTTTCGGGCCTAGTTTCTCCCCAAGCTCGCGGCTCGGCCCCCCTCACCTTTCCTCCTTCCGTGACCTGGGGGATCGCTTATGGGTGTCTTAAACCCTTCACCTTTGAGTTCGACACCACCTGGACCGGCTGGTCCACTTACGATCAGCTCCAGGTGAAACTCGATAGCGCGATACCGGTGAACGGGGTTTCCACCTCGGTGATTACCACCCCAAAGAATTGGCATGACGCCTGGGCCTTTCGCTTCGGGGTTAACTACGAGATCAAAGAAGGCATAAAGCTCCGGGCCGGTTATATTTACGACCTGACCCCGGTGCCCGATGACACCTTCGATCCCCAGGTGCCGGATGCCAACCGCCACATCTTCACGGTGGGGGGCGACCTCACGTATAAGAAGTTCACCCTGGGAATCGCCTATAATTACATCCTTCAGGAAAGCCGCAATAAAAGCAACGCCATCCTCTTCAACGGGGTGCCCGCGCCTTTGCAGGCTAATGGCCGCTACAACACCGACATCCAAGCCCTCGCCATGAGCTTGGCCTACCATTTCTGATAACCAGTCTAGTACTTAGTTGCATAAATCAGAGATACGATTAGCCAAGCCTTTGGGATAAACATACCTTTTCCGCCATTGAAACGGTGCGGCTTGTGGATTGTAAGCCTGGACGAATTTATCGATAGCCTTCCTGACTTGTTGGGGGGAGGTGAAATTAGCCCCTTTGAGGGCACCGCGGCTGAGGATGCTGAACCAAACCTCGATTTGATTAAGCCAAGAGGCAGAAGTTGGAGTGTAATGGAATTTAACCTGGGGATGCCTCTTCAACCACATATCGTTTTTGGGCTTATGGGTATTGAGGTTGTCTAAAATCACATGGAGTTCCTGATCAGGATAGTCAGCCAATATCTGGTTCATGAAGTCCAGAAATTCCACCCGCCGCCGTCGGTTATAGTGACCGGCTTTTACCTGACCGGTAGTCACTTCCAGGGCGGCAAATAACGTGGTGGTGCCATGCCGCTTGTAACCGTGACTGAACCCCGTCAAGGTCTTGCCATTGGGAAGTTTCAGCCATCCCTGCGCTCTTTCCAGGGCCTGAATCTGGGGTTTTTCATCCACACAGATGACCACGGCGTTCTCCGGCGGGTCCAGGTAAAGTCCCACAATGTCCGCAGCCTTGCGGGCAAACTCGGGATCGGTGCTGACGCACCAGCTCCGGCGGCGTTCAAGACTGATGTTATGGCGCCGCAGGATGCGCCAGACCTGATGCTTGGTAACGTCACCCAAGGCTTCGGACAGAAGCCTGCCGTTCCAGCGGGCATAGCCTTCGGGAGGCGGTTCGTCCAGTTTTCTCAGCACCCGTTTTTCCGTGTCCTGCCTGTAGCTGCTGGGCTTCCCCGGTCTTTGGGCATCTTCCAAACCGGCCAGGCCTTCGCTGGCAAAGCGGGTCCGCCACTTGCTGACGGTGTTGGGGCGAACCTTCAAGTCCTTGGCAATGCCGCTGGTTTTTGCTCCCTGCGCCGCCGCCAAAATAATGCGAGCCCGCAGAACCTGGCGCTGTTCAGTTTTACTGTTACGTATCCTGGATTCGAGAATCCTACGGTCATCATCCGTCAATTGAATTTGAGTCGCTCTCATAATCGAGAGCCTATCATATATCGCTAATTAAAGCAACTAAATACTAGCTGAATCTTCAGGGTGGGCAGCGGGAGCAGGATAGCAGAAATTTCGCCGAAAAAACAAAATTTCAGAACCGTTTGGCTAATACCCGCGCCTTTAGGACAACCAAGCCGGCTCAGGCAGGGCGGCGATTAGCCGCCCAGTTGGAAGTGGGCGAGGGCGAGATCAGGCAAGGCGGCCTCGAGAACTTCGATCCCCAGGCCGGGGCCGGGAAGGGGCAGGGCCACTCCTCCGGGTCCGAAAATGACGCTCTGGGCCACCGGCTCCCGGGCAAACAGGAAAGGCGAGAAGGAGCCTTCCAAATAGGCCGGCGCCGGGGCACAGACGGCGAAGTGGCGGCCGGCGGCGGAAAGGATGCTGGTTTCTCCCACGTGGCAGCCCAGCTGGCAACGCAGCCCGGCCGCCGCGGCCATCCGCCTGATCCGGGCGGCGGCCCCGGGGCCGCCGCATTTGGACAGGCGGATATTAAAGATCTGGCAGGCCTTGAGGTCGATCAATCTTTGGGCGTCCCCTTCGTGGCACAATGACTCATCGGCGATGACGGGCAGCCCGGCCTCGGCGCTCACCGCCCGCAGGCCTTCCAGATCATCCTTGGCCACTGGTTGCTCCACGGCGCTGATCCGGTAAGGTTGCATCTCCCGGAGGCGCTGGACGGCCTCGGTGGCGCTCCAGGCACAGTTGGCGTCCACCCGGATATCGACCTGCCAACCCAGGATCTCCCGGGCCAGCCTGAGGTTTTCCAGGTCTTCGGGGCTCCCCACCTTCAGCTTCAGAAAAGACATCTGCAGTTTTTTCGCCAGGTACAGGAATTGAGCCATCTTCTCCGGCGTCCCCATGGGGATCACCGCGCTGTAGATCAGGGGGGCGTCTCCTTTGGGTCCGAGGAAGGCTTGCAGAGGCAGGTCCCAGGCCTGGCCGGCGGCATCCAGCAGCGCGGTTTCCAGGGCGCAAAAGGCCCCGGGATGCCGCTCCCCGGCTGTTTGGCGAAACAGCTCTGTCAACGCCTCCAGAAGCTGCGAGGGTGAAGCGAACTCCTTCCCTACAATGGCAGGGGCCAGGGTCCCCGTCAGGAAGGCGAGGCTGGACGGGAGGGTTTCTCCGGTGACGAAGCTCCGGGGAACCCCTTCCCCATACCCCGGCTGGGGGCTGTCGGCGGTCACTTTGACCACCAGGTTTTCGGACCCGTGGTGGGTGACCAGGTTATGCCTGATCGGGTAGAGAAATGCCAATTCTAGGTGCCAAATATCCAGCTTTCGGACGATCATGCCCCACCCCCAGGTCAATGTTGATCAGTTTACCAAACTTCTTCCATTGATACCATTGCTCCGGATGGGCCTTCACCGAACCATCCAGGATCATGAGACACCTTTGGCTGATAGACATATTTACCGGAGCGGCGCCATTGTCCAGCGCGGTGAGGTGACAGGTATATTGTTGCCCCCCATCTCGTTTCACCATGGCGGCGACCACCGGGGCGCCGGAGCGCTTGCTCAAAATGTCCAAGGTGCGGTCCCCCGTAAGTCGGCGATCGAGAAAGGAGGTTCCCTGGTTCGGGTCCGGTCGCCATTCATCGAATTCATCGCACTCGGTGATGAGGATCCTCCCCGCTTTGAGGGCCTTTACCGCGGCGAGGAAGGTGTTCCCTTGATCCGCGTCGATCAGGTGCAAGCCGATCCATTCGGCCCGGCGACCCAGGGCTTCCCGGAGTCGGTTGGTCTGGAAGCGGCAGATCATGGAGGTGGGGAAGCCGTGTACCGCCAGGGTGCCCGGCAGTAATTCCACCGCTCCGAAATGACCGGTTACCAGAATGGCGCCCTTGCCGGCCGCCAGGGTTTCCTTTAGCTTTTGCTCACCTTGGAAACATACCTGGGTCCTGAAGAAATCCAGTAACTTAGGAAAGTTGGAATATCCGACGAAGAGTTTTTCATGATAATGGTCGAAGATCCCCCCAAAGGCCCCTTTGGTCTTCTGGTGGACCTCCTCGGAGGATATCCTGCCGTGGAGAACGTGGCGGATGGTCTTGGCGATCAGGGCCTTATCCCGCCAGTTCAGCAGGTAGTAAAAGCGGCCCATGCAGGCGATGTACCACCGGGAAAGGAAGAAGGGCAGAAACCGGAAAAGAAAATTGTTGAACTTCATCTGGAGGAACTTGCTTAAGGTCAGTTTCCCCAAAACAAAATGCCAAGACCTGAAAGAAGACATAGTGCCATCCTCCTGGAACTGGCCAATCGGCCAAAGAACCAAATAATAGCCGGGAGAAACCGGGGTACTCCTGAGCTTAGCCCAGGAGAAGCGAGAGCCCCGCTTTAAACCATCCGATCTCTCTTGTCAGTAGGGTAAAAAAACCCCCAATCTAATGAAAATAATACCATCCTGGGGTCTAAGGCAATTGGGAAAAGGCTCGGAACGCCTTGAAATAACCCGAATTTTTGGGGAGAAACTGGATTATCGTCCTGTGATTCTCTTGTAGATACAGGTAGTTAATCTGAATTACAATCCCTTGAAAAAAATTCCGGTAATGTTTTACTTGACACAAGCAGTACTTTAATTATTATAGTATACTATTATAAGCAAGTTTTTCTTTGATCTTCTCTGCGGCGGCCTGAAATTTTTTGGTTCGCCAGATGGAGAAATTTCTTGTTTTAGAGTGGGGTTGGCTTTTGCCGGGGGAGATGCTTGCGGCAGGCGGCCCCGCCGGCCAACCGGAACCGCGGGGAACAGCTCGTCACTAATCAGGCAAGGTTTTGGGGTCCGGCTGGAATCGGGACCTTGGGTTTGGCCCGGTAATGGATAAGCATCATAGCTGCATCAATACTCGTGCCATCATCGAATACTTCCAGGAGAACCTGCCGGAGGAGTTGCCCAAACTCTTCCACGGCCTGGGACCGGAAATCGAAGGACTGCCCAATCCGCAAGAATTTTTGATGGAAATCAACAACTGGGTGTCCAGCGACGTGGTCACCAGGATGTTTGATAATGGCAAAAGAATCTCGAAAAACAAAGATATAGCCTTTAAGATCGGCTATGAATCCGCGGCCCGGAAGAAGCTGGGTTATGTGCAGCGGATTCTCATGCTGGCTTGTAAAAGTCCCCGCCGCACCCTGATCAGGGTGCAGGCCATCAATGATAAATTCAATAAGAATAAGACCATCGAACTGGTGGAAACCAAGCGGGACAGCGCGGTGGTGCGCCTCCACTGGTTCAAGAATATCCCGGCGAATCTCGACTTTTGCCGGTTCAATCAGGGGATCTACTCGGGCATTCCCACTATTTGGAACATGCCGCCCCTGGTCCTGGAAGAAACCAGATGTTTTTTCAAGGGAGACGATTACTGCGAATACCACCTGAAATGGCAGAAGCGGTTCTTCTTAAAAAATTACCTGATGAAGCTCATGGTGCCCTGGCGGGCCCTCACCTATACCATCGAGGAGCTGGAGCGGGACAAGGAGCTGTTGAAGGGAAAGTTCGATGAGATCCACCGTCTGAATATCCAGCTCAATGAGAAAATCGACCAGCTCATCTGCCTCCAGGAGACCAGCACCGCCACCCTATCGGTGCTCAATCTGGATAAGCTCTTGCAGGTGACTTTGCGATTGCTGATCAATTCCGCCAAGCTGGATAGGGCCGCCATCCTGCTGCTGGATGAGCAGGGCGAGGTTTTGGAGTTCAGCTTTGCCGAGGGTATCGACCCCGAGTTGTTTGAACAGGTAAAAAATTACCAGATCCCCATTTCCAAGGTGGACAACGTCATCGCCCGGGTGGCCATGACCGGCATTCCAGTGGTGGTCCAGGATGTGGAACACAGCAAGCTCAACATGAAGAATCCCTTGATTGAGCATTTCAAGCCTCAGGCCTTTATCCTGGCGCCCCTCACCGTCAGGGGCAAAGTCATCGGGGTGCTGCTGGCCGACCGGGTTCACCCGGACGCTACGATCACCGGAGGGGACCGGGACTTCATCGTCAGTTTTGCCAACCAGATCGCCATTGCCCTGGAGAACGCCGTCCTTTATCGCAAGCTGGAGATATCGGAGCGCAAGCACCGGGGGCTCATCGAAAACGCCCACGAGGGTATTTGGATCATCGACGAGCAGGGCCTGATCAAATTCACCAACCGGCGCATGCGCGAGATCACCGGCCATGAGAAGCTGGAGAATAAGAATATCCAGAAATTGTTCAACCGGAACAACTGGAAGCTCATGGAGAAGTCCCTGGAGGAGAACCGCAGAAATAACGTGGCTCAGCAGGAACTGGAACTGCTCTGCAAAAACCGGGGGTTGGCCGCGGTGATCATGAGCTCGGTACCGCTCTTCGAAAACGGCCAGTTTAGCGGGGCCTTTGCCATGTTCAGCGACGTCACCGCTCTCCGGGAAACGGAGAGGCGCTCCCGGAAAATCTTTGAGGAAGCCGCCATCGGCATCTCCCTGATGGATATGGACGGCTACCACCTGGACAGCAATCCCGCCCTCTGGGAGATGCTGGGTTACAGCAAAGAAGAGCTGCTCCTGAAGTCTTTCAAGGACATCATCCATCCGGACGATGTCTCTCAAAGCCTGGGGCTATTTAAGGATTTAGCTGTGGGGAAACGGGAATCCTTCTCCCGGGAAACCCGCTATATCCGCAAGGACGGCCAGACCGTTTGGGGCCAGGTGACGGTTTCGGTCCTGCGGGGGCCCAGGGGAGAGTCCCAGTTCGCCATCGTCATGACCCAAGATATTACCATGCGCAGAAAGGCCGAGGACGAGATCCGGAGCAATCAGGTGCGCCTCCAATCCCTGGCTTCGGAACTCTCACTGACGGAGGAACGGGAAAGGCGGCGTCTGGCCACCGATCTCCATGATCATATCGGCCAGGCCCTGGCCGTCTCCAAGATCAAGCTGGGGGTATTACAGAAAACTGCGATTTCCCCTGATATTGCCAACCCCTTAGGGGAGGTCCGGGAGCTCATCGAAAAGATGATCCAGGACACCAGGTCCCTGACCTTCGAGCTGAGTCTGCCGGTGCTTTATGAGTTGGGGTTCGAGGCCGCGGTGGAATGGTTCGCCAAGCACATCAGGACCCAGTACGGCCTGCAGGTGGAAGTTCACAAGGAGATGGTTCCCATCCCCATCGATGACGAACTTAAAGTGCTCCTCTTCCGCTCGGTGCGGGAGTTGATGATTAACATCGTCAAACATGCCCAGGCCCGGCACGCCTGGGTCAACATCATTCGGCGAAATGATGGCCGGGTATGCATCGAAGTGAAGGACGACGGGGTGGGGATTAACGGCTCCCAGGGTTACGCCGGCGACGAGAGCGAGAGAGGCTTCGGTCTCTTCAGTATTCGGGAGCGCCTTCATTATCTTGGAGGGGGTGTGGATGTGATCTCAGGGGAAGACGCAGGTACCCAGGTCATCTTGATGTTGCCTTTAGACTATGCTAAGAAGAATAAGGTAGGGAAATGGGGATGACCATTAAGATCATGTTAGCGGAAGACCATCAGATCGTCCGCCAGGGACTGCGCAATCTGTTGGCGGCAGAGCCGGATATGCAGGTGGTGGCCGAGGCGGATAATGGCCGGAAGGTGCTGCCGCTGGTGAAGCAATTTGCCCCCAATATAGTGATCATGGACATCACCATGCCCGGCTTAAACGGCATCGAAGCGACCCGCCAGCTCCAGGCGGAGTGCCCAGGGGTCAAGGTAATTGCCCTCTCCATGCACTCCGACAGTCTCTTCGTGTTAAACATGCTCAAGGCCGGCGCTTCCGGTTATCTGTTGAAAGACTGTGCCCTGGAAGATCTGGTCAGGGCCATTCGCACCGTCGTGGGCCACAAGACCTATCTGAGCCCCGGCATCTCGGACGTGGTCATCAAAGACTTTGTCAGCGGCTGGGACCACGCTGACCCTTCCGGGGCGTTTTCGGTGCTGACCGCCAGGGAGCGGGAGGTGCTGCAGCTTATGGCGGAAGGCAAGTCCACCAATCAGATTGCTGACTGCCTCTGTGTCAGCGTCAAGACGGTGGAATCGCACCGCAAGCAGATTATGAGCAAGTCTGGAATTCACAGCGTGGCCGAGCTGACCAAATATGCCATCCGGCAAGGACTGACCTCTCTGGAGGAATAGGACCGCCCTCATTTCCAGGGAAAACCCGGATAACTTGTTCTTGCGGGTTGTCCCCATCCCAGAATTAGGGTTTTCCCCCAAAAGAATTAGGGTTTTCCTACTCCAGAATTAGGATTTTCCTAAGTGAACTTTACCAAAAAAATGGCTATGGTCTTTCCGGGGTTGTACCTTGACTTGGCGAGGCCTAAGGAAATGCCATGCTCCTCTTCTTCCACCTGCCGTAATAGATGATTCAAGGATGATATCGTGCGCATCAAAATCATCTTGGCAGATGACCATCAGATAGTCCGCCAGGGATTGCGGATGCTGCTGGCCTGCGAGCCTGACATGATGGTGGTGGGGGAATCCGACAATGGCCGCGATGTCGTGAAGCTGGCGCAAGAACTGGCCCCGGATGTGATCATCATGGACATCTCCATGCCCGATTTAAACGGTATCGATGCTACCCGCCAGATCGTCGCAAATAATTCCAGGGTGAAGATCATTGCCCTCTCCATGCATTCGGACAGTCTATTCGTGCTGAATATGCTCAGGTCCGGGGCCTGGGGATACCTTTTGAAGGACTGCGCCCTGGAAGAATTGGTGAAGGCCATCCGCACCGTGATGCGGGAAAAGACCTATATCAGCCCCGGGGTTTCCGATATTTTGGTCAAGGACTTCGCCCACAATCTGGCCGAGGAACCCTGCTCGGCCTATACCTTGCTGACCCCGCGGGAACGGGAGGTCTTGCAGCTCATGGCCGAAGGGAGAAACACCCTGCAAATCGCCAATACCTTATGCCTCAGCAGCAAGACCGTGGAAGCGCACCGCAAGCAAATCATGAACAAGGTGGGCATCCACAACGTTGCCGAACTCACCAAATATGCCATTCGCCAGGGCCTGACCTCCCTGGGAGTATGACCCCCGTAACCTTTGCTCGCCTAATATCTCGGGTGCAACCTTTGCGAAAATCTGAAGGTGACTGGCGCCCTCCGGGGCTCTCACCCGCGGCTCGGGAGAACTAAAAAAACCCCCTAGGCCTCGACCAATTTGCAGAACTTGACATACACAACTAATTCCCAACGGAAGCGGTGCGGACTGGGAATTGCTATTCTTTAGGGCTTAAATAGGGCCCGCACCCGGGCCAGGCTTCCCACTAACTACCGAATATTGTTTAAGGTAATATCTAGGGAATACGCCTTTTCGTCCTTGCTAGGAGACATTCCCTGAGCCTAAAGCCAGCAAGGAATGGAAGCAAAAATAGGAATCCCCAGAATGTAGTTAAACAGGGTTGTGTTATGAAAAGATTTAAAGAAACCGTTAGAAGGAGGATTTTTACGTGCAGCCGCAAATATCGATTTGCCGAAAGCGGGAAGACCTCTATCTGAAGCTCAGAGGCAATTTCAACCGGAGCGACTCGGAGGAGGTCTTGGGAGCGGTGCAGAGACTGGTGGACGTCTCCTTGCAGAGTTCCTCTCCCAATACCCAGGTGTTTTTCACCTTTCAAACCCATGCCAAGATTGAGTGCTCCCAAGGAAATCGCCGAGCCTGCTCCTGAAAGCGATTTTTTTTGAGGGTGGTGAAGGCCCCGAGACGCACCCGGGCATCGGTTGGGGGAGGGAGGGACTTCTGGGCCAGGGTCGCAGGGCGCCGCTGGGGTCAATACCCCACCGGCAAGCGATAGAGGATGTCGGCCAGCTCCATGGCGTCTTTCACCGGTTGCTCGGTCTCCCCGTGCAGTTTCAAATATTCCGCCCACAAATCCGGGAGCTTCCGGTCAGCCGCCTCCCAACCCACCTCCAGGGGGAAGAGGGGGTCTGCCGCAGTGGCCCCCTCCCAGGCGGCAAAGTTGGCCAGGCGGGGGTCCGGCAAGAGGCTCGAGGCCCGCTCAAAGGCGCTGCTGCTGATGTCCTGGTTGAAACCGGTACTCCAGAAGAAGTCCAGGAGGGCCGGCACCGCCACCGCCAGGGGGACGCCTTCCAGCATCTCCGGCCGGTAGCGCAGGCAAACCCTTTGTGAGCCGTAATGGCCCGGCTCTCCACGGACATTGGGCAGGCAGGTGTGGTAGAGGGTGTCTCCCGGGGAAGTCAGGGGAGCGACCCGGAAGAACATCTTCATCTCCTCGAAACCGCCCCGATAGAAGGTGAGGAGATAGACCAGGTATGGAAAGGCCAGGCGATGGGAACGGTAGTCATCCTCCCCTTTTTTGCCGCCGCTCACCCTGAGGGTGCGGCACTGGGGCGGGTCTTCCACGGCCAGCAGCAGCAAGTCCTTCCTTTGGCGGAGCCAGCGGCTTCCCGGGGGCAAAAGCGGCAGGGGCGGCGGCATCACCCGGGAGACGTAACGCAGCAGGGAGGCCAGCGGCGCCCGCCGGGCCACCCGGGCCGGCGCCAGGCCGGCCTTCTCCATCAGGATAACGTCGCTGCCCTCGATAATGATCTGGTCGCGGATGGTTGCTTTTCCTTGCTTCTTTATTCCCACCTTGCTTTTTTATCCCCCCCTTTGAAAAAGGGGGATAAAAAAAACTTCATTGTCTGCACTATTAGGCTTCTTTCCCTTTGCCGATAATCGCACCAACAAACCCTAAGCAGGGAGTCGGGATGGGAGTTTGAGGGGAGGGCGGGAGATCCCTTACCAAAAATACCAAAAATGCAAAAGCCCCCAGCCCCCTCTCACTCACCCTTCCGCCGCCTCCTCGCGTCGGGCGGCCCAGGTCCAGACCCGCTCCGGCACGAAGCGCCGGGAGGAGCATTGGTGCAGGGCCAGGCGTTCCATCTGCCGCAGCACCTCTACCTGATGCGGCGGCAGGAAATCATCAATCACCTGCCGGAAGTCGGCCAGGGTTACCCGTTCCCGGCCCGCCAGGCGGGCCTGGCGATAGGCCCGGAAGACCAGTTCTTCGATGTCCCCGCCGGTGATCACTTCCGAATGGCGCTGGTCCAGATAGCGGGTTACTTCGACAAAGTCGTCCAGATCGCAGGGGATCAGGCTGCGCCTGGCCACCACCTGGAGGATCTGGCATTTCTCGGCGAAATCCGGCAGGAAGAAGGGAATCCGCTCGCTGGAGCGGCCGGAGCGCAGATCGGCCTTGTCCAGGCGGTCAGGCCGGTTGGTGATCCTGATCCACAGGACCTTGCCCTGGATGGTCGGGTCGCCCATAAATTCGAAGCGCATCTGCCGCAGGCGGTTGCTCACCCCGGTGTCGCCGGAGTATTCATCCCGGCTGTGTTCGCTCTGGTCGGCTTCGTCCTCCACCACCACCAGCGGGGTCAAGCTGCGCAAGGTCTGGAGGGCTTTGAAGAAATTGCGTTCGCTCTCCCCCACCCACTTGGTGCGGGGATTGAGGAGCTTGACGAAGTTGAAGCCGCAATCCCGGGCCAGGGCCTCGGCCAGGGCGGTCTTGCCCACCCCGGGAGGCCCCATCAGGGTGATACCCCGGGGCACCAGCTTGACTTCCCCCGCCTGCAGGGCCCCGGCAATCTGGGCAAAATATTCCTTGACGGGCGCCAGTCCGCCGATATCCGCCAGGCCGAAGCGAGGTTCCAGCACTTCCACCAGGCCCACCAGCTCCTGGCGCAGCAGGTCCTTTTTCTTGCGGCGCACCATCTCCAGGGTAAGGGGCTGAATGATGCTCTGGCGCAGCAAGGCGTGCAGCGCCCTGAGGCTCAAACCGGCGGCCAGGTTGGCCAGCTCCTGGGAGGTGATCGTAAGCTGATACTTGCCCTGGGAACGGAGCTTATCGATGAAGTGAACCCGGGCCTCCCGGTCCGGGGGCGGCACCTCCAGGACTTGCGCCCCATGGCGGCTCAAGAGGAGATTGTGGTTTAAATCAGCCAGGTTGCCGGTGGTGAGGACCACCAGATGGCCGTGCTTCGACAGCTCCGCCTGCCGGGCCCAGCGCAGCAGGGTGACCAGGGCGGCCCGGTCCGGCTCGCCCATGGAACCCAGGTCCACCGCGGGGACGATGGTTTCGGCGTACTCCAGGACCAGGGCCAGGGACTTGCAGCTGGGGTGGCGGTGGCACGGTGCGGCCATGACCCGCTCTGCCAGTTGCAGCACCTCCCGGGGGCTCTGGGGTAAAGGTTTGGGGATGGGTTTTTGGCCCAGGGCCTGGAGGGCCCGGGCCCGGATCAGGGAGACATCCTCGGTTACCTCGCCGTCCGCCGGCTTTTCCTGGGGCTCCAGGGCTTCCCGGAAGGAATCCTCCCCCGCCGCATCCCCGAACTCCAGCCCCGCCCCCAGGTTGTAAAAGACCACGTGGCGTTCCCGACCCAGCCACTGGCCCAGGAAGTGGCGAAAGGGGAGGTAATCGCCGTTTACCCGGGTGTAATCATAGACCTGCCCGTGGAGGATGAAGAGGGCCTCTTCCCCCTCCTTGAGATGTTCCTCCATTTCTTGGGCCCAATCCGGCAAGTTATTCCAGGGTCCCATGCGGGACTCCTTTGGGAGGTTTGCTGCGGGAGGGCCTGGGCCGCCGCCTCGATCTGCGTTTTTTCGCTCTGCCGCGGCCTTCCTAGACTCTACCGTAAAACCCTAAATCCCCCTTTCCCCAGGGGGGGACTTTAAAAACCCCCTTTTTAAAAGGGAGGGCCAGGGGGATTTTTCATCCCCGGCAGCTGGCCGGTATCGGCCATGAATTTTTCGGGATAAAGGTCAGATCAGAGCAGGGCCCGAATCATTTTCTCAAATTCTGCCTTACTCCGCGTTCCCTCGACCTTATAGGCGACATTGCCCGACTTGTCGATGATGAAGGTGGTGGGAACCACCGCCACGCTGCCGTAGGCCGCGGACACCTGGTCATTGCCGATGAGCACCGGATAGTCCAGACCCAACTGCTTCACCAGAAACCTGATCTGGGTGGGGTCGGAACTGAGGGCAATCCCCAGAGTTTGGAAACCCTGGCCCTGGTATTCATGGTAAACTTTATTGAGATCGGGCATCTCCTCCCGGCAAGGCCCGCAAAAGAAGGTGAAGAAATTAATCATCACCACCTTGCCCCTGAACTGGCTCAGGGTGTAATCTTGCCCCTGGAGGACGTCTTTCAGGGTAAAGTCCGCTGCTGCGGGCGCTGCCCAGCTCGCCACCGGCATGGCCAGGAGGCCCAGGGCCAGCAGCAAGCCCATCGCCATCATCCGGGTTCTAGAAGACTGGTTAGTCATTGAAGTTCTCCTTGGAATGAGAGTTAAAACCGCCACCGCCACTCTCCTAGTAAGATAATACCAAAACCGCCCATGCCAAGCTCGATTTTAAGAAAAATAAGCCTCCTCCAAGGAAGTCGGGGCCTCAGCGGTACCCGCGGGTGCGAGTGCCCACCCTGCAGCAAAGTGCCAAGAGCCTTTATGGCGGGCAAAGAGGCCCGCCCTGGGCGGCCGCTCCTCAAATCTAAGCACTCCGGGGATTGGAAACCATAAAGGAATCATCAGCGCTTGACATCCTCCCTGGATTTTCCATATTGTTAGGCAATATCGGAAGGAGATGGCCATGAAAGTGCTGGGCATCCTGGGCAGCCCCCGCCGGGGCGGCAATTCGGAAATCCTCCTCAGGGCCTTCCTGGAAGGGGCCGCCGGCGCCGGGGCGGAGGTGGAGAAGATTATCCTGCGGGACCTCAAGATCTCCCCGTGCCTGGAGATCTACCACTGTTTCAAGGATGGCACCTGTCCAATTAAAGACGACATGCGGGAGATCTACGACAAGCTTCTGGAGGCCGACGTGGTGGCCCTGGCCTCTCCGGTCTTTTTCTACGGGGTCTCGGCCCAGTCCAAGGCTATGATCGACCGCACCCAGGCCCTGTGGGCCAGGCGCTACCTATTGAAAAAGGATTCTCCCGGCGGCTCCCGCCAGGGGGTCCTCCTGGCGGTGGGGGCCACCAGGGGGAAGCTCCTGTTCGTGGGGGTCCGCCTCACCGCCAAATACTTCTTCGACGCCATCAACGTGAGCTATGCCGGGGAAATCCTGGTGCGGGGTGCTGACGCTAAAGGGGCCATCCTGGAACAACCCCAGCCACTGGAACAGGCCAGGGATCTGGGCCGCCGCCTGGCCCGGGGCGAACCCCTGGGCCCCATAAAAATGGCGCCATTGGCGGTTTAAGAAAAAGTTGCCAGTTGTCAGTTGCCAGTTCCCAGCAAGACCAATTACCAATTACCGACAACCGACAACTGAGAACTGGGAACTGAGAACTGGGAACTGGCAGCTATAAAAAGGAGGCTGTATGGCGATTGAGGTTGGCATGAAGCATGAGAGGCGGCTGAAGAGCGGGCCGGAACATTCGGCCCGCAAGTTTTTCCAGGGCGTCCCCGAGGTCTTCGGCACCCCCTTTCTCGGGGGCATGTTCGAAGGGGTCAGCGCCGAACTGATGGCCGCGCACCTGGCCGCCGGGGAGCAGTCGGTGGGCATCTCCATGAATCTGAAACACACCGCCGCCACCCCCCTGGGGATGGAGGTGCGGGCGGTCACCGAAGTCACCGCAGTGGATGGCAGGAAAATCACCTTCAAGGTGGAGGGCTTTGACGAAAAGGAAAAGATTGGCGAGGCGGTGCACGAGCGGTTTATAATAAACGCAGAGAAATTCAATCAGAAGGTGGAGGCCAAAAAGAGCTGAATCAGGGCGCCGCATTTAAAAAAAATCTCGATTTCCCCTACGACCTGGTATCCCTGGGCCAGTTCGAGGCCGGCTGGGGCTGGGAGGCCCAGATTCGCCAGTATGTCAGAAAGAAGTATCACCGGGACCTGGCGGGGCTGGCTGAGGTGGCCCCCGCGGTCTTGGCCGGTTTGCTGGGAGGGGAGGTGGTGGAGGGCCGACCCTACGCCAGCATCCAGTGGGTGCTGCGGCTCAAGCCGTTCCGCCCCCTGGAACTCTACCTGCTCTTCGACCTGGACCCGGAATTCGGCGCGGATTTGCGGGTCTTTTATGCCCGGAAAAGCCTGGCGGTGCCCACCGAAGACGCCTATGTCTTCGCCTGGGACCTGGTGGCCCTGCTGGCCCGCTACGGGCGGGGGGAATATGCGGTGCGGCCGGCCGCTCCCGGGGAGGACTGGCTGGCCCTGGCAGATTTCGCCGCGGCGGCGGCAGGTCCCTTAGAAGGCGTCTCCCTGGGAGTCCGGGAAGAAGTGCTGCGTCTGCTGAGCCCGGAGGTGGTGGAGGTGGGTCTGCGGCGCATGGATTGCGGCACTTTTGCCGGGCTCGCCGGCGGCTGGCAGGTGGTCTGGCCCCTGTTGGGGGACCTGGCCTTCCGCTTCCGCATGGAAGGCTCCGCCACCCTGGCCTTCGACAGCTTTGGCGCCCGGAAGTACGGGCCGGAATTTCTGCTGAGTTTTGCCTGGCTTTACCTGAACGCCCTGCTCCGGGAGTGCCGGCAGGTGGACCCCTCCCTGCCGCAATTGTCCCGGTATTTTTAATTTTTTTGTAAAGGTTTTCTGTTTTCGGTTGATCTAAAAACCAAAAAATTGGCCAAAAAGATGAACTGCATTTATTGTCAAACAGGGGAAATTACGATTCGCCCCACCTGGGAAGGGGTGGAGGCGGGCTGCGGGGAATGCGGCCATATTTATCCCAGCGGGGAGTTCCGGGAGCTGCTGGCCCGGCAGGCGCGGAGCGCGGCCTTGCCTCCCCCCTGCCGCCTTGAAGGTGAACCCCGGTGAGCGCCCAGATAAGGGATCTGACCCGGCAGCAACAACCGGTGAGGCCCTGCACCGGCCTGGTGAAAATCAGCTACGGAGTGCACAGCCTGGAGGCTGCCATTGCCGGCAAATCGGTGGGGGAAGTGCGCCAGGCCCTGAAGGAGCCCTTGAATATCGATCCCCGGGCCCTGGCCCTGGTCAATGGGCGGGAAGCGTCCGCCTCCCTGGTTCTCAAGGAGGGGGACCAACTGGAGTTCGTCCGCCTGGCCGGGGAGAAAGGTGGGAGGCCCGGGGGCTGGTTCTTGTCCCGGTGGCGCCGGAAACCATGGCGCCGCCCCGGCCTGCGTGTTATCATTGATATGGGCGGTTCTGCCTGACCCCGATTGCATCGATTTCATCCAGCCATTCCGGAGGAGGGATTTTATGGCGCGCGTCACCATCGAGGATTGCCTGCGGCAGGTTCCCACTCGTTTCGGCCTGGTCCACCTGGCCGCCAAGCGGGTGCAACAGCTCTACCGGGGCGCCCCAGTGTTGGTAAAGGGGGACAATAAAGAGATCGTCATGGCCATGCGCGAAATCGCCGCCGGCAAGATCATCGCCGCCAAGCCATTGCCGGCCCTGATGAAGACCTCGGAGGCAAAACCCCTGCCGGAGACTGGGGAGTAATCAGTAGCCAGTGGCCGGTACAGGTAAGGTTCGACTCCCCGGCGCTCCGGCCCGCCCTGCGGTCGACAAGAAACCAACCCGCAGAGGGTGGACACCTGGGTCCGCCCCTACAGAAAACGCTGCCCAATGACTACCGGCTAATATTCCCCTATCCCGGCAAGACATCGGCGGCCCCGGCTCCGGACCAGCAGAGCACCGGCGGTAACAAAGTATCCTCCCCAGGGTCCGGGATCCAGACCTCCAATTCCAGGTCCCAGATTACCGGTAGTGGCCAGAAGGCCGCCACCCGGTCGGCCACAAACTCGGCCAATCCTCGGGCCGCAGCCTCCAGGTCCCGGAGAGCGGCGGCGGCATCCAGCAAAACTGCCAACCGTTCCTGGAACTGAGCCTGCCAGGGGGGCGCCTCCCCGTTGCCGCGCACCGTTAACCATTCCTGGGAGCTGCGGCAGCCGGGCAGATAGAGTCCTACCTTTTTGGGCTCGGCCTTCTCCGGCCAGCCCCTCAAGGTGAGGAACAGGGAACGGGCGGTGCGGCCCAATAAAAAGGGAACCCAGGGGTCTTGCAACTGGGGGCCCATAACTCGCTGCCAGAGCCGGTAACGCAGCTTGGCCAGCTCCGGGTCCACCATCTCCGGGATCCCGGGAACCGGGCCGAAGCCCGAGGGCTTCTCCCAGGGTTCCGGGGTCAGGACTTCCTTGAGCCATTCCTGGCCTTGGTCCACCAGTTGCAATTGGGCCTCCTGGTCGGCCTGGAGCTTTTCCAACTGCCAGGCCAGAGACCAGGGGTCCGGGAAAACAGCTTTCCCCGGCGCCTCCGCCCGGCCGTAATTGCGAAGGGCCCATAGCAGATCGCCCCCGTCCTCCTGGGCTTTCTGATACTCCTCAAAGGCCCGCCACTGCAGGAAGTCGCCGGGCCTATGGTGCTTGAGCCCGGGGGGGAGGGCCAGGGCCTCCAAAGGCAACGGCATTCCCTGGTAGGGCAGTTGGGCCGGCCACCCCGGGATCACCCCCACCCGGAGATGGGGAAAATAGAGAGGGAGGGTCCAAAACTCCTGCCGCCAGGGGAGAATCAAAGGGAAGGCCACGAGATGCCGGTCCGCTGTCATCTGGTCACCGCCTTTATCACCCTTTATTAAAGAGTGGGGTAGTTTTGAGGCCGCAGAAAATCGGAGCCACTAAGCGGTTCCTGGCGATGACCGGCGTTATTGGCCGCGGATAATTAACCACCGGCAAACCACCTGGCTTCCGAAAAAATCATTTGACAGTCCCACTCTTAAATATCTATTAATATCCCAAGAAAACGGGAGATACAAGGAGGAGTCCATGGAACTTTTGGAAGCCCTGAAGACCAGAAAGAGCATCAGAAGCTTTAAGCCCGAGGCCGTTCCCCGGGAGCTCATCACCCGCATCCTCGAGGCCGCCCGTTGGAGCCCCTCCTGGGGGAATACGCAGCCCTGGGAACTGGTGGTGGTGCAGGGCGATAAGATCCGGGAACTGACCGGGGAGATGGCGGCGGCTTTACAGCAAAGGGTTGCGGCGAACCCCGACGTGGCCATGCCGGAAAGTTTTCCCGACGCCTACAAGGACCGCTATATGGCCTGCGCGGCCGGGCTGTTCGACAAGATGGGGGTTGCCCGGGGCGACAAGGCCAGCCGCCTGGCCCACATGGCTAACATGACCCGGGCCTTCGGGGCGCCGGTGATCATCTACGTGATTTTCAATGCGGACCTGGGCGAGCCTTACACCATGTTCGACCTGGGGGCCATCACCCACGCCATCTGCCTGGCGGCCCATGACCTGGGCCTGGGCACCTGCATCAGCGCCCAGATAGCCAGGTACCCGGACCTTATCCGGCGGCACCTGGGCCTCACCCCGGCCCACAAGATCGTAGTGGGCCTCGCCCTGGGCTACCCCGAGGTGCAGGCGCCGGCCAATGCCTTCCGCACCGAGCGGGAGCCGCTGGAGAAGTTGGTGCAGTGGATTGAATGAGGAAATAAGTAGGGGCGGGTTTAAAACCCGCCCTACAGGGGCTCAAACGTGATAGGGATGCCCCAGCTTGAGGGTCAAGGCCCGGTAGAGCTGCTCCAGCAGGACGAGGCGGGCCAGTTCATGGGTCATGGTGAGGCGGGAGAGAGATAAGTGTTCGTCGGCCGCAGCCAACAAAGCGTCCGCCAGCCCCCAATGGCCGCCGAGGAGAAAGGCCAGGGGCCGGGCCAGCTCTTGCCGTTTGCTGAGCCAGGCGGCGAATTCTTCGGTGGTAAACTCCCGGCCGGCGGGGGTCAGGGCCGTCACCCAGGCCCGGGGCGGCATCTCGGTCCGGAGGCGTTGGCCTTCCTTCATTTTTATGGTTTCCGGGGTTAAGCCTCCGGCCTCCTTTTCCTCCCGGACGCTCCTCAGGGTGAGTCGCGCCAGGGGCAGAAGGCGTTTGCGGTAAAAGTCCAGGCCTTCCTGAATGAACCCTTCCCGGGTCTTGCCCACCATCAGGATAGTCATCTGAAGCATGCTATTGCCAATGATACGGAGGGAAAACGGATCATAGAGGGGCCCGTGGCCGCCATAATGAAGAATACGCCTCGATAATAAACGGACTCAAGGTTCCGGGCCGTTTCCCGGGAGGAGGAGAAAGCGGCTCTTACCCGAGGCGATGCGGCTGCCGTCGGCAATGCGGATGATCTCCCCTTCGGCCTGGCGGCGGCTGCCGTTTTTGGTGTGGAGTACCCCCCGCACCCGGATGGGCTCCCCGGGTTTCAGGGGTTGGTGAAAGCGCACCTCCATGCTCAGGGTTAGACCGGGCCCGGCGAAGCGCCATACCGCGTGGGCCATCAGTTCATCCAGCAGGGTGGAGAGGATGCCGCCGTGGATCACCTGGGCCCAGCCCTGGTACTCCCTGGGGATGGCCAGCTCGGTCTCCGCTGCCAGCTCCGCCTCCGAATAGCGCACTGCGATCTTAAAGCCTCGGGGATTGTTCTTGCCGCAGACGAAGCAGTAGTTGTCGGCCACTGGGGTCGGCGCCGGGGCCCTGCTGGCGGTTTGATCTGGAGTAGTCATCCGTTGGCCGAGATCTTAAAGTTTGAAGATAGTTTGGCTAACTAATCGGAACCGTTAATAGCACCGGCAAGGCCCCAAGGCCAAGGTTAAATGGTCAGTTAGCAGTTGCCGCCAGTCAGGCTCGACGTCAGCATCCGTAATCCTTTGGAAAACCACCTGCTTCTGATCACTGGCCACGGAGAACTACGGTTATCATTTCGGCTCCGTGGGGTAGCCTGCCTTCTCCCACTCCAGCCAGCCGCCTTTCAGAGCCCAAACCTGGGGAAAGCCCATTTCTATCAATTGCTGCGCCTCCCGGGCGCTGGTGCCCTCGTTAGGTCAGGAGCAGTAAAGGACGATTTCTTTCCCTTTCGGCAGGTCCGCGGCCCAGGTTTTGAAATCTTTGGGGTCCTGGCGCACCGCACCCTTGATTTTTTTATCGCTGCCTTGCCAATCATGCGGCTGCCTCACATCCAGGATAAGTACCTGGGGGTCGGAGAGCCAGGTTTTTAGGGTTTCGCGGTCAAGACGCGGGGCTTCCTGTCCGGTGGCCTGGCCAATGGCGCATGACCAGGTGAACGCCAGCATCAGGCTGGCCCCCATCATCATCAGCCATAACCTTGCTTTCTCCATCTTCCCTCCTCCTTTTCGGGTCTGGAGAAAAGATAAGATCGGGCAAACGGGGAAGCAACCTCGCTAGCCCTTTGGGGTCAATTCCAGCAAGGCGGCGATTTGCCCCGCCAAATCGGCGGTTTGCTTCGCTGGGTCCCCGGTCCTGGGGGTCAGCAACTGCGGCCGATTCCGGTACTCGGCCTTGGGGGCCACCTCGAACTCCGGCGGAAAGGAGTCCTCGAAGTACATCTGCTGGAAACCGATGAACTTCAGAGGGTGGGCGGTGGCGTCCAGCACCGCGGTTTCCCCGGCCTCCACCAGCCTCTCTTTCAAGGCTGCCCGGAAGCCGGCCAGGGATTCGCCCCCCTGGGTGCAGGCGATGTGGCCGTGGCGGTTGGCCAGCAGCATGGAGTCCATGATCTCCTGTTCGCTCACCTGGACCACGGCCACCGAGCCCTCACCGGCCCGGCGGTGGTATTCCTCCACCAGGCGGATGACCCGGGGCATGGACACCGGGTTGCCGATCATGGCCGCCTGGGCCACGCTGGCCTGCACGGTCACCGGTTTGAAGACCCGTTTCGCCTGGTCCGGCTCCAGGTAGTAGCGGAACACCGGGTCGGCGTGGCGGGACTGGACCCCGATGACCCGGGGCAGGGTCTCGATAATCTTGAGGCCGTGGAGGCGCAGGAAGCCTTGCATGATGGCGGTGATGTTGCCGGCGTTGCCGATGGGCACCACCACGACCTTACCGGCCAGCTCATAGTCGAACCACTGGGCGATCTCGTAGGCGAATGACTCCTGGCCCCGGATGCGCCAGGAGTTCTTGGAGTTGAGCAGGGCCACCTGGTAGTGGTCCGCCAGGGACTCCACCACCTTCATGCAGTCGTCGAAGACCCCGGGGATCTCCAGTACCCTGGCGCCGTGGCCCAGGGGCTGGGCCAGTTGCTGGGGGGTGACCTTGCCGTGGGGCAGGAGCACCGCGGAGGCCACCCGGCTTCCCAGGTAAGCGGCGTAAAGGGCGGCGGCCGCCGAGGTGTCGCCGGTGGAGGCGCAGATGGCCAGGAGCTTGCCGGCCCCGGGCTGGCGCGCCAGGTAGTTGAGATAGCTCAAGGCCGCGGCCATGCCCCGGTCCTTGAAAGAGGCGCTGGGGTTCTGGCCGTCGTTTTTATAATAAAAGGCCCCGCCGACTTCTTCCCGCAGCGCATCATTGGCCGCCACCTGAGGGGTGTGGCCTTCCCCCAGGTAGATGACGTCCTCAAGGGGAATGACCGGGGCAATCAGTTCGTAAAAGAGAAAGACCCCTTTCAGGGCCGGCAGGTTGAGCATCTTGCGGTAATCGAACAACCGGCGCCAAAAAGCCCCGGAGTGCTGCTGGAGGCGGCCGGCGGCCTTATCCTCCAGGAGGAAGAGTCCCCGGCACTTCGGGCAGGTGTAGAGGAGCCGGCTGATGTCGTACTCCGCCCCGCATTCGAGACAGCGATACACCAGATCGCCTTCCGGCTTCGGTATAAGAAAGGGCCGGATATCGTCGGGAAATTGTTCGGGTCTCAACTTTTCTTCTTCCTTTCAAACCAAATTGATTTAGAGCCTTTTTTATTTAAAAAGGCCCATTCTAAAATGTGGTATTTGATCCCAATTTTTGCCTTCTAACAATCTACCAGACTTTTTTTTGTTTTTTCCACCCCATTGCTTAAAGAAGAAAGCTACTCTATTCCTTATAGCATGATCCCTAATTTCTATTACCCATTCTTTTTTCATAATCCTGCTCTGCGCTCCAGATTCTCCCCCTACAATGACCCAGTCTATGCCATCGAAATCCAAGGTGCTAATATTATTAAGCAATGGCTCAAATGAAATAAATTTAATTTTAGCTGGAGTTTGTTTAAGATGAGCAATACGATAAGAGCATTCTTCTGACTCCACAGTTACTCCCATCCATAAATTATCTGGCCATTTTAAAAATGGTGCTATTTCTAAGAGCCTTTCAGATCTTTTAGTTAATATTTGATAATTATGATGATTGGCTATTCTTATTACTTCAAAAACCTTCTCAATAAAACTGATTGGTACATTTTCATGAAATAAATCGCTCATTGAGTTTACAAATATCATCTTAGATTTATGCCATTTTAACGGTTCCCCCAAGATATCATAGTGTAATGCAATATCGAACCCATTAAAATATCGAGGGTTCTTCATCGCCTTGAGTCTTAAGGCTAATTTCTCTGCATAGCAATATCGGCAACCTTCGCTGATTTTTGTACAACCGGTGACAGGGTTCCAAGTAGCCTCTGTCCATTCAATTTTAGAAGAAGATAAAGACATAAATTATTTCTCCGGAAATGTTACTAGTGCGCTATCTTTAAATGTCCCTTTTTTCCGGGCATATAACGGAGGGTAGACTTTTATTAAGCCGGCTTCTTCCATTTTGTAGAGTACCTCTTTATAATTTCTTTTTATAAAAGGTTTCCCAATATTGTGGCGTTTAAATATTTCAATCATCGTCAAAGATTTACCTTGAAATTCTTTTTGAAGCATTTTGGAAAGTTCATTTAAAGGTGTTTTAAATGAAAATAAAAATTTATGCATTTTGGTTGCCGCACAATACTCAAATGATGGAACTCCTTGATGCATTTCAGAACTATATTTTGCCATAATATCTTTCATAATTCCATAACCTGTTTCATTTTTTGAAATAAATACTAAATAATGGCTTGTTTTTTTACCTTTTATTCCTTTAAAACAAAATGGCAAAATATATGGAAACCCCAATTCATCAATTGCAAGTCCCAATTCCTCAATAATCGTTAACTCGCGTTCTATGGGGTTTAATTTTATAACTATTTCTCTTAATTTAGCTGCTCGTTTTTTGCCAAATATTGCATTTATATTATCTTTAAATGCAGGATTATTTAATCCCATATTTATGCGATTATAATTAAAAAATAAAATACAATCACACCCCCAATCTTTAAGAATGGATTCAAGTAGAGAAAGAGAAAGACCTTTGTAACCCCACGGATCGATGAAAAATAGCGATGGGATAAAATTAATTTCCTTAAATTTCTTTACAGCTTTATCTCCAACGAAATCATTCATCACAATTGGTTTATTTCTTAACTGTTCAATGCCTGGAATTTTATCAATCGCAAATTGTAATTCACTGGCAAATGTAGGATTTGCGTCATTAAATAAAGTTACTAATCTTTTCTGTAATCTTTCGCCTAATCTTGGATGATTAATTGCTTCCTCGATGACAATAATTGGGGTAGATTTGGTTCCATCCTCATATATTCCCGGCCCTGAAAATAAATCAATATAGCCTAACTTTCCATCCCTTGATTCTATAGAAGGCAAAACTACATTAGCCCATGCAATAAAATATTTCCTTACAATCTCAATCTTTACAATAGATTGCTCCTTCATTTCTTCAAAAAAATCTTCGCCACTTGTCATAAATAAGTACCTCCTAAAAAATCAAGTAGTTAGGTGATACTTTTTCAGCTTGTATTGCAGCAGGCTCTTGGTGATGCCCAGCATCTCGGCGGCCCGCACCTGCACCTGGCCGCTCTGCTCCAGGGCCCGGCGGATCATCTGTTCCTCAATGGCCTCCAGGACGTCCGGCAGGGGGGTGTGCAGGGGGACGAAGTGGTCGATGTCCAGCTTGGCCTCGGCGGCGGGCGCCATTTCCCCGGGCAGGTCTTCGGGGGTGATCAGGTTATTGGCGCACAGGATCACGGCCCGCTCCATGACGTTTTCCAGCTCCCGGACGTTGCCGGGCCAGGGGTACTGCACCAGCAACTTCAGGGCCTCCGGGGTGAGGCGGATCTTGCCCCGGACGTTTTCCTGGGCGTACTTCTTGATGAAGTGGGCCGCCAGCAGGGGGATGTCCTCCTGGCGCTGGCGCAGGGGGGAGATATGGAGATGGACCACATTGAGGCGGTAGAACAGGTCTTCACGGAAGCGGCCGGCCTTCCACCTCTTCCTTCAGATCCCGATTGGAGGCGGCCACTACCCGCACGTCCACCTTGATGGAGCGGCTGCCTCCGACCCGTTCGAACTCCATCTCCTGGAGGACCCGCAGCAGTTTTACCTGGAGGGCCTGGGACATCTCCGCCACTTCATCCAGGAACAGGGTGCCGCCGTCGGCCAGCTCGAAGCGCCCCTTGCGCATGGCCACCGCGTGGGTAAAGGCGCCCCGCTCGTGGCCGAATAGCTCGCTTTCCAGCAGGGTTTCGGTAAGCGCGGCGCAGTTAACCGAGATGAAGGGCCGTTGCGCCCGGTTGCTGCACAGGTGGGTGGCCCGGGCGATCAGCTCTTTGCCGGTGCCGCTCTCGCCGGTGACCAGGACGGTGGCCTTGGAGGTGGCCACCCTTTTGACCAGGGCCAGGATCTCCGCCATCACCCGGGATTCCCCCACGATGTTGGGAAAGCCATATTTCTTGTCCAATTCCTGGGATAGCAGCCGGTTGGTGAGGAGGAGGTGGCGGTACTCCAGGGCCTTGGCGATGGTCACCAGGATCCCCTCATTTTTAAAGGGCTTCAGGATGTAGTCGAAGGCCCCTTTCTTCATGGCGGTGACGGCCAGCTCTACAGTGCCGAAGGCCGTCATGATGACCACCGGCAGGTCCGGATAGAGGCGGTGCAGCTCATCCATGAGCTCGATGCCGCTCATCTTGGGCATTTTCATGTCGGTGAGCACCAGGTCCAGGTCGGCGGTGCCGGCGACCTTCAGGGCCTCCGGGGCGCTGGGCGCGGTAAGGACCTCGTAGCCCACCCCTCCCAGCAGGGCTTCCATGACCGTCAGATAATTGACTTCATCGTCAACAACTAAGATGGTATCCATAAAAAGAGTTCCGAGTTCCGAGTTTCGAGTTTTTGGTAGGGCGGCCGTCTCCGCCCCCCCGGCCCACAGGGAGGCAGGCCCGGCAACCCGCCTTACCTGCTGAAAGCTGATAGTTTTCAGCTACTCATCAGGCATCTTCTTCATTTTGGCGCTTTCCCTACGTTTGAGTTCCTTCGCGGCATCTTGGTCGCCAGCATCAGGCGCCAGCTTCAGCCTCCTGCCCTCAGCCAATCGACAGCTGCCTCCGTTTGCGCCATATCCAACACCTGCCAAGCCATTATGCTAACTTCGGCAGGGTGATGGTTACCACCGTGCCCTGGCCCCTGGTGCTGTCGATCTTTATGGTACCCTGATGGGTCGTCTCGATAATGCTCTTGACGATGGGCAGGCCCAGGCCGCTACCTCTTTCCTTGGTGGTGAAGAAAGGGTTGAGGACCTTTTTCAGGCTCTCCGGCTCGATGCCTTCGCCGGTGTCCGCAAAACGGATCTCGCCGCCGCGGCCCTGGGGGCCCGGTTGGGTGGACACGGTGAGCCTGGCCGCCCTCGGGCATGGCCTGGATGGCGTTGAGCAGCAGGTTCAGGAAGGCCTGGTACAACAGGTCCGGGTCCGCGGCCAGTGCCCCGCCCCGGAGACGGTATTCCCGGTTGACCTCGATCCCCAGGCGCCGGATCTCCGGCTCCAGGAACTCCAGACCCCGGTCCAGCACCGCCTCCAGGTCGCAGGGGCGCAAATGGGGAACCCGGGGCCGGGCGAAATCCAGGAATTCCGTGACCTTTTCATTGAGGCGGTTGGCTTCCTCCACGATGATCCAGGCCAGGCGGTTTTGCGGCTCATAGCGGGCCAGGCGCTCTTGCAGCAGTTCGGCGGTGGAGCTGACGATCCCCAAGGGGTTGCGGATTTCATGGGCCACCCCCGCGGTCATCTCCCCCAGGGCCGCCAGACGCTCCGACTGGTGCAACTGAGCCTCCAGGGACCGTTGCTCCTCCTGGCGCCGGGCCAGAATCAGGCCAGCCTGCTTGACGATCTGGCGCAGGATAATGAACAGCAAGCCCATAATCACTACCAGGATGACCAGGATGAGGAGGCGGAATTTATTGATTTCCGCCAGATCGCCGGAGATGTCCTGGGTGATCTCAAAGACCCCGATAACTGGCCCCGAGGGGGTGGTTAACTCTTTCTCCAGACGGAAGGGGATGAAGGCCTTGAGGTGCTTCGACTGAGTGCTGCGGGGCCAGAGGACGCTAAGGGGACCGTAGCCGGGCACCTCAAAATAGTTCTCCCCGGCCAGGGCCTTCTTAACCCCGGGAAGGTCATCGCTCTTTTTCCCCAGGGGCAGGTTGGCGGTGCTGTAGGAAAAGACCCCCTCCTGATCGTACTGGTTCAACTGGTCCACGTGAAACCCATGGATGGTGTTGCGCACCACCTGATCCAGAAGGTGGGACTGCTCCGGGTCGGATAAGGTAATCCGGCCGCCCTTTTCGAAGGCAGTAGGCAGCACGAACTGCTGAAAGATCTGGTGATTCAGGTTGGCCGCCAGCAACTCCAGGTAGGCTTCGTTTTTCTTCATGATCATCTGCTGGGCACGGAGAGTCAGCAAGACGACGAGAATGCCGGTGACGATCGTGATGACGATAAAACCCGGCAAAGAAAAGAATTTTACCAGGCCGAAGGGGTTCAGGTCTTGGCCCGGTCGCCACCAAATAGTTCGCAGATTCAGGCGTTTCATGCGCTCAGAAAACCTTGGGCCTAGCCGCCGATCCCCAGGACTACGAAATCCCAACACCACTCCAACACCGGTTTGGCCACCCGGTGGATCTCCCCGGGGACCTCGCTCTGGTAAGGCAAGTCCAGGAAACCCGGCCGGCGGTTAGCTCCCGCTCCAGGGCCGTCGGCTCGGGGGTCAGCTCGGCCAACTCTCGGTCGCTGAGGCCCTGGCCGCCCACAAACTCAGCCAGGGCGCAATCATAATTGAGGCTCAGGACCTGGCTTTCGGCCCACTGCGGATCCTGGTGGCGCTTGCTGGACATGGGTCTCCAGTTTCACACAGCCGCGGGAAGGCCGGGAATGTTATCTTATCTTAAAATGTTAGCCAATCAGGCAGAGAGATTCAAGATTATCCTGAACGGAGCACTGAGGCGTTGAAAAGAATTCGATTATTTGCTTCGCTCAGAATGACAATTCTGCTATCTTGGCCATAATCAGGTAGCATCTCCGGCCACGGTACCTGTTATTATACCAGAAAGGCCAGGGGCGTGACCTCACTTTACAACCTGTAAAAAATATTGACAGTTAGGTTGCCGAATTATTCCCGAAGGCCTGGCGTGTTCGATAAATTGATTAAATAATAACAATAGGTTAACCAGGCGGCTCTCCTTGGAACGGCCATTGCTTAGCATGTTTGCCAAGGGGTGCCCCCAATCTCCGGAAACCGGCGGACCGGGCAACCTCAGAGAAAATTTCGGCCCTTGAGAGGCGGTCATCGGGATGGAGCGGGAATACTATAAAAAATTATGGTGGCAAATTATCCTGACCATCCTGGCCTTTTCGGTAATCCCGCTGTTCCTCCTGGGAGGCGTCATCTACCACCAGTTTAGGGAATCCTACTACACCAAGATCATGGAAGATATGAAGACCCTGGCGGAAAACCGTTCCAGTTCCATCGATCTCTTTTTGGACGAGCGCATCTCACAGCTCACCAGTCTGGCCCATACCATCCCCCTGGAAAAACTGCGGGATGAAGCCTACCTGGAAAAGGTTTTCAACATCATCCAGGCCCGTTCCAGGTCTTTTTTGGATCTGGGGATTATCGACCAGGAAGGCAACCACCTGGCCTACGTGGGGCCGTATTACGCCATCTTGAAATCGGCAAATTATAAGGACGAAGAATGGTTCCACGCGGTGATGTCCACCGGCGTCTATGTGAGCGACGTGTTCCTCGGATTTCGCAAGAGTCCGCATTTTATCATTGCGGTGATGGTGCGGGAAAGGAACCAGAGCTGGATCCTGCGGGCCACCATCGACTCCGACATCATTGAGAACATCGTGCGGGCCGCCTGGGTCGGCAAAATGGGGGATGCCTTCATCATTGACCGCAATAATATCTTGCAAACCCAGCCACGGTTTGGCGGGGCGGTGCTGCAACCGGCGTCGCCGCCAGATTTCTCCAAGGCCAGCGTCCCCCAGGCGGAGGAAATCGCGGTCAAAGGCGACAAAGGGCTCTTCGCCGTCGGCATTATCAAACTGAAAAAATGGGTGCTGGTAATCCGGGAAGACCCCAGCGACCAGTTCACCCCCCTGCTGCGCACCAGGTTCCTGATGGTCTGGATTGCCTTGGGGGGAGTGCTGTTGATTGCCATCGGCGCGGTGCTCGCCACCCGCTCGATGATGAATGAAATGCTGGTCATGGAACGGAAGAAGGCCGCCAGCGAGGAAATGGCCCTACAGGAAAGCAAGATGGCGGCATTGGGGAAGATGGCTGCAGGCATTGCCCACGAAATCAACAATCCCCTGGCGGTCATCGGCGAAAAGGCCGGCTGGATTAAAGACCTGCTAACAATGGCAGATGTCTCCAAGAACGAGAATTTTCAGGAAATAGCCGCGGCGGTTAACAAGATTGAATATCATGTCAACCGCGCCAGGACGATAACCCACCGTCTCCTGGGCTTCGCCCGGCGGATGGAGCCGGTCACGGAGATCCTCAATATCAATACCGTCCTGGATGAGAGCGTGGCCTTTTTGGAAAACGAGGCCCGCTATCGCAACATCGATATCCAGGCCGATTATGCCCCCGATCTCCCCATGACCGCCAGCGATCCGGCCCAACTGCAGCAAGTCTTTCTCAATATCCTCAATAACGCCATCGACGCCATCGGCAAAGAGGGTGAGATCCGTCTCAAGACCAGGCACCTTGCTAAAAATAATGAAATCGGCATAGAGATTCACGATAGCGGCCCCGGCATCCCCAAGGAGATACTGAACAAGATCTTTGATCCCTTCTTCACCACCAAGGAGGCGGGCAAGGGCACCGGCCTGGGCCTTTCCATTTCCCACGGTATCGTGGAAAAACTGGGGGGCAGGATGATGGTGGCCAGCGAGGAAGGCAAGGGCACTACCTTCATTATATATTTCCCGGTCAGATAAGCCGAAAGGGGGCGTCATGGAAAAGTTCAAGGTTTTGATCGTGGATGATGAATTGGATTTTCTGGAGACCATCATCAAGAGGCTCCGGGCCCGCAATATCGAGGTAAGCGGGGTGGAGAGCGGCTATCTGGCCCTGGAAGCCCTGGACAGCCGCTCGCCAGACGTCATCATCCTGGACGTCAAGATGCCGGGGATGGACGGCATCGAGACCCTCCGGGAAATCAAAAAGAAGAAGCCCTTGACGGAAGTCATCATGCTCACCGGCCACGCCTCGGTGGAGTCGGGGATCCAGGGGATGCAACTGGGGGCCTTCGATTACCTCATGAAGCCGATAGCCCTGGATGAGTTGCTGGAAAAGGTGCGCCAGGCCTACGCAAGAAAGCTGATCCAGGAAGGCCAGGGCTCTTATTAGGCTGGCGGAATGGACTTGGGTTTCCCCCCCCATGATCTCGACCGGGTCCCGGAGGACCGGCTGGCGCAATTCCAAAAGCTGGCCGCCATCGGGGTGCTGTCCGCCGGCATCGCCCATGAAATCAACAATCCCCTGGCCATCATCCGCCAGGAGGCCGAATGGATGCAGCTTCTCTTGAAAAAGGAGGTTCTGGCCGCCGAGGAATTGCAAGAACTGCGGAGTTCCGTGGGCCAAGTGGTCCAGCAGGTGGAGCGCTGCACCGAAATCATCCGCAACCTGCTGGATTTCTCCCAGCAGCGGCAGCCGGTGCTGCAAGAGATTGACCTCAATCGCCTCACAGAAGACATGGCCCGCCTGGTGGAAAGGGAAGCGAAACAAAGCAACATCGAAATCGTCAGGCAATACCAGGGTCAGTTACCCGCGGTCTACAGCGACGCCCCCCAATTGCGCCAGGTAATCCTGAATCTCCTCATCAACGCCGGCCAGGCCATCGGCCGGGACGGCGCCATCACCGTCAGCACCCGGCCGGCCGAAGGGGGGGAGATGGTGGAGCTGGTGATCAGCGACACCGGCTGCGGCATCCCGGCGGAGGATCTGCCGAAGATCTTTGACCCGTTCTTTACCACCAAACCAGCGGGCCAGGGCACCGGCCTGGGGCTGGCCATCTGCCACGGCATGATTGAACGCCTGGGGGGCCGGATTACCGTGGAAAGCCGGGCGGGCCAGGGCGCTACCTTCACCGTCCGCCTGTCGGTGCGGCCGGGGAACTAGTCGGTGGCCGTCTCGCCTGGCGGACATCGCCCATCCTCCGTGGCCGACTTTCTTGTTTATCTAAAACCGAAAACCGGAAATCATCTCCTATGAGCCCAAAACCGAAGATCTTGCTGGTGGATGATGAGGAGCGCTTCCGGACCACCCTGAAGAAGATGCTGACGGCCCAGGGGCTGACGGTGGCGCTGGCGGCCGACGGCCGGGAGGCCCTGGACCTGATGCGGCTTGAGCCTTATGACGTGGCCCTCGTGGATATCCGCATGCCCGGCATGGATGGCCTGCAGACCCTGGCGCAGATGAAAATGCTTGATCCGGGCATGGAGGTGATCATGCTCACCGGGCATGCCTCGGTGGACGCCGCCATGGAGATCAACCGCCTGGGTGGCTTCGATTACTTGCTGAAACCCTGTCCCCTGGAGGACTTGCTGTTGAAGATCGAGGCGGCCTATGAAAAGAAGCTGGACCGGGAAAAAAGATCAAGGGCCGCGGCCAGGCCGGAAGCTTAGTCTTACGAAAGGCAGCGCCTTTATTTCCCGCTAAGATAGTCACCCAGTAGTTTTCGGCTGTGCTCATCCTCGTGGCAGTAGACGCAGAGATTCTCCCAATTGGAGCCATCCCTGGGATTATTCCCGGGATTGCCATCCTTGTGGTGCACCGTTAGGAGATGCCGGTTTTTCTGGGTGAATTCCCGGCCGCATTTGGCGCAGATCATGCCGTGAATCTTCAGGGAGCGTTCCCGGTAGTTGTCGATTTGAGATTTCATCCTGCTAAAGTCCTCAAATAATCTTTAAGATTTTTCACTGCGCGGCTGGGGAATTCACCACTGCCCCCAGATCCAGGCTGTAATTGCCTTCCAGAAAATTGTGGGCCACCAGCTCGATGCTGGCTTCGGTGGTCATGAGCATGTCCATCTGCCGGGTGTACTGTAGCAGGCGGCCCAGGAGGTCCAGCTTTTCCTCCAGGGCTTGGCTCTCGTATTTTTGCAAACGGGCGTCCACCCGGTCGCCGACGACCTCCACGGAAAAGTCCAGGCCCAGGAGGACCAAGGCGATGGCCCGCACCCGGCGGTGGCGCCGCAGGTCGTCGGCGGCCCCGCCCTTGAAGAAAAAGGTGAGGTAATTCTTGTTCACCGTCTGGCCGCAGTAAGTATCCAGGACGCTGTAGTGGTACCCCACCCGGGAGGAGAAATTGAGGTACTTGTCGGAGATGATGGCATAGCTCCGGTCGCCGAACCTTTCTTCAATATTGGGGGCGGCCAACATCTGTTCCCGCATGACCGAGAGCAAGCCGGAAATTTGAATGGGTCGGGGGCCCCTGGCCTGCAAGTCCGGGTGCATAAACCCCCTCAGGAGGGCTCTTAAAGGAGTGGAGGCGATCTGGTCGATGGTCACCTGGTGGGCCCCAGGCTTAACCCCGATGAGGCCGCCATCCAGATCGATGAGATAGAGATCCAGGGGAACGGGGGCCTCCAGCTTCAAGGTGCCCCCCTGGCCATCGGAGACCAGGTCGCTGATTTTGAACATCTCGGTGTAGGAAAGTTCGTGCACCAGCCTTCCCAGGTCGTGGAGGGTGCGGCAGCCCGCGGCGGTGAAGTTGGAAGATTTGGGGTCCACCAGGTTCAAGGGGATGATTAACTCGGACAACTTCCTTAGAATCTGGTATACCGGGGTGCCTCGCATATGCGGCTCCCTGACCTGCCGCCGGCCCAGCAACTCCGGCACCCGCCCCTGGTAAACCCGGCCTGCGTAAGCATCCACGGTGACTTCCGTGCCTTCGGCAATAGCCGTGGTGGCCGATTTGGCGGCCAGGAGGGTGGGGACGGAAAATTCCCGGGCCAGGGAGGCCATGTGACCGGAAATACTGCCATAATCAGTGACGATGGCCTGGGCCTTGGGCATGGCCACCACAAATTTGGGGGAAGAATGTTTGGCCACCAGCACCGCGCCCTCGGGAACGCGCACCAGGTCTTTATCCTCCCGGACCAGAAAGGCCGGCCCGCAGCCCACTCCGGGAAAGGCCACGGCGGCGCCTTCCAGTAGCAACGGGTAGCCAGGCAGCGGCGGAGCGGTTATATAGTCGCCGGCCGATGGGGCCTGAACCTGCAAGGGTCTGCTTTGTAGGACCAACAAGCGGCCTTGTCGGTCCAGGGCCCATTCCACGTCCTGGGGGGCCTGGTAATGTTCTTCCAGTTTCAGGGCGTAACCGGCCAGGATTTCGACCTGTTCCGGAGTGAGACAAGGCTTATCCTGAATCTCCGGAGGCACCGGGATCTCTTTTAGACCTCCCTCGGGGCTGCTCACCAGTTGCACGCTTTTGTGGGAAATCTCCGTCTTCAGAATGTTCAAGCGGTCGTCTTTGGCCACCTGGTAAGTATCCGGGGTGATGACCCCTTCCACCGCATAAGGCCCCAGGCCCCAAACCGCGGAGATGAGCACCTGGTCCTCCAGGGGGTTAAAGGGATGGTGGGAATACATCACCCCGCTGGCCACTGACTCCACCATCTCCAGACAGGCGACGCTCATGGCGGTATCTTCGCCCCTGATCCCTTTGTTGAGGCGATAAGAGATGGCCCGGGGGGTATAGAGGCTGGCCACTACCTCTTTATAGGCCTGGAGAAGCTGCCCCTTGGAGACGTTCAAGAGGCTGAGATATTGGCCGGCAAAGGAGAGATCGCTATCTTCGCCGATGGCGCTGGAACGCATGGAGACCCGCAACGATTCCGGACCACCGGAGCGGGCGGCCAGTTGCTCGAAAGCCCCGAAAATCGCAGCTTCCAGGGCCGGGGGCATCTGGGCCTGGAGGATCAGTTGCTGGATTTCATCGCTGACCCGGTTATAGGTTTGCGGTTCCTGAGGATCCAGCTCCATCTTGCGCTTATTGATTTCCGCCGCCAGGTCGTTATGGGTCAGGAAGGCCTCGTAAGCCCGGGTGGTGATGGCGAAGCCCCCCGGGATGGGGAGGTTTACCCGGTTCAGCACTTCTCCTAAACTGGCGCTCTTGCCCCCCACCCAATCCACCATCTCCTTGGTAACCTGGGAATAGAACAAGATATAGCCGCTCTCCGGGATTACCTTTTCCCTCCCCAGGGATTCCTTTATCTGAGAATTGATCTTCTCCAACACCTCATAAAGAGGGGCATAAGCGCGGCCGGATAGGACATCCAGATTTTTGATCATCCGGAAGGCGTGGAAGGCCGCCCGGGCCGCTTGGGAGCGGACGTAGGACATGCCGAAGATCTGGCGGCCCTGAAGTTTTTCCTCCATATCGGCAATGATATTCAATAGTTGGCTATTAGAATCCAATAAGTCTTTGAAGCAGGAATAGCGGAAGCGAAAGGCCGCGGCAACGTTGTCCCGGGAGAATTTTCCTCGGTGAGGTTTAAACTTGCGGTAGAGGTTTCTGAAGAGATTGAGGGTCTCTAACATGGTTAATCTTAAGATCCCCTCCTGTCAAGAAATATACCAGATTGTCAGTCCCCGGGACAGCATGATTTTCTTCCCGGGGCTCCATCGGCAGCCCACTTTCCGGGCAGTCGGCTTTTACAATCTGTAAAAATTCCTGACAGAACCACGGCCCCGGGGCGCGGAGCATCTCCATTCCGGAGACAGAAGTTCCTAAAATATCCAATGATTAGGCTATCTTTGCAGTTTATCCCTTTCTGGCACAGGCGTTGCTTATTTTTTCGGTGGGGGATTGGGCGTTGCCCTGTCCGGTTTTTGGGGGAAGGACGGTTGGAGGAAAAAATTCTCCTGCGACCTTGCCGGACGGCGGGGCAAGGGTATTGCCGAATTAAAGCGGCCGTCTTCAGTCTCAGGCCGCCGAAGCGGGATAAGGTTCGTCCCCATAACTCGCCTGGGTGCCGAGGAGGACTCTTATGAAGGTATTGGTGGCGACGGACGGCTCGGAGCACGCCATGAAGGCGGTGGCCCGGGCCCTGGAACTTGCCGAGAAACAAGGGGCGCAGGTGACCTTAATGTCTGTGGCTTATTACGAGCGGGGGGACTTCGATGAAATGCCGCCCTTTGTGAGTGATAAATTGGAGGCTGAGGCCCGGGGCGCCTTGAACAAAGCCAAGGCGGCGTTCGACGCCAAGGGCATCCAGGTGGAGACGGTGCTGGCCACCGGCCTGGTGCCGGCCAATCTCATCATCCGTAAGGCCCAGGATGGCAAGTTTGACCGGATCATCATGGGCTCGACCGGCATGAACGCCCTGGAACGGGTCCTGATGGGCAGCACCGCCGCCAAGGTGGTGGCCCATGCCCCTTGTGAAGTAACTATTGTCCGCTAATGGAGTTCGTCTAAAAGGAGGTTTTCGAAGATGTCTAGACTCTGGGCCAAGATCATTGGTTTGGGGCTACTGGCGGGCCTGCTGCTGCCGGGAATCGCCGCGGCCGCCGGGCCGGCGGCCGACTACCTGGTCCTGGTGGCCGATACCCGGAAGCTCACCGGGTGGGAGGCCTGGTGGGCCAACCTTTACAACGAAAGCCATCTCTATTTCACTCTGGTCACGGTGGTCATCATCCCGGTGGTCGGCCTGTGCTTCGGGCTTATAGCCGACATCGTCATGAGCCGGATCGGTTTGGACCTGAAGTCCCGGGAACTGGCGGAACACTGAACCTGTAGGTGAGAGGAGGTTAATTTATGCACTGGCTATATATGCTCATGCCCATTGCGGGGATCAAGATATTTTGGCCGGGTCTTATCATTTTTGGGATGGGGGTGGGCATCCTCGGCGGGTTCTTCGGCATGGGCGGCGCCTGGATGGTGACCCCGGGCCTGAATATCCTGGGCTTCCCCATGGCCTTTGCCATCGGCACCGACATCGCCCATATGGCGGGCAAATCCCTTGTCTCCACCATGCGCCACGGCAAATTTGGCAACGTGGATTACCGTCTGGGCTTCATCATGCTGGGGGGCACCATCGTCGGCTTCGAAATCGGGGCCCGGATGATCATGTGGCTGGAGCGCATTGGCGAGGTGGACATAGTAGTGCGCTATCTCTATCTCGTCCTCCTGGCCCTGATCGCCTGGATGGTCTTTGCCGACGTGGCCAAGAAGAAGCGCAAGGAGCGGGAGGCCCTGGCGGTCGGCAAAGAATTTGACAAACTGGCCACCGGCCTGGAGTGGCATAAGACCCTGCACAAGATCAAGATCCCGCCCATGGTCCATTTCAAAGCGGCCCAGATCTACTGCTCCGCCTGGCTGCCTATTTTCATCAGCTTCTTCACCGGCTGGCTGGCCGGCATCCTGGGCATCGGCGGCGGCCTGATCCGCATGCCGGCCCTGATCTACTTCATAGGCTGCCCCACCCACGTGGCGGTGGGTACCGACCTCTTTGAGGTGATGATGTCCGGCCTGTACGGCACCGCCACCTATTCCTACAAAGGCCGCGTCGAATTGTTGGCGGCCATGATCATGTTGGTGGGGGCGGCGGTGGGGGCCCAGGTCGGCACGGTGGCCACCAAGTACATCAAGGGCTACGGCATCCGCATCGCCTTCGGCCTGTGCGTCATCGGCTGCGCCCTGTCCATCATCCTGAAGATGCTGGCCAAGGGCATTCCCGCCTATGGAGATCTCTTTAATGGCTCCGCCACGGTCCTCATCCTGGGCCTGGTGAGCGCCATGTCCATCTACATCTTTGTGCGCATGCTAGCCGGGGCCAGAAGGGAGCTCGCCGCCAAGAAGTCCGGCCCCCAGGTTTCCATAACCGGCGGCTGATCCAGATCCGGGGAAGAGGAGTGAGATTATGGCGAAAAGACTTAACTGGCTGATTATACTGGTTATCATGCCGATGGTCCTGGCCTGGGGCTGCGGGGATATGGGCAAGGTGGAGCAGGGGAGGGTGATTGCCTTTGACAAGGACAAGGGGACGGTCACCTTCATCCGGGAAGTCAAGGGCGATGCGGCCAATCCGGACTACAGCGGCGCCCCGCTCACCTTTGCGCTGCCCAAGGAGCCCAGCGAGCGGGGGGGGGATCCCAAGGTGGGCCTGCGGATGAAGCTGGACACCAAGGCCAAGGAGATCGTCATTTTCGATGCAGCCACCCAAGGCTTCAAGAAGATCGCCTATACCCTCATCGACCAGAAGGAAAACGTGGCCAAAGACGACCCCCTGGTGGCAGGAAAGAAATTCCCCCAGGTGGACAAGGCCAAAAAGGCCATAACCATCTATTCCGGGAGGCAAAAGATCCTGACCACCTTCTCGGTGCCCGATGAATACCTGGGCGAGCCGGATAACACCTGGGACGCCGGCGACGAAGTCCGGGTCTACTATAAGCAGCCGGGCCAGGCCTTGAGGTTCATGAACGTCACCAAGACCGACATCTTCAAGGGATAATTGGCCCGCCTCGGAATTTAAGGGAATCGCCTCGGGGAAATCCCATAAGCCCGGGGCGATTCTCTTATTTTTGTGGTAAAATAAACCGTTAGGCTCGTTGGGATTTTCCGCCGGTTAGTTTCGGCAGAGGGATTGGGCCGCATGGACCCTGACAAAAAGATCCAGGCGTGGCGTTGGCGCCAGTTGGCCGGCTGGGTCGGCGCCGGATTGTGCTGCCTGGCCGTAATGGCCTTACTGGACGGCCTCCTCAGCCGGGTCTGGGAGCCGGCCAGCCTCATCAAACTGCTGCCGGGCATGACCGCGGAAATCAACGGGCCGCTGGGAGAAGAAGTCCGAGGGGTCCAGGAATTGACTTATTTGAGCGATTCCAACGACCTGACGCTCACCTTTGCCGCGGTGCATAAGGGCTATTTCCTGGGGGGCGACATGTGGCGGGGGCGAATTACCGCCAGTTCCCGCATCCACCCGGGAGAATACCACCTGACGGTGGCGCCGCGGCGGAGCGCTACGTCCCGGGCGACCCCGGCCTTCCGCATCGTGGTCTTTGCCGACCCTGTCAGCCTGCGACGCAGCTCCAAGTCGCTGGTGTTGCGGTACACCGGCCTCTCTCCCTGGGGGGTGGCGGCGCTTTGCCTGCCGGGCATCCTGCTCACCTTCGGGACGGTCTTCTGCCTTTCTCAGAGGCTGGACCGGCTGTGGGCCCGGGGGGGCAGGGCCGAGATCTACCGGGTCATCAGGAAGGACGGAGACCTCGAGATCCATTTCAGCCTGGGGACGGAGCACGGAGTCCGGCCGGGTCTGGAGCTGTCGGTTTATAACCCGCAGGGTCAGGCGGTGGGCCTGGCCCGGGTGGCGGCCGCGGCCGCCCGGGACGCCGTCGCCGTGCTGACCGCAGACCAGGAGATCAGGCCAGGGTTTATGGTCGCGATCACGGAACTTAAACCTGATTAAGGACTGCAATGACGGTTTCCGGGGGCAGGCGCCACTTTCCTCAGTATGTGGTGAGCAGCAATTAGACTTGTCAGGTAAGGTTATGTGGAAACGGCTCAGTCTGCGGGCCCGCATCTTCTTGTTGTTGACTGCCCTGGTCGGCGCCACCCTGGGGGGCGGCCTGGTCACCCTCTGGCACACGCACGCCATGGACGCCCTCCTGGTCTCCCTCATCGACAAGAACGTGGCCTCCTTTCAGGCGGCGGAGGAACTGACCGCCTCCCTGCTGAGTCAAAAGGGTTTTCTCACTTATTATTTCCTGGACGGCAACCCCGACTGGCTCAAGCAGATGGAGCAGCATCAGCAGGACTTTGGCGAATGGCTGCAAAAAGCCAGGAAATCCGCCTATACGGAGCCAATGGCGGAGCTTATCCGGCAGATTGATACCGACTATGGCGTCTATGTCAAATCCCGGCAGCAGGTGATCGACTTGTACGGGCGGGGGCCGCGGGAAGCCGGGGCCAGGTTGCACTGGGAGGTGCGCCGCCAGTTTGTCGCCCTCTTGCAACTGTGTGAACGCTATAAGCTGATGCACGAGTATGCCATTTCCCGGGTGCGCCTGGAGAGTCAGGCCCAGGCCAGGTTTATCAATGCCTTTGCGCTGGCGGTCTTGCCAGGGGTGGCAGCCTTGGGAATTTTGCTGGCCTATATCCTGCTCAAGCAGATTTTGGAGCCCATTCGCCGGCTGGCCCTGGAGACCGGGCCCCGCGGTCGCGAGAAGCCGGGCCTGGATGAAGTCAGAGCCCTGAGCCGCCGGGTGCACAGCCTCATCGAGAACGTGGACCAGGCCCAGAGCGAACTGGAACGCAGCCAGGAGCATCTGCTGCAAACGGGGAAATGGGCCATGGTGGGCAAACTGGCCGCCGGGGTGGCCCACAGCATCCGCAACCCTTTGACCTCGGTAAACATGCGCCTCTTTTCCCTGAAGCGCTCCCTAAACATGACCTCGTCCCAGCGGGAGGATTTCGGGGTGATCACCGAAGAGATCCGCCGCCTGGACGCCATTGTCCGGAATTTTCTGGAATTTTCCAGGCCACCCAAGCTGGAGATGCAAAACATCGGTCCCTCCGACGTGGTGGACGGAGCCCTGCAACTGCTGCGCCATCGTCTCGAATCCTACGGGGTGGAGGTGAAGTTGCTGCGATCCCAAAAACTGCCGGAGATCCTGGGTGATCCGGACCAGCTCAAGGAAGTCCTGGCCAACCTGCTGGTCAATGCCTGCGAGGTCATGGTGAATGGCGGGGTTATCACCATCCAGGAGGAGGCCCGGCTGTCTCCGCCCTCGGGGCAGGCGGTGGTCATCAGGGTGAGTGACACCGGCCCGGGCATCGCCGAATCCATCCGGACCCAGGTCTTTCAGCCATTTTTCAGCACCAAGGAGGAGGGCACCGGCCTGGGCTTGAGCATCGCCACCCGGATCATCGAAGACCACGGCGGCCGGTTGGAATTGGCAGCCGCTGCCAGGGAGGGGGCAACCTTCATCATCACCCTGCCCCTCAAGGACGGATAGGATGGGGAAGATCTTAATCGTGGACGACGACCCGCAGTTGCGGCAAAGCTTTGAAAAGCTCTTGACCGAGGATGGCCACCACGTGAAGACCGCCTCCAGCGGTGAGGCGGCCCTGGCCCTGGTAAAGGCCGAAACCCCCGACCTGGTGATCATGGACGTGCGCCTGCCGGGGATGGACGGCCTGAAGGCCTTCCGGGCCATCCATGAGATGGAGCCCAAGCTGCCGGTCATCGTCATGACGGCCTATGGCACTACCGAGACGGCCATCGAGGCCACCAAGCTGGGAGCCTTTGAATACGTCCTCAAGCCCCCCGAATTTCCGGATATGCTGGCCTTGATCGGCCAGGCCCTGGAAGCCGGGCGCTTCATGCGCTCCCGGGTGGAGCTGGACGTGGCGCCGACCACCACGGCGGCGGAGGCCATCATCGGCCGCAGCAAGCCCATGCAAGAGGTCTACAAGGCCATTGGCCGGGTGGCCCCCACCGACGCCACCGTCCTCATCCGGGGGGAATCCGGCACCGGCAAGGAGCTGGTGGCCCGGGCCATTTACCAGCACAGCCTGCGAGCCGCCAAGCCCTTTCTGGTCATCAATTGCGTGGCCATCCCAGAGACCCTGCTGGAGTCCGAACTCTTCGGTTATGAAAAGGGGGCCTTCACCGGAGCGGTCAACCGCCGGGTGGGCAAGTTCGAGCAGGCCCACGGCGGCACCGTCTTTTTGGACGAAATCGGCGATATGCCCTTCAGCATCCAGGCCAAGATACTCAGACTGTTGCAGGAGAAGAGCATCGAACACCTGGGCGGCCGGGAGCCTATCCCGGTGGACGTGCGCATCATCGCGGCCACCAACCGGGACCTGGAAGCCGCCCTGGCCGTCGGGAAGTTCCGGGAAGACCTCTATTACCGCCTCAAGGTGGTGACCATCTGGCTGCCACCCTTAAAGGAGCGCCCCGAAGACCTGACCCTGCTGGCGGAATATTTCCTGGCCCGGTTCGCCAAGGAGATGGGACTGGACAATCCCGGCATGGACGTGCAGGCCAAGGCCCTGCTCCATAATTACCAATGGCCCGGCAACGTCCGCGAGCTGGCCAACGCCATGCAGAAGGCCCTGATCTTCAGCCGGGGCTATCCCATCCATCCGGAGGACCTCACCCGGGCCATGGGCGTTGAAAGCCCGGCCAGGGGGGCGGAGGGGGACCAACAGGCCGATGAGGTCATCCGCCAGTGGCTGCGGCGATCCCTGGTCTCCGGGAACGGCAAAGACCTGTTCGACACCGTCATGGACCACTTCGCCCGGCTGCTCATCAGCGAGGCCCTGGACCTCACCGGCGGCAACCGCAGCCGGGCCGCCAAGCTCCTGGGCATTTCCCGACCCACCCTGCTCTCCAAAATCGATAAATACCGCCTGAAGTTCGAGACCTCCATCAGACTGGAATGACCTTAACCGGCGCTGAGCTTTCCCTTAACCTGACGTCACGGTTAATGGTGTCCACCAGGCGAGTTTTTTTAGCCATTTTTCCCTCTCGTTTGGGGAAAATTATCCAGTTGCCTCGCCTTCTTTTACAAACTGTAAAAAATAACGACAGTCACCCCGGTGGCAGGAAGGGGGAGGGTGGGGCGGGGCTTCGAAAAAAAGATAACCCTTTCAATCAGTTGCCCCAGGCGACCTTTGCCCGAGGTTTGGCACGGCCGTTGCTGATCTATGATCCGAGGGGAAGATCCTGCGGTGGCCGAGCATTGCAAAATCTTGATTGCGGATCGCAACCGTCACGTCCGGGAATTTCTGCGCCGGGAGTTGGAGGCTGAGGGTTATCAGGTGGAGGTGGCCAGGGATGGCCGGGAGGTCCTGAATCTGCTGAGCAGCGATGAGCCGCCGCACCTCTTGATCCTGGACCTGGAGATCCCCCACCTGGACGAGATGGAAATTTGGGCCCGGCTTCAGGACCGCCGGCCGCCCCTGCCGGTGGTGATCCACACCTTCTTGCCGGAATATCCCACCCGCCTGACGGTTCCCCTGGCCGCCGCCTTTCTGGAAAAGAAAGGAGATACGGATCATCTGAAGGCTGTGGTGGCCGAAGTCCTGGACAAGCATTACCCGCAGCAATCCCGTCGGGTGAGAACCAAGGTGTAAGGAGCCATGGGTCGGGTAAAGGAGCATTCCGGATTCAGATCGGGTCTCCAGCAGCTAGTGGCGCTGGACCGACAGTGGCAGCATGGTTTTGCGGGCTGGCGTCTCTGCTCTACCGGGATCGGTTTCCTGGGCCGCGGCCCGTGGCCCTGGGCCAGGCTGGCGGACCCTTCCTGGCAAGGCATAGACAAAATAGGCAAATTAAGCAAAATCGAAGTGCTGAAGCTCTTGTCCGGGTAGAACCTCCGGCCCCACTACGATATGGCCAACCTGATCCAGAGGCTGAAGCACCTCTTTTCCGGTGGCGAGCCGGCGGCGGCCCTCTCCCTGGAAGAGATGCGTTCAGTCTTCAAGAGCCGCTACCATGCCTTCAAGCTCCTGCTAGTGGCCAATAACACCGCCCTGCAGCTCATGACCGACATGGAGGCCGCCCTCCAGGGCAGCCACCGGTTCGACATGTCCTTCATCCGGTCCCACGCCACTTCGGTGTGCGTCAACGTCTTTGCCATCATCAAATACCTCAATGAACTCTCGGGCAACCGCTACCAGGCCCTGGAAGAGGTCTCTACCGCCATCGAGGCAAAGATCGGCGCCATTTTGGAGAGGCACCAGCTCTCCAACATTCGGAAACTGGTTCTGGGGCTGGGGCAGATCGACCAGGGATTGGCCGAGGCGGTGGGCAGCAAAATGGCCAACCTGGGGGAAATCGCCACCCACCTGCCGGAGCTGGCGGTGCCCCCCGGCTTTGCCATCACCGCCGCCTCTTATGAGCTCTTCCTGTCCCACAACCGGCTGCAGGAGGAGATCAACCGGCGCCTGCAATCCCTGGAGGTAGAAAATATCTCGGACCTCTACCGGAAAAGCTCCGAGGTGCAGATGCTCATCATCGGCGCCGAAATACCGCCGTCCCTGGAGGATTGCATCAGCCGGGCCTACGACTACCTGGACGATCAGGTGGGCCCCTTCTTGCGGGTCGCCCTGCGCTCCAGCGCCATCGGCGAAGACGACCCGGAGACCTCCTTTGCCGGGCAGTACCGTTCGGAACTCAACGTCAGCCGGGAGAACCTGTTTACGGTTTATAAAGAGATTCTTGCCAGCAAATATGCCCTGACCGCGGTGAGTTACCGGCTTCACAAGGGGCTGCGGGATGAAGACCTGCCCATGTGCGTCGGCTGCATGGCCATGGTGGACTCGGTGTGCGGCGGCGTCATGTACTCCCGGGACCCCAACAATCCCCGGCGGGACGCGGTTTTCATCAACGCGGTGCACGGCCTGGCCAAGGCCGTGGTGAACGGCAGCATCACCCCGGACCTTTACGTCATTTCCCGGCAAAGGCCGCTGACCATAATCGACAAGCAGATTCGGAAAAAGCAGCTCAAAATCGTGTGCCTGCCGGAAGAGGGGTTGGTGGAGCAAGAGGATGAGCAGGGAGAAGAGCCGACCCTCACCGAGGCCCAGGCCTTGGAGCTGGGCGAGATCGCCTTAGTCCTGGAAGACCATTTTCAGGCCCCCCAGGACATCGAATGGTGCATCGCCCGGGACGGCCGCATCCATATTCTGCAAAGCCGGCCTTTGAAACTGCTGGCCGCTGCTGGCCGGGAGGAGAGGCCGGCGCTGGCGGCCCTGGAACAGCCGGCCATTCTCCAGGGTGGGGAGACGGCCGGCCCCGGGGCGGCCGCGGGGCCGGTTTTCCTGGTGCGCAACAACCTGGACCTCTTGCAGTTTCCCGAAGGCGGGGTACTGGTGACCGCCTTTCCCCATCCCAGCTGGGCCACCCTCCTGAGCCGGGCCGCGGCCGTGGTCACCGACCGTGGCGGCATCACCGGGCATCTGGCCAATGTGGCCCGGGAGTTCGGCATCCCGGCCCTGTTCAACACCATGGAGGCCACCACGGTGCTCACCCCCGGGGAGCTGGTCACAGTGGACGCCGACCGCCGCTGCATCTTTCGGGGCCGGGTGGAGGAGCTGCTCCAGGGAGCCGCTGCCAGGAAAGGCGTTTTGCTGGATACCCCGGTGGGGAAGACTCTCAAAGAGATCATGACCCAGATCACCCCGCTCTTTCTCACCGACCCCGAGGCTCCGGACTTCAAGCCCAGGGGCTGCCGCACCTTGCACGACATCACCCGCTTCGCCCACGAAATGGCGGTCAAGGAGATGTTCGCCTTTGACCGACACCGGGCCTTCTCCAAGTATTTCATCAAGCGCCTGGTCACCGAGGCGCCCATGCAGTGGTGGGTTCTGAATCTGGAAGACGGTTTCAAGGAAGAGGTTTCCGGGAATCGGGTGGAGCTGGCCCAGATTGCCTGCGCCCCCATGCTGGCCCTGTGGCAAGGGATCATTGCGGTCCCCTGGGAGGGGCCGCCGCCGGTGGACACCCGGGGCTTCATGTCCATCGTCATGGGGGCGGCCACCGACCCGAACCTGGGCACGGCTGGCGGCACCATCTTCGGAAACCAGAACTACTTTATGATTTCCCGGGATTTTTGCAACCTCACCTCCCGCCTGGGCTTCCATTTCTCCACGGTGGAGGCCCTGGTAGGCGAGCAACCCTACGAAAATTACCTCCGCTTCACCTTCAAAGGCGGGGCCGCCGACTATCCCCGACGGGTGCGCCGGGCCAGGTTCGTGGCTGAGATCCTGGAGGAGCACCACTTCAAAGTGGACCTCAAGGAGGACGCCCTCTTCGCCCGCCTGGAGGGGGAGGCTAAAGACTACCTGCTGAGCCGCCTGCGCATCCTGGGCTATGTCACCATCCACACCCGCCAACTGGACATGATCATGTTGAATGAAGCGGAGGTGGAACATTATCGCACTAAGATCACCGCAGACCTGGAAAACCTCGCGCGTTGGTCCTCCTGAACGCAGCAAAAAACCCCCGGATTTTTAGCATCCTGAAGATGTATGACAGCCGAAGGCGGCCCTAAAAAAAATCCACGTTTGGATTTTCGCAGCAAAACTTTTCAAAAGCAGCCGTTCATAGGCCTTTGGCCCACCCATAAATTATGAGAAGACCGGTGGGGCGGGCGTCTCGCCCGCCACTCAGTCCGCACAGGCGAGACGCCTGTGCCACCAATTCTTCACAACTTTTCAAAGCAGAGGTGTAGGTTTGATCTGGGACCGCCGATTTGTTAAACTGGGACGAAATTGCGGTTTCTGAAGACCCCACCGGAACAAGGCTATTAGAGGGGATGATTATGCCACCCAAAATTTATGGCAAGCTGGCGCTGGCGGGCTTAACGATGCTGGCCCTGATCATGGTTATCGGGACCTCGGCCCGGGCGGAAAGGAGCAATCCCTTGGTAAAACTGGAAACGAGCTTGGGAGAGATCACCTTGGAGTTGTATCCGGATAAGGCCCCGGCCACAGTGGCCAATTTTCTGCAATACGTCCGAGAAGGCTTTTATGACGGGACCATCTTCCACCGGGTCATCAACGGTTTTATGATCCAGGGGGGCGGCAGCGACGCCAACCTGAACCAGAAGCCCACCCGGGCGCCCATTCAGAATGAAGCCGACAACGGCCTGACCAACCAGCCTTACACGGTTGCCATGGCCCGGACCTCCGACCCCCATTCTGCCACCTCTCAGTTCTTCATCAACGTGGCGGACAACAAGGTCCTCAATCATACCGCCAAGACTACCCAGGGCTGGGGCTACGCGGTCTTCGGCCAGGTGGTCCAGGGCCGCGAGGTGGTGGACCAGATCAAGGCCGTGCCCACCGGCAACCGGGACGGCTACCAGAACGTGCCGCTAACCCAGGTGGTCATCGTCAAGGCCATGGTGGCGGAGAAACCCTAAACGGGAATAATAGTAGACCTTGAGCGTTAAAGTACTGATCCGGGAGGCAGGGGCCGGGGACTTGGAGGCCGTGGAGTCCCTGGTGAAGGGCGCCTACCTGGAATACCGAGAACTGGTCCCCGGAGAGGCCTGGGAGAAGTGGATGGAGAGCGTCAGCCAGGCCATCAACGCAGGGGCTGGGCTGCTGCTGGTGGCTGAAGTGGAAGGGGCCATCCAGGGGGTGGTGCAGTTCTTCCCCGACGCCAGTCGCTCCGGCCAGGGCCGCTGGCCGGTGGGGTCCGGGACCATCCGCCTGCTGGCAGTGCGCCCGGAGGCCCGGGGCCAAGGCCTGGGCGCCCGGCTGACCCGGGAGTGCCTGCGTCGGGCCCGGGAGCTGAAGCTGCCCACCATCTTTTTATACACCGGCCGCTTCATGCTGGCGGCCCGGCATATCTATGAGAAACTGGGCTTTAAGCGAGCCCCGGAGTTCGAGCCGCCCCGGGAGCCTGGACCCATGGCCTACCGCCTGGATTTGTGAGGTGTGAGGTTTTTTTGTTAGGGGTCCTTTCTATTTTGCCTTGGTCTCAGGGCACTTTTCCAGGGTAATCCCCTGTGCCTCGATCTTTTTCAGGTATTTTTCCGGGTCTTTGCTGAATTCCGCGGGACAGCCGGGGCAGCAGAAGTAGATGCGCTTCCCCTGGTAATCGATAAAGACTTTTTTATCGATATTGCCGCCCAACACCGGGCAGACGGTCTGGGGCTGGGGCTCGGCGGCCATGGCCGGGCCGGCGGCAAGGACCAGGACTACCAGGAAAACGGCCAGGATTTTGAGCATCTTCATTAAAACGCTCCTCCTTGAAATGGATGGGCCGGGAGATTTTGGTTTTTTTTGTTAGGGGCTGCGGCAGGAGCCGCGAATTAAGCCACCGCGCCTCTCGATCCGGATCCATTTTATCATAGGTCGTCCGGGCTTCAAGGTCTCTCGCCCGGCGGGTCGCTGCAGGTCAGGTTCTCCCTGGTCCAGAGGCGCTGCATCTTTTGGCCTTCCTGGCGATGTTTACAGGGAGCGTAACCGCAGATGGGGCACTCCGGGACGGTGCAGGGATCGGCATGGATCAGGATATCCGCCCGCCCCTCAAAGTGATCGCTCAAGATTTTCTCCAGTTTCTTGACTTCAGCGTGGCTGGCCTCCAGGCTCAGGTCCCGGGGCAAAATGAGGTGGAAGTCCATGAAGACATAATAACCGGAGCGGCGGGCCCGGAGCTGATGGACATCGATCCACAGATCATGGCGATGCCGGGTGATGACCCCGCAGATCTCTTGCAAAAGCCCGGGGTCCGAGGTGTCCAGCAGGGCTGCCGAGGATTGCCGCACCAGCAGGGCTCCGGTAATCAGGATACTGCACCCTACCAGGATGGCCACGGCGCCGTCCAGCCAGTTCCAGCCGGTGACCATGACCCCCGCGAGGCCCAGCACCACCCCGACGGTGGTGAAGACATCGGTGAGGATGTGCTTGCCGTCGGCTACCAGGATCAGGGAGCCGGTGCGCTTGCCCACGGTCACCAAAGCCAGGCCCAAAATGAGATTGATCGCCGCCGTCGCCAGGATGAGGTGCAGGCCGCTGGCCAGCCTGGAGATAGCCTGAGGATGGAAGAGCCGGGGCCAGGCCGCGTAGAAGATGCCCAGGCCCGTCAGGATGATGAGGGCCCCTTCAAAGCCGGCGGCAAAATATTCCATCTTGCCGTGGCCGTAAGGGTGCGCCGGATCGGGACTGCGGGCGGCGAAGATGATACTCCACAGGGCAAAAGAGGCGGCCACCACGTTGATGATGGACTCCAGGGCATCGGAGAGGATGGCGGTGGAGTCGGTGATCCAAAAGGCGACGAATTTCAACACCATCAGCCCCAGGCTGATGACCAGGGAGGCGGAGATGGCGATGAGGCGGTGCTTGAGGTGGGGGGTAGCAGAATAATTCATTGGGGTTAGATTTTTTTAAATATCGCCTTACAGTTTATCAAGTTATCAAGATAATTTTCTTTTTTTGCGTATCAACCCGCAATCTCCCGGGCGGTCACCTATTCATATTGCTACCGCAGGTGAATGCAAAACGTCTCCCGCAGAAGCTTGCTCATCAAGATAATCCCGCCGTCCTCCTGGGAGGCAAACACCTTCAGGTCAAAATCTTCTTCCGGAAACCAATCGGTGGTGAAGACCAGGCCGCGGTCGGTCTGCCGGATGGTTATTTGCACTTCGTCCGCCACCTGAGGGTGACTTTCTTGCATTCCCATATCTCGTATTTGGGTTCAGCAAAACCGGATAGCCAGTAAAAAGTGATATAGGGCAGGCCTGCAAACATTTTTTTATGGATCAACTAGCCAGCGGCCGGGTCCATTCCTTGGATGGCGCCGGTTGGTTGCCGCGATGCCGCGGACCGGCGTTTGGCCGACTCAGGAAATCAAGGAGACCCCTGCCGGGTGGCGCTCACCCAGGCGGGCTCCACCTGTACCAGGCTGACCCCCTGGGGCAGGCTGATGGCTACCTGGAGCCGCGACCGCCTTGGGCCCAGATTTCTGGTATCTACCCGGGCCTGGACCTCGGTAGGTTTCAGCTCCTTCATCCGGAACCAGGAGCCCTGGACGGTGACGGCCACCTCGGATGGCTGCAGCCTGGCCAGGTCCGGCTCCGGAATCACCGAAACTTTGGCTAGGATGCGGGTCAAGGTCTTGGGCTGGATCACCAGTTCCGCCAGGATGGGGACCTGAGCCTTCAAGGTGAGGTGGAGGTTCTTAAAATCCAGGTCCGTGCGCATGGTGCTTGACTCCGTGAGGCGGCTCAGCTCGATGGGCTGGGTGGGCAGAAATTTGAGGTCCTTGAGTTCCTCCTCGGGACCGCTGACCGTGACCTGCTCCGGCTTGGTCTCGATGCTCTTCAGTTCATAGCCTTCCGGGGGATTGCCGGCCAGCACCGGCCTGATGGGCAAGGTGGCGCTGATGGTAGGGGAGAGGTGGATGATTAAGGGATTGGGCTGAATCCGGATCACCATCACCCCCTGGGGAAAGGAGAAACTGCTGGGCCCCAGGTAAAAGGTGTGGAGGCCGCTCTTATAATTGGCCAGGTCGATGGTCTGGGTCAGGCGGCTTTGGGATAGCTCGTTGACGATGGACTGGGGCCCGATGATCCGAACCTGCAACTCGGAGGGGACTTCGCCGATGATCGCCATCTGGGCCGGCAGGTTGGCGAACTCCAGGGCCATATGCAGGCTGGTTTCGGTGCGCTCTTCGCCGCTGACGGCAAACCACAAGGCCAGCGCCAGCAGCAGCGACAGGAGCTTGAGACCTTTGTTACGACCAAAGTGCGCGAGCCAGTTTTTCAGTCCAGGTTCCTTTCGATTCATTGGGAGTTTCCATCAGATTCTGCAAGACCCGGAGCGCTTCCGCAGGATTGAGATTCTGGCGAAGTTTGCCTCCCTGGGCCAGGGAGATCTGGCCGGTGGTTTCAGAGACCACCAGGACCACGGCATCGGATTGTTCGGTGAGCCCCACCGCGGCGCGATGGCGGGTGCCCAGGGTGGGCTCGAGATTGGGGTTTTTGGATAGGGGCAGCAGACACCCGGCGCCAGCCACCCGATCCTTCTGGATGACCACCGCACCGTCATGGGTGGGGGTATGGGGCCAGAACAGGGAGATGAGCAATTCCTTGGTAACCAGGGAGTCCAACCTGATAGCATCCTCCAGGTACTCGGAGAGGCGGTTATGGCGTTCCAGGGCGAACAGGGCCCCGATGCGGCGCCTGGCCAGGGTTTCCGCCGCGGTGCAGACCTCGTCGGTGGTCGCCGGGAGTTGCTCTCCACCCGGGGCCAGGGCTTTTTTCCCCACCCGGCTCAGCAACCGGCGGATATCGGCCTGGAACAGGATGATGACGATGAGGACAAAGCTCTTGACGATGATGTCCAGGAGCCATTCCAGGGTGAAGAACTCCAGCCGGCGGGCCACCAGATAGGCCAGGAATAGAAGAATCAGCCCGGCCAGGACCTGGATGGCCCGGGTGCCTTTCAGGGCCAGTACCACCTGGTAAATGATGATGGCCACCAGCAGGATGTCCACCAGGTCTTGCCAGCGCAGGTTCAGGAAGATGTGCCCCATAGTCGGATCAATTATTATGCCTGTGAGGTTGCAGGCCGCGCCCTTTCTTTAGAATGATCACCCGGAATTTTATCGGAGTAAAGCTAAAAATTATTTGGGCAAATCGCCTCCCACACCGCAAAAAACTGGCGGGCGTAGGCGACGTTATGGGTGCGGACGATCCTGGCGCCGCCCTGCACCGCGGCCACCAGGGCGGCCAGGGTGGCCACATCCCGTTCCAGGCCGGTGGGCAGCCCGGTGATCCGGCCGATGAAGGCCTTGCGGGAGGGCCCCACCAACAGGGGACAACCCAGTTTAAGGAAGACCTCCAACCGTCGGAGGATCTCCAGGTTATGCTCCCAGGTCTTGCCGAAGCCGAGGCCCGGGTCCAGGACCAGCAGCTCCCGGGGGATGCCCCGGCTTTCGGCAAACTCCAGGCGCTCCCGGAAAAAGGCGGTGATCTCACCCAGGAGGTCGTGGTAATGGGGCCGCCGCTGCATGTCTCGGGGGGTGCCCTGCATGTGCATCAGGATCACTGCCACCCCGGAGGCGGAGGCCAGGGGGGCCATCTCCGGGTCGAAACGCAGGGCGCTGATATCATTGATGATGCTGGCCCCGGCGGCCAGGGCGGCTCGGGCCACCGGGGCCTTGTAAGTGTCGATGGAGATAGGGATGGGGATTTTCGGGGCCATGGCCCGGATGACCGGGATGACCCGGCGCAGTTCCTCTTCCAGAGGCACCGGTTCGGCAAAGGGCCGGGTGGACTCGCCGCCCACGTCCAGGATATCGGCCCCCGCGGCCACCAGATTCCGGGCCTGGGCCAGGGCCGCGTCAGGGTCGAAGAATCGGCCCTGGTCCGCGAAGGAATCAGGGGTGACGTTGAGAATGCCCATGATCAGGGGCCGGCGGGAGGCCAACAGCTCCGGCCAGGACTGGCGGCCAGGGGGGAGCTGGGCGGAGGGGGCGAAGGGAGGGGTGTCGGTCATGGGCTAATCCGAAATGCCCGGAGCGGCGTCAAGGCCGGCCCCTGACCCAAAAAACTAGGGCAGGCCCCGAGACCTGCCCAGGTTCTCTTCTTGACCTCCGGACTACCAAACCCTTAAGCTCGCTGGCTCAAGGGAAACTGGTCGGGATCCCGCGATTCCTCCTGGGGTTCCGGGGCCTCTTCCTGCGGCTGCTCCACCACGGCCAGGATCTTATCGATCTCCCGGCTGTCCAGGGTTTCTTTTTCCAGGAGGCCCTGGGCCAGGGTTTCCAATTGCCCCCGGTGTTTGGAAAGCAAGGACAGCGCTTGCCCGGAGGCCTTTAATACCAGATTCTTGATGGCGGCGTCGATAAGGCGGGCCGTATCCTCGCTAAAATCCTTGGATTGGGCGAACTCCCGGCCCAGAAAGATATGCTCTTCCTTTTTCCCGAAGGTGACCGGCCCCAGCTCATCGCTCATGCCCCAGTTGCACACCATCTTCCGGGCCAGTTCGGTGGCCCGCTCCAGGTCGTTGCCAGCCCCGGTGGTGAACTGCTGAAAAACCAGCTCCTCAGCGGCCCGGCCGCCCAGAAGGACAGTGAGGGCGGACATCAGGAAATCTTTGGAATAGGTGTGGCGTTCGTCCAGGGGCAACTGCTGGGTAAGACCCAGGGCCTGCCCCCGGGGGATGATGGTGACCTTATGGATTGGGTCGGCGCCGGGGCTGAGCCTGGCCACCAGGGTGTGGCCCGCTTCGTGGTAGGCGGTATTGCGCCGCTCACGCTCGCTCAGGATGAGGCTCCTGCGTTCCGTGCCCATGAGGACCTTGTCCTTGGCCTGCTCAAAGTCTTCCATGGCCACCGTTTCGTTACCCCGGCGGGCGGCGAACAAGGCGGCCTCATTGGCCAGGTTCTCCAGATCGGCCCCGGAGAATCCGGGGGTGCCCCGGGCCAGGATGGAGAGGTCCACCGAATCGGCCAGGGGGGTGCGCCTGGTATGCACCTTGAGGATGGCCTCCCGGCCTTTGAGGTCCGGGATCGGGACTACCACCTGGCGGTCGAAACGGCCGGGCCGTAGCAGGGCCGGGTCCAACACATCAGGGCGGTTGGTGGCGGCGATCAGGATAACCCCTTCGTTGGCCTCAAATCCGTCCATCTCCACCAGGAGTTGGTTCAAGGTCTGCTCCCGCTCGTCGTGGCCTCCGCCCAGCCCAGCGCCCCGATGGCGGCCCACCGCGTCGATCTCATCGATGAAGATGATGCAGGGGGCGCTTTTCTTGGCCTGAATAAACAGGTCCCGCACCCGGGCGGCGCCCACGCCCACGAACATCTCCACGAAGTCGGAGCCGCTGATGCTAAAGAAGGGGACCCCTGCCTCCCCGGCGATGGCCCGGGCCAGCAGGGTCTTGCCGGTCCCCGGGGCCCCCACCAGGAGCACCCCCTTGGGGATGCGCCCCCCCAGGCGGGTAAACTTCTTGGGGTCTTTCAGGAAGTCGATGATCTCAGACACTTCGTCCTTGGCTTCCTCGATGCCGGCCACGTCATTGAAGGTGATCTTCACGGTGTTTTCGGCCATCAGGCGGGCCCGGCTCTTGCCGAAGGACATGGCCTTGCCACCGCCTGCCTGCATCTGGCGCATGAAGAAGATCCAGATGCCCACCAACAATATCATGGGCAACCAGGAAGCCAGCAAGGTGCCGTACCAGGTGCTGTCATCCTTATTTACGGCGGTGATCTCCACCTTTTTGGACTCGAGCAGCCTCACCATTTCCGCGTCGGTGGGCGCATAACTCTTGAAACTTTTGCCGTCAGAGAACTCCCCGGAGATTTCATTTCCCTTCAGGGTGACCTTGGCCACCCGGTCAGCCTTCACCATCTCCACAAACTTGCTGTAATTGATGGTGGTCTTGCCCCGGTTGCTCTCGACGATGGAGAAATAATTGTACAGCACAATCATCACCAGGGTGATGAGCAACCATAAGGCGATATTCTTAGAAAACGGGCTCAAGCGGTTATTCATTATGGTCCTTAAGAGGCGGCCAGATATGGGCATTCTGACCTGATACTAGATCTCTTCAAATGATTATTTTAAATTTATCTGTGGAAAATGCAAGGGAATCTTGACGTTGACCGGGTCGGACCAACGTTGCTTCCGGCAGGGGAAGAAGGTTCGGGACGGGGCAGGGACCGCCCCCGCCTGGCCTTCGACCTCTGGTGGGACCGTTAAGGGGTAACCATCCAGGAATCCGGGTCCTCGGGAAATATTCCAGCCAGGCTCTCCCGGGGGATGCGCCAGGGGCCGGAGCCCCATTTCACCCCAGGCAGGCGCCCATCCCGGATCATGCGGTAGATGGTGCGACGGGAAAGGGCCAGGATGGCGGCTACTTCGTCCGGCCGGAAAAACCGTTTATGCTGCAGCAAATCCATGATTCCACCTCCTCTGCGGGGTGAGAGTTGTATCATCGCCAGCTTACTGCTGCAAGGGCAGGACCAAATTTCTCTACTGGATAACTTTCAGATATAATGGGTAAAATAACCTGCCGTTCCTAAAGCCTACCTAAATCAGGGGGGCATCTGGCCGTTGATTCTAGGGGTTAAGAGAAGGCCCCTTAAATCGTCGTCCTTTTGGCCACCATTCCAGTCTCCAGGTTCGGGTTCTAATATCGAGGTGCGACCTCTGCGAAAATCCCCATGCGGGTTTTTGGTTATTTTTGTTTTTTTTATTTTTTTGTTTTTTTGTCAGGGGGACGCCCCCGGCTGTCGCACCTCATCCAGGCGCATCTCAGATATTTTGATTATTCATGGCAGCTCACTGAGATTTTCCCAGGGGTCTCAATTGGCTCGTAGGGGCGGGTTTAAAACCCGCCCCTACAGTCGATAGTTGAGCGAATTTCGGGACAGATGCGGACAACTCTCTTGCTGTACGACATGAATCTTGAAAGGAAGGTGGAGAAACGGAAAGGAGGTATGGGTAGAGATGAACCGAGAAGAGTTGATGCGGCCCCGGGAGGTGGCCCGGCAACTGGCGGTATCCAGGTCCACCGTGTATCGCTGGTTCTGGGAGGGCCGGCTCAGGGGGATCAAGCTTAACAGCGGCACCCTGAGAATCCTGGCCAGCGCGGTGCAAGAGAAACTGGCTGAGGCGGATTAAGGAGGAATTTTCTTAAATTTTTGTCTTTTTTGCCTTTTTTGTCTTTTTTGTCAAGGAGCCGCCAGACCGCTCCGGGCCAGCTAAGGTCCGCCCGGCCGCGGCTCCCCGCCGTCTGCTGGCAGGTCGCGGCTGCTGGGGAAATGGGGCAAGGCATGAATCGTGGGAGAGCGGGGGCAGAGGTAAAAACTCTGAAAGAAAAATTGACCAAACCGGAGTTCCGCCGGCGGGCCGACGAGATGCTGGCGCGGCTCACCCTGGAAGCGCCGTTTTGGCCGGAAAACGAAGAAAAACAGCAGCAGCGGCTAAGGCAGGCCGCGGCCGATCCCCTCTATTTCTGCCGCACCTATTTGCCCCATCACTTCTCCCAGGTGTCGGCGCCTTTCCATTATGAGCTGGTAAAGCTTCTGGAGCCACCGTCCGATACGGGCGACCCGCCGGCTGGCCCAGATGGCGCGGCCGCCGGAACGGGAACTCCGAAACCCGAAAGCCTTGCCGCGGTGGTGGCCGCCCCCCGGGAGTTCGGCAAGACCACGAGTGTCTTCGGTTACGTGCTGCAGCAGATCTGCTTCCGGCGGCGGCGCTTCATCATCATCGGGAGCGACACCGAGGACCGGGCCAGCGACCTCACCGGCCACCTCTACCTGGAGTTGCTTTACAATCAGAGGCTGCACCAGGATTTCGGCGAGTTGGCGAAGGCCGGCCGGTGGACGACTTCATCACCGCCAACGGCATCCGGGTGAAGGCCCGGGGCCGGGGTCAGCGCCTCCGGGGCCTGAAGTTTTCTTTAAGGCAGCCATACCGCCCAGACCTGGTGATCCTGGACGATCTGGAAACCGACCCTTACAAAAAATACAAAAAATACGAAAAATATGGAAAAGATAAAAAAGAGGTGGCCGACCCCGAGATTGTCCGTCAGATCCTGGACTGGGTGAAGCTGGAGGTCCTCCCCTCCCTGGAGGCCGGGGGCAACCTGCTGATCCTCGGTACCATTCTCAGATGGCAAAGCGCCCTGCACCTGATGATCACCGGCAATGAGGAACCCTTCCGCCATTTCCGGCGGCGCATCTACCAGGCGGTGCAGGAAGACGGCAGCTCCCTCTGGGAGGCCCGCTATCCCGCTGAGCGCCTCAAGCTGCAGAAGCGTTTCCTGGGCAGGGTGGCCTTCAACCGGGAGAAGATGAACGAACCGCTGCCGGAGGCGGGATTGTTCCGGGAAGAGTGGATCCATTACTACCATCCGGATATCCTCAAAGACCGGCAACTCCTGGTGGCAGGCTTTTTCGAGCCATCTCTGGAGATCGGGGCTGGCGCCGGTTACCGGGCGGCGGTCACCGTGGGTTGGGACCGACGGCAGCAGATCTTTTACGTCATGGACGCCTTCATCCGCCGGGGCACTCTGGAGGAGGCCCTGCGGGGCATCTGCCACCGCCACCGCCGCTGTCCCTATGAGATTCTGGGGGTGGCGAACTCGCTCTTCCAGGGGCTGCTGTTCCAGGAGTTTGAGCGTCTGGGCCGGGAGGAGGGCGGCCGTCCGCCCCTTCAGGGGGTTAGCCCGCGGCTGGCCAGAGAGAGCCGGGTGGCCACCCTGTCCCCAATGCTGGCCCGGGGCCGGATCCGCTTTATCCGGGGCCACTCGGACCAGGACCTCCTGGTGGAGCAGCTCCTCTATTTTCCCTCCCGGGCCTTGGGCGACCACGGTCCGGAGGCCCTGGCCGGGGCCGTCCGCCTGGCCCAGGAATCTCGATAGTGTCCCTATGCCGGAATCTCCGTATTGTCCTAATTTGGTCAGGCGGGGCCACCCCTAATTTTTTTCCTAACTCTTGCATTAATTCTTGACAGACATATATTGGTGGTATCAGATATGGTATCACGAATTTAAAACGGCTAGACAGGCTGCGTGGCCAACTAGATGAACTTCGATCAAGGCCAGCCAATATTAAAAGCCACGAATTGGAGGCCATAGCCAAATCTCTCGGTAGGAGGCGTAAGAAAAAAAGGAGAGGGGAGCCCATGTATATCAGTACCGTTTTTCCGCAATTACCCCCGCTTCGCATACCTTCACACCCGGAGGCCTTAAAGCCGTTAACGGCGCTTAGTGCCCTCAATCAGCTTGATGAGGATGTCCACCAATGGGAAGAAGCTCTCAATAAACCCAAAATACAAACGAGGAAAGGATTTAACAATGAATAAGACAGCCAGGGACTATCTAAGTGAACCGTATTCCCGAACTCTTATTCCTGCGGGTGATGGAACCTACTTCGCCGAGATAACGGAGTTTCGAGGGTGTTTTGCAGAAGGTCAAACCCCCGCCGAAGCTTACACAAATCTCGAAAGAGTTGCCGAATCTTGGATTGAGGCCGCCCTTAGTCAAGGACAGGAAATTCCTGCGCCTTTCGCAATTCACGATTTTTCGGGACGCACTGTCCTCCGCATTCCAAGGAGCATCCATAAACAGGCCGCAAAGTTTGCTGAAATGGATGATACTAGCCTCAATCAGTTCTTTTTGACTGCTATCGCCGCAAGGGTAGGCGCTGAGGATTTCGCCGAACATCTATATAATAGGCTGGAAGCAATATTTGCGACAGCTTTGACTTCTTCTACTATTTTCAACTTTATAGGTTCTGTGAATATGATAACAACTAAAAATTCCATCTCCGAGTTAGGGTCTGGTGGACTGAAACTGGACTCCGAGTTATGGTCTGGTGGACCGAAACTGGCTGGTCCAGGCGGACAATTTTCCTTCGATAAGGAGGCTGGAAATGGGTGATCCACAATTAATAACCTTTTCTTACAAAGAACTTGCGACAGTGCTGATCAAGCATCATGGGCTTCATGAAGGATTATGGAGTGTGGTCGTGCAACTTGGTCTTCAGGCTGGGAATATCAAGATTGGCCCCGCTGAAGAAGATGTCGTTCCAGGAGTGATTGTTCCTCTGGTGAAAATAGGAATACAGAAACAAGACAAGCCTACCCCTCTATCTGTCGATGCGGCAAAGGTCAATCCGCCTCCTAAGCCTTAACCCCTCATAAGAAAACCTAACAAATCTAAGGGCTCAGTTATTGGCTGAGTCCTTTATTTTTTGGCCCTATGATCGTGAACGATGGAAGCCCTAACAGCCTCCTCCGGCGAATCTATGGGGGCAATATGGAGCAGGGTTGACGGTTCCCGGTTTTTTTGATAGGTCCTGTTCATCTCATGGAACAGGTGCGCCCATGAACCTCTTGGACCTGGGGATCTTGATCCTGCTCGGGTTGGTTACCATCCGGGGATATTATCGGGGCCTGTTCCAGGAACTGGCGGGCGTGGTGGGGTTGGCCGCGGGGGTGGTGGCCGCCGCCTATACCTACCTGCGGCTAGGGGAGATCCTCTCGCGCTGGATCGCCGAACCCCAGTATGCCCGCGTCATCGCCTTTGTCCTCATCCTGCTGGTGGTCTATTGGCTCACCTACGTGGTGGCCAATGCCCTCCAACGCCTCCTGTACCACCTCCATCTCGATTTTTTCGAGCGTCTGTTGGGGGCCCTATTTGCCCTGGTCAAGGGGGCGCTGCTCATCGGCTTCGGCTTGATGGTTCTCGCCATGCTCCTGCCCCGGGAATCCCGGCTCCTCAAGGAATCTCGCACCGCCCCTGAACTTACCCATCTCAGCCGCCAGACCCTGGAATTGCTGCCCCCGGACTTTAAAAAGTGGCTCCAGGACAACCTGCAGCGCTGGCAAGAACGGTTGGAGCGGAAGAAGCCCGAGGAGGCGGCGGCCGCGGTGGGGCGGGGGGCTTGAGGGCTCCGGCCGTTCCTTAGGACTGCCCATCGCCCCTTAGAAGGGAACTTTTTGAAGATGAACGGGAAAGATGCCGACCCCGGGGCCATGATCAATGAATTTGCCGCCATTGTCCGGCGACTGCGAGGCCCCGGCGGCTGCGCCTGGGACGCCCTCCAGACCCCGGAGACCTTGAAGACCTACGTTCTGGAAGAGGCCTATGAATTGATCGAGGCCCTGGACCGCGGCGACCCCGAGAAGATCAAGGAGGAGTTGGGAGACCTGCTGCTGCACCTGGTCTTCTTAAGCGACCTTTACCAGGAGCGGGGCGACTTTTCCCTGGTGGAAGTGGTGGCCGGGATCGCCGCCAAGATGATCCACCGGCATCCCCATGTCTTCAAGGGTGAAGAGGCCAAGACCCAGGAGGACCTGCGGCGCCTCTGGCAACAGGCCAAGGCCCGGGAGGGCAAAGTGGCCCCGGGCGCCCTGGGCAAGGTGTCGCCGGCGCTGCCCGCCCTGGTTCAGGCCCACCGCCTGGGGGAGGCCGCGGCTCGCCTGGGCTTCGACTGGCCCCAGGTGCAGGGGGCCCTGGACAAGGTGGAGGAAGAATGGCAAGAATTCCGTCAGGCCCTCACCGGCCCTGCCAACCCCGCCCGGGAGGAAGAGCTGGGGGATCTCCTCTTTTCCCTGGTAAACGTGGCCCGCTTCCTGAACCTCGATTCCGAGAGGGCCCTCAGGCGCACCATCTACAAGTTCATCAAACGGTTTCACGTGGTGGAGCGCACCCTGGCCAAGGCAGGTAAGACCCCGGAGACCGCCACCCTGGAAGAGATGGAGGCCATCTGGGAGGCCTGCAAGCAGGAAAAGGCCGGTAAGGACAGTGGTCAGTGATCAGTGGCCGGTAGTGGCATGGATAATTTTTAGATCCAGGTTAGCCATCAGGACATCAACCGGAGTACCCCGATTTACCCGTACACTGTTTCACCACATCTGCCTGATATTCAGGTTCCGCCTGCCTTTTCTTTCGTAGATAATCATGATAAATTGAGAATGGTCAACCATATTGATATATATCAGCAAATAAAAGCAAATAACGAAATCTCGGGGAATATGTCGAAGTCATACTTTCACGAATATAAATAGAGCTTTTTGAGAAGAAAAGAGAGGAGAAAGCCGTGAACTATAACCTGCTCCAAGAGAAGTGGATCCCTGTCCTATGGAAAAATGGGAATACCAATCGCGTGGGCATTATTGAGGCTCTCACGCAAGCAGACCGGATTCGTCAAATCGCGGCCAACAATCCCATGGACCGCATGGCAATCCTGCGTTTCCTTCTCGCGCTTCTTTATTGGTGCCAAGGGAATCCCCCGGACGGCGAGGCATTGATCTCTGGAGACTTGTTACCCTCGAATTGGTTCACAAAACTCAATGATAAAAGAAACAATTTCATTCTGCTGGGTGATGGAAATCGGTTCTATCAGCGCAAGCCAGGATCTGGCAAAAGCGAAAAACTGTCCGCCAACTACCTTATGCAAGAGGTGCCCACAGGCACAAACTTTTGGCACTTCCGACATTCGACAGACAAAAAAAATGGCTTGTGTCCGGCTTGTTGTGCCATGGGGTTGTTGCGGATGCCATTGTTTGCTACATCCGGGGGACGTGGCAAGCCGCCCGGCATCAATGCAAAACCACCGATTTATGTCGTTCTTTTAGGTTCATCGCTTGCCGAAACCCTGCGGCTTTCATGGCGGCAAGTATCATCCTCCAACTTGGGAACACCTGCATGGGAAAATTCAGATTTACAGCTCTCCAAAACAAACGAGATTCCTTTGCTTACGGGATTAACCTGGCTACCGCGTCGCGTTTGGTTGGACAATCCGGAGGAACCTGAAACCAACTGCATCTCATGCGGGCGTAAAGAGTATCTGATCCGGCAATGTGTGTTTGCTGGTATCGGGAGCACGAAGTCAGATGGAGGCAGAATATGGTGGGACCCGAATGTTATTCGTGACAGTAAGGACATTGTTAAACCAGCTAATGCCCTTGGCGCCTCCGATGGGGCGGCGGGCCAATGGGCAAAGATAATGGCCGGGATTCTTCATGGACAAAAAGCTAACGGCAAAAGAAGCTTATGGGTTGTCGGCTTTGCTACAGTGCAAAATGACAAGTACCTTGAGGCGATGGAATATGAGATTCCTCTTCCCTGCGCGCCAGATTATCAGCGGGTTCAAGAAAATATCGAAAAGATTGAGATGTGGCAGAAAGAAGGTTCGAATCTTGTTCGTAAGGTAAGATCGAAAGCATCTTCACGAAAACATATCGAGATCCGGCCGATGGTCACCGCTATCCGCCCCCATGTCGAAGGCAGGGTCTCCGCGAAAGCGGGCGAATTGATTACAGGAGGTGAAGATGCATGGGAACAGGCGGCCCGCAAATATAGTCCGATGATGGCCGCCATCGCCAAATCACTTTCTCCGGGTTGCACGACTGCTGCGTTGCAGAGGCGGAAACAGATTGCCGACGTAAAGCCGCACATGCGGCCAAATACCAAGGCGTCAAAATAGTCCGGATGGAAGAAGGGAGGGGTTAAATGACTTCAACGGAGCAGTACATTGAATACCTGACACGTATGAAGTCCGGTGAACTCGGGTTGCTGCGCAAGCACGCGGGACAGGGTCTCGATGAAACGGTCGACGGCTTTGATCTGTTCACGGGCCTGTGGTGGCCGCTTCGGGCGAAAAGTGAGCGCACACCTCGCCGCGAAGTGGCCTGGCTGATAGCTAAACTCTACGCCTTTCGTCCGATTCCGCGGTCGCCCGGCGAGACGCTCGCCCGCCAGCTTTCGCGATGCCAACCTAATAACGATCCAAAGAAAAAGCGTTTCACGCAAAAGTTCGACAGGATGCTGACTCAGCCACTTGGAAAGATCGAACCTGACCTGCGATGGGCGCTTGGCTTGCTCGCCTCAAAAGACCTGAAATTCGACTGGGCAACACTTACGGATGATCTTTCCATCTGGGAACGCGAATCCACGCGGCTCGAGTGGGCGAAGCAATTTTTAAAATTTTAAAAGGAGGGACAGTCATGTTAATCGAGATTCACGCCATTCAAAACCACAGCCCGGCCAACCTCAACCGGGACGACCTGGGCGCGCCCAAAACCTGTTATTTCGGCGGGGTACTGCGCTCGCGCATTTCCAGCCAGTGCATCAAACGTAGTATCCGCATGAGTGAGGAGTTCAAGAAGTTGCTCGGCGGCATTCGTACGCGGCGCTTGGCGGAAGAGATCGCAAATAAAGTGAACGGCAAGGATGTGAAGAAACGCGCAGAAAAGATTCTCGATGTTTGTGGATTTAAGCCTAAGAAATCGAAACAGCAGGATGCTGAGGAAAGTGATAAGAGCAAGATACTTGTCTATACGACTCAAGAAGCAATTGACGAGATGATAAAGCTCTTGCAAAACGACAAAGGAAAAAATGATGATGAATTGGCAAAGCAGTTCGGCAAACTGATTGCCGAGCGAACGGCAGTCCCGGACATGGCATTGTCAGGGCGCATGTTGGAGCCCGACAAATCCTCTAAGATATGGGAAAAACTGAATACCACCGTTGAGGCAGCGCTTCAGGTGGCCCACGCAATATCGACTCACGAGGCCCGCCCCGAAGTTGATTATTATGTCGCCGCCGATGATATTCCCGGCGAAGATGCGGGCGCCGGCTATGTGGATGAAGCAATGTTTGCATCGGCCTGTTTCTATAAGTACTTCTCCATCCATTGGGAAACCTTGATCAATAATCTTAGGGACAATAAGGAACTGGCCGCACATACCGTCGGAGCGTTCATTCGAGGAGCCGCGTTGGTCAACCCCACTGGCAAACAAAACAGCTTCGCCGCGCACAATCCTCCCGATGGAATGTTGGTTGAGATCAGGGAAAACGCGCCCATCAGTTACGCCAACTCTTTTGCCAGACCGGTGAGTCAAGGCGAGCGAGATATCATATCCCAGAGCATCGCGCAACTTGGCCAATACGTTCACGACATGGACACCGGATACGGTAAGCCGAAAAAGCGGTTCTGGTTCTCGCCCAATCTCCGATATCCCTTGAGCATTGTGGAAGACAAGAAGGAAATCGCTTCGCTCGAAGAATTGATCCTTGCTGTGATCAAGGAACTTGGCTATGAGTGGAAGGAAGTCCAGAAGGTTGTTGTAAAATCGGAGGTAGCCCGATGAGGGCCAATACACTGTTTCTCCGCCTTGAAGGCCCCATTCAGGCGTGGGGCGATCAGCAATCGAAATTTGTCATCAGGCGTACATCTGAAGCTCCGACAAAGTCTGGAGTAATAGGGATGCTCTGCGCGGCATTGGGAGTTTCCCGTCCAGAGGCGAGTGATGGATGGCTTCCAAAGCTCGGCGCCCTGCGTATGGGCGTGCGCATTGACCGGCCCGGCGTGCGCTGGTGGGATTATCACACGGTCGGCGCGGGAATGCAGATGCGCATTGCCGAAGGCGAGGGGAAGTCCAAACCTGGCGCGATGCTCACCCGGCGCGAATATCTCTGCGATGCCTCTTTCCTCGTCGCCCTGCAGGGCGAACCGGGCCTGATTGCCCAACTGGAGGCCGCCATGAAAGCGCCCAAATGGACGCTTTACCTCGGCAGAAAGTCCTGCCCTCCGTCTCGCCCTTTGCTGGAGCGTCCGGCCGGCGATTTTCCGGATTTGCTTTCAGTGCTGAAAGCGGTTCCCTGGCGCCGACGGCTTAAGAAAGATCAGCGGCCGCCAACCGTGGATTGCCTGCTCGACTGGGAGCCGACGTCTGAACAGCCCGAAGCGCCCGATGATGCGCTCATCTGGTATGATGTGCCCCTTTCATTCGAGCCCCCTTCGCACCACCCGCGATTCGTCATGCGTAGGGGATTAGGGGTGGGCGACGACGACGAGGTACCGGCGCAGAATGACCCGCCACGGCCGCAGCGCACACGAGCAGATTATGGCAACACGGAATACAAAAAGAGACGACAGGAGAGGCTTGACCGCGACCATAAGCTGTGCCTCTTTTGCAAGTCTCCAGCCACGACCGTGCAACATATCACGTACCGGCGGGCCGGGGGCAATGAAGAGACGGACGATTTGCGCTCCCTATGCCGACTCTGCCACGATGCCGTGACGATGCTTGAATACGGTTTGGGCATGGGCTTAGACCGCATCAATCCCGAAGAGCCGCGCTGGCGAGACATGATCATCCGGAAGCGAGAAGAAATCATCAAATTCCGGTCGCTGGAGACCCGCCGTCGGCGTCTTGCCGCTGAGGAGGTGGAATAGAGATATGTACCTGTCCTCTCTCTTGATTGACGTGGGTGACAACCCTGATCGCCCCAGACCCGGACGGTTGTGGTTGCGAAACCTCTATCATGTCCACCAGCGCCTTTGCATGGCGTTTCCTTCTCCCTCCCGAAAATCCGATGATGCCGACTTCCTTAAATCTTTCAAACCGGAGGAGTTTGGCAACAACCAGGTTCATGTAACACGCAAGGCGGATTCCGGCTTTCTCTTCCGCATCGATCCCCGGCCCGGCGGCCGGGCAGTGATTCTCGTACAATCTGCCGTAAGGCCCGACTGGGACTACGCCTTTCACAACGCCCGTTATCTTTTGGCTGCTCCCCCGGAGATGAAATCATTCGATCTTTATTTCACAGAAGGACAGAGTCTTCTCTTCCGCCTCGTAGCTAATCCGACGAGACGGCTCCGCAAGGATTCCCTCGAAGCAGACGGACAGCCCATTGAAGAGAAGTGGGAAGGTAAACGCGTTCCCGTACGGGATGAACAACTCTTCGACTGGCTCGCTCGCCGGGCCGAACCGGCGGGGTTCTCTGTTAAGGAGGATTGCACCAATGTTCAACCGGGCTATATTTATGTGAATAAGACACAGGACGGCTATGGGCATCGTCTGCGCTCTGTCCGTTACGACGGTATTCTCAATGTCACCGACCCCGCTCGTATTCAGGAAACTATTATCCACGGCATTGGGCCTGGCAAAGCCTTCGGCTTCGGTCTTCTTTCGCTAGTGCCCTGCCAAAACTCACTCCCTGCGGAGGCGACATAAGAATCAAAGATCTGCATATTCTCCCCAAATTCCGGGACGGCTGGAGCTACCTTTACCTGGAGCACTGCAAGATTGAACAGGAGGCCCGCGCCATCGCCTTCTGGGACGCCCGCGGCAAGGTGCCGGTGCCCTGCGCCAGCCTGGCTCTGCTCCTGCTCGGGCCAGGAACCTCTATTACCCACGCCGCGGTGGCCGCCCTGGCTGATAACGGTTGCCTGGTGTACTGGGTGGGGGAAGGCGGCGTGCGCTTTTACTCCCACGGACAGGGCTTGACTCGCAACGCCAACAACCTGCTGCACCAGGCGCGCCTTTGGGCTGACCCGGAACTGCGGCTCCAGGTAGTTTTGCGGATGTACCGCATGCGCTTCCCGGAACCTCTGGAGGTCGGCCTCACCCTGCAGCAGATCCGGGGCAATGAGGGGGTCCGGGTGAGGGAGGCTTATGCTCGGGCCTCCCGGGAGACCGGCGTTCCCTGGCAGGGGCGAGCTTACCGGCGAGACGCCTGGGACGCGGCCGACCCGGTGAATCGAGCCCTCTCGGCGGCCAATAGCTGTCTCTATGGCATCTGCCAGGCCGGTATCCAGGCTGTGGGGTTGTCTTCGGCCCTGGGGTTCATCCACACCGGCAAGATGCTCTCCTTTGTGTACGATGTCGCCGACCTCTACAAGACTAGGGTCTCCATTCCCATTGCTTTCGGGGAGACGGCCCGGGGCCTGGAAAAACTGGAAACTCGGGTACGCCAGGCTTGCCGGGATGCCTTTAATGAACAGGGCCTCCTGAAGCAGATCGTTCTGGATTTGGAGTTCGCCCTGGACCTGAAAAATAAGACCAGAGCCACCGCCGGGGCCGATTTTGACGGCGATGCGGCCCTGCCCGGTGACCTCTGGGACCCGGAAGCCGGCAACCTGGTCGGCGGCCAAAATTTCGGAGAGCCGGAACCGGAGGAAGAAGACGATGGTGGTCCTGATTCTTGAGCGGGTACCCGTGGGGCTCCGCGGGGAATTAACCCGGTGGCTGTTGGAACCCAAGACTGGGGTATTCGTGGGCAGCGTCTCGGGGATGGTACGGGACCTGATGTGGGAGAAGGTTTGCCAGGAGTCCCGAGGCGGCGGCTGCACCATGATCCACAGCTACAACCGGGAGCAGGGGTTTGCCATCCGCATGCACGGAGACCCGACCCGACAGGTGCAAGACTTCGAGGGCCTTTTCCTGATTCGGGTACCGTAGATCGGGACTTTGAGAAGGGTTGTCCCCACGCCCGTGGGGGTGAACCGTATATTCTGCCGGACCCGAGGCCCCCTGGCTAGTTGTCCCCACGCCCGTGGGGGTGAACCGCCTTGACTATGGCAGCCCAAACCCGGTCATAAGTTGTCCCCACGCCCGTGGGGGTGAACCGTGAATTGGTAGAGATCGGCGACAAAGACCGGAGTTGTCCCCACGCCCGTGGGGGTGAACCGGCGTCCAGAACCGCCATGATCATGGGGACCTCGTTGTCCCCACGCCCGTGGGGGTGAACCGGAAAGAGGCCATCCGCATTTGGAATAGGCGTCGTTGTCCCCACGCCCGTGGGGGTGAACCGGAAACCGAAAGCATCGGGTTCAAGAAGATTAAGTTGTCCCCACGCCCGTGGGGGTGAACCGTGCGTGGCCTTGTTCGGCAACGCCGAGCCGAAGTTGTCCCCACGCCCGTGGGGGTGAACCGAGTTAAGAGGGCGACGGAAAATCAAACAAGTGGTTGTCCCCACGCCCGTGGGGGTGAACCGAATTTGCGGTCCGCCAGGATGATGCTTTTGCCGTTGTCCCCACGCCCGTGGGGGTGAACCGCGGTCCAGGTATTCGAGTTTTATCTGGTTATAGTTGTCCCCACGCCCGTGGGGGTGAACCGGCGACAAGGGATGGCGGACCAGTCCAAAGCTGGTTGTCCCCACGCCCGTGGGGGTGAACCGGAAAAACTGCAAAAATGCGTGGGGCACATGAAGTTGTCCCCACGCCCGTGGGGGTGAACCGAAATACGCCGAATTTCTGGAGGGGCGCGAGCTGTTGTCCCCACGCCCGTGGGGGTGAACCGGATTAGGAATCAATGGCGCAAGTGGGCTAAGTGTTGTCCCCACGCCCGTGGGGGTGAACCGTTGACCGGATCGGGAGACGGCACCAGGGTAACGTTGTCCCCACGCCCGTGGGGGTGAACCGGTTCCCCGCCAGATCATGGTGCGGGCGCACGAGTTGTCCCCACGCCCGTGGGGGTGAACCGATCAGGTCGGCATTGGCCGCCTTCTTCAGCAGTTGTCCCCACGCCCGTGGGGGTGAACCGCCGCCCTGGGCGGGTAGAACCCGCCCCTACCGGTTGTCCCCACGCCCGTGGGGGTGAACCGGCATCGGGATTGTGCTGACTGAATTTATAATCGTTGTCCCCACGCCCGTGGGGGTGAACCGACCGAGCGCAGGGCGATGAGATGTTTGTTGACGTTGTCCCCACGCCCGTGGGGGTGAACCGATAACGGCGTCACCTATGATGATGGGACTCCCGTTGTCCCCACGCCCGTGGGGGTGAAGCGAAGGCCGCATTTTCCATTCCGCCCCATCGCTTGTAAGTTACCAATTGGTAATAAATTCAATATATGATAAAAATTTTCCCCCAAATGGCTTAGAGTGCAAGTGCACGTTTCTTCATTTTGGAGCGCTGGTCCAGTTCCACGGACGCCGTGATCTGGCCTTCGTAGGCGACTTCCCCGGCCACTAGCCCCTAACCCTTGCTTTCTCACCTGGCCGGAATCTCATATTTTTTGGTATTTTTGTTTGGAGCCTCACGCCACCCTGAGCCAATCCCTCCCAGCCCATGCTTGCCAAGGCCCCGCAAGAATGATAAACATATAATGTTTAAGGGATTATACCAGGATGAAAGCCAGCCGGACCCTGGGAGCCATCTCCCTGCCAGTGACCATTAGCCTCATCCTGACCGTCGCCGCGGTCCTCACCCTTCTCTTCTATTCCTCCTGGCAGAAACTCAATCTGAAAGTAGAAGTTATCCTGAAAGACCAGTTCAACCAGCAGCAACTGATGCTGGCCCGGAAGATTGGCGACAATGTGGACTACTATTTCGACCTTCTGGAGAGCGCCCTCATGGGCTATGCCGGATTGTTTCAAAGCGCCCTGCCCCGGGAGCGGGAGCTGAACGACGTCATGGCGGAAAGGTTTGGCCGGCACCGGCGCTTCGGCATCCTGGATATCCGCCGTTACAACGCCGCCGGGCAGGAGGTGCAGGACCTTAGCGCCGGGGCCTCGCCTCTGCCGGCCGGGTACCCGGCGCTGCCTGCCGCTTATCTGCGGTGGGCTCGTGACCCGGCCCATCGCGGCCGCCTCTTTCTGAGCAAGACTTTCGACTATGCCGATCCCCCCTGGAAGGGGCGCCGGGTCATGCGTTTCCTCACCCCCCTTTATTGGGGAAGGGACCAGGTCTTTTCCGGGGTGGTGGAATTTCTCCTGGATCCGGTCTTCATCTGTGAAAAGGCGACTGCCGGGGTGCGCTCCGGCCAGACGGGCTATGCCTGGATCATCGATCAGGACCAGATCTTCCTGGCCCATTATGAAAAGGATTTTGTGGGCCACGATGCCATGCAGGTCCGCATCGCCCGTAATCCCGAGATCGACTTCCGGGGCTTGCGGGAACTCAACGCCGCTCTTCTGGCGGGCAAGGAGGGGATGACGGAATACGACTCCGGCTGGCACCGTCAAAAGGTGGGGCTGATGCCCAAGCTGGCGGCCTACACCCCCATCACCTTCACCAAGGGCTTGATCACCGTGACCGACCTGGAGGATCCGGGCCACAACCTTTGGGGTGTGGCGGTGGTGGCCCCGGCGGAGGAAGTCTCCGGCAAAGTGCAGGTGGTGCTGCACCAGGAGCTGTTTCTGGCGGGTCTGTTCCTGGCGGTGGTGGTGCTGGCCAGCGGCGTCTTGATCGCCTGCGCCCTGGTCTTTAGCAGGGCCTTGGCCCGCCAGGTGGAGATCAAGACCAGGGAACTGGTGGATTCCCAGGACCGCCTGATACATTCGGAGCGCTTTGCCGCGGTGGGCGAAGCCGCGGCCTACGTCAGCCATGAAATCAAGAATCCCCTCATGGTTATCGGCGGCCTGGCCGGCCAGGTGGAGCGGCGTCTTACCGATCCCGCCCACCGGGAGAAACTCCGGGTCATCCAAGAGGAAGTCAAGCGCCTGGAGTCGTTCCTCGGCGATTTGCGGGATTTTTTGCGGCCAGTGCATCCTCTAAAGCGCCGCGTCAACCTGAATGAAATTATCCGGGAGGTCCAGGCCTTGATGAGCCCGGCTGCCGAGGACAAGGGCGTCAACCTGGAAGAGCGGCTGGACTCCCACCTGCCCTCGATCGAAGCCGACCCCACCCAGCTCAATCAGGTATTGCTCAACCTCCTCAAGAACGCCATGGAGGCCACCGGCCCCGATGGCCGCATCATCCTGGCCAGCGGCTCTAAGAAAGGCCAGCTATGGTTTTCCATCCGGGACACCGGAAAAGGCATGACTCTGGAAGTCAGGAACAAGATCTTTCACCCTTTTTTCACCACCAAGGAAAAAGGCACCGGGTTGGGACTGGCAGTGGTCCACAAGATCATCACCGACCACGGCGGCACCATCGATCTGGAAACCGCTCCGGAGGCCGGCAGCATCTTCATCGTCAGGTTGCCGCTGAGAGGCTGATGCAAACTAACCGCGCTCCCACTTCGGAACAACTCAGGGAATCTCGCAAGCGCCGGCGGGAACGAGCCCTCATCGCCCTCACCCTGGCGCTGGTAGTGGCCATAACTACCCTGGAAGTGCGCCTGGTGCACCAGGGTGGCCAACCGGTGGCCGGCAGTCTCCTGGCCTTTGGCCTCCTGAATATCAACGCCTTTCTGCTGCTGCTCTTCACCTTTCTCATCTTCCGCAACCTGGCCAAACTCTTCCTGGAGCGGCGCCGCAAGGTCTTCGGCTCCCGGCTGCGCACCCGCCTGGTCCTCACCTTCATCAGCCTCACCTTGCTCCCCACCCTGTTCCTCATTTTCATGGCCTGGCAGCTCCTCTCCAGCCAGGTGGATTACTCCTGGGACCGGCAGGTGGAGGAGTCCCTGGACAAGGCCATCGATCTGACCCGCACCTTCTCCATGGAGGTGGAGGACAACCTCAAGGCCTATGGCCGCATGTTTGCTGAGGAATTGAAGGAAGGTGGCGGTTTGGCCGGCGGGGATCGAGATTACCTTCAATCCTTCGTCCAGCGGCGTCGTGCCGATTATCACCTTACCGGACTGGAGGTCCTGGACCGCCACGGGGCGCCGCTGGCTGCCAGCTACGATCCCCAACTGCGTCGGGCCCCGGAATTGCCGAGGCCGGCCCCCGGGGGCACGCAGACCCCGACGGAGGCGGTCCTCCACCAGAAGCTCGGCAAACAGGAAGTCCTGAGTTTCCTGACGCCGGTGGCCGACGCCGCCGGCGAGGTCCAAGGCTACCTGCTGGTGCGCCAGGCCATTCCCGAAACTCAACTGCTGCGGGTCGCCGCCGCGGAACGCAGCCTTCAGGAGCTGCGCCAGCGCCTCTTGCAATTCAGCCCGCTGAAGGTGAGCCATTACCTGGGCCTGATCATCGTCACCTTAATTGCCATGATGGCCGCCATCTGGCTGGGGTTTTACATGGCCCGGGAGTTAACCACCCCCATCCGGGAACTGGCCGAGGGCGCCCTGAAAGTGGCGGGAGGGGACTACGACTTCCAGATTCACCAGGAGGGGCGGGACGAAATCGGCTTTCTGGTGCAATCCTTCAACAAGATGACCCAGGACCTGCAGCAGGGTAGGGCGCAGTTGGCCGCCGCCTACGGGCAGTTGAGCGTATCCCACGAACTCATCTCCACCCAGAAGCGGGACATGGAGATCCTCCTGAAAAACGTGGCCGCGGGGGTCATCGCCCTGGACGCCGCGGGCAAGGTCACCATGATCAACGACTCCGCCGCCCAGATGTTGCGCCTGAAAAGGGAGGAGGTGTTGGGCCGGGAGGCCCGGGTGCTGCTGCCCCCGGCTGAATACCACCGCATGGTCGAGGTGGTGGCCGCGGCCCGCGCCGCGGCCCGGGGCACGGTGGAGAAGCCCCTGCATCTGATCCTGCCCAACCAGACCCTTTATCTGTTGCTCAAAACCACAGTGCTCAAGGATGAAGCCGGCCGCGACCTGGGAGTGGTCATAGTCTTCGAAGACCTGACGGAACTGGAGCGGGCCCAGCGGCTGGCGGCCTGGCGCGAGGTGGCGCGCCGGATTGCCCATGAAGTAAAGAATCTCCTGACCCCCCTCAAGCTGGCGGCCCAGCGCTTGCAGCGGCGCTACGCCGGCCGCCTCGGGGAGGACGGCCGGGTCTTCCAGGAATGCACCCAGATCATCGTCAACCAGGTGGAGGAACTCCAGAACCTGGTAAATAACTTTGCCCGCTTCGCCCGCCTGCCCCAACTGACCCTGGCCCCCCAGGATTTTAACGCCCTGGTCCAGGAGACCGTGATCCTCTATCGGGAATTTCAGCCCCGGGTGGCCCTGGAATTTCACCCCGACCCCCAGCTGCCCCCCGTGCTCCTGGACCGTGAGCAGGTGAAGCGGCTGCTCCTCAATTTACTGGATAACGCCCTGGCCTCCATTGACGGGGTCGGGACTATTATGGTCTCTATACGGAGAACTCCGGCCGACGGCAGGGTGGAACTCAGCGTAGCTGACACCGGCAGGGGCGTCCCGGACCGTGACAAGGTGCGGATCTTTGAGCCCTACTTCTCCACTAAGCGGGGCGGCACCGGTTTGGGCCTGCCCATCGTCAATTCCATCGTGGCCGAGCACCAGGGCCATATCCGGGTGGAAGACAATGTCCCCCGGGGGACCAAATTCATCATTGACTTTCCCATGCACAGGGCCGATTATGCCGGGAACCTTGCTGGTAGTTGACGACGAGCCCCAGATTCTGCGAGCGGTGGCAGGGGTCTTGCAAGACGAGGGCTTCGAGGTGCTCACCGCCCCGGACGGCGAAACCGCCCTCAAAATGGTGGCGGCCGAGACCCCCGACCTGGTCCTCCTGGATATTGCCTTGCCGGGCCTGGACGGCCTGGAGGCGCTTACCGAGCTGAAAAGGCAGCACCCCCTGCTGCCGGTGATTATGGTCTCCGCCTACGGCTCGGTGGAGAACGCCGTCAAGGCCACCCGTCTGGGGGCCTTCGATTTCATCGAAAAGCCGCCCAACGCCGACAAGATCCTGCTATCGGTGCGCAACGCCCTGGAGTGGGCCCGGCTCGCCGAAGAGAACCGGCGCCTGCGGCAACAGCGGGCCCCGGTCAAGGAGATCATCGGTGAAAGCGCCGCCATCAGCCGTCTTCGAGAGAAATTGGCCCTGGTGGCCCCCACCAACGCCGCGGTGCTCATCATTGGCGAAAATGGCACCGGTAAGGAGCTGGTGGCCCGGGCCCTGCATGCCTTGAGCCGCCGCGCTCACCAGCCCCTGGTGGAGGTGAACTGCGCCGCCATCCCCGAAGACCTCATCGAAAGCGAGCTCTTCGGCCACGAAAAGGGGGCCTTCACCGGGGCTTCCAGCCGGCGTCGGGGCAAGTTCGACCTGGCGCATGAAGGCACCCTGTTCCTGGATGAGATCGGCGATATGAGCCTGAAGACCCAGGCCAAGATTCTGCGTATCTTGGAGGAGCAGCGCTTCGAGCGGGTGGGGGGGGGCCGCCCCATCCAGGTGGACGTGCGGGTGCTGGCCGCCACCAATAAGAACCTGGAAGAGGAGATCGCCAAGGGGGGGTTTCGGGAAGACCTCTATCACCGCATCAACGTCATTCCCCTCAGCGTGCCGCCCCTGCGGGAGCGCCGGGAGGACATCCCCCTGCTGGCGGCCCACTTCCTCCAGGAACTCTCCCAGGAGAACGGCGCCCCGGCCAAGACCTTCACCCCCGCGGCCCTGGAGGCCCTGGCCGCCATGCCCTGGCCGGGTAACGTCCGGGAGCTGAAGAACTTCGTCTTCCGCCTGGCCATCCTCAGCCCCTTCAATTTGGTGGACGTGGCCGATCTGCCCCTGGCCGCCTCCGGGCAAGAGCCGGCGGCCGATTACGACTTTATCGACCCCTTTCTCCAGGTGCCCTCCTTCCGGGAGGCCCGGGCCCTCTTTGAGAAGCAGTTCTTGCGGCGCAAATTGTCGGAGTGCAAGGGCAACGTCAGCCTGCTGGCGGAGAAGATCGGCCTGGAGCGCTCCCACCTCTACCGGAAACTTAAGGCTTACGGCTTGGAACCCGGGAAGGAGGGGGAGGGATGAACGGCCCGTCCGATCCGCTTAGCGAGCAGATGCAGGCATAAAAAAATCGGGATCAGCCGAACGGACGGGACGGCTTTTCCCGATTTTCTTCATGGGATTGGCAGGGGAGTTTGCAGGGATCTTTTCTCGTTCCCAAGCTCCTGCTTGGGAATGGAAATTCTGGCCCAAGCTCTGCTTGGGCAACGTCTTGTAATAAGAGGATAATTTTCTGTCTCGTAATCCTTGCCAGGCGGAGCCTGGCATAATCGACATAGGTAGGCCCTCGCGGGCTTTCCCTGTCACACCACCGGGCGTACGGGTCCGTACCCGGCGGTTCGGATGGTTAAGCTATCTCCCCGGTGCTAACCTCGGGAGGCCAAGCGAGATAAAATAGGTGTTGGGCAGGGCAAAGCTGAGGGCCGGGCTGCGGCTGAGCCGCCACGGACCGTGGGCGCTGCCGGCCGTTTGGGCCGCCAGATCACGGCCCACCCCGAGCCGACGTAAAGCCGCAAATCGGCTCCGGCCTCGCTTCCATTGCCGCCAGACCATCATCCTGAGGCGACGCCGGAGCCATGAGTCAAGTTGCCGCAGCAGCGAAGGAGTTTCGCAAAAGCCAAAGTAGCCCCGCCAGCCGATCAGAAATAGTCTGAGACGGTTCACCAGATGGGCCGGGGTTAGGTGGCGACTAGTGCGGGTCAGTTCGCGGACTCGCAGCTTAAAGCGTGCCAGGGACTGGGGGGCTATCCGTCTCTTGGGCTTACTGGAAGAGGTGAAGCTAAAACCCAAGAACTTGCGCTCCCCAGGGCGGGCTACCGCACTCTTCCCCTGGTTCACCTTGAGCTTGAGCCGCTTTTCCAAAAACCGGCTCACACTCGCCATCACCCGCTCACCCGCCCGCACGCTCCGCACATAGATGTTACAGTCGTCGGCGTAGCGCACGAAGCGGTGCCCGCGTCTCTCCAACTCCCGATCCAGTACGTCCAACATCAGGTTGGACAGCAGGGGCGACAGTGGCCCGCCTTGCGGCGTCCCCTCCGCAGCTGGGCTTACCAAGCCATTCTCCAGCACTCCCGCATTGAGAAACGCCCGCAGGAGCTTGAGCACCCGCCTGTCCTTCACCCGCTGGGCCACCAGGCCCATGAGGATATCATGGTTCACCCGGTCAAAGAACTTTTCCAGGTCGATATCCACCACATAGCCGTAGCCCTGGGCGATATGCCTCTGCGCCTGGGCCACCGCCTGGTGTGCCGACCGTCCGGGGCGAAAGCCATAGCTGTGCTCAGAGAACGTCCGGTCCCAGGAGCTTTGCAGCACCTCCATCACCGCCTGCTGAACAAAACGGTCCAGCACCGTGGGGATTCCCAAAAGGCGTTCCCCACCTCCCGGTTTGGGGATCTTCACCCTTTTGACCGGCTGCGGCTGATAAGCGCCCTGCAACAACTGCTCCCGAATCCGGGGCCAGTGCTCCTTAAGATAGTCGGCCAGATCCTCTACCCTCATACCGTCTATCCCCGGGCTGCCCTTGTTGGCCTTGACTCGCTTCAGCGCCCTCACCAGATTATCTCGCTGACATACCTCCTCCATCAGACATTCAGGTGACGCCGGGCTTTCAGTGCCATACCCCGCCTTGACGGCTTCAGTCCCTTCACCGGCAGCCTTTGGGGCTTCACCCCTACCTTCTGCCGCGAAGGCCAGCTTCATCTGGTTCTTCTGCTGCTTGGCCGCCATGAGAGATACCTCCTACTTGCCGCTCCATACCGTTCGGCCCTTCGGTGAACCTACACCTACTATGGCCTCTGCTGACTCCTGCACCGCGGTCAGGGGACCTCACGACCCCCTCAGTCCCGCACCCGGGACACGTTGCAAGCCTCCCGAGGTAAGCACCGCCGCCTTCGCCACACACCTGCCGGATTTACAGCCCTGGCCCTTGATGGATATGGACTTCGCGATCATATGCCCGCTTGTCCGGCCAAACCTGCCTCGTATCCGGTTCCTGTCCGTCAGGTCGTGGCTTTGCTCCACGCTTCCTTCAGACCCCGCCTCACGACGACGCCCTTGCGCTTCGCTAACCCTTCACCTCCATCAGGTTGGGTAGAGGACTTTCACCTCCAAGCTGCTGTACATGCTCGGCACACAAAAAAAGGTTCCCAAGCAGGAGCTTGGGAACCAGAATAAAACTGAATTCCACCCTTCTTAAATCTTGCCGCCCACCTCCGCCAGGGTCTGGAAGTAGATGCGGCGGACGCCCGAAAGCCGCTTCCGGAAGCAGAGGCCCAGTTCCATGCAGGCGGTGTAGAAGGAGGCGGGGCTGAATTCCAGGGCCATGAACCGGGCCATGGTCCCCTGAGCCAGTTCCTGGGGCAGCTCCTTCAACTTCTGGGCTGCCTCTCCCAGGCCCTGCCACATGGGCAGCAGCACCAGATCGGCCTTTCCCTGCAGCCGGACAATTTCGCCCTTGACCGCGGCCAGGGGGCCGGTTCCCTCCGGGGCGTCGCCGGCATCCTGCACCACCTCCACCCCCAGGTGTTTCAGAAAGTGCAGCAGGAATTCCCGGGGATGGCTCTCCCAGGGGCTCAGGTTCCAGATGGCCGCCGGGATGCCCACCCGGGGCAACTGGTGGCCGCTGGGACGCCGGTGGCGCAGTTGACGGGCCCGGGTGAATAATTGCTCCCTGAGCTGCTGGAAGTAGCGGTTCCGCCGGGTGTTGGATTTCCACAACAGGATGCGGGCGTAGGCCTTGAGCTTGGCGTAGAACAGGTCCAGGGTGATGAGACGCCTGACCACCGAGGGCCAGGAGTAAAACTTCTTCATGGCCCGGTTGGTCTCCATCTGCAGCTCAAAGGGAGAGAACTGGCGGGGCTGGAATACGGTGTGGAGGCCGTCGTACTGGCTCCAGTCCCGGCAGATGATCCGGTTTTGCGCCTCCATCTCCTGGTAGAAGGGGGTGCCCGGCACCGGCGTCAGGATCAGGTATTGCAAGGAGTCCAGGTCCATCTGCCGCGAGATCTTGACGGTGTCCCGGATCACCTGGTAATGGTCCTCTTCGGCGCCAAAGACGAACATGCCGTGGACATTGATGCCGAAACGGTGAAAATTGACCACCGCCTCCTTGATCCCCTCCACCGTCTGGGATTTGTTGTAGGCCTTCAGGGTGGCCGGGTTGATGGATTCCAGGCCCACGAAGACCGCGAAGCAGCCGCTGCGGGCCATGAGATCCAGGAGTTCCGGGTCCCTGGCCGCCTCCACCCGCACCTGGGCGCTCCATTCGATCTTCAGATTTTCTTGGAGGATGCGCTCGCACAATTCCTTGGTGCGGGCCCGGTTGGCCGTGAAATTGTCGTCACAGAAGAAGATGTGCAAGCCCTGGAGGCCGTTTTGCCGGATCTCCTCTATAATGCGATCCACCGAGTTGGCGCGGTATTTCCGGCCGAACATGAGGATCACCGAACAGAAGCTGCAATTGAAGGGGCAGCCCCGGGAGGTGGCGATGGAGACGACGGGCAGGCGCCGCCGGGACTTTCTACCGTGGATCAGGCCATAATCGGGAATGGGCAGGGCATCCAGGTCCTCCACCATGGGGCGCCAGGGATTCTGGCGGATGGCGTCCCCCTGGCGAAAGCAGAGGTTCTGAATGGCGTTCGGGTCGCCGTCGTTTTCCAAGGCGGCCACCAGTTCCGGCAAAGCCCCTTCGCCCTCGCCGCAGATGACGTAGTCCGCGTGTTCCATGCCTTCCAGGGGCAGAAAACTGGGATGGGCCCCGCCCAGGACCACCGGCGTGCCGCGGCCCCGGTAAAAATCCGCCAACTCATAGGCCCGGGGGACGGTGGAGGAGATGCTGGAGATGCAGACCAGGTCCGGTTTAAAATCCAGGGTCCCGTAGTCCGGGGCGGCCATATCTTCGACCACCACCTTGACCTCCCGCCCCTGGTGCTGCAGGATGGTGCCCAGGAGCAGCGAACCCAGGCGAGGAATGGCCACCCGGCTGAAGATATGTTCCCGGGGGGCCCGGGGTTCTATAAAGAGAATCTTGTTCATGGGATGCGCCATGGGCATCTCCTCTTGCCATTATTTCAAGAACAGCCGGTAAATCGAGGGTTCACGCCAGGCCGTCTCGCTGCGGTCAGCTAGCGGGGGCAACTGGCTTTGGGATTGGAATTAAATGACTCTATTGTGGGAATGTAAAGGGAAACGAGGCCAATGTCAAAAGAATCTTCACTGCGCTCCAAGTCTTAACACGGAGAGCAGATTCCCTGGTGGGGGAATCTGCTCTGACGTATGCTCTTATGGAAAAGGAGGAATTAGCCTAGACGCAACCGGTGGGTTTCGCCAATCCCGCCATCTTACAAGCGCCTTTGCCCGGTCCGGAGGGAAACAACTCATAAATATGTTTCAGTTTATAACCTGTCACCTTGGAAAGGATCCGCACCATGGGGGCGATGCCGTTCTTCTTGTAGTAGTCCTGGAGCATGTGGATAACATTCCAATGCTCCTCGGTGAGTTCCGAGATGCCCTCGGAATCCTTCACGTAATCCACCCATTCCTGGGACCATTGGTCCAGGTTTTCCAGGAAGCCGTCTTCGTCTACCGAGAAAGTCTTCCCCTTGAATTCTATAGTGGCCATGCCGAGATATCCTCCTTCAATATTTGGTCCACGGTTTTTTGGGTTTTAATGTATGCGATTGTGAAAATTTTGTAAAGGAATAAAAATTGCTAACCTGGTCTTCATCTTTCAGAAATGCTTGGAACTTCTAAAGGAGACTCTCCGGCTTATGGGGCCGCCCCAGGTTTTCGGGCAACATTCCCTCATCGGCCCCGGGAGCCCGGGAAGATCTTCCCCGGGTTCATGATGTCATGGGGGTCGAAGGCCCGCTTGAGGCGTTGTTGCAAGGCAATGGCCGCCTGGGAGAGCTCCATCCTCAGGTACGGAGCCTTGGTGAGGCCGATGCCGTGCTCCCCCGAGAGGGTGCCGCGCAGTTCCCGCACCAGGGCAAAGATGTCCTCCACGGTGGTGTTGACCGCTTGCCGTTCCCGGTCGATCTTGCGGTCATAGAGGACATTGACGTGGATGTTGCCGTCCCCGGCGTGGCCGTAACAGGGGATGACCAGGCCCCGCCGCCGTGAAATTTTTTGCAGGCCTTCGATCAGGTCCGGGATGACGCTGAGGGGCACCACCACGTCTTCACTCACTTTTTGGGGCTTCACCTTGAGGAGGGCCGGTGAGATGACCTGGCGGGCCTTCCAGAGGTCCTCTGCTTCGGTGACGCTTCTGGCCCGGATGACGGGCCGGGCGCCCTGCTCCTCGCAGAAGCGGGCGATGCCGGCGGCCCGCTCTTCCACGTCATGGGGGTGGCCGTCCACCGCCACCAGCAGCAGGGCCGCGGCTTCGCCGGGAACCTGGAAGGGCAGCATCTCCCGGACGCAGCCCAGGGTCACCCGGTCCAGGAATTCCAGGGCGGTGGGGGCGAAACCGGCGGTGAGGATTTGGCTCACCGCCCGGGCGGCGGCCGTAAGGGTTTCGAAGCCCGCGGCCAGGGTCTGCCGGGCCGCGGGCCTGGGCACCAGTTTGAGGATGATGCGGGAGATCACCCCCAGGGTGCCTTCGGAGCCCAAAAACAGCCGGGTGAGGTCGTAGCCCACCACCCCTTTCATGGTGCGGCTGCCGGCATCGATGATTTCGCCGGTGGGCAGGACCACGGTAATCCCCAGGACGTAGTCCCGGGTGACCCCGTATTGCACCGCCACCGCGCCCCCGGCGCACTCGGCCACGTTGCCGCCGATGGTGCAGAAGTCGGCGCTGGACGGGTCCGGCGGGTAGTAGAGGCCCTGGGCCGCCACCGCGGCCTTGAGTCTCCCCAGGATCACCCCGGATTCCACCACTGCCACCAGGTCGGCGGGGGCGATCTCCAGGATGCGACTCAGGCGGGTGAGGACCAGGACCACGCCGCCGGCTATGGGCACGGCGCCGCCGCTGCGGCCGCTGCCCGCCCCCCGGGGAGTGACCGGAAAGCGATGCTCGTTGGCCAGGCGCAAGATTTGGGAGATCTCCGCCGCCGAGCCGGGAAAGACTACGGCCTCCGGCATCCGGGCTTGGTCGGTGGCGTCATAGGCGTAGGTCCAGCAGTCCTCCGGGGCGGTGAGGAGGTGCTCCGGGCCGACTACCGCGGCGATCTCTTTAATTATAGAATATCGCATGATGATGGTTTTCGGTTTTGGAGGGTTCCGCTTAAATATTTCTAACTACTATTTGTAACCCGCCTTTTTCGATCTTTGTCCTGGCTCGTTTTTCCATAGAATCAGTTCGCACAAAGTAAAATCTGTGCCCTTGCATGTTGCTCAATTTAGCGAGAGTATCACTCATACGTTGATCGATCTTCCCCTCTGGCCTTTCAGAGGTAGTAACCTCTGCTGAGAGCACGATATCATCATTCTTCGCAGCTCGCAGGTCTGGCTCCGAATCGTCTCCGGTTTGGCGCGGGTTCCAATACCAATCCAGTTTTTGATTGAGAAAGTCATTCTCTTGAAGTGATCGTACTGCTCTGAGAGCCATCTCCTCATGTTGTATCTGATTAATGTCTTCGTAAACGGCCTTACGCAATCTCCTTAGAACATCGATACCTTGGCTAACCGATATCAGGTCTTTGCTGGAAATCTTGCGTATGGATTCCAGGCATTGACGGAGGTCTTCAAGAATTTTACCTTCGGCTTTGTCTAAATTTAAAATGCGTTCCATTTCCGGTATCCTTTACATTAACATTGTAACTAATGGCAGGGGAAGTCGGGGCCAAAGGCCCCGGCTCCCCTGCCACCCTTATGGGGGTTGGGGGTGGGGTTTGGGGAGGGGGCAGGGGCCCCTCGGCCCCTGGCCCCCTCCCCAAATCACCTCTCACTTACAACAGATTCTTCTCCGCCAGGCTGAAGTAGCCGTGGCGGCTGATAATCAGGTGGTCGTGCACCGTCAGGTTGAGGGACCGGGAGGCCTTCACCAGGGAGTGGGTCAGTTCCTGGTCCGCCGCCGATGGCGTCAGCGAGCCGCTCGGGTGGTTGTGAACCAGGATCAGACCGCTGGCCTTGTGTTTCAGGGCCAGCTCCAGGACCTTGCGGGGATAGACCACCGTCTGGTTCACGGTGCCCTCCTGGACGATCTCTTCGGCGATGATTTCGTTCTGGCTGTTGAGGAAGATCACCCGGAACTGCTCATCCGGGAGGCCGCCCATGGCGGTGCGGCAGTAGTCCACCAGGGCCGAAAGGGAGGAAATGCGGGGCCGCTCCAGAACCTCTTCCTTTAAATAGTATTCGGCGCAGGCCTTTACCAGCCGGATCAGGGTGGCGGAGTAGTCGCGCACCCCCTGGACTTCCATCAAGGCCTCCGGGGTGGCGTCCAACACCCGGGTAAAGGAGCCGAAGTGCTGGATTAACTGCTTGGCCAGGGGCTTGACGTCGGAATAGGGGATGGCGAAGGTGAGCAGCAGTTCCAGCAGCTCGTAATCCTGCAAAGCCCGGGAGCCGCCCTGGAGAAAGCGATTTCTCAGGCGCTGCCGGTGCCCATAGTAATGGGGTTTGCCGCTTTTTTCGCTTTTTTCGCCTTTTTCGTTAGAGTCCTTCATCGGCCGACGGAATCTTTCTTAAAGGGTTGGATGGATGCCCTGTGCCGATCTCGTATCCGGGGTTAACCAATCTTGCCAGGGCCTATCTCTCTGTGGCCCGGTCCGTAGGGGCGGGTTTTAAACCCGCCCCTACACGTAACAATCTTGCCTCGGCATTTCTCCCTGTGCCCCGGCTAATAGCTTTTCTAATGGATTTTTCCATTTTACGCAAATAGAAAACCGCGCCCCGGCGCGGGGTAAAGAAAGGTCGGAGCGCCAGAGATTGTCCCACAAAAAGGCAGGGGCTCAGAGGGGAGGGGGACTTTAAGACAAATCAGGGATCGGTGGGATCATCCGGTAAACGGTTGCGGGCCTTCAGGCAATAGGTTCGCCAGTCCTGCCACTTCACCTCTTAAAAAAAATCCACCACACCCAGGTCGAACAACTCCCGGGACGCCTCGCCGGGGATGGGGTCATCGCCCCCGTGGCTCAGTTGGTACATCCGGTTAATTTCCCGCAGCGCCTCCCGCAGGATCTTTTTCCTGGTCAGTCTAAGGGGAACCAAATCTCCCATGGCGAGTTCCTCCGCCAAGGTGAGCTGCCTCCAATCCCCTTAATAGGGGATTGGCAGGGGAGTTTGAGGGGAGGGCGGGGGACCCTGAAGAAAAAGGCGAAAAACGTCCCCGGCCCTCCCTCAAATTCTTTCTATCACTGCTCTTCGCCGGCGGCGGCTTCCAATTCCCGGCGCATGGCCATGTCGTAGAGCACGCGTTCCCGGGCCTTGTCGATGCCCAGGGCCTTGCGCTTCAGGTCGATGTGGGCGATCATCCGCCGGGCCATCTCCTCCGGATCCTGGACGAAATCCCACTTGCCGCCGTACTCCTCTTCGATCCCCCGGAAGAGGTAATCCGTCAGGAGATCGCTGCCGGTAGTCGGCCAGGTGACCCCGAAGACGGTGTAGACCCCCGAGGCCACGAAGTACTGGCCGATGGCGATGGCCTTCTCACTCATCCACTCGGGCGCCGCGCCCGCGGCCGGCAGGTCGCTGATGTCGCTGCCCAGGCCGCCGGCCTTGACGCAGGCGGTAGCCGCCATCAGGATGCGGGAGTTGTCCACGCAGGCCCCCATGTGCAGCACCGGCGGGATGCCTACCGTCTCGCAGACCTCCGCCAGCCCCGGGCCGCAGTACTTGGAAGCCGCCTCCGGGGTCATCAGGCCGTATTTGCCCGCGGCCATGGCGGCGCAGCCGGTGGAGAGCACGATGACGTCGTTCTTCAACAGCTCCTTGATCAGGGTCATGTGGGAGCTGTCCTGGGTGGTGCGGCAGTTGTTGCAGCCCACCACCCCGGCCACCCCCCGCACCCGGCCGTTGATGATGTTGTCGTTCAGGGTGTAATAGGAACCGCGGATGGAGCCCCCCAACAGGTACTGGATGGTCTCGTAGCTGAAGCCCACCACGGTGGGGGAGCTGACCGACGGGATCATCACCGGGGCCTTGCGGTTGGGGAAGTTGTCGATGGCCAGGCGGATGATCTGTTTGGCCACGTCCAGGGCGTGGTGCTCGTCGAAGGGGATGTGCTCGGCCAGCGGCATCCTGGCCCGGTTGTCGGTGGTGACGATCTTGGTGTGGTAGCATTTGGCCACGTTCTCCAGGGCCTGCATCTCGCACTGCACGTCCACCACCAGGGCGTCCACCGCGCCGGTGATCACCGCCAGCTCCTGGTGCAGATAGTTGCCGGCCACCGGCACCCCGTGGCGCATCAGCACCTCGTTGGCCGAGCAGCACATGCCCGCCAGTTGGATGCCCTTGGCGCCCTTGTTCTGGGCGTAGCGGATGAGTTCCGGGTCCTGGGACGCCACAAAGAGCATCTCCGGCAACAGCGGCTCATGGCCGTGCATCACCACGTTGACGTGGTCCTCCTTCAGCACCCCCAGGTTGATCTCCCCGGCGATGGGCACCGGGCAGCCGAACATGATATCCTGCAGGTCGGTGGAGATCATGGAGCCGGCCCAGCCGTCCGCCAGGGCGCAGCGGGTGGACTGCTTCATCAGGTTGTGGTAGTCTTGGTCCACCCCCATGTGGGTGCGGTGCATCAGCTCCACCACCTCGATGTCGATGCCCCGGGGCACCACCCCGTTTTTCCGCCAGATCTCCTGGCGCTTGAGGGGGGCCCGCTTCACGCAGTTGATCTCGCCCTCCTGCTGGCCGAATTCCGCCAAAATCTTGTCGGCCAGCTCCTTGGCGATCTCATACTTATCCCGGCCCTTGGCCTCCTCGCCTTCGCCAAGTGAGATGGGCACCCCCCAGTCCCTGGCCACCCTCTTGAGCTTGGCCACGTCCTTGACCTCATAGCCCGGGGCTTCACCGTGGGCGATCTCTTTGAAGAGTTTGGCCACCCCCCGGGAGTGGTCGCTGTGAGACGCGGTGCCGGCCGCCACCATGCGGGCGAAGTTCCGGGCCACGATGGTCTCGGCGGTGGCGCCGCACAGACCCATGCGCTGCTTCTTCTCCTCGCCGGTCTCGCCTTCTTTCTTCTTGGGAGGCGGCACCCGGCAGGGTCCCTGGGCGCAGATGCGGCAACAGGCCCCTTCGACCCCGATGGGACAGGGCTTCATGGTCTTGGCCCGGTCAAAGATCGTCTCGACACCCTCGGCCGCCGCCTTCTTCAGCATCTCCTGGGCCGCCACGTCCATGGATAGTTTTTCCAACTCCATATCCGGCATAAAAAAATCTCCTTTTCAACAGGGTTACGATGACATAAACCTGTGAATCCTATGTTCCAATATTAATATCTAGACAAGAGATTGTCAAGGTGAAAGATTTCACTAGCCTGCCCCCGGGGGTGAGCCAGGGGCGGTGCCAAACCCGCGCCTAGCCTTTGCCGCTCACTGCTTTTTTGGACATTTTACTAGGGAGGTTAAGACACTCTATTTTCAAAAATTATATAGAACTAAATTCCTCCTTGTCCTAAAGAATGATTTCTGGTTAGATAAATTGGATATTCTGCCTGCCTTTGAGATTAGGCGGCAAAGGCTTTCCAGCATGTGCTGGCGCAGGTTTTTCCTTTGATAGGGGGATGCGGGATATTTCATTTTTCCAAATGCGGTTTTCGCGACTCCTAAGGGAAGCTTTGCTTTTAAGGGATAATTTTTATGGAGGTTCATTCATTTGGAAGTTATTGTTGAAGTTGGAACCGAAGAAGAAAAAGACGCGATAATTTCAGAAATAAATTTTATTTATGGTTTTTTAGATGAATGCGAACCCACAGTAAAGCTACATCAAGTAATAGTCCCAATAGATTTTCAAAAAACTATTAGAGACTTGACTGGTGATAAATCATATATGGCAATTCGTGGTCAAATTGTTGCTGCTAAAACAGTAAATATACCTCAGGGGGTTTCAATAGTTTTTTCACGGTTTATTTATTGTAATAAGCAATATGACTTCCAGGTGAGGCTAATATATTATATGCATGAATTGAGTCATGCTATTAATATGAAGAGATTTAGAGGCGTTGATACTGATTCTCCCTCAAGAATGACATACTTGTCTCAAATTTATATCTTGTTCGATGAATATTTCGCCAATCGCAATTCATTTCGCGTTATGGATGATGTTTTTAAACAAAAGACGCGTTATCTTATGAGATTCTTAAATGGAACTTTTGCAGGCCATGTTAGATCTTTACTTAAAGACGATTACTATTTAAGAATAAGAGAGGAGGTATATTCATTTTATTCTCATAATAGTAGTATAAAACAATTCATGAATAATCTAACACCAATTTTTGATGAAGCATCTAAAGATATAGTTTATGCATTTTCATATATAGACCATTTTCCAAGATTAAAAAGAATTCAGCCGGCTCTAAATAAATCTAAAATTATTAACAAAAAAACCATAGCACTTATTGAATTATTTAGACAAAAATATGAAGCAGATGATCTATCTTTGGAAGATGGGTTAGGAATCATGCAAAATTATATGGATAATTTTGGAATGAGATTCAAAGATACACCCGAAGGACTTTCCTGTAGTGTTTTATATATGATCTAAACCAGGCCAGCCGGGTGGGGTGGGCCAAACTGCTCCAAGGAACTTTTAGCTTACTGGCAAGATTGTTTTTCGTTTTCTATTTTTCATTTTTGATTTCCGAAGCTTCTTCATTATCCAGACTAGTCTTGCATTTACAAGCTATAAATACTAAATAAATTAATGATGCAATGATAATAATAGGTTTGAAAATTGATCTTAAACAATCTACACATTGCTTATCAGATATTAAACATACTAATTGACATATAACAATTATTGTCCAGATGCCAAATAAATAGTCGCTCAAGGCAATCGCCAATTTACTAACTGAATATCTGCGAGCTTGCAACCACATACCCTTTTTCATCACCTCTTCTTCTTTTGAAAAATATTTCCCTAAAATTTCATCTGCAATCCTATGCGCTTTTTGCTCCCAATTTTCTTGCCAATATTTACTTCCTCGATTTGCCAATGTTAAAACGAATGAACAGATCATGCCGAAGCATGCGATAATTATGGATAAGCCAATGTTATCTTTATATAAAGTTGCGAATCCAATAAAGGCAGATGCTATAAAGCCCCAGAAAAATAATCCCCTTTTCCAAAAAAGGTCAATTTCTTTATTACGCAAACTAAGGCTAACCTTAAACATTTGATCCCGGTCTTTGATTTCTTCAGGCATTCTCCCATCTCCTATATATCTGCTAAATTTATCAAAGCCCATGCAACTATATTTTAATACAAAAAACGAAAAACCAGAAAGGAAAAACGCTTCACACCTCCACCGCCCGCCGGCAGGCGGTAAAGTAAAAAGCCAATCTGATCTCCTCGAACCGCAGCCCTTTGGCCCGGGCCGCCATCTCCCGGTAGGCCATCAGCTGGGGCCGGTACCTGGCGGCTTCCCGGTTGATGAAATCCTCCCAATCAGCCGGATTCCCAGGCCGGGAGCTCTTGTAATCCAGGAGCCACCAGTCATGGCCGTCGAACACCAGCCGGTCGATCTTGCCCCGGCGCAGGGTGTCCGGGGCGGCCAGGTCCTCCAGGAGCCACTCGCTCACCGCGCCGGGCCGCTCCGGGTCGAGCAAGGGAGCCAGCCAGGGGTCCAGGCGGCAGGCCTGAAGCTCCGCCAGGAGTTCCGGGGCCAGGGCGGCGGCGGCTTCCGGGGGCAGGCCCATCTGGCGCAGGGCCGCGGCCAGGGCGGCCAGCCCGGGCAGTTCGCCCCCCCGGGCCAGGGTTTCCAGGCCGCGATGGATAATCTCTCCCCGGAGGCGAGGGATTTCCGGGTCTTCCCCGGCCGCCGTCGGGGCTGCGGCCCCGTCCAGGCCAGCCTCCGCCAGCAGGGAGGGGTGGATTATCTGATAGGCCGGGGCTTCGGGGGTGAAGGTCAGGGCGGCTGGCAGGTTTTTGGTCAGGGGAGTTATCCGCTCCCTCGGGAAAGGGGGTGGGAGTTCCTGCGGCAGTTCCACCTGGAGTTCCGGCGCCGGCCAGGTCACCGCGGCGCCGGCCGGGGGCAGGGTGGCCCGGTAATGATCCACCAGCCAGGCCAGGGGGCTTTCAGGGGGGATGGCCGCCTCACCGCGGCTATTAGGCTTCACTGCGGCGCTGAGGGTCAGGCGCCGCCGGGCCCGGGTCGCCGCCACGTAAAAGACTCGCCGGGCCTCTTCCAGGAGTCGCCGTTCCTTCAAATTTCTTAGAAGCAGATACAGGGAATTCTGGTGCTCCTGGGCGTAAGGCCGGGCCAGGGCCAGGCCCTGGACCCGAGCGCCGCGACTCTTCCCGACAATCTCTTCCAGCAGAAAGGGCGGGGAGGATAGTTTGTCCCGGGGCAAAGGTTGCCAGTCCAGGAAGGGAATAAATACCCGGGTGAACTCCAACCCCTTGGCGCCATGCACCGTCAGCACCTCCACCGGCGAGTCCTGGGCCTTGGGATCGGAAGGCTGAAAGGCCTCCGGCAGGGAGAAGTCGGCCTGGGTGAAGGTGGCCTCCGGCAGGCCGGCCTCCGCCTGGGCCAGGAGTTCCAGATAGGCCCGGGCGCAGGCCACTCCCAGGGGGCCTTCCCAGGCGGCCACGCCGGGCCAGGCCTCCATTTCATCCAGCCATTGTCCGATAGTTGCCGCCAGGGGCTGTCGTCCTACCTGCGCCAGGGCCGCCAGCAGTTTGTCTATCAGGTTTGCTAAATCCCCCGGGCAGGCCTCGGTCCTGGCAAAGCTGCGTAGCTTTTCCGGCCATAACTCGCCGGTCGCATGGGCCACCTGGACCAAGACGCTGAGCGGTTGCGGCGCCCAGGGCCCCCGGAGCAGGGCGGCCCAGGCCAGGTCGTCCTGGGGTCGGGTCAGGGCCCGGGCCAGGTTGTGGAGGTGCTGCACCACCAGGCTGTCCTTCGCCAGTTTCAGTCCCTCCCGCACCCGCACCGGCAGACCGGCCGCCGCCAGGGCCTGGAGGTAGACCGGCAGGTGGCTGCGGGTGAACAGCAGGATGCCGATGGTTTCCTTTTCTGCTAGCTGTGAGCAGGCTTCGCCCACCTGCCGGGCCAGCCAGCGGGCCTCAGCCTCCCGGGCGGGAAGGTCGCCGCTCCCGGCAAAGAGGGCCAGCCGCGGGGCCGCCCCTTCCGGGGCCCCGGGGCCGGCAGCGGCGGCGTGGAAGCTCAAGTCCGATACTTTTTCTTTGGCCAGGACGTCGTTAAAGACCGCGTTGGCCCAATGGATCAGGGTCCGGCTGGCCCGGAAGTTGGTGGTGAGCTGTAATGATTCCAGGGGAAACCGGACCTCTCCGCAGGATAGGCCCTGGCGAGATTCCGCAAAAATCCAGGGTTTGGCGTCGCGGAAGCCGTAAATGGACTGTTTCGGGTCCCCCACCACCGTCAGGGTGCGGCCCTCCCCGGCCTGCCAGCCAGCCATGATACGGCACAGCAACTCCATCTGGTTCCGGCTGGTGTCTTGAAATTCGTCCACCAACAGGTGCCGCAGCTTGAGGTCCAGGCGCAACAGGATCTCGCTGGGGTCCTGGTCGCCAAGCAACCGTAGAGTGGCCTGCTCCAGGGCGATGAAATCCAGGGCCTGCCTTCGGGCGCAGAGGGTTTCGTAAGCGGCCAGCGCCTCCCCCAGGAGGATCACCAGATCCTGGAGGGCCTGGGCCTCCTCCGGCAGGGCGGCGGCAGGTTGCAGTTGGCGGCATTGCTCCAGGAGTCGCGCCAAGGAAAGTGGCAGTTCCCGTAATAATTGCGGCCAACGGCTTTTATGGAAACCGGCAGGGAATCCCAGGTTCTCGGTCAGTCGTTTGCGGGGCTCGCCGCCCTGGGTGAGGAGCAGGCTGGAGATGGCTTGCCAGGCCGGCAGGTCCCCGGGCTCGGTCCCGGGGATGTCTGGGGGGAGCGGCCCCCCCTGGAAAGTTCCGCCCAATTCCTGCCAGAGGCGATGCCATTCCCGGCCCAGGACTGCGGCTCGGAAGCCGTCCGCCAGGGTTTGCAGAAGCGGCGCCAGCACCAGCCGATAACGCTGCTGCAACACGAGCTGGTAGGCTTCCGGTTGGCCGCTGCAGCGGGCCAGCTCCAGGAATTCCCCCAGGCTGTCCCGGCGGGAGAGCAAGGATAAGAGTTCCCCGGCCAGGCGGCGCCAGTCGTTGTTGAGGCGCACCAGGCGCCGCACCAGGGCCTGGCGCACCGGGTCTCGGGCGGGCCGGGCCGCCAGGTTCCGGCGCAGCTCTTCCAGGGCCTCCTCCTTAAGGAGGCGGGCTTCATCATCTTCCAGTAGCCGAAATTCCAGGGAAACCCCGGCCTCCTGGGGAGCCAGCCTCAGTAACTGGGCGCAAAAACTGTGAAAGGTCATGACCGGCAGGCGCTCGGCCGCCAGCAACTCCTGGGGGGCATCCGGCTTGCGGTCGAAGTGCCGCAGGACCTTTTGGGCCAGGTCCGCCAGGCGTTGTTCCCAGGGGGACTTCGGGGCCGGCTTCCCCTTGGACCAGAGGAGCTCCATGACCCGGGTGCGCAGCTCCCCCGCGGCCTTGCGGGTGAAGGTCAGGGCCAGTAGCTCCTCCGGGGCCTCCACCCGGGCCAGCAGGGTGAGGAAGCGGGCCAGCAGCACCGAGGTCTTGCCCGAGCCCGCCGGGGCTTCCAAATGGAAGCTCCCCAGGGGGCTCAGGGCCTGTTCCCGGGCAGCCTGATCGGCGGGCAGGGTAATCAGGACTTCATTTTCCATTTTGGGTCCAGGCCAAATAGTAGGGCACGTCTGCGCACCAATTATTACTGAGTGCAGAAATGGGGTTCCTCATTTATTCCCACGCCTCCAATGCAATTCCTGCTTTATCCCCTCTCCCCCAACGGGGGAGAGGGCTAGGGTGAGGGGGAAGTAATCTCTTTTCTGTCCCCATTAATAAGTTGCAGTCTTTATCGCCGAAATATCTGGCGCGTCAGACGCACCCCACCTGAAAACAGCCGTTTATGGGGCTTTGGCCCACCCGTAAATTATGAAAAGACCGGTGGGGCGGGCGTCTCGCCCGCCACTCAGTCCGTACAGGCGAGACGCCTGTGCCAGCAATTCTTCACAGCTTTTCTAAGCAGCCTTTGGCTAACCATAAACCATGAAAAGTTACGCATAGTTATGGTGCGCAGTGCGCACCCTACATGAAGACTCTTCGGAGCAGTCGCTCATGAGCCTTCGGCTTACTCCAAAAACATGAAAAGGTAATACCTGCACTTACTCTTGACTTTGAACTTTGAACTTTGAACCTTGAACTTTGAACTTTTCGTAACCGCGGCCTAATCCGTCTCTTCCTCCTCACCCGGTGGGGCGGAGGTACCGGTAAAACCACAGAGCAGGGCATAAGGGCAATACTTACAGGCCCCCAATTCTTTGCCCGCCGGGGCCGGGGTGGGTTGGGGGCGGAAATCTCCGGCCGCCAGGCGCTCCCCCAGGTCTTTCAACCTGGCCGCCAGGGCCGCCTCCACCCGGGGCCAGTCTTCGGCCCGGCCCTTGAAATCCTCATGTTTCAGGTGGTCCTTCCGAAGACTTTTGAGCCCGATGAACCCGGCCCGGAGTCCCCGGCGCTCCCGGGGGGCCTCGATCAGGCCGCGCTCCACCGCCAGCAGGTAGCAGGGTAACTGGAATTCCAGCAGCTCATCGAACACCTCTTTGGCTTTGGGGAGCTCACCGCTCTTATAGTCCCAGATAACGGCCTCCTGCGTCTCCGGGTGATAGTCCAGGCGGTCCAGGCGGCCAGTTAGGGCAAAGGGCCAGCCCTTCTCCCTGAGCCCGCCGAAACCCTCTTCCGTGAGCCGCCAGCGCCAGCCCTGCTGGTAGCGCTCCCGCTCCCGGAGGAGCCATTCCCGGAGCAGGCCCGCTCCGCCTTCATCTGCGCCCAGCCAGCGCTCCAGCTCCGCCTGCCAGTGGGGGTCTTGCAAGAGGTCCCCTAGCGCCCGGCGCGCCGCGGTGTCCAATACCTTCTGGGCCTGGTCGTGGTTCCAATCATGTTCCTTCAGAATTTCCTTAAATTCCTTGACGAATCGGGCCAGGACCTGGTGGAGCCGCTCGCCCCGCTCCCGGGGAGGCAGGCCCGCTTCTATCTCCGGCAGTTCCTGGAGCCTCAGGATGCCCTCCAGCAGAAAGCGGCACGGACAGCTCAGGGCCGCGGCGGCCTTTCCCACGGAGAGCCGGTCGGGCAGATTGACGGACAGCGGGCCGTCGTGGTGGCCGGCAAAGGGAGCCCCGGCGCCGGCAAAGGCGGCCCGGATGGCCGGACTCCGCAGCCAGGCCGGATCAGGAAGGCTCAATACCGGCATCTCTTGCGGTTCCCAGCGGCCCAAATACAGTGGGCTGCCGGGCCGCTCCTCGTCCTCGACCACTCGGGGCCGGGTAAGGACCAGGTGCGGAGCGGCGCCCAGCAGGTTATCGTAAAGCCCCCGGGAAAATTCGTGCTGGCTCCGGTAAGTGCCGCCCAGGACGGCGCGCCTTTCCGCGGCGGTGAGCAGGGGCAGGGAGCGGGGCGGCGGCGGCAAGGCCCCGGAGTTCATCCCCAGGCAAAAGACCCGGGAAAACTCCAGGCCCCGCATCTCCAGGAGGCCCAGGACCTGGATGCCGGCCTCCTGAATTCCGGGTCCCGGCAGCAACACCTGTTTCGCCCCGTGTTCCAGCCAGCCCAGGAACTCCCCGGCCATCAGGGGTTTGGAGGCCAGGGTGGCGGCCGCCTCCTGCAGCAGGGAATTAAGGCGGCTCCACTGAGCCGTCTCGAACTCAGCCCCGGGGGTGAATCCCAGCCCTTGCCAGATCTGCTCCAGGCGCCGGCGCCACTCCTTTCTATCGCCGGGGGCCTTGAGGGTGGCCCAAAGGCGGTCCAGCCGGGACAGCAGCTTAAGTGCCCCCTTACTGGAATCGGTGATGGATGCCTTAAAAGAAAACCAGTCCCGGTCCAGCCGACGCTCCCGGAAGAGACGGTCCCAGGATGCGGTCTGGTCCCGGTAGCGGCGGAGTTCGCGGTAAAAGGGCGACAGCAGGAGGGACACCAGGTCTTCCCGGCCTTCCCCGGCGGAGACAAACCGCAAGGGCAGGGTGGCGGCCAGAAAGAGGGGGGTTTCCGCCAGGCGCGGCCCCTGGGAGAAGTTGTAGGCAAAGCCGGCGGAGGTCTGTGCCGGCCCCAGCAACTCGGAGAGCAGCCGCGATAACTGGGGGAGATAATGGTCCAGGTCCGGGGAGGTCACCGCCAGCCGGTGCAAGGGGAGGCCGTCTTGGGCGGCCAGCTCCGCCAGCCGGGCGCCCACCCAGGCCAGCTCCTGGCTCCGGTCGGGGAGGAGCACCGCACGTTGCACCGCTTGGGGATGGCCCCGCACCTGGTGGTGCGCTACCCGGGTGCGCCGGGCCACGGCGGTCAGGAAGGCGTCCTCCGCCCGGGCCGGATTCTCCAGGCCCACCACCATGATCCTCTCGGGCAGGGCGATCTTTCCTTCCTGCAACCGGGCCAGGAGGAAGGCCGGCAGCTCTGCGGGCGCCAACCAGCCGCCCTCTGCCAGGAGCTGGCTAAAGATCCGGGTAACCCGGCCCCGCCAGGCAAACAGCGGGGCATCATCCCCCGCGCCAGCCGAGGGCAAAGACCTGGCAGGGCGGGCGTCCCCCCCTGCCAGCGCGTGGCGACCAAGAAGATTGTAGGACTCATCCAGGGCCTGGGCCCAGGAGAGGTCGGCGGCGGTCCCCTCCAAGCCCGGCACCGCCTCGATGGCCCGGAGCCACAGGGACAGGCGCCGCAAATCAGGAGCCAGCGCCACCTCCGGCCAGAGGGCCTGGAAGAGGTCTTGCAACCAGCCCTGGAAGGTCTTCAGGGGCAAAGGTTCCCAGGCCGCGGCACCGGACTCAAGCTGGGCCCGGCGTTGCCGCTGCCACAACTGCTGCGCCAGCCGTTGCTGCGGCACCAGCACCAGGGTCCCGGGGCCGGCCTCGGCCAGGAGATAATCTTGCAAGGCTGCGGCAGAGGGGAAGAACGGCATAGGCGAACCGCCAGGCATCCTAAGTACGCTGAGCAGATCAACGGCCAACATTGTAGGGTGCGCACTGCGCACCATAACCAGTGCGAATTATTTTGTTAAGGTTCCGGTGGCGTGATGGAATTTAAGATCTGCCGCAGCTCCTGGCCCTCCAGAACCTCCCTTTCCAGGAGAATCCTGCCCACCTTCTCCAGGGTGGGCCGCTGTGCCTCCAGGACCTCCCTGGCCCGCTGGTGGGCCCGAGCCACCAGGTCCGCCACCTCCTGATCGATCTCCTGGGCCGTGGCTTCGCTATAATCTTTGCTGGCGGTCGGCATGACGCCTTCCAGGAACAGGGGCCGCCGCTCGCGCTCGAAGGTGATGGGGCCCAACTTCTCGCTCATGCCGTACTCCCGCACCATGGAACGGGCAATATCCGTGGCCCGGTAGAGATCGCTTTGAGCCCCGGTGGAAATCTCCTGAAAGACCAGCTCCTCGGCCACCCGGCCTCCCATCATCACCGCCATGCGGTCTTCCAGCTCGGTCTTGGTCATCAGATAGCGGTCCTCGGTGGGCAACTGCATGGTGTAGCCCAGGGCGCCGATGCCTCGGGGGATGATGGAGACCCGGTGCACCTTGTCGGTGGTGGGCAGGGCCTCGGCCACCAGGGCGTGGCCGCTTTCATGGTAGGCGACGATCTCCTTCTCCCGGGGGTTCATGATCCGGTTGCGTTTTTCCAGGCCGGCCACCACCCGGTCGATGGCCTCCTCGAAATCGTCCATCTCCACCGCCTCTCTATTCTTACGGGCCGCCAGCAGGGCCGCTTCGTTAACGATGTTGGCCAGGTCCGAGCCCACCATCCCGACGGTGCGGGCCGCCAGGGTCTTGAGGTCGACCCTGGAGGAGAGCTTGATCTGTCGGGAATGAATCCGTAAGATATCTTCCCGGCCCATGAGGGAGGGCCGGTCCACCAGGATGTGCCGGTCGAAGCGTCCCGGGCGGATCAGGGCCGGGTCCAGGATCTCCGGGCGGTTGGTGGCCGCCATGATGATCACCCCCTTGCGGGTGTCGAAGCCGTCCATCTCCGAGAGGAGCTGGTTCAGGGTGTTTTCCCGTTCTTCGGGGCCGGCCATGGGGCTCAGCCCCCGGGCCTTGCCCACTGCGTCCAGTTCATCGATGAAGATGATGCAAGGGGCCTTCTCCTGGGCGGTGGCGAACAGGTCCCGCACCCGGGCCGCCCCCACCCCCACGAACATCTCCACGAAGTCGGAGCCGGTGAGGCTCAGGAAAGGCACCCCGGCCTCTCCGGCTACGGCCCGGGCCAGCAGGGTCTTGCCGGTTCCCGGCGGTCCCACCAGCAGCACCCCTTTGGGGATCTTGCCCCCCAGCATCTGAAACTTGGCGGGATTTTTCAGGAATTCGATGATCTCTTTGAGTTCCTCAATGGCTTCATCCACCCCGGCCACATCCTGGAAGGTGACCTTGGTCTCGTCCTGGACGTAAACCTTGGCCCGGCTTTTGCCCACCGCCATCAGGCCGCCGGCGCTGGCGCCGACCCTGCGAAAGAAATAAATCCAGATGCCTACCAGCAGCAAAATCGGCAATCCCCAGGAGAGGAGGTTGTTGAGGGTGGTCCTATCCGGGGCGGCACTATACTTGATCCCTTGCCTTTCCAGAAGCGGCACCAGGTCATTATCCTCCAACCTGGCCACGGTGAAGCCGGGTTCCTTTTTATCGGACAATTGGGCCAACTTTTTGGGCAGGTCCGGCTCTTTCCGCTCCTTGGCCAGTTCCTCGACGCCGGCCGGCAGGAGCTTGCCGGTGATGCTCCCGGTATAGACGGTCAGGTCGTCGATCCCCTTGGTTTGCAGCAAATGGCGAAATTCACTGTAGCTGATCTCCGTGGTCGGTTTGACGCCGCTATAAATTTGAAAAACCAGCAAAATCAGGATTCCGGCCAGCAAGTACCAGATGAGATAGCGGGCCGGAGCGCTGGCTTGGGGTTCATCGGCCATGATTACCTCGGGAATGCGGATTTGCCAAATTTCTCCACATGCATAATAATATAATGACTGAGCGTTTATTGGCAACACTGCTAGCGGCCGGCGGCGGCGCCGGGGAGGGGAAAATGAGTGTTACTCTACCTAAGAGCTTTCGGTGGTTGCTGTTGATGGCTGGTTGTCTGGCGGCCACCGGGCAAACCGCGGCAGCAGCCGTTGCCGGTCCCACCATTACGGTGGAGGCCGAGGGCAAGGTCGCCGCGGTTCCGGACCTGGCCATGCGGCTGGCCTCCGGCGCCTCTGCCCCCGCCACTCCCATCGAGGTGGGGGAAGAAGAGATCAAGGCCAGCGTCCAGGCGGTTTTCCTGGTGGAACCTTAAGGTTGGCTCTGGTTTGCATCTCGAATAAATTTACAGACGTCGTCTCATTGTCTTAAGCAGATGGGAAGACGAGAATTTTCTAACCGGGATATCCTGAGAGTTTTACAAACTGGAAATCTTAAACCGGGTAAAGCGGATGGAGATGGAGTGAAAGGGGTCTTCCGAGTCTTCGGATATGACTCCGAGGGAAATCCATTAGCGGTTGTTATTGAAATTGATGAAAAACTAAACCGATTGAAAGTTATTACCGGATTTGAATATTAAAATGACCGAGTTAGCATGTCCAAATTGTGGCAAATTACAGGGAACCTTCAGGGGCGATTATAGATACCTGGAGTCCGGCCTGGACCACGTTATAATTTGCGATGTCGAAATAATTAGATGTTCCTGTGGAGAGGAATCTGCACTAATTCGCGGAATTCTTGCCGTACATAAAGCTATTGCCAATTGCCTATTGGAAAAGGAAACCCAACTCACAGGGAAAGAGATCAGATTTCTTCGAAAGGAAATGGATTTAAAGGGAAGAGATTTTGCAAATTTGGTCGGTGTGGATAACGCTACTCTTTCTCGTTGGGAAAATGGAAAAACCAAACCATCCATCAAGGCTGACCGTCTTATAAGAGTACTTTAGGCCGTTAAGATGAAGCCCGCAAGAGAACTTGCCTCAAGCACATTCAGGGCGATTTCACCCGGGCAGCTTGAAATTCCCATTCAAGTGAGGGCCGATGGATTAAAAAAATATTCGTGCGTAAAGGAATGTAGGCGATAATTGACAACTTCCTTCTAAACGGCCCGTATCCGCCTTTTTTTATGTGTGCCGAGCATGTACAGCAGCTTGGAGGTGAAAGTCCTCTACCCAACCTGATGGAGGTGAAGGGTTAGCGAAGCGCAAGGGCGTCGTCGTGAGGCGGGGTCTGAAGGAAGCGTGGAGCAAAGCCACGACCTGACGGACAGGAACCGGATACGAGGCAGGTTTGGCCGGACAAGCGGGCATATGATCGCGAAGTCCATATCCATCAAGGGCCAGGGCTGTAAATCCGGCAGGTGTGTGGCGAAGGCGGCGGTGCTTACCTCGGGAGGCTTGCAACGTGTCCCGGGTGCGGGACTGAGGGGGTCGTGAGGTCCCCTGACCGCGGTGCAGGAGTCAGCAGAGGCCATAGTAGGTGTAGGTTCACCGAAGGGCCGAACGGTATGGAGCGGCAAGTAGGAGGTATCTCTCATGGCGGCCAAGCAGCAGAAGAACCAGATGAAGCTGGCCTTCGCGGCAGAAGGTAGGGGTGAAGCCCCAAAGGCTGCCGGTGAAGGGACTGAAGCCGTCAAGGCGGGGTATGGCACTGAAAGCCCGGCGTCACCTGAATGTCTGATGGAGGAGGTATGTCAGCGAGATAATCTGGTGAGGGCGCTGAAGCGAGTCAAGGCCAACAAGGGCAGCCCGGGGATAGACGGTATGAGGGTAGAGGATCTGGCCGACTATCTTAAGGAGCACTGGCCCCGGATTCGGGAGCAGTTGTTGCAGGGCGCTTATCAGCCGCAGCCGGTCAAAAGGGTGAAGATCCCCAAACCGGGAGGTGGGGAACGCCTTTTGGGAATCCCCACGGTGCTGGACCGTTTTGTTCAGCAGGCGGTGATGGAGGTGCTGCAAAGCTCCTGGGACCGGACGTTCTCTGAGCACAGCTATGGCTTTCGCCCCGGACGGTCGGCACACCAGGCGGTGGCCCAGGCGCAGAGGCATATCGCCCAGGGCTACGGCTATGTGGTGGATATCGACCTGGAAAAGTTCTTTGACCGGGTGAACCATGATATCCTCATGGGCCTGGTGGCCCAGCGGGTGAAGGACAGGCGGGTGCTCAAGCTCCTGCGGGCGTTTCTCAATGCGGGAGTGCTGGAGAATGGCTTGGTAAGCCCAGCTGCGGAGGGGACGCCGCAAGGCGGGCCACTGTCGCCCCTGCTGTCCAACCTGATGTTGGACGTACTGGATCGGGAGTTGGAGAGACGCGGGCACCGCTTCGTGCGCTACGCCGACGACTGTAACATCTATGTGCGGAGCGTGCGGGCGGGTGAGCGGGTGATGGCGAGTGTGAGCCGGTTTTTGGAAAAGCGGCTCAAGCTCAAGGTGAACCAGGGGAAGAGTGCGGTAGCCCGCCCTGGGGAGCGCAAGTTCTTGGGTTTTAGCTTCACCTCTTCCAGTAAGCCCAAGAGACGGATAGCCCCCCAGTCCCTGGCACGCTTTAAGCTGCGAGTCCGCGAACTGACCCGCACTAGTCGCCACCTAACCCCGGCCCATCTGGTGAACCGTCTCAGACTATTTCTGATCGGCTGGCGGGGCTACTTTGGCTTTTGCGAAACTCCTTCGCTGCTGCGGCAACTTGACTCATGGCTCCGGCGTCGCCTCAGGATGATGGTCTGGCGGCAATGGAAGCGAGGCCGGAGCCGATTTGCGGCTTTACGTCGGCTCGGGGTGGGCCGTGATCTGGCGGCCCAAACGGCCGGCAGCGCCCACGGCCCGTGGCGGCTCAGCCGCAGCCCGGCCCTCAGCTTTGCCCTGCCCAACACCTATTTTATCTCGCTTGGCCTCCCGAGGTTAGCACCGGGGAGATAGCTTAACCATCCGAACCGCCGGGTACGGACCCGTACGCCCGGTGGTGTGACAGGGAAAGCCCGCGAGGGCCTACCTATGTCGATTTCAATTTACCGCCTTATAATCCTTAACATTTGCCGCCCTAACCGCCTTCCCCGGGGAATCTACCGGTTGGATATGGAGAACGGCGTAATACCGCCGCTTTATACTCTCCGTGGAGATGCCCCTTATTTTGACCATTTTGAGAGAATTTATAAGACGCTGCGGGTTACGCCAGCCATGGAAGCGGGAGTGACTAATCGCCCGTGGTCAATCGGTGATCTTTTGAAATGGGCAAATTAGGACACTACCCTTCGCCGCGGTCCCTTTACAAGCGGCCATTATCTGGTTATCATTTATTTTATAAACTTTGGGAGGATACCCATGAAAGATTTGAAAGAATCAGTGGAACAAGCCCTGGCCAAGATCCGCCCCATGCTGCAGCGGGACGGCGGGGATATCGAACTCGTCGAAGTGAGCGACGGCACTGTCAAAGTCCGGCTCACCGGCGCCTGCAAAGGTTGCCCCATGTCCCAGATGACCCTGAAGCAGGGGGTGGAAAAGCTCCTGATGCAGGAAGTCCCGGGGCTCAAGCAAGTCCAGGCCGTTTAAGGCGCTCCTGCCGGCCAATCCTGGGTTGGCCCGGCGATTTGTCCAGTTCCCCCGAGCAATCTGGTGGATGATCCGGGAAGGCGGCGAGCCCGGGGGAAAGCCCCCGGATGGCCCGGTGAGCCGCCGGGCCATCCGGCGTAATTGTGCTTGACATGGCTCCTTGAGCCGGGATAATAGCGGCACGTGGGGATGTAGCTCAGCTGGAAGAGCGCCTGCTTCGCATGCAGGAGGTCAGGGGTTCAAATCCCCTCATCTCCACCACTAATAAGGAAGTAATTAAAGGGGGTTGGCAACTTTGTGGCTGTCAGCCCCTTTCGCTTTAGGGGCGTTTAGTGTCAATTTTGTGTCAACCTTCCCCAGATCGTTAAGCGCAGACACCGCCGCCTGTAAGTGGCCTTGGGACAGGTGGGCGTATCTCATGGTCATGGTAAGGTCCGCTTGCTCGTCAGCTACTAAACTTACCGCCAATTATCTGGGTGGAACCTTCCTCTACTGGCATATCACGCCATCGTGGCGCACTGCATTATTCGGGTTAGAAGACCGGCCTCAAGGTTACCTTGTTATTGTGGCCGGATTAAGTGCTTTGGTAGTTTTTTATCAAGCATCTCGCCATACTTGCGAAGTTTATCACCAAGAGAAGGGGTAGAAAAGCTTTTTACATTTCCAAGACAGGACAAGAAATCTGGGTAAAGTGGGGCTTTGTTGATAATTTCAGGAACCGTGAAAGTTTTTCTATAAGCTGGCAGCAAATATTGGGATGGAGACGCCGGAGGAAATAGCGCCGATACATATGCTTTATCACTTGTTACAAATTCGAGAAATTTATAGGCCGCATCCAAGCGCCTCCCCCTCAAAGATTTGTCTATTACAAAAGAATCAACCCATGCAAGACTAGACGCAGAAGCCTTTCCTTGGTTTAATAATTTAGCTCTGATTCTTTGGGGATCGATCGTCGGGGTAAAATCTGTGGGTTGTTTGATTTCCGACAAAATGTAGAAAAGACTTTCACTATAGCCGATTAAGGCCCTGCCTCGGGCATGTGCGAATTCATGTGTAAAATACGGCGGCCATACATTGTGGGCAAGCTCGCTCCGGGATAGCCCAACATCGCTTAAATAAAGGAGTTTAGTCATGGCATCAACTGCTGGTTGATAGAGGCTTCCTGACTCTATATTTTCTAAAACTTCATGAATAGTCAATCCTTGATCTAACATACAATCTGCGTACAGCTCACCTAGAGTATAATGACCTGCCATGTCTATGAGCAAACCGCGTCCTTTTTCATGCATAATCCCTATTCCAGACTCAAGATCACTTAGGTTTTTTGCATTTTTTACATTCTTATCGTGATCAAAGTAGAATAGAAATAGAGCACACGTCCAATGAGGTATGCCGTATGGAATAGAATCCCAAGAAGAAGCCTTTTTAGCAAATTTTAGAACATCTCCTCTGGCCTTGATCATTTCTGTATTGAGAGATTGAATTCGACCTGATGACACGAAATCAGCAAGGAAGACTGTATCTAACTCATAAATATCATATTTTGCATCCAGCCCTCCCTTATTGTAGTATTCATAGTTTTGTTTGCTGGGTAACAATTCAATTTCTGGATTATTTTTTTCGAATTCTTGTTTAATTACAGAAATAATATGGTTGTAATCAGGAACATAAGGATAGAAAAGCACCGATAGGGTAATTTTATTTTTAAGATTAACTTCTTGGGCCGCCCCTGAAAGATTGTAGAGAGCCAGGATGCAACAAATGATTAAAGCGACAACCTTTGATTTCATCATTTGGTCTCCTCTAAATTTTTTTAGCTCCGGTGGACTTTGCGTGTAAATTCTTTTTACCACCTGCCCAAACTCAGTTTTGGAAGGTAGCGGTTATTTCTATGCCCTATTTTACCCCCATTCTCTCAATTGAGTCAACACCCATTTCTATAATAAAATCAGAATAGTGAATTTGTTTAAGTACTTCCTGAAATGCTCAGGGTCTCCTTCGCATGCAGGAGGTCAGGGGTTCAAATCCCCTCATCTCCACCATGAATAAGGAAGGACTACAATGGGTTGGCAATCTCGGGGTTGCCGGCCCTTTTTGTTTTGAGACCGATGTTCACCCCCTTGACAAATGCATTTTATAATACATATTAATACATATATTATTGCATACATTTGAGGTGGGTTCATGAGAACCACGCTGAACATAGAAGACGAATTGGTGGCCAGGGCCGCGGAGTTAACCGGGATTAAGGAGAAAACCTCTCTGGTCAGACTCGGCCTGGAAGCCCTGATAGCCAGGGAAAGCGCCAAAAGACTGGCTGCCTTGGGGGGGACCGAAAAGAAATTGGAAATGATTCCCCGCCGCAGAGTGGAAGAACACTAACATGGTCCTGGTGGACACTTCGGTTTGGGTGGCGCACCTGCGGCAAGGGGCCATCGGGCTGGAAGCGCTGCTCAATGAAGGCCGGGTCGTTTGCCATCCCTTCATCGTCGGCGAACTGGCGTGCGGCAATCTTAAGCACAGGTCTGAAATCCTCGTTCATCTCCAGGCGCTCCCCCAGGCAATCCCGGCAGGGCATGAAGAAGTGATGCAGTTTATCGAAAATTATCGCCTTATGGGAAAAGGTCTGGGGTACATTGATATGCATTTACTGGCTTCGGCCCTGTTGACCAAGGTTCCCCTCTGGACCCTGGACCAAATGCTCAATGAGATTGCGGTAAAGCTGGAGTTGGCTGAACCTCCAAAAAATTTATAAGATACGGGCGGCTCGTAGACCAATCCTAAGGAAACGAAAGGGAGCCGGGGCTGTTGAAAAGATAAAACTCGTGGGGATTATATTTCATCCCTGCTTAGAGTGTTTCACTATAAGAGGAGGACGACTCAGCATCAAATATTTTCTTTGATGCTTCTACATCTATACTGACCACCTTAAACGGGACAAACTCCTCAAATATTCCTTTCTGCAATTTACCCAACCGCGCCTCAAGAACTACAGAGATAGGAATCTTTAGCATTACCTTAAATGGGCTCCTACTTAATTCATATTTGATTTCATCGATAATCTCTTTAGGAAGTATTGACAAAATCTGTTCTAGATGCTCACGAGAATAATCTAAAGACACTGCTAAAGACTCATCCTCTGTATCCATATTAGAGAATGAGGTATATAAATCATCTTCTACCTTTGCGATATCAAAAATGTCAAATGTTACAAAATGCATTTTCACATCAGGCTTTAGACCGGCTTTAATCATTCGGAGACCAAGATCACTGGCAAAGTCTTTCTTTTCAGGAAATACTATGTAATCTGCGCGCAATACTTTTTCAACTTCACTCCATTTATTCTCTATATCTTTGATATCGATTTCTAAAACCGGTTCAAATTTATCTACGTCATATACAACTAATTTTTTTCCATTACACAATCCATAACGATTGACTCTCACATCTGGGTGAATACTATAACTGTAAACCTGTTCAACATGGGATGATTTAATAATATCCTGCTTAGGAGATTTAGCATCAATGACAGCTATACATTCACCGTTATAAGTTAAAATGTAATCCGGTATTATATTAATCTTTACCGACTGAGTCCCTATTTTTACAAAAGGGTGGACCAGATTTTTACTTCTTATAATACCGCAATTACCAGAAGCAGTATAACCAAGTCTCTTTAAAATGGGGAATAGAATTTCCTCCCGAACGGAATCTTCTTTGAACCCGGGATCATCAAGTAATTGGAAATTAAAATCACTAAACATAATATAAAACTCTCAAATTAGAAAAGATCTAACTTGTAATGAACAGATGGCCGATATTTACCAGTTATTTAGGATCTGGCCTCAAAAGGCCTAAATGTTGGGTGGGCGCCGCCCACCCCACATGGCTTAAGCTATTATTTTCCAAGGAAATGGTGGGCAGTGCCTACCCTACACGGCTACATTTTTTGTCATGCTGAGCGCAGCGAAGCATCTAGAATTTAGAGATTCGTCGGTGGCCTCCGGCTCCCTCAGAATGATAAGAAATGATCTTGTATCATCTTGGTACGTATTATCGGATCATGTGTCAAGAGAATCGCTCCATTCTGCTCCCAAAACCCACGCAAGCGCGGACATCCGTCCACTAAGCAGGCCCAATTCAAAATCATCCCAACCCAGATTCTTTTTTCCATACTTTTTTTCAAGCTTTTTAGCAGCCTGCTTGCCCTGCTCCAGAAATGGCCTCTGAGCATCGGTCAATGGTTCTTCACCGCTTTCTATGCGTTGCAACAATACTTGGTGTCTGTTCCACCAAACCTTGTCCCAGAATTCGTTATAAGCTTTCAAAATGTCCTGATCGTTACGCCGCAATAGCAGAGGAAATTCCTTCCCCGAATTTTCTTCATCGGGCACCCACTCCACTTTATCACCATTTTTTGTGTACCCAATTCTGTGACCATTCGGGCCTACCTGCCCAGGCTCGACGGGGTCGCTGGTCTCGGCCGCCGTACGCTGGCGTTTGGGACCGTGACTGTGCTGGCGCGAAAACTCGCGGTTTAGCTCTTCGATTATGGGCATAAGATCTGAGTCAAAGCGGCCAATCTGAATTCCAGCTTCGCGCAAACGCAACTCGCCGCTGCCACGTATTGTTTCGTTTGGATCAAGAACGCCTATAAATACTTTCCCAATTCGCCTCTCGATTATTCGCTCGGCACATGCAATCTTGGGATCGCTTCGAGAAGTGCACGGTTCTAAGGAAACATAAAGCGTTGCACCCGCGAGTGTTACAGCAGGGAGCTTTTTCTCTAGGAGCGTAAATTCTGCGTGCTCGCCTGGGTTGATTTCCCCTCGAAAGGCTTCACCGATAATGAGTCCATCGCGTGCGATTACCGCTCCGACTTTAGGAGATATCTTGCCTGCTTCGCTTTTAGACTTTTTCGCAAGCTCAATAGTTCGCAGCATAAGATCCCTGTCGCTTAATCTTGCTGACGAAGGCAAAGAAGCCATTGAATTCTCCATCTCTGTAGCGGATGCCGGCTCTGGGGCGCCTAAAGCTGCCGAAAGGCCGAGAGCAACCGCACGGCAAAAAGTTATTGTAATAGAGCCAATTGGGAGGTTCTTAGGTTCTCTAAGATGATTAGCAGATTTTATATAATTTCTCAAAAGGCGCAAATGTGGGGTGGGCGCCGCCCACCCCACATGGCTTAAGCTAGTCTTTTCCAAGGAAATGGTGGGCAGTGCCCACCCTACACGGCAGGCTTTGCTTACCCTGGCACAGGCGAGACGCCGGTGCTGCCTGATTGCGTTTTAAGCCAACATTTCCCGGGCCTGGCGCATGAGCTCGCCGATGGCCAGTCCCTGCGGGCAGGTCTGCTCAGCTCGGGAGTAATCCACTTCGGCTAACCGCTGCCGCACCTCCGGGTGCAGCCCCGCGAAGGTCAGTTTGGCCAGCTCCGGGTCGCCATATTCCCGGTAGTACATGAGGCAGCGCATGACCTCGTTTACGGGTACGGCCCCGCCCACGGCCTCCTGGCAGATTTTGCCGCAGCCGGCGCAGTATTCGGCCTTGGTCTCCAGGGCATACCTGCGCAAGGATTCCAGCTCCTCCAGGGCCAGTTTTGGCAGATCCCGGGCCGCGGCCACGTTGGCCGAGAGGATGGTCAAGTTGGGCATCTGTGAGCAGAGACTGGCGATTTGGGGGGTCTCCCACACGACCTTGAGTTTGGCCTGCTTGTCGGTGAAGCCCCGCTGCAGGAAGCGCTGGGTCATTTCCATCTTGGCCTCGCCGCCGATTTCATGCTTCCCCGGCCTGCCGGCCTGAGACTTCATGGCCACCAACCCGATCCCGGCTTGGGCAGCGGCGTTGATGGCTTCTTGCATCTTGGGGGTGTTCATGACCCGGAAGTTGTAAGCCAGCATCACCGCATCGACCCAGCCCAGTTTGGCCGCGCCCAGCAGACAGTCCTCCATGTTGGTGTGGGTGCTGAAACCGAAGAATTTAATCTTGCCGGCCTTCTTCATCTCCGCGGCAAAATCCCTGATAGCCGGCGTCAGTTCTCCGATGTCCGAGAGGCCGTGGGGGATGAATAAGAGATCCACATATCCGGTTTGCAGCCTTTTCAGACAGTTGTCCAAGCGCTCGGTGAAGTTGCCGCCCTTGGCCTGAAGCTTGGTGACCAGGAAGATCTCCTTACGGGCCTCGGGGTTGCGGGCGAAGAAGCGGCCGAAGCCCTCCTCGCTCAGGCCATCGCCGTAAGACTCGGCCGTGTCCCAGTAAGTGACGCCCCATTTGATGGCCTGCCTGAGGAGCAGTTGGTTGTTGATGGTGTCGAACATGCCGCCCAGGGCAAGGATGGATACATCCACCCCGGTCTTTCCCAGCTTGCGTTTGGGAAGGGTCTCGGCCGTGACCGCGCCTGCCGGCGGCTCCGGCGCGGCAATAACTCCGGTGGCGCCGGCTCCTGCAACCGCGAGGCCGGCGAGGCCGACGGTGGTCACGAACTCCCTGCGAGTAAGGTCTGTTCCTTTAGTTTTGCGGCTCATGATGGCCCCCTCCTAAGGGCTCTGGGCACAGCCTAAATGAGCATGCGCCCCGGGCGGGAACGGGATTCGTTCTCACTGTATACACGGATGGCGCGCCCGGCCCGATACCGGGCATTCATGCTCGCACATGCCGCAGCCGATACATTTGGCGGCGTCCACAAAAGGACGCGGCAATCGCACTAAAATATCTACCCGCCCCCCGGTCGCCGGGAGGCCCTTCCCGGCCAGGGGGCTCTCCAGGGTCAGATTGGTTCCGGCATAGTTATCCTGTGACCATAGGAGATGGTGGGCCATGCCCACCCTATACGACTGTAGAAATTTCAACTTTTTAATAGTTCTAAGCCAACAATTCCCGGGCCTGGCGCATAAGCTCGCCGATGGCCAGTCCCTGCGGGCAGGCCTGCTCAGCCCGGGAGTAATCCACTTCGGCTAACCGCTGCCGCACCTCCGGGTGCAGCCCCGCGAATGTCAGTTTGCCCAGCTCCGGGTCACCATATTCCCGGTAGTACATGAGGCAGCGCATGACCTCGTTTACGGGTACGGCCCCGCCTACGGCCTCCTGGCAGATTTTGCCGCAGCCGGCGCAGTAGTCGGACTTGGTCTCCAGGGCATACCTGCGCAAGGAGTCGAACTCCTCCCGGGCCAGTTTGGTCTGGTCCAGGGACGCGGCCACGTTGGCCGAGAGGATGGTCAAGTTGGGCATCTGGGAGCAGATGCTGGCGATGTGAGGGTTTTCCCAAATGACCTTGAGCTTGGCCTGCTTGTCGGTGAAGCCCCGCTGCAGGAAGCGCTCGACCATTTCCAGCTTGGTTTCGCTGGCAATCTTCGGCGCCCCCGGCCTGCCGGCCTGGGACTTCATGGCCACCAAGCCTATGCCGGCCTTGGCGCAGGCGTTCACGGCTTCCTGCATCTTGGGGTTGTTCATGACCTGGAAGTTATACGTCGTCATCACCGCGTCGATCCAGTCCAGCTTGGCTGCGCCCAGCAGACAGTCTTCCATGTTGGTATGGGTGCTGAAGCCGAAGGCTTTAATCTTGCCGGCCTTCTTCATCTCCGCGGCCCAATCCTTGAAGGGGGTCATTTCATCGATGCCGGTGAGGGCGGGGGCAAAGAAAAGATCCACATAGCTCGTCTGTAGCCTTTTCAGACAGTTGTCCAAGCGCTCGGTGAAGTTGCCGCCCTTGGCCTGAAGCTTGGTGACCAGGAAGATCTCCTTACGGGCCTCGGGGTTGCGGGCGAAGAAGCGGCCGATCCCCTCCTCGCTCAGGGTATCACCGTAGTGCTCGGCCGTATCCCAGAAGGTGACCCCCCATTTCAGGGCCTGCTTGAGGAGCAGTTGGTTGTTGATGGTGTCGAACATGCAGCCTAGGTTAAGGACGGAGACGTCCACCCCGGTCTTGCCCAGCAGGCGTTTGGGCACGCTCGTGGCCTTGACCGCGCCAGCCGGCGCCTCCGGCGCGGCCATAACTCCGGTGGCGCCGGCTCCTGCAACCGCGAGGCCGGCGAGGCCGGCGAGCCCGACGGTGGTCACGAACTCCCTGCGGGTAAGGTCTGTTCCTTTAGTTTTGCGGCTCATGATGGCCCCCTCCTAAGGGCTCTGGGCACAGCCTAAATGAGCATGCGCCCCGGGCGGGAACGGGATTCGTTCTCACTGTATACACGGATGGCGCGCCGGCCAGATACCGGGCAGTCATGCTCGCACATGCCGCAGCCGGTACATTTGGCGGCGTCCACAAAAGGACGCTGCAATCGCACCAAAATATCTACCCGCCCCCCGGTTGCCGGGAGGCCCTTCCCGGCCAGGGGGCTCTCCAGGGTCAGATTGGTTCCGACAAAGCCGGTAATGCGTCTAAGGGCAGCCTCGGGGTCCCCGGTGGGGCGCAGGTAGTAGTCTCCGCTGGCCAGGTTGGCCGCCACCGGAATGGCGGCTTCCAGGTCCACTGCGGGTCCCCGGGACCTGGCCGCCACAGCCTGGGCGTCTCTGAGGGTCTCGAACACGGTGCGGGTAAAGATGGCCTTGGGGCTCACAGGGCACATTTCCTGACAGACCAGACAGGGCCGGTCCATGGCCCAGGGCAGGCAGCGGCCGCGGTCTACGAAGGCCGTGCCCATATGGATGGGCCCCTGACCGGCGAACTCTCCCAGGCCTTGCTTCTCATCCAGGCTTAAGGGCCGGATGGCCGCAGTGGGGCAGACCTGGCCGCAGGCGATGCAGTTGGGGAGGCAGCCGCTGCTGCCGATCCGGTAGTTGACGGCGGGGGTCCACAACCCCTGCACCCCCGCCTCGAACAGGGCGGGCTGAATGATGTTGCCGGGGCAAATGCGCATGCATTGGCCACAACGAAGGCAACGGCTCAAGAAGCGCTCCTCGTCCAAGGCCCCCGGAGGACGGATGAGGTTGGGATCGCGGTCGGTCCCGGCCAGCCGGCCGACGCCCCACATGGAGGCCAGGAGCAGGCCGGCCCCGGCCATGACCATGCCGCGCCTGGAGAGGTCCGGCAACCCGGCCTCACCGGCAGCCGAGGGTTTGGTGGCGAAGGTGACCCGGCCGGCCGGGCAGCGGTCCAGGCAATTAAAGCACAACACGCACTCGCTGCCGATGAATCTTCCCGAGGGACGGCAGGCCCCTTCGCAGTATTGCTCACAGATATGGCAATCGCCGCAGGTGTCCGCGGTCTTGCCGATGCGCCAGGGGGTGAAACGGCTCACCAGGCCGAACAATGCCCCCAGAGGACAGAGGAAGCGGCAGAAGAACCGCGGCAGGGCCAGGTTCAAGCCCACCACCGCCAGGAACACGACCCCCAGCAACCAGGCCGAGGCGTAAAAACGCGGCTCGTCAGTCAGCACCCCCAGACGGTTATCGGCTAAGGGGGCCAGGGCGAGGTTCACGCTGCGGTGCACCAGGGGCAGCGGGTCAAAAATCCCGGTCTGCACCGAACCCATGAAGGCCAGTCCCAGCAGGCAGATCAAGAGGTAATATTTCCAGGCCTGCAGCTGGCGGTGGCGATTGGCCTCCTCCCGCGCCGCCGGGCTCAGGCCCAGCCGCCCCAGCCAGCCGGTAAACTGGTTGATCGTGCCCAGGGGGCAGGCAAAACTGCAGAAGAATCGGCCCACGAACAGGGTCAGAACGGTGGCTACCAGGGCCCAGGTGAAGGGCGCATAGAAGGTGTGCGTGGCCAGGGCGGTGGCCAGAGCGGTAAGAGGGTCCAGGCTCAGGATCCAGTTGATGGGCCAGCCCCGCAACTGCCACCAGGCAGTCCCCAGGGTGGCCGTGACGCAGAACCACAGAAACAGCCCCAGGAAGAAGATCTGGCTGATGCGGCGGACGGTGACAATACGCATGGGGAATTTTCTGTAACTTAAGTTTTAGCGTTAATTTTTATTACTTTTTTTCAGCGTACGACCATAAAACAAAATAAATCACCCACAAAGGTTTTAAAACATATCGGTCAAAAAGACCGACTTTAACGTTTACGATATACTTTCCTTATTTTGCTTTATCATATTAAAGTGAGCAGAAAAGGGATTAATTCCCCCTCACCCTAACCCTCTCCCCCTCGAGGGGGAGAGGGGATAAAGTAAGGAATTCTGCAAGGCGACCCTGCTCTCCCACGGTCTCGGGACCCAGGGTTGATGGACGGTCTGCCTGGCCGTGCTCAGGGGCAGGGCCATAGGGCCCTGCCCCTGAGCACCTGGATTCTTTCTTAACCTTAACCTTAGCCAAAGTACCATGATGCATTAAAGATACAAGGGTTAGGGTGAGGGGGGCAAAGTAAACGTTACCATAGTTTAAGAAATCACGACTCAGTGTTTAAGCGCACCGGGTTGAGCTGGCGATAGTCGGCCTGGCCTGCGCCGGCTTTCCCAGCCATGAGGATGTAGGGCACGTCGGCCAGGGAACGGCCTAAAAGTTCCACGCCCACGGCATCGGCCGCCACGGGGTCGGTGGAAACCACCATGGTGCCGGTCTCCTTCAAATCGGATAGGGAACCGCCGGTGGGGCCGTTGGCGATCATGCTCACCGTGCCGTCCAGGACGCACAGGGTGGGCTTAAGAAGTTGCGCCAGCTCGGTGATGATGCCGTTAATATCCTGGTGAAAGACGTTGCGCCGCCCGCCCAGGAATCCATAATAATTCTTCAGGGTCATGGAAGCCCCGGCGCGGTGGTGATCCTTGACCGGGCTCACCACCATGACCTTGGTCACTCCCTGGAAGGCCCCGGCCATGACGGGCCAATTCTGGAGGAGCTTGCCCTCTGGCAGGCTGACGGGGGCAAATAGGGCGGCCCGGGGGGCCATGATCCTGGCCCCGGCAGCCCGAGCCGCGCCGGCCAGCCCGCTGATCTCGAAGCAACTGTCGGGATTGTTTATGGGGTTATCGGTAACCAGCACCTGGGCCGCACCGGCCTTAACACAAAGGCCGGCCACCGCGGCGAGCACTTCCGGGTGGGTGGTGGCCCCTAAGGAGGCCGGGGTGGCGAAGGCGGCGTTGACCTTGATGAGCACCCGGTCGCCCTTCTGGATAAAGGACTCCATTCCTCCCAAGGCCTTAACCCCCCGCGCGAACATCAGCGCCCGGTCCGTGCCCCGGACGATGGCCATTTTCCCCGGCCCCGAGGATATGCCACGGAGGCTGTAATCCCCCAAACCGGTCAACGCCTTCTGTACCCGGGAAATGGCCGGACCTTTCGAGTCATAAAGGGCCAGTCCGGCACCACCGGCAGCCAGGGCCACCACCGAGGCGTACCCCAATCGTTTCAGAAAATCCCGACGGTTCATTTCGACGGAGAGTAGACGTTCTTCATCCGTGGGTTGCTTCACGGCCTTTCCTTGAGAGCGGGGCGCAATTTGGCGGCAAGATCCAGCGCCGCGTCAACCGAGGTGGCGTCATGCACCCCGGCCATAATCCGGCCCTGGACCAGGACCACTTCAAAGGAGTTATCCAGAGCCAGCACCGAGATGTCCCCCGCCGCGGCCGGAGTTTGGACTTTCTGGTAACCATTGGCGGCCAAGAAATCCAGGTAACGCCGCGCCTCGGCCTGGGCCTGGTCCGGGGCGTCCCGCCTGGCGATAAATGCCGTGGCGTTACCGCTTTTCAGGTGGTATTCTCCGGTAAGCACGTTGTTGAGGCCCTCCATGGAAAAGACGTCGGTGGCCAACAGGCGCACGCTATCCTGCGCCAGGCCTTCCTTGGGAAAAAGCAGAGCCGGGTTCGCCGGTCTTCCCTCAGAGGGAATCTTGGCCAGGAGTGCGGTGGCGTAAGCCTCCAGGGAGCCTGGCAGCGTCTTCGAGGCCCGGTCAGCCACAATCTCCAGATAATAACGCCCCTGGGTAAAAAACAGGGCATTGCCGGTGGCGTAGGCATTGGCGGTCAGGGGGATGCTGGGGGAACCTGGACGGCGTTGTCCACTGAACACGGCAAAGGCATTTGCAGCTGACCCCATATCATAGATAAACACTTCCACGAAGGTCTTATCGGCGGCAGTATCCAGGCTGAATTTCCGGCAGGACATTTCTTTGAAGCCCGCAGGCAGGTAGAGTTCATCCTTGCCGTCGATCTTGTCGGAGAGGTTTCCCGGGCCGTAGCTCTCAGTGGGGGCCAGGGGCTTGAAGCCCGGGACCTCGGGGAGCAGGGCGGCGGTGGCCGCCAACGCCTGGCCGGAGACGGCCTGAACCCGGCCTGGCAGCAGGGGTAGGCGCATGGCCACGAGCACCGCGGGGTTAAAGCGGGTCTGCTGAAATAGCAGCCAGATAGTGATCAAGCCCAGCACGGCTATAATGCCGTAACCGGTCCGCTTCTGCACCGCACCCACCTTTGCTTTTCTGTGTGCCATAAACCTTCCGCAGGGGCCAGGCTATTTAGCAATCTTCTTCTGCCGGTTCAGATCATAGATCGGGGCAAAGTGAAGCTCATCCCGCAGAGCTTCTTCCGGAGATTTGGACAGGAGTTCCCCGTCCTTCTGGATAAAGCGCAATTCGGCGCCAACCCCGCAACCCGCCGTACAGGCTGTATCCAGTTTGGATTTGGTCTCGCCATACTCCGGTTCCGCCTTGCTCTTATGAAATTTCTCCCGCCAGTCGATCCACTGCTGGGGGGTCAGGCCGCTCTGGTCGATGAAGACATAATAGACCACTTTATCCGGGCAGTCTTCCTCCAGGTATAGGGTATACTCCGCCAGCTTATCCGGGCCGCTTGGCCCGGGCGGGAGATTTTTATCACCCGCCTCGATAAGCCAGGTTGTGGGACATTTGCGAGAGGCGGCAAAGGCTTTCACCGGACCGAAAATGAAGGCGGGGTTCATTTCGCCGGCCACGAAATTTCCGGAAAGGAACCTCTCGGGCGGGTTGAAGGCGGTCAGCCCCTGAGCTTGCCGCTGGGCCATGGCCTTGGCGCTTGCCGCCAGGGCCCCGGAACTATTGCCGACTGAGAGCAGCACCCCTAAAAATACTGGAAGTAGACGTTTCATAACTCCCTCCTTCCTGACTGCGGAATGGCAAGGCAGATTCCTTAACATTATTTTATCTACATTTGCCGCGGAATTTCAAGAGCGTTCATACAATTATAATTTTTGGACTCGGCGGCTGCGAACCTGCTAGGCTATGTCCCAGAAATATCTTATATAAATCCAGGCCTTAAATTCCCTCCCGTTTGAAGGGAGGGTCAGGGCAGGGTGCGTCTCACGCACCTCGAAATGGCGCCTGAGACGCGCCCTACGCCTGGCGCCATAAGAGGCGCGGGATAGTTTGACAGCCGGGTGTGGACCTGACAAAAAAACACCTGGGGATTTTCGCAGAGGCCTCAAGCTCGGATGAGCAATCCGTGTTTCCAGCTTGCCACCGGCCCCACCCTTTGATACTATTCAATCCGACCAGTAAGGGTAGGGTGCGTCTCACGCACCTCGAAATGGCGCGTAAGACGCGCCCTACGCCTGGATCTTCAGGTTCAGGTAGCCGCCGGCTTTTATATTAAAATAGCGTTTGCCTGCGCCGCTGGGAATAAATGGTCGTCCGCTTTATAAAGATTGCACCTGCTGTAGCCAGGTTCCCTGAACCTCCCTCTCCCCCAGCGGGGGCATAAGCCCGGGGAAAAGGGGATAAATAAGGGACCCAATAATGTTCCCAGTAATAAATGCCTTGGGCATGTTGGGCGTATTATTAAAAGAAAATCCGACACGCCATGATCAGGATCTGACATGCGCCCCGAGTGGCTGAATCTGATAGGCCCGTCTCTCTCCAAGGCTCACCCGCAACTGGTCTTGCCGCTGTTATTCGCCCTGGCTATGGGCTGGAACGATGCCAGGACCAGACGCATTCCCAATTATCTCAATTTGTGCTGCGCCCTGGCGGGGTTGGGCTATCAGTTGGGGTTTCACGGCCTGGCCGGATTGACCGATGGGCTTTTGGGGATGGTTCTGGGCTTCGGATTGTTAATTCTCTTCTATGTGAAAGGCGGTATGGGGGCCGGGGATGTCAAGGCGTTTGCCGCCCTGGGGGCTTGGCTGGGGGCCTGGCAGACCCTTTTTCTCTTTGCCTATATGGCCTTTTCCGGGGTGCTCCTGGTGATTCTGGTTCTCTGGTGGCGGGGGGCGCTCTGGAGCCGAATCAAGCGGGGCTGGGAGTTTCTGGTGGGTTGGGTGCTGCTGCGTCCCCACCCCGGCGCCAGCGGCGCGCCGGCGCCCGCGGCCCCGGGAAAACCCGAGGTAGTTCCCTACGCGGTAGCCATGGCCATGGGGATGGCGATCATCTGCTGGCGAGGTTTTGTGAGTTGAGTTAGCCAGTCGCCCCGCGCTATCTTGAAAAATATTAATTTGGAAAATAATTTATGAGAGCAGGACTTACTTTGAATCAAGATAAGGTTTGGTGGGATATAAGAGGGTGGCGCAACGAGATATTATGAGACTGTTGCTTAAAGTTAAGAATTGCTTGTGTTCCCTATATGGAGCTTAACGGTTCCTAGCGGGACGGTTATCGGCCGAGAACCCTGTAAAATTTGTCAATATCCGGTTGGGATGCTCCTTGGGACCCAGAATTTCAGAGATCCGCTGCTTTTCTTAACAACCTTTACCCGGCTAATGCCGGTGGTGGAATGGTTCCGCCTGCCAGAGTGAGTTTGACCAGGCGCTTGAGATTAAGCACGATGGCCGTCATAAAGGACTGGATACTGACCTTGGCCAACCCCCAATAGCGAGCTTTGTCTAAGCCGGGGCGATTCTTACCTTCGGAAAATTTTCTTTCGATTTTGGGCCGCTCCCGGAGAGAATGCCGCGGGCGCCCAGGTCGTCGCTGGCGGCGGATGATGCCGGAAGTCACCCCCTCCGCGGCCAGGTGGGCGTGGTTGGCCTCACTGTCACAGGTCACCACCACATGAACCGATGGGTCTTTAACCATTTTCCTATCTGAGAATCACCCTCGAAATCATTTTCCCCTCGCCATAAACTGTCTGATAAAATCAGCCACCTCCTTTTTCTCCTTATAAATTCCATAATGACCTTCACACAGAATATCGGCCTCCAGTGACACCATTAATTCCAGAGAGCGCTGGTAATCTACCGCATTCGATTTCAGATCCGGATGCAGCGGCCCATGAATATCTTGCCCAAACAGAACCTTCATTCCCTCCGATTCGGTCAAATAAACCATCGATCCTGGGGAGTGACCGGGCGTGTGTATAGCTTGAATGATCCTGCCTCCCAAGACTATCTCTTCCCGACTCCCAGAAATTTTTAGATTGACGTGAAAGGGCTGAATCTTGGTTCCATACCAGTTTGCGGCTGTGACCACATTATCACCCTGCTCAAGGAATGGAGCCTCTAATTCATGGGCCACAATCTGGCATTTGAGTATGTCTTTAAGATCCTTGACGCCCCCGGTGTGATCATAATGGCAATGAGTGAGGAGCAGGTATTCAATCTGCTCAAGCTTGACACCACAAGACCTGATATTGGCTAAAAGCCTGTCTTGAGCATCACCACAACCGGCATCCACTAAAGCCGCATGACCATCGAAATTGATTAGATAGATAGCGGCATCTTCAGATGATGTGAGTTGACTTCCGCCTACTTGGAAAATTTCTTTGGTTATTTCCACAGCCTTACCCTGGCTCCGGTTCATTTAACAAATTCCTTGACAAAATCAATCAATTGGCAAATTAATAGAATACTTACCTCGATTGACCCAATATGTCAAAAAAATAAGGAGACATTCCCATGGCCACAGAGATCCTTAAGCTCACCACAGAAGTCATCGTTTCTCATGCATCCTTGACCGAGTTATCTACCCAGCAGTTATTGGAAGAGATCAAGATGGTCTATGGCGTCTTGTCTTCTTTGGAAGGTGGTGTGGTGCCAGAGATCATAGCACCGAAAAAGAGCCCAGAAGCTAAAATGGTGAAAAAACCACCGATACCTTTGAAAGAGATCGTTAAGGATAAGTATGTAGTTTGCCTTGAGTGCGGAAGAAAGATGAAGAGCCTAAAAATGCATTTACAAAAGGTTCATGGATTGATACCCAAGGAATATTTCTGGAAATTTGACCTTGATCCCCAAAAATATCCGCTCGTGTGCAAGCAGTATTCGGATCAGAGACGGAAATTAGCATTGGAGAAGGGACTGGGGGTAAAGGGAACCAGAAGGAAGGCAGGGACGCCAGATTAAGTTCGCCGAATAGACCTTTTCCGGCAAGGATGAAGCAAGGTAACCAGCACAACAACAATAATCAGTCCATCTATACTGCATCCCTTGGAGGTGAGACATTTTGAGAAGTGAGGAATAAAATGTCTCTCGCGGCATAATTCCGGATTGGATTGCTGCCCTGGCTCCTTTTTTAGGAGGATCGTCTCCTTTGATACATACATTAACCTAAATTATGATTTATTTTTTAACTAATGACAATCATTTAATAAAGGAGATAATAATGAATAAAGGATTGATTAGCAAAAGTCTTTTTGGCATCATCCTATTAACCTTGGGCTTTTCAATTGGCACCCTATCCACCAAGAGTTCCTTTGCCTCCAAAACGATCGAATATAAGGTAATCGATTCTTCTTAATGGGATGGGAGTAGTATCGAGCCCAACTTAAAAACATTGGGAAGCGAAGGTTGGGACTATGTAGGGGCTATTCCAACAAAGGGAAGCAACGTACTCGCTCTCTTTAAAAGATAGCTATTTATAAGAAATTTCATAATGGCCCATTTTGGCCCATGTTCTCAGGATACGCAACTGAAATCGGTGGGACACAAAATTCTTTTAAAAGGCAACATTAGCCGCACAACTCCTTTCGATTATTTACTGGTTTTTAATTTAACCACCATCTTAGGGAGTTGCAAGCGCGCCTGGCCGATAATCATCTCGCCGGGCCGGTAATATCCAATAAAGACAAGCAGAAGATCTATTAAAAAGACAAACCCGGTAATAAGTAGCAGGTCAACCCATATCAGGGCGGCTCACATCAACCCAACCCTGAATCACGGAAGGTTTTTGTGTAAAATTACTTTTCTGATTTTATTAATTCTGTCCTATCGTCATATCAAGATTGCTGAGCGGCCAGTCTGTCACGGGTTAACTTGCGGCTCGCTCACCACAACATAGATATGAAATATTATTTTCTGAATTGTGTGAGTCCCATATAAGGAAATCAATCATGAGCAAATACATGCATCTCACTGTTACTGTACTTCCTTATTATCCAAGAGATCTGGAGGGGACTTACCCAAAACTGGCGCGTCATTTAAAATCTTTAGATTCTCATCTGGTGGAGCGGAATCCTTCACTTTTTGGAATAGCGGGACAGTTGGATAATCTTCTTTATACCTTCGATGGTACGCCGCTCAGAGATGTGCTTCTCCGGCATAGAGAGAATCTTCGAAACCTTCATAAGAGTATTGAAAAGAATATAGCCGACTGGGATCTCGCCCAGGCTGACCAACTTCTTTATAAAATTGAGGATGCCTTTGACAAAATAGAATCTGAATTAGATTAGCTACCCTCATTTCTGAGCACACCCGATCCCCTGCCCGGTGAGGACATAGTGCGATTCACCGGCGCAATCCAGGCAGAGCATCCTTCCGGCTTGCACCCGGAGCCGGGGCTCCATCACCCCGTCGCCGCAGCGGCTGCAGGTTAGCGTGGCGAACCGCGGGGCCTGGCCAGGCGCCGGAATCTTCAGATGCTGGATGCGAAACTGTTCCTCCAGGGGTACTTCCAGCAACTCCCGCCGGGCCACCGCCTGCCACAGGTGCTGGAAACGGTGCCGCTCCTCGGTAGTGCCCCGGCCCTGCGCCACCACCTGGTCAAACAACGGCTCCAAGGCCGGATACCGGGCAAACATGGCCTCCCGGAAATCCGGCCGCAGCGCCAGGCGCACCGCGGCCCCATCCCGGCGCCGGGCCACGGTCACCGCCGTCTTTCCCAAATCTTTGAAGGTCAATCCGTTGTTGCCGAAGGTGCAGCCGCACACCACCTGGATGCCGTCGGCGAAGCAGTTATTGCACTCCACCGCCGCCAGCACTTCCTCCATGCCGGTGCTTTCCTGCTCCAGATAGTTCATGGCGTAGCGCCCGGCCTTGACTCCCATGGCCAGAAAGGGGCAGCGGTGCCCATGGATGGTCTCGGCGTGGCGCAGCAACCCCTCCAGTTCATTATCCCTGATCATCGCGGCCACAGCCTGCCGGGGAGAGAGGTGTTCGTGCATCTTATGGCTCCTCATGAAGGTGAAGGCGGGGGGAACAGGGACAGTGGGTGGCTGCTTTCGGCCTAATAAAAAAATCGGAACAGGCGGCGCGGGCGCCCGAACCCTTGCAGAAAACGCCGGGGGCGGCGCCTCCAGGCGTTGTTTTGCTGACCCTTGCCTCACTGGCCGGTATCACGGCTCCCACCAAAGGAACGGCGCGCCATAGCGGTTGAGCCATTGGCGCCGCTCCCGGTAGTCTGGGAGGATCGCCGCCACCTGGCCCCAAAAGCGGGGATTATGGCCCGGGACCCGCAGATGGGCGAGTTCATGCACCACCACGTAATCGATGATCTCCGGCGGCAGCATGATCAGCCGCCAGTTGAAGCGCAGGCGGCCGTCCAGGTGGCATTCGCCCCAGCGCCGCTTCCATTGCGAGAGCTCCAGCGGCCGCGCCTTAACCCCCAGGTCCGGGGCATAACGGGCCAGCCGTCCCTGGAGATGCGCCGCCGCCCGACGGCTCAGCCAATCTCTCAGGGTGGGCCAACCGCAGGCAGGCAAATCCGGAGGTTCCTGGATTTCCTCCCCCTGCGGCGCCCCCGGCTCCCGCGGCCGGCCGGCAAAGGATAGAGGATAAGGCCGTCCCAGGAAGTAGACCATCCCATCCCGGAGGCGGGCCCAGGCCTCTCGCCTTTCCGCCGCCTTCTGCTCGATCCAGCTGCGGTGCCGGGCCAGGGCCTGGGAGATTTGCGCCGGCGGGGTGCCCCGGGGGGAGGTGACCACCAATTTCCCCCGGGGGGTGACCATCAGGGCGATGCTCCTGCGCCGGGAGCTGTATCGGTATTCGATTTCCAGGTCTGCCGAATTGACCATCACCTGTTAATCACTATCCCAGCCTGAGATTAGGGAAGTTTTCGGGTTTCGTTTTCGGTAACAGGTTAAAAGGCGCAGGGCGGTTTTTTGGGCGGACCCATTTGATCCATCTTATCACGCTCACCTAAAATCTGCGCCAACATTTAAGGATGCCGATCTGAGAGTTGGAGTTAAGGGGCATTAATTGGGAACGCCCCCCATTAAAAAAAATCGAGGGGTCAGGGTTAAGGCACCTGGCCCCCAGATTTCGGAGGTTTTCAACTTACAGCTGATAGCGCTCTTCCACGATGCGTTCCACCTCTTCCTCGCTGGGCATGGTGTCCCGGTAACCGGCCATGTATTGGTTCCGCAGCCAGCGGAACAGGCTGACGGTTTCGTTGACCCGGACGATCTCGGGGATATCGCCGCTTTTCACGCTCTTGAGATGGGCGTTATACTGGCCCAACATGCTGACCACGTCGTAGAAGCTGGCCGCGTCCCGCTTGACCCCCCGTTTGAAGGATCTGCCCTCCTTGGGATAGATCTCGTCCGGCGAGGGGTTGCCGGAGATGTCAACGCGCTGGAAGGGCCGCCGCACCGCCACCTGCCATTTGCGGGACTCCACCATCATCCGCGCGATCAGCGGCCCGGCCCAGTCGTGGGTAACGTGCCCGGTGGGGCAAGTGGAGAAAAATTCCACCACGGAGGGGCCGTTGTAGGCGATGGCTTCCTTGAGGATCTTGATGGCATAAAAGGGGTTGTCGATGGAGAGTTTGGCCGCATAGACATGGGAAATGGCCATGGCCTGGCTGATAATCCTCCGGTGCAGGGTGGTCTTGCCCGCAAATTTCTTGCCGATGGGGGAGGTGGAGCGATCGCTGCCGAAACGGGTGGCCCCGGACTTCTGCATGCCGGTGTTCATGTAGCCTTCATTATTGAAAATCACCCAGGTGATGTCGAAGTTTTCTCCCATGGCATGGTTGAAGGGGCCGTTGCCAATGTCGTAGATGGCGCCGTCCCCGGCGAAGACAATGATCTTGGTGAGGACGCTGTTGTAGTTGTTCTGATGGGCCTGGTCCAGGCTGAACTTGGCCCCCAGGGCCGCGGCCGAAGCGGTGCCGAAGCCGTAATGGCCCGCCGGGTAGATGCGGGTGTTGAAGGGATTGACCAGTTCCGAGACCTGGTCGCAGCCGGTGGAATTGATGGCGTAGATGTTGAAGCCGTGGTCCAGCATGTGCTCGACCGCCCGTTTGCTGCGCTCCGAGAGGATCTTAATGCCCTGGTAGAAGGTGGCGCTCTCCTGGGGATGATTGCGCAGGGACTCCGCCGCGAAGAAGGTCAGGAGATTGATGATCCCTTCGCTGCAGCCGGGGCACAGGGTATGTTTGCCCGGGTAGAGCTTGGAAAAGACAAAGAGCACCTGGTGGTTGAGGGCCATCTGCCCCACGTAGGGAGCGGCGCCGGCGGTATTGTCCCAGGCCCGGCAGGCTTCCGGCAGGAAATCCTCGGCCTTCACCTCATTCTTGGACACCATCTTCAGGGCGTCGGTGGGGCAGACCTGGACGCACAGCCCGCAGCCCTTGCAGGCGCTGGGATCGGCATTGAGGTTCAGGGCGAAGCGCTCCCAGGGGATGCCCTTGGGCGGGGTCTTGAATTGCTTGAAGTAGCGCCCCGCCTGCTCCAGCGGCCGGTCGGTGATAGTGGAAATCAAGGCCGAATCCGGGCAGGAAGCGGTGCACAGGCCGCAGGCAATGCACTTAGAGGCATTGTAGACCGGCAGTTGGGCGCCGATGAAGCTCATGTCCCGGTAGCGGCTGGTACCCGCGGGGACGATGGGCAGAAAGTGGTCCCAGGGGACCTTTTTGCCCTCCAAGGTGGGCTTGATCATTTCCTGATAAAAGACCTCTTGATAGTCGGGGACCAAATTCACCGGCTTGATGCTGCCCATCTCATCTTTTTCCGTGAGTTCCACCCGGAGGCCGGCGGCAAAACGCCCCTGGGCGAAGTTCTCAGGGAGGTGCCGGATATAGGTTGGCCCCTTGTGGTCCAGGGCCAGGGCCGCTTTCGTCTTGGCAGGGGCGACGGCAGCCCGGGCAGCTCCGATCTTGAGCAGGGAAATATTGGCCTCCAGCATCTCCTTCTTCTTGGTTCCCAATTTTTTCTCCAGGATATATTTGAATCTAGATTCAAATTCTTTTTCCGGGAGAATCCCCATTTCCTTGTTGATCATGCCGATGATGGGAGCCCCGGGCAGATTCCGGTTCAGATATTGGAGGGCTGCTTGGGTGGCATTCAGGGTTAACAGGTTGATCTGCCGGTATTGAATCAGGGACTGAACCTGGGCCGGGAAGGTGGCCATGATCTCTTCAGGGGATTTGGCGGTGTTGATCACCAGCAAGCCGTGCTCTTTCAGGCCGCCCGCATATTCCCGGAGGATTTGGTCGGAGAGGAACTTCTCATTGAAAAAGGCCAGGACATCCCGTTCGGTGAGTTCCGAGCTGTTGCGGATGGGCTGGGAGGAGATGCGCAGGTTCATGAAGACCGGGGCGCCTTTGCGGGCTGCGCCATAGCGGGCTCCGGACTGGATATATTTGCGGCCGGAGCCGCTATCCTGGGCGTAGATCAGGGCGGCGGACTCCAGGGCGGTCTTGACGCCTTCGGCGCCCACCCCGATGAAGGTCATGCCCAGCTCCCGCTCCAGGTAGCCGGGCAGGGGGGCCGGCTTGATGGTTAACGGGCCTTCGATCCCCAGATAAAAATCCCGCTGCACCCCGCGCTTGCGATCCAGGCAGGCCACCATGTTTTCCACCACTGCGGCGACGTCATATTTATTAAAGTCTTTGCTGCCGAGGCCGTAAACCCCATGGAGCAGGGTGGGCATGTCCCGGCGGCCATAGAGACGGTGTTCCTTTCTCCCTTCCCGGCCGGCCCGCATGGAAATCTGCAAGGCAGCCTGGACATCATAAAGGAGAAGCTGGTTGTGGGCGGTGGCGCTGCGCTCCAACACCGTAACCACCTGGGCCTTGCGCAGGCCGAAAGCCAGTTCCTCATAGCAGGGAGGGTTAAACAGCACCGGACGCACCACCCCGATGCGATAGCCCTTGACGTCCCGGTAGTAATCCACCACCTCTTTGACCACCCCGGCCGCAGAGCCCAGGACGACGATGACCAGGTCGGCATCCGCGGTGCGGTAACATTCCACCACCTTGAGGTTGCTGCCCAGGATGCGGTTCATCACATACATGGCGGCCACAAAGCCCCGCCTGAAGAAGCGATAGGCCAGATCCTGGGCCACCTGCCCTTCCATGCTGAGGTCGGTGTCGGTAAAGGTGCCGGTGAGGGTGCCGTGCTCGAAGTTGGGCTGATAGAGGCGGCCGGGAGGACCGACAAAATACTCCAGGAAGGCGTCGGATAGTTCCTTAACATTCTCAATGGCATGGCTCTTGATGAAGCCGTCGCCCATGACCATGGTGGGCAGCATCGCCTGGCGCAACTCCGAAACCTTGAAGGCGACGGGCAGCAGATCGTGCAACTCCTGGTTATTCTCGGAGACCAACTGGGCCCAGCCGGCATTGCGCACCGCATAGAAATCCGTGTGGCCGCAGTGGATCGAGAGGGATCCCTTATTGACCTCCCGGGCCATCACGGTCATCACCACCGGCAGGCGCTTGCCGGCCACGGAAAAGAGATTCTTGGTCTTGAGGACCAGGCCCTGGGAAGAGGTATTGTCCACATACCTGCCCCCCTGGCAGGCCATGGCCTCCACCGCGGCGATAGCCGAAAGCTCGTCGGAGGGCTGGAAATACATGAGTTCATGGCCAAACAGGTTTTTCTGGCCGGCGGCCGCGGCCCGGGCAAAGTTTTCGGCGATGGGGGTGGAGGGGGTGATGGGATAGCCGCAGAGGCCGTCCACCACCCGGGTCAACACCGAAATGGCCGCCTGGTTGCCGTCCATCAGGACTTCCTGCCGTTGGCGCATATTCTTCAGGAGCTTGTCGGGGATGGAGCTGATATCGAAGGTAAAGAGTTCTTTGGCATCGAACCGCTCCCACTCCGTCTGCCAGTCGATGGGGATGACCCTGTCTTTCTTGACCTGCCGCAGTTGATGATAGGGGAGTTGTTGGCGCAGGGTATCGATTTCACTGCTGGGCCTCATCAAGTAGCCTCCTTGGACCGAATTAAAAGCTGTTTCTAACCCGGCTTCTCAGTCTCAGCCGGGCAGCCGCCGCGCCCCATCTCCTGACCCTGGCAAGATCCTGCGGGTGGCGCCTGACTCTCAGGGCAGGTCGGGTTTGGAAACAGCCTCATTTCTAGTTTCGCAAAAATCCTCATGATTGGCAATCGAAAATCCCTTGACAAGCAGACCTTATCCTTCAAAAATTAAGAATAATGATAAATGAAGGATAAGCAATGGCAGGGGACTATCTGTTCATAGAGTTTAGCGAGAGCCAGCGGCAAACCTACCGCGGCCTGGTGGAAGCCCACCAGGCTTATCGGGAAGCCTGGCAACAGGTCCGGGTTCATAAGGGGGGTATGCACTGGAAGAAAATCCGGGGCAGGCAGTATCTGTACCGCTATCGAGACCGCTACGGTCACGGCGGCAGTCTGGGGCGGCGCTCGCCGCAGACGGAGCAGCTCTTCGCCGATTTCACTCGGGAGCCGCAGGAGTCGAGGGCCCGCTTCCGGGAGCGCTGGCGCCACCTGGCGGAGCAGGCGCGCTTTTGCCGGGCGGCCCGGCTGCCGCGGCTACCCGGGGCCGCCGCCAAGATCCTGCGGCGTCTGGAGGAGCACGAGTCAGGGGTCCAGCTCCAGGTCATCGGCATCGCCGCCCTCTACGCCTATGCATTCGCCGCCGGGGTGTTTCTGGCCGGTTCCGCTCTCCAGGGCCTCTGGGGAGAGGCTCGCCACCGCCTCACCCTGGCCGGGGAGATGTCCGCGGACGACCTGCTGCGGCTGCTGCGCCGGGCGGACCGCTCCTTTGCTCAGTTGCCGGGGGCCGACTGCCGGGCGGCTAACCGGGACGGCTTCCAGGTGCGCTTGCTTAAGGGCGGGCTAAGGCAGTCCGGCAAGTTCCGAGTGGTCACCGTGCCCGGGGCCAGGGAACCGCTGCCCCCGGAAGCCGGCCAACTCCAATACCTGGCGGCTGCCCCCCAATTATCCCAGGTGGTCATCGGGCAGGACGGCAGGCCGGCCACCATGGTGGTTCCAGACCCCCGGGCCTTTGCCCTCCACCGCCTCTGGTGGAGCCGGCGGAGGACCGGGATGGAGGTAAACGGGCCAGGGACCTGGACCAGGCCCTGGTGGTGGCGAGCCTGGTGCTGCGCCATCTCCCCCAATACGATCTTTCCTCCCCCGAGCTGGACATGTTTCCCGAGGACCTGGTGCGCGCTATTGGTGCTCCTAACCCTCTTGTTCACCCCTCATGCCTTTTATTATGACCTTACCCTCCTGGCCCTCCCCCTGGCCTGGATTGGCTGGCATGGACATACCCATGGATGGCTCCCTGGAGAACAGACTATTCTGACCCTGGCCTGGCTCCTTCCTTTTTTGATGATCTTCCGCAATAATAGGAATTAACCTTAATTTGCCTCTAGCCCCGCTTATTTTGCTAGCACTGGTTATCCTGGTTTTAAGGAGACAATATACCTTAACCGGATATCAGAATGGAGGCGGTTAAATTCCCGGGCAGGCGGCCCCAGGGTTGTAAGTGGGGCCCCGGATGAGCGCCTGCTCCTCCACCCCTGGACGTTCCGGGAGAAAATGCCTATCTTTTCCTAAAACACCTTGTCCGGCAGGGGGGTTATGGAAGCCTGGTTCGATCACCTCATGCTCTCCCGCTACCAGTTCGCCCTGACCACCATGTTTCACGTCAACTGGGCCGTGCTCTCCGTAGGCCTCAGCCTCTTCCTGGTGGTCCTGGAGGCCCTATGGCTGGCGAGCGGGGACGATGACTACTACCGCCACGCCCGTTTCTGGGGGAGGCTCTTTGTCCTCAATTTCGCCCTGGGGGCGGTGAGCGGCCTGCCCCTGGAGTTCCAGTTCGGCAGCAACTGGGGGCGGTTCGCGGTGGCTACCGGCGGCTTTTTCGGCAACATTCTGGGCTTTGAAACGACTTTGGCCTTCATGTTGGAGTCCGGCTTCCTGGGGCTGATGCTCTTTGGCTGGGGCCGCCTCCCCCGGGGGATGCACCTGTTTGCCACCTGCATGGTGGCCCTGGGCGCCAGCCTCTCGGCCTTCTGGATCATGGTGGCCAACTCCTGGATGCAGACCCCGGCGGGGGGCCACTGGCAGGAGGGTCGTTTCATCTGCACCAACTTTCTGGAAGCGCTCTTCAATCCGGACATGTTCTGGGGGGCCTCCCACATGTGGGTCGCCTGTTTGGAGACCACCCTGTTCGCAGTGGGAGGCCTGAGCGCCTGGTATCTCCTGAACCAGCGGCACGCCGCCTTTTTCACCAAGTCCCTCAAGGTGGCCCTCCTGGCCGCGGTCCTCATCACCCCGGCCCAGATCTACCTGGGGGACGGCTCCGGCCGGGCCGTGGCCCGGCAGCAGCCGGCCAAGCTGGGGGCCATGGAGGCGCACTGGCGGACCAACCCACCGGGAACCGGGGCGCCATGGAAGGCCCTGGCCTGGCCCAATCCCGCCGGGGAGGAAAACTCCTGGACCTTTCTCACCATCCCCCGGGGCCTGAGCCTGCTGGTCACCCATTCCTTCAGCGGCCGGGTACCGGGCCTGCGGGACTTTGCCCCCGAGGACCGGCCGCCCATCCTCATCCCCTTTTACGCCTTCCGGGTGATGATCGGCATCGGTTTCCTCCTGTTTTTCCTGATGCTCTGGAGCGGCTGGCAGTGGCGTCGGGGGCGGCTGCGGCCCGAGGTCATCGTCGGACAAAAATTGCTCCTGGCTGCCTGGGTGGGGGCCGCGCCCCTGGGCTTCCTGGCGGTGGAGACGGGCTGGCTCACCCGGGAGGTAGGCCGCCAGCCCTGGATCATCTATGGCATGATGCGCACCTCCGAAGCGGCCAGCCGGCTGTCGGCGGCGGCGGTGTGGGCTTCGCTGCTCGGCTATCTGGCGGTCTATACCCTGTTGCTCCTGGGGCTGCTGGTGTTTGCGGCCCGCATCATTAAAAGAGGACCGGACTTCGAGGCGCCGATCCCCGGGGCCCTTAAGACCGGGCCGGGGGGTGCGGCATGAGCCTGGCAGACGTCTGGTTCGCCCTGCTGGGCTTCATCTTGTTCCTGGCCCTGGCCCTGGACGGCCTTGACCTGGGGATCGGTTTTTTCACCCTGTTTTGCCGGGAAGAGGCCCGGCGCGCCACCATGCTGAACGCCATCGGGCCGGTATGGCACGCCAACCTCACCTGGCTGGTGGTCGTGGGCGGCCTGCTTTTCGGCGCCTTCCCCCTGGCCTACGGCGTGGTCCTGTCCGCCTTATACCTTCCCCTGGCGGTCATGTTGCTGGGCCTCATCTTTCGGGGGATCTCCTTCGAATTTCGCGAGGAGGCCAGGAGAAAACTCCCCTGGAACCTGGGATTCGGGCTGGGAAGCCTGACGGCCGCCCTGGCCCAGGGCTTTATCCTGGGAAGCCTGGTCAGCGGCCTTCGGGTTCAGGGAGGGCAGTTTGCCGGCGGGGTTTGGGATTGGCTTTCGCCTGGGGCGGCCCTGGTGGCCCTGGGTCTCACAGGCGCCTATCTGCTCCTGGGGGCCTGCTACCTGATTATGAAAACCGCCGGGGAGGTCCAGGAAAAGGCTCACCGCTACGCCCGGGCCGCGGCCTGGCTGCTGCTCCTGGCGGCCGTGGCCATCGGACTCTGGGGGATTTGCGGGCAGCCCTTTCTGGCCCGCCGATGGTTGGTGTGGCCATCCCTGTGGCTCACGGCAACCCCGGCGCTGCTGGCCGCGCTTTCCTTTATCCTGCTGTTCTTAAGCCTGCGGAAACCCGGAGACCGGGCCCCCTTTTGCTGCAGCCTGGCGCTCTTCTTTTTCCTCTATCTGGCCATGGCCGCCAGCCTCTACCCTTACCTGGTGCCGCCGGCGCTGACGGTGGCCGAGGCCGCGGCGCCCCCTCTGATCCTGACGGTCATGTTGGCGGTGCTGGCCCCCCTCCTGCCGGTGATGCTGATCTACAACGGCTACCAGTACCTGGTGTTCCGGGGCAAGGCCGGCGGCGAGGCTTACGGGGAGTAGTTCTACACCCCCCACCCCCCTAATCTCTTTTTTAAGTTCAAAGTTCAAGGTTCAAGGTTCAAAGTTAAAGTCAAAACCAAATTCAATTGATATGTCCCGGATATGGGAAGTTTTTAGAGCCGTGATAAGTTTCGGACCATAGCAGATAACGCCACTTCGGGTTCCCAATGATCTGCTCGGTGTGAAAGGCCTCCTGCTCATCTCCTTGCCTCCCTTCGATCCACTACTCTAACATAACTTGTGGATCAGTTTTTTTGGGGGGGCAGGTCAATCCACCCTCTTGATGGGTGGCGGCTTCCAGGCCCCATCCAGGATCTCTTTCCCAGGCCAGCAGAGCCGCAGGGTCACATTGAAATCGTCCGCCCGCGCCGGCAGCCAATTGGCTTCCTTTTCCGGCCCTGGTGACTGGCGCTGGAGGTAGAGGTCCAGGGAGCCGTCGGTGTTGTATTTACATATATTTCAAGGGATCACGATCTCCCAGAGCATAATGGCCAACGGGGTTGGGGACCAGGAAGCCGTCCTTATCATACATGGTTAATGACCAAAAGGCCTTAACCGGCGGCAACTGCTCCTTGGCAAAGTGCAGGACGTAGCGGTGCTTCCCGGTCAGAGGCTGGTCTTCCTGATCAGAGTAAGCGCTGGGGTAGACCGCGTCCTCCCTCAGGTTGGCACCCAGCCCAAAGAAGGCAATGGCGGCCCGCTGCTCATAATCGGTACCGTAGGTTCCCATGGGCGGCGAGGGCGTTTGCCAGCCGTTTTTCATCACCCCGACCTTTAGGGACTTGTCCCAACCCCTCTCGCCTAACTTCCCCGCACTTCACCTTCCACCACAGGCTTCTGGCGGGTTTCCCAGGTGATGATCTTCAGGTCCAACACGAAGATGCTGTAAAACACCGGCACCAGGAGCAGGGTAATCAGGGTGGCCACCAGCAAGCCGCCGATCTGGGCGTAGCACAAGGGCTCCCAGAGCGGCCCGCCATGCAGGGCCAGGGGGATGAGGCCGAAGATCGTGGCGCCCACGGTGATCATCACGGGCCTCAGCCGGATGATCCCGGCGTCCAGCACCGCTTCCTCCAGGGGCTCGCCCGCGGCGTGTTTCCCTTCGATAAAGTCAAAGAGCACGATGACGTGGCTGACGATCACCCCCACCAGACTGACAATACCCAGGAAGGCCATGAAACCGAAGGGCTGCCCCATGCACATCAGGGCAATCAAGGCCCCCACCATGCCGTAAGGGATGGTGGCAAAGACGATAAAAGGTTTGATGGCGTTCTGGAACTGGAGAACCAGGGCCAGGTAGATACAGGTGATGGAGATCAACAGGACGATGGACAGGTCGTGAAAGCCCTTATCCTGTTCCTCCTGCTCGCCGCCGATCTCCATCCCATAGCCGGGGGGCAGGGTTTGGGAAAACTTCATTAGCTGAGGCCGGATGGCGTGCAGCACCTGGGAGGCCAGGGCCCCGGCCACCGGGAAACAAGAGACTTCGATGGTGCGGAACTGTTGGCGGCGCTGAATCTTCTCGGTCTCCATGCGGAAGTCGAGGCTGGAGACCAGCCCCATGGGCACCTTTTCCGGCCCCTGGGAGGAATAGACGTAGAGGTTGGAGAGATCGGCCAGCCGGGCCCGTTCCCCCATGACCAGGCGCGCCATGATGGGAATCTGCTTGTCACCTTCCCGTAGGGTGCCCACCTGGTAGCCGTTCATCCCCACCGCCGAGGCCGCGGCCACATCCTGGTTAGAGACCCCCGCCAGGTTGGCCCGGTCCGGGTCGATCTTGAGCCGGGCCACCATATTTTCCGAGCCCCAATTATCCCGGTAGCGCTCGGCCAGGGGCGTGGTCCGGTAGATCTTTTCCACCTCCCCGGCCAGCTGCCGCAGGGTGCGGGCGTCTTCGCCGGACAGCCGGATGGAGACCGGAAATTTGATGGGCGTGCCGGTATCGAGTTGCCTGACATCGACCCGGGCCCCGGGGATGGCCCGCAGCAGGGCCTGGCTCAAAGGGTCCACCAAGTGGTTGGTGTCATGCTTGTCTTTGACCTGGATGACGATCTGGGCGTAGTTGGGCTGCTGGGCCTCGGGAGATAGGGAGAACCAGAACCGCGGTCCGCCGCCCCCCACAAAGGAGGTGAGGCACTCCAGCACCTCCCGGGGCTTGCCATCCGGCCCCGGATGCTCCCGGCCATATGCCGCTGCCACTTCCCGCACGATGGTTTCGGCCTGGCGCGCCGTTTCATCCGTGGCGGACAACGGGGCGTCTTCCGGCAGCCAGACATCTACGTAATAGAGGTAGGACAGGTCCTTGGGGAAGAAGGCGGTATCGAGCTTCATCATGGCCACGGCTCCCAAGGCCAAAAAAACCAGGGACCCGGCCAGAAACCGCCAGCGATGTTCGATGACCCGGCGGCCGAACTGATAGTACAGACCCAGGAAGCCGTGTTGGCGCCGTTCCTCGATGGGCGCCTCCAGGACCTTGGGGGCCCTGAGCAGGTAATAGCCGAGGGAAGGGATGAAGGTCATGGAGACGATCCGGGAGGCCACCAGGGAGCAGGCCATGACCACCGGCAGGCTATAGATGAAGCGCCCGGTGTCGCCCCCCACCATGAGAAAAGGCAGGTAGGCCACGATATTGGTGATAGTGGCAAAGATGATGGCGGTGGCCAGCTTGGTGGGCCCCAGCCAGGCCGCCACCAGGGATGTTTGTCCATGGCCCAGTTCTCGTTTGATGGCGTCTCCCGCCACTACCGGGTCATCCACCAGGAGCCCCAGGGCGATGATCAGCGAGGCGATGGAGACCTGCTGCAGGTCGATACCCAGGAAATACATCATCCCGAAGGTCATGGCCAGGGTCAGGGGGATGGAAATGGCCATGAGCAGGGCCGAGCGCCAGCCCCAGAAACCGATCCAGGACACCAGAACCACCAGGAAGATGGCCTCATAGAGGCTCTTCATGAACAGGTCGATGTTTTCCTTGACCTGCTGGGGCTGGTCGGAGGTCCGCACCATGACCAGGTCGGCCGGCAGGATCTTTTTCAGGTCTGCAAGCGCCCCGTCCACGGCTCGGCCGAACTCGCCGATCTTCTCCCCGGCCCGCATCTGCACCGCCAGGGTGATGGCCCGGGAGCGCTGCCAATTCCCCCCGGCGTCCCGCCACTTGAAGAAATTCAGAAACCGGGGCGGACTTTCGTAACCCCGCACCACCTCCACCACGTCCCGGAGATAAACGGGCACCTCCTGGGCGGTGGCCGCCATCATGACGTCGCCGATCTCCTTTTCGTTCTTGAACTCCCCGGAAGGCTCCACCGTCACTTCCTTGCCTTCCACCTCCAGGACGCCCCCGGGCACCGAAATGTTGCGGGCCTTCAGGATGTCCGGCAGCTTGTTGACGTTGCCGCCGTAAGAGGCCAGGCGCTCCTGGGAGTACTCCAGAAAGATCTGTTCATCCAGGACGCCGCTCCGGGACACCTTGGTGACGATGGGCGTCTTGTCCAGCGCCACCGTCACCCCCAGCAGGGTGCGCTCGATCAGCTTGGTGAAATTATCCATTTCCCGGTAGCTGTACCGGTCGCCGGGATTTTTGGCCAGGGCCGCGGCGGTCTGGGCCGGGTCCCGGATGAGCAGGGGCTCCCAGACGTCGGGGTGGACCTCCGAGGCCCGCAGGCGTTCCCGGATGAAGCGATCCAGGAAGGCCATGATCTGGGCGTCGCTGCCGTCGGTGGTGCTATCCACCCCTACGAACCCCGGGCCATTAATGAGGCGCACATCCCGGGCCAGGCCCGATTTTTCGGCATACTTGGCGAACTGGTCGATGGCGGGGTTCACCAGCCGCGGGCTGATGGAGATGGGGAAACCGAACACCAAGGTGACCCGGGGGCCCGGTTTGGCCTGGCTCCGCGCCCCGTTGATGGCCTTCTCCAGTTCCCGGGCCCTCAGGGCGATCTCCACGCCGCTCACCTTGGGGCTGGCCACGGTGAGCATCAGGGCCGCGGTATCGCCGTAGTCCTTGAGGAAATTGATGGGCCGGCCCCTTCCGGCAGGTCCTTGATGGAGTCCAGACGGTACTTGATGTCATCGAACTGCTCGCCGGTGTCCTCCACCTTCTCGTCCAGCTCCACCGTCACCACCGACACCCCCACCCGGGTGGTGGACTCGATTTTCTTGATGTGGGTGTTTTCCGCGACCTTCAGTTCGATCTTGCGGGTAACCAGCTGCTCCACCTTGTCCGTGAGCATCCCCGGCCAGGGGCAGATGATCTGGGCCTGGCGCACCGGAATATCCGGGTCTTTGCGCTGGGGCATGCTGGTATAGCCGAAGTAACCCCAGAACAGGACGGCCAGCAGCAGCACCCACGAAATATGCGGATGCTCCACAAAGAAGCGGGCCGTGTTGTGTGTCTTCTGGATGTATTCGTCGTCAGTTTTGCGATGCGCCATGGCTAAAGACAGTTTCGAGTTTCAAGTTTCGAGTTTTTGGTAGGGCGCGACTTACGCGCCATCATTGATGCGTGGGACGCACACTACTGACTTCTGGTCCCCAAGCTCAGTTTTGGTTGGGTGAGCAATGCCCACCTTCATCCCTTTATTCTACTGTCTCCCAAGTTCCACTGTTTCCCAAGATCAGATTGGGACCCAGAAAAAAACATTAAGGGGTTGGGGGAGGGAGTCTGAGGGAGGGATTGTAAGTGGCCCTTGGCCCCGGGCCCCCTCCCTCAGCTCACTATTCCCTTACTCACCGCTCCGGCGGGGGGATAATGCGCACCGGCTGGGCGTCGGTGACCAGGGTGGCGCCGGTGACGATTACTGGTTCACCTGCCTTCAGTCCTCGGGTGACGGCGATCATATTGCCGTAGACCTCGCCCAACTCGATGTTGTCCCGCAGCCGGGCGATCTGTTTGCCGCCCTGCTCTGCCACCACAAACAGGGCGTAGCCCTCGGGGTTCGTTTTGGAGCGGACGATGGCGGTCAGCGGCGCCACCGTCACCGCGGCGGACGCCTGGACGGTGGCCACCGCCACCGCGGCGATCATGCCTACTTTCAGTTGCTGGTGGGGGTTAGGGATGGTAATCTCCACGTCGAAGACCCGGCTTTTCGGGTCGGCGGAGGGGGCAATGCTGGTCACCAGGCCGCGAAATTCCCGGCCCCGCAAGGCCTCGGTGGTGATGGCCAGAGCATCTCCCAGTTTCAGGTGTTTCAGCATCAGGTCAGAGATGCCGAAGACCACCTTGACCTCTTCGGTGTTGGCCAGGGTGAAGCCCACCGTCCCCTGGTTGACCAGGTCGCCCATCTCGACCTTGCGCTTGAGCATCAGGGAGGCGGTGGGGGCCTTCAGGGCCGTGTCCTCCAAGGCGATCCGGGCCTCCTGGACCTGGGCCGAGGCGGAGGCGACGCTACCCATGGTTTCGCCGTACCTGGCCATGGCCTTGTCGTAGTCGGATTTCGTCATGCTGTTGGCGGCATAAAGGTTCCGGGCCCGCCCCAAGTCCAGGTCCGCGTGCTCCAAGGCGGCCCGGGACGAGGCCAACTGGCCGGCGGCCTGGCTCAGCTTGGCCTGGTAGTCGCTTTCCCGGACCTGGGCCAGAACCGCGCCCCGTTTCACGTAGTCGCCTTCCTGGACGTTGCGCTTTTTGCCGTCCACCCCCCGGACCTGGAGGATCTGGACGAGATAGCCCCCCACCTTGAAGGCCAGTTCCACCCGGGCGTAAGGCTGAATATTGGCGGAATAGCGAACCTCGCCGCCCCCCTGGTAGGCCTCGGCTGCCCGGACCCCCACCGGGGTGGGAGGCGGTTCAACCTTTCCCTGGCGGCAACCTCCCATCAAGCCGGCCAGGAGCAACCAGGCCAGCGCCGCCGCCAGAAAATTCCGCCCCTGCCGCTGGAGGCTAAGGTCTGCGGCCACGCCTGCGCCCCTCATTTTTCTTCTCCCGTGGCCTTCTCGAATTCGGCCTTGGCCGTCCAGAAGCCGGAGAGTGCCTTTTGATACTCGCTATCGGCCTGGGCCAGATGCGTCTCGGCCTGGAGCACGTCCTTGAGGAGGGCGGTGTCGTTCTTGAATTGGTCCATGCTTTCCTTGACCTTTTCCCGGGCCGCTTCCTGGGCGGCCCGGCTCGCCTGTAGTTGCCCGCGGCCAGCCTGGAGGTTGCGGAACTTGCTGTCTACGTCGATGAGCACCTTGGATTCGGTTTCCCGGCTGGTATTCTTGGTCTGGGCCAGGGTTGCGGTCTTGGCCGCCAGTTCCTGGCGCTTGCGGCCCCAGTCGAAAACCTCCCAGGTCATCATGAACCCGGCAAAACCGAGATTTTCCGGCAGCGGCGCCAGATTGAAGGACCTGGCATAGGACAGGCTGAAGTTGATGTTGGGAATATACTCCGCCTGTTTGATCCAGCGGTCATATTCCGCCTCCTTGGTCCGCAGCCTTGCCTCCCGGACCTCCGGGCGCTGCTGCAAGGCCCGGGTCCTGGCCCCTTCCAGGTCGTTTTCCAGGGTGGTGGCGTCTGGAACCGGGTTGACGCGAAACTCCGTGAGGATATTTCTCCCCAACAGGTCGTTGAGCTGCTCTTTTTGCGTGGCCAGGTTGTTGCGCAGCAAGATCCGGTCCTGTTCCGCCTGGGCCAGCCTGGCCTTCACCTCCAGGATTTCGGACTTGAGGACGACCTGTTCCTTGAGGTAGCGCCCCCTCAGGCGGTCCAGTTCCAGCAGAAAGCGGATGGTCTCCTCCACGCTCTCCAGGGAACTCTGGGTTTGGAGAATGCCGAAATAGAGGCGCTTCACGTCGCTGACCACGGCCTGACGCCGGGCCCGGAGCTGTTCCTGGGCAATATCCCGCATCACGCCATGCACGGAGATGTTCAGGCCGATGCGGTACTGCTGGCTCAGGGGCTGGGTCATAAAACCCACCAGGTAAGCCGTGGGCTGCCGGCTCTGGGTGAGGTTGGTGGGGGTGGAAACGGGAATGGGGATAGGCAGCAGGCCCGAGAAGCTACCCACGGCGTTGAAATTCTGCTGGGGGGTCAGGAGCCAGTCCTCCACCGCCACCACCTCGAAAATGGGCCACCGGCTGGTACGCACCGCGGCCAGCATATGCTCCGATTTCGAGATCTCCAGGGTGGCATTCTTAACCTGCCGGTTTTCTTGCAAGGCAGTGTTGACGGCCTCCTCCAGAGTGAGCAGACTTCTCGCGGCCGCCGCCGGAGGCTGGGCCCAGGCCGGCGTCGTCAGAACCAACAACAGACAAAAAAGGAATATCCACATGCAGCGACTTCTCCCGATAGAACTGTCAACATTGTGCATTAAAAGACGCCGGTTGAGCAAGCTCCTTTTGAAAATTATTTCCATTTCCCAGTCGGAGAGGGTTAGGAGAGCGGGGGAAACCTGCCATTGTTTATGGGAGGTCAAAGGGGAGTGAACGACTGTGCCGCGCCATGTATAACCAGCCTTTCTCAGAGGTACGCCTTCACTACATACTGCTGCACCATTCGCTGGGTGTTAAAGAAGGACAAAGTTGTGTATGTCAAGTTCTGCAAATTGGTCGAGGCATACGGGTTTTTTTAGTTCTCCCGAGCCGCGGGTTGAGCCGCCGAGGGCCGCCGAGAATGGGCCCCAAATTGCTCGTCGGAGGCGGCCCGGAGGGACTTCTCGACAGCAGATCGGAAGTTCATTGCTTGCCGTGTCGGAAACCCCGAATGCAAAAGGACTCTTCTTTTTTTGAGAGGAGTATTTAGCGCCCGGCTTTTCTTTTTCATCCCCTTCTAAGATATCTTCCCCCGCACCCTCCAATCGCTTTCTTTTGGGGCCGTTCAAATCGTTATAGTGGGCACAGTTACCTGAGGAAGCTTCCTGGATTTGATACCTAATCCAGATTTATGCCGCTGACATTATGCGAATCATATCAATCATTTTTCATGGTTCGGATATAAGTATTGAATTTGGCAAAGTTAGTACGCACGGATCTCCAGGAACCGGAAACCCAGGATGTACTTCATGGCCTCATAGGCCGGGATCCCTATTTAGGCCTTAGTGCCGCCCCTGCAAACCAGCGCCGTCTAACTATATATAGAGCCTCATTATTTTTCACTTGACCTACTTAACAGACCGCTTGCACGTATGTGCGATGGTGCTGCTCTCCGCTCGTAGTCAGGAGTTGATACCTCGTGCTGAAACAATCAATGATAACGGCCAACAGGATCGCGAAAGCAATAATTAGTGGAGATCATTGCCGGTCACCTGCCATATTGGCGCTCAGAGGGGAACTTAAACAACATTCCTCCTCACCCTGACCATCTCCCCGGGTGGGGGGAGAGGAAATCGTAAGGGTGCATTATACGCACCTCCTTCTCGAGGTAGCCTTCTCATAGCCACAGTTTTAGTCGTAGGGGCGGGTTTAAAACCCGCCCCTACCAACCGACAGGAAGCTAATGCTACCTTCCCATAATCAACGTTTGCGGCCGCCGCCACCGCCCCCGCGAGAACCACCGCCACCGCCGGAGGGCCGGCTGACAGCACCCCCTGATGGCCGGGAGGGCGCAGTCGGCCGGTAAGCCGGGGCGCTTTGGGCCCGCTGGAAGTTCTGGGTGCGCGTCTCGCCCCGCTGCCGGGCGTTAAATTCCTGGTTGAGTTGACCGGTATTAAAGCTGGGCCGAGTTGCCGGCTGGGAGGGCGCTCCTTGGGGTCGCCGGGTCATGTCCACCGGCGAGCGGGGGGGGGGAGTCGGCCGGGCTGCCGCAGCGGCAGTGGGCTTGGACCAGTTATTGCCCTGGCGCTCCTGCCAGCCCTGGGGCGTCTTGCGGTAGACGTTACCGTTTTTGCCGGCAAAGACGTTGTTTTGAGCGGGCCGGGCCTGGCCGGGCCTGACCTGTCCCGGTCTGGCCTGGGCTACGGGGCCGGTTCTGGCCGGCTGCACCTGGGCCGCGGGCCGCGTCGCCGGCCGCTGGGACGCCAGATTGGCCTGGTTGCCGGGGCGATTATAGAGATTGGGCCGGTTCGCCGGACCGGTCACCGGATGGACGATGGGCCGGCCGCGGGGTCGCCGCTCCGGATGCCAGTTGACCACATTATTATGGATATTATTGATATTGATGTTGTGATAGCCGCTGGCGCCCCACCAGCCGCCGCCACCCCAGTAGGGGCCATGGCCACCCCACCAGCCACCCCACCAGTTAGATTCCGCAGCGCCCACCACCATGCCGGCGAAGAAGCCCACCAGGCCGGGGACGAACCAGTCGGCCGGGTCGTAATAGGCCGGCTGGTATCCCCAAGAGCCGTCGTAAGAGTCGTAGGTGGCGTCGTAGCCGTAAGTGACCGGAGCGGGGATGTAAGTCGTGTTAGTGGCATAGGCCGGGTAGTCATAGCCGGTGCCGTAGACCACAGCGTCGTCCTGGACGTAGGAGCCGGTGTAGCCCGGGGTGTAGCCCACGTCGGCCACGTCGTCGGTGGTATCGTAGACCTTGACATACTTGCAGTTATAGTTGGGGTTGCTGGGTGGGATGGCCTCCACCTGGCCGGGAGGCTGTACCGACACCTGCCAGGGGCCGTTGGGGGAGTCCGCCTCGTACCACACCCCCTGGTCGCAGGCAAAGTATTTCGTGCCTTCCTTGAAGACCGCCTGCCCGGTATTGGTGGCATACTGCAGGTCAGTGCCGGAGATCTCCTGGAATTTGGGATCGCCGTCGTAGGTCACCTTGGTGGTGGCCTTTTTCCGGTCGATGGCCGCGGTCTGGGGAATGGAGTTGTCCAGGACCGCTTCCTGGGCCTGGGTAGTCCCGGCGACGTTCACCAGCACGAAGCCCTTGACAGAGCCTTCGGGAATCCGGGCGAAATCGGCTGGCAGCCGGCTCGAGGCCACATAGGTCCAGGGGCCGTCCTTCAGGGATTGGGTGGCAAACCAGCGGCCGGAAAACAAGGCGTAATAGAACTGGGAGCTAGTATCCATGAAGACGGTGCTCTCCGTATTGCTGATATAGAGGAGGCTGGTGTCGTCGATGGGGGTATATTCGGGCTCGCCCTCGGTGGCGATGAGCTCCGCCGGCTCCAGGCTGACGATGATCTCGGGCAGCTTACCACCCTTGGCCTCCACCTTCTGAGGGGCCGGCTGCTTCCCTTGGGCCATCTTGGCCTCCAGGGCCTTAAGTCCCTCGGGCAGGGGGCCGGCGTCTTGCCAGGGACCCTTAACCTCGACCGCCTTGAGCCAGGTGTCGCCGCCCTTCAGAAAATAGGTCTTGCCAGCGGGATCATACACCATGAGGAACGGGGTATTGGCAACCCGCATGAGCTTGGAGTCGGGAAGGGGCAGCAGCTTGGGCTCGCCATCCAGGAGCACCAGGACCGCGGGGTGGGTGGCGAAGATGATCTTGGGCGGTTTGGTCTGCAATTGCTTGTCCGCCGCCTTTTCTTTTTCTGCCAGGTCCAGCATGGTCAGCATCCGGTCCAGGGAGATGGTGAGGCTGCGGCCCTCAATTTCTTTGGTCAGGAAATCCTGAAATTGGGCGATCTGTTCCGGAGTGGCGTTGGGGAACTTGGCCTCGGTGACCCTGGCTTCGTCGATGGTGACCTGGCGGGTATCCCGGTCGGTCACGGCCCGGGCCGCGAGCCAGACCACCCCGAATACCGGCTGTTTTGAACCCTTTTTCTGCACCGACACTGCGGCCCGGGACGTGATGCGGTCCCCTTTGAAGGTCTCCAATTGGGGCTGGTAGAGGAGCACCGTGCCCTTTTCACTCTCGAAGCGCCGGGGCCAGCCCTCGCCTTCGGCCTGGGCCGAACTGCTGAGGGCCAGGACCAAGGCCATGGCAGCCAGAACGATGATCTTTTTAAGAGCGGAAGCATGACGTCGATTTTTCATGGTCGACTCCTAGGCTTATTTGAGAGAAAAGTAGTCCTTTATCATAGCTATTACTCAGATCAATTAACTGTGTTCATTTTATGCGGCGGCGTACCGCACATGTTTTCCCAGGAAATAATTTTCCACGATATGACCTGCCTTCGGTAGTTGTACCAAGTTTTAAGTTAGGATGGGGGTTAAGTCAAGCCAGAGATCCTGGCGGAGCTGTGCTGCGCCAGGATCTCTGGGCATCACCTGGATGGCCTCTGGTGCGGGTGGCCTATAACCCAAGGCACTGTGAGGCCTTACCTTATTGTATTCCCGCCGCTAGCGCTCTGTCAGGATCTGGGCCTCCTTCAGGGTGTAGAAAATCTCCCCTTTGAGCAACTCATCACGCAGTTTCCCATTGAAGCTCTCGTTGTAACCGTTCTCCCAAGGACTGCCAGGTTCAATGTAGAGCGTTTTGACTCCTACTCGGCTTAACCACTCTCGAACCATCCTGGAGGTAAACTAGGCCCACTACTGGGGACTGGCCAAAGTTACTATCCAAACCTTCATAGTAGCCCTGGCGGTGAACCTCGAACGCTTGGTCACCTTGGCAGAACCCCGAGGGTCTGAAAACTCCAGGTCTTATGCAGCTTAGCTCTTAATAACGGCTTCTAACAAGCAAAATGAAACACTTAACCCTTAAACGTGAGACAGTCTTTAACTAAAAAACAAAAACCCTTTTGATTCAGCCAAGAAGTATCGTCTCATCGACCAAAACAGACGCCGGAAAATACCCTTTTTACAACAGGCTCATTGTAGCTTTAAACCAACGTATTCCGAGTGGCAAAGATAAAAGGGGGCTGCCCGGCAATTCCCCGATCAATGCAGGTCAATGGAGGTCGAAGGTTCACTTTCTGGAACGGTTGTATACGTCCTCCGGAATGACATTTGCGAGAAGATCGCCATTCAACTGGGCGGTTGGGGATGGATATTTGGGTTTCGCCAGTTCTTCCTTCGAGTATCTTTTGCCCACCGGATACCAGGCATAATCGGAAACCGTGGCCCGCCGCTGGCGTATTTGGTTCTTAGAGACATTGATGACCAGCAGATCCGTAGCGATGGTGACGGGGCCGCCGTACCAGTAGCGGATATCGTCAAGTGCTGGTTTGAGGTTTTCCGGGTTGGCCGTAAAATGAGTAGCCACCCCGAGTCGAGGTTTGGTCTTACTGAGGATATAACCCAAGGCCAACTGCGGGGTATGGGAGGAATCCTGAATCGCTTTGCTGTAAGCGACCGCAAACTCATAGCCCGGATCTCCTCGCTGCAATCCGCTCATTTTGGTAGCCCAGATTTCCGGCGGCACGGTCATCTCATGGATCAACACGTCCACCCCTTTCGCCTGGTCAATGACATATTTATTAGGCATGGTATCGCCGGTAAAGACCATGCTAAGGCCATTCCACTCCAGCTTATAACTTATGGACCCATTCCTGGCATGCACCGCCGGAAAATGCGTAATTTTCACACCGTTGCGGTCATAAGCAGTACCACCAACCGTCATGTACGGACATTCATGCACCACGATATCATAGCCATCCCCACCCTTTTTAAGACCGGTTGGCAAAAAGCTAAAGCTTTCAATATGCCACTTCATCATCTCTTTCATTCTATTACAGAAAACCTGTATCCCTTCGTCAGGCGTATCCCCGCTGGGTCCCCAAACATAGAGGGGAGTCTTGCGGTCAGTGGAAGGCCCGAAACAGTAGATGAATGACAAGTCGCTGCCATGATCCGCATGTAAATGGGTAAGAAATATCTTGTCCATGCGTGAATATGGTACGCCGCAGGCCACATACTTAGAAGTCACCCCTGATCCACAGTCGAATATGAAGCTATCTCCGGTGCCCACTTCGACAAAAACGCTGTTTGCTTCCTGTTTGAGACGCGGGATGAAACACGTCCCCATAAACGTGATCCGCATTTCATTTTCGGCCAGCTTTTCCCCTGGCAAGAAAGAAGGTTCTCCTGGCTGTTGTGGTGAGTCGCTTGACTGCCGCTCTTTATCGAGGGAAGCCCCCCAAGCGGCATCGACCGGCGCCAGGGCATTGCTCGCCACAACGGTTCCCAAAGTTAACCCTGAAAGTTTCAATAATTCTCGGCGCGTCAAATCAGTCTTCATTTTGCTCCTTTTTCTCTGCGCTTGGTAGGTCGGGCTCCGAAGTCGTTATGGCGTGACGATGTTAAACCATGGATCGAAGTTATCCATCAGTGACAGCAACTCCCCCAGCTTCTCCTTTTGCCCTTCGATCTTGATGTCCCCCGCGGCAATTTTGGCTTGGAGCTTGGGTTGGCCGCCCATGATGGCTTCGCCAAACGCCGCCCTGGTCAGGGTCACGGAAGCGTCCGCCTCTTTCGCCTGTTTGTTGGCCGTGTTATTCAAGGCGCCGTTTTCCAGGGCCAGGACATATTGTTCCTTAGTGTCGGTAAAATTCCAGTTGATGATGATGGTCTTGCCCGCCGCCTTGGGGCCGTTGAGTCTGACGCCCAGGTAGTCGAAAAACAGGCCCAGGGGCATGGCCCGGATGGTATCGGGGCTGGCCGTAGTGCCTGTATCCTCCCTGGCTACCCCGTGGCGCAGTTCCTGGGCCCCGGTGAGATAAAAGTTGCGCCAGGGGCCCGATTCGGCCTGGTACCCCAATTGCTCCAGGGCCTTGGCCTGGAGCTCCTTTGCCGCATTGTCATTTGGGTCGGCAAAGACCACATGGTTCATGACTTCGGCCACCCAACGGCAGTCGCCTTGGTCGTAAGACTTTTGGGCCTTTTTGATGACCGCGTCCGCGCCGCCCATGAACTCCACATACCGCTTGCTGGCCTCCAGCGGCGGCAGGGGGTGGAGGTTGGCGGGGTTGCCGTCGAACCAGCCCAGGTATTTGACGTACACTCCCTTGACGTCGTGGTTCACCGAACCGTAATAGCCCCGGCAATAAAACTCCTTGGCCAGGCCTTCGGGCAGGCTGATCATCTCGGCGATCTCCGTCATGGTGTGGCCCTGGTTGGCCAGCCGCAGGGTCTGGTCGTGGAGGTAGCGGTACATGTCCCTTTGCTTCTTGAGGCGGTCGACGAGGCGCTCCCGGCCCCACACTGGCCAATGGTGGACGTTTAGCATAACTTCGGACTTATCCCCCCAGCGCTCCAGGGTCTCGTTGAGGGCCTTGGACCAGGCCAGGGCGTCGCGGATCTTGGCGCCGCGCAGGGAATAGATATTGTGCAGGTTGTGGCTGCAGTTTTCCGCCGGGCAGAGCAGTTTGAGCTGCGGCAGATAGAAGTGCATCTCGGCCGGCGCCTCGGTGTCCGGGGCCAGTTGGAAGACGAACGTAACGCCGTCAATGGTCATTTCCTGGCCGGTCTTGGTGACGACGTCCGTGGGCGGGATCAGGGTGACGGTGCCGGTGGATACGGTCAGACCCAGGCCCATGGTCACCTTCCCCTGGGGCCCCGGTGGCAGGAAGACTCCATACATGTAGCCGGCCCGGCGGCTCATGGCCGTCCCGGCCATAACGTTTTCATCCAGGGCGGCCTTGAGGAAGCCGTCGGGGGCGATGACCTTGACCTTGCCGGCCTTGACGTCATCATCGGAGATGACGCCCTTGACGCCGCCGTAGTGGTCCAGGTGGCTGTGGGTATAGATCACCGCCACCACCGGCTTCTTGGGCCGATGCTGATAGTAGAGATCGATGGCGGCCTTTGCACATTCCATGGAAATCAAGGGATCCAGCACAATTATGCCTGTGTCGCCTTCGATGAAGGTGATGTTGGAGGCGTCAGCGCCCCGCACCTGATAGACCCGGTCAATCACCTTAAACAACCCGGCGTAGATCAGGAGCTGCGACTGGCGCCAGAGGCTGGGATTGACGGTGTCGGGTGCCGGGGCGCCTTCCTTGATGAAAGAAAAACCGCTCAAATCCCAAACCGGTTTACTATCTTTATCGCTGATCACTCCATTATTCGGCAGCGGGGCCATGAAGCCCTGCCGGGCATCCTCAAAGTCCTGCTTGTCGGTAAAGGGCAATTGCTGCAAAACGCCGGCATTTTCTTTTCTCGTGGGAGCACTGGCTTCGCTCCCCGGCTGCGCCGCGGCGGCCACCACCCGGCCCAGCGCCAACCCAATGCTACAGGACATCAAGAAAAGGCAATTTGCTAACATAGCAGCCTCCGATTTTTCGAATTTACTTCACCGGTAGCACCGCGGGCGGCTTCCAGGTGCCGTTCAACACTACTGGTTTGGGCCAGTAAATCCGCAAGAACAAGTTGAAGTCATCCTGGGGCGCCAGCAGCCAGTTCGACTCCCGGTCCTCCTTGGTTACGTATTATCCCCCAATCCCGTGTCCAAGAAAACCGGATCCACCTCATTGTCTGGCGACACCGATGATAGCATAAATATCAATTAATTTATCAGCCAACCAGCTGCATATAATCTCGCAAATTTTTTTTGGATTGTTGCCTTGTCATTTTCGTAATCAAAGTATTCTTCGCGATTGAACTAAGATTATGCGGCAGCCTTGGCCACCGCAGTCGAAAATGGTTTTGGGAACCTCTCCCACTGAGTTTAGCCTCGACAAGTTTCCTCTTTTGTAGCCGAATTTTTTAGGGGGAATGATGATAGCATAAATTTCAATAAAATTGAGTCCTCCAAGCAATCTCCCATGGGGGCGATGATTTTGAAACGGTCATCTATCTCTCGCATCAGGAGAAAACCAACGTCCGAGGTGATCGTGGTGCCCTGGAAATCTATCATGATGGACCGGTTAAAATCCGGCCGGATCACCTCTTCCCGGCTTTCACCACTAGCGATCATTTTTAGACCCCCGATTTGCTAATAATTACTCCTTATATAAAATACTTATACTATTTTCCACCTTTTCCTGCGGCATAATCCAGGTTCAAAGGCTCTTTATAAAGGCGGTTTTCTGTTTTTCTAACCTTGAACCTTGAACCTTGAACTTTGAACTTTTTTATTAATCTTTGACGACCACCGCCAGGATTCCCGACTGTCTTTGCTCCAGGCAGTCGACCAGGGAAAATCCGGCGTCTTTCAGGCCGCGGCGCAAATCGCCGCCCTCAAAGCGGTCGGTTTCCGGATGCCGGAAGAGGTGGCGGGTCAGGAAATTCTGGTAAAGGGATGGGTAGTATTCCTCCAGGAAGTAGAAGCCGCCGGGTTTCAGGATCCGGGCGATCTCGGCCAGGCCGCCCCGCCAGTCCGGCAGGTGGTGCAGCACCCCGAAGCCGAAGACCCCATCCAGGGCGCCGTCCCGGTAAGGGAGGTGGAGGATGTCGGCCACGCTCAGAAAGATGCGGCGTTGTTGCTCCGGTTGCAAGGAGGCCTGGGCCTGCCGGATCATGCGCCGGTCCAGGTCCAGGGCATGCAGCGCCGCGGGCTGAATTTTCTCCAGGAGGAGAGCGGCCCCGGCGCCCCGGCCACAGCCCACCTCCAGGAGCCTGGCGCCCGGGCCCGGGGACACGGTTTTACCGAGCCAGCGGACCATGAGGCGCTGGATCATGACCCGCACCGGGTTGTTGACCAGCAGCCGCTCGGCCTGGTTGAGCTTCATGCCTTCACCGCCAGGTGGATCACCGCGATGCCGTTGGTGAGGCGCCGGAAGCGGATCTCTTTGAAGCCCAGGCCTGCCAGGGTGGCCGACACCTCCTCCGGTCGGGCAAACATGCGGATGGACTCGGGCAGATAGGTGTAAGCCTGCCAGGAGCCCACAAAGATCCGGCCCAGCAAAGGCATGAGGTAAAAGGAATAAAAATCGTAGAGCCGCCGGAACCAGGAAGTGAGGGGTTGGGAAAACTCGAGGCACATGAGCTTGCCGCCGGGCTTCAAGGCCCGGTGCATCTCCTTAAACCCCAGCTCGGGATGGGTCAGGTTGCGGATGCCGAAGCCCACCATGGCCGCGTCGAAACCGGCAGCGGCACAGGAGAGGCGCTGCGCGTCTCCCTGGAGAAAGACGATGCGGGCCGCCATCCGGGAGCGGGCCACCTTGGGCCGGCCCGCCTCCAGCATGGCCCGGTTGATGTCGTAGACCAGCACCCGGCCGCGGGCGCCAATCTTTTTGGCGGCCAGGAGGGCCAGGTCGGCGGTGCCGCCGCAGATGTCGATGACCCGGTCCCCCGGCTTCAGCCCCAGGAGCCGCACCGCGGTCTGTTTCCACAGGTGGTGGAGCCCGAAGCTCAGCAGGGTGTTCATAAAGTCGTAGCGGGCCGACACCGTGTCGAAATGCCGGCGCACCAGCTTCTCTTTCTCGGCGGCGGCCACCGGCCGGTAGCCGAAATAGGCCAGTTCCTCGGCGGGCTGGGGGGGTGGGTTGTTCTTTCGCAGGTGCATTAACCTTTCAGGGCGGCGGCCAAGGCCCGGGGCTGCCAATGGTGCGAGCCCACCGCTTCATTCTATCAATTCTCATCCTGTCAGGCCACTTGAGGGCGCGTGGGTGAGGCGGCGGTTAGGGAGAAACCCTGGAAACCGGGGTTTCCGGGGCTAAACCGCCTCTTCCCCCTTCTCCCCGGTGCGGATGCGGATGACTTCCGCCAGGGGATAGATGAAGATCTTGCCGTCCCCTACCTTGCCGGTACGGGCCTGGGCGATGATGGCGTTGGCGATGGCCTCTACCTGCTCATCCCGGGCCACCACCTCGATCTTCACCTTGGGCAGGAAATCCACCTGGTATTCCATGCCCCGGTAGACCTCCCGCAGGCCCTTCTGCCTTCCGAACCCCTTCACTCCGGTGACCGTCATGCCGGTAACCGCCAGTTGGTGCAGGGCCTCTTTCACCGGCTCCAGCTTAAAGGGCTGGATGATGGCTTCGACTTTCTTCATGGCTGCTCCCCTCTCCGTCCATGCCACCCCCGACTGCCGCAAGGTGCAAGCATGAAAAATTATAGATTTACGGCTCCTATACCTTACCACGCCTTTTCCCAAAGGCAACCCGTAGTTTGGTAGTGTATGATACACCACCGGTAGTTTAAAGACCCCCACGGAAAATTGTCTCCCGCAGGCCGGGCTACCTCCGGCTGGGCGCCGCCGCAGGCCGGCGCCTCTCGATATTCATCCTTTTAGCTAATCTTGCAGATAGCAAGTTAACCAGGGCTGCTCACAGGCAGCCTCTGCAGCAGGCAGTGCCCGCCCTACATCTTGGGGATTGTAGGGGCGGACCCAGGTGTCCGCCCTGATTTAGGGCGTACCGCCGCCTTAGGTTCGGCGGCCACAGGCCGCCCTATAATCATGCTCACTGGCAACTGCGGCAGCTAATTTGGTTCAAGGTTCAAGGGTCAGCTGCTTTAAACTTTAAACTTTGAACTTTGAACCTTGAACCTTGACGGGAGTGACCCCCGAAACCCTTCGCCCGGAGTTCCGAATTTTCATCTCGCAGCAGGAGGCCGCTTGCACCTGCGGCGAAGGTGATTATGTTGTTACCAGGGGAAACCGAGTCCCCTCGGGTTCAGGTGGGTGGTGGGCCCTTCAAGGCCGGGTGTCCACCCCGAAGGCTTTTTTTAGGTGACTGCTGGAAACCGCTTCCGGATAAAATAATTGCCAGGTTGCATTACCGGGGGCACCTGGGACATAATACCGGATAACAGCCGGCAAGTTATTCCCCGCCGCTGCCTGAAGGATGAGCGGATAGCCTTCACAGGGCTCAGGGCCAGCAAAAGGGGATTTGAAATAACTTCGAGTTCGATAACCGTTTCCCGAGGAGGTGGAGTATGTCCAAGGTCGCAATCAACGGCATGGGAAGGATCGGCAGGGCGGCTTTAAAAATTATTCTGGAGCGACCGGAGTTGGAGCTGATGGCGGTCAACGACCTGATGCCCATTGATAATCTGGCCTACTTGCTCAATTACGATACCGTCTACGGCCGCTACCAGCATCGGGTGGCCGCAACCGGCGAGGCCCTGAAGGTGGCGGGAAAAACCATTAAATATTTGAGCGAACGGGACCCGGCCCAATTGCCCTGGAAGGCCTTGGGGGTCGACATCGTCTTTGAATGCACCGGACTCTTCACCACGTCCGATGGCCTGGGCAAACACCTGGCGGCCGGGGCAAAATACGCGGTCCTGTCGGCGCCCCCCAAGGGCGAAAAGGTCTGCTGCATCGTCCACGGGGTCACCAAGCCCGGGGAAGCCGATCGCCTGATCTCCTGCGCCTCCTGCACCACCAACTGCATCACCCCGGTGGTGGAGATCATGGGCCGGCGGGTCGGCGTCAAAAAGGCGATCATGACCACCATCCACGCCTATACCTCCTCCCAGGCCATTGTGGACGCGCCCAACAAGACATTTCGCCGGGGCCGGGCCGGGGCGGCCAACCTGGTGCCCGCTTCCACCGGGGCGGCGAAGGCCACCACCAATACCCTGCCCCAATTCAAGGGGAAGTTTGATGGGGTGGCGGTGCGCTGCCCGGTGCCCACGGGTTCCCTGGCCGATCTGGTTTTCGTCACCGAAAGGGCCACCACCGTGGAGGAAATCAACGCCATCTTCAAGGAAGAGGCAGCCAGCGAGCGCTATCGAGGCATCCTGGAATATACGCAGGACCCCATCGTCTCCTCGGATATCATCGCCAACCCCCACGCCTCCATCTTCGATCCCAGCATGACCCTGGTGGTGGATGGGGACCTGGTGAAGGTCATGAGCTGGTACGACAACGAATGGGGTTACACCAACCAGATGATCCGGGAGGCCCTGCGGCTCACCAAAGAATGCCTGACCTGTTGAAGCGGCGCCGCGGCAGCAGCGATCTGAGAGGAACCCGGCCTCGATTCTCCGGACTCGGGCAGCAGCGGACATCCGCCCTAGAAGCTATTTGCAAAACCTGACTTCACTGTCATCCTGAACGAAGTGAAGGTCTCAAGTCACTAAAAATACGAGATTCTTCGCTTCGCTCAGAATGACATTTTTGGGCAGACTGGGGTTTGGCAATAGCTTCTAGTACTACTACGTTAAGTCTTGACAAACATTCTCTAGTATGCGAGCCTGGGTCGCATGGACAGAGAAGAATTGCTTGAGGCCCGAGGTCGCCTGGAGGCTTTTCTTGAGCTGTTGTTGCCCTTGTTGGGCCGGTCCGAACGTTGCCGCTGGGGAGCCTTTTATATCCAGGGCTTGCTCCTGGAAGGAGGTCGAAAGACTGCGGCGGGGATGGCGGCCCATTTGGGTGGCAACGTCCAGGCTGTGCAGCAGTTTGTCAATCAGAGTCCATGGGACTGGCTGGCGGTCCGCCGGGTCTTGGCGCAAACCGTGATAAAGCAGACTTCCGGTCGTGGTGCCTGGATCTTGGACGACACCGGTTTTCCCAAAAAGGGGGCGCATTCCGTGGGGGTGGCCCGGCAATACTCCGGCACCTTGGGTAAGATTGGCAACTGCCAAGTGGCGGTAAGTCTGAACTATGCCACTGACGATGGCTGTTTCCCGGTAAATTTTCAGCTTTATCTGCCGGCCGCGTGGGTGGAAGATGGCCTGCGGCGACAGAAGGCCGGCATCCCCAAGGACATAACGTTTCGGCATAAGTGGCGGATCGGGCTGGAGATGCTGGATCAAGCCCGGGAGTGGAGTTTGCCTGCCCAGGTCGTAGTGGCCGATGCCGGTTACGGAGTGGCGACGGAATTCCGGCGGGAGCTGGAAATACGAGGCTACCATTACGTCATGGGAATCACCCGGGATACCACGGTCTGGACCGAGCCGGTGGTTGCCAAGCCCCCGACTTACTCGGGCCAAGGACGGCCGCCGAAAGGCGACCGCACTTTGCCCAGTCCCCGCAAAATCTGTGAGGTGGCGCGACTGCTGCCGGACGACGCCTGGGAAGACATCAATTGGCGGGAAGGGACAAAAGGCCCGATGCGTGGCCGCTTCGCAGCCATCCGCGTCAAACCCGCCATCGGTTATTTTAACGGCAAGGCGACGGAGCCGGTCGGTTGGCTTCTCAGCGAATGGCCACGGCCAGAGCCTGAGCCCATAAAATATTGGTTCTCCAACTTGCCGGAAACCACTACGCAGCAGGAACTGCTCTATTGGGCCAAAATACGCTGGTGGATTGAGCAAAACTACCAGCAATTGAAAGATCAATTGGGGCTGGACCATTTTGAAGGGCGATCCTGGGCTGGCTGGCATCATCACGTGACTTTGACGATGCTGGCTTTCGCCTTTCTGGTTCTGGAGGGCTTCCGGGCTAAAAAAAACTACTGGGTGGACCCTCCCACGCGCCAAAAGGGAACTGCAACGCATGCTCATAATCAAGCTTGGCTTCTGCCCTTGTTGTTGGCGTCCAATCATAATGGATGATTCTTAACTTAACGTAGTAGTACTAGGGTGATGCTTCATAATTGCTATGACATTTCAAACTACGGTTTTTTAACCCCCCTTTGAAAAAGGGGGGCAGAGGCAGTAGTGTCCGGCAACAAAATTGCTTGAAGAAACTACAAACACTATCTCGCAGTTAAACCTAGACCATTATAATTTCAACGATATCAACATATTATACTGATGTAATCAAATCCCCTCTCCCCTGCGAGGGGAGAGGGAAAAAGCTTGTAAATTCCATGATATGGTTAGCTATTGGGCATGTTAAGCTCAAACAGATCTCTACTGCCTGCCTCATAGCAAAAACCTTGCCGGACGCTACTGGGGCAGGGGGGATTTAAAATAACCTCCTGAAATCCCCCTAAATCCCCCTTTCCCAAAGGGGGACTTTAATACCCTTGGAACTTAGGTTTTCTTGATCTAATGCCATACTATTTACGAAGCACAATACTAGAGATATCCCGCCCCAGCCGCTGAGCTGAAGGAGGTACTCCGGGCGGCGCCCGCAGCCGTATTTCCCATGCCGATCCACAACCAAGACATCACCGCAATCTTCGAGAAGGTGGCGGATTTGCTGGAGATCGAGGGCGCCAACCCCTTCCGGGTGCGGGCCTATCGCAACGCGGCCCGGGTGGTGAGCGGCATGTCCCAGAGCCTGGCGGACCTGGCGGCCCGGGGCGAGGATCTTACCGGGCTTCCCGGGGTGGGCCAGGACCTGGCGGGCAAGATCCGGGAAATTATTACCACCGGGGACCTGGGCCTGCGCCGGGAGCTGGAGGCCCGGACCCCGCCGGCCCTGGCGCTCTTGCTGAACCTGGGAGGGCTGGGGCCCAAGCGGGTCCAACTGCTGCACCAGAAACTGGGGATCACCAGCGCCGCAGACCTGAAGGAAGCGGCCCAAAGCGGCAAGATCAAGGAGCTCAAAGGCTTCGGCCCCAAGATCGAACAGATGATCCTGGAGGGCCTGGGTCAGCTCAGCGCCGCCGAGAAGCGTTACAAGCTGGTGACGGTGGAGCCCGTGGCCGAGTCCCTGGTGCGGTACCTCAAGGCGGCGCCGGGGGTGGCGGAGGCCATGGCCGCCGGCAGCTACCGGCGGCGCCTGGAGACCGTGGGCGACCTGGACCTCCTGGTCACCTGCCGGGAGGCCTTCCGGGTGATGGACGCCTTCGTCACCTATGAGGACGTGCGCAAGGTGCTGGCCCGGGGGGACACCAAATCCATGGTGGTGCTGCGCAATGGCCTGCAGGTGGACCTGCGGGTGGTGCCCCGGGAGAGTTACGGCGCGGCCCTCCATTACTTTACCGGCTCCAAGGCTCATAACATCGCCGTCCGCCACCTGGGGGTGCAGCGTGGCCTCAAGATCAATGAATACGGGGTCTTTCGGGGAGAGGCGCGCATCGCCGGCCAGACCGAGGCGGAGGTCTACGCCGCGGTAGACCTCCCCTTCATCGAGCCGGAGCTGCGGGAAGACCGGGGGGAAATCGAGGCCGCCCAACAGGGCCGCCTCCCCCGGCTCATCACCTTGGCGGATATCCAGGGCGACCTTCACACCCACACCAAGGCCACCGACGGCCGCAACACCCTGGAGGAGATGGCCCAGGCCGCCCGGGAGCGGGGTTATCAATACCTGGCCATAACCAACCACTCCAAACGGGTGAGCATGGTTCACGGTTATGACGCCAGGAATCTGGCGGCCGAGATGGACCAGATCGACCGCCTCAACGCCAAATTGCAGGGCATTGTCATTCTGAAGGCCATCGAAATGGATATTCTGGAAGACGGCTCCCTGGACTTGCCGGACGAGATTCTCAAGGGGCTGGACCTGACCGTGTGCGCGGTGCACTACAACTTCAACCTTACCCGGGAGGAGATGACCGAGAGGATTATCCGGGCCATGGACAACCCGTATTTTAACGTCCTGGCCCATCCCAGCGGCCGGCTGATCCAGCGGCGGGAGCCTTATGAGGTGGACATGGAGCGGCTGATGCGGGCCGCCCAAGAACGGGGCTGCTTCATGGAGCTGGACGCCCAGCCGGACCGCCTGGACCTGGTGGACATCAACTGCAAGCTGGCCAAGGACCTGGGGGTTAAAGTGGCCATCTCCACCGACGCCCACAGTATCGCGGACCTCAACTTCATGCGCTTAGGGATCGGCCAGGCCCGGCGAGGCTGGCTGGAAGCCGCCGATGTCCTCAACACCCGCCCCTGGCCGCAGTTGCAGAAACTGCTGCGGAGGATTTAATATGATTTTAGAAATAAGATATATGATTGGGCTATCGGAATATATTTTGGATTGTTTAAATGGCGTATAAATAGCGAAGCTGTCGAAAAACCCTTTTGGAAGTTGTTGTAATCTGCTCTTCGGAAATTTTTGGTCGAGCCTCTTGGTGGTCTTCTGATTCCTTGCCTACACAGGAGAGGTCTTGTTAATCTCCACCCTAAATCTCACCTCGCTTCAGGGTTACGCTTAGGCCAGGCCATAATTCATGATCTTTTCTATGTTATGGACGAGGCAGAACATCAGCCATTGGATGTTCACTTTGGCTTTCCCTCTTAGGGTGAAGCGGTCCAATCGCTTGTTAATTCGAATATTGGCAAAGACGGGCTCGGCGATGCCCAGGCGTTGAGGGTAGATTCGGCGTCCCTGTTCGGTTTCGATTTTCTCCACCATCTGTTTTGAGAGATTAATTCCTTCGGTGCCGATAGGGACTGCTAAATGCTTGCGTTTGGCTTCGGTCCCATAGAGACACCGGGCTCGTAGCGGGCACCCCTGGCAATCTGTTTCAGCTGCAACATATTTCCGGTAAAGGTTACCGTGGTCGAGACATCTTTTGGCCTTCAGCTTTAAAACTTCTCCATAAGGGCAGCTATATTGATCCAAGGTCTCATCATAATAAAAGTCTTTTAAAGTAAATCTCCCGGATCGGCGTCGTTTTTGGGTGTCAAACCTCCGGTCCCGGTTCCGGAAATTTCTATCGGGGATATAGGCATCCAGCTTCAACTCCCGGCACTTCCTTAAATTGACCAAAGTATGATAATTGCTGTCAGCGGTGAAAATCTTCCCGGTGAGGCACTCCGCCCCGTAGCCAAGGCTCTGTAAGTTTGCCAGCGTACCCTCAAGCATGGGTGGGACATGGCCATGGTCTTGGCCATGTCCGAAGGCCTCACCATGAACAATCACCTGGTGTTTGGCATCAATCAGGGCCTGGCTGTTATATCCCTGGACGGCACCATGGGAAGTCATCATGGTGGCCGAGTCATTGTCCGTAATATTACTCTGTTTTTCTCTGCCAGCGGCACCCAGCTTGGGCTGGTTCTCGGCCAGCCAGCCCTCAATCAGCTCTGCCTTCCTCTGTAATTTCTCCACCTGCTGCTGCCGGTTGGCGCCCGAAGCTTTGGGCCCGGGAGGATCATCCTGCCTTTGGTCGGTTTGCATCTGCTCTTCCAGGAACTGCGCCACCTTGGTCTCGATCTTCTCTTTTTTCTTCCGGAGCTCGCCTATGGTGCCGCTCCACTCTTTGGAGGCATTGGAAGGCAACTTGCAGCCATCCAAGGCAAACATGGTGCCGCCCAGCAGGTTCATCTCCTCACAAACCAGCAGCACATCTCTAAAAAGGGGCAGGATCTCATCTTTCATGGAAGAAACAAAGGCGGCAATGGTGCTGTGATCAGGATGCTGGCCACAAGCTAACGCCATGAAAACCACGTTTTCCTGGCAGGCTTGTTCGATCTTCCGCGAAGAAATCAGCCCCCGGGAATAGGCCAGCAACACTACTTTTAAGAGGACCTTGGGATCATATGCTGCCCTGCCGGTCTCATCATTGCGGTATTTGCATTCAAAAACAGACATATCCAACCGCTTTTCCACCAGGGTATGAATGGCGAACTCCAAGGTGCCAGGCATCAACTGGTCTTCCAGAGAAACCGGTAAGAGAACTCTTTGCCGATAGTCGTAGGTTTTAAATCTGGCCATGGCTTATCCGCCCCAAAAAAGTTATTGGTCAAGGATAGCACAAAACAACTATTTAATAAAGATTATAATGGGTTATAAATGATTTTGGGTGAACCGATGAAGACAAAAATCAGGAAGGAAATATTCGAAGGGGTTAGCTTTTTCGACAGCCTCAGTGTATATCTGGAATTATTGAGGGATTTGGGATAAGTTGCGAATATGGCAAGATATCGCTTATCGGGCTTCCTTCTAAGCCCCCGATTCTTTTATCTGCATTCCCGCCTGAGCGGGGAACCACGAATAGGAGACTGGCTTGGATTCTAAAAGAACACCGGGGCACCTTGCCTGCTTGACTCTACACATAGGAGCTATCAGTCTCTCGTAGGTCAACCTTCCGTTTTCTCCATCTTAATGGGCTTTTAAGATTATAAAGCTTAAAAAATTACCCATTGAAGACTTGCATCTCGCGCCGTGCTTCCTAACTTATTTGAAAAGGCATGCCGTGGTTACCTTTGTCGTTTGTGCTGTCCGGATGGATTGTAGACTTGGCCGGCTGGAGAAAAATTGGAGGAGGATGCTATGAACAAAGAAATGAAAGAACTCCAAAAACTTAAAGGGATAGGGGAAGTCCTATCGCGGCGATTAATCGAAGCTAGCTATAACACGATTGCCAAGATTGCTGCTGCGGAAGAGCACGGATTAAAGAAAATACCGGGGATGAACCCGCATAAGGTACGGTCGATCGTAACCCAAGCAAGAGGGATGACGTCTGAAGCTGAGAAAAGTCGGCCCAAGGCGTGGAAGCACTGAAGAAGCGGGCAGATAGCTGCTGAAAGAAGGTACCAAAGTTATTAAAAGAGAAAATAACAACTAGGAGGCGAAACCATGATTCTGAAGGATATTAGAGCCAAAGCGCGGGATATAGGGGTGAAGAATCACTCAAGATTGGGAAAGACTGATGTGATCCGCGCCATCCAGGAAAAAGAGGGAAATGCTCCCTGCTATCAGAACATCTCCGACTGCTGGCAATTCGATTGTTTGTGGAGACTTGACTGCCAAAACTAACGGGCCGCGTCTATATAATCTCAGCTGGTATGCCTGAGATCCAGGGAAAAGTTAACTTTTACAAAAGTCATGCTTACTAAACAGATCGTGATCGAGAATAGGGTCAGCTTTTGGGGTTAAGCTCAAGAACCAGGTTCCAAGCAGCAGTTTTGGACAGACGAAGATGGGTTGCCGCTTCATCGCAGGTCCAATCTCCCAACAAAAGAAGGAGTAGATCATGCCTTTAGTCCAAGTAGTGATCGTCCTGGTCGTAGTTGGTGTTCTTCTCTGGCTAGTTAACTCATACATCCCAATGGCGGGCTCCATTAAGTCGATCTTGAATGCTGTCGTAGTCATTGTGGTGGTCTTGTGGCTCCTGAGCGTTTTTGGGCTTATTGGTGAACTCTCCAAGATCCGAGTGGGGAAGTAACTGTCTTGGTTCAGCGCCAGAGGACGTTCTTTTTTGCTTAACCGGGGCACCAGTACGATACCTATGATGAATTAAAGGAGGAGCACATGCCATATCAACCATATCTTGCGCCAGTCGTTGCGTTAATCGCCGGGATATTGATATTGATTCAACCCGGCGTGTTGAGCATTATTGTGGCGGTTTACCTGATTGTCATAGGCATACTGGGTCTGCTGGGGGCGCGGCCCTCCTCGGGGTGGTGGGGCCGATAATCATTTCGCCGCATAAAAAATAGCCTTTCATTGCGTTCTCAAGGCACGCAAAATTGGGGCACATGAACCGGATTTATAATTGGTCGATAAAACTCTAACCAAAGGGAGGATAACATGAAAGGTAAATTCAGTTTCAAGTTAGGGGCACTCTGCGCCATCCTAAGTACGCTGCTGCTGATCCCCGCCCTGGGGCAGGCCCAAGAAGATTCCTGGACAGAAATGCATAAAATGCGCCGGGCCACTCTGGTGCAAGAATTGAAGCTCAGCCCGGAAAAGGCCAAGGAATTTAACGCCGTGGAAGCAAAGCATGCCAAGGATCGCCAGGAACTCATCGAGAGGCTGAAGAAATCCCAAACCGAGCTGCAGACTGCTATGGCTGCCGCCCCCGATGCGGCCAAGATCCAAGGCTTGGTGACCGCGATACGCGCCGACCAGGAAAAGATGGCCCAATCCTTCAAGTCCCAGCTGGATGAGGAACTGGCCATGATGACGCCCGTGCAGCAGGGGCAGTATTTGCTGACCTTGCACAAATGGCGGGAAGCGATGATGGAAGAATATATGAAGATGAAGCAAAAATAAAACCGCCGGCGCCCAGAGGAGACTCAAAATCGCCTGTGGGCGCAAGGTCAGGCAACGGTAAACGTTAAACTTCTCTACTCAGAAAGGATGCCGCAATGTTAAAATATTATAGGTACATTATATGTCTAATGGTAGTTCTATTTTGTGCATGTGGGGGTCCATATGGATATGACGGTTATGGATCTCCCTATAGCAGCGATGAATATGGGTATCGTTACACTACCCCATATTACACCACGCCATTTGGAGCGCCAGAATATGGTTATCCATATTATCCCGCCGGAATAGGCGGCGGATGGCATGGCGAGTCTGGTGGTTGGCGCGGCCGGTGACCGTGCAGGTGTTCATCAGGTGCAGGTCCGCAACCACCCCCGCGGGGAGCGCTGAGCCAGCCCCGGCCGGCCAGCTCCTAGCTCATCCCGGCGTCACACTGGTTCACCTTGCAGCCGCAGGCAAGGATGCGGAAAAACGGCGGGCGGTTTTCGGCGGGCATGCAACCGATTTTAACAGGTCTTAGCGCTTATTTCACCATGGCGAAGGCCTAAAGTAATCCGTCGTTAAAACAGATAGCGGAGATGCGGGACCGAAAGAATGAACTCCAGCAGAAACTGACCGAACTCAAGTCCGCCGGGGCCGAAAAATAGGAAAGTCTGAAAGCAAGCGCCAACCAAGGGAAGGAAGATCTGAAAAAGAGATGGGATAGCTTTAAGACGAAATACCTATAGGGAGCGGCCCATCTCGAGGATCAATGGCAAGTCAACATTAGTCAATTACAACTGCCTAAAGGGGTGGCTTGAAACGTGGCCACCAGTTCTCCCGAATAAGGTCCCGTAACCGCTGGGCCACATCATAACGGAGGTGAGCAAATGACAGCGTCTACTACCTTCATCAACCCGTATTTATCGGACATTCAGGGGTTGCAGAAAAACTGGGGCTGGCTGCTGGCACTGGGGATCATCTCGATTATCCTGGGCCTCCTGGCCCTGGGCTCGTCGGTCTTTTTTACCGTGGCCTCCATGATCTTTTTTGGGTGGATCTTGCTGATAATAGGGATCCTGGAGATGGTCCACTCATTCTGGCATCGACATTGGGGCGGTTTTTTCCTGCATCTTTTAAACGGCATTCTTGCCTTCGTGGCAGGGGTGATAATGATCGGCAACCCGGCGGGCAGCGCCCTCATCTTGACGCTGATGCTGGCCATGTTCTTCATGGTGGCAGGCTTGTTCCGGATCATCGCCGCTCTGGCCATGCGCTTTCCAAGTTGGGGATGGCGACTCTTCGACGGCGTCATCACCTTGGTGCTGGGCATTTTGCTCTGGGGGCAATGGCCGCTGTCGGGACTCTGGGCGATCGGGATGTTTATCGGCATCGCCCTCATCTTCAGCGGTTGGTCTAGCGTGATGCTGGCCCTGGCGGCGCGCGACCTGCCGCCCCGGACTGCCTGAGGAGCGGCCGCGTGTATTTATCGATAGAAGATAACTGCTTCTATGATCTGAAACTTATCAAGAAGCAAAAAACCTTCCATATCCAGGGAATATCAACACTTTTAAGATGGGCGAGGCCTTTCTCGACCTCGCCCTGATAGTCGGCCATCAGCCATATAAATTCTCGATCCACCTCACAGCTTCAACATCGCTGACCTTCCCCAGATACCTTTGGGTGGTGGAGAGATTTGCGTGTCTTAGGATGACCTTGCTGACAATCTCCACGGGAACTCCGGATCTCGAAGCATAGGTCGCTGCGTGGCGCCTTAAGTCATGCGGCCTTAAATGGACACCTACCAAGGCGCCCGCCTTCCTTACCATGACCCTGGCCGCGGTATAAGAGATTGGAAAAATCCTTTTGTCGCCTTCTATCCCTCTGGCCTTGATGTAATCCTTTAACCTGTCGGCCAGCTTTTTAGGGATGAAGACCACTTCTGACGTTTTTCCGCTTTTGGGATTCCTGATTGTTAGCTTTTGATCATCGACATCCGCACCTCTAAGGTTCAAGACTTCGCCCACCCGCATGCCACCTCGAGCCATGAGTTCCAGCATCAGACGGTTTCTTACTTTGATAATGCGAAAGATGATCTCGTCGACGGTCTCTTTCTCATGAATTTGCCAACGCGCCAATTTCCCCAGCCGAAAGAGTTTCTTCAGCATAGGTGTATCGCAGGGATTCGGAAGCTGAGCATCCAGGTTATTACGGATGAAGTTGAAGAAGGCTTTGAGGTAGGAATAGCGGGTGTGTTTGGTTAACTGTTTACATCCATCGTTCAGACTGACCAGAAATGACAGAACTTCCTCGGGTGAAATTGACTCTGGGTCTCGGTCAGAAAATTGGCCCCGAAACTTTGAAAGGATGGACCCGTAAGTACGGTTCGTATTTTTTTTGGGAGTTCAGCCGATGGTAATCCAGGTAAAGGTCAATCGCCTTGGCCACTTTTCATGCTCCACCTCCTGGTTTGATTGCATCGTGCCGATGCGGATAAGCAAACCATATCAAAATTTTCCCAAGAAATCCGATAAGTTTCTGACCTGGCAAGTGAGCGATGCTCGGAGCTTTTTGATGGTTTAGGTCTTGTCAGAGTGAGCAAAACCTTTTCCAACATGTCTTGCGATAGGTCATTTTTCTATCGCCAGCCAATTGGGTTGTACCCTTTCTGGCGCAGACAGTCCTCAGCATAACGCTGCTGCCCAGCATCCAAATCACTCGATCCGAAGAGTCCATGCAAAATACCTGCCGTGGCTCCACCGGCCGCCCCAGCCGCAGCACCAAGTCCAGGACCTCCGGAGATTGCTCCCGCGACAGCACCAGCCGCTGCACCAACAACTGCGCCCCCGGCAGTTTGGGTGGCCATCTGCTTGCCCCGCGTAGCCCCTGGTCCGGCCTCGGCAGCTAGACGGATGCACTCATCGATATCTCGCTGCACGGCATCGGGTGCCATCTCTTGGAGGTGCTCATTGGGCGCCAAAATTGGGCGTTTAGCCGCACATGCAAGGCAGGAAAAAATAATTGCAAAACTTATGGCTAATCGGAAGAGATTATTATGCATTTTCTAATTCTCGTCAGTTAGTCCTCATTTACCAATTAGACCGTTATGGCCTGATATTTGTTATGACCATAACCTTATCAGGCTACGAGAAATTTTAGCTATAGAAAATATCTCCAAACTCATGAACGATAAATTTCTGACATTCCCAGGGCGTTCTTGACTTCTCCTATCAACGATATCTGCAACCAGGCGCACTACAGATGCCCGGCAGGATAAGCAAATCATATCTGCAATTTCCCCCCGTTTGAGGATAAGTGTCGGATTTGGCAAGCTAGTACTTAGTTGCATAAATCAGAGATACGATTAGCCAAGCCTTTGGGATAAACATACCTTTTCCGCCATTGAAACGGTGCGGCTTGTGGATTGTAAGCCTGGACGAATTTATCGATAGCCTTCCTGACTTGTTGGGGGGAGGTGAAATTAGCCCCTTTGAGGGCACCGCGGCTGAGGATGCTGAACCAAACCTCGATTTGATTAAGCCAAGAGGCAGAAGTTGGAGTGTAATGGAATTTAACCTGGGGATGCCTCTTCAACCACATATCGTTTTTGGGCTTATGGGTATTGAGGTTGTCTAAAATCACATGGAGTTCCTGATCAGGATAGTCAGCCAATATCTGGTTCATGAAGTCCAGAAATTCCACCCGCCGCCGTCGGTTATAGTGACCGGCTTTTACCTGACCGGTAGTCACTTCCAGGGCGGCAAATAACGTGGTGGTGCCATGCCGCTTGTAACCGTGACTGAACCCCGTCAAGGTCTTGCCATTGGGAAGTTTCAGCCATCCCTGCGCTCTTTCCAGGGCCTGAATCTGGGGTTTTTCATCCACACAGATGACCACGGCGTTCTCCGGCGGGTCCAGGTAAAGTCCCACAATGTCCGCAGCCTTGCGGGCAAACTCGGGATCGGTGCTGACGCACCAGCTCCGGCGGCGTTCAAGACTGATGTTATGGCGCCGCAGGATGCGCCAGACCTGATGCTTGGTAACGTCACCCAAGGCTTCGGACAGAAGCCTGCCGTTCCAGCGGGCATAGCCTTCGGGAGGCGGTTCGTCCAGTTTTCTCAGCACCCGTTTTTCCGTGTCCTGCCTGTAGCTGCTGGGCTTCCCCGGTCTTTGGGCATCTTCCAAACCGGCCAGGCCTTCGCTGGCAAAGCGGGTCCGCCACTTGCTGACGGTGTTGGGGCGAACCTTCAAGTCCTTGGCAATGCCGCTGGTTTTTGCTCCCTGCGCCGCCGCCAAAATAATGCGAGCCCGCAGAACCTGGCGCTGTTCAGTTTTACTGTTACGTATCCTGGATTCGAGAATCCTACGGTCATCATCCGTCAATTGAATTTGAGTCGCTCTCATAATCGAGAACCTATCATATATCGCTAATTAAAGCAACTAAATACTAGTCGCTCAGTGATTAAAATTGTTTCTTTATTACTGGTTAGTCAATTGGGAGGGGCGGATACAAGAGATTGGAGTTCATTTTGTAAGGTGAAAGTTCTAGTTTGGGAATTATTGGGAACCATCAGGTTCATTCGAAAAGGCTTGATTTTACAATTTTCTCTTCTTATAATGGTTTAGCAGAAATTCTCCAAAGGAGTTGATTCCGCGTGTATCAGCCTATGGTGCCCATCATGAGAAGAACCTGATATCCAGGGGTCCGGGAGGCCTTGGCAAGGCTCTCGCAACCCTTCCAGGCTGGAAGGGGTTGGCACGGATCAATCGGGATCGGAACGGGTTCAAGTAATTTTTTCCTCGTCTAACCTCCCTCCTTTCTCGAGGTTTCCACCCCACCCCACCTTTCTTCTTTCCAGCCTGACATTTAAAGACACGCAAGGATATCCCCCAGGGAGGCCCCAAACACGGTGGCTTCAAGGGCAAGAACCTTAGGGCCAGGGGCGCAGATTCAGCGGCTACTTCAACTGTTGTTTTCAAATCTTGAACGTAGATGAGTGGCAGTCACAGCGCGTAATGTTCGTTTACGCCGGTAATTCATAATATTCAAGGTTGTCATGAGAAAACAAAAGAGATTAAAAAAGGATTTTTCTTCTCTCTCCGTGTCGCCTCAGTTGCGAGAAGCCTTACAGACTATTTCAGACAAGTGCATCAGTTGCAAGTTCTGCAAACAAGAATGCGCTTTTTTGCAGAAATATGGAAAGCCAAAGCACATCGCTGATAGTTATGATCCCAGCAACAAAAACCATCAGGGGATGGCATTTGAATGCAGTTTGTGTGAGCTTTGCGCGGCAGTGTGTCCCGTGGACATACATCCGGCCGACATGTTTTTGGAATTGCGTCGCGAGGCGGTCCGGAGCGGTCACGAGGATCTCCCTGAACATGAGGCAATTCTTGCCTATGAAAAGCGTGGAACCTCTCAGCGTTATACCTATTACGCTCTTCCCAAAGGCTGCGATACGGTGTTCTTCCCTGGATGCACCTTGCCGGGCACACGGCCAGACACGACCTGGTCTCTGTTTGAGCATCTCCGGAAAACCGTTCCCTCCCTTGGGATCGTTTTGGATTGCTGCACCAAGCCCTCTCATGACCTGGGCCGGGATGATTATTTCATGGCCATGTTTGCAGAAATGAGAAATTTCCTCGTCAATCATGGCATCCGCAACGTTATCGTCGCCTGTCCAAACTGTTACAAGATTTTCAGCACATACGGCGGAAAACTATCCGTCAAGATAGTTTACGAATTTTTGGACCAAGACGACCTGCCAACAGATAAAAAACTTTCGGCAACCATTACAGTGCACGATCCCTGCGCGGTCAGATATGAGAGTTCCATACATGCAGCAGTGCGAGACCTGTGCACAAGACAAGGTCTTTCCTTCGATGAGATGCCGCACCACAAAGAAAAAACGCTGTGCTGCGGCGAAGGAGGCTCTGTGGGCTTCGTTACACCGGAACTTGCAAAAAAGTGGGCCGCCTTAAGGAAGGGCGAAACCAACGATACCCGCATCGTCACCTATTGCGCAGGGTGCGCCAATTTCCTGGGTGTTGTCACTCCCACCAGCCATGTGCTAGATCTCTTATTTCAACCGGAAGCCACCCTGGCAGGTAAAGCGAAGATTTCCAAGGCCCCCTTGACATATCTGAATAGACTCAGGCTAAAGAAACGGTTGAAAAACACCGTGGACGCCGCCATTACCCGGGAACGAACTTTTACGGCGGCCGAAGAGGGGAAGAAGGGGGGACCGGTCAAACGCCTCGTTTTCATCGCCCTCATTATTGGTGCCATTTTGGCCCTCCGGTTTCTCAGGCGCAACCCAATATTTGGAGCAGGGAAAACTCAGGCATCTCATCCAGGGCTACGGGGCACTGGCTCCGATTATGTATATGTTGCTCTACACCGTGGCTCCGGTGCTTTTTCTCCCCGGGCTTCCCATTACCCTTGCCGGCGGCATTCTGTTTGGTCCCTTCTGGGGCGTGGTCTATACCATCACCAGCTCCACCGCCGGGGCCTGCCTGGCGTTTCTCGTATCCCGGTACGTCGCCCGAGACTGGGTCGCGTCCAAGTTGAAAGGGCCCAGATGGCGCCGACTGGATGGAGGCGTGGAACGACAAGGCTGGAAAGTGGTGGCTTTCACCCGGCTCATTCCGGTCTTCCCATTTAATCTCCTGAATTACGCTTTTGGTCTGACGAAGGTTAAATTTCTCCACTATGCAGTGGCGACGTTCTTTTTCATGCTGCCAGCTTGCATTGCCTACATTGTCTTTTCAAGCTCTCTGCTCGACATCCTGCGGGGAAAGATATCGCCGACTTTTGTTGCCGGACTGCTACTCGTCGTCGCGGTCTCCTTAATCCCCGTTCTTTATAATCGCTACAAGGAGAAAAAGGGAACCGAAGATCCCCTGTCAGGGACGGCCAACAGACCTGCCCAGGAAGAAAACAAAAAGACGGCGCCGACCCTGAAAAAATCGCTCATAAATAAAGGCATTGCTGTAGCCGTGATGGCGGCAGTGGCCTTGGTGGGTTATAAGCTGGTCTCTCGCTACTGGTACTTCCTCAATGCATATGCCTACACGTTAGAATTTTATGGTCTATTTGTGGCAAATAATCTGAAAAAAGCCAATTTGGACATGTTTAAAGAATTTCTGTCCTCTATGAGTCACCTAGGCCCGGCATTTCCCATGACCCTTTATTCTCATTTCGTACAAAACTTCTGGCTGCCGTTTACCAAGCAGATACTTCCTCAAGCCGCCATATCTTCCTTTGGCCTGGGTGTGGGCGGCCTTTATACCTATCTTAGTTTCGTAATAGTAGGATCTGTCTCCTTCGGCCTGGGGGTATTTTTTCTCGGGGACATCGTCCCCTTTTTCCAAGCCAGGTCCCAGAAAGATTACAGCCAATGGTTGACCCGGCACTCTGCCATCCCCTTGACCCTGCTTCTCGCCGTTCCCTATGTTCCCATTTCAATTCCTGGAGTCGTGGCCGGTTCGTTGCGAATCCCATGGAAAACGGTACTCGGTTTGATGTTGTTGGGACTTGCGGTGAGGGCGCTGTGGTTGATTTCTTTCCGTCAGATGTTCACCTAACCTGGCATGGAACTTTGTTGGAGCCAGATATGCCTGACTCGCAGGTTGCGGAGAAAACCCGGTAAACCGTAACAATGTTGCCTTAAAACCAGAATATGCAGATGAAAAAATTTTTGAGGAGGGAGCTATGAAAGAAGAAAAAAAAGTGGGTAGCGGATGTGCCTGTTGTCAAAATCCCCATGACGTCCTCATGGGGGATGCGAAGCCAGGCCGGAAAGAAACCAGTGGAGTAGAGGCCGGTGGCATGACGCGGGTGGACTTCCTGAAGGTCGTCGGCCTCGGGGCGGTGGGTCTCAGCACTATCGTGGGTACCAAAGCCTTTGCGGCAACCAAGGAAAGTCCGAACATAAAGATTTTAAAGGGAGGAAAGGACGTTATGGTGGTGGACCATGACAACAGGGAATTGCGTATCTCCGCCACCGTAACCAAGGATGCCTCCAAGCCCTCCGTGGTCGATTGGGGGCGCCGTTTCGAGGCATTCTTTGGGACTAAGGGGGGCAAGATGGAACCGTATTTCGTCTTCACCACGGAGGTCTCCAGAGTAGAGGTGAACAAAGCCTTGCAAGGACTGGGCGTCACCTCTCGCAGGCAGATTCCCATGGAAGAAGTTGAGAAGCGGACCGGTTTGAAGCCAACCACCACCAAGGCCGACTACCTTGATGGAGATCCCATTATTGTCACCGTGCGGTTTGAGAAAGACGGGAAGATTGTCGAAGCGGCCCTCGAGGATTTGATCGAGGAGAAGATTATGGTTGACGGAGCCGAAGTTATCAAGCCTTACACTCCTCATTTTATCTATCACGGGACCGCCGAAACTATTAATTTCCCGTCGGGCTGCATCGTTTGTCCTTCTGACTGCAACGGCGGTATTATCACGGATAATGTGCTGCCTCTCAAGACTACGGTGAACTACTACAAAGTAAACTGGAACAGGATGCCTGCCGTAGGTTCAAAAGCAGAAGTGGTTCTCAAATCGATTTACGGACCTAATCCCTACTCTTCTGTGAAGGGTTAGGAACGTTAAACCCTATAAAGGAGCAGGCGAGGTTTTGCCTGCTTCGCTTTTTTCCGCTGCCAGATGCCCGTAGATTTGAGCGGGCGTTGAGGGGATAAAGCGTCTTTTTTTCGGGCGCAGGTGCATGGCATGGCTAACCGCCCGCTAGCAAAAAGCTTTTTCACGCAGGAGGGCGCGCTGGATATCACCTTGACCTGGAGTTAAAAGGAGGTAGCACATGCAGTTTGAAAGCTATCCTGCGGAGCGCTTAGCGATTGACAGTCTCGTGTCTCGGCTAACTCCACAAGAAAGGGAATTCAGAAAGCGGCTTATTGACTATGCCATCCGTCATCATAAGCCTTTTAATATCCATGACAGTGAACCCGTTGAACTCAAGGGACTGGGCGCCAAAGAAGTGGCCGAAGCCCTCATAAGAAAAGGGGTAATGGCTACTGCCGACAACGGGGATATCAACTTCCTGTATCCCGTGTCGGTGGTGCCTACGCCTCACCTGGTCCATTTGCAAGACGGACGAAAGCTATTCGCCATGTGTGCGGTGGATGCCCTTGGAACCACATTCACGTTGGGACAAGATGTTCAGGTTTATTCAAAGTGCAGTGAGTGCGGCAAACCCGTATCCGTGGCAGTCCGGTACGGCCAGATCGCCGCGGTGGACCCTCAAGAGACCCGGGTGCTGCACGTGGACCTTAACAAATTCGAAAACTGGGCTTGCGGCACTTGAAATATCATGAACTTCTTCTGTACGAAGAAGCATTATGACACCTGGACAAGGGGTAAAAACGTGAACGAAGGGGAAGTTTTCTGTCTGAACGTCTATGAGGCCTTGGAGGTGGCTCGGATGCTGTTCAGTGAATAGTATGGACACTTGACAAGTCAGGTGACCTGCCTCCCTTCGATCCACTACTCTAACATAACTCGTGGATCAGTTTTTGGGGGGCAGGTCAAAGTTAAGGTGGCGAATGAAGATGGGCGCCTACCCTACACCGACAAGGGGACGCGGATCGTGGTCTTTGCCGACAATCCGGAGATGGCCCGGAAAGTCGCGGAGGAGATCGCCCACACGGCTTTCTGGAACAGCAGCTACTTTAGCGGCACGTTTGCCGACTTGAGTGCGGCCGGACTATGGTAACCGTATTGCCCAAAAAACCGGCTGGCGAGTTAACCCTTGGCAGATGTGCTTGCAAACCCCGATGAGTTCATTGCTCTGAGTCGTCGATAGGAGGTGTTTGAAGCTATGGTCAATCAGGTTAAAGTGGCGGTGGCCTCTGATTTCCTGACGGCATTTTCCAGGATTCCAAGGAGCCAACAAGCCAAGGTCCTGGATTTTGTCAATAAGTTTCGCACTGATCCGTCTTTGCCCGGAATTAATTATGAGAAAATTCAGGGTGCCAAAGATTCCAAATTACGCTCCGTACGGATTTCCCATGCATATCGCGGTATCGTGCTGAAACCGGAGACATGCAATGTTTACGTTCTCCTCTGGGTCGACCACCACGATAAAGCATACGAGTGGGCGGAAAACAAAATGTATAACATTCATCCTCAGACGGGCAGCCTTCAGGTCATTAACATCGAGGAAGTGAAAAGAGTCCGACCGGAACGACCCGATGCGGTGAAACCCGAAAAAGCCCCATTATTTGATGGCATTCACGATGGCCATCTAGTTCGGTTAGGGGTTCCCGAAATGCTCCTGCCTTTAGTGCGTAGGCTCAAGACCCCTGATGAGTTGGACCAGATTGCTGAGCGCCTTCCCCAAGAAGCTTATGAGGCCTTAGTTTTTCTGGCTGATGGGTTTTCCCTGGAGGAAGTTTTCCGGGAAATGGATAAGCCCGAAGAACCGGAAAAAATTAATACTGATGATTACGAGAAGGCTCTAAACAACCTGGACTCCCGCCGTCGATTTTATGTGGTGGAAGATGATTTGGAGATGGCTGCCATTCTCAATGCAGCACGCAGGGGGTGGAAAAAGAAAGTTATGGCAAGCTGAGATTCAGAAAAGCTACCGCTTTCAAACAAAAGAGGCAGGAGAATGCTTGGGCAGAAGTTTTTGAAGTGACCGACGTAGAAATCCACCATCTTCTCTTCCTTCTCCAGGAGAGGGGATGGCCAATGCCGGAGGCCGGCTATGAATTAACAAGTGAAGCAGGCATTATTATTGCCACCGCTGAACTCGGCTGGCCTGAATTGAAAATCGCTCTTCTTCAACAAAATGAACTTGGTTATGAACAGATCTTCGAAAAAACCGTTATCAGCCCATCATAGCGGCCTTTGGAGTAAATTTGCCCGATCCAGCCGGCATAGCGATCACTGGCCGTCCCTATGAAAATTTGGGGATGGACGTTCCGAAAATTGAATGTTTGCGGATTGGTCTCGGGGGTGGGAGACATGGAATTAGTGTAGATGAAAAACGGGGATTGCTCAAATGGATAGAGGTCTATAACGGCCGGGCCGAGATAGAAAACCGGATCAAGGAAGGGAAGAACACCCTGCGCTGGGACAAGACTAGCCGTCAACGGTTCGAGGCCAACCAGGCCAGGCTGAAGATGGAGGTTCTGGCCTACAACCTCCTGCATATGATCCGGCAGTTCTTTGTTTGGGGTGAAGAAGTGAAACGGTCCATGGAGTGGCTGATCAAGCGATTAATCAAAGTAGGCGCCAGAGTTTCTTACCACGCCCGGAAGTGGTATGTGCAGAATTGGGGAGATTCTCCAGCGGGAGGTTGTATGATCAAGGGGTAGCAATTACCGGCCGAGGTTACGGTCACAGTGCAGCCTCGGCTTTCGGCGAATCTGGTCACATTATCCCTGGCGGCCTCGTTATCCACCATCACTACCACTATCTCCTCTGACTCCTTACTTTCCAAGGCCTCTTTGGTGCGAATCACCGGCAGGGGACAGGCCAGACCGGTGAGGGCCAAAATTTGAGACATATATCTCACCTCGATAATCATAATTAAAGGCAGGAATATCTTTGCGCCTACCTTCGACTACAGAATAAGGGGGAAACTTTACCAACCCCTTGCCCTTACAAGGCTACCCCGGAACCTCTAAAAGCCGGCTCTGAAGCGGCAAGTTTTATGCCTAGCAATTTATCCTTGACGTATATATACCAGAATAGTATAGATAATCGTAATATAAAATATAAATTGTAATGTACTTCCATCTGCTCATTTTGCAAACCTCGAGCCAGGAGGAGGATCCACCTGGAGCAAACAAAGGCGTCGGGAGGTTAGAATGAAGCTCTCCACCAAAAGCCGCTATGGCACCCGCCTTATGTTGGATATGGCCCAGCATTATGACCAGGGGCCCGTTCATTTGACCAACGTGGCCCAACGTCAGGGCATATCGGTGAAATACCTGGAGCAGATCATCATTCCATTAAAGAAGGCCCAGTACGTGAAAAGTGTGCGCGGCCCCAAAGGTGGCCATGTCCTGACAAAGCCGCCCCAGGAGATCACCGTGGGCGAGATTGTGGCTCTTTTGGAAGAGGGTGCAAGCCTTATTGAGTGTTCAGACCGTCCCGAAGTCTGCAGCCGAGCCGATATCTGTCTGACACGCAAGGTGTGGAAACAGGCCGCGGAGGCTATGTTTGAGAACCTGCATTCCATTACCCTGGCCGACCTGGTGGCAACGGGAAATGCCAATAAATGCCAATTGATCAGCCAATAAAGGAAAAAAGGATCTAAACATATTTGAGGAAGTGACAAATCATCCCCGCAGGTAATGCTTCGGGAAGGAAGAAGGTCCGGTAACTTATCTTTCAGGAGACGAGGCAATGTTTCCAATCGATCTAAAGGGTAAAGTTACGTTTTTCGATCTCACAAACGAAGTGTGCCCCATGACCTTTGTGCGCGCCGAGCTTCACCTGGAGCGCATCCCCCCGGGACACCGCCTGGGCTTCGTCTTGAAAGAAGGGGAGGCGAGCCGGGATGTGCCGCGCAGCCTGATGAAGGATGGCCATCTGGTGGAATGCGTGCGCCAGGAGGGAGGCGATCACTGGTTCATAGTGACCAAAGCCGGAGGATCGCCGACGCCATGAGGAAAGCCATTTTGCTTCTCTCCGGCGGTCTCGACAGCACCCTGGCCGGGAAAATTCTTCTTGATCTCGGCGCCGTGGTGGAAGCAGTGAACTTTACGTCTCCCTTCTGTAACTGCACGCCCAAAGGAGCGGGATGCTCCGCCGCCAGACACGCCGCAGAGCAGCTGGGGATGTCGGTGAAAATGTTCGCTTGCGGCCGGGAGTATCTCAAGGTGATGAAGCATCCCCGCTTCGGACGGGGTAGAGGCATGAATGCCTGCATTGACTGCCGGATTTACATGTTTTCCCGTGCCCGTGAATATATGGAAGAGCGCGGCTTTGATTTTGTGGCCACCGGCGAAGTGCTGGGAGAACGGCCGATGTCTCAGCGAAAGAGGGCAATGGATCTGATCGAGCGCGAGTCGGGATTAGTTGGCAGGATTGTGAGGCCGCTCTCGGCGCAGCATTTTCCGCCGTCAATCCCGGAGCAGACGGGACTCATCGAGCGGAGCAGGTTGAAAGGCATACGGGGGCGCTGCCGAAAGCCACAACTCGAACTCGCCCAGGAACTGGGCCTGGCTGATCTTCCCTGCCCAGCTGGCGGCTGCAAGCTGACGCAAAAGGATTTTGCCATCAAGTTTGGCGAACTATTGGAAAACGAGCCCGAGTTTGGCTTGAAGGACGCCCTGCTCCTGCGGTACGGCAGGCATTTCCGCCTGCCCACTGGAGCCAAAGCGGTGGTGGGCCGCCGGGAAGAGGAAAACCGTATTATAGAACGGGCGGCGAGCGGGAAGGATGCGGTGCTGGCGCCAAAGAAGGTCCCGGGGCCGAGCGTGCTGGTGCGCAGGTACAGAAGCGCAGACGATCTTCGCCTGGCCGCAGGCATTCTCGCGGCCTATACAAAAAACGCTTCGACCATGGAGGTAGAAGTTCGGAATGGCGGGGTGCAAGGGGTGGAAGGCTGGGTCGAGACAGTCGCGCCCATGGACCGGGACGTCCTGGAAACCTTGAAAATTGGCGAAAAACGACCAGGAGTTCTCGTGTGAGCCTTGACTTTTCAGAAGAGGAAATCTTGCGCTACTCCAGGAACGTTATCCTGGCGGAAGTGGGCTGGACCGGTCAGCAGCGGTTACGGTCCGGACGGGTTTTGGTAGTGGGGGCAGGCGGCATCGGGTCGGCCACTCTCCTATATCTTGCGGCCGCCGGGGTCGGACACCTGGGCATTGCCGATGGGGACGAGGTTGAGCTCTCCAACCTGCAGCGGCAGATTCTACATCGGGTCGAGGATCTAGGGCGGCGGAAGGTTGAGTCGGCCAGGGATGCCATCACTGCACTCAATCCGCACTGTACGGTGCAGACCTACGACCTGCGCCTTAGGGTGGAGAACATCCGTGAAGTTCTGCAGGGATACGATGTGGTCCTCGATGCCAGTGACAACTTCCCGACCCGATTTCTGGTGGCAGACGGCTGCTGGCTGGAAAAAATCTCGCTGGTTTCTGCTGCTGCCACGGGGTTTCAGGGACAACTCCTGTCAGTCGTCCCAGGGGAAGGAAACCCGTGTTACCGGTGTTTCCTGCCGGAGCCGCCGTCCGAGGATGCGGTTGCACCTTGCCGTCAGGCCGGAATTCTGGGTGCAGTGGCGGGGGCCATGGGCTGCCTTCAGGCAATAGAGGCATTAAAGTTCCTTCTCGGGCAAGGCTCGGACCTGTCGCGTCGGTTTCTTTCCTATGACGCGCTCAGGTGTCGTTTTCATACTATTAATCGCGCCCAGAGGCCAAACTGCGCGCTTTGCGGAGAGATCTCCGGCGTCGCCCGCGGGGCGACTAGCGCCAGGTAAACTGTAAGTTGGATTGAGGGTGAGTGGAATCAGTAGGCAGGTTGTAACCCCCCGGATGGAATCAGGGGGGTTGCGTCCTCAGCTATTGCCTCCCACTTTTGATAGGTGGGAACCCAGGCAGCCGGAGAAGTGCATCGCGGTGCTCATGAGCGGCGGCGTGGACAGCAGCATCACCGCCCTCCTCCTCCGGGATGCCGGATGGGATGTGGTTGGCGTAACCATGAGGATTCCTGCGGTGGAGGGTTGCACCCCGCGCCGGCCTTGCTGCGGGGCGGAGGCCGCGTTTGTCTGCCGCCAACTAGGCTTGCCCCACTATTTCATCGACGTTGAACATCTCTTTCGGAACCAGGTAATCGAGCCATTCCGGCAGGAATACCAGGAAGGAAGAACACCCAGCCCCTGCGTAGATTGCAACACCATCCTCAAGTTTGGCGCCGTGTGGAACACGCTGCAGAAAGAACTCGGCACCCGTCATCTTGCCACCGGCCACTATGCCCGCGTAATTCGAAATGGCGGCGGCGTCCATCTGGCGCGGGGCGTCGACCGGCTGCGGGACCAGAGCTATTTCCTCTACGGGATTAAGAGCGATCGGCTGCCCTATCTCCACCTGCCGCTGGGCCACTATGAAAAGCCGGTGGTCCGGCAAATCGCCGCCCAGTATGGGCTGGCAGTGGCTACCAAGCCTGACAGCATGGAACTCTGCTTTGCCGGAGAAAGCGATTATCGAAACCTCTTTAAGCAAGTTGCCCCTGAAGCCGGACCGATCTATGGCCTGAATGGAGTTCAGCTTGGCGAACACCGCGGGATCCACCATTACACCATCGGGCAGCGCCGTGGCTTGGGAATTGCCTCACGTTTCCCCTTATATGTCCTGAGGATATCAGCCAGGGACAATGCCCTCGTGGTGGGGCCGAGGGAAATGGCGGAAACCCGCCTGGTTCAGGTGGAAGATTTGAATATGCTCATGCCGGACCTTATGGAAGAGGGCCGATATTTGTGGGGAAGGATCAGGTCCAACGCCAAGTTAACCCAGTGCGTCGTCAATCGCCGGGAGGGACAGTGCGCTGTTCTTTTTGCTGAGCCCGTATTTGCACCTGCGCCGGGACAGCGCCTGGTCCTGTATGACGAAGCCGAGAACCTGGTGGCCGGTGGAACTATCCGTCCCTTTCATACGGAACCTTCACAGAAGGAAGGTGGGGGAGCATAACCGGCTTACCCGCCGCTTTCCATCAAAATGTCGTTAAAGCGGGGTTGAGTTCAGATGTCTAATTACAAAAACTGGCATATTCTCAAGGTAGTGGCTTTACTTCTTCTCGGGGCTGGGCCGGCGGCGCCAATGAGGTTCACTGTGACATGAGTGCTCTGTATTCGGGTACCCTGGGAGGCCTAACTAGAGAGATGGAGGCAAAGTTAGCGGCCCTGGAGAGCCGACTACGGTCTTTGGGGTCGGCAGTAATCGCTTATTCGGGCGGATTGGACAGCACCTTTCTGGCTAAGGTGGCCCATGACGTTTTGGGCCACAAGGCATTGGCGGTGACAGCCTGCTCCGAAACCTTTCCTTTATGGGAACGTGAAGAAGCGCTGGAGACGGCCCAGGAAATCGGCCTCAGGCATCGGCTGATCCAAACCTCCGAGTTGGAAGTGCCCGGCTTTGCGGAAAATCACCCCGACCGCTGTTACTTTTGCAAGACCGAGTTGTTCCGGAGTCTGCGAAGAATCGCCGATGAGGAAGGTATGCTGCATATCATGGACGGGACCACCGCGGATGACCTGACGGATATCCGCCCTGGCCGGCGGGCAGCCGCAGAGCTTGGAGTAATCTCCCCACTACTGGAAGCCGGGCTCAGGAAAACGGAAATTAGGGCACTTTCGAAAAGGCGGGGCCTGCCGACCTGGGACAAGCCTGCGTCTGCCTGCCTCGCCAGCCGCATACCTTACAAGACTGCGATTACTCCGGAGAAGTTGCGTCAAATCGAGTTGGCCGAGGAGTACCTGCGAAGCTTGGGCATTGGACAATGCCGGGTCCGCCATCATGGGGAGGTGGCCCGGATCGAGGTGGCTGCCGACGACATCCCTTTGATCTCTGCGGGTTTACGCGAAGATATTGTTGCCCACCTCCGCACTTTAGGCTTCACCTATGTGACCCTCGATCTCGCCGGATACCGCACCGGCAGTATGAACGAAGTTCTTGGCGCCATTGCGACTAAGATCACTCATTGAAAGCATCCGTTATTAATCGGCGGGACACCTGGAGCAGGATATCGAGCAGTAACAATGACTCCTGAGAAAATTATTTATCTCGACCATACTGCTACCACGCCGGTGGCAGACGAGATTCTGGCCGCAATGTTGCCATATTTCCAGGAAAACTTTGGAAATCCGGCGTCTATATATCAATTGGGCGCCCTTGCAGGTCAGGCCGTTAATGCGGCCAGAGACCAGGTCGCCTCACTTCTGAATGCTTCGACGGAGGAGATCTTCATCACTTCCGGTGGAACCGAGAGCAACAACTGGGCCATTAAGGGAATTATGGGCAGCGGCAAAAGGCGACACGTTATCACCTCAGCCATCGAACATCACTCTGTTCTCAACTGTGTCCATTTTGTCGGAAGGGCATTGGGGTACCAGCCCACCATCCTACCCGTCAATGAATATGGCCAGATTGAGCCCGAGACTCTTCGGAAAGCTATCCGAGACGATACGGCCCTGGTAAGCATCATGCATGCCAATAATGAAATAGGCACGGTGGAAGCTATTCGGGAACTCGCAGACATTGCTCATGAGAAAGGAGCCCTTTTCCACACCGATGCGGTGCAGAGCGTTGGCAAGATTCCGGTTGACGTGGAAGAGCTGGGCTTAGACCTGCTTAGTCTTTCTGCGCACAAATTCTATGGCCCCAAGGGGGTCGGGGCTCTTTTTATCCGCCATGGCGTCGAGATCCAGGCTTTCCACCATGGGGGCGGCCAGGAACAGGGCCTAAGAGCCGGAACCCTCAACGTGCCGGGCATTGTGGGCATGGGAGCGGCTGCAGCCCTGGCCCAGGCAAATCTTAAGGACCAGATGCTGCGGGAGCGCGAACTGCTGGAGCAACTCTGGCATGGTCTTTCAACGGGGATTGAAAATGTCCGGCGCAACGGCCATCCAGAGCAGTGTCTGCCGAATATCCTGAGTATTTCGGTGCCGGGGGTCGATGGCCTGTCCATTCAGTTAGGGTTGGACCTCAAAGGCATCCAGGTTTCTTTGAGTTCCGCCTGTGCCACCGGGAGTCAGGAGACTTCACATGTTCTGAAGGCCATCGGAATTCCAGCCGAACTCGCCCGGGGCTCCATCCGGTTAAGTTTGGGACGGGAGAACACAGGTGCAGAGATTCGGCGGGTCATCGAGGTGATGCCGAAAATCGTAGGCGCCTTGTGCCAAAAAGAGACAGGCAAACGCCCTTGCTCGTAATCGGTCTATCATTGATAGCTGGGGCAGCGGAGGGAATGGGGGAGTAATTAAAGTGTGCGATTATTGGTTGAATAAATTGGTCATCTGGCAGGACGCGGCAGAGTACAAAGAACAAGAAAACGCCCGAATCCGATCATTGCTGGAGCAGGCGCTGGAGGTAGTGGAGGATCATTCTCGTTTCCAAATGGATAATTATTGCGCCATTGTGGTGGACTCTCCAAGCATTTACCCCAATGCACCTTGCCTACTGCTAAGACTCTGGCGGCCGAAATACGCGCGGCCGTGGCGCTCTACCCCCCAGTGAGATGACGGAGATATTAATTAATTACCCTCTTGAATTCCCTGACGCCCCAGACAGAGACCCGGGGTCTGGCTGGCCGTTTCTGCTCCAGAGAGGCCCTAAATGTAAGGGGAAGCTTGACAGATAGGCGGTTTATGCTTTAGCAGGAGATTCTTGGATGAAACTGACGATTAACGGAGAACCCCGGGAAGTGGCGGCATCCACCGTGCTTGATCTGCTGGAAGAGCTGGGTCTTCATCAAACGGGGATGGGTGACCAGATGTGCGCCACTATTGAGAGGTGAGTACTATGCAGAAGTCAGTGACACCGGACCTGGAGCGCTGCAAAATCGAGATGAAAACCGCTCAGCAATACCGAGAGGAAATGCCGGAGATTGTGAATCAACTGGTTCTCTCCTGCCAGCGGGAGGATTGCTTCAAACATGTAGGTCCGGAACCCATTCCCTCAAGGGACGCCGTCATCGATATCATTCATCGGGGCATCCGTCTGCTTTATCCCGGTTACTTCATCCGCAAACGGGTGGATGGGGTTAACCTTAATTATTATTTAGGCCAGGAAGTGGTAGGCTTTTATGAAGTCCTGTCCGGGCAGATTACCCTGGCCATACGGCACGAATGCCTGCGCTATAACCTGGACTGCACTAATTGCGAAGAGCGGGGCCAGAAAGAGGCGATCCGCTTTATGAGAGAACTTCCGCGCCTGCGATCGGCTCTTGCCAAGGATGTGCGCGCTGCCTTTGAAGGTGACCCCGCGGCCAAAGATTACGATGAAATCATCTTTAGCTACCCGGGTCTTTTTGCAGTTACTGTTTACCGGTTAGCCCATCAACTCTGGGACCAAGAAATACCTTTTCTCCCGCGCCTCATGACCGAATATGCGCACAGCCAGACCGGAATCGACATCCACCCGGGAGCCCATATCGGGGAAAGCTTTTTCATTGATCACGGCACTGGCGTGGTGGTGGGAGAGACCACGGAAATCGGCAACCGGGTGCGAATCTATCAGGGGGTGACCCTGGGGGCCTTGTCCGTCGCCAAGGAAGAAGTTAATTCCCTTAGGACCCGGAAACGCCATCCCACGGTTGAAGATGACGTGATTATTTATTCCGGGACCACCATCCTGGGGGGCGACACCGTGATCGGGGCCCGTTCGGTCATAGGAGGAAATTTGTGGATAACGGAGTCGGTTCCGCCGGATACCAAGGTATTTTTGAAAAGGCCAGAACTTATTTATAGAGGAGTCTAATGCGGAAGGTCATTTGAAAGGATATGCATACTGGCCAGCTCCTGAAGAATAGGACCCTGACTTTATATGAATTTCTAGGTGGTTACAAGTCATAGAGTTCTCCTTGAGTTTGGCACCGAGCCCCAAACTTCTCCGGAAGTCTCTATGATTCTCCCTAAAAATCATCAAAATTATCTATTGCCTTTTTTTAAAATATATTTTATTGATATATATCATCATGGTAGACAAAATTTCGGGACAGGGCATTAGAAACCCAATGAAAAACGCGGAAAAAGAATCCTCCATATCCTCGATGTCCTGCATGGGCATGCCTTGCCTCCATGGAAGGGGGGGTCCGCCTATGTAAACATCATTGGACGACAATTTCTCATACAAGGGCCCCCCACTACCAGGAAAATGGCATGGTTAGTGGGTTTTTTATTTTTTGAACCAATAACCCTGAAGCGGCAGGTAGGCCTCCGATTCACCTGGCCAACCTGGTAAATGCAAGAAGGAGGTTATCATGGCCAAGACTATTCAAGAGATCAACGAGAAGATCAGGCAAGGGAAGGCCGTGGTTTACACTGCCGAGGAAATTATCGGCGTGGTCAAGGAAAAGGGACTTAAAAAGGCGGCCACCTTGGTCGATGTGGTCACCACGGGGACCTTCGGGCCCATGTGTTCCTCGGGGGCCTATTTCAATGTCGGTCACGCCAATCCCAGGATCAAGATGGGCGGGGGCACTGTTACCGTAAACGATGTCCCGGCCTATGCCGGCTTTGCCGCCGTGGACCTGATGGTGGGGGCCAACGCCTTGCCTGAGGATGACCCTCGCAACAAGGTCTTTCCCGGCAAATTCTCTTATGGGGGAGCCCACGTCATCGAGGATCTGGTGGCCGGCAAGGATGTCCGGCTGAAGGCCTCCGCTTACGGCACCGACTGCTACCCCCGGAAAAACCTGGATACCTGGATTCGCCTGGAAGACCTCAATGAAGCGGCCCTCTTTAATATGAGGAATGCCTATCAGAATTACAACGTGGCGGTGAATCTCTCGGACCGGGTCATCTATACCTACATGGGGGTGCTTCAGCCCAAGATGCGCAATGCCAACTACTGCACCGCGGGTCAACTGAGCCCGCTCCTCAACGACCCGCTCTATCGCACCATCGGGATAGGGACCCGAATCTTCCTGGGGGGCGGTCAGGGGTATGTGGTGAGCCACGGCACTCAGCATAATCCCGGGGTGCCCCGTACCGAACAGGGCGTGCCCACCAGGCCGGCCGGGACCCTGACGGTTTGGGGGGATCTGAAAAAGATGAGCCCCCGCTGGCTCCGGGGGGCGTCCTTTAGGGGCTATGGCGTGACCTTGACCGTAGGGGTAGGCGTTCCCATACCTATCCTGGATGAGCAGATCCTCAGATTCACGTCCGTGAGCGACAAAGAGATCATCGGTCCAGTGGTGGACTACAGTGAAGCCTACCCGAACTGCAAGCCGCAGGTCCTGGCCGAAGTTACGGTGGCCCAGCTCAAATCCGGAGAAATTACTGTTGACGGCCAGAAAGTGGTAACCGCGGGCCTCTCTTCCTATGCTAGAGCCAGGGAAATCGCCCTGACTTTAAAGAACTGGATCGAAGAGGGTGCCTTCCTGTTGAGCGAACCCCTGGCCCCACTGCCGGCTCCGGATTCCGGCTATGTTTTTAAACCACTCAACTTACGGCCGTGGGAACCCGTGAAAGAGGCTGTGTGAAAAATTCATCCGGAAAAAAAAGAGGAGTCAACCATGTCCGACGAGAAGGTAGTGCTGAATTTCCCGCCGCAAATCATTGACCAGCCCATCATTTATAGGCTGATCAAGGAGCGCGGCCTGGTGGTCAATATTCTGCAGGCCCGGATCAGTCCGAACGAGTGGGGCCGAATGGTTGTGGAGATAGGTGGCAATGAAGCGCAATTGGATGCGGCCACGAAGTTTCTCAAGGAATTGGGAGTAAGGGTCGAATCCTTGGCTGGAGAGGTGAGATGGCTCGAAGACCGCTGCAACCAGTGTACTGCTTGTATAAGTGCCTGCCCCACTCATGCCCTGGTTATCAATAGGGCCGGCATGACCGTAACCTTTGACAAGGAGAAGTGCATCGCCTGCGAGCTTTGTTTGAGCACCTGTCCCTACCAGGCTCTGGAAATATTATTTGAATAATATTTGGTTCAGCCACAGGGGCAAACCATTGGAATCCGGGGAGAGGGTCCCAGTCGCCAGCTCGCTGAGAGATCCTGGCCCCGGAATCGTGAAGGGTTTGCCCCCGAAAACTACCTCAGGAGGTTACCCATGTCAGGAATTTATGACGACAACAGCCTCAGTATCGGCAATACCCCCCTGGTGCGTTTGAACCGAGTTTCGCGGGGTCTTCCTGGAATTATCCTGGCGAAAATCGAGGGGCGCAACCCGTCTTATTCGGTGAAATGCCGCATCGGCGCCTCCATGATCTGGGCCGCGGAAATTGAAGGCAAGCTGACACCCGGCTCCAGAGACGTAACCGTGGTGGAGCCCACCAGCGGCAATACCGGCATCGCCCTGGCCTTCGTCTGCGCCGCCCGGGGCTATCCACTGCTGCTCACCATGCCGGAAACCATGTCCCTGGAGCGGCGCAAGATGCTCGCCGCTTTTGGGGCGCAACTCATCCTCACCGAGGGAGCGAAAGGCATGCCCGGGGCCATCGCCCAGGCGGAGGAGCTCGTGGCCAGTGCCCCGGGAAAATTCTATATGCCGCAACAGTTCAAGAATCCCGCCAACCCGAAGATCCACTTCAAAACCACGGGCCCGGAAATATGGTCGGACACCGATGGCAGGGTGGATATCCTGGTAGCAGGGGTGGGCACCGGCGGCACTATCACCGGGGTGGCAAGATATATCAAACAGGAGAGAAAGAAGCCCATCTGGGCCGTGGCGGTGGAACCGAGCGGCTCGCCGGTTTTAACCGCTATTCGGCAGGGCCAGGATCCCAGGCCCGGTCCCCATAAGATTCAAGGCATAGGCGCCGGCTTCAAACCGGCCGTGCTGGACCTGGACCTGATTGACGAAATCGCCACGGTTTCCGATGAGGAAGCGGTCGAGCTGGCCCGGCGCCTGCACAAAGAAGAGGGAATCACCTGCGGCATTTCCAGCGGGGCGGCAGTGGCCGCGGCCTTACAGGTGGCCGCCCGGGAGGAGAACCGCGGCAAGCTCATCGTCACCGTGCTGCCGGATGCCGGTGAGCGCTACCTGTCGAGTATCTTGTTTGAAGACCTTGCAGGGTATCAAATTTAAGGATCACGGGGTCGGAAAAATCATGAGATCAGAAAGCCTTTATAAATTCGGGTTCAGTGCCTTTAAGCGTACTGGCGTATATGTCTTGGGGGTCTTTAGAGGGCTGGAGCCATTTAGGCCTCTGGAAGAAGAACGCCGCCACCTGGCGAGCATGTTGGCTCATGATTTGAAGACCCCGGTGATAGCGACCTTAGCTCTGCTAAACCGTCTTCGCCTCTAAACCCGGGTTTAACTGGAGCTGCCCCCGAATCTCCGGCCACACCTCGGCAAAGCGGTCCTGCCGGGTCATCCAGGTGAGGGCCTGCTGGCATTGACTGGGCAGTCTCCCCAATCTCCGATTTTTCCCGCCGTCTTCTCATCCATTCCCGCTTTCGCCGCGGCTATGGCCAGGCTCTTTTCACTCTGAATCAGCTTCATCAGCTTCCTCACCTGCTGGTCGGTCACCATCCAAGCCTCCTTGAACACCACTTGGATGGTTTAATCTTGTTTACAAAAAACCGGAAATTTTAATTGTCGCTGATCAGCTCTACCGGGAACAGTTCAGATCCTTTAATGAATATTGCAATGAGAAGTGGGGATGGCCAGGAGTTATGCGGGCAGGCTAATAAGAGGGTCCCAGGTGGCGGCCAATTTGTCAACGGCCGTTGACTTATACACCCCTTGTGAAATTCAACCAACTTGCGAATACCAGGTCCGCCCCCTTGTCACCCTTGAGCCCGCCCCACAATGTGAGGTATGGGAGGAGGCCGTGAAAACCGCCCCGGCCGGATTATGGTCATGGCCCACCCGCTGGATACCCCCCTCAAAAAGCGTTGTACGCTTCCTACGGCATGTTCACGCTTCGACCTGGGGGGTTCCGCTGGGGGAAGGGGGGTATGGCCGGTTGGCGGGGCCTTCCTGCGGGCGATTTAAGCATTTCACAGACCCCCCCTGAACTTTCCCTTTGGTGCCCGCTTTGCGGGCCGTGGTGTGTATGTGAGTGGTCCTCAGTACCGTAGATTTATCTTTCCGAAGATAGGGCTGAGGAGGCTTCTGGGGTGCCCATGCTCTCGGCGGGCAGGATCGGCCAGGAGAAGGGCAACGGCACCTGTGCCGATTTCTTAATGCCTGCCATTTCTGGCGTCAGCATCGCCCGGTCCCGCACCTATGGCTTTGGTCTGAGTCGCAAACCGGAAACCTTATGACGGGACGCATACCTGCCGGTCAAATATGATCGCCAAGGAAATTTATTGATTTTTTAATGAGGAAGTTCGACCAAAAAATGGCGCCAGGACGTGAGATATAGCTATGAGAGCACTATCAAAATATGATTTTCAGCTCTTGAAACATTAATAATTAGCGAAGCTGTCGAAAAAGGTTCTCTGAATCTTGTGATCTTTGCTCTTGATGAATTTTTGGCCAAAGATCTTGGCGATCGTTCCCGATTAATATCCTCTCTTATCTTTTGCTGGCTTTCTTGAGGCTTACCTCCCTTCAGCTTTACGCATATGCTATTCCATAGTTTAGGATCTTTTCTATATTGTGGACAAGGCAGAACATCAGCCACTGGATATTCACTTTGATCTTTCCTCGCAAAGTGAACCGGTCTAATCGCTTGTTAACCCGAATGTTGGCGAAAACGGGCTCAGCGATGGCCAGTCGTTGCGGGTAGATTCTACGTCCTTGTTCAGTGTCGATTTTCTCCGCCATCTGAGTGGAGAGACTGTCGATGGGGACTGACAGCTGTTTGCGTTTGGCACCAACAACATAAATACACTGCGGTCTTAACGGGCAAGTCTGGCAATCTTTTTCAGTAGCAAGATATTTGCGGTAAAGGTGCCCATGGTCGAGAACTTGTTTGACCCGTAATTTCAGGACCTTGCCATGGGGACAGATATATTGGTCCAAGGCCTCGTCATAATGAAAGTCTTTTAAAGTGAATCTTCTCATCTGACGTCGTTTCTGGGTGGCGAACCTCGGGTCCCGGTTACGGAACTTTCTATCGGGAATATAGGCGTCCAATCCCAACTCCTGGCACTCCTTCAGATTGACCTGAGTATGGTAATTGCTGTCGGCGGTGAAAACCTTTCCCTTAAAGTAGTCCGGTCCATGGCCAAGGCTCTGTAAATTCGCCAGGGCTCCGGCTATCATGGGCGGGACATGGCCATGGTCTTGCCCATTTCCGAAGGCCTCACCATGCACAATCACCTGGTGCTTGGCATCAATCAGGGCCTGGCTGTTATATCCCTGGACGGCACCGTGGGAAGTCATCATGGTGGCCGAGTCATTGTCCGTAATATTACTCTGTTTTTCTCTACCAGCCACACCTAGCTTAGGCTGGTTCTCGGCCAGCCAGGTCTCAATCAGCTCTGCCTTCCTCTGTAATTTCTCCACCTGCTGCTGCCGGTTGGCGCCCGAAGCTTTGGGCCCGGGAGGATCATCCTGCCTTTGGTCGGTTTGCATCTGCTCTTCCAGGAACTGCGCCACCTTGGTCTCGATCTTCTCTTTTTTCTTCCGGAGCTCGCCTATGGTGCCGCTCCACTCTTTGGAGGCATTGGAAGGCAACTTGCAGCCATCCAAGGCAAACATGGTGCCGCCCAGCAGGTTCATCTCCTCACAAACCAGCAGCACATCTCTAAAAAGGGGCAGGATCTCATCTTTCATGGAAGAAACAAAGGCGGCAATGGTGCTGTGATCAGGCTGCTGGCCACAGGCTAAGGCCATGAAAACGATATTCTCCCAGCAGGCTTGTTCGATCTTCCGAGAAGAAATCAGCCCCCGGGAATAGGCCAGCAACACCACCTTCAAGAGGATTTTGGGGTCATACGCGGCCCGGCCGGTCTCATCATTACGGTATTTGCATTCAAAAACAGACATATCCAACCGCTTTTCCACCAGGGTATGAATGGCGAACTCCAAGGTGCCAGGCATCAACTGCTCTTCCAGAGAAACCGGTAAGAGAACTCTTTGCCGATAGTCGTAGGTTTTAAATCTGGCCATGGCTTATCCATCCCAAAAAAGTTATTGGTCAAGGATAGCACAAAACAACTATTTTATAAAGATTATAATTGGTTATAAATGATTTTGGGTGGACCGAAGGGGACGAAAATTGGAGGCAAGTAACCCCGGCGAGTACCTTTTTCGACAGCCTCAGCAGGTATCAGGACAAAGCCGGACAAGCGAGAAAAAAACTTGATTCTCAAAAATGCGTAGTCTATACTATAAAAAATTTTCTTAAAGGAGGTGATCCCAGGTGCATCGGCCCGTGCTTATTATTCGCAGTAAGTCCTGAAGCCCTGGTGTTCGGGGGGCCTTGGTAAGGCCCGCATCCCCAAGGCGCTGGATGAGGCCGGGGAGGATCGCCTGGGATTGGGACTGCGTAAGGTAAGTTCCTCAACAATCTCCTTCCTTCCCCCCCTCAGGCTAACTCCTCAACCCGCCTTCATTCCAGCATAGTCTTCGGACCTGCACATCTGGTGCCAGTCGCCGGCGGTAGTACGTCCAGGCTCGGTGAGCCGGATAGTCTTTGCCGACCGGAGCGCCAGCGGTTTGCGAGTTCGCGTTATTGCAGCCGCATGCTGTAAGCGCACTGAACTATGTCTGGAGGGTTTCCCAGTTAAATCGGAAAGAAGGATTTGAGGATGACTCAAGAGTATTCCCCCAAGATGGTGGTGGGGTGGCCAACTGCCGGGACCAGATCATGAAGAACTTGAAGCCCAAGTTCAACCTGGACATCGAGGTGAAGTACATCTGGGAGATGGTGGCCGACGCCCTAATCCCGGAGGAATGAGCCGCAGTCAGCTTAACCAGCGCTGAATCAATTCAAGGAAAGGAGGAATTTTATTTTCGCTGACTGCTGCTGCCTATAACTCGGAGGAAGGAGGTGCAAGGCGGGGTTATGCCAGCAAGGTCGTTTAGGCAGAGAGAGAAGAGTAATGGTAAGAGCTAGCGGCTAGCCGCCAGCGAATCCAGGTATGAAACCTGAACGCTTACAGAAGGAGGCGAAGAGATGGCGGTAAATGTGGCATCGGAGTGGTTGAATGCCTGTGCCGGTTGCGAGATCTCCATTCTCAACACCGGGGAGAGGCTGTTGGACCTGTTGGCCCAATTGAATTTTGTCCACATCCCTGCGTTGGTGGACCACAAGTACTACGGTCAGCTGGGGGATGGGACGACTCTGGAAATCCCCGAGGCGACGGTGGGCATCGTCTCCGGCGGGGTACGCAACACCGAGCACAAACACGTCCTGGAGGAGATGCGGAAAAAGGTCAAGCTCCTCATCGCCATGGGCAGTTGCGCCTGCTATGGCGGCATTCCGGCCCAGGCCAACATGTTCAATCAGGCTGAGGTCTTTGACAAGGTCTTCCGCGGCTGCGCCAGCACCGACCCCGCCCCCAACCCGGAGGACCCTAATCTCCCCAAATGGACCGCCGCCTGCCAGGCCCTGGACGAAGTTACCCAGGTGGACATCGCCATTCCCGGCTGCCCGCCTCATCCGGATTGGATTGTCGACGCCATCCTGGCCTTACTGGCCGGCAAGACCTCCTGGAGCTTGCCGGAGCGCAGCGTCTGCGATACCTGCCCGGTGATCCGGGAGAAGAAGTCGGGGGGCGGGTCCATCAAGCGGGTGCTGGCCAACGCCGAGTTCAATCCCGGCGAGGGCCTGGACAAGATGCGCTGCCTCAATGAACAAGGCGTTTTCTGCATGGGCCCGGTTACCCTGGCGGGGTGCTGCGGCAAGGCCGGCGTGCCCCGGTGCGTCCATGCCCGGACCCCGTGCCGGGGCTGCTTCGGCCCCGTCCGCAAGGGGGCCAAGCCCATGGTGGATATGATGGGCGCCCTCACTTCGGTGGGCCTGGACCCCAAGACCCTGGTGGACCGGCGGGCCATCATGAATCGTTATATCGGCGCTCACGGATACCTAAATGTAGTTCCGGCCCGGCCGGTGAGATAGGAGGTGGAGATATGGCAAAAGTAATCAACATTCAGCCCATCACCAGGATCGAAGGTCATGCCAAAGTGACCATAACGTTGGATGAGGCGGGAAACGTCGCGGATAGCAAGGTGCATATGTTGGCCATGCGCGGCTTTGAAAAGTTCTGCGAGGGCCGTCCGATAGAAGAGATGCCAAGGATAGTCACCCAAATCTGCGGCATCTGCCCCTGGCCCCACCACCTGGCCTCTGCCAAGGCGGGGGACGCTTGCCTGGGCGCCACCCCGCCGCCCGCCGCCGTCAAGATTCGGCAGCTCATGAATAATATCTCTACTGTGGGCGACAAGATTTTAAACTTCTACTTCCTGGCGGCCCCGGACTTCGTCATCGGTCCGGACGCCGACTATTCGGTGCGTAACGTGGTGGGCATCGTCCAGGCCGCCCCGGAGATCGCCAGGCAGGTGGTGAAGATGCGCCAGCTGGCCACCACCATGCTGGAGTATTTCGCCGGTCGTGCCATTCATCCCACCCTGTGCCTTCCCGGCGGGGTGAGCAAGCCCATGACCGAGGTGGAGCGCCAGGAAATGCTCCCCCAGGCCAAAGAGCTCCTGGAGTTCGCCAAGTTCTCCATGAAGTTTGCCAAGGACAACGTCTTCCCCAAATATCTGGACGTCATCAAAACCCTCGGCGTCATCAAAGTGGGTTACCTGGGCACGGTGCGGGAGGACGGCGCCAACGAACTATATGACGGCAAGCTGCGGCTCATGAAGCCCGACGGCAGCTACGAGGACTTCGACTACGATCAGTACCTGGATTACATCGGGGAATGGGTGGAACCCTGGTCCAACATGAAATTCCCCTATGCCCGGAAATGGGGCAAACCCAACCTCTCCCTGGAAAACCCCACGGCCATCTATCGCAGCAACTGCCTGGCCCGCGTCAATGTGGCTGATAAAATGGCCACCCCCCTGGCCCAGGCGGAGCTGGAGGAATTCCGGGCCGCCTTCGGCCGCCCGACCCACTACACCCTGCTCTACCATTACGCCCGGCTCATCGAACTGCTCCAGTGTGCTGAGCAGGCCGTGGAACAGCTAAACGACCCTGAAATCACCGACCCCAACGTCCGGGCCAAGGTCGAACTCAAGGCCGGCCGGGGCATCGGTTGCATAGAGGCCCCCCGGGGCACCCTGATCCATGACTATACCTGCGACGACCAGGGCCTCATCACTAATGTGAACCTGATCGTCGGCACCACCCACAACAACGCCGCCATCAATCTATCGGTGAACCAGGCGGCCAAGCTCTGCATCAAGGAAGGCAAGTATGACCAGGGCGCCCTGAACCGGGTGGAAATGGCCATGCGCGCCTACGATCCCTGCCTGAGCTGCGCCACCCACCGTCTGGATGGCGGTCTGGCCGTGGAAGTCACCATCTTTGATGTCACCGGGAAGCAGATTGATCAAATGAGAAATTAAATTAAGGTCAGAAACCGACAAAGGGGCCGCAGGGCATATTTCAACTTGTTCCGCGGCCCCTGGGGGGCCACGGCTAGGCATTCTATCTTCGTAGGCCAGCTATGATGAACTCCAGTTCAGCACGGCCCGGTAATGGTGAGCCAGAGGAAAAGCAGAGGCCACATGCACATACCACCAATAGAAGGAGAATGTATTTATGACCACCCCCTATGACGACATGTGGGAGAAATTGAACCTGGACCTGCCAGCCCATGAGGGGCTGCTGCAGGTCCTGGGCAAGTTTTACGGCGACATCTACCTGAGCCAGGAAGGCCGCCTCAAGGGCATGGAATACCTGGACTTTGTCCTCTCCGAGGTCCACGGCCTGCGCATCAAGGAGATCCAGGAGGCCAAATCCCAGGGGCGCAAGGTTATCGGCACCTTTTGCATCTTCGTGCCGGAAGAGCTGGTGCTGGCGGCGGACGCCGTCTACGTGGGCTTGTGCGCCGGGGCCGAGATCGGCAAGGAGGCTGCGGAGAAAATCCTGCCCCGGAACACCTGCGCCTTGATCAAATCCTTTGTAGGTTTTAAGCTATCCCGACTCTGTCCTTTCATCGAGTCCTGCGACCTGGTGGTGGGGGAGACCACCTGCGACGGCAAGAAAAAAGCTTACGAAATTTTCAACGACTACGCTCCGGTCTACGTCATGGAAATTCCCCAGATGAAGCAGGCCTGCGACCGGGAGTTGTGGAAGGCGGAAGTCCGGCGCTTTAAAGAGAGAATCGAAGAGGTCACCGGCAAAGAGATCACCGCGGCCAGCCTCAAGGAGGCCATCAAGCTCGTGAACCGCCGGCGGCGGGTGTTGCAACGTCTCAACAAACTCCGGGCCGCGGTCCCCACCCCCATCTCCGGGCGGGATGTGCTGCTCATCAACCAGGTGAGCTTCTATGACGATCCCGTGCGCTTTACCGGCAAGATCGGGGAGCTGTGCGATGAACTGGAAAACAGAGTTAAAGCCGGGGAAGGCGTGGTGCCCGCCGGGACACCGCGGCTCATGCTGTCAGGCTGCCCCATGGCGGTGCCCAACTGGAAGCTGCCCTATATCGTGGAATCCTCCGGCGCAGTCATCGTCGGTGAAGAGTCCTGCATCGGCACCAGGAACATCCGGGACCTGGTGGATGAATCGGGGGACACCCTGGAGGAGATGCTGGATTCCCTGGTGGACCGCTATATGCGCATTGACTGCGCCTGTTTCACGCCTAACCAGGAGCGGCTCCAAAACATCGTTTCCATGGCGAATGACCTCCAAGTCAAGGGAGTGATCCATTTTGCCCTGAACTTCTGCCAGCCTTACGCCATCGAGGCCTTCAAGGTGGGCCGGGCCCTGGAAGGGGCAGGCATTCCCATGCTCAGCATCGAAACGGATTACAGCATGGAGGACGTGGAGCAGCTCAAGACCCGGGTGGAAGCCTTCCTGGAGATGGTGCGTTGAGGGGTTTACTGTCATGATTCCTAACAAAGCCCCGGTCATCCCTCTGCACCTCCACCCGAGATTTCAGAAGCGCCACCGGGTGAAGGAACTGAAAACCGCCCTGATGACGGAAACCCTGGCCTATGTCCAGGTGGCCCTGGACAATGCGGCCGGACCCGGCGGTGCCTCGCCCCGGGCTATGTTGCCCCGGTCCCACCGGCTTTCGGATATAGCGATCCGCAAACTACCGGCGGCAGCGGACAGATTATGGGTCAGGGGGGCGGAAGCTCCGACCACAGCGGCAATGGGGGACACTAACTGACGCTAACCACTTGAAACAGGTGGGCGCTTATGCCTACCTGTTTCCACAGATTTCAAGGAGCAAGATATGGAGAAAATGATGAGCAGGATGTCTTATCTGGCAATGATAGCTTGCCTGGTGGCCGCGTTACTGGCCTTTTCGGAGATTTCCCACGCCGCCATGTGGGTGGGGGGGGAAATGGGGCCGAATTTCATAGCCAATACTGATGTCAAGGTGACGGCGCCCGGTAGTAGCACCACCTTAAAAAGCATAGGGGTCGGCCCGGCTGTCCTGGGAGGGGTCACCGTGGGCTATGATTTCGTCAACGCTGGGTTTTTGGGCTATGATTATCCGAAGTGGATGAGCTACTTCGGGTTTCTCGTGGATTTCAGTTATGATCGTTATCCGATTTTCAACCAAACTGTCACCGCGGTTACCAATGGGGCCTCCAGCGTGACACACTTCAACGGTGCCGACGGCAGAATATATCCGCTGGCCTTTGTCTTTTATGCCCATTACGGCTTTTTAAAAGATTCGGATGTGCCGGTGGGGCGCTTACATCCCTATATCGGAGTGGGGCCGGCCATTGCCTTTAGCAGCCTCCAGATCAAAGGCCTCGGCAACTCCACCGCGGCCAATGCGGCCTTAGCGGTGGAAGGGGGGATACGCTACGTGTTAACGGCCAGTGTCACCCTAGATCTGGCCTTACGCTACCGATATGTCCAGCCGGACTACAGTTATACCACCCCTACTGGAAAAGTTGATGTCAACTTTACGGCCCATAGCTTCACCCCCCTCTTGCGGGTGGCTTACCACTTCTGATCTAAATTACTTGCAGAGATTTAACAGGCGGCCCGCGGGCCGCCTTTTTTATGTGTGCCGAGCATGTACAGCAGCTTGGAGGTGAAAGTCCTCTACCCAACCTGATGGAGGTGAAGGGTTAGCGAAGCGCAAGGGCGTCGTCGTGAGGCGGGGTCTGAAGGAAGCGTGGAGCAAAGCCACGACCTGACGGACAGGAACCGGATACGAGGCAGGTTTGGCCGGACAAGCGGGCATATGATCGCGAAGTCCATATCCATCAAGGGCCAGGGCTGTAAATCCGGCAGGTGTGTGGCGAAGGCGGCGGTGCTTACCTCGGGAGGCTTGCAACGTGTCCCGGGTGCGGGACTGAGGGGGTCGTGAGGTCCCCTGACCGCGGTGCAGGAGTCAGCAGAGGCCATAGTAGGTGTAGGTTCACCGAAGGGCCGAACGGTATGGAGCGGCAAGTAGGAGGTATCTCTCATGGCGGCCAAGCAGCAGAAGAACCAGATGAAGCTGGCCTTCGCGGCAGAAGGTAGGGGTGAAGCCCCAAAGGCTGCCGGTGAAGGGACTGAAGCCGTCAAGGCGGGGTATGGCACTGAAAGCCCGGCGTCACCTGAATGTCTGATGGAGGGGGTATGTCAGCGAGATAATCTGGTGAGGGCGCTGAAGCGAGTCAAGGCCAACAAGGGCAGCCCGGGGATAGACGGTATGAGGGTAGAGGATCTGGCCGACTATCTTAAGGAGCACTGGCCCCGGATTCGGGAGCAGTTGTTGCAGGGCGCTTATCAGCCGCAGCCGGTCAAAAGGGTGAAGATCCCCAAACCGGGAGGTGGGGAACGCCTTTTGGGAATCCCCACGGTGCTGGACCGTTTTGTTCAGCAGGCGGTGATGGAGGTGCTGCAAAGCTCCTGGGACCGGACGTTCTCTGAGCACAGCTATGGCTTTCGCCCCGGACGGTCGGCACACCAGGCGGTGGCCCAGGCGCAGAGGCATATCGCCCAGGGCTACGGCTATGTGGTGGATATCGACCTGGAAAAGTTCTTTGACCGGGTGAACCATGATATCCTCATGGGCCTGGTGGCCCAGCGGGTGAAGGACAGGCGGGTGCTCAAGCTCCTGCGGGCGTTTCTCAATGCGGGAGTGCTGGAGAATGGCTTGGTAAGCCCAGCTGCGGAGGGGACGCCGCAAGGCGGGCCACTGTCGCCCCTGCTGTCCAACCTGATGTTGGACGTACTGGATCGGGAGTTGGAGAGACGCGGGCACCGCTTCGTGCGCTACGCCGACGACTGTAACATCTATGTGCGGAGCGTGCGGGCGGGTGAGCGGGTGATGGCGAGTGTGAGCCGGTTTTTGGAAAAGCGGCTCAAGCTCAAGGTGAACCAGGGGAAGAGTGCGGTAGCCCGCCCTGGGGAGCGCAAGTTCTTGGGTTTTAGCTTCACCTCTTCCAGTAAGCCCAAGAGACGGATAGCCCCCCAGTCCCTGGCACGCTTTAAGCTGCGAGTCCGCGAACTGACCCGCACTAGTCGCCACCTAACCCCGGCCCATCTGGTGAACCGTCTCAGACTATTTCTGATCGGCTGGCGGGGCTACTTTGGCTTTTGCGAAACTCCTTCGCTGCTGCGGCAACTTGACTCATGGCTCCGGCGTCGCCTCAGGATGATGGTCTGGCGGCAATGGAAGCGAGGCCGGAGCCGATTTGCGGCTTTACGTCGGCTCGGGGTGGGCCGTGATCTGGCGGCCCAAACGGCCGGCAGCGCCCACGGCCCGTGGCGGCTCAGCCGCAGCCCGGCCCTCAGCTTTGCCCTGCCCAACACCTATTTTATCTCGCTTGGCCTCCCGAGGTTAGCACCGGGGAGATAGCTTAACCATCCGAACCGCCGGGTACGGACCCGTACGCCCGGTGGTGTGACAGGGAAAGCCCGCGAGGGCCTACCTATGTCGATGCGATAATGCCGAATCTCAACTTAAATAATAACTGATTCCTTGTTATATAGATTTCGGGGTGCGTGCTAAGATATTCCGTCATTATTCATTTCTATATGAGATGTAACGTCCTCGCCGGAAGCCCTGCCCCAGTCATGCCCTGGTCGCCGACAAGTCCTGAAAGGGTCCCGAGTAGGACAAAGTTAAGGCTCCCCCTTAGAGTATATCTGCTGAGGCTGTCGAAAAAGGTACTCGCCGGGGTTACATCCCTCCAATTTTCGTCCCCTTCGGTCCACCCAAAATCATTTATAACCAATTATAATCTTTATAAAATAGTTGTTTTGTGCTATCCTTGACCAATAACTTTTTTGGGATGGATAAGCCATGGCCAGATTTAAAACCTACGACTATCGGCAAAGAGTTCTCTTACCGGTTTCTCTGGAAGAGCAGTTGATGCCTGGCACCTTGGAGTTCGCCATTCATACCCTGGTGGAAAAGCGGTTGGATATGTCTGTTTTTGAATGCAAATACCGCAATGATGAGACCGGCAGGGCAGCATATGATCCCAAGGTCCTCTTAAAGGTAGTGTTGCTGGCCTATTCCCGGGGGCTGATTTCTTCGCGGAAGATCGAACAAGCCTGCTGGGAGAATGTCGTTTTCATGGCGTTAGCTTGTGGCCAGCAGCCTGATCACAGCACCATTGCCGCCTTTGTTTCTTCCATGAAAGATGAGATCCTGCCCCTTTTTAGAGATGTGCTGCTGGTTTGTGAGGAGATGAACCTGCTGGGCGGCACCATGTTTGCCTTGGATGGCTGCAAGTTGCCTTCCAATGCCTCCAAAGAGTGGAGCGGCACCATAGGCGAGCTCCGGAAGAAAAAAGAGAAGATCGAGACCAAGGTGGCGCAGTTCCTGGAAGAGCAGATGCAAACCGATCAAAGGCAGGATGATCCTCCCGGGCCCAAAGCTTCGGGCGCCAACCGGCAGCAGCAGGTGGAGAAATTACAGAGGAAGGCAGAGCTGATTGAGACCTGGCTGGCCGAGAACCAGCCTAAGCTAGGTGTGGCTGGTAGAGAAAAACAGAGTAATATTACGGACAATGACTCGGCCACCATGATGACTTCCCACGGTGCCGTCCAGGGATATAACAGCCAGGCCCTCATTGATGCCAAGCACCAAGTGATTGTGCATGGTGAGGCCTTCGGAAATGGGCAAGACCATGGCCATGTCCCGCCCATGATAGCCGGAGCCCTGGCGAATTTACAGAGCCTTGGCCATGGACCGGACTACTTTAAGGGAAAGGTTTTCACCGCCGACAGCAATTACCATACTCAGGTCAATTTGAAGGAGTGCCAGGAGTTGGGATTGGACGCCTATATTCCCGATAGAAATTTCCGGAACCGGGACCGGAGGTTTGACACCCAAAAACGACGCCGATCCGGGAGATTTACTTTAAAAGACTTTTATTATGATGAGACCTTGGATCAATATAGCTGCCCTTATGGAGAAGTTTTAAAGCTGAAGGCCAAAAGATGTCTCGACCACGGTAACCTTTACCGGAAATATGTTGCAGCTGAAACAGATTGCCAGGGTTGCCCGCTACGAGCCCGGTGTCTCTATGGGACCGAAGCCAAACGCAAGCATTTAGCAGTCCCCATCGGCACCGAAGGAATTAATCTCTCAAAACAGATGGTGGAGAAAATCGAAACCGAACAAGGACGCCGAATCTACCCTCAACGCCTGGGCATCGCCGAGCCCGTCTTTGCCAATATTCGAATTAACAAGCGATTGGACCGCTTCACCCTAAGAGGGAAAGCCAAAGTGAACATCCAATGGCTGATGTTCTGCCTCGTCCATAACATAGAAAAGATCATGAATTATGGCCTGGCCTAAGCGTAACCCTGAAGCGAGGTGAGATTTAAGGTGGAGATTAACAAGACCTCTCCTGTGTAGGCAAGGAATCAGAAGACCACCAAGAGGCTCGACCAAAAATTTCCGAAGAGCAGATTACAACAACTTCATAGAGGCTTTTTCGACAGCTTCACTAAATATCTTGTCCCTCAAAAACCGAAATTTATCCGTTTGAACGACCTTCGGCATTTAAACTGGGATTATGCCGCATCTATAGCTGTTTCTGTCACAACGAAGTTTTCGGGACCTCTTGCCCCGAGGGAAGGCTTCAAAACTATCCTCATCTCGAAGCCAATTGTTCTCATAGGGAGTTCAAGGTTCAAGGTTCAAAGTTCAAAGTTAAGGGCAGAGCGCGCCAGGGTGAGGGTGAGGGGGAATTTAATCTCTTTTCCGCTCCCGTGTCTGCCTTTGAGCGGCACTGTCAGGAATCCAGGGAATTGTAGTTCTTAAAAAATCAGTCAAAGCGCCGCATCAGCTCCGCCATCAGGTCATCCACATTTTCCGGGGTGATCCGATTTTTCCAGATGGTCTCCTCGGCCCGGCGGCGGCGGCAGGGATCTTGTAGATCCTCCAGGCCGTGGAAGATTCCGGTGCGCCGCCCCACCTGGTAAATCATCTGTTCATCCTGATTCAGGGAGAGGAAATTCTCCACCACCGCCAGCATGCGCCCCTGGTCCTGGGGCAGCGCCCCCGCCACCTCCGGCAACAGGTTGCGGAAGTGGTCGCTCTGCACCACGCTGGTAATGCCCCGCAAAGATTCCAGGAAGAGCTGCACTTCCCGGGCCATTTCCAGGTCGGTTAACCTTTCGAAGCGCCCGCCCTGATAATCCTGGTGAAGCGGGGTGCCGTAAAGAATGGCCAGGGTGCGCAAGCGGATGAAGTCCGGGTTGATTTCGTTGAAGGCGGCGGCCGTGGCCTGGGCGTGGGCCCGCCAGAGGCGCCGTCCGCCCAGCCCCGGCATGTAATATTCCGAGAGCTCCAGGCCCGCCTGTTTCACCTGGCGGCCCGCCAGAATCTGCTGGTTCCGGGTGGTGCCCTTGTGCACCAGCCGCAGGACTTCGTTGGCGCCCGATTCCAGGCCGATGTGCAGGCGGTTCAGACCCGCCTCCCGGATGGCCTGGAGATCCCTAAGGTTCAGGCGGGCCACCGTGCTGGAGCGCGCATAGGAGGTCACCCGCCGCACCCCGGGGAATCGCTTCCTCAAGTGAGAAAGGATAGCGGCCAGATCCGAGGGGCCGATCACCAGACTGTCGGCGTCCTGGAGGAATACCGACTGCTGGCCGTGGCGCAGCCAGTGGGCCGCAGCCTGCCAGGCCCGTAGGTCTCCGGGGGCCTCGCCGTCGGCCTTGAGGCGGGCCAGCACCAGACGGTCCGCCTCGCCGCCCTTGCCACAGAAGGTTTGGGCCACCAGGTAAACCGCCTCGATATCCCGGATCACATGGTCCAACGGGCGCCGGGAGAACCGGGTATCTTTGTAGGTCGAACAAAACTTGCAGCGGTTCCAGGGGCAGTTGCGGGTCACCCGGAGCAAGAGGCTCCCGGCTTCGCTGGGAGGGCGAATGGGCCCTTGTTCGAAGCCGCCGTAAGGTTCTTGATCTATCAAAGTGGTCCTTTTTTTCGGCGGGAGTTCGGGAGCTGCCGCGACATTTTCCATCTATTAGAGCCTCTTGCAAAAGTCATATTCAATGGCGAAATCAACGCTATTGACTTATTCCCTCCCCCTTGAGGGGGCGACACCGGGTGGGGGTGGTGAAAAGAGATACGTAATATCCAATAGTTACCAACTACTGACGCCCCCCTCCCCCTAACCCCCTCCCCCCGTGGGGAGGGGGAATAGACGCCTTAACCGGTTTAACCGGACTTTTGCAAGACCCTCATTAGTTATTCAAGTTTCGCACCACTGTAACCTACACAGGCGGGACGCCTGGGCTACCTGGACTGGGTAGCCTAGACCTCTGGCCGGTGTGGTTATTTGATGCGAAACTTGAGTTAGTTAGTTCGCCAACCCAAAATAGTCAACGGACCCTATTGGGTATTGCCCCCATTTCTAGTATATAATTTAACCCCGAGGCGATCAATGATGGCCGGGGCCGAAATTGGCATCGCCCGGGGGGCTGGACCGCCGCTCCCCGCCGGCGATTGCCTTTGGCCTGGAATGGCTTAGTTTATTAATTACCCGGGTGGCTAAATTTACCACCTTTGGGAATTTTTTTTAGAGGTCCAGATGAGCGAGACCGAGGCGCAGCCTTCCGACTTTATTCGCGACCTGGTGGCCGCCGACCTGCGCGCCGGCAAGAATGAAGGCCGGGTCTGCACCCGTTTTCCCCCGGAACCTAACGGCTACCTGCACATCGGCCATGCCAAGTCCATCTGCCTCAACTTCGGCATTGCCCAGCAGTTCGACGGGCTTTGCAACCTCAGGTTCGACGACACCAATCCCAGCAAGGAAGAGGTGGAATACGTCGAATCCATTATCAATGACGTGCGCTGGCTGGGCTTCGATTGGGGTTCGCGCCTGTTTTACGCCTCGGACTATTTCGAGCAGATGTATGAATATGCGGTGCACCTGGTCCGGGAAGGCAAGGCCTTTGTCTGCGATTTGACTGCGGACCAGGTCAGGGACTACCGCGGCACCCTCATTGAGCCGGGCAAAGAGAGCCCCTACCGGAACCGCAGGGTGGCCGAGAACCTGGACCTGTTCCAACGCATGCGGGCCGGCCAATTCCCTGACGGGGCCCGAACCCTGCGGGCCAAAATCGACATGGCCTCCTCCAACATCAATATGCGTGATCCGGTCCTGTACCGCATTCTCCACGCCGAACATCACCGCACCGGGGATAAATGGTGCCTCTACCCCATGTACGATTACGCCCACCCCATCTCCGACGCCCTGGAGGGCATCACCCATTCCATCTGCACCCTGGAGTTCGAAGACCACCGGCCTCTGTACGACTGGACCCTGGATAACCTGCCGGTTCCCTGCCATCCCCAGCAGATCGAATTTGCCAGGCTCAACCTCAGCTACACGGTGATGAGCAAGCGCAAGCTCCTGAAGCTGGTGAACGAGGGCCACGTGGCCGGTTGGGACGACCCCCGCATGCCCACTTTGGCCGGGATGCGTCGCCGGGGTTACCCCGCCGAGGCCATCCGCCACTTTTGCGAGCGCATCGGGGTGGGCAAACGGGAGAACCTGGTGGACCTGGCCCTTCTGGAGTACTGCGTCCGGGAGGATTTGAACCGGCGGGCCCCCCGCGTGATGGGGGTGCTGCGCCCCCTGAAGGTGGTGCTCGACAATTACCCCGAGGGCCGGGTGGAGGAGTTGGAGGCGGTGAACAACCCCGAAGACCCGGCCGCCGGCAGTCGCCAGGTGCCCTTCTCCCGGGTACTGTACCTGGAGCGGGAGGACTTCCTGGAGGAGCCGCCCAAGAAGTTCTACCGTCTGGCCCCGGGCCGGGAGGTGCGCCTGCGCTACGCCTACTTCATCAAGTGCGTGCAGGTGGTGAAGGACGCGGCCGGAGAGGTGGTGGAGCTGCGCTGCACTTACGATCCGGAGACCCGGGGCGGCTACGCCCCCGACGGCCGTCAGGTGAAGGCCACCCTGCACTGGGTCTCAGCAAGCCACGCCGTCCCGGCGGAGGTGCGCCTTTACGACCGGCTGTTCACCCGGCCCGAACCCGGGGCCGAACACGGGGGAGATCTCTTGGCGGATATCAACCCCAATTCCCTGGAGGTTCTGCCATGCTGCCGCCTGGAACCCAGCCTGGCGGGCGCCGCCCCGGGCAGCTTCTATCAGTTTGAGCGCCAGGGCTACTTTTGCGCCGACCTCAAGGACTCCGCCCCCGGGGCCCTGGTGTTCAACCGCACCGTGACCCTGAAGGACCCCTGGGCCAGACTGCAACAACAGAAGATGAAATAACTCCCTCGAGCCCAGTAGTGTCCGGCAAGGTTTTTGCTATGAGGCAGGCAGTAGAGAATTGTTTGAACTTAGGCAGGCCCACTAGCTAATCAATTCATGGAAATTACAAGCTATTTCCCCCTCCCCCTTGGGGGTGTTTGGACCGGGGAGAGGGCAGGGTGAGGGGGGGGTATGGACTGTCTTGTAGGGGCGCACCCATGTGTGCGCCCCCCACGAAATGGTGGGCAGTAGGGGCGGGTTTTAAACCCGCCCCTACAGGGCGGACACAGGGGTCCGCCCCTACGGAAAACAGGTATAGATTATTAAAGAATTTGTGGGCAGTGCCCAAAATAAACGGACACTACTCCCTCGAGCCGGGTTTTTGCCTGTCCGGGAATTACCGCGGACCCGCCGCGCTTCCCCGGGCCCCGGGATTAAAAACCGCGGCCGTCAAGCCGGGCGCCACCGGCGAACCACCCCTCAACTATCCCGGCCGGCGGTGCGGAGGCGGTGGATTGCCTCACTCCCAGGCAGCAGCTCCACCGGTTCGCCTAGCAGGAATTGGCCGGTGCTGATCCATTCTTTCAGAAGCAGGGCGATCTCCCGGGCCCGCGTCAGGCTGGAGAGAGGCACGGTGGGCACTTCCTGGCCGCCCAGGGTAAGGGTGCCCCGCTTTAACTGGGCGTAACTCACCTGCCCCAGGATGCGCCCGGTGGCTGCCGGATAATCGGTGCTATAGTCCACAATGGGGGCCAGCAGCTCTTCGTCGGCCACCCCGCAAAAGTGGGCCATCTCCTCATTCAGGATGGGGATCGGAATACCCAGGCCCACGGATAGGGAGCAGCCGTAACCCAGGAGGCTCACTCCCACCAGGTACCTGGAGGTCATCTTTTTCAGGTCGCCCATGACGAACAGGGTGCCCGCCGGCCCCTGGGGGATGCCGCGCTCGGACCGGGGCTTGGCGGGATTGTGCTGGGTGCCGGGGAAGACGACGTAGCCCACCCCGCCCCCCAGGAAGATACGGGTACCGATGCCGGTGGTGCGGTAATAGGGATCATTGAACAGAGGGCTCAGCTCCCCTGAGGTGCAGTAATTGGCATTGCCCGCCTTGGGACGCAGTGGCCCCATGTAGGTGTAGATGGTGCGCTTGGACAGGTTCACCGCCACGTTGTAGTTTTGATAGCAATTGCGGGGGTTGCAAAGGATGGCGTTGACCATCTGCTTTAGGGTGATCTGCCGCTCCAGGCGTTTGTTGGGATAGCAGTCGGTGCCGTAGGCGTCGGCCACCAGATGCACGCTCTTGCCCGCCACCAGGTCCTGGATCACATGGCCGCCGCCGTACTTGAATTCACCGGGATAGACCTTGTTCAGAGGATCATCCTGAGTGGGTTCGGTGACGCCGAGGTAAATGTCCACCGCGGCCAGGCCGGCGTAGGCCGGCACGTTATTGAGCCAGACCTTGGACGCCTTGATGGGCGGCCTGGCATGGCCGAAATTGATGATGGCCCCGGAAGAGCACATGGGGGAAAAGGTGCCGGTGGTCACCACGTCCACGCTGCGGGCCGCGGCCACCGCGCCTTTGCTGCGGACCAGGCCGACCATTTCTTCGGCGCTAACCACCACCGCCTGGCCCTTCTTGATTCTGTCGTTAATCTCCTGGTAGCTCTTATTCACTTGATAGTTGGCCATAATTCATCCCCTTGCCCTGGAGGTGACTGCTCGTCGGGCCGCCAAGTTGGTCCCCCCTCTGTCTTCGGGGTCCCCCCAAAGTCTCCAGGTCAATAAAAATCCACCGGGTCGATCTTGCGCTTCGCCGACCAATGAAAAAAGAGATTGCTGGGGAGCCCCTGGAAGAGGTAGCCGGTCGGTGGCAGCAACAGCCGGCGGCAGATGGAAGAAAAGGAGTAAAATCTTTGGAAGCAGCGCCAGACGCCGGCCTCGCACTCCTCCGGGCTCATGTGCCTGGGGAAGAAGTTGCACACCATCCCCAGATACTTTTCGGCGTCGGGATTGTGCATCCGGCCCTCCTGCTGGAGCCGGTCCCACATAGGGGTGCCCCGGCGGGGGGTGGCCACGTTGAAGAAGGCCATGGGCGCCTTGATCTTCTCCAGAAAGGCCAGGGTCTCGTCAAAGAGCTCCATGTGGTCCCCGTCCAGCCCGAACATGAAGTTCAGGGAATAGAAGATGCCCTTCTCCCGCAAGCGACCCAGGAGCCATTCATACTCCGCCACCGGATTCTGCACCTTGTCGATGGCGGAGATGGACTCGGGGCAGACGTTTTCGATGCCGATGTTGACGTGGCTGCAGCCGGAGCGTTTGGCCAGGTCCAGCAGTTCTTCGTCCCGGGAGCTGTTGATGGTCCACAGGCAGCTCCAGTGGAGCTTCAGCGGCAGCAGGGCCTGGAACAGCTCCTTGGCGTATTCCAGGTGGCCGGTGAGGTTGTCGTCGATGAAATAGATGTTCTTGAGGCCGGTAATGCGGACGTTGGCCCGGATTTCTTCGATTACTTCGTCCAGGGGCCGCCGGCGGTAGGTGTGCCCGTAAACGATGGGAACCTCGCAAAAGGCGCAGTGATAAGGGCAGCCGCGGGTGGTCTGGGCGGGAATGATTTTCACCCGGTAGCGCCGGAAATCCACCAGTTCCAGGCGGGGCCGGGGCAGGCCCGCCAGCTGGTGCAACCCCTGGGCCTGGTAACGCCCCTGAAGGCGCTTGCCGCGGGCGTCCTCCAGGACCTGCTGCCAGACGTCCTCCGCTTCTCCCACCACCACCGCCTCGCAGTGCTCCAGGGCCTCCTCCGGGTGCAGGGTGACGTGGAAGCCGCCCATCACTACCGGCACCCGGCGCCGGCGGAACTCCGCGGCGATTTCGTAAGCACGCTCCGCAGTGGCGCAAGTGGCGGTGATGCCCACCAGATCGTACTGCCGGTGGTAGGGAATCTCCACCAGGCGGTCATCGGCCAGATCTACCATGACCCCCCGGGGGGTGAGGCCTGCCAGATAAGGCAGGGTGATCCCCAACAGCCAACGCTTGCGACTGCGCAAGGCTCGCCGGTCCGGATATTTGGTGGTGGGTTGAACCAGTAAGATTCTCATGGAATCGGCCATCGCCCGGCGCAGGCCACCGAAAATGACTGGATCTCGGGCTAACTCGGCAAAAATCCGCAAAAGGTGAAGCTCACCGCCCGCCTCGAAAAAACCCTGCGCAGAGCAACCTGATAATACCAGTATAGCATGGATAAGCGAAGATAAAAAGGAAGGCGCCCGAGGCAAACGGCGGCGCCCTGGGTCGGCCCCTGCCAGGCGATTATTTTGTTTGTTGAACGCAACTCGGTATAAGACACCCGGTATAGGGACTCAGCTCACCCCGAAATCAGGTCTTCCGCACCAGGGGGATGATCTTGCCCTTGCCTAGCGGAGGGGTTTCCGGTTCCGCCGGGGGCTTGGGGGGAATGAGTTCCAGCCTCACCGGCCGGCCACCCATGGTAAATTCTTCTCCCCCGAGGTGAGACTCCTCCAGGATCATTATCATGACCTGAGAAGGCAGGCTGAGCACCAAGAGTTCCACCTGATACCAGCCCCGCTTGACATCGGGGATGATGTCATTGATGCGGGCGTAGAACGCAGGCTGGTGGTCATGGTGCACCAGGACCAGATCATTGATGACGGCCATATTTTTGAACCATGGCTATAGCTCCACCACATCCGAATCCATCTCTTGTCCCATGAAGAGGCTGGCAAGCTGCTGAAAACGCGGGGTGAGGTCGGTGGAGAGGTAGCGGCGGGAGCCACCGCGGCTCAGGCGGCTCTCCAGCTCTCGGTGGCGCCGGAGATAGTCCATCAGCTTAATCGCAGTCACCTGCCCGGAGCAGATGAGCTCCGGGCCATGGTCGAGGAGGCTGCGGATCTGCTCCTTCAAGATGGAGTAATGGGTGCAGCCCAGGATCAGGGTGTCCACCCGGCCCCCCTGGAAAGGAGCCAGATAGCGGGAGAGGATCATGGCGGTGCCTTCCCACTCCTGCTCACCGGACTCGATTAACGGCACCAACAGGGGGCAGGCCCGCTGCAGCACCTCCACCCCGGGGTCCAGTTTTTGCAGCTCCAGTTCAAAGGACCGGGAGATCACCGTACCTTCGGTGGCGATGACCCCGATGCGCCGGCTGCGGCTGCGGGCCAGGGCTTCCTCTACCGTGGGGATCAGCACCCCCAGGACCCGACGCTGGGGGTAACGCCCCGGCAGATAGACCTGTTGGATGCGCCGCAGGGCCCGGGCCGAGGCGGTGTGGCAAGCCAGGACGATGAGCTGGCAGCCCTGGCGAAAGAGGTAATCCACCGCCTGTTCCGTGAAGCGCTGCACTATCCGGTCCGAGCGGGTGCCATAAGGAATCCTGGCATTGTCCCCCAGGTACAGGTAGTCGTAGTGCGGCAGGACCTGGAGAAACTCCCGCAGCACCACCAGCCCGCCGAATCCCGAATCGAAAACGCCGATCATAAGTAAGGTTTGAGTTTCGAGTCTGGTATTTTACTTCTCCCGGCGCTGCTGGCGCAGAAATTCATGCAGCCCCTTGAGCTCACGCCACAGGGCCGGGACCTGATCAAGGGGCAGGGAGTTGGGGCCGTCGCAGCGGGCCTTCCCCGGGTCAGGATGCACCTCCATAAAGAGGCCGTCCACCCCTGCCGCCACCCCGGCCCGGGCCAGGGGCGGGATGAACTGCCGCTGGCCCCCGGAGCAGGCGCCCTGGCCGCCGGGGAGCTGGACGCTGTGGGTTACGTCCAATATGACCGGGCAGCCCAACTCCCTCATGATGGCAAGGCTGCGGAAATCCACCACCAGGTTGTTGTAGCCGAAGCTGGAGCCCCGTTCAGTGAGGAGGATCCGCTCATTCCCGGCGGCCCTGGCCTTCTCCAGCACCGGCCCCAGGTCCCAGGGGGCCAAAAACTGGCCCTTCTTGATATTTACCACCTTGCCGCTCAGGGCCGCGGCCACCACCAGGTCGGTCTGGCGGCAGAGTAAGGCGGGAATCTGCAATACGTCCAGGACCTGGGCGGCGGGTCCTACCTCGGCCACCTGGTGGACGTCGGAGAGCACCGGCAGCCCCACCTCGGCCTTGACCCGGGCCAGGGTCTCCAGGCCCTTCTCCAGCCCCGGGCCCCGGTAAGACGCCAGGGAGGTGCGATTGGCCTTGTCGTAGGATGCCTTGAAGATCAGGGGCAGGGCCAGCTCCCGGGCCATCTCCTTCAGGGTCCGGGCGATTGCCAGGGTGGCCGCCGCGGACTCGATGACGCAGGGGCCGGCGATCATTACCAGGCTGGCGTCACCTATCGAAAAATCGGCAATTTGGACGGTGGCTTTCATCGGGACGATTTGCCGGTTAATAATTCAGTAATCAGTAATTCTGCGGCTGTTGCCAGAACAGAACCGTAACAACTTCTATTTTGATGGTTTTGATGGCGAATCCGACTTGCCGAGCAAATACCCGACGATAGTCCCCAACAGACCAATCATAGGCGCAATTTGCTTTTCTGAATATCCAGATGTTATTAAGAATACGCCGGAGACAACCACAAGAGTTAATCCCACAATACGCGTTGAATTAACCCCCCATCCTTGATTTAGACGAAGCAAAACTCCAACTTCGAGACCCAAAACAATTAACCCGAATAAAAGGACACCCAGACTTAGATAGATCTCTGCAATTGACCGCCCCTGCGAACCCTCGGGATAATCCGGTGCCAGTGTTGCTGCGAACCCTACCGATGAAATGAGCAATAATGTGAGCATGGCAACAACGACTAGACGCATAGTGATGCCTCCTAAATCCTTATTTTTAATCACCCTGGGGCCGCGACCCCGACCGCCGGCCGAACCAGACCAGCAGGGCCCCGGCCGCCAGGGCCATACCCAAGGAAATGAGCTGGGTCAGGGGCATCCAGCCAAAGTACACCGGGCCGCGATAATCCAGGGGGCTGCGGAAGAACTCCACCAGGAACCGCACCGCTCCGGCCAGGCAAAAATATGCGAGCATCAACTGGCCATCGTAACTTTTCCTGGTCTTCCAGAAGCTGAGCGCCCCGAAGATCCCCAGGGACAGGAAGGCCTCGTAAAGTTGAGCCGGGTGCACCGGTACCCGCAGCGGGCACAGGGTCTGGGGATTGGTGAAGGTCACCGCCCAGGGCAGAGTGCTGGGGGAGCCGTAACAGCAACCGGCCATGAAGCAGCCGATCCGGCCCAGAAACTGGCCCACCGGCATCCCCAGGGCCAGGGCGTCCAGGCTGGGCCGCCAGGGCAGGCGGTGCCGGCGAATAAACCAGATGGCCACCGCCAAGGCCAGGATCACCCCGCCGTGGAAGTCCAGGCCGCCTCCCCAGATGGCAAAGATCTCCAGGGGGTGCGCCAGGAAGGTCCGCAAATCGAGGAGCACGTACATCAGCCGGGAGCCCACCAGGGCGGCCACTACCGCGTAGAAGCAGAGGTCAAAGAAGGTCTCCACCGGCAGGCCCAAACGCCGGGCCTCCCGTCCCGCGATGAAAATGGCGCCGAGGAAGGCCAGGGCCAGGAAAAAACCATAGGTGTACAGCTTCAAAGAACCGTATTCAAACAGGATCGGATGCATGGTCAGGACACTCTTCCGTTAAGATTACCCACGCCAGCCAGCCGGCGCCCAGGCATACCAGGCTGTCGGCCACGTTAAAGGCGGGCCAATGGTAGCGCCCCCAGTAGAAGTCGAGAAAATCCACCACCTCTCCCAGGCGCAGCCGGTCGAGGAGATTACCCAGGGCCCCGGCCAGGATGAGGCTGTAGCCCACGGCTGCCCGCCAGCAGTCCCGCGGTAGGCGCCACCAAAGATAGCTCACCGCCGCCGCCACCAGGCTGCTGAGGGTGATGAAAAGTATCCGGGTGAACCTAACCGGCAGCTGTCCCAGCAAACCGAAGGCCGCCCCCCGATTGTGGATGTGCACCAGGCTGAAGAAGCCTTTAACCACGGGAACTTGCGACCCCAGCGGCAGGAGTTGCAGGACCAGAATCTTGCTCCCCAGGTCCAGGGCCAGGCCCAGCACCAGGATGACGAGCAGAATGACGAGCTTTCGGGACATATTTACTCTGGGTTCCCCAAATCTCTTTTTGACTGTCGTTTTTGATTTTTCTGTTCTTAAATATCAATGGAGCGTTATAGGGTCCCCTATTTATCCCCTCTCCCCCCATGGGGGAGAGGGTTAGGGTGAGGGGGAATTAATCTCTTTGGCGCTCCCATTAATAAATCTTAACGTCTTGGTTTATTTATCAAGAACTAAACCCCAAAACCGTTCTTTATGTCTCCAACATCTGGCGGCAGCGGTGACACAACTGTGGATGTTTAGGATCTTCTCCCACAGAGGGATAGGTAAACCAGCAGCGGACGCATTTGGAGCCTGGGGCCTTCTTCACCAGAGTAAAACCTCCAAGAAGGGATTCCCAGGCAAGCATGTCGGGCGATGGATTTCCTGGCGGTAAGACTCGCAGCTCGGCTACCTGGGCCAGAGTTTGCAATTCCGTCGCCTGGTCCTGCAACATCTGATAAAGGACTTTTTCTGGGGGTTGCAGCGAGACACTGGCCTCCTGGGCAGTGGCGATGCGCTTGGCATTCCGGGCCTCCTCCAGGCCCCGATTGATCTCGCCCCGCACCTTCAATAAAAAGTCGTATTTGGCCAGCAGCGCCTCATCGGGAAATCCCGCCGGCGCCTCCGGGAAGCCCTCCAGGTGGACGCTGGCCGCCTTGTTCCTGCCTGGCAGGTAATCCCAGACTTCCTCGGCGGTGAACGACAGGATGGGGGCCATGGCCAGGGTGAGGCCCTTAAGTAAGTCCCACAGGGTGCTCTGGGCGCTCAGCCGGTCCGGCGAGTCGGCCCGGGAAACGTAGAGGCGGTCTTTCAGGATATCCAGGTAGATGGCGCTCATCTCCACGGCGCAGAACTGGTGCAGCCGGTGAAAGGCCAGGTGAAATTCGTAATCATGGTACGCATGCTTAACCCGTTCCAGGAGTTGGGCCAGCCAGGAGAGGGCCAGCCGGTCCAATTCTTCCCGCTGCCGCGGCGGCACCAGGTGGCTCTCGGGATCGAAGTCGTAGAGGTTCCCCAACATGAAACGGGCGGTGTTGCGGAAACGCCGGTAGGCGTCGGCCAATTGTCTCAGGATGTCGGGGGAGAGACGCACGTCGTCCCGGTAGTCCTCCGAGGCCACCCACAGCCGGAGGATTTCGGCCCCGTAGCGGTTCGTGACCTCCTGGGGGGCGATGACGTTACCCAGGGATTTGGACATCTTGCGTCCTTCGCCGTCCACCACGAAGCCATGGGTCAGGACCTCTTTGTAGGGGGCCTGGCCACGGCTCCCCATCGCGGTCAGGAGGCTAGAGTGAAACCAGCCCCGGTGCTGGTCCGAGCCTTCCAGATAGAGGTCGGCGGGGCTTGGCCCCAGGGCCGGGTCGGGGTCCAGCACCGCGGCCCAACTCACCCCGGAGTCGAACCAGACGTCCAGGATGTCGGTTTCCTTACGGAAATCAGCCGCGCCGCAGGGGCACCGGGTCCCAGGCGGCAGCAGCTCGGAAACCGGGGCTGCGAACCAGAAGTCGGCGCCCTCCCGCCGCACCCGGGCAATGAGGTCCTGAAGGAGCTCCAGGGTGAGCAGCGCCTGGCCGCACTGCCGGCAGTGAAAGGCGATAATGGGCACGCCCCAGGAGCGCTGCCGGGAGATGCACCAATCGGGGCGGCGCTCCACCATCTGGTAGATGCGTTCCCGGCCCCAGCGGGGAATCCAGGTGACCTGCTCGATGGCCGCCAGGGCCTTCTGCCGCAAGCCGTTTTTCTCCATGGAAATGAACCACTGCTCCGTGGCCCGGAAGATGATGGGCTGTTTGCAGCGCCAGCAGTGGGGATAGCTGTGGGTCATCTCGTTTAAATCACCCCACAGCTTGCCTTTATCCTTAAGGAGTTCGATGATGCCGGCATTGGCCTTCCAAACCTGCTGCCCAGCGAATTCCGGCACCTCGTCGGTAAAGCGCCCGGCGTCGTCCACCGGGGAGTAGGGCGAAAGGCCGTACTTTATGCCGCTGTCGTAGTCCTCCTGGCCGTGCCCCGGGGCGATGTGCACCAGACCGCTGCCGGCCTCCAGGGTGACGTAGTTCGCCAGGATCACCTTGCGCTCTTTTTCGTCCTTCAGCCAGGGGTGTTGATAGACCGCGCCTTCCAGCCTACGGCCTTTTATCCGGGTGCAGCCGGGGATCTCACCCCCCGGAGGGCCTGATGCCGAATCATTGCCAAAGAAGGCCAGGTTTGAGGCAACCACCAGTACTTCGTTTCCCACGGCAAAGGCGCTGTAGTCTATGTCCGGATGGACCGCGATGGCCAGGTTGGCCGGCAGGGTCCAGGGGGTAGTGGTCCAGATAACCAGGGAGACGTTTTTCAGTTCCCCCAGTTCCGGCAACTGCGGCGGCGGACTCACCAGGGGAAACTTCACGTAAATGGACGGGGCCTCGTGCTCTTCGTACTCCACCTCCGCCTCGGCCAGGGCGGTGCGGCAGGTGGCGCACCAGTGGATGGGCTTTTTGCTGCGCTGGATGGCCCCGCTGAAATAGAAGCGGCCGTATTCTTCCAGGATTTCCGCCACGTAAGCCGGGTCCATGGTGAGATAGGGGCGCCGCCAATCCCCCAGCACCCCCAGACGCTGGAATTCGGCCCCCTGAATGGCGATGAATTTTTTGGCATAGTCCCGGCAGCGGCTCCGCACCTCCCCCTGGGACAACCTGAGCTTTTGGGCCTTCAGCTCTTTATCCACCTGGTGTTCGATGGGGAGGCCGTGGCAATCCCAGCCGGGCCGGTATGGGCAATCGAAGCCGGCCATCTGCCGGCTCTTGATGATGATGTCCTTGAGGATCTTGTTGAGGGCGTGTCCCAGATGGATGTGGCCGTTGGCGTAGGGCGGGCCGTCGTGGAGGATGAACCTGGGGCGTCCGCGGCCTTGGCTGCGGAGCCGGGCGTAGAGGTCCAATTCGGCCCAGCGCTGCAGCACCTCCGGCTCCCGCCGGGGCAGGTCGGCCTTCATGGGAAAATCGGTGCGGGGCAGGTTCAGGGTCTCTTTATAATCCAAAGAACGGCCTCCCAGCCGATGACATCGTTATAGTTTACCCCATCGCCGCAGAAAATCAAGAAGGTGCTCCCGGACAGGTAGCGCCGGCCTCTCGCCGGCGCCCCGCACCGGGGTCTTTTCTCCCTCCCCCTGAGAGAGGGGATGCCTGGAGTGGGGGTGATTAGAAACGGTTTTCGGTTTTCAGTGAGAGGCAAAATCAAAGTCAAAGGCAGTAGAAGCTATTGCAAAACCTGATTTCGCTGTCATCCTGAACGAAGTGAAGGATCTCAAGTCCATAAAAATACGAGATTCTTCGCTTCGCTCAGAATGACATTTTTGGGCAAAACGGGTTTTTGCAATAGCTTCTAGTGTCCGGCAAGGTTTTTGCTATGAGGCAGGCAGTAGAGAATTGTTTGAACTTAGGCGTGCCCACTAGCTAATCAATTCATGGAATTTACAAGCTATTTCCCTCTCCCCCCTTGGGGGGGAGAGGGCAGGGTGAGGGGGGGTATGGAACGGCCGCTGAAGCCACCCCTCACCCGGTGTCGTCCCCTCGCAGGGAAGAGGGGATTTGGTTGCATCGGTATAATATGTTGATATCGCTGAAATTACAATGGTCTAGAGTTTAACTGCGAGATAGTGTAATCTTCCTCTCGTTCCCAAGCTCCCGCTTGGGAACGCCATTTGCTTGCCAGGCTCCTGCCTGGCCTTGAGCAGCGGTGCTGCGGGGCCGCATTAATCTCTCTCCCCGCTCCCTTGACCGCCCCGGGAAATTTCGGATATGATAAGCCATGCGCCCGCAGATGACCGCCTTCCTCCTTTCGGCCCTGGTCTTTCCGGGATTAGGGCAACTCTATAAACAGCAGCGCCGCAAGGGGGTGCTCCTGGTGCTGGCGGCCAACTTTCTTTTGGCCCTGGTGGTGCTCCTGGGCGCCATCCTGGTCTCCGAGGAATATACCACGGTCTTCTACCCCCGGCCCCTCACCTCGGAGATGGGCCGCCTGCTGCTGTTGGACACCGTTCGCCGTCCCCTGTTCTGGCTGCCTTGCGGCCTCCTGCTGGCCTTGTGGGGTTATGCCGCGGTGGACGCGGCTCTCCAGGCCCAGCCCCGGGCCAACCTTGAATCTTGAACTTTGAACTGAGGGGAGCTGGCGGGGATTAATAAAGCAAAAATGTAGGGTGGGCTCGAGCGCACTATCGAGGCTGCTTGGAAAAGTTCAAAGTTCAAGGTTCAAAGTTCAAAGTCGAGAGTAAGTGCAGGTATTACCTTTTCAGGTTTTTGGAATGAGCCGAAGGCTCATGAGCGACTGTTCCGAAAAGTCTTCATGTAGGGTGCGCCCTGCGCACCATAACTATGCGTAACTTTTCATGGTTTAGGGTGAGCCGCAGGCACCTGAATTACTGCTATGAAACAGTACTTGCTGGATGAAATCGCCAGGGCCGACCTTCCCCGGGTGCGGGAATATTTGTCTGAGCACGCGGTCGCCTCGAGCCTGGAAGGCGTCTGGTGGGTGGACCTGCCGGAGGATCTGCTGAGTCCGGAGCAGTTCGAGCACCGGCAGTGCCGGCCCTTCCGCTTTGCGGTGGAGCTGGGTGAGAACTTCGTGCGCTTCGAATTCCTCATCCGCAGCCGCGAGACCATGAGCTGCGCCTGCATCGGCTACGCCACCCGGCAACAGCGGGACTTCATCCTGGCCTGCGGCGACCGGATGGTGGAGGAGTTGTCGCTGCGGACTTGAATAAAATGCCAGGAGCTTCCAAACGTATTCAGAACAAGGGCGCTAATACGAAGTATTTATTACTATTGAATATCATAAATTATTATTGGTGCTAAGATGGCTAATATATAGCAGCTATTGAAACTTCTGCCAGACCTAATGCAACACCCATAAAAGAGACCTATCCTTGAGAAAGGCGAGAGTAGGACTTTGCCTTTGAACGTTTTATTTGAGATTATTTGGTGCGATCATTAATAACCATGATTTCTTTCTTTTCATCGGTTACTTCAAAATACCTTGCAAAAAGTGGGGAAGATATTTTTCCTTCCTCACTTTTACACAACCTATCAGAAGTTTTTTAAGAAATATACCACCTCATATAAGGAACACCAACAATCAGGAAAAATACCAGAAAAATCAAGCCGAATATGAGCCCCAATGTCCAGAAATCTTTAGGTGCCACATACCCGCTCCCATAGTAAATAGGGCTCGGCCCTGTGGCATAAGGGGTTAAAATGCCCATCAGCCCCAGCGTGTAACAAAGAAGCATGGCAAGCAGCTTTATGGGCATCCCAGGTACTGCCATGGCAGTGACCAAAAATACGGGGAGTAACGCTGCGGTGTGTGCCGTAAGGCTTGCAAACATATAATGGACGATGAAGAAGATTGCAACAAACAAAACTACCATCCACATAACAGGTATGCCCTTCATAGCCCCTGCAGTGATTGCAGAAAACCAGTTGAGGAATCCTACAAGCCTCAAACCATCAGCCAGGGTAACAAGTGTGGCAAACCATACTAATATATTCCAGGCTTGCTTGTGATTCAATATATCACTCCACTTTATAATACCCATCAGAATCATGAGCGAGAGAACCATCAGAGCTACTGTCGTAGCATCGAACCAGCTTCCGCCAAAGATCCAGAGTACCAGCGCAATGATCACAAGAGTTGCCATAGTTAGCTCATTCCGTGTAATTTTACCCATTTTGGATAGTTCATCGCGGGCCCATACAGGGACATTCTCGCTGGATTTTATCTCCGGTGGATAAATCTTATACACAAGATAAGGAAGGAATATAAGAAGTAACCCGCCTACCGGCAGAAAACCTAAAAACCATTCCCGCCAGGTAACACTTACCTTTACTATTTTACTTACCAATTCTAAAGCCAGAAGGTTCGGAGCAAGCCCGGTGAGAAACATGGAACTGGTGACGCAGGTAGTAGCTAAGGCAGTCCACATGATATAAGAGCCAATCTTTCGGGATGTCTCCCCTGGAGATGACCCGTATAATCTAGGAATGTTTTCAATAACAGGATAGATTAATCCGCCACTACGTGCTGTATTTGACGGAATGAAAGGAGCCAAAACAAGGTCGGATAGGGCAATTGCATAACCAAGCCCCAGTGTTTTCTTCCCAAGGTGCTTCACCAGAAAAAGGCCAATGCGGCGACCAAGACCAGTTTTTTCATAACCCAAAGCAAACATGTATGCTACAAAGATCAACCAGACAGTGCCATTTGAAAATCCTGAAAGAGTCCACCTGATAGCATCGCCCGGTTTAGTGGAGATAAGCTGTAAAGCAGTAGCGAGTGTCACACCAATTATGCCTATCGCCGCTGCGGGTATTGGTTCCAGTATCACACCCAAGATGACACCCACAAATAACGCAAAATAATACCAGGCATGAGGCTGTAAACCCTGGGGAACAGGTATCAACACAAGAACGATCCATACAATAACAGGTATCAGCGCATTTCTAAGCAATTTCTTGTCCATACAAGTTTACCTCCTTCTCATATTTGGTAATCATTGAAATATTTCTCATCTAGTAGTCCCGCTGCCTTGAATATTTTGTAATCTTCCCACATTTCGGCAGTCATGCGGTCTATCGGTCTAATCGGCGTGACCTGCCCCCGTTTCACCACGCCTACTCGTTGTCGGCCTGGATCGCAGCGATCACCGCATCGGTGACCTTTCGCGTGGTCGTCGTGCCGCCGAGGTCCGGCGTGTGTAGCGACGCATCGGCGGTCACCCGCTCGATCGCCCGCATCAGCCGGGCGGAAGCCGCCTTCTCGCCCAGATGATCCAGCATCATGCAGGCAGTCCAGAAGGTTCCGATCGGGTTGGCGATGCCCTTGCCAGTGATGTCGAAGGCCGAGCCGTGGATCGGCTCGAACATGGACGGGAACATGCGCTCGGGGTTGAGGTTCGCGGTCGGCGCGATGCCGAGCGAACCGGCCAGCGCCGCAGCCAGATCAGACAGGATGTCGCCGTGGAGGTTGGTCGCCACGATGGTGTCGAGCGTTTCCGGCTTCAAGGTCATCCGCATGGTCATAGCGTCGACCAGCATCTTGTCCCAGGTCACGTCGGGGAACTCGGCGGCGATCTCGGCGGCGATCTCGTCCCACATCACCATGCCGTGGCGCTGGGCATTGGACTTGGTGACGACGGTCAGCAGCTTGCGCGGCCGCGAACGAGCGAGTTCGAAGGCGAAGCGCATGATGCGGGTGACGCCGGCCCGGGTAAAAATGGCCACCTCGGTGGCGACCTCCTCGGGAAAGCCTCGATGGGAACGCCCGCCTTGGCCGGCATACTCGCCCTCGGAATTCTCGCGGACGATAACCCAGTCTAGATCCTTGGGCTTGACCCCTCCCAGCGGGCTCTTGATGCCGGGGAGGATGCGGGTGGGGCGGACATTGGCGTACTGGTCGAACGGCTGGCAGATGTTGAGACGAAGCCCCCACAGCGTGATGTGGTCGGGCACGTCGGGGGCGCCGACCGCGCCGAAGTAGATGGCGTCGAATTTCTTAAGCGTCTCACGGCCATTCTCCGGCATCATGACGCCGTGCTTCTTGTAGTAGTCCGATCCCCAGTCGAAGAACTCGACGTTCAGGCGGAAGCCACGGTCGCTCTTGGCGAGCGCATCGAGAACTTCGAGGCCGACAGCCACAACTTCCTTGCCGATGCCGTCAGCCGGGATGGCTGCGATCTTGAATTCACGCATGACATGTCTCCTTGGACTTGAATTGAGGTGTATCACAAAAGCACAATTTCAAGAACATTGTTAACAAAAAATTGCCCTTTAGCCCGAGATTAGGTGGCAGGCTTTGCCTTCCGTTCCTTTAAGTCAGAGGATCTAAAAATGGATCCAGCGGGGCCAATAGTCTGACTTTCAATCATCAGCCAAGCCCTTTTTGGCTTGAATTATCCCACTGCAATCATGCCAGCTAGCTTGCCATTATCGAAAAAATCCAGTTTTTCGCTAGATCAATTGAATATCTATAAAATTCATCTAAAAAAACTCCAAGAAATTGCCTTTCCTGGTCAATACGGCGACATGGTGTATTTCTGTTCGGCCCGGGGCACGTACCATTTGATGAAGTTGTAGTCGATGCCGGCTGTGTATCGGGTCCAGGTCCACCCCGGGGCGCGGGAGACCTATAAAGGTTGTCGGATTCCCCTTTTGCCGCTGCCTCCGGCCAGGGCCTGGCGGCGCGATAAACCGCCAGGAGCAGTAGGGCCGGCAATACCGTCAGCCTGAACGGGAAGTTCAGGGCATAATGGGGCAGCCAGGTGGATATCAGCCGCGCCTATTTGATCTGTGAATAAATGCTGGCCAGAGCGATGGGAATCAGAATCCAGCCGATGACTTGTTGCAGATAAAAATAGAACCAGGTAATAAAATTGCCCTCCCCTGATTCCCAATGTTTGGCCAGCCCCAGCTCTATCGGCAAGAAGCGGTCCAGACTGATCATCAATCTTATCGCCACCGATCGATAGATATTTCGTTTTGGAGGCGGCTTGTTTTCTACCAGATATGCGGGATCGAACAGACAAGCACCCAAAATAATGAAGGCCAGGGCGAGAAAAAAGACCCGGAAAGGGGCGCGGCCATAACCGGCGATCTTCCCCCAGAAAAACCATTCCAGCCACCGGCATGGATTATACCATTGCATCTTCTCGGCCAGATCACGATTATTCATGCGAATAAAGACTTCATTAGCCCAAGAATCGCGGCCGATGTGCTTGAACAAGGTTTCCACCTGGACATAACTCTGGGTATAATAAGGGCAGGCATCCAGAAAGGCCATAATTCTCTTGAAATCCGCCTCTTTATAATCAGAATCACATGGGTTGGCGTCTGCATCGCATTCCGGTTTATCGATGCTAAGGCTGCCGAAGGTGAGGTCTCCCAAATACACCTCATAGCGAAAACGCTTTTTCGCCACCTTTCCCGACTTTTTGGGGTTATCCTGCGACTGTTGTTGGTCAACTTCCGGCCATTGGACCTTTTCAAAATCGAGCTCCTGAAAGGCGCCGCCACGAAAGTCTGCAAATTTATTAATTTGAGCATTTTCGATGGTAAATCGACCCTTTACTTTCATTTGACTGGCATCCAATCTATCGAAGCTCCCGTTGGCCAGGTTTAGATTACGTTGAACCTGAGCCCCTTTCAGATTTAGGAAAGGAATGTAAATATTTTTTTCACGCCCATCTTTTTCGTCTTTCTGGGCTCCGCGGATTTCTAGATCATAGAAATTACCAAAAGAAAAGTCGAAATTACCACGGAGGAATGTCTCAGCCATATTAACTTTTTGGGACACTTTCATGTAGGTAAAGTTATTTAGATGTTTTTCATTAAGAAATTTAGCTCCGGTGGCATCGAAATCCATCCCGATTTCCGCCAACCTAAATTCCACCGGCCCATGAAATTCGACTCTTATTAAAAAAATGGTGTTACCCGTTGTTATGGCGCGAAAATTGACCAGTTTTTCCGGGTTGAAGAACTTCGAATCATGGGCGATAAACTGTCTGCCAGTAGAAGCTCGGATAAAAATTACCGGCCCATAAAATTTGGCGCACTCAAAATGGATGCTATCACCTACCTTGATGGAGTTAAAATCGACCGTGGCCTCCTTGCTGCGAAACTCGGCCCTTTGCACTTGAAACTCTAACCCAATTTTGGCGTTGGTCCATATACTTTCATCCTCAAATTTAGCATCGTTGCAAAGGCAGTAGCCGCCGATTATTATTCCAGTAAAATTCGCACTCTTTAAAAATTTAGAGCCTTCAAATGATAAGTCTTTCTTAAAATAACTCCTTTTGAGATTTACCTGCCCCGTGAAAATACATTGCTTCAGACAAACCGGATAATTTATCTCAACGTTATCCAAGTCGAGATCACCCTCGATCGTGGCGTTGGCAATAGTTACTCCCTGGTTACTAACCTCTATATTCTTGAAGGCATGATTAAACAATTGTTTCAGAAAACCGGCATCTAGCGAATACTTCTGCTGCTCGCCGGCAACCCCCTGTTTCAAGTCTGCCTCTTTCCCCTGGCCTATTTGCCCGATTATCCAGCTTTCCTGTTCGGTCAGTTTCCGAGGTTCGCCGGAATAAGATTGACCAGTGGCACAATTGGCCTGAGGCGCCAGCAGGGAAAAAAGCAAGCACAAAAACCCCAACGCCTTTCTGAGAAAACATTGTTTAAGACCAGAAGTTTCTCATCAAGGGAGTAGAGGCTTTCACGGAGTCTGACCTCCTTTCTGATATGGCCTGAGGTGTCCCACTTCTGGGGGCATCTCAGACCCATATCCCATCGATATTTATTTTCAACCATTATAATTCACTTGACAGAATTTTGAAAATCCCTATTATCCACATCTAGGAGAAAATTCATATGAAAAAATTTGTTTTGATCATCATGTTGGCCCTGTTTGTGGCGGGTAATTTAACTGCGCTGTCGTGGGGAGGTGTTGATCTGGGCAAAATCCTCCCGATATTTGATTGCAAAGATTGAAGAAGGTGCCAAAGGAAAAATGACCAGGATTGCCCAGTAAAGGAGGGCAGAATTTGAAATCTGCCCTCCTTTGAATATGGTTCTGTGAATCAGACAAGTTATTCATTTTATTGGTACTTACGCCTCCTTCTCGTTTCACATGTCATAATCCTCGGAATCTTTTATCTCTTCATTGGCTGCTACGCGGCAGCGGAATGTTTTCATCGTTCTGATCTCATTGATCTTTCGGGAAGACCATTCGGGAATGATTTTCTCTGTTATTGGACTGCCTCCAAGGTGGCGAGGACCCAGGGCGCTGCTTCAGTCTTTTCCCTTGATACGATGTCGGCGGCAGAGCGGGAAGTGGTCGGCGCCGACGCCTATCCTAAGTACTGGAAATATCCCCCCACTTATTTGCTCATAGTTCTGCCGCTATCGTTGTTGCCGTATGCCGCCTCCTTTATATGCTGGATAGCGTTTACCGGATCAGGGTTTGTCTATGTGATCCGCCGCCTCATTCCCAAGACCCCGTTATCCTGGTTGGTCCTGGTTTTTCCTGGCACGGTCCATAATTTTATGGCTGGGCAGAACGGCTTTCTTTCCGCCGCTATTTTGGGTGGCGGCCTGCTCCTGGCCGAGCGCTATCCCTTCGCCGGCGGCTGCCTTTTGGGTCTTCTCAGTTATAAACCTCATTTGGCCTGGCTAATCCCCCTGGCGCTGGCTGCCGGCAGATACTGGAAGGCGCTGCTCGGGGCCGTTTTTTCGGCCGCCACTCTGGCCCTGGCCAGTCTTTTGCTGCTGGGCCCCAGCGTCTGGATCGCCTTCTTCAAAAATCTTCCCCTGGCCGCCAGTCTTATGAATCACCCTTCCATCTGGAGAAAGGTGCCAACTGTGTTTGCCGCGGCGCGGTTCCAGGGGGCTAGCTGGGAACTGGCTGCGGCCCTACAGGCGGTTGCCATAATCGTGGCCATCTTGGCGGTCGGCTGGGTCTGGTTCCGGCGGGCTCCCTTGCCGATACGGGGGTCAGTGCTGGTCGTGGGAATTTCCCTGGCCACGCCACATGCCTTCGACTATGATCTAGCCATCCTCGCCCTGCCCTTTGCCTGGCTGGGCTGGGAGGCCTATTCCCGGGACTCGAAGTTTCAAGAAGTATTCTTATTGCTTGTCTGGATCTTACTAGGCTGGGCGATCCTGAGACCCCCCTGGATGGACTCGTGGGCCTCGAACATGCCGCTCCGGTTGGTGGTAGTGGTGGCCTTACTACTCTTGGGGCTTTATCGAGCCGCCAGGCCTTTGTCGGATTCATCTGCAAAGGCTTAATCGGCCAATCTTGGTGTCTTCCCTGATTTGCCCTCGGGTGGTCTCACCGTACCGGGATCATGAGCCTATGGCTGGCTCGCACTTAAGGAGCCAGACCTGCGCCGATTTTATCCCGCAAATCCGGCACCTTTACAGGAGTTGAAAACGATCTGATTCCCATGAAAATAGTTATTATTGTACCTACTTATAATGAAAGCGCGAATATCCGCTTATTAATTCCGGCTCTGGCTCGACAATTTGCCGGGATAAAACACGAGATGCACCTGTTAGTAGTGGACGGCAATTCCCCGGACGGCACCGCCGACCAAGTCAGGACCCTGATGGCCGAATATCCTCGCCTCCATTTATTGACCGGGGAGAAACAGGGGCTGGGAGCTGCTTACATCATGGGCATGCGCTATGCCTTGCAAGAGTTGCAGGCCGATGCGGTGATGGAAATGGACGCCGATTTTTCCCACCTACCGACTGACGTTCCCCGGTTGCTCGCCGCCCTGGATGCCGGGGCTGACTTCGTCATCGGCAGCCGTTATGTCCAGGGTGGCAAGATTCCTGAGAACTGGGGTTGGCTGCGCAGAGCCATTTCTCTTTGGGGCAATATCTTTGCCCGTTATCTGGCCGGCTTATACAGGGTGAAGGATTGCACCGCCGGTTTCAGGGCCATTCGTGGCTCCGTCCTGCGCAAAATCGATTTCAATACCCTGGCATCGGTCAAGGGGTATGCCTTTCAAGTAGCACTGCTTAATCAAGCCATTTTCAACCAGGCGGTCATTAAGGAGATCCCCGTAAATTTCATGGACCGGGTGCGCGGCGTTACCAAATTGGGTCTTTCAGATATTATCGAATTTCTGATCAATGTATGGTGGATCAGGTTTCAGGTCAGTAAGACCTTCCTCAAGTTTGCCGCGGTGGGGTCATTGGGGGTAGTGGTGAACCTGGCGCTGTTCATCGGGATGGTCAGGCTCGGCCTCAGCAAATATCTCGCCTCGCCCATCTCCATCGAATGCTCCATCATTTCTAACTTTATCCTCAATAATTTTTGGACCTTCAAAGATCGCAACGACAGAGATACCTTCTGGACCAAGGCCGTCAAATTCAAAGGCATCTCCTTGTTGTCCTTGTGTGTCAGTTATACCTTCTTCGTCCTTTTGGTCCTCCTCTTCCCCCTGACCCCCCCATACATTCATCAACTCCTGGCCATCATCCCAGCCACCCTGGTTAATTATTTCTGCAATTCCTACTGGACCTTCCGGGCCAAAGCGGCTGGGGGATACAGAAACCTCAAATTTGGATCATAGTGCAGAATTTTTCATTTCCCGGTCAATACGGCGACATGGTATATTTCTGTTCGGCCCGGGGCACGTACCATTTGATGAAGTTGTAGTCGATGCCGGCGGCGGCGGGCTGGATGCCCCGGAAATCGCCTCCTCTAAACTTTATCGGCAATTGACTGTAGCCATCGCTGGATTTGAAGTAATGTCGGTATTGCCGGTTCTGACGTGAAGTTTCTCCCAGACCTGAAGGCGCTGCCCCGGGGCGTCGAGTTGCCAGTGAGATCAGTTACGATCATGACTCGCGTATTAGCGTTGGGGACGTGCAAAACATGCACCTGGGTTTTGCCGCCATCACTTATTTCCCACTGATAATTCAAAGTCATGGGATACTGGTTGATGTAAATCTTGCCGGTGAACGTAATCTTACCTGGGCAAGGCCCCTTGTAGTCATGAGGGTGGGCCTCCACTGCGACCTCGGAGATGGGCGATTGCTGAGCCCAAAGCATCTGGGCGAGATACGAAACCATGAGAGCTGTGATTATAAAAAGCTTAGAATCAAGGGACCGCGTCGGGACATAGTATGTTCCTCCTTACCCTAGATAGTTCCGGGCCATAGGATGCGGTGAAACCTGGAAAAAATAATTACATACTCAGGTCATTCCGGTGGCGGGCCGTATTGCTGGCCAGGACCATATGGTCCACCTGGTGGTGATTGCGGGCCATATTGCTGAGGACCATATGGTCCACCTGGTGGTAGCGGCGGGCCGTATTGCTGGCCAGGACCATATTGTCCACCTGCCGGTGGTGGCGGGCCGTATTGCTGGCCGGGTCCATGTGGTCCACCTTGTTGTGGTGGCGGGCCGTATTGCTGGGCAGGTCCAAACAAGTCAGGGAACCCGGCGCATCCTCCCAGGGTCAGAGCAATGAAAAGCAGGAATAACGCCCTAAAAATGTTAGCCATGCCGCCTCCCTTCAAAGATAGGGAAATCATAGTCCCTTTGTCTCCCCCTTTTTAAGTCAGACCCGTAAGTTAGGCTTGGTTGCAAGAGCTTAAGCCGAGGTTATGCGGCAGCCTTAGCTGAGGTTGTCCTAAATCGGTGCTTGGAACCACTTTCCCTGAGTTTAACCCCTAAGACGACCCTCTTCCTGCCTGTAACCCCTCTCACTAGGGACATGATAGCATAGAACATTGTATAAGCCACTTTTTTCCAGATTTGGGCATACCGACCCTCGGTGGCCAAGCAACATTAAGTTTTGGTTTAAGAACCCCAGGCCAGCACTGCCCGGTAGCGGTGAACCAGGGGAAAAGCGGAGGCTGTATGCACTTGCCACCCCGGGCGTGGCAAAGAGATAGCGCAGTAAAAAAGGGTTATGCAGAATAGCTTTCTTGCCATTATCGAAAAAATCCAGTTTTTCGCCAGATCTCACTGAATATCTAGAAAATTCCTCTAAAAACTCCAAGAAATTGCCTTTCCCGGTCAATACGGCGACATGGTGTATTTCTGTTCGGCCCGGGGCACGTACCATTTGATGAAGTTGTAGTCGATGCCGGCGGGGGCGGGCTTAATGCCCCGGAAGCGCCTGGAGATGGCGGGCAGGGCGTCGGGCACGAAGAGGAAGGTGTAGGGCTGGTCCTCCGCCAGGATCTCCTGGAGCTTGAAATAGGCGCGGCGGCGCTTTTCCCGGTCGAAGGTGTGGCGGCCCTCGTCCAGCAGCCGATCCACCTCCGGGTTTTGGTAATGCGTGATATTGAGTTCCCCCGGCTTGGTCTTGGAGGAGTGCCAGATGTCATACTGGTCCGGGTCTATGCCGGTGTTCCAGCCCAGGAGAATCGCCTCGAAGTTGCCCTTCTGGATGAATTCCTTGACAAAGGCGGCCCATTCCACGGTGCGGATCTTCACCCGGATGCCCACCTCCCGGAGGCGCTGCTGAATGATCACCGCGGTGCGCTCCCGGATGTCGTTTCCCTGGTTGGTGAGGATGGTGAACTCAAAGGGCCGGCCGTCCTTGACCAGGGTGCCCTCGGGGTTGGGCTGCCAGCCGGCGGCAGTTAGCAGGGCCCTGGCCTTCTGGGGATCGTAGGAGAATTTGCGGACGTCGGGGTTGTAATACCAGGCGCCGGGCTTGTACGGCCCGTAAGCCTCCTCCCCCAGGCCCATGAGCACCCCGTCGATAATCTCCTTTTTGTTGATGGCGTAAGTCAGGGCCTGGCGCACCCGGCGATCGGCAAACCTCGGGTCCTCCAGATTGTAGCCCAGATAGATGTAGGAAAATTGAGTGTAGCGGTATTTATTGTACATCCGGGCGAACTTGGGATACGCGGTCTGGCGGGTGTACTGCATCGGGTTGAGGCTCATGCGGTCGAGATTGCCCGCCTTCAGCTCCAGGAACATGGTGGCCGTGTCCGGCTTCACCAGATAGAGAAAGCCGTTGAGATAGGGACGGCCCTCAAAGTAGTCGGGATTGTACGTGAGGGCAATCTTCTCCCCACCCTGCCAGTCCTGGAATTTATAAGGCCCGGTGCCGATGGGCCGGCGCCCCAATGGGGATCTGGTGATATCCCGGCCCGCCAGCAGGTGCCGGGGGAGGATGGCCAGCCCCCAGCTCTCCAGGGCCGGGGCGAAGGGCTGGCCGTAGGTGACCCGGAAGGTGTAGTCGTCCGGGGTCTCGGCCTTTTTCACCTGGAGGTAGTTGCCGGAGTAGGCGGTGGGGGTCTTGGGATCCACCATCACCTGGTAGGAGAAGAGGACGTCTTTGGCAGTGAAGGGGGCGCCGTCGTGCCACTTGACGCCGTGGCGCAGCTTGAAGGTGATGGTGAGGCCATCAGGGGAGACCTCCCAGGACTCCGCCAGGGCGCCCACCAGGTTGAGGTCGCCGTCGTACTTCACCAGGCCGTCGTAAACCAGGCCATTGATGTCGCTGGAGGCGCTGTCGACGGCCAGGGGAGGCAAGAGGGTGCTGGCGTCACCGATGGAGCCGTCGATGAACCAATCGCCATAAGCCGGGCCGGTGTCGGGGCCGCCGTACTGCTTCTCCTCTTTGGCGGCCTTGCAGCCCGCGGCCACCAGGGTGAGGGCAACCAGGGCCAGGCAGCAAAATAGCCACAGCCGGCGCCAGGTGATGGTTATTAATTGGGGCGGGGAAGAAATTAATTCCCCCTCACCCTGACCCTCTCCCCCAGCGGAGGAGAGGGAATAAATAGGGGATCCCATAATTCTCCCATTAATGCATAATTGCGCCTCTCCTGCACCCTGCAAGAGACCGCGTCGCCTAACAGGTTGTTGAAAAACTCCCATAATTGAGAATTTGTCATTCTGAGCGAAGCGAATAATCTAGTCATATTAATAAGTTCTAGATCCTTCACTTCGTTCAGGATGACATAAAAACGCGTTTTTCAACAACCTGCTAATGCTGTCAGCCATCAGCCATCAGCTAAGGCAAAGGCAAAAGATAACCAGGTTAAGCTTTTAGCTGAAAGCTGAATCATGCGATCTCCGGCGGCCAGGCTTTCTCACCTGGCGCACCGTATGAGCCGACGCCGCCAAATTATCCCGATTTTCTCTTGCCCCGGCCCGGTCTTTTGGATAAATTGAAAGGGGTCGGGACGTGGCTCAGCCTGGTAGAGCACAGCGTTCGGGACGCTGGGGTCGGAGGTTCAAATCCTCTCGTCCCGACCAGTCTATCCCGGAATATGCCGCGCTAACCAAAAAACCTCATCGAATTGGTCTTTGCTGATCTCTCCTTGGGCGTAGCGCTTCTTTAGGATATCCAGGGCGGTTTCGGGGCGCAGGTTTTTTGTTAGGGCCTGCGGCTACCATGTTCCATCAAAGGGCACAGGCGAGACGCCTGTGCCACTGGGATTCTCTTTAGGGGCGACCCGATCACAGGCTGGAAGCCTGTAGTACTTTAAGGAAATGGTGGGCAGTGCCCACCCTGCATTTGCGATCTCGTTCCCAAGTTAAACTTGGGAACGAGATCGGCTTGTGCCCCTCAGCTCCGGCGGCGCCAGTGGGGGCCGCCGGGGGTGTCGGTGATCTCGACGCCCTGTTGGGCCAGTTCTTGTCTGATCTCATCGGCGGCGGTCCAATCCCGGCGCCGGCGGGCCTCTTCCCGGGCCCGGACCTTCGCCTCGATCTCCTCGTCCCGGGTCGCGGCGGCTGGTGGCGGGTTCATCACTGCCAGCACTTCGTCCAGCTCCCGGAGACGGTTGCAGACGGCGGCCGCGGCTCCCTGCCCCAGTCTTCCCCGGTCCAGGTCGGCGTTGAGATCCCCCACCAAAGCGAAGAGGCCGGAGAGGACCCGGGAGATGTTGAGGTCGTCATCCAGAGCGGCGACGAACTCCTTCTTCAACTGGAAGAGGCGCTCTTCGATGGCGCCGTCGGCGGGCCGGTCTTCGGCTACCTGGGAAAGGCGCGCCAGGAAGTGGTCCAATCTGGCTCGGGCCTGGGCCGCGGCCTTGAGGTTCTCCGGGGTGAAGGCCAGGGGTTTGCGGTAGTGGGTGGCCAGCAGGAAGAAGCGCAGGTCCGCCCCGCTGAAGCCCTGGGCGGTGAGGTCCCGGACCGCGGCGGCGGCCTCGTCCTTCAGGGGCCGGCCCTCCTTGAGCACCCGTTCGCAATGGAGCCAGGCGTGGGCCAGGGGCTTGCCGGTGGCGGCCTCGAACAAGGCGTTCTCGTTCTCATCGTGGGGGAAAAGGGACTCCACCCCGCCCACGTGGAAGTCCACGGTCTCCTTGAGGTGCTTCAGGGCCATGGCGGCGCTCTCCAGGTGCCAGCTGGGGCGCACCTGGCCCCAGGGAGTCGAATGATAGAGGCCCTTCTTCAGCTCCGAAAGCTTGGCCCGTTTCAGCAGGGTGAAATCCCGGGGGTTTTCCTTGGCGTATTCGTCCAGGTCCACGGTTTTGCCCACCCGGATCTTGCCCAGGTCCACGCCGGAGAGGCGGCCATAGTCCTTGAAGCGGGAGATGTCGAAATAGACGGAGCGCAGCTTTTCATAGGCGAAGCCCCGCTCCAGGAGTTTGCGGGTGAGAGCGACCATCTCCTCGATATGGTCCGAGGCCAGGGGATAAAGGACTCCCTCCCGGAGGCGCAAGGCCCGCAGGTCCTCAAAGAACTCCCGCTGGTAGCGGCCGGTGAACTGGGGCAAGTCCTGGCCCGCGGCTTCGGCCCCGGCGATGGCGCGGTCGTCCAGGTCGATGAGGCTCACCACCTGGCGCACCTTGAGGCCCCGGGAGGTGAGATAGCGGCCCAAGAGGTCGGCCAGCACCAGGCGCCGGGCCACCCCCAGGGAGAGGTTGCTGTAGAGGGCCGGGCCGTCGGTGAAGATGGCCGCCTCCCCCGGGCGCCGGGGTTGGAAGGCCTCCTTGGCCCGGGCCAGGGTGTTGTAAAAGCGGAGGCTGGGAACCTCTTTCTCCACGAACAGGTGGGTGGAGAGATAACGTTCGCCGCCGTCCGGGGCGATGACCACGATGAAGCCATCCGCCATCTCCCGGGCCTGGCGGAGGGCTACGGCCACTGCGGCCCCGGAGCTCATCCCCAGAAACAGGCCCTCCTGCCGGGCCAGACGCCGGGCGGTCTCATAGGCCTCTTCATCCTCGATATTGACGATGGCGTCAGTCCGGCCCTTGTCGAAGATCCCCGGCTTATAAGACTCCTTCATGTTTTTCAAACCCTGGATGGCATGGCCCAGGAAGGGTTCCACCGCCACCACCCGGATGGCCGGATTAAACTCCTTCAGATAGCGGTACAGGCCCATGACCGTACCGCTGGTGCCCAGGGTGGCCACCACCATGGTGACCTGGCCGCCGCTCTGGTCCCAGATCTCCTGGGCGGTGGCCCGGTGGGCCGCAGGGTTGACCGGGTTGTTGAACTGATCCGCCAGAAAATATCTTTCCGGGTTTTCCCGGCTCAGGCGGTAGACCTCCTCGATGGAGCCATCGGTTCCCAGGTGGGCCGGGGTGAGGAGGAGCTCGGCCCCCATGGCCTTGAGAATCCTTTTGCGCTCCAGGGAGGCGGATTCGGGCATGGCCAGCAGCAGCCGGTAGCCTTTGACGGCGCATACCAGGGCCAGCCCGATGCCGGTGTTGCCGCTGGTGGCTTCCAAGACGGTCTTCTCTGGGGTGAGCTCGCCCGCCGCCTCAGCCGCCTCGATCATGGCCAGGGCCGGCCGGTCTTTGACTGAGCCCCCGGGGTTGAAGTATTCCAGTTTGACGTAGATCTTGACCCGGGGATTGGGGTTGAGGCGGTTCAGGCGCACCATGGGGGTGCGGCCGATCAACTCCAGAATATTCGCGGCCTTGCCTTCCATAGATAACATCCCGAAAGTCGGAAGCTACCGTCTAAAAGTCTTCCTTCACCGTGAATTCGCCCGCTGGCCCGCTGGCTGATTCGAGTTCGCCGGTTAAGAAATTGTTAATCAGGGTGATCAGGGTGGTAATGAAATGGCGCCTGGCCTCCGGGGCCTCTTTCAGGATCACCAGCAGCCGGTAAGTCAGGGAGAGCACCACCATCCCGGCGTCCGCGGGTGAGACTTGCCGCTGGTTGAAGATCTCCAGAATTTCGTTCACCAGGGGCCGAAGGCGCTCGGCCATCTCCGCATCGATTTCCTCCGGCGAAGATTCGATATCGGAAGCAGTCATGGGCGTCCTTGCTAACTTCCTAAGAGTCTAAAAAGATATGCGAAACGTAGCATATTCCCTGGCCGTTTGCAAACGCCGTCAACCGCCGGAGAGCTTTGGTGTGAAGCGATGCCCCGGGAGACAGGCAGAGGGGAAGCTGAGGGTGGTGTATGTCGAGCTCTGCAAATTGGCCGGGGTATACAGGTTTTTTTATAAGTCTCCAGATGACGGAGGGGTGAGTCGCGGCGGGCAAGTCCCTGGAGGCGCCGGTGCGGCCCTGTTTAAGAATATGGGCCGCGATGTTTAGCAACCTTAACCCTAATTGGAGCCGGGCGGCCGCGGCCCGGTCTCTTCCCTTTCGGGACGCAAAGTTACCGCCGCAGGTTTTTGGTTAGGGCCTGCGGCCATATTTTTATCCTCTCCCGGTCCATCCTCCTTCCTTCCTTCCTCAATGCTACGCAACGCCATTTTTTTTCGTTAATCTATCAATAGTCTGGGACTGAATATTGGCAAACTCCCCCTCCCTGAGAGGGGAGGGGGTTGGGGGGAGGGTGGCAACTTGTCACCGCTAAGACTCCAAAGACGATACCACCCCCACCCGGTGTCGCCCCTCGCAGGGGAGGAAATTTTACCGCCTTTGCAGGTGCAGGGGATGCGCAATTCTTTATGTCGTTACGTATAATTTTCCGGCCCATTTCCCATATTCCTCCCTTGCCAGAGGCTGATACCGGATTATTCTCTTAAGTATTAGATTTATTTTAAGGGAACCGGATTCCTTACCTCAGGAGGATAAGATGGGACAGTTGATTGCTTGTGCCGCCCCGGATGGGGTCCTGGTTGCCGCCGACAGCCGCGCGGTGTTGTTTGAGCCTTATGGTGAGGAACGCTTCGTCACCCTGGACCGGATAGTACCCGTTACTTCCCAGGCGCTCCTGGCTTCGGCCGGGGCCATCGAGGCCCACGATCTCTGCAAAGACTTTGCCGCCTTTGCCCGAGAGGAAGGGCTGGCGGACCTGAACGCCCTCATAGAGGCGGCCATCCCTTTCTTCACCGGCCGCTATGATGAGATTCTCCGCCGCATGTGTGAAAAGGCGCCGCCGGACCCCATCGTCAATCTGTATCTGGTGCTGGCGGGTTACTCCGCCGCTGGCGGTCAGTTGTGCGTCATTTGGGACCGGCCCCAGCCTTCCAAAATCGAATATAACCGGGTGACCGAGGTCTTTACCCTGCCCCGGCGGCTGGGACTGGAATTCACGCTCAACCGGCTCATTAAAGAGAAGGCCCCCATTTCCAGCCTGGTGGCGGCGGCTCGGGCCGGCATGGCGAAACTGGCTGCCCAGGACGAATACCTTGGCCCCCCTACCGGTATGTGACCATCACCGGGGCGGGAATCTCCGAGGCCTGAGCCGTTTACGGATCTCACGATCAGGGAAAGAGCCTCGGGGGGGGCTTAACCGCGCCTTGCTGATTAGGGTTTGACAACCTGTCCCTCTTTTTCTAAGGTTAGCGATGGAGGAGGAAGGTTATGAGCGGTGGCGCCGGGCGTTGCCTCTTTTCCCGGCAGGACCTCGAGGGGCGCATCCGGGAGCTGGGGGCCCGCCTCAGCCATGACTATGCCGGCCTGAACCCGGTGCTGGTGGGCGTCCTCAAGGGCGTTTTCATTTTCATGGCTGACCTGGTGCGGGCCCTGGAGTTTCCGGTGGAGGTGGATTTTGTCCGCCTCTGCAGTTACGGGGCCGGTACCGAGACCTCCGGTGAAGTGCACATTACCAAGGACGTGGAGGTACCCTTGCGGGACCGCCATGTCCTCATCGTGGAAGACATCGTGGACACCGGCCTCACTTTAGCCTTCCTCAGGGGGCACCTGGCCAGCCACCGGCCCCGGTCGTTGAAGATCTGCTGCCTCATCGACAAATGGGAACGCCGGGAGGTGGAGGTCCCCCTGGACTACGTGGGATTCCCGGTGGCCCAGGGGTTCCTGGTGGGCTACGGCCTGGACTGCGGCGAGCAGCAGCGCACCTTGCCGGAGATCTATGTCTTGGAAAAGGATTGAGGGGTGTTGTAATGGATTGGTGGGGCGGGGGCGTGGGGCGGGCGTCTCGCCCGCCCCACGGAGGCCCCCGCCCTGGGATACACCCGCAGTGAACTAAAGATGGCCCGCGACGATTCAGACCCCATCCGTTTTGCCGCCATCGATCTGGGCAGCCTCACCGTGCGCCTGGCGGTGGCGGAACCCAGAGGACCCGGGCAATTCCACCTCCTGCTGCACCTCCGGGAAATCACCGGCCTGGGCCGGGGCCTGGCCCAGACCGGTGAGCTGGCCCCGGAGGACATGGCCAGCACCCTCCAGTCCCTGTCAGGTTTTAAGCAGGTGCTGGCCAACTATGGGGTTGAGAACTGCCGGGTAGTGGCTACCCACGCGCTGCGGGCCGCCAAGAACAGCCCCATCTTCCTGGAGCGGCTGCGTGAGGAGCTGGGCCTCGAGGTTCTGGTTCTATCCCCGGAGCAGGAGGCTCGCCTATCCCTGAAGGGGGTGCTCTCGGCCCTGGCCCCCCCATATCTGGCGACCCCGGTCCTGGTGGTCGACGTGGGCGGCGGCAGCTCCGAGTTCGCCCTGGTGCGGCCGGGTTGGGAATCGCAGTTCGCCAGCCTGCCCCTGGGGGTCCTCACCCTGAGCCAGGCCCATCCCCTGGGCGACCCGCCAGACCCGGAGAAGATGGCCGCCCTGAAGCGGCTCGTGGCCCAGGATTTGGCGCGCTTCCGGGACCTGACCTTCCCGCCGGACCGGCTTCGCGGGGCAAGACTGGTGGGCACCGCCGGGGCGGTGACCACCCTGGCGGCCATGCACCTAAGGCTGACCCGCTACGACCCGAACCGGGTCAATAACCTGCTCCTGACCCGGACCCGGGTGGCGGAGCTGAGCGAGATCATCTGCCGGCTGCCTGAGGCGGAGCGGGCCAGGTTTCCCGGGATCGAGCCCGCCAAGGCCGGGGTCATGGTGGCCGGGGCTTTGCTCATCCTGACCATCCTGGAGGTATTTGGCCAGGACTCCCTGGTGGTGGTCGACGCCGGACTCCTGGAGGGAGTTTTGGCAAGTTTTAATGAAGTTTCGGGTTTTTTGTAAGAAGTTTTGAGTTTTGAGTTAAAATAGGCAAAATATTTTAAGAGTTCGCCAGGGGAGGGTGGGTCATCGGCATGGCCGATTAATCCTATTCCAGAAATACGACCCTGGCTTGCAGTAAGAGTTGGTTTTTCTTTAATAAAAACGGAGTGATGGAAAATCGAAAAACTCGAAACTCAAGACTCGAAACCAAAAACTGGGCGACCCCATCACAGGCTGAAAGCCTGTGCCACTGTCGCCCCCACAACCCGAAACTCAAGGATGCCCCCATGAGCCCAGACGCCATTCACTACGCCTATACCTTCGATGACCTCCTGTTACTGCCCGGGGCCTCGGCGGTGCTGCCCAGCGAGGTGGACCTCAGCACCCGCCTCACCCGGCGCATCAGCCTCAACATCCCACTGTTGAGCTCCGCCATGGACACGGTTACCGAGGCCGAGACCGCCATTTCCCTGGCTCGCCAGGGGGGGATCGGCATCCTGCACCGCAACATGGCCATCGCCGCCCAGGCCCAGCAAGCCGAAAAGGTGAAGAAATCGGAGTCCGGGATGATCATCGACCCGGTAACCATCGGGCCGGAGGCCCGCATCGCCGACGTCCTGCAGTTGATGGAGCGCTACCGCATCTCCGGGATTCCGGTGGTACAGGGACGCAAGCTGGTGGGCATCGTCACCAACCGGGACCTGCGTTTCGAGACCAACCTGAATCAGAAGGTCAAGGAGGTGATGACCAAGGACCACCTGGTCACCGCCCAGGTGGGCATCACCCTGGAGGAATCCAAGGCCCTGCTCCATAAATATCGCATTGAGAAGCTGTTGGTGGTGGATGAAGCGGGCGACCTGAACGGACTCATCACCATCAAGGACATCGAGAAGATCCGCAAATATCCCTGGTCCTGCAAAGACGAGTTTGGCCGCCTGCGGGTGGGGGCCGCGGTGGGGGTGGGCTCGGACCGGGAAGAACGGATCGACGCCCTGCTCAAGGCCGGAGTGGACGTCATCAGCATCGATACGGCCCACGGCCACTCCAACCGGGTGGTGGAGGCGGTGGCCGACACCAAGCGGAATTTCCCCCAGGTGGAATTGATCGCCGGCAACGTGGCCACCGCCGAAGGGGCCCGGGACTTGGTGCGGGCCGGGGCCGACGCCGTGAAGGTCGGGGTGGGGCCGGGCTCCATCTGCACCACCCGGGTGATCTCCGGGGTGGGAGTGCCTCAACTCAGCGCCATTCTGGACTGCGCCCGGGTGACCCGGGAAGCCGACGTGCCCCTGGTGGCCGACGGCGGCATCAAGTATTCCGGAGACGTGACCAAGGCCCTGGCCGGGGGGGCGGAGGTGGTGATGATCGGTTCACTCTTCGCCGGCACCGAGGAGTCCCCGGGAGAGACCGTGATCTTTCAGGGGCGCAGCTACAAGATCTACCGGGGCATGGGCTCGATGGAGGCCATGAAGACCGGCAGCCGGGACCGCTACTGCCAGGATGACGTGGATCTGGAATGCAAGCTGGTGCCCGAAGGCATCGTCGGTCGGGTGCCTTCCCGGGGCTGGCTCTCCGACGTCATCTATCAGCTCATGGGCGGCCTGCGCTCCGGCATGGGCTACGTGGGGGCCGCAAACATCCGGGAACTCCAGGCCAGGGCCAAATTCGTGCGCATCAGCCCCGCCGGCCTCAAGGAGTCCCACGTCCACGACGTCATCATCATGAAGGAAGCGCCCAATTATTGGCTGGATTAGGAGAGTGAGCAGTGAGCGGTGAGCAGTGAACAGAAAAGGCTGTCAGCCATCATCGGTCAGCTATCAGCGAAAATGAGTTGGGGCGAACCTTGGGTTCGCCCTTTTTTTTATTGCAACTAGATGATTTTATTGAAAAGCTCATAACATTCAGAAATTGCTTATATTCCTGGCTATTGATCTTAATTTAAAGTACTTTTATAATCTCCTTTGAATGGAGGTTTAATGATGGGATGCAAATTTTTCTATGAAATCAATGATGAATGGGTTGATGAAAAAACTAGGTGCATTAACCCAAATGAATTGCGGTTGCAAAAAAAAATTGATGAACTTCTCAGGTCAAAATTTGGAACTGGACCGAGACATTTTACACCTGCAGAATTTAGTAAATTTTTAAAATGGAAGGGTTTGGCAAAGTTAGTACCTGCATTCCTTAATAGGTATAATAATTGTGGTGAGGTTGAAGAAATTACAAAGCAGCTTTTTAAAAGCAACCTTCAACAATATACTTTTATAGATACTAATTACAAAACACTTAGGCAAGATATTCTGAATAAAATTGATTCGTTATTCTACCACTTGCATTCACAATTGAAATATGTTGGGAAGGCCGTTGCAAGCGCTTGCCTTGCACTCTGTTTCCCGGATATTTGTGTAACAGCGGATTATATTGTCCCAGCACTTCTTCATAATAGCCATGATAATGGAGGCAATCAAAATCCATTATTCCAAAACGCAACAACCTCACAACTACTTCGCCAGGCTTTAATTATGCCGATGAAGCATTCATTATCTGCTTATGACGCAAGATATATTGCAACTGACAATTACACAAGATATGTTTAAGAGTTTTGGAATATTAAGCGAATATTTGGATTGACCGAAAATGTAAGAAAAATAGAGGCTTCTATTTGGTCTTTTGGAATTTGCTATCTCAAAAAAGGAAGAGATAATAATAATAGACCCAATGATTTTATACCCCTATCTTTCGTTTCAGAACCGAATCCTCCCATAGCCGGTCCATTCTCAAAAAATTGCCCAAACCAAATTTAAGGGGCGACCCAGCGGGTCGCCCCTACATAAGGGATTAGGGGATGGGGTGTGGGGAAGGGGGGTAAGGGCGTCAGCCCTTTGCCCCCTCCCCCAACTCTCATTCTTAGCCTACGCCGCCTTGGCCTTCAGCCAGGCCTCCCGGGCCTGGTGGTTCATCGGGCTGGGGCCCAGTTTGCAGGCCCGCTCCACCATCTCCTTGGCGATGGCCGCGAAGCGCGGCCCTTCCGAAGATGACAGGTTGAACATCTCCAGGCGTTCCGGCTCGAAACCCATTTGGGCAAAGTCCAGCTTAACCTTATTGACCCGCTTCTTAGCCTGGATATTGCCCCTCAGGTAATGGCATTCGCCCTCCAGGCAGCCGGCCACGAAGACCGCGTCCGCCCCGGCCTCGAAGGCCTTGAGCAGGTGTAGGATGTCCACCCGCCCGGTACAGGGGAGCATCAGGATCTTGATATCCGGGGGATATTGCAGCCGCATCGAACCTGCCAGGTCCGCCGCGCTATAAGCTCAGTAGCGGCAGCAAAAGCCGATGATTTTGGGAGCAAAATCGCCGGTCATGGCTCTCTCCTTCCTTTAGCCCGCGGCCAGCGCCGTTTCTTGGGCGATGATCTGGGAGTCGCTGAAGTTTTTCAAGGTAATGGCCTTGGCCGGGCATTCCGACGGGCAGATGCCGCAGCCCTGGCACTTGGCCGGGTCGATATAGGCCGCGTCCACGGTGTAGTCGATGACCGGCACGTTGAAGGGGCAGGTGCGCACGCAGGTGAGGCAGACGGCGCATTTGTCCTGGTCCACCACCGCCACGATGCCGCCCACCTCCACCTGGTCCTTGGCCAGGAAGGTGGCAGCCCGGCCCGCGGCGGCCATGGCCTGGGCGATGGACTCATCTATGGGCTTGGGATAGTGGGTCAGCCCGGCCAGGAAGATGCCGTCGGAGGGCAGGTCCACCGGGCGCAGCTTGGCGTGGGCCTCGTTGAGGAAGCCTTCGGCGTTGCGGGGCACCTTGAAGATCTCCCCCAGCTTCTCCACCGAATTGGGCAGGATAGCGCTGGCCAGGGTGAGGAGGTCGGGCCGCAGGACCACCGGCATTTGCAGGATGGGGTCGAAGATGGTGACCTTCAGGCCGCCGCCGTCCTGCTCCACCTTGGGTTTGGACTCCAGGTCGAAGCGGATGAAGATCACCCCCAGTTCCCGGGCCTCTTTGTACAGGAGCTCCTTTTCCCCGTAGGTGCGCAGATCCCGATAGAGGACAAAGACGTCCAGGTCCTTCTGGCGCCGCTTCAGTTCGATGGCGCTCTCCACCGAGTGGGTGCAGCACAGGCGGCTGCAGTAGGGCCGCTGCGGCTCACGGGAACCGACGCACTGGATGAAGACCGCCTGGGTGGCGGCGTCGATCCTGGGGTCCTGGTCGGCGATCAGTTTGTCAAACTCCAGAGAGGTGAAGATATTGGGGTGCCTGCCGTAGAGGTACTCCTCCGGCTGGTAGGCCTGGCCGCCGGTGGCCATGACGGTGGCGCCGTGGTCCACCTGGCGCTCGCCCGCCGGGGTGCTGATGGTGGTGTTGAAGTTGCCGATGAAGCCGCCGGTTTCCTTGACCTCGGAGTTGAACAGGACTTCGATGTTGGGGTGCTTCTCCACCTGTTTGATGAGTTCTTCCAGGTAACCCCGGTAGTTGTAGCCCCGGGCGCTGGTTACCAGGTTCCAGGCATTGCCGCCCAGCTTGTCGCCCTTTTCCACCAGATAGACCGGGAAGCCCATGCCGGCGAGGGAACGGGCCGCTTCCATGCCGGCCACCCCGCCGCCGATGACCAGGGCGTTCTTGAACACCGGGAAGGCCTGCTTGTGCAGGGGTTCCAATTGCACCACCCTGGCCACCGCGCCCCGCAGCAGGTCTTTAGCCTTGGCCAGGGCCTTTTCCGGCTCGTGCATGTGCACCCAGGAGTCCTGGTCCCGGATGTTGGCCATGTCAAAGAGGTAGGGGTTGAGGCCCGCCGTCTGGATGGTTTCCTGGAACATGGGCATGTGGGTGCGGGGCGAGCACGAGGCCACCACCACCCGGTTCAGGTGATGCTCTTCGATGGCGTTCAGGATCTTATCCTGGGTGTCGGCGGAGCAGGTGAACAGGTTCTGGTCCGAGAAGACCACGCCGGGTATGGTGGCGGCGTATTCGGCCAGGACCGGCACGTTGATGACCCCGCCGATATTGATCCCGCAGTTGCAGACAAAGACGCCCACCCGGGGGGCCTGGCCGGCGACGTCGATCTCCGGGGGCAGCTCCCGCACCTTGATCTGGGTCCCCCGGGCCGGAGCCAGGAGCTCGCCCGCCGCGGCCGCGGCCGCCGAGGCCTCCATCACCGATTGGGGGATGTCCTTGGGGGCCTGGAAGACGCCGCAGACATAGATGCCTTCCTTGTTGGTGTCCACGGGAGCGAAGGGTGAGGTGGCGGCAAAGCGGGTGTTGGGGTTGACCTCGATACCCATGGTCTTGGCTAAATTCAAGGCGTCCTGGGAGGACTCCAGGCCCACCGACAGGACCACCATGTTGAAGACTTCCGTCTTCAGCTCGCCGTTCTCCGCCAGGAAGCGGACGGCCAGGTCGCCGGTGCCCGGCACCTCGTCAATGGTGTGAATCCGGGAGCGGATGAAGCGCACCCCGTGTTCGTCTTCGGCCCGCCAGTAGTACTTCTCGAACTCCTTGCCGTGAGTCCGCATGTCCATGAAGAAAATGGCGGTGTCCAGGGGGTATTCCTTGCAATGCTCCTTGGCAATCACCGTCTGTTTGATGGCGTACATGCAGCAAACCGCGGAGCAATAGCTGTTGTCGCAGTGGTTCAAGTCCCGGGAGCCCACGCATTGCAGCCAGGCGATCTTCTTGGGCTCCTGGTGGTCGCCGGGCCGCACCAGGTGGCCGGCATAGGGCCCGGAGGCGGAGAGAATCCGCTCGAACTCCAGGGAGGTGACCACGTTGGGCAGTTTGGAGTAATGATACGCCTCATATTTGGTGGGATCGTACACCGTAAAGCCCGGGGCCAGCACCACGGCGCCCACGTCCAGGTCGAAGGTTTCGGGGCCCAGGTCGTGGGCCACGGCCTTGGCCTGGCAGGAGAGGGCGCATTGCATACATTCGGAGCAGACCCCGCAGTTGATGCAGCGGGCCGCTTCGGCCACCGCCTCTTCTTCGCGGTAGCCCAGGTTGATTTCCTTGAAGCCCTCGATCCACTGCTCCACCGGCAGGGTCTGCATCAGGGCCCGCTGCTTCTTTTCGATGTCGGCCCGGACGGGAGACCAATTGCCTTCTTCCTTAGCCAGGGGCCTGAGCGGCATCTGGCGGCCGGCCTTTAAATCCTGGCCTTGGAGGTAGCGGTCGATGGAGATGGCCGCCTCGCGGCCCGCAGCCACCGCGGCGATGGCGAGATAGGGGCCGGTCTCCACGTCGCCGCCGGCAAAGACGCCTTCCCGGGAAGTGGCCTTGCTCTCCGGGTCCGTCTGGATGAGGCCCCGGGGGGTGACCTGGATTCGATCGGCCTCGGTGATGAACTTCAGGTTGGTCTTCTGGCCGATGGCCATGATGACCACGTCGGCGTCCTCAGTCCTGGTCTGATCTTCGAAGTAGGTGGGGGCGAAGCGGCCCTGCTCGTCGAAGACCCGCGCCACCGCCTTCAATTCGATGCCTCTGACCTTGCCGCCTTTCTCCAGGATCTGCTTGACGCCCCAGCGGTTGACGATCTCCACGCCTTCCTGCCGGGCCTCTTCCACTTCCCAGGGGGAGGCGGGCATCTCTTCCGGGGATTCCAGACAGATCAGGGCGACTTTGCCCTGCTGCCGGACCGCGGTGCGGGCCACGTCCATGGCCACGTTGCCGCCTCCGATGACCAGCACCTTCTTGCCGGCCAGATTTTGCTTCTTGCCCATGGCCGAGTCTTTGAGGTACTCGACGCCCCAGAGGACCCCCCGGGACTCGTGCCCCGGCGCCGGGATGCGCACCGAATCCTGGGCGCCGACGCCGAGGAAGACGGCGCTGAAGCCGTCCCGGGTCAGCAGGTCGTTGATGGTCCGGTCTTTGCCGATGGGGGAATTATAGTTGATCTGCACGCCCAGGCGCTGGATATAGTTCACTTCCCTTTGCAGCACTTCCCGGGGCAGCCGGTATTCCGGGATGCCGTAGCGCAGCCAGCCGCCGGGCTCGGGCGCGGCCTCGAAGATCACCGCCTGGATACCCTTCAGGGCCAGGTGGAAGGCGCAACTCAACCCGGAGGGGCCGGCGCCGGCGATGGCCACCTTCTCGCTTCTTTGGGGAATTTCGGGCGCCGGCAGGGCGTCCCAATCCACCGCGTCGGCCACGAAGCGCTTCAGGTTGCAGATGGCGATAGGCTCATCCACTTCCTGGCGGCGGCAGTCGCTTTCACAGGGGTGGGGACAGATGCGGCCGATGGTGCCGGGCAGCGGCAGCCGGTCCATGATAATGGCCAGGGCCTCCGGGAATTTGTGCTCCTTGATCAACTGGACGTAGCCCTGGGCGCTCAAATTGGCCGGGCAGGCCCGGACGCAGGGGGCCCGGTCCAGCTTCTTGATGGCGAAGGTGGCGGGAATGGCCTGGGGATAGAGGCGGTAAATGGCCTTGTTCTCGCTGAGGCCCAGGTTGAATTCATCGGGAATCCTAACCGGACAGACCTCGGTGCAGGCGCCGCAGCCGGTGCACTTGGCCGGATCGATGAAGCGGGGCTGGGTTTCCACGGTCACCTTAAAGTTGCCCGGCCCGCCGGCAATGGATTTAACTTCGGATAGGGTCAGGATCTCGATATTCAAGTGGCGGCCGCATTCCACCAGCTTGGGGGAGATGATGCACATGGAGCAATCGTTGGTGGGGAAGGTCTTATCCAATTGGGCCATGGCTCCGCCGATGGCCGATTTCTTTTCCACCAGATGCACGTAAAAACCTGCGTTGGCCAGGTCCAGGGCGGCCTGAATCCCGGCGATCCCCGCCCCCACCACCATTACCTTGCCCACCGGATCTCGCTTCTCGGCTGCCATAACATGACCTTCCATCATATTTATCTATGTAATATTGTTAAGATTTTATCGATTTATCCACCTTTCATCATAGAAAATATTACCCGGGTTGTCAAGGAAGATTGCACCGGGAAGGCAGGGCCGAACCCCCGCTTTTCTTAAGGGCCCGCCTTGACCGGGCCGGAGAAATGCTTAATTATCTCTTATTGATAAATGGGCGGTGCGACCGAGGCGGCTGGGGGCAAAAGGTCACAAAATTCTTGACCCCGTGTTACCTTTTTCCCCGGAGTTCCTCTGACGTTTAACGCCCTGGAAAGGCGGGTTTCTCACCCGCGCCTGACGACCCCATCCCGCCGGGGAGGGTGCGCACTGCGCAAATATCTTATACAGGCGGGACGCCTGAGCTAGCGGTGCAGGATTTTTCTAAAAAGGAAGGGCGGCAAATGACCATTCAAGACGATCTTCCGGAAATTAAGGCCTTCTGCGACATCCTGGGCCTGCGGGAAGACCCCCTGGGCCTGTACTACACCCCCGTGGCCCCCCGGGAGGCCATCTCCCCCCAGGCCGCGGTGCTGCCCAGCGCGGAGCTGGAGAGGGCCGGCGAGTTGGATTGGGAAGCGACCTTCGCCAATTTCTCCTGCGTCATCGGGGTGCTCTGGCGGGCCCGGAGGCTTAAGCGACCCGCCTGCTTCGACCAGGCCCGCTTCGGCTGCCTGGGGGGCGCCTTCTATTTGGGGTTCCTCAAGCCCCAGTTGGAGCGCGTCGTCCATTACGTCTCCACCGGCCAGCCTGGGGTTTTCGAAGGCGAATGCTACCTGGACTCACCCGCGGCGGTGCGCCGCTTCTTCGAGGTCATGGACCCCAGGCCGGCCCCGGAGCAGTTCTGCGTTTTCAAACAACTCAGTCAATTTAGTCCTGACGAAACGCCCGAGGTGGTGATCTTTTTCGGCCGGGCCGAAACCATCTCCGGCCTCCATCAACTGGCCACCTTCGTCACCAACGACTTTGAGGTGGTGCAATCCCCCTTCGGGGCGGGCTGCACCAACATCGTCGCCTGGCCCCTGAAGTACCTGGAGCGGGGCCAGCTCAAGGCGGTGCTCGGCGGCTGGGACCCCTCGGACCGCAAGTTCCTCAAGCCAGATGAGATCACCCTGGCGCTGCCCTACGAGTTGTTCGCGCGCATGGTGCAGCGCTGGCGGGAGTCCTTCCTCACCAAGGAGGCCTGGAAAACGGTGCGCCAGAAGATCGAGCTGAGCCGCAAGGCCTGGAAGGAGCAGTAAAGAAAAAAATCTAAAAATCTAGCGGCAAAGGCCTCCGGCCTGTGAATCTTGAGGGGAGGGCCGGCTTCATGGAAAAAAATTCTCATCACGGATGCAGATGGCAATTTTGATCGACCGGTGGAGCCTCCTGCCGGATGGGAAAGGTAAGTTTAAGTCACCAGGATTCTCTAAAAGGCTCTCATATCGATAACTGAGGAACTTCTCGGAATTGAGGTCGTTCTGGAGATTTCGGGGCCATCCTCTGACTGCGGTAACCGAGGCTACCGCGTAATTTCTTCTAAGATGCGTATAATGGAAAGGTTGTTAGTTTCTAATAAAAGGAAGATTCGAAAATCAAACCGGGAGGGGCAAGATGAACAACCAGTGTGATGTCAAACTTTATGCATTGAGTACCTGCAGTCATTGTAGAGATACCAAGGAATTTTTGAATCAGTGCGGGATTGCGTATAAATGTATAAACGTTGATGAGTTAGCCCCCGAAGAAAGAAGGAAGGTTCTGATGGAACTTAAGGAGTTAAGTCCTGAGTGCGCTTTCCCTACCATAGTTATTGGCGATAGCGTCATTGTTGGCCTGCAAAAAAAAGAAATCAAGGAGATACTTGGAATCAAATGAAGGTTGAACAACTATACGAGGTTCTAAAGAAAAGCCAAGAGGCCAAGGGCTACTATTTTAATAGAAATAAAAAGAGGGTTTTTGATCTCTTGGAAGGGTTGTTGATCAACAAAAAACGCTATGGCTACATGTGCTGTCCTTGCCGGCTGGCGGCGGAGGATCGACTTTGGGATCAGGACATTATCTGTCCGTGTGTGTACCGGGGGCCGGATGTGGCTGAATATGGCAGCTGCTACTGCAATCTTTATGTGTCCCAGGAATGGAACGAGGAAAAGATGCCCCATGCCTATGTGCCTGAGCGTCGCCCTGCGGAGAAGAGATTTCGGCTGTAGTCCGTAGCTGAAAGCGGCAGCCCGTAGCCCGTAGGGCGGGAAAGCGAAGCGCATCCCGCCATTAGCATATTCCATCTATAAAATTCAAACTTTATCATTTGCCGCCCATTCAAGGTAATAAATGTCGCGTTCCAGGCGAGTTTTCGGTGGCTTTCCAACAGCGTGACTGTGAAGCAGAACCTGCCGCCAGGAACAAAGGCGCGAATATATTGCGGTATAAGTTAGGACTAACCCAATTGCCAATGGCGGGATGCGCTTCGCTTTCTCGCCCTACGGCCCTAGGAATAGCAATCGGCCGCGTCCGCCGATCCCGAGCCCTCGATCAGCATGCCGGTCGGGCTCGGCCCGTCGGTGTTCGTCACAACCACCTGGAGCTTGTTTATCCCTATCACGAAGCCGGTTGTGATGGTCACAGAGGTCACATTGCCCGGGGTGAACGCTTTGGGTGTTGGCGTAGTGGCCAGGAGGTTGCCGTTGAGGGATAGCGTCGCCTTGTTGTCGGCCCACAGGTTGAGTGTGATCTGCGCGTTCCGGAAGGTCCAGCACAGGCAAAAGTCGAGCTCGTAGGTGTAGGTGCAGGGAAGACCTCCGCAATCACCTCCGGTGGCGGTGCTCGCCCCGAGCCAAACCGCAGAGCCCGACGGGTTTGCGTACCCAGCAGGAAGGGGAGTCGGCATAACCGGCGCGTAGATGCCTAGTAGAGGTTGAGAAAGCGGCAGATGGGTTAAGTCGGACGACTGCGTGATCATCCATTTCGCGACGCCCGAGCTGATGTCGGCGTTCGTGATAGACCGGCAGCGCGGGAGGGTCCGCGCCGGCACACGCTCCAAGTGCATCGCCCCCAGGCGCTGGTCCTGCACAGCTGCGCCCGTGTACACCCCGACGACGTCGAGCTCCTCTTCGCACTCGATGACGCAATAGCCCTCGAAGGAGTGCTGGGGGGGGATTATGGGGGGTGGGGGTGGGGGTGGGGGCGGTTGTAAACCCAGGGCGTCGTACTCCGTGACCGCGTCGGGTCCCAGTTGGTGAAGCGTAAAATTCTCAATTGGGCCGGGCGCACCATTGTACCCAGCGACGGCCAGCTTGATCGCGTAGGTTACCTGGTGGCGCCACGGGTTGTGCACGTTGACGCTGGTGAAGTAGATGCCCGGGCCGATGATGTAATGTTGTTTGGACGGCGGTTCGGGGATTGTTCCATAGATCACTTTGACCGCATACTGATAGATCACGTCCTCGTCCATGAGACTTTCCTCCCTCTGAAGTTACCGGGTTAAAAGCCGAATTATCTCGTGGCGGAATGATAGCACATATTTCGCGCAATCATAGCGTAATTTTCAATAAAAAGATTTTATAAAAAATAAAAAGACATAGTAAACGTTAAGGAACCAAATAGTTCACCAATTTGGAGCTTGAGTACCCCCTGCCAGCACCACCCGATAATGGTGAGCCAGAGGAAAAGCGGAGGCGATCTGCCAGAACCTGCATCTTCAAACCTGACTTGGAACCCTCGAAGCGCTTACAACCCTCCCGAACGGCTTTCGGGAAGTCGTGAGTACTGCTGAGGCTGTCGAAAAAGGTACTCGCCGGGGTTACTTGCCTCCAATTTTCGTCCCCTTCGGTCCACCCAAAATCATTTATAACCAATTATAATCTTTATAAAATAGTTGTTTTGTGCTATCCTTGACCAATAACTTTTTTGGGATGGATAAGCCATGGCCAGATTTAAAACCTACGACTATCGGCAAAGAGTTCTCTTACCGGTTTCTCTGGAAGAGCAGTTGATGCCTGGCACCTTGGAGTTCGCCATTCATACCCTGGTGGAAAAGCGGTTGGATATGTCTGTTTTTGAATGCAAATACCGTAATGATGAGACCGGCCGGGCCGCGTATGACCCCAAAATCCTCTTGAAGGTGGTGTTGCTGGCCTATTCCCGGGGGCTGATTTCTTCTCGGAAGATCGAACAAGCCTGCTGGGAGAATATCGTTTTCATGGCCTTAGCCTGTGGCCAGCAGCCTGATCACAGCACCATTGCCGCCTTTGTTTCTTCCATGAAAGATGAGATCCTGCCCCTTTTTAGAGATGTGCTGCTGGTTTGTGAGGAGATGAACCTGCTGGGCGGCACCATGTTTGCCTTGGATGGCTGCAAGTTGCCTTCCAATGCCTCCAAAGAGTGGAGCGGCACCATAGGCGAGCTCCGGAAGAAAAAAGAGAAGATCGAGACCAAGGTGGCGCAGTTCCTGGAAGAGCAGATGCAAACCGACCAAAGGCAGGATGATCCTCCCGGGCCCAAAGCTTCGGGCGCCAACCGGCAGCAGCAGGTGGAGAAATTACAGAGGAAGGCAGAGCTGATTGAGACCTGGCTGGCCGAGAACCAGCCTAAGCTAGGTGTGGCTGGTAGAGAAAAACAGAGTAATATTACGGACAATGACTCGGCCACCATGATGACTTCCCACGGTGCCGTCCAGGGATATAACAGCCAGGCCCTGATTGATGCCAAGCACCAGGTGATTGTGCATGGTGAGGCCTTCGGAAATGGGCAAGACCATGGCCATGTCCCGCCCATGATAGCCGGAGCCCTGGCGAATTTACAGAGCCTTGGCCATGGACCGGACTACTTTAAGGGAAAGGTTTTCACCGCCGACAGCAATTACCATACTCAGGTCAATCTGAAGGAGTGCCAGGAGTTGGGATTGGACGCCTATATTCCCGATAGAAAGTTCCGTAACCGGGACCCGAGGTTCGCCACCCAGAAACGACGTCAGATGAGAAGATTCACTTTAAAAGACTTTCATTATGACGAGGCCTTGGACCAATATATCTGTCCCCATGGCAAGGTCCTGAAATTACGGGTCAAACAAGTTCTCGACCATGGGCACCTTTACCGCAAATATCTTGCTACTGAAAAAGATTGCCAGACTTGCCCGTTAAGACCGCAGTGTATTTATGTTGTTGGTGCCAAACGCAAACAGCTGTCAGTCCCCATCGACAGTCTCTCCACTCAGATGGCGGAGAAAATCGACACTGAACAAGGACGTAGAATCTACCCGCAACGCCTGGCCATCGCTGAGCCCGTTTTCGCCAACATTCGGGTTAACAAGCGATTAGACCGGTTCACTTTGCGAGGAAAGATCAAAGTGAATATCCAGTGGCTGATGTTCTGCCTTGTCCACAATATAGAAAAGATCCTAAACTATGGAATAGCATATGCGTAAAGCTGAAGGGAGGTAAGCCTCAAGAAAGCCAGCAAAAGATAAGAGAGGATATTAATCGGGAACGATCGCCAAGATCTTTGGCCAAAAATTCATCAAGAGCAAAGATCACAAGATTCAGAGAACCTTTTTCGACAGCTTCGCTATATCTACGCAGCTTCAATCAAAATTAGCGCCTGTTGATCCGGTTTTCATACCTGAATTCCAGCTCATGCGGCTTTTTCGGGCCCAGGCTGGATGCCTTCGCCCCCATCTCGCTCAAAATTTCTTGCAATGACCGCGCCAAAATAATAAATTTTAATAGATATCGATTCCGGCAGTGTCTGTCTTGCCCTGTCGCCCCGTTTCCTGGTAAATCGTCTTAATAAGGAGTCTTTGGATATGGATGAAAAATGCCCTTCGGGGGCGGACCCCAAGACCTGCGGGGCGGAGCCCCAATCCTGTCCGGGGTGCAGCCCTTCCCATCACTCTGAATCGTCCCCGGAAGAGAAGAATCTCACCCGGGCCCTGAAGCGCATCCGCCACAAACTGGTGGTGATGAGCGGCAAGGGCGGGGTGGGCAAAACCAGCGTGGCCGTCTCCCTGGCCCTATCCCTGGCCCGGCGGGGCCACAAGGTGGGCCTGATGGACGTGGACCTGCACGGCCCCAACGTCCTGAGGATGCTGGGCCTCAAGGAACCCCTGGACCTCCAGCACGCCCAGTTCCCCCTGCCACCGGACCTGTTCGACACCCTGCGGGTCATCTCCATCGAGATGCTGATGCGCAACCGGGACATGGCGGTCATCTGGCGGGGCCCCCTGAAGCACCAACTGATCCGCCAGTTCCTTACCGAGGTGCAATGGGACGACCTGGACTACCTGGTGGTGGACTGCCCGCCGGGTACCGGGGATGAGCCCATGAGTGTGGCCCAGACGATCATCGACGCCAAGGCCGTCCTCGTTACCACGCCCCAGGAGATCTCCCTGGCCGACGTGCGCAAATCCATCAATTTCTGCCAGAAGATCGACATGGAGGTCCTGGGGATCATCGAGAATATGAGCGGCTACCGCTGCCCCCACTGCGGCGGGGATATCCCCCTCTTCAAGCAGGGCGGCGGCGAGGTCATCGCCCGGGAGGCCAAGATTCCCTTTCTGGGGGCCCTGCCCTTCGACCCTCAGGTGGTGGAGGCCGCCGACCAGGGGCGACTTCTGGAGATCAAGGACAGCCCCTTTTTCCAGGCCCTGGCCCCCATGGTGGAATGGCTGCTGACGGCATTACCTCTCTCGGTGAGCCGCCGGCAGCCGGGGGCCCTAAAGTTCGCCCTGCCGGTGAGCGGCGGCAAGCTCTCCGACAAGTTCGGAGACGCCTCCCACTTCGCCCTGCTGACCGCCAGCAACGGCAACCTCCAGGCCCAGGAGTTGGTACCCGCCCCTCCCCATGAGCCCGGGGGCATCCCCGAGTGGCTGGACGAGCTGGGGGTGACCCACGTCATCGCCGCCGGCCTGGGAGCAAAGGCCCAGAAGCTGCTGGCCCACAAGGGCATCGAAGTCATCGCCGGCGCCCCCCAGGGGGACCCGCGAGAACTGGTTAAGCAATACCTGGAAAAAATCCTGGGCCCCGGGGCCAACTGCGGTTCCCCTTGCACCACTGCATAAACATCAGATGTAGTCGCAGGCTTATGGACGTTTAGCCTGCGCAATCTTTTTCCCACTCCAGCACCAGCAGAATGGCGTCTTCCTGGGTATCTTCGTAATACCTGGGACGGCGCCCCACTTCTTTAAAGCCGAAGGAGGCGTACAAGGCCAGAGCCGGGGTATTGGAGGGCCGCACCTCCAGCCAGGCCGCCTTAGCCCCCAGGGCCCGGGAGCGGCGCAGGGCCTCCTGGAGCAGGACCCGGGCAACGCCCCGGCGCCGCTTCTCAGGGTGCACCGCCAGGTTGAGGAGGTGCATCTCGTCGGCTACCAGCCAATAGATGATATAGCCCCAGAGTTGCCAGGGCTGGGGAGGAGAGGGGCCGGTCACCAGGAAGTGGCCCAGCGACTGGGTTAGCTCCGCCAGAAAGATCCAGCGGGACCAGGGGGTGGGAAAGGACTCTTTTTCTATGGCAATGACGGATTTAAGATCCGTCAGGCCGGCCTCGCGGATGGTGAGCCCGGGGCTCATTTCTTGCGGCGCAGCACTTCGCTGGCCACGGTGATCCCGCTTTGGCCGGACTGCTTCAAGGCCTGGGCCGCCTCCTGCAAATCGACCTTCTGTCGAATCTGGGGCAATTTCATCAGCATGGGCAGGTTCACCCCGGTAACCACCTCTACCTTGCCCTCCTTGAGGAAGGGCAGGGCCAGGTTGGAGGCGGTGCCGCCCAGCATGTCGGTGAGGATGATGGCTCCAGCGCCGTTGTTGATCTGGGCCAGGCCTCGCTGAATCATCTGACGGGAGACTTCCGGGGGATCGTTGGGGTCCAGGGAGACGGCCTGCACCCCTTCACCGCGCCCCAGGATCAGATCCCAGACGCTCATCAGGGCCTCGGCTAGTTCCTTGTGCGTGACGATTAAAATACCGATCATTAATGATCTCCTAAGATCCGCGGTAGGTCGCGATGGCTGAGGGTAAAGGGAAAATTCCCCTGGGTCAGGTGCTCCGCCAGGAGGTTGACCATGACCACCGAACGGTGCTGGCCGCCGGTGCAACCCACCGCCAGGGTGAGGTGGGCCTTGCCTTCCGCCTGGTAGCAGGGCAGCAGGTAATCCACGAAACTGAACAGGTGCTTTAGGAAGGTCTGGGTTTCCGGTTGCTTCAGGACATAATCCCGGACCGGGGGGTCCTCGCCGGTGAGGGCGCTCAGGCTCTCCACAAAGTAGGGGTTGGGCAGAAAGCGGACGTCCAAGACCAGGTCGGCTCCCGGGGGGATGCCGTTTTTGTAAGCAAAGGAAACCAGATGGAGCCAGAGGCGCTGCTGGGGGGGGAGGTGGGAATACTCTTTTTGGATCAGCTCCCGCAGTTGATGGGGGGTGTAATAGGAGCTGTCGATGATGCGCTGCGCCAGGCGCCGCAGGCCGGCCAGGGCTTCCCGTTCCGCCCCCAGGGCCTGGGAGATGGATTCCCGGTCCGCCAGGGGGTGCTGGCGCCGGGTCTGGCTGAACCGCCGGATGAGGGACTCTTCATCGGCCTCCAGGAAGATGAGGTGGACTTTGAACCCCTGGCCCTCCAGGCGGCGGAAGACCCGGGTATAATTCTGCAAAAACCCCTGGGTACGCACGTCCATCACCAGGGCGATCTTGCGGCCGTCCCGGGAGGCGCCGGTCTGCATGTGCAGGAACCGCGGCAGCAGGCCTAAGGGGAGGTTGTCGACGCAGAAATAACCGACGTCCTCCAGGGCGTGCAACACCGTACTCTTCCCCGAGCCCGACAGCCCGGTAATGATCAGCACTGGGGCAGCCAGCGGCGGTAGCTCCGGCTGCCCCGGGGTTTCGGTCTCAGGCGCCATGTCTCAGAGTTGCCCCCCTGCTGGGAAAACCGGGAAACGCAACGCAGTAGCGGAGATTAACCTAAAATTCCGCATCTCTCTCGGCGATTAGACGGTAAATCTCTTCGGCTCCCTGAGCCTTCATGAGGTTGTCCCTGAACGGCTGGCTCATGAGCATCCGGGAGATCTTGGCCAGGGTCTTGAGGTGCAGGCCCGCGGAATCGACCGGAGCCAGCAGTAGAAAGAAGAGGTGGGACGGTTTGCCGTCCATGGAGTCGAAGTCCACTCCTTTGAGGCTGCGGCCGAAGGCCAGCTTCAACTGGGAGAGCTGGGGCAGCTTGCCGTGGGGGATGGCAATGTGGTCGCCGATGCCGGTGCTTCCCAGGCGCTCCCGATCCAGCAGCACTTCCACGACGCTTTGCAGGCTCAGCCCGTCGAGGCCGTCCGTTATGGTCCTGGCCAGCTCTTCCAGGGCCCCCCGCTTGTTGCTGGCCTGCAGGTCCGGCACGATCCTTTCCGGCGCCAGGATCTCGAGGATTTTCATAGGACCGCCGCTTCTCCTAGTGCAAATCGGGCTCCACCAGGACGAAGGAGCCATCCTGACGCCGGTACAAGATGCTCAAACCGCCATTGGCCACGTTAGTGAACACCACCAGGTCTTCCCCCCCGGTTTGCATCATCTCCACGGCATCGTCCACCAGCAGGGGCGGCACCTCCACCCGCTTGCGGCGCACCGCCGGCAGGGGCGGAACCTCCTCGGCCTCCACTGGCACTGCCGCCGCCGACCTGGCGGTGCGGTCCCCTTTGGGCCCCCGTTGTTTATCCCGGAATTTCTTCAACTGCATGGCGATCTTGTCCATCACCAGGTCGATGGCCGCGTACATGTCGGTATTTTCTTCTTTGCCTTTGATAATCCGGCCATTATTGTCAATGGTGACGTCGGCCAGGTGGCGGAATTTCTCCAAACCCAGGACCACGTGGGCCTCCACCGGTCCTTCCAGATAACGTTTAAACTTGCCCAAACGGTCGGTGACGTAGTTCTTCAGGGCCTCGGAGGGCTCAATTTGCCGAAAAGTGACGGATATCTGCATTTGCTCCTCCCGTGGGATGGCCTGGCGCCGCGGCGGGATTAATGGGCCTGATTCTCGGGCGTGCTTTTGCGCCGGAATCCGGGCTTCTTGCGTTTACTGGAGGAGAGCACTCCCAGCATGCCGCGGTATTTGGCAATGGTGCGCCGTGCGATGAGGATGTCCTGCCGGCGCAACAGGTCGGCGATCTCCTGGTCGCTCCAGGGGTTTTCGGGGTTTTCGGAGTGCACGATCTGCCGGATCTTATCCTTGACGCTCTCCGAAGCGATCTGCTCCCCCAGGTTCATGTTGATGCCGCTGTTGAAAAAGAACTTCAGATCGAAGATCCCCTGGGGGGTGTAAACGTACTTATGGGTGGTCACCCGGCTGATGGTGGATTCGTGCATCTGCACGTCCTCGGCCACCTGGCGCAGGGTCAGGGGTCTGAGATGCGACAGGCCGTGATCCAGAAACTCCTGCTGGTAGCGGACGATGCTCTCAGTCACCTTGTACAGGGTCTTCTGACGCTGGTGAATGCTGCGGATGAACCACAGGGCATTGTCCAGGTGTTTCTGGATGTAGCTGCGCACCCCCTCCGGCAACTGGCCGGGAGCCCGCATAGCCTCCAGGTAGAAGGAATTGATCCGCAGCCTGGGCAGGCCGTCTTCATTCAAGCGGATGACATAGTCGTTGCCCACCTTCTCTACGTGGACGTCGGGGTTGATGTAGTCGACATCCTCGCTGTCGAAGCTCCGGCCGGGTTTGGGTTCCAACTGCATGATGACTTCGCTGGCCCGGACTACCTTTTCCAGGGAGACTTTCAGCTCCCGGGCGATGGCCTGGTAATTTTTATTGGCCAGATTGTTCAGTTGGCCGTCGATGACGGCCAGCACCAGGGGATCCGGGGTCCCCAGCACCCGGACCTGAAGTTGCAGGCACTCTTTCAGATCCCGGGCCGCCACTCCCGGCGGATCGAAGCCCTGGACCACTGCCAGGACCTCTTCCACCCGGGCCGGTTCGACCCCCAACTCCCCGGCGACCTCCGCAACTTCGGCCCGCAGGTAACCGTCCCTATCCAGGTTGCCGATGATCAGGGCGCCGATGGTCTCGCCTTCCCGGTCCAGCTCGGCCATGTGCAACTGCCACATGAGGTGGGATTTCAGGGTGGTTTTCTGGGGGTTGAGGCTCTCGAAGGGCAGGGCCTCCCGCTCTTCGTATTCGCCCATGGGCGGCGGCATGAGCCGGTCTTGCAAGAAGCCTTCCCAGTCCCATTCTTTCTGAGATGACTTGGCTTCTCCGTTTTCGCCGGCCCCTTCCTGGGACGGCTCGCTCTCCCCGGAAAAACCCGGAGCCTCCAGCGAAAGGTCCCCCTCGGGCTTCTCTTGAACCTGGATTTCGGAGTCTTCCAGGACCGGATTGCTTTCCAGGACTTGCTGGATTTCGCCCTCCAGCTCCAGACGGGAGAGCTGCAGCAGCTTGATGGCTTGCTGCAGCTTTTGGGTCATGATCAGCGACTGAGTCAGCTTGAGATTCTGGCGAAGCTCTAAGGGCATCGATCAATCTTCGGGTTGCGATGAGATGCGATTTACTCCTAAATTATAACTTAAAGGTTTCTCCCAAGTAAATTCTTTTGGCCAGTTCGCTGTTCACCAGCATCGAAGGCGTCCCTTCCTCCAGGACCACCCCTTCGTTGAGGATATAGGCCCGGTCGCAGACCCCCAGGGCCTCCCGGACGTTGTGATCCGAAATCAGCACTCCCAAGCCCCGTTCCTTCAATTGCCGGATGATGTTCTGGATATCGGTGACCGCCAGGGGTTCGATGCCGGCAAAGGGCTCATCCAGGATGATGAAATGGGGCGCGGTGACCAGGGCCCGGGTGATCTCCACGCGGCGGCGTTCTCCGCCGGAAAGCGACGAGGCCTTCTGCTGGGCCAGGTGGCCGATGCGCAACTCGGCCAGGAGCTGTTCCAGGCGCTCCTGGCGCACCAGGGGGTCCGCTTCCAGGGTCTCCAGGATGGCCAGGACGTTCTCGGCCACCGTGAGCTTGCGGAACACCGAGGGCTCCTGGGGCAGATATTGCAATCCCTGGCGGGCCCGGCGGTAAATGGGCATGGTGGAGATATCCTGGCCGTCCAGGTAGATCTGGCCGCTGTCGGGCTGCAGCAGCCCCAGGATCATGTAAAAGGTGGTGGTCTTGCCGGCGCCGTTGGGACCCAGCAGGCCCACCACTTCCCCGCTGTTAACCTCCAGGTAGACCTGGTCGACTACCTTGTGGCCGTTATAACTCTTGGTAAGGGTCTGAATGCGGAGGTGGTGCATACCTTAAGGCCGGCGATCCTTCCGGGGTTTGGCCGGCAAGGGCGACGCTTCCTGGCCGCCGGCCCCCGGTTGTTTGGCGGGGTAGAGATTGGCCTCCACCCGCTTCTGGGGGGAGCTCTCGGCCCGCATGGTGTTATCCGTGAGGTTGAAGATGATACGGTCCCCCTTCAGGCTATTTTCTTTCTGCCATACCTGGGGGTTGCCCACCAGCACCACTTCGTTCCTATTCTTGTAATAAGTGGCCTCCTGACCGGTGGCCACCCGGTCTTCCTGGACATAGCGCACCTGGCCGGTGGCCACGATGTGGTCGATCTGGTCGCCTCCCAGCTCATCCAGGGGTGAGGCGCCGGCCGCCTTGCCGGCGGCCGCCCTGGGGGCGGTCCCGGGGGTGGTCCCGGCCGCGGCCCCTTTCGCCCCGTTTGTCTGGGCCCCGGCTGGCTTCTTGGGTATGAAATAGACCCGCAGTTGATCGGCATACAGGATGGATTCCCCATAGGTGGCCTTCACCTTCCCCGTGAAGGTGGCGATCCCGGCATTCTGGTCCGCTTCCAACTTGCTGGCGATGATGTGCAGGGGGAAATCTTCGCCGGGTTTGCCCGGCGGCGGCGTCCCCTGGACCGCCCCGGCAGCCGGGCCAATCCAGGCCGCCAGCATCATGATGGCTAGGGCCAGGTAATCTCTCAATGTTTCCATGCCCCTTCTTGCACCTTGACTTCCGTTAAGCGATGTTGGGATAGGACCATCCTTTTCTCCGCCAGCCACACCCGCAGCCCCTTGCCTTGAATCCGGAGGGTAGGTTTGCTCAGGACCACTTCTTCCGGGGACACCAGGACGCGACTGTTGGGGTCGTAAGTGGCGACGCTGGTCTTAACCAGCAGGTCCCCCTGCTCCATCTCCACGTTGCCTGTTAGGGTTAAAATCCGGGTCTTGGTATGGAACAGGCCTTCGTCCGCCTTGACCTTAAGGTGTTCCCCGGGTCCGAAGAATTCCACCCGTACCCCGCTGAGGTTCACCCGTTCCTGGTCTTTGCTGATGTCCGCCTTCTGCCCCTCCAACACCCAGCGTTTGTCGCCTTCCTGGATCTCGGTGAGGGACAGGGTTTCCATGCGGGACGGGGTCTCCGAGGGCGGGGGTTTGGGCGGCGGCGGGGGCGGGCGGTTCAGCTCCCCGAGGCCCCAGGCGCCCAATCCCACCAGCATCACCAGGAGGGCCAGCCACATCCATCTCGGAAGTCTCCCGGCGCCAGTACCGTTCTTGGGGGCCAAAATCTTCATGCCAACTGAGTCGTCTTTTTAAGGGAATTATATTAACCCCAGGAAAAAGTGTAAAGGCTAATCTGGCGGGGCGAGGGCGGGCAGGCGGGTTTGCCGGGGCGGGGAAAATGTGGAACAGCCGCCCTCGGCTGTGACTTTTCAAAGCATTTTCAGGAGCGGCCCCCGGCCGCCTTATCCGGCGGGCCCGGTCCTGCCTGGATGCTCCCGGCCATCCGCGGGCTCACCGCCTCGGTCCATTTCCCCTGGGCCTTGAGGAGCAGGTCGCAGACCTCCCGGACCGCGCCGCGGCCCCCCGGACCCTGGGTGACCCAGTGGGCCGCGGCCGCCACCTCCGGGGCGGCGTCGGCCACCGCCACTGCCAGCCCGGCCCGGGCCATGATGGGCAGGTCCACCAGGTCGTCGGCCACTACCGCCACCTGGGTGGCTGAAATGTTCAGGCCGGCCTCCAGCTCTCGCATCACCGTCAGCTTGTCCCGCAGGCCCTCAAAAAACCGGTTGATCCCCAACTCCCTGGCCCGGTGGTAGGCGGCATCGGAACGGCGCCCCGACAAAAAGGCTACTTCAATCCCGGCCCGCTGCGCCATCTTGAGGCCGTGGCCGTCCCGGACGTGGAAGACCTTGAGGGTCTCCCCCTGGGGCCCGAAGTAGAGGCGCCCGTCGGTGAGCACCCCGTCCACGTCCAGGAGCAGCAGACGGATGGCCTGGGCCCGCCGCCGGATATCTTCCGGATAGTCCTGAAAATTCATGCGGCCTTCCTTGAGTTACCGTGGTAGGGGAGAATTTTTCAACCAGATCCTACCACACCGGCACTGGCGGGACGCCGGCGCCACCCAAGCACTCAAAACTCGAAACCCGTCATTCGGACAGCCGCAGCAGGATGCCGCCCCGGAAGGCGGACCCCAAAGTGTAATGCAGCAGTCCGTAGCTGATTAGCAAGTATACCATACTCAAAGAGAAGCCGTAAAGCAGGGGTCGGCTGGAGTGCAGCGGAAAGCCGTAAAAGTGGCGGAAGTACTCCAGGAAATAGGTGAGCGGGATGAAGCGGGCCAGCGCCTGGGCCCACGCCGGCAACACGCTGACCGGATAATAGATCCCGCACAACAGCAGCATCAGGGAGGAGAAGGACCAGGCCGCCACTTCGGCCCGCTGGCCGAAGCGCAGCACCAGGGCCAGGACCAGCGCCCCGATGATGGCGGCATTGATGAACATCCCCGCCAGGAATACCGCCAGGCCCCCCGGCCCGGGGCGGTCCAGTTCCATATGGAAGAGCCAGACGCTCAAGACGGCCATGCCCACAAAGACCAGGAAGCCCCGGATCAGCCCCACCAGGCCGCAGCCCAACAAGATGTGGATCAGGCGGATGGGGGCGATGAATTCGTGCTTCAGGCTCTTGGACCAGACGGAATAGAGCAGGGCGTAGGACAGGTCCAGTTGGGCGATTTGCACAGTGTTCATGGAGATGGCGCCGATGAGGATGAAGGTCACCGTCTCTCCGGAAAGATTGAGGAAGCTGGTGAGCAGCCCCACCGAGAAGATGCCCATGGCCGGCCAGAAGAGCATCTCGAAGGCCGCGAAGACGTTGCGCCGGTTCACCAGGCCGCTGCGCGCCGAAAAGGCCCAGATTTTCTGGAAACTAGTGGGATGCTTCATAATTGCTATGACATTTCAAACTACGGTTTTTTAACCCCCCCTTTGAAAAGGCGATTATGCACTTCTTGACACAAGCCAAGAAGTGCAAATCTGGCCTCTCGAAAGGGGGAGGCCATGCGCTTAGGGGGTAAGTTATTAAAATGGCTATTAGTCTTTGTTACCCTCTTTATATTCTTCAATATAATTGTACCCTTCAACGGGCAAAAAATTATCAACAAAAAATTCAGCACCGAAGCCCACTACCATAAGGTGTTTGAAGATATCTTGGTAAATTATTCTACCCCAAATAAGCAATTTTTGTGTTCCTTTAAACATATCGGAGAATTGTTTTGTGGTTACGGTGTATCCTCTAATATTAACGAGAGTGTGTTCTCCCCCAGGTCGTATTGTCATCTGGCTTTGCGATTTCTGCCCAGTGGGATAAACTGGTATACTTGGTATTTTATCGAAAAATTTGACATTAGTGGAGGTATCTATTATTTGGGCAGGTGTTTTACCAGTATTAATGATCTTCAATTTGAGGTTAGGCATTTCGCCTACCTTCAGAGGCTCAACAAAGCCAATTTGGTCAATACTCAAATATGCCCTTTCGCTAATATGCAAAGCTGTTTCTGCCACCTCAGCACTTTTTTTAGCGGCATCGGCGGCTTCTCTAGAAATGGCAACAGAATCTTGCAGGTGTTTAGAGTGTTCCTGGGAGGCTTGCCACAATTTTCGGTTAGCACACACCAAAGCCCATGTGAACACAGCGATCACAGCAGTAGCGGTAGCGGTAACAAAAGCACTATGAAGTTGAACCCATCTACCGACAAAAACGGCAGCATCTTTAAAGACAACGAAGAAAGAGATCAATTTAGCCAAGGGGCTTTTCTTATTCTTTGGATTATATTTTTAATATGGTATGCCTGGCAAAATCGACTTACTAATCACTTATGTATATTAATCTGCTTCATTACCCTCATCACATACGGTCAATCTCGTGCTAACGCCTATGATATTATCCACACTAGGATGCATATATCTATAATAAGTATGTCTGACTTTTTTAAACACATCTTCATATATGATGACCCCATAAACATAAATTTTAGCAGTTCCAGCCCTCAATTGCTCTATTTCTTGGAGAGTAAGGAGGTCATCATCAATAATTGTTTTGTCGGACGTAGCACCAACGGGCAAAACACCTTTAGTGATATGTCCAGAGGGTTCCCCCATAGAAAGGGAATCCTGCAATGGAAATTCATGGATACCTATACCTGTCCCATGAAGCACATTGTATGCGGGGGTTTGGCCGGTATTTTTAATTTCCACAAAGGCAATTGGGCCACAATCTCTAGTAAGCGCAGCTGGAGTTTGCGGACCACTTTGCCCGTCTGTTGGCGGGAGTGGATTAGCGACATTAGCTATTGCAATCGAACTTATACCGACATATGCCCGAAGCTGTCTCTCTTCGGAGACTTGCATCTGAGAAACTGTTTCTCTCAGCCGTTTCGCTTGGTAGGCCATTGCAATTACCTGAGCAATCAGTGCAAGAAACTGACACAGGGCAATAGCAGCGATGGCTCCAGTAAATCTTACGATCCACCAATCCTGAGACGCTTTCTCGTTTTGATCTTTTCTCTCTTGGTTGGCTTCGGCATAAGTCTTGGGGGAGTTTATTATTTTATTAATGAGAGGCGATTGCTCGGCTTCACGCTTATCGGATTCGGCTTTCTGTTGTATGCGGGGGGAATGTATCTGTGGTGGATTACCTTCTTCCCCTATACTTGGAGCTGGCCCTTGTGAGTCGGCGTTTGCTACAAATGTGCATAGTAAACTAAGAATGATTATTATGATTAATCCTTTCAAACTTAACATAACCCTATCGCCGCCCCGAAGATGTCAGGGTTCTTGCGGTTGTTATAGCGGAACTCAAATTCGGCAACATACAGTTGCAGATACTTTTTGCTAACCTTATGGAATGTGCCGACAATGCCACGCTTAATCATAGACCAAAAGCTATCAATGGTGTTGGTATGAACAGCACCACAGACATATTCTCCGGTGGCATGATGAACAACGCCATGATTGAAATGATCTCCCAGGAACCGATACCCCGAGTTATCATCGGTAGAGATCAGGCTAACCTTATGCGATACAGTTTCATTCACGAAATCATCAAGGGTTTCGGTATCAACATTATCCACCACCCGAGCGACCACCTTACCGCCACGGCTCACGGCCCCGACTACGGGAGTTTTGCCACTTGGCCCGCGTCCGCCGCCCCGCTTATCCCGGTGCTTGTTTTTGGCCTTGCCGCCCACAAAGGTTTCGTCAACCTCTACAAAGCCCACCAGCTTGCGAAATTCTTCATTGCTGAGTCCGGCCCGGATACGGTGACACATAGACCACGCGGTGCTGTAAGAGCCTGTGCCGATCATCCGATGGATTTGCAGGGCGCTTATCCCCTTTTTGCTACTCAGCATAAGGTAGATTACCTTGAACCAAGTTTGCAAGGGATAATTCGTGTTCTCGAAAATAGTTCCCACCAGGACGGAAAACCGATAACCACTGGTGGAACATCGGCATTGCCAGTGCCAGGAGCGACTAAGTTTATAGACCTTATCGCTACCGCACCGTGGACACCTTACGCCTTTAGGCCAGCGCCGGGAGGCAAGGTAGGCTTTGCAGGAATCTTCATCTGGGAATTTGGCTTCGAGTTCAGCCAAGGTCAGGGTTCTTACGGTCTTGGTTTTCATCGGGAATCTCCTTCAAACCTTGATGATTACCAAGATAGCACATCTGAAACCTTATGTCAAGGGGTAGATAATCGCCTTTGAAAAAGGGGGGCAGGGGGGATTTAAAATAACTTCACGAAATCCCCCTAAATCCCCCTTTTCCAAAGGGGGACTTTAATACCCTTGGAACTTAGGTTTTCATTTGATTTAATGCCATACTATTTACGAAGCGCAACACTATTGGGTAATTTCACGGTAGATCTCTTCCAGGTCCACGGGCTTGAGCTTCACCTGGGCCAGCTCCCCACCGCCGTGGGAGACGGCCTCCAGGACCGCCGCCAGGCGGACTTCCGCCCGGTCCAGCACCAGGTCCACCCGGGCGTCCTGAACCCGGTGAGTCAGGACGCCGGGCAGCCGTGCGTACTCCAGGACCGCCGGGGCCCCCCGGAAGATAAGGCTCAAATGGTCTCCCAACCCCAAGCGCCGCTGCAACCCGGCAATGCTGCCCCGGGCCGCCAGCCTTCCTTCTTTCAGGAAGGCCACCTCGCTGCAAAGCATCTCGGCCTCCCGCAAGTTGTGGGTGGTGAGCAGGATGGTGAGCCCGGTCTCCCGGTTGAGGCGCAGGATTTCTTCCCGGATATTCTGGGCCATCTCCTGGTCCAGGCCCGAGGTGGGTTCGTCCAGAAACAGGAGCTCCGGGTCGTTGATCAGGGCCTTGGCCAGCATCAGGCGCTGTTTGAGGCCGGTGGACAGGCGATCGAAGACCACCCGGCGCTGGTCTGCCAACTGGAAAAGGTCGAGGAGGCCCTCCACCTTGGCGGTTAGGGCCCGGCCGCCCAGCCCGTAGAGACGGCCGTAAAAACGCAGGTTCTCTTCGGCGGTGAGGCACCAGAGGAAATGGGCCCCCCCGGTCGCCAGGTTGATTCGCTGCCGCAGCCTCCCCGCCTCCCGCACCACATCCAGGCCCAGCACCCGGGCGCGGCCCTGGTCCGGGTGCAGTAAGGTGGCCAGGATGGAAATGAGGGTGGTCTTGCCGGCGCCATTGGGCCCCAGGACCCCGAAGATGGCCCCGGGGGCCACTTCCAGGTCCACCTGACTGAGCACCGTCTTCCAGGGGCCGAACCTCCGCTCCCGGAACGACTTGCTGATACCCTGGGCCGAGATGGCAGTTTCCATGGTGGTCCGGCTCTCAACCCGCATCCGGAGCTGCCCAGGCGTCGCCCGCATTATCTGGGGGTAGCCCTGCGAGTGCTCTTAAATGTTAAGTTCCCTCATAGGGTGTTAAACAAAGCAGTCAGGGATGGTACTGTTGGCCAAAAAATACGCCACATCCTGGAGACTGCCAAACCTGAGGTCGTTTTTTTAATGAGCAGAATGGACAGCGCGGAGCAATCTTGATTATTGATTTGATTGAACCATCCAAGGTTCCAGCATTTGCTGATCCCTGGTTTCTTATCTTTAACGCCGATGCAGAATTCCACATGGTGATGACGCCTGAGGGTCTCCAGAAGGCTGGCTTGGCGGATTTAGGAAAAACCTGGTCATAAGAACTGTCAAATCAAGTCTTATTCAGGTCAAATTAAATCTCAAAGAGATTATCATATATGCTATTTTTTATAAATCCCGGGCATAGTGGGTCTTTTTTATAAATACTTCCAAGCACATAAAATGCCCTTGCTCTGCATGGAGCGCTACAAATATGTTTTAATTCACAAATTTTACATCCTTCAATCATATCCACAGAATGATCTCTGTAAGGAGAATTTATCCATATTTCTTCTAATGATTGGTTATTTAAATCTCCTAACTTAAAATTCTCGTGATGCATTAATTGGCATGGATATACATCTCCATTTGCCTCTATACTCAAAACATTCATCCCCATGCCACACCATATATATTTCATATTTCTTTTATAGCTAATATCGCTCTTCATCATTTTTATATTTTGCGATTTCAAGCTAGAATAATATTCCTTTGCACCAATGCTTATACTTATTAATTTATCACCTCTGCCCATATTATACATAGGCTGATATCTTATAATAGCAGAAGATTTATACTTATCATTAATTTCATAAAAATATCTTTTATTATATTTTGATACAACGACCATTATAGTCGGTTTCATACCATTTTTTACAAGGACATCAATAAAAGTTTGCGCAGGAGATAAGGAACCTTTCCCGCGAGTTAAACTATTCACATCTTCTCTTAATGAATCTATGCTTACTTTAATAGAACTAAAATAATCAACATACTTTTGAATATCTTTAGCTTCACTATTTGAACCATTAGTAATTAATATTAATTTTAAACCTCTTTTTTTAGCATGATCAACTATATTCCAGAAATATTTATATATAGTAGGTTCTCCACCTGTGAAATTTATTGTTGCTTTTTTATTTAGACCGCATAATTGGTCAATGGTTCTTACCCAAAATTCTAAAGGCTGATCTTTTATGTCCTTTATGGCAGTTTTCCCGGCATTAGCATAACAATAAATACATTTCAAATTACAATTCTTTGTCAAATTAAAGTATACGCTATCTAATGTCTTCGTCTGTTCTGTTATATTCCTATCATTATCATAGAAAAAATTTAAGCTATATAATTTGCTAAAACAAGAAAATAATTTCTGGGAAAATTCTTTGTTACATTTCATATTTAAATCATTAATAATCTCATCTATATTTTTACTGCCATCACAATTCAAAATAATCTCTGCCAATGGCTGGGAGACTACAACCCAGTTAGGTCTTTCTGAATCAATTAATAATACTTTATTATTATCGGTTTTTACGAAAATATCTTTCGAAACAACAGGACTTTTATTTAAAATATTCATTATTTGCTCCAGAATCTTCAGGGCCCGGGCATTTTGAGGGAAAGAGAAATGGAAGCCAAAACGCGGAATATTGATGGTATATAGAGATAAGCATATCGAATCGGGGGTTAAAAACTAGGGCACTAGGTGTGGCTTCAGCGAAAAAAGATTCCAGGCGGCTTGCTATCGCCGACAGCGTTTCATAACCCTTGACGGTCTGCCCCGCCGATGGGCCAGAATCCAGCCTAAAGAATGACTCACCTCTTTTGACATTAATTTAATTTACTCAATTAGCTACCACTGCCGCCGCAGCCCATACCAAGACCACATTGGCAATAGCCAACTGGTTCATTTCCTTTGGGTCTCTTTGGCTTTGGTTCACTAAAGACCTCGAGGTCTTTCGCTATAAGGGAATTCACCATCTTCGTTGACTCAGGTTTTTTCATAAAGACCTCCTTGCCTGGTTAATGGGGTGGCTTTTCCAGGGCCTTAGGCAGCTTCCCCTGAATTAAGCCACACCTTGTGCGTCATTTTTAATATCCCGATTCGATATGTTTATCTTTTTATATTATATAGTTATGCGGAGATTAATGTCAAGAGGCTCCCTTAAAAATTTTGCAAATGGCTTAATCCCAGGCGCCATCCCGATCGGGGTCGATTAACAGATCGGCAACCAGGCCCTGAGCCAGTTCTTTTCTTATCTCATAAGGGGTTGGGGCAGGGAGTTTGAGGAGGGGGCAGGGCCAGTTTGGGTGATGCGTAATGCGTAATGGGTAAAGGGTAGGGGTGGCGTCTCGCCGCCCAGGGCGGGGGAACCCCGCCCCTACTCATCACTCATCATGCATCACCTAAACGGTCCTGGCCCTCTCCCTCAAATTACTCAATCTATCAAACCCGGCCCCGGGGGCCAAGGGGGCCGGCTTGCAAAACTGCCCGGGGTGCGATAAAATATACCAAATGGACCAGGAAGAGCGCATCGTCAATCCGCGGCCCCAGGTGGAAGACCTGGGTCTGGAGCCGGGGCTGCGGCCCCGCACCCTGGCGGAGTTTGTGGGCCAGGAGGAACTGCGCCGCAACCTGGGAATCGCCCTGACCGCGGCCCGGGCCAGGGGGGAGGCGGTGGATCACATCCTGGTGCACGGCCCCCCGGGCCTGGGGAAGACCACCCTGGCCCATATCATCGCCCAGGAGATGGGGGCCGGCATCAGGGCTACCGCTGGGCCAGTGGTGGAGCGGGCCGGGGACCTGGCGGCCCTGCTCACCAACCTCCAGGCCAGTCACGTCCTGTTTATCGACGAAGTGCACCGCCTGCCCACGGTGGTGGAGGAGATCCTCTACCCGGCCATGGAGGACTTCAACCTGGACCTGATCATCGGCCAGGGGCCCGGGGCCCGCTCCGTGAAGCTGGAACTGCCCCATTTCACCCTGGTGGGGGCCACCACCCGGGCCGGCCTGCTCACCCCGGCCCTGCGGGACCGCTTCGGCTTGATGCTCCGGGTGGACTTCTATAAGGTGGAGGACCTGGCCATAATTGTCCGCCGGGCCGCCCAGGTGCTGGATATCGAACTGGAGGCCGAGGGTGCCTGGGAGATCGCCCGCCGTTCCCGGGGCACCCCCCGCATCGCCAACCGCCTCCTGAAACGGGTGCGGGACTACGCCCAGGTGCGGGGCGACGGCCGCATCAACCGGGAATCGGCCGACGCCGCCCTCACCCTCCTGAACATCGACACCCTGGGGCTGGACCGCATGGACCGCCTGATCCTCCTCACCATCCTGGAAACATACGACGGCGGGCCGGTGGGCCTGGGCACCCTGGCCGCCGCTCTGTGCGAGGAGGAAGGCACCCTGGAAGACGTTTACGAACCCTACCTGATCCAATCCGGCTTCCTGCAGCGCACCCCCCGGGGCCGCGTGGCCACCGGCCGGGCCGCCGAGTATTTTGGCAAGAAGCCGGGAAAGGGACCACATCCTAATCTCTTTTAACGAGACCGCCTTCCGGGCCTGCTGAGGTTTTGCCAGGAGTTCAGGGGCGACCCGATCACAGGATGGAAGCCTGCGCCACGGTCGCCCCCAGGTGTTTAGAGGCCCTTCCCTATGGCTGAGGCGGGGCGCTCCAGACCTTTCTTGACATCCGCAGAAGCTGGGTATATTAAGGAACCTGTGAAGACCAAACTGATCTTTATCACCGGCGGGGTGTTGTCTTCCCTGGGCAAGGGGGTGGCGGCGGCGGCCATCGGCGCTCTTTTGGAGTCCCGGGGCCTGCGCATCACCTTCCAGAAGCTGGACCCATACATCAACGTGGACCCCGGCACCATGAACCCCTTCCAGCACGGCGAGGTCTACGTCACCGAAGACGGGGCCGAGACCGACCTGGACCTGGGGCATTACGAGCGCTACACCACGGTGACCCTGGGCCAGGAAAACAACTTCACCTCGGGCCGCATCTACCATAACGTCATCAACAAGGAGCGCCGGGGAGACTACCTGGGGGGCACGGTCCAGGTCATCCCCCACATCACCGACGAAATCAAGCAGGCCATCCTCCAGGTGGCGCCCGCGGTGGACGTGGCCATCATCGAGATCGGCGGCACCGTGGGCGACATCGAGAGCCTGCCTTTTCTGGAAGCCATCCGCCAGCTCAAGGGCGACCTGGGCAAGGACAACGTCTGCTACATCCACCTCACCCTGGTGCCCTTCATCAAGAGCGCCGGCGAGGTCAAGACCAAGCCCACCCAGCACAGCGTCAAGGAACTGCGCTCCATCGGCATCCAGCCCCACCTGCTGCTGTGCCGCACCGAAAAGCTCCTGAGCAAGGAGATCAAGGCCAAGATCGCCCTCTTCTGCAACGTGGAGTCAGACGGGGTGATCACCGCCCAGGACGTGGACAACATTTACGAGATTCCGCTGCTCCTGCACCAGGAAGGGTTGGATCAGCAGCTGGTGGAGATCCTGAACATCTGGACCCGGGCGCCCCAGTTGGAACCCTGGCAGGAGCTGGTGCAACGCATCAAGCACCCCAAGGACCGGGTGGAGATCGGCATCGTCGGCAAGTACGTGGACCTGCGGGAGTCCTACAAGAGCCTGCACGAGGCCCTGGTGCACGGCGGATTGGCCAACGAGGTCCAGGTGGCCCTCACCTACATCGATTCGGAGATGGTGGAGCGGGAAGGAGCCGAGGGCTTGCTGGGACACCTGCACGGCATCCTGGTGCCCGGCGGCTTCGGGGTGCGGGGGGTGGAAGGCAAGATCCAGGCCATCCGCTACGCCCGGGAACACCACATCCCCTACTTCGGCATCTGCTTCGGCATGCAGTTGGCGGTCATCGAGTTCGCCCGGCACGTGGCCGGCCTACCCGAGGCCACCAGCGAGGAGTTCGACGCCGAGGCGGCCGAGCCGGTCATCTACCTGATGCGGGAATGGTACGACTATCGCCGGGACGCCATCATCCACCGGGACCGGGAATCGGAGAAGGGCGGCACCATGCGCCTGGGAGCCTACCCCTGCGTCCTCAAAGAGACCTCCCTGGCCGGCCGGGACTACGGCCAGACCCAGATCATGGAACGCCACCGCCACCGCTACGAGTTTAACAACTCTTACCGGGAAAAACTGAGCGCCGCCGGTCTGGCGATCACCGGGACCTCCCCCAACGGCGAACTGGTGGAGATTGTCGAACTCCCGGACCACCCCTGGTTCCTGGGCTGCCAGTTCCATCCGGAATTCAAATCCGGTCCCATGGACCCCCACCCCCTGTTCCGGGGCTATATCCGGGCCGCCCTGGAATATAAGCAGCGTCTGATCAAACCCGGCGAAGAGATCTGAACGGCAGGGCCAAGGGGTACCCGGTGGAAACGCGACGATGGTTGACGGCCCTAATTCTGCTGCCGCTCCTGGTGCTGGCGCTGCTCCAGGGCGGGCTGGCCATCTTCGTGGTAGTGCTCCTGGTGGTAAACGCCTTGGGCCACTGGGAGTTCCTGGTGATGTTCCAGGCAGAGGCGGATAAACCCCGGCGCTTTAAGTCGGTGTTGCTGGGCTCCCTCATCCTGCTGAGCTTTTGCACCGCCCATCCCAACAACCCGTGGTGCGCCCCCTCCGGCATCCTGTACTGCAACCCTGGCATCGTCCTGTTCGCTCTTTTCTGGTGCCTGTTCATCCTGTTTCTCTTCTACCTGGTGAGCTACGAGCACATTGCGCAGGTAAGCCAAAATTTGGCGATCAACACCCTGGGCCTCCTCTATCTGCCCTTCCTGTTGGGGCACCTCATCTGGCTGCGGTTCCTCGTGGATGGGGAGTGGTGGGTCCTGTGGTTCCTCATGGTGATCTTTACCGGGGACACCGCGGCCTATTATGTGGGCCGGATCCTGGGAGAGACCAAGCTCTACCCCGCGGTGAGCCCGGGCAAGACCTGGGCCGGGGTGGTGGGCGGCCTGGCCGCCAGCCTGGTGGTGGGGGTGGCGGCGGGGAAATGGCTGCTCCCGGGGATGGGGGGGCCGGCCCTGGCCGCCCTGGCCGTGGTCCTGGCGGTGGCGGGCCTCTTGGGGGACCTGTTCGAATCAATGCTGAAGCGCCAGGCCCAGGTGAAGGATGCCTCCAAACTGCTCCCCGGCCACGGCGGGATGTTGGACCGCCTGGACAGCATTCTGTTCAGCGCCCCGTTGCTGGTCTATGCCCGCCTGTTCTTCATCGGCCGGTGAAGGTTGAGCCCGCGTCGCCCCTGCATTATCTAAATTCGTAGCCGTAAGGCGCGTAAGACGCGCCCTACGCGCCTTTTTTTTGGGGGGGGGTGTGAGATATGCGCCAGGGCGGCTCAATCACAGGCTGGAAGCCTGTGCCACTGTCGCCCTGGCGGCGAATTATAGGGCGGCCCGTGGCCGCCGGACCTCAGGCGGCGTGTAGGACACGCCCCAGGCGCCCGGGGCAGGAGTAGGGCGCGTCTTACGCGCCATTATTAAACCCGCCGCGCCATTAAGGCTCCCAGCCGGCGCCACTGGATAAAGCCCTTATCCGGGGGCCGGGAGGCTCGCCGGTTTGAGGGCGGGACCCTCGGACGGCAGCTTCCTGCGGTAGGCCCCGGTGGCTTTGTCCAGTTGGGCCACCGACAGGTTGTACTGATAAAGGGCCATCAGGTAGTCGCCCCGGAAGACCCCGTACCGTTCAAAGGCCAGAAAGATGTCATCCATCTTGCCCAGGCCCATGTCGAAATTGTTGAGGGAGGTAACCAGCCAGCGCCGGGAGTTGACGTAGGCCTTTTCCATGCCCACCGAAGATTGGTAATATTGCCGCACCTCCCCGTAGCTTTTAGCCACTTCCACCGGGATGCCCATCAGGGCAACCCTTTGCTCTTCCTGCAACTGCTCCAGTTCCGCCTGGGCCTGGCCGATCTTGGCCTTCAGGATGCCGAAGTCGAAGTGCCATTTGGCCCCAACCATGGGCAGGGCCCCATTGTCGTTGAAATAATCGTTGATATAGGGGTCCGGGTTATAGCGGCGGCCCGGGGCGCTGGCCAGTTGGCCCACCACCGCAAAGAATAAGGAGGGCATGCGGTCGGCCTTGGCGGCGTCCACCAGGAGTTGCCGGGCCGCCAGCCCCTCTTTCAACTCCTTGAATTCCGGGCGCATTTCCAGGGAGGTTTGGATATAGGTATCCAGGGCGCCGGCAGGGGCGCTGGGTGCGGGCAGGTCCTGGGCAACCTTGAAATCCTGGCCCTCGCCATAGCCGATGAGGGCCTTCAAGGCTCGATAGGCCGTCCTGGAGCCCTCCTCCGCTTCGGCGCTGGATTTTTCCAAGGCCCCTTCATAGGCGGCTAGGCGGTATCGGTCGGTTTCCTTGGCATTGGGGGAGTTCATGCCGATGAGCCGGTCGACGCGCTGGCGGGTCTCGCTCAGGTAAGAGCGGGCCTCTTTCACCGCCTCTTTGCCCTGAGCCGCCAGGATCAGGCCATAGTAAGCCTGGGAGACCTGGACGACGATCTCCGCCTGTTGGGCCGCCACCGCTTCTTCCTTCACCTTGACGTTGTGGGCGGCGGCCTCCTCCCGGAAAGCGATCTTGCCGAAGGTGTACAGGGGCTGGATCACACTAAAATCCAGGTGGCCGAAGATATTGACCCCGTGAATCTTGTCTATGGGGTCGGGATAGAACATGCGGCCCGGCACCGTAAGGATCTCTCCCAGTTTGGCGTTGGGCACCACCCCGCCGGTAGCGGTAGTGTCCAGTTGGGGCCAGCGGTAGGCATGGGCCTCATTCTTCTGTTCCTTGGCAAACTTGACCTCACTGCGGCTGGCCTTGACCACCGGACTATATTTTAGCGCCATTTCCTCCAACTGAGGCAGATTCAGCACCGGCTCCGCACCCTTTGCCGGCTCTGCGGCTTTTGCCGACGCCGCCGGCGCCAGCAGGATCGCCAGGCCCAGGATCAGGCCACCCAAACGGGCCCGTGCAAACATGGCTCCCCCTCCTTTTTGAGATCAATTACTTTTTTACCTTATGGGTTATAAGCGTAACAGTCAAGCAGGATTTCCGCGGCCAATGCTATTCTTCTTTTTCCCTTGGAAAAAACTTAACTGAGGCCGGCTTGAAAGATTGCCTTGGCGGTTCCGGATTAGATATGATGAAGGCGAGGTAATCGAGGATGCCGGGACCCAAAAAGATTTTGCTCACGGGCGGGGCTGGATTCATCGGCTCCCATCTGGCTGAGGCCTTTCTCAGGCAGGGCCATGAAGTGGCGGTGGTGGACAATCTCAGCAGCGGCCGGCGGGAGCAGGTGCCGGCGGGGGCCCAATTCTACCCGTACGATATCCAATCCCAGGAGACCTTCGACCTCATTGGCCGCTGGCGGCCCCAGGTGTTGGCGCACCACGCCGCCCAGATGAGCGTGCGGCTCTCGGTGGAGGATCCGGTAATGGACGCCCGGGAGAACATCCTGGGGTCGCTGAATCTCTTCCAGGCCGCGGCCCGGGTGGGGATGGAGAAAATCCTCTTCGCCTCCACCGGCGGCGCCATGTATGGAGATCAGGCCCCGCTGCCGGCCCGGGAGGAAGACCGGGCCCTGCCGGAATGCCCCTACGGGGTTGCCAAGCTGGCGGTGGAACACTACCTCCACTTTTATCAGCGGGAATACGGCATCACCCCCATCTCCCTGCGCTATGCCAACGTCTATGGGCCCCGGCAGAACGGCCTGGGTGAGGCGGGGGTGGTGGCCATCTTTATTGAAAAGTTCCTGGCCGGGGAGCAGCCCCTGATCAACGGCGACGGCCTCCAGACCAGGGATTTCGTTTGCGTGGAGGACGTGGTGGCGGCCAACCTGGCGGCCCTGGATTATCCCCGGGCCGGGGTCTTTAATATCGGCACCGGGCGGGAGACGGACATCCTTACGGTCTATCGCCAGCTTCAGGAGATCATCGGCTCTCCCCGGGGGCCGGCCATGGCCCGGCCAAGCCCGGGGAACAGCGCCGCAGCGCCCTGGACAGCACCCGGGCCAGGAAACTGCTGGACTGGCAACCCCGCCTGACCCTGGCCGAAGGGCTGGCCCGCACCGTGGCCGCCTTTCGGGAGCGGGGTTAACCACCGGCTCATTATGTCTTTGGGCGGGCCCTGCCCACCATTAAAGTCTGACCCAAATTTCGGGTCGCATCCTCCCTGCCGTTTCGGTGGTGTATCAGTTTGAATCGGTTCTGTAGGAAATTTATACAGAACCATTTTTAACAAATTCCAGGGGTTCCATATCTAATAATCAGGTAGGGCATTGGGGGGTTGAAGATTAAAATTTACTAAAGTTTGGGTTGAATTTTCCCGATGGATAAGCTATAATTTAAAAAATATTGCCTGAAATTTCGCTACCTAGTGAAATTTTTTGAGACATATGCATTTTTTCTCTTGACAAGGATATCAAGAGGTGATTATTTTCTAGAACACGTTGATACCCACCGATGGACCCCTTCTCTTCATGGGGAGGGATAATGTACGTCGGTAATTGTACCCCCAGGGAGTGATCCAGTGGTTCACTCCCTGTTTTGTTTTTTTAGCAAGAAAGGAGACTAAGATGCACCGAATCAGAGTATTCGTAGATTATTGGAATTTCCAATTAACTATTAACCAAAGGGAAGCAGCAGAAAGAGGATTAGAGGACTATCGGTTTCTGATAAAATGGTTTGATTTGGGGCCTTGGCTTGCTCGCAAAGCCTGTGAATTAATCCAGGTCACAGATTATTCATTTGAGGGAATTCAAATTTATACTTCTTTCAATCCTAATACCCCGGATGGCAAAGGATTTAACAGATGGGCTATTACTGTTCTGAATAAAGCTCCAGGCGTCACTGTTGATTGCATTGAAAGGAAACCCAAAAATTTCCCCAAATGCCCGATTTGTCACAAGGAAATCAGAACCTGTCCCCATCAAGACTGTGCGGCTTTAATGATTGGAACAATAGAAAAGGGAGTAGATACCCTGATTGCTACTGACTTGATTCGCTTGGCATGGGAGGACGCATACGATTTTGCTGTATTATCTACTATGGATCGCGATCTAATACCGGCAGTTAAATTTTTGAAGCAAAAAGGCAAAAAGATTATTCATGCTGGGTTTCCTCCTGCTGGAACAGATTTGGCTACGGCCTGTTGGGCAAACTTTGATGTCTACAAAGATAGAGAAGAGATAAGGAGACCCGAAAAGACAAGTTAATCTGCTAATTTTGCGATTTCCTCCAAACTCCACACATGATCGGTCACCCCCGCTTCCATCGCCGGGGTACATCTCAGGCTCTTATGGATTCTCCCGAAGTTGTAAAACATGAAATGCAGGGAGACGGCGTGAGCCAGGTTCTCCACCTTCTTTGAAAAGGCATTGGTAAGGCGGGTAAACCGGCGCATGGACATTCTCATGGTGAGGTTCTGCCGCTCGGCATAGCTGGTGTAGATATGCTTCTGGTCGGGGTTGCCGGTGATAACCTCAGTTTTGCAGCCGATACACTCAGCAGGGCTATAACGCCTCTGGCCCTCGGCGCTTTCACTATAAATTTTAATCAGCATGGCGTAATCAATATCAGTGCCGAAAGCCCCTTCTACGCCTATTAAATAGGCTTTGTGGGCGTCCGTGGTAAGTTGAATCCGGTGAGAAAACCGAGAGGCCAAGTCTTCCATAAAAACAAAGGCAGTTGCGGCGTCTCGGGTGCCTACCAACCAAGCCGCAACCAGTTTTGATTCAGCGCATATGGCCGTCCAGGTCCAGACATCACCATAACCAAATTGACCTTTCTTCTCATCCGGGACATTCTTGGCCTTGGCGTAGCAGAAACCCCAGATTTCATCGCATTGAATGTGCTTGCATTTGAGTTTTCGCAAGGTCTGATTCTGATATTCGGCGCAAGCTTGGCCGATATCCACCAGGAGTTTGACCACGGTGTTTTTTGCAGAATCGGTCATGCGGGCTGTAGCTCTAATGCTGTTGCCCTCAGCCAAACAACCGATTATCTTTGCGCGCCGTTCGATGCTCAATTTGTTCATAATGACCTCTTAATGACCAATATACTAGAGCGGTTTCGCATTGTTAAGAAAAAAATTGACTATCCCCAAAAAAAAATTTAAGCGAGGATTACTCAGTCAAGGGGCATTAGAATTCCGTGGCGGTGGAGCGAAAGGAAGGGAGAGGATGAACATAGGCATCACCTGGAGCCGGATTTATCGGCGATCCGGTGCATGCCATGGTTAAGTGGCAATTTTATATCGTGTTGCTACCTCCACAGAACGGACAACGAACCGATACCAAAGGCTCGTGGTCTCCAGCAAGCCCCTGAATAACCTTTGAGAATTGTACAGATCGGCCACAGTGATCACAGTCTTTCAGTACCAGCTTGGAGACCAGTGCCGCAGCTGTTCTTACTGGACGATTCACAATGACATGGCTTTCAGAGGCTGAGCCGCCACCCGATGAGACAATTCTCTTGCCAGTTCCGGTACCTGTATTCGTAATAACTTCACCGATCCCTGACCCCTCAACAACGATCCGTTCGGCAGGGCCTTTCCCCGCATGCTGAATGTCAAGGCCAATGCCCTGACCTTCGTTGGATATGACACCTCCAACGCCTCCGTTCTTAGCAAAAATCTCTCTCCCGGCCGGCTCCGGTTTTCCGTTGGATATCCATTTCTCATGTATGCCCTTCCATTCGGCGAAGAGAGCAACAGGGTATTTGGCTTCATCGACATCAATTCTCCGTGCGCATTCTTTGCAAAGCCAGATACCGTTAGAAATGGAGGCTCGCTCCTCATCCGTCATGTTGGCGTCGTATCGAGCCTGCCCAGGACGGGCAGCCCGAATGTGTGCTGCTTCACCCAGGTTGACGGCTTTGCTCTCATCGGAATGTGGTCCACTTGTTGGTCTTCTGCACTCGGGATTGGAACAGACTTGTCCGGCCCTTTTTGCCAATGTTTGCTTTGTGGCTTCAGAAAAATCAGGTCCGCTTGTCATTTCTTTTTCTCTTCATGTCTTACACTTAACAATAATTAGATTGATCCGCATAAGATACGGAGATTCGGTTTCCTGGCCGTATAAGACGGGATTCCCGGAACGGAGGATAATGGCTGGTAGGATTCTTTCAGGAAATCTTCCATAAACTATTTTTTAGACCACCTAGCCTTAGCAGCCTTCCTAGCAGACTCTTTCCGGTCTTCGGCAGATAATTTTTTAGCTCTGGCTAGACCGCCCTTCTTGCCACCCAATTTACCCAAGGCGACCGCGTGGGGGTTTTTCTCGGAGGGAATTTCGGCAGGTTCGCCCTCTGTGGCTATCTCAACAATCATCTTCGCCAGGAGGTTCAGATCACGAGGGCGCTTAGGTCTCTTTGGACGTTCAGGCATGAATTAATTATTGCATAGCCGGGCTTAAAAATCTACTCCCCTTGAAATTCAAAATGACCCACTACCGCCGTTTCACTCCCCTTGTCAGACCAGAGAAGATGATTTAAAATAACATGTTGTTTGCCATCCAGTAGGGGCGGCAGTGGCACAGGCTTCCAGCCTGTGATTGGGCCGCCCGTGTAGAGTGGGCCTTGCCCGCCCTAAGGTTTGCAATCCCAAAGAAGTCTTGAGCGGATGGGAAAGGCATGGAAATGATGATCGAAGTCCGGGACCTGACCAAATATTACGGCCCACTGCTGGCCGTCGAACACCTCGACTTTCAGGTGGCGGCCGGGGAGATCGTGGGGTTCCTGGGTCCCAACGGCGCTGGCAAGACCACCACCCTGAAAATGCTGGCGGGTTATCTGGCACCCACCTCCGGCACTGCCCGGATCAACGGCTTCGACTGCGTCGAGCGATCCCTGGAGGTGCGGCGTTCCCTGGGGTATCTGCCGGAGAACGTCTCCCTCTATCCGGACCTGACGGTGGTCCAGTTCCTGCGGTTTGCCGCCCAGGCCAAGGGGGTGGAGGCTGCGGGACAGGCGGCGGAGATCCGCAGGGTCATGGCGGCCTGCGGCCTGGAGGAAGTGGAGGGCAAACTGGGGGCCGCCCTGTCCAAGGGCTTCCGGCAGCGCCTGGGGCTGGCCCAGGCCCTGCTGCACCAGCCCCCGGTGCTCATCCTGGATGAACCCACCATTGGCCTGGACCCCTCCCAGATCGTGGAGATTCGCGGCCTCATCAAAAATCTGGAAGGCGCCCACACGGTGATCCTGAGCAGCCACATCCTGCCGGAGGTGGCCCAGTTGTGCCACCGGGTGATCATCATCAACCGGGGCCGGATTGTGGCCAGCGATACCCCGGAGAATCTCTCCAGGCAATTGGGCCAGGGCGCCCGCATCAGTCTGGCGGTGCAGGGCCCGGAGGCCCAGGTTACCGCAGCCCTGCAGGCGGTCCCGGGGGTGGCCCGGGTGAATAACCGCGGAGAGGGCCGCTACCTGGTGGAAGGCGGCAATGACCAGGACTTAAGACCGGAATTGGCCCGGTTGCTGGTGCAGCAGGGCTTCGACCTGCTGGAGTTGAAAGCCCAGGAATTCACCCTGGAGGAGGTGTTCCTCAACCTGGTGACTGAGGAGGAGACCGAGGCAGAGTCATGAAAAATTTCAGCGGTTTTGCGGCATTGCTCAAAAAGGAGCTCATCATCTATTTCGCCGGTCCCATCTTCTACATCACCGGCTTCTTCTTCCTGTTGCTGACCGGATATTTTTTTTATGCCAACGCCGTCTACTATGGGATTACCAGCATGGCGGCGGCGCAGGCCAGCAACCCTCAGGTGGCGGCGCAACTGAATCCCCAGAACATGGTTTACCAGCCTCTGTTCATGGTGATGGCCATCGTCTTGATGTTTTTGGTGCCCCTGCTCACCATGCGCCTGTTGGCCGAAGAGAAGCGGTCCGGGACCGCCGAACTCTTGTTTACCTATCCCCTGGCGGACTGGTCCATCATCCTGGGTAAGTTCGCGGCCGCCTTCCTGATCTACCTCATCTTCCTGGCCTTCACCGCCAGCTACTCCCTGGCTCTCTGCTTCATGACCCGGGTGGATTTAGGCGCCCTGGCCGCCGGCTACCTGGGGGTGGTGCTGCTGGGGGCCTCTTTTCTGGCCCTGGGCCTGTTCGCCTCCAGTCTCACGGAAAATCAGATCATCGCCGGGGTGGTGGGCTTTGCCCTGCTCCTGCTGTTATGGGTCATTGGCTGGGCGCAGGAGCTGGGGGCGGGAGGCGCCCTGGGCAGGGTTATGCAGTTTTTGTCACTGACGGAGCATTACGACAATTTCAGCAAAGGGGTGATCAATACCCGGGATCTGGTATATTGCGCCAGCTTCATCTTTTTCTTCCTCTTCCTCACCAAGAGGCAACTCGAATCCCGGCGCTGGAGAGCATAAAAGTGGACCCCCTGGACGGATTCAAGAACCGAAAAGTAGTTTACAGCGCCGGCTCCCTGGCCTCGGTGCTGCTGGTGGCGGGAGTTCTCATCGTGGTGGCCTTGTTGGCCGATTGGCACCAGGTGCGCTGGGACCTGACCCGGGGCCAGAGCCAGTCTCTTACCCCGGTCACCCGGAACCTGCTTAAGCAGGTGGACCGCACCCTGGCCATGATCGCCTTTATACCCGAGGGCTCCCCCGAGCGGGAACCCATCAAGGACCTGCTTCAAAGGTATGCTTACTACAACCCGAAGGTGACTTGGCAATTACTGGACCCGGAGCGGGAACCCCTCAAGGCCAAGGAGGCGGGCTACCGCTTTCCCGGCAATGTCCTCCTGGAATATGAGGGCCGGCGCCAGATGGCGGACCGCCCCGACGAGGACAGCCTCAGCAACGCCCTGCGTTGCATTTTGAAACCGCTGAGCAAGAAGGTCTATCTCCTCAGTGGGCATGGCGAGCGGGATCCGGCCGACCAAGAGCCCATCGGCCTGCAAACGGCCAACCGGGCCCTGGATAACGAGGGCTATGAGGTTGGTAGCCTCAACCTGGTGACCCAGCCCGAGGTGCCCCAGGATGCCGCGGCGGTCATCGTGGCCTCTCCCAACAAGCCACTCCTGGGCGGCGAGGTGGAGGCCCTGAAGGGCTACCTGAACCGGGGCGGCCGCCTGCTGGTGATGATGGAGCCCTTCCAGGATGCAGGGCTGAAAGGTTTCCTGGCTGGCTACGGCATCACCCTGGATGACGGCATTATCCTGGATGTCAACCAGGTCAGCCAATCCCTGCGCCTTAGCCCGGTCATGCCCCTGGCGGTGCGCTATGGTCCCACCCGGATAACCCGGGATTTTAAGAACACCCTGACCATTTACCCCATGTCCCGCCCCCTGGCCCTGGGCAAGAATGTGAAAGGGGTGGTCTTGCAGACCCTGGTGAGCAGTATGAGCACGAGCTACGGGAAAATAGGCAAGGAATGGCTGAAGAGCGGCAAAGGGAACTTCGATCCCAAGACGGACAAGAAGGGCCCCTTCATCATCGGGGCCCTGGCAGAAATCAAGCCGGAGGGGAAGCCCGGATCTTCTGCAAAAGAGCAGCAACCGGGCCCCGGGCAGCCGGAGGAAAAGAACCGGGGCTACCTGGCGGTTTACGGCAGTGTGGATTTTGCCTCTAACGCCTACTTCAATCTGTTGGGCAACGGTGACCTGTTTTTGAATACCGTAAACTTCCTGGCCGCGGAAGAGCAGCAGATCATGGTGCGGAAAGCCTTGAAGGCCCAGCTCCTGGTGTTAACGGGCCGTCAGCTCTGGATCCTGCTCCTGGCCAGCCTGGTGTGGGCCCCGCTGGTGATGCTGCTGGCGGGGATTCGGGCCTATCGGCTCCGGAGGTCCAGGAAGTGAATCCCCGTCGGCTGATTCCCTATGCCGTGGTCTTCCTGGCTCTGGTGGCGACCTACGTGGGCCTGTGGTGGTATCAGGTCCATCGTGAGGTCCGGGAGCTCCAGGCCAAACAGGTGTTTGCTTTCAAGACCGGCGAAATCAGCGCCATTACCCTGAAAAGGCCTGGCGGGGAGATTCAATTGGCCCGACAGGGAAAGGACTGGGAGATCACCCGGCCCCAGAAGGCCAAGGCCGACGCCGCAACGGTGGAGGAGATGTTGCGGCAGCTGGCCAACCTCAAGATGGTGCGGGACCTGGGGCCCGGGGATCTCAAAGTCTTCGGCCTGGACCAGCCGGCGTTGCAGGTCTCCTTCATCGCCCAGGGGGAGCAGCACCGCCTGGCGTTGGGGGAAGCGGTCCCGGCGAGCCAGGGCTACTATGCCCGGAAGGACGATGCCCCCGGCGTCTTCATCATCGCCCCCGGGGCCCGGGATTCCCTGAACCTGCAACTGTTTGCCCTGCGGGATAGGAACCTCTGGGCCTTTAAGCCGGACCAGGTTAAGTCCCTCAGGATTCGCAACGATCAGAACCAGGTGGATCTGGAGAAGGGCAACGGCAATACCTGGCGCTGGGTAGGACGGCCCGAGATGCGGTTGAGCTCTCCGCGGATGGAGCAGTTGCTGCAGGAGCTTTCTGGGGCCCAGGTCACCGAGTTCCCGGCGACCCCTCCCCTGGACTTGCAGGCCGCGGGCTTGGCTCCCCAGGCCAGGATGGAAGTCACCGTCGCGAGCCCCCAGGAGGTCGAAAGTATATATTTGGGGGCCCAGACCCCTAATGGAGTTTATGCCCGGGGGGGGGCCCAGGGCCCGGTGGTTATGGTGGCCCGGAATCTTCCGGAGAAGATTCAGCGAGGGGTAGCCAACCTGGAAGACCGGCGGCTCTGGACCGGCCTTATCCCGGAAGTGGGCCAGGTGGCCTGGGGCCACCCAGGGCAAACCTGGACCGCGCGGCGTGAACGGGAGGGCTGGAAGATCACCGGGCCGAACCGGGCCGAAGTGCAGCACCCCGCATATCGTTTGGAGATGGCCCTGATTAACTTCCGGAAGCTGGAATCCTCTCGTCTGCTCAACTTGCCCCAGGCCGGCGCCCCGGCCGCCCCCGTCTTCGTGGTGGAGCTCTTCGACCAGGCCGGCAAGCCTCTCTTCCGTCTGGAGCAGTTGGGTAATTTGGTAAAGGGCCAGGCGGAGACGGAAGTCCGCGCCACCTCCGGAGGAACCACGGTGACCGCCGTCATCCCCCAAGAGGACTTCACCCGGTGGCAGGAGGAGATGACCCGGCTCACCGCGCCACCGCCAGCCGAAAGATGATCCGGTAGATCCGAGATAAGCCTAAAGATCGGGCAGGGCGTAGCTGCGGCGGCGCCTCTGCCTTTTACCCGGGCAAATTTCCCGGGCCGGCGCCGCCCATCCTAAAGCCAAAACATGCTATAATTTAACCTATGATTCTGCTGACCAATGACGACGGCATTTACGCCCCGGGCCTGTGGGCCCTTTATCAGGAATTGCGCCAATTGGGAGAGGTGTCGGTGGTGGCCCCGGAGAGCGAACAGAGCGCCGTAGGCCACGCCATCAGCCTGATTACCCCCCTGCGGGTCAAAAAAGTCAGTCTGGACGGCGGGGTCCAGGGTTGGGCGGTGAGCGGCACCCCGGCGGACTGCGTCAAGATCGCCCTGTCGGAGCTGCTACTGGAGCCCCCGCAAATGGTGGTCTCGGGCCTCAACCTGGGTCCCAACGTCGGGATCAACGTCCTTTACTCCGGCACCGTATCCGCGGCCACCGAGGCCTCCATCCTGGGGGTGCGGGCCATGGCAGTGTCTCTCAATTCTTATAAGGACGAGGCGGATTTCGCCGCCGCCGCCCGGCTGGCCCGGGAGACGGTGGTCCGGCTCCGCTCCTGGTCCGGCTGGAAGGATGGGGTCTGCCTCAATATCAACCTGCCGGCCCTGCCGCCGGACCGGATCCTGGGGCTTAAATTCACCCGGCAGGACGTGGGTCCTCCGGTGGAGCACTTCGAGCGCCGGGTGGATCCTCGGGAACACGTCTACTATTGGCTGGCGGAGATCAATGAACGCCGCCCCCCGGACCCAGAGACGGACTACGGGGCCCTGGCCGCCGGCTTCATCTCTGTTACCCCCATTCACCACGACCTCACCGATTACCGCACCCTGGAAGCCCTCAAGATCCATAAGTGGGAGTAAGGGTTTTTTCGGTAGCGCCACCTGACGGACCCGCGGCCGCGGCTGCAGACCCGGGGACTCATTCCCTAATTTTTCGGATTTCGCTTAGGAAGGTTATGGGCCGGGTTCCCGCTCATCCATCTCCGGGAACTTTCCTGGGGAGTTCTAGCTTTTCGCTCTGCAAGAAGAACTAACTTATACCTGCAACTCCTTCATAATTCTTATTTTAGATAATCGCAAACCGAAAACTGCACAACAGGGAAAAGGGGGCGCCGTTCCCCGGCGCCATTCCTTTACCACTTGGCGTCAAAGATCTTGGCGACGGGGGAAAAGAAGCCGCCTTTGGGCTCCTTTTCGGGGCTGGCCAGGATCTTCTGGCACTCGTTGATGCGCTTCTGAACTTCGATTTTCTTGGGGAAATCGGGATATTCATCGGCCACGGTCTGGTACCGTTGCAGGGCCGCCTGATAACGTTTGGTCTTGAAGTAGAACTGCGCCACGTAAAACTCATGCTCCGCCAAGTCCCGGCGGCACTGGGCCATGAATCCGTCCGCCTTTGGGATGTATTCACATTCGGGATACTTCTTTTTCAAGCGGCTAAATTCTTCCATGGCCTTGGTGGTGAAGGTCTGGTCCCGGTCGATGGTGGAGCGCTGCCGGTAGAAACAGAGACCCTCACGATAGATGCAATAGGGCACGGCCTTGTTGGTGGGATGCAGCTTTTCGAATTCCTTGTATGCCTGGAGGGCCTCGTCGTATTTCTTCTTGTAAAAATAGGCGTCCGCCAATTTGATCTGGGCCAGCATGGCCTGGTCGCTGTAAGGATAACGATCCCGGACCTTCTGGAAGGTTTCGATGGCATCTTCGAACTTCTTCTTTTGCAAATCCTGGATGCCTTGGCTGGCCATCACATCCGGCGTCCCGTCGGGTTTCTTGCTCTGGAACCAGCCCTTGACGGTGGAGCAGCCAAAGGTGAAGGATAGGAATACCAGGGGCAGAAGCAACCTGGCAACGCGGGGGGCTAAAGTCTTGCTCTTCATATCTCACCCGTGTGAAGAGGTTTTCCAGTTAGCTTGCCGCAGTCTGGGCGGCTCATGCCGCCCCCGGGGTTTCTCCATCTGGCTGCCGCTGATGATCGAGTGATGGTACCAAGAAGACATAGACACTGCAGCTTATAAGGCTTTTTTCAGGGCATTCTCGATGATGGAACGGGAAACCGCGCCGGTGATCTGGTCCACCACCTGGCCGTTTTTGAAGATGATCAGGGTAGGAATGGCCCGGATGCCATACTTGGCAGGAGTCTTGGAATCTTCGTCGACGTTCATCTTGGCCACCTTGACCTTGCCCGCGTAATCCCGCGCCAGTTCTTCCACCACCGGGGCGATGGCCCGGCAAGGACCGCACCAAGCCGCCCAAAAGTCCACCATGGCCGGAATATCCGACTTCAAGATTTCCTGTTCGAAATCGGTATCGCTCACCTGCAGAAGTTCGGACATCTTACTCTCCTGAGTTGGATTGGCACATTGATCGAATTTTATATATTAACCGCTTTTTGTCAACGACTTTTAGAAGCGCCGGGGAGCCGCGGGTCCACCTCAAGAAAAAAAGCCCGGTGCGGGGACCGGGCTTTGGCGGGCGGGAACCGCCCCACTTTTCAATCTTGGCGGCGATTACTGCGGCCCGCCCTACTATTCATTTTATTTATGTTTTAATCGGCTTCCACCTTGGGCCGGGGCAGCAAGCCGGCGGCCTCGATGATCTCCGGGACCCGGTCCTCCCATTCGATAGCCATCAGGTGGATGCCGGAGACGCCCTTGATGGACAGGCACTCGTGGATCTGCTCCACTGCGATCTTGATGCCTTCCGCGGCCACCTTATTCTTGGGTACCCCCTTGAGCCGGGTGATGTAGTGATCGGGCACATCCAGGCCGGGGACGAATTTCTTCATGTAGTTGGCCATGCCCACGGATTTCAGCGGGGTAATGCCGGCCATGATAAAGGTCTTTTCCGTGAGGCCCATGTCATTAGCCGTCTCCATGAACTTCCGGAAGCGCTCCATGTTGTAAATGCACTGGGTCTGGATGAACTGGGCCCCGGCAGCGATCTTCTTGCCCATGCGCACCACCCGGAACTCCTGGGGATCGGCGAAAGGGTTGGCGGCGGCGCCTAAGAACATGCGGGGCCGGCCCTGCAACTCGGTGCCGCTCACCATCTTGCCTTCGTCCCGCATGGTCTTCACCGTGTGCAGCAGCATCACCGAGTCCATATCGTGGACATTTTTGGACTGGGGATGGTCGCCGAAGGACTGGTGGTCGCCGGTGAGGCACAGCAGGTTCTTGATGTCCAGGGCGGCGGCCCCCAGTACATTGCTCTGCAAGCCGATGCGGTTCATGTCCCGGGTGACCATCTGCATCACCGGCTCTATTCCCATTTCCAAAAGGATCTTACAGGCAGCCATAGAACAGAAACGCACCACTGCGGTCTGGTTGTCGGTGACATTCACCGCGTCTACGACGTTTTTTAGATAATTGGCCTTGTGCCGGAAATGCTCGGCGTCGGACCCGCGGGGGGGACCGCATTCGCCGGTGACTGCCTTCTGGCCGCTTTTGAAGATCTTTTCCAGTTTGCTTCCCGCAACATATTCGGCGGTCATTGTTTCAACTCCTCCCGTATCGATGTGCGCAGCCCGCCGTCGCGGCTGGTGGACCAATTCTTAGATAACTGAACTTCGGTGAGCTTGTGAAGCTCCCCCAAGTTCTGCAGACGATCATAAATGAGCTGCCAGATGCAGGGGATGCTGCCCTTGCCCACTTCGCAGATGCCCTGGGAAGAGCCGCCGCAGGGGCCGTTGAGCAACTGCTTGGCGCAGCGGGTGATGGGGCAGAGGCCGCCGAAATCGTCGATGATGCAGTTGCCGCAGGCCTGGCAAAACTCCTTCCAGACCCCGTGTTCCACGGCGCCGCCAATGCTGGTGGTGTTGACCCCGGGAAAGACTTTGAGGTAGGGGTAGCGGGCCACGATGTACTGGGGCCCGACGCTGCAGGCGATGGAGACCACGGCGTCGGCGTTGGCCACCAGGTCATCCAGAGGCTCGATGTATTCCGGGTCACACTGCCGTTCGCAGGTATATTCCTTCACTTCCAGCTCGCTGCCGGCGGCCTTGCGGGCAATCCGGAGTTCGGAGGCCAGGATAGCCACTTCTTTCTCGCCGCCTACGCAACAAACAGTGACGCAACCTTTGCAGCCGGCCACCACAATATTTTTAAAATCCTTGACCTTTTCCAGGATTTCCGCCAGGGGCTTTGATTCCCCGATGACCATAGGGTTCCTCCTCTCCCATTAATCCAGAACAAAAAAAAAGACTCCTTCCTTCTATACCGGGTGCGGCGCCGCCCCCGGAGGCCGCGGGGTGGGGAAATTGTGGTTGCCGGGCCGCTTCCTGGAAAATCGTGGGGATGGGCCTGCTCTAAGATTTGTACATCTATTCACTTAATTTTATGGAGAAAGAAAGGGGTTGTCAAATATAAAAATCCACCGGAATTTTGCTCCCGTGGCTTTCCCAGAATAAAAAATTTATTGACAAATCCAT